>NZ_QMFA01000098.1 GCF_003285005.1 Paenibacillus sp. YN15 | reverse complement strand
GTCCTTTCTTCCTTGTCTCTTGCCTTTTCCGGCACTCCTGTTTTGCTATGACCTAAGTAGTAACAAATATTTGGATACAACCCATAGCACTGAATCGGAAGAACTGAAATCCGCTCTGCAAACGGTTTTCACCGAACCGGTCAGAGAGATTGCTATGGAAACGTCGCCGGAACCGATTGTTGATATGACGGGCATTGATTTATCGCTGGAACCGATGACAATGGCTGATATTGACGAGGTGACGGAAGTCGTCAAACGCTGCTATGTGAACACAGCAGAGATAGATGAGCTTCTGAGCTATTTCAGTTTTAAAAGCCAGCTTGATATGCCCGACTGTACACGTTTCTATAAAATCATGCAGGACGGCGAATGTATCGGTACAGTCAACCTTGCCTACGCTGGGTGCAAATCCATGATTATTCGCAATATTGCCTATCAGGAACCCGATATCAACGTGTATGTGTTTGAACTGCTGAAACAAAAGCAACCCGATATTTTATGCTGAATGATATTCTTAACCATCGGCAATGACAACAGATATTGCTATCACGACTGTGAGATGAAAAAACAACAATTCTTGGAGGACAATGGATTCGGGTTTTATACCAATGCGAATGATCGTAATCAATATATTAAAATGATGAAACCCCACGATGAGGTATACAACAGCAGCAGGTACCGTTTTGCCATACTTGACGGTTCCATGAACGACATTTGTCACCGTTTCTCCATCTATTCATCATGGGATTTTTACGATGGTATGCTTTATAAATGCCGGTTTACTGACATATATTTTGCTGAGGCGCTAATATACGCCACCGGAATGGAAAGAAGCAGGTTTTACAGTTCATATATGGGCGACTGTGATTTTCGTTATACAAACCTTGAACGGAGTAAATTCGCAAGTGTAAATTTTAAGGACTGTGAGCTTGAAAATTGCGACTTAACAGGCATGACAATCGATGGTATTAAGGTTGAGGAAGCTTTAGAATACTATAAAAATAAGAATGGAGACTGCAAAAATGAGCAGTGAAGGCCATCCAACAACACACACAAACGGCAGAGATGCCGTTTTTTTGTTATGGCTTTAGCCGGTTGAGCACGCGAAGCGTGGGAAACAAAAAACCACCTGCTATGCGGGTGGTG
>NZ_QMFA01000097.1 GCF_003285005.1 Paenibacillus sp. YN15 | reverse complement strand
ATGTCGTGCAATAATAGTTATACGACATCCACGAAAAGGAGTGTAATAAATTACTATAATGTTAGACATGAGGAGAGATTCCGGGATTATAGAAATGGCGAAAATCACGAACAATGAAGGGGAACTGGATGATGAACAGATCATTGATTTATACCTCGCCGTACATGGGCATTTGCCGCAGACGGCCCGCAATTACCGGAGAGCCTTTATGCTGTTCCGCGGGTTTATCAGAAACAAGCGCTTGGCCCAGGTAAATTGGAAGGATATAGAGGCTTTCAAAATGGGGTTGGCGAAGGGGTATTGCAGCTATTCGGGCCAGCCGCTGGCGCCTGCCAGCATCTCCGCTTTAATCGCGCCGCTGAAATCCTTATACAAATGGGGAAGCGATCCCAACATCGGACTCTTCCCGCAAAACCCGGCAACAGCCGTGAAAATTCCCAGTATTCCGGTAACCAGCACCAAACGCTATCTGACCCAGGAAGAGGTGCTGATCCTGCTGAATCACCTGAAATTGGGGGGGAAACGGAACTATCTGATCGTATTGTCCCTGGTTATGCTGGGTTTGCGGGTATCCGAACTGGTGGCGATCCAATGGAGAAATTTCCAACCCGATCCGCTGAATATATCCGTTTGGCTGAGCGTGGAGAAGGGAAAAGGGGGAAAGCAACGGCAGGTGAAGGTGCCGAGAAAACTATGGTCTTTGCTGGAGGAATATAAAAAAGGCCTGTCGGAAAAAGGGGCAGCCGCGGATACGGACCATGTATTCCCCATTTCCTCCAGACAGGTGGAACGGATCATTCAAGCTGCTGCCAACCGGTGCTTCCATTCCAAGAAACCTACGCCCCACTGGCTGAGGCATACCAATGCTACCCTTGCACTACTGAGCGGCGCAACCCTCCAGCAAGTTCAAAATACATTGGGGCATTCTCATATCAATACGACACAGCGATATTTGCACACAGTCGAACAGATTGAAAAAGCCGCCCCGGATTATGTCGAGGATTGTCTGTTGATTCATGACAAATAAATCAGAACCTTAGAAAAAAGGCTGCAATTTGTTTTTTTGTGTTGATATATCCTTTAAAAAAACCTATAATTAACCAATATGTAGCAATAAAATTACAAAAATCTCTATCAATCTCCGTTGGATGTCGTATAACTATTATTGCACGACAT
>NZ_QMFA01000096.1 GCF_003285005.1 Paenibacillus sp. YN15 | reverse complement strand
CTCGTATAGTATTTCTTGAAGGTTGTCTTGAACCGATTTCCAGTACCCTAGGGTACTGGCGGCCGCCTTCAGAATTTCCAGCTTGATCTTTGAAAATAGTTTGAACGATTCAAATCGGGACTGGACTTTTCGTGATGCCTCCAGACAATGAAGAGTAAGGGTTCATTCGGGGCAATTCTTCTCTCTCCTGTAGCTCGACTACTACAAAAGTCTGTTTCTCCGGCACTCGCGCGGCACTTCTTACCCGCTGGCCGTTCCCTTCGGCAGCCCATGCCCGAAGTTAGCAGCTCCGGGGCAGCTCATGGACCGAGGTGAGTTCTCATACGCGAGGGTGATTGATCGGCGAGCGCGCTGGAGGCATCCCGAGAAGTCCATTTCCCCTGAATCCCCACAGAAAGGAGGAATCCCTTTTGAAGCTGTTTGTCGGAATAGACGTGAGCTCCCAAGATATGAAAGTGTGTATCATGACGGCGGATGGAGAGACCCACCAATCCTTTACCGTGGATAACAATCTGACCGGCGCCCAGCATGTGCGCGACCGCATTGTCGCCGCCTCGGACAAGCTGCTCGTCTCGGACATCCATATTGGACTGGAGGCCACCTCCGTCTACAGCTGGCATCCGGCCATGTTCCTGCATGAGGATGCTGCGTTAGCCAAGCGCAAGACCAAGGTCTTCACCATTAATCCGAAGCTCATCAACAAATTCAAGGAAGCTTATGTGGACCTGGACAAGACGGACCGGATTGATGCTTGGCTCATTGCCGACCGGCTCCGTTTCGGTCGCCTCCCCATGACCGTCGTCATGCAAGAGCAATACATTGCCTTACAACGCTTGACTCGCATGCGCTTCCATCTGGTTCACAATCTCACGCGGGAGAAGCAGTACTTCCTGCAAAACCTGTTTTACAAATGCAGTGCCTTCGGAACTGAAGTGGAGAGCTCCGTGTTCGGCCATGCCATCATGGAACTGTTGCTTGAGAAGTACAGTCTCGACGAAATCGGAGCCATGGAGGTAGCCGAGTTAGCCGACTACCTCAAGGAGAAGGGACGCAACCGGTTCCCCAATCCGGAGCATGTCGCCCTCTGCATTCAGAAGGCCGCCAGAGCCTCGTACCGGCTGTCCAAATGCATGGAGGACTCCATTGATCTCGTCCTGGGCACGTCGATCCAATCGATCCGGGCCATCCAGGCACAGGTCAAGGACCTGGACAAGGCCATTGAGCGCATCTTGAGCGGCTTGCCCGCCGCTACGCTGCTGCGCTCCATTCCCGG
>NZ_QMFA01000095.1 GCF_003285005.1 Paenibacillus sp. YN15 | reverse complement strand
GTAGGGGACTCGAACCCCTGTTACCTCCGTGAAAGGGAGGTGTCTTAACCACTTGACCAACGGGCCATATAAATGGAGCCTAGGGGGATCGAACCCCTGACCTCATCGCTGCCAGCGATGCGCTCTCCCAGCTGAGCTAAGGCCCCATATGGATTGCAGAACTTGCGCCCTGAAAACCGGATGCGAAACGTGCGAACGAAAGTATTTTGCTTGAGTCTTATGGGCCCCGCCAAAGTATTCGGAATCCGCTTCGTCAGCATCCTCTTCACTTTGGTGGGATTTTAGGTTAAGCCCTCGACCGATTAGTATTCGTCAGCTCCATGTGTTGCCACACTTCCACCCCGAACCTATCTACCTTGTCGTCTTCAAGGGGTCTTACTGAATTGGGAAATCTCATCTTGAGGGGGGCTTCACGCTTAGATGCTTTCAGCGCTTATCCCGTCCGCACGTAGCTACCCAGCTGTGCTCCTGGCGGAACAACTGGTACACCAGCGGTGCGTCCATCCCGGTCCTCTCGTACTAAGGACAGCTCCTCTCAAATTTCCTGCGCCCGCGACAGATAGGGACCGAACTGTCTCACGACGTTCTGAACCCAGCTCGCGTACCGCTTTAATGGGCGAACAGCCCAACCCTTGGGACCTACTTCAGCCCCAGGATGCGATGAGCCGACATCGAGGTGCCAAACCTCCCCGTCGATGTGGACTCTTGGGGGAGATAAGCCTGTTATCCCCAGGGTAGCTTTTATCCGTTGAGCGATGGCCCTTCCATTCGGCACCACCGGATCACTAAGCCCGACTTTCGTCCCTGCTCGACTTGTAAGTCTTGCAGTCAAGCTCCCTTTTGCCTTTGCACTCTGCGAATGATTTCCAACCATTCTGAGGGAACCTTTGGGCGCCTCCGTTACTCTTTAGGAGGCGACCGCCCCAGTCAAACTGCCCGCCTGACACGGTCCCTTACCCCGCTTCAGGGGTAGAGGTTAGAATCTAGATACGATCAGGGTGGTATCCCAACGGCGCCTCCACCGAAGCTGGCGCTCCGGCTTCTCAGGCTCCCACCTATCCTGTACAGATCGTACCCAAATCCAATATCAAGCTGCAGTAAAGCTCCATGGGGTCTTTCCGTCTTGTCGCGGGTAACCTGCATCTTCACAGGTATTAAAATTTCACCGGATCTCTCGTTGAGACAGCGCCCAAGTCGTTACGCCATTCGTGCGGGTCAGAATTTACCTGACAAGGAATTTCGCTACCTTAGGACCGTTATAGTTACGGCCGCCGTTTACTGGGG
>NZ_QMFA01000094.1 GCF_003285005.1 Paenibacillus sp. YN15 | reverse complement strand
ACTTGAGTGTTGCGAATTTAGCATGAACGCCCCCTAAATGGGCACACGCGTAGTGCATTCGGGCAAACGACGCTTTAGGCAGAGAGGCGGAGCAGCTTGAGAATGTCGAAAAGAGGTTTTTTCTCCAAGGCCTGCTGATACACATAGACGATGATCTGCCCCAAATACTCGTCTCGAATTCGGCGGACTACATCCCCAAGAGTTAGGTCCGCTTGCTGCTCCATCCATTCCTGCCGCTGCGACTCCAGAAAGTTTTGCGTCAGAAACTGGATCGCCCAAAAACGCTGGATGCCCGTAAACGAAAGCAACTGATAGTGGTCAAAGCCCAGCAGTTCCTTGAAGTATCGGTACCCGGTTTCGATGTTCCAGCGTACGTGATAATAGCTCTGAATGGTAACGAGATCCAGCGATACATCCGTACACAAGAGACAAACCTGCGGTTTGCTCGAAGCGGTATACGCGTCCTTCCAGGACAGCAGCAGCTTGACGTTTTCGATTTCGCTGACCGGTCCTTCATACGGGTAGACCCAGTACTTTCCTTGACCCTCCACCGTAACTAAGCGAAGGTCAGACTGTCGGATGTACTGTTCAGCGAACTCATCCATGGGGATAGATACCCCTGCCGGGCGAATCCGGCGATTGGTTTTCACCGCGGCGATCACATGAAATCCTTTGCGGTTGCAGGCGTTGATGACTTTCTCGCTAGTGTACCAGCTATCCATGAGAACATAGACCTGTTCCTCCTCCGAAGCAGGAAAAGCTTCGATGATCTCCAAGGCCAAGTCATTCTTGCTTTTGAAAGGGATGCGTTGAGCTTGACAATAGGCCTCCTGGTAGTAGGGACGATAATCCCAGGCATAGGAGCAACCGTTGGCAACCACATGAGCGGTCACTAGACAGTGACACCAGACGGACTTCCCTGCTTCATGAGAATACTGAAAGCTCAGCGCCTCCATTTTCTTGGTGGAGGGATCTTTCTTGCAGCACGTATCATCGACAATGAGAAACACCAGGTTGCGGCGTTCTCCCTGTTTCGCTCTTTTGGTCCGGATTCGATTCAGGATCATGTCCATCCGCCGTCGTTGCATGCGATTGACGCACCAAGGAGCATGATTCAAGAAATTCGTCGTGCTGCTGAGATGACGGTTACTCTTGGCGGCCTGTTGGACTTGCGTGATATTCTTTCGTCCGGCGCAGAGAATGATGCCATGGACGAGGGTAAACAGATGACCGAGCTGCGGTTTGGAAAATTCTAATTTCAGAGCCAAAATGAACTTGACGAGCGGCAGGTAGAGGGATACCATGAGAGTGGGACATCTCCTTTATCTTGGAAATTGTGGTCTGGTAAACGACAATTTCTCTCTAAAGGCTCGATGTCCTTCTTTTATGTTACTCTTCGACGA
>NZ_QMFA01000093.1 GCF_003285005.1 Paenibacillus sp. YN15 | reverse complement strand
AAAAAAAGGGAATTATCCTAATTTTGGGCTAATCACTTTCTTGGGCTTCTGTGACTTCTTGGGTACTTGCGGTCGTCGTCCCTTTTTCTTTTGTCTTCCTTTGGAGCTTCGACTGGGCTTTCGATTCACGGCTGCCATCCACTTCTTCCACGGGGCATCGGCATAAATCCGGATCAGCTGCAGGAGTTTCCAGATGCTCTGGGAGGCTTGTTGCTCCAGCTTCACGATCAAGCAGACCGCATACGCGATTAAGGCGAGGTACAGTTGGTTGCAAATGGAGGCTTCCGTGTATCCATACACATGCACCAGCCGCAGATGCTGCTTGATCCATTTGAAAAACAGTTCGATCAGCCATCGGTTGCGGTACATCTGAGCGATGTCCTGTGCCGATACGTCCCATCGGTTGGTGACCACCCGGTAGCGCCGGTTCTGTTCATCCTCAAACTCCACCAGCCGCACCACCACGTCGCGGTCGGGCAATTGAACATCGGCATCGAGCCGAATGCGTGTGGCCCGTACCGGAATGTCCCGGGTGGTGAGGATCTTCAACCGGCTGTTTTCCTTGACGCGAATCACAAAGCGGATCTTGTTTTTCACCCACTGCTCCAAGTGTTCGTACTTGGGGTAGCCCCGATCCATGATGTGGGTCGCCTCTTGATCCACAGCCAATTCCAACACGACTTCGTGGTCGCTTACATCTTGGGTAGAGGCGATGATTNTAGCCCCGATCCATGATGTGGGTCGCCTCTTGATCCACAGCCAATTCCAACACGACTTCGTGGTCGCTCACATCCTGGGTGGAAGCGATGATCCGATCCGGATACATGGCTTCGGGACTACCGACCACAAAGCGGGTGTGCATTTTAATCCCGCAGTTGGTTTGGGAGCAGAAGGCCCATCTGCTCAGGATAGGAGGCAAGGTCAGCTTGGTGGAATCAATGAGATGCAGCACGCCGATCCGTTTTTTTAACCCGTGTGCCTCCGGCTGGAGTGCCTGAATGCGGCTGACCAGATGAACAAAGAGATCTTGCAAGGAAGCCGTATCCAGGGCTTTGAGTTTGCGGGACAGTTGAGAAGCGCTGATGCTCTCCAAACCGGTCAAGCGCTGGAGGGCGGAGTTGGCGTTCAAATGCTCTGCCATTTCGTCAAAGGACTGGCGCTGGCACAGTTGCGATTCCACAAAAAGCTGGATCGCGGCGCCGCTGAACAGTTTTTGAGAACGATGATCGACAAACCAAGAACGATATTCTTCAAGGTCAAGCAAGCGTAAGCATTGACAAATGACGGTTTCATTCGGTATGTTATCCATAGGTGACTCCTTTGTGGAGAGATGGATAACGTGCCTCTCTCTACAATAGGAGTTTTTTTATGGTTTTTCCATGTAAATTCATATGAATTTTACAGGT
>NZ_QMFA01000092.1 GCF_003285005.1 Paenibacillus sp. YN15 | reverse complement strand
CACTAGCGTTGCATCGAGCTTACCACGGGAAATCCGTGTACATGAGAATAAAAAAAGAGTAGCCAAAACGAAAAAAATCTCCTAATGTTACGTGTAGAAGGTTACCCTTGTACACCCACAAAAGGAGACGACTATTTTGAGTGTACAGGATTCATCCGTTATCCGTCAATGTTTTTCGTTTCTTCCGTTAGAGGACCTCGAACTCCCTCTGTTCGATTACCGCAAACATAAGCTGACCGCGGATCGGGTGCTGAAAATCTTTCTCGCCGCTCAGTTGTTTGGTTGGTCCAATCTTCGCACCATCGAGTATGCGATTCGCAGTGATACCCTTATCCA
This sequence comes from Paenibacillus sp. YN15, assembly GCF_003285005.1. Lineage (GTDB taxonomy): Bacteria > Bacillota > Bacilli > Paenibacillales > NBRC-103111 > Paenibacillus_AR. Next base: position 1,162 of record NZ_QMFA01000092.1, on the reverse strand, counting down.
ATCCGCGTGTGGAGTCACTTCGGTCAGTGCCTCCCAATTAAGTCGGACTATGCAGCAGCTTCCCGTTGCGGTCACCGAAGCCTTGTTCCGCTACGTGGTGCAGTCCATCACCCAGCGAACCTCGTCCCGACCGCTTCCGCCCGGCACTTTAGCTCTCGTCGATGCTACCCATATTCACCTGCCCTTTCAACTGGCAGACTGGGCCTACGTGACGCGGGCACGAAGCGGAGTCAAGATTCATACCCGCTTGCGGGTCGTGGATGAATATACCGCCTATCCCGACAAAATTGTTCCCTCCACCGGCAACACCAGTGATTATGAGGGATCCGATGTGCTGGTCGTGGACCCGGATGTCACGTATGTGATGGACCGTGGCTTTGTGTGCTACAAACGGATGCAAAAGTGGGTGGATGACGGCTTGTCGTTTGTCGTTCGCCTGCACAACCATCATCATGCCACCGTCATAGAGGAGAGGGAGTGTCCCGAGGGAAGTTTCATTCTTCGGGATGCCACGGTAGTGCTGGGGAAAAATGCTACGACCACCATGGCCTCTCCAGTCCGGTTAGTGGAATTTGTGGATGAACAGGGCAGACTATTTCGGCTAGCGACCACCCTTTGGGAGCACAGTGCCACAGAAATTGCGAACATCTACCGGCAACGCTGGCTCATTGAGCTGTTCTTCAAATGGATCAAGCAGCATCTGAAGGTGGCCACCTTGTACAGTCACCAGCCGGAAGGAGTATGGAACCACATTTTTCTGGCATTGGTGGCGTACGGTGTGAGCTACCTCTTATGGCTGGAAACCGGAAAGAGGCAATCGCTGTGTAACCTAATCAGGCTCTTGCGTCTGTACAGCACGAAAACCGTGGAAGCATGGCAACAGGAGATCCAGCGTTCTCCAACTCGAAGTAGCCAGGGACGACGAAAAGGGGAGCGACCTCCACTTCAGCAGCCCAAGCCACAAGAAGGGGTCATCGTCAAACCGTCGAAGAAGAAAAGGTAGAAACTGAATAAACCACCCAAAAATTAGTATATGACGGTAACCTTCTAAGGAAGTGTTGACCGTTTGGCATTGTGACCTAAACATGTAGTCTGAATATTTGGTCTATTTGGTTCGGCTATTGAGAACGCCTCTCATGGGACGGTAGATGCAACGCTAGTG
>NZ_QMFA01000091.1 GCF_003285005.1 Paenibacillus sp. YN15 | reverse complement strand
GGCTCTTCGCCGTTAGCGATGCAAACAGCAGTTAGTAGTCATTAAAACCTTTGAAAATCGGACAAGGGAATTGGTATAGATGCTTCGCTCCGCGTTCACCTTCTGTTGTGGCATAAACAGAGCCTTAGTTGGGCACACTGGTGGCTGGACAAGGGAATTGGTTCAGGTGCGAGCGATGCGTGGCTCCATGCTGTTGCCAATTCTTTTCTTATTTCAGGGCGAAATTGAGCTTGCCGGCAAGGACGTAAACCATCGCGATGATGTTCTTCTCAGTGCGGTAACCTCGGGCCTTTCGCTTAGCAGCCTGAAACAGACTGTTTATGCCTTCAAGTAAACCATTATTCAGTTTCGACTTAAACCACTGGATGACGCCGTCATAATGCTTCTGCAGCATTTTAGCGACCTCTACCATGGGCGCAAGACGACAGCGCAAGCCCCACTGAATCCAGTCTTGGAGTACCGCAGGTGCAATCGAGGCTGGATAGCGGTAGATCTCCTGCAAGATTAATCGCATTCGGTATGCTTTTGCAGTATCCAAGTCACAATCCTTGAGTTTAGCCATCGTTTCCTTTTGAGAATCCGTCAGGTTGTCAGGGTTTTTGAGCCATAGATATCGTGTGTCTTTCAATATGGCGCTGCTTTTCCGTTCCCGACGACGCACTTCATCTACGGCTTCATTAGCTGCCTGAATAACATGAAACTTATCAAAGGTAATCGCCGCTTTAGGGAAGTTTGCTTCGGCTCCTTTAATGAACGCCGGAGACATATCCATGCAGACCTCTGTGATATGATCAGCTTTCCCGCCGTGGGCTTCCAGTTGATTCTTGCATTCCGCCCAGGTGCCGGAATCCCGCCCTTTGGTCACATAGATTACGTTCTTTTGCTCTGGATCCATGAAGATTGTAATGTAATTGTGACCGCGTTTGGCCGATGTTTCATCCGTACTAATCTTCGTAACGTGAGACAAGTCTTGTGCCGCGATTGCGTTATCAACGTAATGGTGAAGAATTCGCCACAGCCGCGTATCGTGCTCGCCAAGCAATCGACTGACGGCATTCATCGGCATATCTTTTGCAAGCTTGATGATGAGCGCATCGAAGTAAAGCGTGAAGTAATGTTTGGGTTTATCGAGCGCCCACGGAACGTTTACTCGCATGATGCGATTGCATTTGCCGCAATGTGTCCGGGGCAGCTCCGCATGGATATAGCAAGGGTATTCAAAGAAGTTAAGGTGACGCCAGGTGCGGTCACGATCAGCAATATCTTTAACCGGTTGATACGGCGCTCCACAGTCTGAACAGGTAAACATAGCATCTTTGCGGAACTTTACATAAACATCCAACTGCTTCAATTCCAGCTCAAACCGGATTTGATCAATATACCATGGTTCAGGAATGTGAAGGAGCTCCTCCATTTGTCCATCTGAAAATGTGACGGCAAACATATGAAAACACCTCTCGTGTACTGGTTTATATTACCCAGTATTGACAGGCGCATTAACTGCTAACAGCGAGGAAGC
>NZ_QMFA01000090.1 GCF_003285005.1 Paenibacillus sp. YN15 | reverse complement strand
AGAAAAACCGTCAGGGAACATCGCCCTGACGGTCCTTTTTTACGTTGGGAGAATATCGGAAATTCTGTGTTCGATCCCATGTAGGCTCTTGTAGTACTCGGGATGCATTTCTCCACCGCATGCTTCACACGCAAATCGAGGTGGAACGCTCGGATCTCCATCATCCATCATGTCCATGTCACGCACCACTTTTAGCGGAATGGCTTCTTCCTCCTGACACTGCAAACAAACATAGTTGACCATCTCCTTGTTCAGAAGATGGTTGCTTCGGTTTACGGGGGATTTCTTTGCTCTTTTCTTGGCTGGTTTTCTCTTCTTCGACACCGGTGAGATCGCAGATCATCCTTTCTAACACAGCTTTTGCAGTCTTACAGGAGGCATACTTCACCCGTAGTTTCCCTTCCTCCAGGCAGACTTCTCCCTTGTATTCATAATAACACTCGCATTTCGGACAGACCATTGGATCTTTTCCCGTTTGCGCTTTCTGACGCTCCCTCCAGTTTCGCCGCATCAGTTGTTTCGCTTTGACCCATGTCTTCTTGACCTTCTCCTGCCACTCCTTTACTTTCGCTTTGCAGATGTTTTTTGCCCTCCGCGCATAGATCCCATAGTGCCGGATCACTTTAAATTGCTCATCCGGGATATGCCGAATCAGCCGCGAGATAAATTCTTCCACGCTTAAGCGTTCTTCTTTATCCGTGTCGTCCGTCTTATCGTGGTACCCAAACACCACCGTCTCTCCGTCATACGAAACGATCCGATCCACCGCGATTGCCGGCCTTCGCATATAGCGGCCGATGTACCCCAGTTGGGCCTTTACGTTCCCCTTCTGCTTCGGCGCATGCACATAGAAGCCTTCCTCATTTTCAGAGTAGGCTTTTTGCAACAACGGTTGGATCTTCTTCTTTTCTTCTTCTGGCAAGGTCCGGCGGATCAATTTCAGCACTACGGTCTGCCACGCCTTCCGCAGCTTTTGAAAGGGCACATAGTCGTAGTTCTTCCAACTCCCGTCCTTCGCCATTCCTCCCATCGTCACGAGCATATGCACGTGTGGATTGAAGTTTAACCGCGACCCAAACGTATGTAATCCCGCAATGATTCCGGGCCGCACTTTGTGCTTTTGCTCAAAATGCTCCTGGACAATTCGTACCGCCTCGTCCATATACTCCTTTAACATTTCCCGATGTTTTAGAAAGATCTCTCGCAATCCCTCATCTATCGTAAAAATCATATGCCGATGATTCACTTGGAATACGTCCTCTGCCATGATCCGGCTCCATTCCTCCGTTTCACCACACGAACAAGTCGTGCAAAACCGTCCCTTACATCGGTAAGGGACTCGCTTTACATCATGGCACCCTTCGCAAACCAGTAACTTGAAACCATTCTTCGGATCTCCACATCCTAAGAACTTCTTTACTTCTTTTTCCACAATGGGCCGTATTCGTTTCTTATGCTTAGCCGAGAACTCATCCCAGTTCTCCAAAAAGATTCGTTTCAGCAGGTTCGTCTCCATGCCTCTATCTTACCAAAATTTCTTAGAAAGGGCTTCTACACCTCAAGATTTTATACTTTCTGATATGG
>NZ_QMFA01000009.1 GCF_003285005.1 Paenibacillus sp. YN15 | reverse complement strand
TGCCGCCCCGCCGCGGTGCGTGCTCGCGCTCGCCGCCGTTCCGGCCGCCGCTCCACGCGCCTTTGCCGCGCCCGGCCGGACGCGACGCGCTGCCGCGGTCGGCTCCCGGCTTGCGCCCGCCTCCGCCGCCTCTGCCCTCCAGCGGATCATAATCCTCGTCGATCCCCAGCGCCTGGATGTTGAACTCCTCCATACTCCGGCGCTTCAGGGTCATATGAATGCCCCGCTCGATCTTCTCCAGCAGGCCGCGGTCCTTGGGCGCCACCAATGTAATGGCAGTGCCGGTTTGTTTGGCCCGGCCGGTGCGGCCGATGCGGTGAATATACCATTCCGGGTCCAAGGGAATGTCATAATTGAACACATGGGTGACTCCCTCCACGTCCAACCCCCGGGCCGCCACATCCGTGGCCACCAGATATTGCAGATCCGCCTTGCGGAAACGCTCCATTACCTGCTCCCGCTTGGATTGGGTCAGGTCGCCGTGCAGCTCGTCCACATTGAGGCCCTTGTCCAGCATGGCCTCCGTCAGCTTGCGGGCGCGGATTTTGGTCCGACAGAAGATCACCGCCAGAAACGGCTGGTAAACCTCCAGCATCCGGAACAAGGTGGCCTGTTTGGCCCGGTCCGTGGTTTCCACCACAAATTGGCGGATTTCCTCCAGCGTCACCTGCTTGCCCTGAATCCGCACATCCTGCGGCTGCTTCATGTAATTCCGGGCCAGCGCCTTCACCTGGTCAGGCATGGTGGCGGAGAACAGCATGGTCTGTCTGGCGTTGGGCAGACGGCGGATAATCGCCTCCACATCCGTCAGGAAGCCCATGTGCAGCATTTGGTCCGCTTCATCCAGCACCAGCTTCCGCACCCGGCCCAGATCGATATTGCCCCGGCGCAGATGGTCCAAGAGCCGTCCCGGCGTACACACTACAATAGCCGGACTGCCCTTCAGCTTCCGGCTTTGGGCCTCCACATCCTGCCCGCCGTATACGGCCAGAATATGGGCTCCCGCCAGAGGGGCCAGCTTTTTCAGCTCGGCGGTAATTTGCAGGGCCAGCTCCCGGGTAGGGGTAATAATCAGCCCCTGGACATGGGGGTAGTCGGCATCGAAGCCCTCCAAAAGCGGAAGGGCAAACGCCAGAGTTTTTCCCGTACCTGTCTGGGCCTGGGCAATCAGATCCTTGCCGGTGAGCAGAATGGGAATCGCCGCCTCCTGAATGGGAGTGGGCGCCACGATTCCTTCTTCACGCAGCTTCTTAATATAAGGCTGGGAAATCCCCAGCGAGGCAAAAGGCATTTCGCTCATGTACACGTTCCTTTACGATTAATATCTGTCATGATGTTTTGCAGATGGGGCATTCCCTCCGGCTGCCAGTCGAAGGCCTTGAAGGAAATGAACCTCATGCCGGCGTCGGTAAAAAAGAAAGCGAGTCTCCGCACCTGAAGCAGCGCCGTAGCCAGGGTGGCCTGCTTCTGCCCGGTTTCGTCGGTGATCACCGCGTGGAACCGGACCACCGCGTCGGGATAGGTCAGCTCCAGGCCGATGCGCAGATCGGGAACGCCTTTTTTGTCCGGCGTGTCCATCAATTGTACCGAAATATCCGTATGGGACACCAGCGCATCCCGTTCCGGCGAAAGCAGCCCGGCCTGCGGCTCTCCCGCTTTGACCAGAAACATAACCTCCGTCCGGCCATTCTGCATCAGAAGAGCGGGAATCAGCCGGTCCTGGGGCAGCTCATGCCCATTGGGGAAGAATTTATCCAAGTAAGCCTGTTCGGGATGGGACATAATCAACCTCCTGACGCCGGCAGCGTCTTCTTGGCCGCCTCAATCAGCCCGTAATAGGCATCGTCATCCTCTTCCAGCCAGTCCTCCACCTCAAGGATCTGATCCTCATCCCCGGACTGGTTCAGAAAGAACAGGCCATAGCTCCATTCTTTTCCTTTTTTGCTGTGCAGCACAATTTCATACGGCTCCTTATGGCCTTCCACAAGAAAAGCCACCTTGCCGACATATCCGTCCGCTTCGGAAAATTCCATGCGGGCGTTCATTATCTTCAACTCCATGAGCAGTTCCCCCTGTAACATCTCTCGTCCTTACAATACCTTGACCGCCTCCAAAAAGCAACAAAGGCGCCCTCCAAAAGCAAAATCCCGCTCTGGGCAACACCAACACTCGCCGGAACGGGAATGAAAACGGATGGTATACATTTTTGCTAAACGCCGGTTTACATGGATTGCAGCTCTGCCGGAGCCTTCGCCTTTTCCTTGGCCAGCACCAAGGTCAGGAACCCGCACAGGCAGAAGAAGCTGGCCGCCAGAATAATCGCTTCAATGGGCAGCACGCCGTTCAGTCCCGTTCCCAGGAGCGGCCCGATGGTGCCTCGGATGCCGAACAGCATCAGGTGAAGCCCGAACACAACCCCTTCCTTGCCGGGTGCCAGGCGGAAGACATACGCCAGACATCCCAGATCCCAGGTGGCATCGGCAAAACCCTGCATGCCGCTGGCCAGGAGCACAGCCGGATAGGTGCCGAAGACACCGTACAGAAGGGTGCACAGCACATGGCAGCCGATGCAGAAAATCATCGCCCGTTTGGGACCATACCGGTCAATCACCCTGCCCATGAAGAAATAAGCCGTGAGCAAAAATACAAAATAAAAAATCCGCACGATCCCGATGTCCATGTTGGACAGCCCCAGCCGCTGCACCTGAATGATGTTATACAACGGGTTGGCCAGCATATTGCCGAAGCCGGAAAAGGTCGTGGCCACGAGAAACAGCACCAGCGGACGGTTATTGGAGAGAACGGTGAACTGGTCGCGGAACCGGACACGCTTGCGGGCGGCGGCCTGGGGATCAGGCAGACGCTCTTCCTTGACCATGCTGAAGATAAGCATCGACGCGGAACCGGTAACGGCCGCGATCAGCAGCGGGTAGAAGCTTCCCGCACGGTCAATCCAGATGCCCACGGTAAAGGCCAGCGGAATCATCAGCAGCCCCATGGCTACGCGAACATACCCCATAATCCGCCCCCGGATGTCGGCAGGATAGATTTGGGTCATCAAGGTGGCATAAGCAGGAGCCTGGATGCCCTGCAGGAACTGATAGACCAGGGCAATGCCGACAAACACCCAAGGGGAAGCAAATAAAGCCGGGATAAAGATCAGAAGCCTTCCCACCATATTGGGAAACGTCACAAAATACTTGGCCCGCCCTCTTTCCGCCAGTCCAGCCCAGATCGGTGAAAACAGCAGGCCGACGGCAGGTGCCGCACTCAGGAGCCCCACCTGGAAATCCGTTGCCCCGCTGCGGATGGCAATGGGAACGTAAAACTGGTTGAATACAACGTTGAAAAGACTGAATAAGGCCGCTGCAATAAAGTCCCAGCGAAAATTGGCCCTGGCCTGCCGTGACATCCTCAAGCCGAGAATTTGTACCGTTGGTATACCCTCCATAAGACAACTCCTGCCCGCAAATTCTGTTGGTCACGCCAATAGAATCTCACATCTGCCGGGATGTTTGCAATACTTTTAAATGGGCTTTTCCGCTTTGCAACAAATCTGCCATTTTCCCCGTCCGGACCTGAATTTGACAGCGGCGGCGTTTCCGTCCTATCCTAGTATATAATCCAATTTCAGCAAGCCAAAAAGGAGCCTACCATGCAAGAAACAACCTCTTCTTTTGTGCCGATTCAAGAAACGGTGGCCTTCCGGATGTACCGGACCTCGCGCCTGATCCGTCATCTTCATTATATAACCTTTCAGCAAAGCGGCTTTGACCTGACCCCGGAGCAGTGGTTTATCCTCAATAAATTGGCGGTAAAAAGCCCCCAATCCCAAACGGAGCTGGGGGACAGCATCATGGATGACCGGCCCAATATGACCCGGATTCTATTGACTATGGAAAAAAAGAAGCTGATCGTCCGCCGGGCCGACCGTACGGACAAGCGGAAAAGCGAGGTCCATCTCACCGATGAAGGCCGCCATGTCCTGGAGGCCTGCCTGCCCTCCGCCGTCCATGTGCGGGACAGGCTGCGCCATTCTATCGGCGAAGAGGACATGCAGGCCTTCTGGCGGGTGATGGATGCGCTGGACCGGAATATGCAAACGATGTTCGGTGAGGAGGACGCCTCCAGCCCGAGTTCACGTGAATAATTGCAAGGTTATAAATCCGCCCGGCATAGGGTGTTGGCCGGTGAGCCTGCCAGAGCAGACCGGGCCGGCGGTGACGGCACTCCTGCGCTCCCTAGCTCTGTCTGCAGTATTGGTCTCGGCAAACCCGGCAATGGGAAAAGGAGCAGCTCAACTCATCCTCAACCCAGAGGGTGGAAGGGATGAAATGTAAGCGGCAAACAATGTCTGCTATCTCCGCGATTGGCCAACAAACAACCGAATAACGACATAAAATGTCTGCTAAGCACCCTATTTTTCACGAAAACCAGGAATTTGGCGGAAATAACAGACATTTGATGTCGTTATTTTACCAAAAAAACACCCATTCCCCAAATAACAGACAAATGCTGCCCGTTATCATCATCCTTCCTCCTTCTGCTGCTCCTGCTCCTTCTACTCCTTCTGCTGCTCGCTCCTCATTCCTCTTGTGTCCCAGCGACGGCCTCCCAACTCCTCCGACCGCCGGAAATCCCTGCCTTATACCTGAACGAATAGCTGAGCGGCTGGTAAATCACTCTCTTTGCTTGTTCTGCAATTGCTCTTTAGGATCACCCTGATCCTTTTGATAAGGGACGAAATTGGCAATAACATGTACTTCAGCCGCTGCCATCCCCCAAAAAAACTGTTGCTATAGCATCATTATATGTTGCCTTAGCAACATTCATATGCTACATTATTAAACAGCAGCAATTATCCGGTTATATCCAACCTCTTTAGGAGTGATTACGTCATGGAATTCCGCTTCGCTTCCCGCATGTCCCAATTTACCTCCTCGGCTGTACGGGATATTCTCAAATTGACCCAAGGCAAGGAAATTATCTCCTTCTCCGGCGGCCTGCCCGCAGAGGAGCTGTTTCCCGCCGAAGAACTAAAAAGCGCCTACTCCCGCGTATTCGCGGACCGGCGCGTTATGCAGTACGGATTAACGGAAGGGCTGCCGGGCTTAAGGCAGCTTCTATCCCTGCGGCTCTCCCAAAAAGGCATTCAAGCCAAGCCCGATCAGTTGCTCATCACCACCGGCTCCCAGCAAAGCATTGATCTGACCGCCCGGATTCTCCTGGAGCCCGGCGATCTGGTGATTACGGAGAATCCCACCTATCTGGCGGCGCTTCAGGTATTCCAGAGCTCCGGGGCGCGGATTCTGGGCCTGGATACCGATGAGAACGGCATCCGCGCCGACCTTCTGGAGGCAGCCTTGCGGGACAACAAGCCCAAGCTGCTGTACGTCATCCCCACCTTCGCCAACCCTACCGGAGCCATCTGGAGCTTGGAGCGGCGGCAGGAGGTTCTGCAATTATGCAGCCGTTATGAGACAGTAATTCTGGAGGATGATCCCTACGGAGAGCTCAGCTTCGAGCCGTCCACCCTTCCCCCCTCCCTCAAGGCATTGGCGGATGCGGCAGGCTTTCCGGGTGTCATCTACACCAGCACCTTCTCCAAAACTGTCGTTCCGGCCCTGCGCATCGGATGGGCGGCGGCGGATGAGAGCGTCATCCGCCAACTGGCCAAGGCCAAACAAAGCGCCGACCTCCATTCCTCCTGCCTGGATCAGGCGGCATTGGCGGAGCTCCTGGAGGGCTTTGATCTGGACGGCCATATCCGCCGCATCCGCGCGGAATACGCCGGCCGGATGCAAATCATGCTGGACTGCCTGCGCAATGATCCCGTATTTGCCGGAATCACCGTGCGCCCGCCCAAGGGCGGCATGTTCCTGTGGCTGGAATTGCCCGGGGAAGCGGACATGGATACGCTGCTCCGCCTGGCCATTGAAGAAGGCGTCGCCTTTGTGCCGGGAACCGGCTTCTATACGGATGGCCAAGGCAACCGGACCATCCGGCTGAACTTCAGCCACTCCGCGCCGGAGGTAATCCGGGAAGGGATGCTCCGGCTGAAGCGGGCGTATATCCGCTGCTGCAGCCAATCCGGCATGGAAGCGGCGTTAAGCTGATATCAGCCGCTTTTTACCCATACGCTACCGCCGCCAAATCCTCTTCCGAAAGCCGGACCGCTTCCTTGGGGAGCGCCTGCAGCGAAAACAGGGGGATCAGCTCCTTGGCGGCTGCAGGCTCGAACCGGTCCAGAAGCCCATACGCATGGGCGATCAATCCAAGGACCGTTTCGGGCCTGATTTGTCTTTGCCGCATATCCGCAAGCGTTATGCCTCCATGGCGCTTGGACAGGCGGCTGCCGTCCGGCCCCAGCAAGAGAGGTACATGGGCAAACTGCGGCGCCTGCCACCCCAGAGCCTGGTACAGCCAAATCTGCCGGGGTGTGGAGTCCAGGAGATCAAAGCCGCGCAGCACATGGGTGATGCCCATGGCGGCATCATCGGCCACCACCGCCAATTGGTAGGCAAGAATGCCGTCCGCCCGCTTGACGATGAAATCCCCTCCCGCTCCCGCAGGCACCTGCTGCAAACCCGCCGCCTCATCCACAAACGCCAGCGGCTCCGCAGGAAGCTCAAACCGCACCGAAGGTGTCTTGCGGGCCGCCTTTTCCGCCAGCTCCTCCTTGCTTGCCTTCTTGCAAATCCCCGGATAAGCCGGTCCCTCCGAAGCCAGCCCGTGGGGGGCGCTGGCGATTGCCGCCAGCTCCGCCCGGCTGCAGTAGCAGGAGTACGTCCGCCCCAGCTTGTCCAGCGCATCCAGCACCGACCCGTAATACCCGAGCCGCTGGCTTTGTATGTAAGGCCCGGAGGGGCCGCCCACATCCGGCCCCTCCTCCCAATCCAGGCCCAGCCAACGGAGATCCCCGGGAATCCGCCGGGCAAATTCCGCTTTGGAGCGCGGCCCGTCAATATCCTCGATACGCAGCACAAATTCGCCGTTCATGGAGCGTATTTGCAGCCAAGCCAGCAAGGCGGCAGCGGCATTCCCCAGATGCAGAAGTCCCGACGGCGTAGGCGCGAACCTTCCTCTCCACATGCCGTCCTCAGCCTCCTCCATGATCTTCCGCCGAGCCGCCGCCGATAGGGTCAAGCCCAGACCAGTTCACCACGGCGCGGAACATCCGCTCGTCCAGAGGCAGGATAAAATCGCAGGATGCAATCGTCCGCATGCCGCTCCGGTTATGGAGCACCGCCCGGCGGACCATGATCCGGTAATGCCGCGAGCCCGGCGCCACGCTGACCAGCCCGGCATGCTCCGGCCACTCCGGCAGATGACGCAGCGGCTTTAAGCCGTATGGCTCCGCCGGAATAATGCTGAGAATATCCGCCAGCTGCAAATAATAGTTGGCATGGGGCTTTTGAATAATAAACTCCCGGGTGGTGACGGTGTAGCCGTAGCCTTGCTTCTTATGGGAGAGCTTCAATTCCCCCTCCATCGCTGGGATGGAAATAAAATCCCGGTTCAAGGGTCCGTCCCCTTTCGTACATAGTAAGTCGCTCTGCTTATTGTTTTAGGATATCATGTTTTCCCGGCAGGTGCTACCGGACCGCCTCCGCCTTGCGCTTCCGCCGCAACGCCAAAAAGACCGCCCGCAGGCAGTCTTCCTGTTGCTTGCCGCAGCGCGGCAGCTCGCTTTTACCCTTTAATGGAGCCGGCATTCATTTGCATGAAGGATTTGTTCGCGGCAATATAGACCACCAGCATGGGGAGGATGGACAGACAGGCTCCTGCCATCATCAGATGGATCTGCATGGCGGCGGATGAGCCGTACCGCAGATTGGCAAGGCCTACCGTCAGCGTCTGCATCTGGGGATTGGTCATGGTAAATACCAGCGGCAGGATATATTCATTCCAAGCATGGCGGAAGGCGAACAGCCCCGAAACTCCCAAGCCCGGCGTAAGCAAAGGCAGGATAATCACGAAGAAGCTGCGGGTAAAATTGGACCCGTCAATCATGGCCGCCTCATCCAGCTCCTTGGGGATGGACTTCAGGAAGCTGAGCAGAATGAAGAAGGTGCTGGCATGGGCGCTGACCAGAATAAGCACCACGCCCCACAGGGTTTTATTCAGATGAAGCAATACCATCAGGTCGAACTGGGGACGCAGCACAACAGCGCCAACGGAGATAAACATGGTGGCAGCCTGCATGCCTACATAGAGGGATTTGCCCCGAAACTGCCTACGGTCCACAACATACGCGCCCATAGCCGCTACCAGCAGTGTGCCGATGGTGGAAGCAACGCTTAGGAACACGCTGTTCCATGTATAACGGGCAAAGTTTGTTTGCTGCCAAGCCTCTATATAGTTATGGAATTGCCAGTGCTGGGGCAGCAGATTGCCGCCGCTCATCAGCTCGGCATTTGTTTTCAGCGAACCAAAGATCGTCATCAGTACAGGAAATAAAGTCAACAGCACCGTAGCCAGCAAAAATGCCCACTTGAGGAGATGGCCCAGCAGCCGGAGCGCTCCGGGAACCTTCGGAGCCGAGTTTTGCTTCGCATTCATGTTAAACCCGCTCCTTTCTAGAACACATTGTTCATTCTCTTGCTGAGATAGGAATAAAGCATGGTGATGGCACCTACGATAATGGCAGTTGCAAAAGCGACGGCGCTGCCGTAGCCGATCTGCTGGGTAACAACGGAGCCTGTGGATACCGGGAACAGCAATTTGTACAAGTACAGGTACATAACCTCGGTTTTGCCGATGGGGCCGCCCTCCGTCATAACCATGATGCTCTCATACCCCTTCAGCGCGGCAATAATCGCCAGCATAATAATCATCTGCATCACCGGTCCCAGCATGGGAACGGTAATATACCAGAACTTCTGCGGTCCGTTGGCGCCGTCAATGGAGGCACTTTCGTACAGATCGGCGGGGATGTTTTGCAGTCCGGCCAGGAACAGCAGCATGTAGTTGCCCACCGCTCCCCATACGGCCAGGATAATCACCGTGAGCATGGCGAACTTGGGGCCGAGCCAATCCACCGGGGCGTCGATGATATGGTATTTCAGCAGAAGCTGGTTGACCATGCCGTTGTAGGAATTGAAGATGATGTAGAAGACTACGGAAATAACGGCGGTACTGATTACAGTGGGCATGAAATAGACGGCTCTTAAGAAATTGCGGCCGCGGAGCTTGCCGTTCAGGAGCACCGCCAGCAGCAGGGACAGCGGAATGGTTAGAATGAGCTTGCCGCCTGCGTACACAAAGGTGTTTTTGACGGAATCCCAAAACTGCATATCCCGGAGGAGCCGCCGGAAATTATCCAGGCCGACGAACAGCGCGTCGCCGTAGCCCGCATAATCGTAGAACATAAATCGCAGCACCCAGAACAGCGGGTAGATGCCGAGAGCCAGAGTCAGGATGACGCTGGGGAAAAGAAACAGGGTGTTTTCCCGGAAGCGGGTCCATTTGGACATCTTCTTTTCCTCCTAAGAGTTTTGAGTTAAACGCTAAGCGAAGCTGCGTTGGCGAAAAACTGGCTTCGTAAGCATTCGCTTGGGCTTGTATGTCGGATTGGGGGTGCAAAAAAGGAGCGTTCGTCCACAAGTGCGCCGACCGCCCCTTCTTGAACCGTTTGCTTTTTGATTTTCCATTCGGGGGCTCCCCCAAAAGTACCGGGAATCCGCTGCAGAGCATCCCTTCACTTTTGGGGGATTGGATTATTTGCCTTGCAGCTTGGCCGGGTCGAAGGACGGGTCCGGGCTAACCTTTACCTCTCCTTTTTCGGCCGCTTTGGTCAATGCAGTGTTATAGCGGGTGTTCAGATCCTTGGTGATGGCCGACAGATCCCCGCCGGTAAGCATGTACTTGAAGAAGGTGTCCGCATAGTTGGCGCCCTCCGGAGTAACGTTGGGGGCTACCGGCCACATGGAGTCGTATTTGCCCACCAGGAAGCCGTCCATGCCGGGAATTTCCGGTTTTTTCGCCTTGGCTGCAATGCTGGGCACAACGGCGATGCCGAAGCCTTTTTCGTGATAGGTGGTCAGGATATCATCGGCGTACATAAATTTCAGGAATTCCCAAGCCGCGTCCTTATTGGGCGACTTGCTAGTGATCCCCAGCCAGGTGCCGGCGGACACGATCTCCGAGGTGCCTTTAATGGTGCCGTCCAGGGTAGGCGCAAGCGCTCCGGCCCACTTGATTTTCGTCGGGAATTGATCTGTGTACACGCCCGGCTCCGTAGAGAAGCTCAGGTACATGCCGATTTTGCCTGCGGCGAACTGGGCGCGCATGGGGTCGATATCCAGGGTGGCGGCGCCGGGCAGAATGCTGCCGTCATCGTTCATTTGCTTGAAGTATTTCATAACCTCTGCATAAGGTGCGAAATCGAACTGGGCGGTTTTCAAATCATACCCCAAACCTTGGTAGCCGCTTAGGGAGAGGATTTCCCGGATGGAACGGTCGAAGGCGCTCTTGGGGCTTTTAAAGTTTAGAGCGAAGCCGTAGACGCCGTCCTTCTTGCCCATTTCGGTAATTTTTTTGGCGTCGTCCACCATTTCCTGCAAGGATGCCGGCGGCTTGGCGATGCCCGCTTTTTCAAACAGCTCCTGATTGTACACCAGACGCAGGGTCAGGCCTGTATTGGGCAGGGAGACCAGCTTGCCGTCGAAGATATTAACCTTGTCAATCAGCAGATCCTTGAACTTGGCTTTCAGATCATCCGTCGTGTAGGAGTCCAGCGGAGCGATATAGCCTTTTTTATAAAAGGTTTCGGCATTGCCGCTTTTCAGCCGGAGCACATCCGGCGCCTGGTTGCCTGCGAAGGCCACATCCACGCTTTGGCCGAAGTTTTCCGAAAGGACGGTCATTTCCACTTCAATATTGTCCTTGTTGGTGGTATTGAACTTGGTGACCAACTCCTTGATGTACTCCTGGTCATGCCGGTCATCGGTCCAATACTTGATGATTTTCTTCGGGCCGGCGGTAGGAGCGGTGCTGGCGGCAGCCGAGTCCTTGGAGGTGTCCGAACCTCCGCATCCGGCCAGTCCTGCCGTCAAGACCACGCCGAGGCTTAAGCCGATGGCTTTTTTCCACATGTGCATATCCCCTCTTTTGTCGAATAGTGTTCTTTACACTTTTGATTATACGGCTCTCCCCGCCGGAAAGGAGTGGGGTAAACCTACTGTGCAGGGATACGATTCCACTGTTGTCCGTAATGCCCGCCTCCTTCTAATCCCGTCCATCCGTCTCCTCCGGATGATAGCTCTCGCGGAATTCCGAAGGGGTTTTGCCGGTGATTTTCTTGAACACCTCGCTGAAGTAACGCCGCTCCTCATAGCCCAAGGCGTTGGCCACCTCCTGGACCTGGGAGCCTCCGATCAGCATTTCCTTGGCCCTGGCGATCCGCTCGGCGGTGACGTATTGGGTAACGGTCAAACCCGTCACCTTCTTGAACAGGCCGGAATAATAACTGGGACTCAAATGGACCCAGGCGGCACATTCGCTGACCCGCACCTCCCGGTCCAGATGGCTTTTGATAAAATCCACACTTTTATAAATCAGCGCCTGCCCCTCGGACACATGATGCAGCTTAACCAGCTCCGCCCCCTCCCGGCAAAAGGTTTGGAGCAGCTGCTCCAATCCGGCCAACGGCAATTCCGGGCGGCGGGTTTTGTAGCGGTCGATCAGCGGCTGCAGCTCAGGCAGCGGCACCAGCTCATAAAAGGTGCGGATGGCGGCGGCAGCCAGCTCCTCATACAGGCTTTGCACATAATCCGGATGGGGCTTGGGCGTCATATGCTGGAGGGAATCGGCCATGTCCGCCAGCAAGGCGGCGGCGCGGTCCCCGTTGCCGGAGCGGAGCATAAGAAGGAGCTCATCCTTTTGCTCCAAGGCCAAAGGCGCCTGCCGGTCTGTCCGGGACAGCTGGGTATACCCCAACGCCCCGTTGCCCTCCGTAAACATGTGGAAGGACAGGGCCTGGACTGCCTGAACGTATGAATCCGGCAATTCCCCGATATCCTTTACATTTCCCCCCACGCCCACAGAGATGGTAAATTTGGTGAAGCGTTCAATATTTTTGCAGATGGATTCGGCCCAGGGGGACGGGTTGTCCTCCGGCCCGGTATTCAGCACAACCACGAACCGGTTCATGCTTGAACGAAAAACCATACACTTGGTATACTCCCGCAAGGTCTCTTCCGCAATATTCTGGAGCGAGAAGCGCATCAGCTCCATCTCATTCACGGACGAATCCTCCGAATGCTCCTGAATCCGGTCAATCTCCATAGCCATCACACAGAAGCCTTCCGGGTCAAGGGGAATATTCAGAAATTCCCAGCGGCGGGCGGTCCGCTCCCAGTTGGTGCGATGGCGCACCAACAGCCCCAGATATTCCTGCTGGAGGAGAGGAATGCTCTCCCGCAGCTTCCTCTCCATCTCCTGGACCGACAAAAGCCGGGAGCGCTCCGCTTCAATCTGCTCCTTGGCCCGGCGGACCGTCCCCAGAATCTCCTCCTCGGTAAACGGCTTCACCACAAAATCAAAGGCCCCCAGCTGAACCGCTTCCTTGGCATATTCAAAATCCGTGTAGCCGCTGATCAGGATAACCTTGCAGGTATGCTGGAGCTCCAGAATGGACCGGAGCATGGTCAGCCCGTCCATCCGCGGCATCCGGATATCGGTAATGACGATGTCGGGCTTTTGTTCCTTGATCAGCTCCAGACCGTCCTCTCCGTTGGCGGCCGTACCCGCGAAGCGGATGCCCTCCGCCTGCCAATCCATCGCCTTCAGGCCTTCCACTACGGTGCGGGTGTCATCCACAACGCAAATGCTGATCTCTTTCCACTTAAACATCGGTTTCTGCTCCCTTCATCGGTATGGACATGTATATCACCGTGCCGCGGTCGGGATGGCTGTCCACCTGCAGCCGGGCCTTCCCGCCATAATACAGCTGCAGCCGCTGAATCAGATTGCCGATGGCATACCCCTTGCCCTGCCGGTTCTGGAGCATAGCCCGGACAACCTCCTCCTCCATGCCGCAGCCGTTATCCTCCACCCGGATGCTCCAGCTTTCCGCAGAAGGATCGGAATCCAGCTCAATGCTGATGCGCCCCCCGCTTTCCATGCTGGAAAAGCCGTGCAGAATGCTGTTTTCCACCAACGGCTGAAGAATGATCCGCGGCACCGTCAAAGCAGGCAAGGACGGGTCTTTGACCAGAATGCTGTATTCAAACAGATTCTCGTAGCAGGAGGCCTGCAGCTCCAGATACAGCCTGACATGCTCCAGCTCCTTCTCCAGGGTCGTGATCTCCTTGCCTTTGTTCAACCCCAATTGGAACAGCCGCGACAGGGAGACCACCATGGTTTGGGATTGGTCCACCTGCTTGAGCTTCAGCTTCCAATAGATAACATTCAGGGTGTTGTAGAGAAAATGGGGGTCCATTTGGGCGGACAAGGCTTTGATCTCCGTATTCCGCTTGCTGGCCTCCGCCCCCTTCACCTCGTCGATCAGCACCACGATCTGATCCAGCATCCGGTTGAAGCGGAAGCCCACCTGGGCCAGGTCATCCTCCTGCAGGCTTTCAAAACGGGCGGTAAGATCATTGCTCTCCACCCGCTTCATGACCCGCTGGAGCTTCTGCAGGGGCTTCAGCAGATACCGGGCAAACGCCCCGGACACAAACAGGGTAATAAGGAAGCTGGCCAGGGTAATGAGCACGATCATCCATTTGACATAGATCATATCCTTCAACACGTAATCCTTGGACTGAATGGCCAGAATGGTCCAGTCATTGACATGCATGCGGGCATAATTGAACAAATAGGTATTCCCGTCTTTATTCACGGAGGTGTAGCCGGTCAGACCCTCGCGGGTTACCTCCTGCACCAATGCGCTCTCCGCCGCCTCTGTTACAAGGGGATCGGTTTCGCTGCAGACCAGCGTTCCCCCTGCGCCCATCAGGAACCGCCGGGAACCGCCGTTTCCCTCCTCCGTGCCGGCCAGCCTGCGCAAACCGTCCTCGCGGATATTAACCACCACGTAAACATCCTTCAGGGGAAAATCGGCAATGGGCTCCAGCACCAGGGATACCACCCGCTGTTTGCCGTAAAAAAGCGGATCTTCATGGCCTTCAATCCACAGCGTCCGCTTTTCACTGGCTACCCGCTTGTACAGGTCCGTATCCTGGAAAGGAGCCTGCCTGTTGCGGTTCATGGATAGGGGATAAAATTCTCCCATAGGCGTGGAAACAAAAATGCCCTGAATCAGCGGCTCGGCAATCCGCGCCTGGGAGAACACATTGTCCAGATTGGTCCAGTGGGTATAATACTGGTTATGATTGCCCAGGGATACATCCTTCAGCATGCTCTGAAACTGCTGGCTGATCATGAAGGTCATCATGACCACAGTCAGCTTGCTCAGCTTCTCGTCCAGGGTTTGGGCGGTTTTGACCACCGTGTCCTGGGTCAGCTTCAAGGCGTTTTCCTCCAAAATATTGGAAGTGATGGAATAAGAGAAATAAGAGGTAATCAAAATGGACAGAAGTGTCACCGCCATAAAAGCGGCGATCAGCTTTTTACGAAAGGGGGCTTTGCTGATGAAGGTGGCCATGCGCAGAATCCTCCGCTTGGGAAAGTTGCCGCTCGGCGCTTGGGAAAAGCGGCACATGCACAGATTATGGAACGGATGCGCCGGAATTACAACGTTTGCAACGCGGCGCTCCCAGTATAAGTATAAGCCTAAACAGGCGGGAAATACGGCGGCAAATCCGCTTTTGAGGGATACTTTCCTACGGAGATCCGCAGAAATAGAAAAAACCCTTCTGCCGCAGCAAAAGGGCTGTCATTATTATTCTATTCGCAAGGGCTTAATATTTGGGCGGGAACAGATTGAACAGGCTGGTTGGCGTGTCCATCCACACATCCTTGCTGTCTTCCTTCAGAATGCGCTGGATTTCATCGCGGGCCCCCGCGGGCCGTTCCAGGTTCCGGATCTCTTCCGGTGCTGCTTCCTTTTCCTTCACAAACAGGTTCATCATGGCGATTCCCTCCTTGTAGTGGAAAACGGTACATTGCATGTCACATATATGATTTCTATAACCATTATAACATATATTTATCTGAATGCAATCCGTCACTTTTCCAGAATCGCCTGATGTTGAAGCAGCACATTCTGCAGAAGCCCCATATCCGGACGGCCCAGCTCCATCCGCCTGTCCGCGGCCAGCGCCGCGGCAGCGCCTGCCGCATCCCCCAGCATAATCAGATTGGGATAAACCCGCATGGCCGACCAGGAGTAGGAGTCAATATTGGCCGCATAACCCGGCAGCAAAAGATTGTCCACATAGGGAGTCCGCAGCACCTCATAGGGCACGTACCAAGGCTCATGCAGCGGATTGGTCAAGGCTTCCTGCTTCTGATACGTATTGGAGTCGAAGTTATAGAAGCCCACGCCGATCCGCCTGTCGTAAAATTCCTGCCCGCCCTTCATCACATCCGCTTCCGTCAGGGCATGGGCTGCAGGGGCTCCCGGCTTGTTGCAGGCATGAATCGTCTCCCGCAGGTACAGGATCTCTCCGACTGCCGGCTCCCCATTCTCCAGAACGGGCTCCACATTGGCAAACCCCGGCAGCTTCCGGATCATCTCCCAATATTCCGGTGTTTTGAGCTCCTGCACCGCCAATTCCCGGGCCTCCTCCGGGTCCAATTCCGGGGATTCGGGATACAATCCGTTGTCCAGCTCCCGGTCCCGCCACATCTTGCGGCCGTCCACCTTATAAATAATCATGTGGTTCAGCCAAAAGGGAGTTTTGCCGGTGTCCGCCCCCACGTGGGAATAACCGTCCTCCCCGGCATTGTACGCCTTCAGCCTGAAGTAGGGGCTGTTCCGGTCATAAGCCAGAATCTCGGGAATGGTGTAGACCTCCCGTCCGCCCCAGAACTGGAAGGAGCCTCTGGTGGAATAAGCCACGCCGTTGGCCGTTTTGTTGGGGGCGATAGCGGCATACGCATCCACTCCCTTCACCTTGTACATCAAGGTGGCGACCATTTGCAGCTGGTCCTTGCCCGTATCCTCCCGCCCGGTGGTGTAGCCTGCTCCGGTGAGCCGCAGCAGCCGCCCGGTTTCCGAGGCGTCAATGAACACCTCGGCCTGAACGGAGGAGGAGGCTGCGCCGCTGAAGCGGTACCGGCCATCCTCGGGGTCCTTGCGGATTTTGCGGAAATGGAGCTCTTGAATGGATGCGGCATTTTCTTTAAGATCCGCCTGGGTAATATCCGTTTCATACAGCACCCGGATGCGGCCTGAGGCCTTGGTTTCGCGGACAAAATAAGCCTCCATCTCCGACGGGGCAAAAACCGCTCCCAGCGCCTTCACAAACCGATACAAAGAGCCTCCCTGGGAGCCTGCGTAATCCGCAGGCAATCCCGGTGGAAGGCTGGAAGGTTTGTGATAGTTCACATCAAACAGATTCTGCCTGCCGGCAGTCATGGTGGAGCCCAATTGGCGTTCCGGCACAATCATCAGCACATCCGCCTGGCGGCTGGACGATACTGCCGTCAGCGCGGCGGATACCGCTTGCGGACCGCCTCCATAGATCACAATCTCATAGGTTACCGCCCGAAGGTCGGCGGTGGAAAAGATGCCAAGCAAGGAGATGATCATGAATGCGGACGCTTTGCGGAGCATAAAGGTTGGCTACCTCCAATGAAGTCCAGGTGTGTTTAAGTTAGTATAGCCTTTTTAAGTCAGTTTCTCCCGCTGGCGGATGTGGTTGAGCAGAGCCTCGCATCCGGCGTCCACCATTTCGTAAACCTCTTGGAAATTGCCGGTATAATACGGGTCGGGCACGTCCGTATGCTCCCGTCCCTTCACATAATCCATCAGCGGAAGCACCTGGGCAGCGTGCCCCTCCGGCGCAAACCGCTGCAGATCCGCCACATTGGCCGCATCCATAGGCACGATATACTGGTGGACGGCAAAGTCCTGCCCGTTCACCTGGCGGGCGGCAAGGCCTTTGTCGGAGATGCCGAATTCCTTGAGAATCCCGCGGGTTCCCTCATGGGGCGGCTTGCCCGTATGCCAATTGCCGGTTCCGGCGGAGTCCACCCGGATCTTGTCCGCAAGTCCGGCCTGCTCCACCTTATGCCGGAACACTGCCTCGGCCATAGGGGAACGGCAGATATTGCCCAGACAAACAAACAAAACCTGAATCATGCGCTTATCCTCCCTTGAATGGCAGCGAAGCAAAGCTTTCTTTTTCAGCCCAATATTCCCAAAGTTTTGTCCGTGTGGGCGGCAAGCTCGGGAAGGTCGTCGATCACCGCTTCCGTGAAGGTTCTTCCGAACAAAAGCCGGACGGTGTGGCGGACCTCCTCTTGGCCCTGACTGTAGCTATGCGTAATTTGCTGTTCGATCCTGTACTGTTCGCCCCAGACTGCTCTGATGGCTCTTTCCGCTTTTTCGCAGGCTGTCTGGGGATTGGCTCCCTTGGAAAGGGCGGCGGTAAAGGAAATCATGATGGAGCAGCCTGCCTGGGCTTCCGGCTGCTCCAGAATTTCCGCCGCCATATTCGACAGGGAGGAGGACAGCTCCATCCAGGCGGTATAACCTCCGGCATCCGGTTTGGTGCGGAAGGCAATCCGGAAGGTGCGGGAGAGGGAAGCCAGATCCACCAGATCCTCTCTGGCCGTCACTTGAATAAGGCCTCCAAGGTCCATGTCATAGACTGCACCCTCCATCACAATCTTTACATTTTCATAGATAGTGGGATCAAACATTACGAATACAGCTTCTCCCGCTGGCGCTTCACATCGTCATTCTCCAGATATTCATCGAAGGTGGTCATCATTTTGTCGATCATGCCGTTGGGGGTAATTTCGATGACACGGTTGGCGATGGTCTGGATGAACTGATGGTCATGGGATACAAACAGCATGGTGCCGTCGAAATCCACCAGGCCGTTGTTCAGCGCCGTAATGGACTCCAAATCCAAGTGGTTGGTAGGTTCATCGAGAACGAGGACGTTGGCCGCCTGCAGCATCATCCGGGACAGCATACAGCGCACCTTCTCGCCGCCGGAGAGAACATTGGCCTTCTTCACCGCTTCTTCGCCGGAGAACAGCATCCGTCCCAGGAAGCCGCGGATAAACCCTTCATCCTGTTCCTTGGAATATTGACGCAGCCAATCCACCAGGGTCAGGTCGCAGCCGTCGAAGTATTCGGAGTTGTCCTTGGGAAAATAAGCCTGGGAGGTGGTGACGCCCCAGCTGTAGGAGCCGGCATCGGCCTCAAGCTCGCCCATAATAATTTGGAACAGGGTGGTTTTGGAAAGACCATAGGGACCAACAAAGGCGATTTTGTCTCCCTTGTTCACCGTAAAGCTGATATTGTCCAGCACCTTCTCGTCGCCGATGGTTTTGGTGAGCCCTTCCACCGCCAAGAGCTGCTTGCCTGCTTCCCGCTCGGCCTTGAAATTGCAATACGGGTACTTCCGGTTGGAAGGACGGATATCATCCAGGGTCAGCTTCTCCAGCTGCTTCTTCCGGGAGGTGGCTTGTTTGGACTTGGAGGCGTTGGCGCTGAAGCGGCGGATAAATTCCTCCAGCTCCTTGCGCTTTTCCTCTACCTTCTTGTTTTTGTCGGACATCAGCTTCTGGGCCAGCTGGCTGGACTCGTACCAGAAGTCATAGTTGCCCACATACATTTGAATCTTGCCGAAGTCGATATCTGCGATATGGGTACAAACCTGGTTCAGGAAGTGCCGGTCATGGGATACGACGATAACGGTGCCATCGAATTTGGCCAGGAAGTTTTCCAGCCAGGTGATGGATTCCAGGTTCAAGTGGTTCGTCGGTTCGTCCAAAAGAAGAATGTTCGGGGTGCCGAACAGCGCTTGGGCCAACAGAACCCGGACCTTCTCATTGCTATCCAGCTCGCGCATCAGGAGATCATGCTTATCTTTGGTGATGCCCAGCCCCATCAAGAGCTCAGCGGCGTCGGATTCCGCTTCCCAGCCGTTCAGCTCGGCGAACTCCCCTTCCAGCTCGGCAGCCCGCATGCCGTCCTCATCGGAAAAATCCGCCTTCATATAGATGGCATCCTTTTCCTCCATAATTTCGTACAGCCGGGTATGGCCCATGATAACGGTCTTCAGCACTTGAACGTCATCATATTCGTAATGGTTCTGCTTCAGCACAGCCATCCGTTCGCCGGGACCGATGGCCACCTCGCCGGTGCTGGGTTCGATTTCGCCGGAGAGAATTTTCAGGAAAGTGGACTTGCCCGCTCCGTTGGCGCCAATCAGCCCGTAGCAATTGCCGGGTGTAAATTTGATATTAACCTCATCAAACAGCGCGCGGCTGCCATATCTAAGGGATACATTGCTTACTGTAATCATCTGTCCGTAACCGCCTTTTCATCCATGAAGGAATAGTCATATACTCAAAATGCTATTGTAGCATAAAACAGGGCCGGAAAAAAGGAATTTCGCGGATTATCCCCGTTTTTCCCGCTCAATGGCTTCTATAAGCTCGGATAGCTCCGTCCAGCGGGTCATGGCTTCATCCAGCTCCACTTCTTTGGCCGATTGCGCCTCAAACAGCTCCTGCACCTTCACGGAATCGCTTCCTGAAGCCGCCAGCTCCCGGCGGATGCGCTCCAGATCCTCCTCAAGCCGGGCGATCCGCTCCTCAATGCCGTCCCATTCCTTCTGCTCCTTGTAGGAGAGCTTCCGGGGACGGGAAACGGCGGAGGTTGCGGCGGCGGCTGTGGCGGACGGGGCTTGTGCCGCAGTTTTTTTGGCTGTGGCGGACGGGGCCTCCCGTTCTTCCGCCTCCCTGTCCTTGCGGGCTGCGAGATATTCGGAGTAGCTTCCCAGGAAAGGCTGGACTTCACCCTCGCCTTCAAAGGCCAGCAGCTTGTCCGCCACCCGGTCCAGGAAATACCGGTCGTGGGAAACGGCGATAACGGTCCCGGGGAAATGCTCCAGATAATCCTCCAGAATGGTCAGCGTCTGGATATCCAGATCGTTGGTGGGTTCGTCCAAAAGCAGCGCATTGGGCTCCCCCATCAGGGTGCGCAGAAGGTACAGCCTGCGCTTCTCCCCGCCGGACAGCCGGCCGATGTAGGTCCACTGCTGCTCCTGGGGAAACATAAACCGCTCCAGCATCTGGGAGGCGGTTACGGTAATGCCGTCATCCAGCTTAATGGTCTCGGCGGCGTCCCGGATATACTCCAGCACCCGCTTGTTGGGATCAAGCTCCTCGTTCTCCTGGGTATAATAAGCCATACGGACGGTGCTTCCCGTTTCAATGCTGCCTGTATCCGGCTGAAGCTGTCCGGCCAGCATCCGCAGCAAGCTGGTTTTGCCGCTGCCGTTGGGCCCGATAATGCCGATCCGGTCGCCGGGCTGAATCAGAGCGCTTAAGTCTTTGATCAGGGTTTTGGAGCCGTAGGCTTTGGAGACATTCTCCAGCTCCAGCACCTTTTTGCCCAGACGGCTGGCGGTGACATGGATCTCCATGGCCTCCTGAGGAGCATCCGGGGCCTGCTTCTGCAAGGCTTCCGCCCGCTCGATCCGGGCCTTCTGCTTGGTGGAGCGGGCCTGCGCGCCGCGGCGGAGCCATTCCAGCTCCCGGCGGAGCAGATTGCGCCGTTTGTCCTCCGACGCCGCCTGCATCTCCTCCCGCTCGGCTTTTTTCTCCAGGTACACGGCATAGTTGCCTTCATACGGATAAATGTCGCCCTTGTACAGCTCAAGAATCCGGGTGGCCACACGGTCCAGGAAGTACCGGTCATGGGTAACTAACAGCAGTGCGCCTCTGTACCGGGACAGCTGTCCCTCCAGCCATTCCGCCGTTTCGTTGTCGATATGGTTGGTAGGTTCGTCGAGAATCAGCAGATCGGCGGGATGAATCAGCGCGGCGGCCAGGGCCACCCGTTTCTTCTGGCCCCCGGAGAGCTGGTTGACCTGTTGGGAGTAGTCATGGATGCCAAGCCGGGACAGAATGGTTTTGGCCTGGGTTTCCGCTTCCCAAGCGGAGGAGGCATCCATGGCTTGCTGGGCGGCAAAGAGGCGCTTCTGCTGCTCGGGATTTTCCGGGTCAGCTCCCAAAGCGGCCAAGGCGGCTTCATAATCCCGAATGATCCGCATGGCAGGCAGATCGCCCTGGAAGATATAGTCCAGCACGGAGACGGCTTCGGTAAACTCCGGCGCCTGGTCCAGGTAGGCGATGCGGAAGCCTCCGGGCTGAATCACTTTCCCGGAATCCGGCGCTTCCAGCCCGGCCAGAATCCGCAGCAGAGAGGATTTGCCCGTTCCGTTGACGCCGATCAGCCCGATCCGCTGGCGTTCCGCAACGCTGAAGGAAATCTGCTCGAACAGCACCTTCACGCCATATGTTTTGGTCAGATTTTCTGCAGTAAGGACATTCATTTACGCATTCGGCTCCTTTACGGGCTTATCTTCCGCCTCCAGCACATAAGCGGCCAGAAGCGAGATGGTGTTCATAAGCGCATCCCGGTGGGTGCGCTCAAGAGAGTGGGAAGCATGGACCCCCGGCCCGATCAGGGCGGCCCGGAGATTATTGCCGCCGCGCATGGCGGCGGAGGCATCCGAGCCGTATTGCGGATAAATATCTACCGCAAACCGCAGCTTGTCACGCTCCGCCAGCCGGATGAGCCGGGTGGTCATGGCGCAATCGTAGGGGCCGGAGGAATCCTTGGCGCAGATGGACACATCCTGCTCCGTACACGCCAGGTCATCCCCGATGGCGCCCATGTCCACGGCAATCAGCTCCGCTACATCGGCAGGCATATAAGCCGCCCCATGCCCCACCTCCTCATAGGAGGTAATCATCAGCTTCAGTGTCTTGTGCGGCTTGGCTCCGGTCCGGGCAATAAGCTCCGCCAGCCCGAAGAGGCAGGCCACTCCCGCTTTGTCATCCAAGTGCCGGGATTTAATGTAGCCGTTCTCCAGCACACGGGTGCGGGGATCGAAGGAGATATAGTCGCCGTTGCGGATACCCAGAGCCGCCGCCTCGTCCTTGCTGGACGCAGGGGCATCCAGCCGGATCTCCAGATTCTCCTCCTCCCGCTTCAACTCTCTGGCGTTCTTGTATACATGGACGGAAGGGCTGGTGGTCAGGATGGTTCCGGTGTAGGTTTGCCCATTGCGGGTATGGACGGTGCAGTATTCCCCCTCAATGGAGTTCATGGCATATCCGCCAACGGGGGTAAAGCGCAATGCGCCTGAGCCTTTAATGGAGCGGACCATAGCTCCCAGGGTGTCCACATGGGCAGTTAAGGCAAGTGTGCCTGTTCCCGCTTGGCCGGGGATGGTGATGATGCAGGCTTGTTTGGGCGTCCGTTCCGTCTGCCAGCCCAGCTTGGCCGCCTCCCGCTCCACCCGGAGCAGAACCTCTTCGCAGAAGCCGCTGGGACTTGGAATGGCCAGCAAATCCTCCAGGACAGCCAGCACATAAGTAGAATCAATATGGTCTATGTAGGGTTTATTCATCATTGATTTTATCCCGCCTCTCAAAAGGTTTCCCAGCTTCTCATTGTACACCAGATTCCGCGGAATTCCTACGGACAACAAAAACAGGAACCGAATAACGGGATTTCCCCGTCCGGTTCCTGCTTGAGTTTTATAATCAGGAAACTGCCTGCGCGGCGGCAGCCTTCTTCTTCTTCAAGGCGGCGATGCCTTGCGCCGTAATCTTCGCCATATAGTGGGAGCCTTCGGATTGGAACCGGATAAGCCGGTTTTCCGCCAAATATTCAAGGGCAAAGAATTTTTCCGGATTCATCTCTTCCCATGTTTTTGGAATCATGGCCTTGCGGCCCTTTTCTACCAAATGATAGGAATACAGCTCCTGCAATACTTCCTCACGAATTTTAGCGCGCTTTGCAGATGCCATGGTGGCTCACACTCCTTAGAAGGGTCGGATGTCTTATATTTCCAAATACTTCGACTTACGTTATCCAAATACCTTTAATTAGGTATTAACCAGATGCTGATCTTATGAAACACTTTTGCTAAAAAAATTTTAAAATAACTTCTTTTGGGTTATTTCAATTAATGTTTAATTTATAAACTTTATCGTTTACTAAGTATTATAAATACATAATAACAATTTCCTAATCCCTCGTCAAACATTAATTTGAAAGGAAATGAAATGAAAAAAGACGCCCTCCGGCGTTCCGGCAGGCGTCTTGCGGTTATAAGGCACAGCCATTCCAATTCTGGCCTCGTTCGGTTTTTTTGCGGTTAATCGATAATAAAATCCACTGCCGCCGCGGCTTGCCTTACGGTGGCAATGAAGCTACCGACCTCAACATGATACGGATGCACCTGGTACGCGTTCATATCCTCCAAGCTGGCGAAGGTCGTAATCAAAGCCACATCGTAAGAACGCTCCGAACGGACCACATCGATGCCGACCTCAATATCCAGAAGCTGGGGAACTCTGCCCTTCAAGCTCAACAGCTTGTCCTTCACTTCCTGAAGCTTGTCCGGGGTTGGATCGGCCAATTTAAACAGCACTACATGCCGCAGCATTCCACATCTCTCCTCAAATCTATTTAAGGGGGATTATACCACGGGTTCAGCGGATTCGGAAGATCAGATGGGTTTGGGCCGCGGTGATTCTGTCGCCGTTTTTTAATGGATAAGCCTCATGGGGCTTAAGGGCTTCCCCGTTCAGCCTTGTGCCGTTTTTGGAGCCCAG
This sequence comes from Paenibacillus sp. YN15, assembly GCF_003285005.1. Taxonomy (GTDB): domain Bacteria; phylum Bacillota; class Bacilli; order Paenibacillales; family NBRC-103111; genus Paenibacillus_AR. Next base: position 144,353 of record NZ_QMFA01000009.1, on the reverse strand, counting down.
GTCGCAGAGTGTCCACAGCTCCCCCTCCCGCCTTATTTCTCCGTGAATCCGGGATATGCCGGAGGCATGTAGCACACAATCGGCTTCGCCGGGGCTGCGCCCGAAGGAAAAACGGGAGCGGGTGATCGCCAGGGAGGAAGCAACAGCCTCATTCTCCAGCAGCTCCAGCGCCGCTTGGGGAGCGAGCAGCTCCGTTTCCGGCACCAGCAGCTCCGTTGGCGGCACTGCCGGTCCGCTTGACGCGGACGCCTCCAGCAAAACGGTTAACGCCGGATTTTCCCGGTACAGCCGGTTCCGCTCCTCTGTCCATTGGAAGGAGCGCGGGGCAGCGGCGGCGGGAAGCTCTGTCCGTTCCTCCGGCGACTCCCGGAGAAAGAATGAGTCCGGCTTCGCCAATGGCTGCGCCCAACTGTCCCCCTCCGCCTCCTCTTCCAATTCCATGAGGAGCCGCTTCTTTTCTTGCCCCTTGCAGAGGGCATAAACGGCCAAACCGGCCACTGCAACAGCGCCAGCGGCGCCCATTGCCGCCGGTGAGGGGAACAGCGCGGCAACGCCCCAGCCCGCCGCCGTCAGCACCAGCGCCAGCCGCAGCGCCGCAGCGGAGGAGAGCTTCCATTGAACGGAAGGAAAGCGCAGGGTATCCCCGTCATCCGGCACATCTGCCGCAAGCGGCGGCGCAGCGGTTGCAGAGGTTGGCTGCGGCGGAGGGCGGTCCCGGCCAGCCTCCGCAGGTTCGGCTTCCTCCGCCGCAGTTGGCCGGCCGGCAGAAGCCGTCTGCCCGGGAGAGAATTGCAGGGCAAGGAGCAGCTGCCTGAAATCCTCCAGCTCAAACAAGGAGCTTTTGAGACATTCCACCATAACGCTGCACTCCTCCAGGGAAATGCCGCCCCATTCCATCAATTGAAGGGTTAGCTGGTACAACTCGTGGCGGATGGAGGGTTTTTGCTCCAAATGCCGCAGCGGCAAATAAACCATCTGAATATCCCGCGGGCCTTCACCGATGAGAATAAGGGAAGGATGCAGGGCATATTTGCGTTCATCCAATAAATAGACCCGGCTGTCCGCCAAGGTGGAGACAATGGTCAGGAGCACCTCCATCAGCAGTCTCGCATCCGCGTCTCCGGCCTGGAAGCGGTTTTGCAGCGGCATTCCTACGGGAAGCCTGTACCGCAGCCTGGCCTCCGCATTCATTTCCTCCACATCCAGGGACAGGACCCGGGGGATGGAATGCCGCTCCAGCATCCGCAGGTCCAGCCGGGATAAGGCGGCAGCGGGGATCATGGCCCCCTTTTGGGTCAGCAGCCAATAGCGCCCCTGCCCCTTTTCTGCCGTAAAGGTCATATCCAGATACGTTACGGCATCCATACAGGCACTCCTTTGCTCCCCGTCTCCCACAATGCCGTACAGATCCCGGGAATAACCGCCGCCATAAACGGAAACCGGAGAGTCAGCCGCTCATCCAGACAAAGCTTCTGGCGGATAAACAAAAATCCAGTCACTGCAAGCCAAATCCCCTTGCCTCCGGCAAGCAGCCGCCGCCGGTACAGGAGAATTCCGATGCCGATCACCCCCGCCCATAAAACGGAATAGGTGATGGCCGAAAATGTCAGCCAGGGTCCGCCAATGGCTCCGATTGCCGCGAACAGCTTCACGTCCCCGGCGCCCACAGCTTTGCAGACATACAGCAGAAGCATAACGCCAAACCCCAGCCCCGCCCCCATTAGTGAGCGGCCCAAAGCCGCAAAACCTCCCGTCCACATATGCCCCAGCAGCCCGCCGCCAAGTCCGGCCAGGGACAGCCAATTGGGAATTTTCCGGTGCCGCAAATCCGTATACCCCGCCGTCAGCGTCAAAACGGCCAACATGCCTAACAACATATCCATACTCTCATTCCTCTCCCACCCAAGCGCGCTCCACACTGGTTTTCTCCAAATAAAGGGTCTTATTCCAAAACGGAACAGGAAGCCGCAAGGCATACCCCGCCGTAATCCGCATATTTGCGTCGCCTCCTTCTTCCAAGGAGGGAAGCTTGACTGCTTCCACCGACAACCTCTCCGCCTTCAGCAGCTTTCCGTTGGCATAGTGCCGGAGAATGGGCTCAAAGGCCCGGCACAGCAGAGGGTCCGTCACTTTGCGGACAGCGGCGTCCACCGTATTTATCCCCTGCTGCTCCAGACTTTCCCGCTTGTTGATCTCCCACTGCACCAAGAGCCCCACCATATCGGGAAACAGGGACTCATACCTGAGCACCCAGTCTTCCGCCTCCGCCCAGCCTGCCCGGGCGTCCATCAGCTTGTCCGCCATGCTGCCTGCCCATTGACCGGGTGCGGTGGACATGGCCTGATCCTTGGCCTCGCGGTAAACCATCCGCACCGGCTCCCAGTGGGCGGCGGCGCTTTTGGCGGTTTCAGAGACGGCCGAGCGCAAGGCCGCTTCAGCAGCCGCAATCTGAATCAGGCTGGTCATAAACAAAACAAACATCACCATTGCTGGCAGCACAATGGCCGCCTCCACTGTAATCGAGCCCTCTGTTTGTTTAATCATAGGCATACACGGCGGTTTGCCGGAACCGGGACCGCCCTTCCTCTATGTCCAGATTGAAGGCTCCCGTTTTTTCGATGGCCTTTAATACTCCCGGCAAAAACCACATATTGACACTGGCTGCGGATGTTCCCTGGACATAGGTGGTAGTCCGGGTAAGATCGACGCCGGTGTTCAGCTCCAGCAAGGCCTGCATCCGGATGAGCACGGAGGTTTGGTTGGGATGGAGCATGAATATCACCCGCAGCATATCCTTGTAGGTTACCTTGAAGGCTCCCAGCTTCTGAAACAGGGACACGGCTCCTCCTCCCGTCAATGTGTGCATATCCTGCACCGCCCTCACCGCCCCTTCGGCGGCGGCCTTCAGCAGGGCCACAAGGGGAGCGACTGCTCCGGCGGCGCCGGACGAAGGTTCCATCAGCGCTTCCGCCGTGCGTATCCCCAGAAACAGCAGGAACATTTCGCCATAGGCGGCGCCCAGGTTCAAATCGCAGCTGTTAAAGCCGTACAGCAGATATTCGGCCTCCTGCCGGACCAAGGGATGCTCCCCCGGCTTGGAGCGGGCGAGGCCTTCATTTGGCGCCGCCTCTCCCTTTCCCCAGGTGCGGTAGTTGAATTTATCCAGCGCATATTCATTGATGAACAGCTCATCCCGCAAGCCAGCCAGAAAGCCGCTGAATTTGCCGATGATGTCCATCCCCAGGTCCACGGATGTGTCCGCTTCCGCAGCGGGACGGTTTACCCCCGGCGGGGCCGCCGCCAGCTTGCTGTAGGCGCTGTATTTGGCCGCAAGGCTGTCAGGTCCGCCCAGCTTTGCGTACAAAGCGATTTCCCCGCTTCCGGTGCTGCAGCCGGTCACGGCTTTGCGGATTTCCGCCAGAGAGTTGCCGATTTTTTGCCGCTCCTGCTCCTCTTCATTCCGGGCCGCATCATTTCTTGCTTGCCGTTCCGCTTCCAGCGACGCTCTGCTGCTTTTGAAGGATGCCGAAAACGCCGATAGCTCCTGGAGCTCCTCCGCCACCTTGCTCCATTGGGAGGTGTTCCACCAGGCCTGCTCCGCCCAACGCAGAGCCAATCCGTGCAAGGCTGCCGGGATACGGGCCGCTTCCGTCTTATAACGGGAGAAGTAAGCCATGTCATAAGCTGAGGTCATAAGCAGCAGATTCTCCGAAAGCTGGCTGTCGGCCGTACTGGCCGCCCGGTAGCGCTCCAGCTCAGCCAGCCACTTCCCCTGCAGCTCCTCCGCTTGGTCCAGAGCGGCGCCAAGGGCGCGGTAGTCCGTATCCAGCTTCTGCTCAGTGGCGGATACAAGCTGCTTGGAGGAAGCAAACAACAGGGCGTACTCGGCCATATCGGCAAGAGTTTGCTTTAATTTGGCCAGATTGGCCGACTGCTCCGACAGAAGGGTGCTTGCCGCATTCAACTCGTTCTGGACCGCGGACATGGCGCTCATCAGAGACTCTGCGGCTCCAGGCCCTTCCTGGCCGGTCAACGAGGCCATTGCCATGGAAAGGGCAAGCATGGATTGCTGAAGCTGCCGGATTCGTTCGTTCAGCGATTGAATCGTCCTCTCCGCATCGGACACAGCCGCCAGCACCTGCTCTTCTGTCCGGTCTCCGATCTGTCCGGCCAAGGCCGTAAGCCGGGTCAGATTGCTGCTCAAGGTGGCCCCTGCCCCTTCCACATGCTCCAGCATGGCTTGCGCCTTCTCCCATGCCTTGTCCAATGCCTCCTCCCGCTTCCAGTGGAGCTTCTCCAGCTCCCGCATACTGTCCGAATACAGCTTGGCCTGGCTCATGGCCTGATCCGCTTTGCTTTTTTGGAATTTATCCAACAGCTCCGTGATAAACTCCACCGGCGCCTTCAGCTTCATCTCCTGCACGATCTGGCGCTTCAGCACCTCCGGATTGGCCAAGGTATAAACAGGCTCAATTCCGCTGCCCGACTGCTCCATCTGCAAATCCAGATAACGGTAGCCCTCTCCCCCGGCCAGATTCCGGTTCAGGTAATCCAAGTATAGCGGGACGCTGCCGCTCTCCTCCCACCGCAGCCCAAACAAGCCGTATCCGGCAAGCGTGCGGTCGTACCGGGACATCACCGACCGCAGCGCCGCCTTTAAGGCAAGCTCATTCTCCCGCTGGGCCAGCTGCAGCCGGATCAGATCGGCAAACAGCGCCTGAAACAGAAAAATCGGCACCAGAACAATCATCAGATAAACCGACGCCGACCCGTTTGTATGCTTCCAAAACCTCCCCACCGCTTCACCCCGCCAGCCTGCTGTTTATTGATGGTAAACCACCATAATGCCGTTCTCCGCCAGCTCCCGCAGGAGGGCCGGCGTCGTATCGAATTTGCCCGTTTTTTGGACCAGGAAAAAATGCCATACCACACCCTTCACCTTGCCTGTGCGGATCAGCTCCGCATCCTTTTGGATTTGCAGCTTGGCGTCCGTTTTGTTCACCGTATATTTTGCTTCATGGGCGAAGCCGTCCGCATCCAGGACATCTATTACCCGGTTCCCGTAAGGGGTCTCAAGCGATGTTCCATTGGCATGGAGCAGCTGCTGGAGATAGGCTTTGGCCTGAGCTTCCGATTTGATGATGACCGGCTGGGCCTCTCCCGGCAGCAATTGCCGCAAAGCCTTGGATGCCTCCTCCGGCGACGAAAACCGGCTTTTCAGCTTGGAGGCATAGGTGGAAACCAGCTCCACCGTGCGCAGAAATTCCACCGGATCGGCCACATATACAGATGCCCCTTCTTCCAGCTGCCTGCCCTGGGGAGACAGGATGTTCTGCACCCAGGAAGACCATTCCCTTGACCAATCCGCCCGCACCTCCCCTTCCAGCACCCGGTTAAAGTAGCTGCCTTTTCCGGAAATATTGCCGTCCAGCCCTTGGGAAGAGCGCCATAGCTTCCGGCCGGACAAGGATTGGCCCGACACCTGCAGCCCCGGCAGGGCAATATCCGCCTGGCGGAATCCGCTTAAAGAGGCGCGGAGCCAACCCAGACCTTCGGACACCATCCCCGCATACACATCATCCATGTCCTGATACACAAATGCGCCGGAGACTGCATCCTTATGGGAATCCTTCCAGACATAAGCAGAGCGCTCCGACCATTCATAGGCGGCTTGGATCAAATCCCCTTTTTCATAGGCCAGGAATCCAAGCCCCAGCATAGCCAGGGTGAACCAGAACACCACCGGCATCAGCAGGGCGGATTCAACATGGAAGCTGCCGGCTTCATTCCGGCAAAACCGGCGGAGGCAGCGGATGGGGCGCATGTGCCTTAGGCTGCACACTCTGCACAGTTCCGCTCCATGAACTCCATATAGAGTGCCAAGGCGATCCTCCCGGCGTTTTGTCACGGACCAGGGGTGTTGGGAACAATAGTCTTGGTGTTTTGGATATCCGCATTGGTATCCGAAAACAGCCGGTTCACCCATTCCACGATCCATTTGCGAAACGCTATGGCAATAATCACGATAATCGCCAGGATCAACAGCATTTCCAGCGTACCCAGCCCGTCCTCATTGTTCCAAAACCGTTTAATCTGATGCCATCCCTTTTTCATATGAAGCCTCCTTCAATAATGGTTTACTGCATGGACAATACGGCGGGGGCGGCGACAATCAGCATCACGGTGCAAAACAGCAGCACCATGGGAAACACCATCTTGGCGGATGCTTCCTCTCCGATGGTGCGGGCCGCCGCCTTCCGCCTTTCCCATAAGGTATGGGACAGTTCCTCCAGGGAGAAGGCAAAGTCGCTTCCTCCCCGCTTGAAATTCATCAGCACATTGGTGGCAAACATGGATACCTCCAGCACGCCGCAGGAGCGGCTGAACTCCTCCATGGCAATGACGAACGGCCGGTTGTCCTTTAAGGCCCGGGACAGTTTCACCCATTCTTTATATAAAGGATGGGATTCATCCGCTTGTTGGGAGGAACGGTGGATGGCCTGATGCAAGGTCTCCCCGGCATGGAGCAGCAGGGTGATTTTGTTCAGCAGCTCCGGCAGCTCCAGGACAATTCTCCGTCTTTTTTGCTTCACTTGGGTTTCCAGGGATTTCACCCGGAAGATGACGAAAAACACCATCAAGAGCAGGCAGAACGGGATCATGACGGCCCCGCTGGCAAGAGCCAAAACAGCCGAAAAAACAGCCAATGCAAGCAGATGAAGGACGGTTTCCGCCGCAAAGCTGCGGCAGGCCTCCGCTGCGCGGTTTGCCCCGTGCAAAGCGGCCATCCGCACATGAATCATTTCAAACAATAAGGGCCACCGCTCATAAATCCGCAGCCTTTCCAACCCTTCGCGTATCCAGGCTTGCATACTCCAGGCTTTCACAGCTTCATCTCCATTAGCTTCCCGGTAAGCCACCAGCACAGGAGCATAACGGCCAAGCCGGCCGTCATAATGGAAGCGCCTGCGGCATTGCCGTACAGCGGCTCCATATAATCCGGCGAGCTCCAATACAAAAGGCCGATCACTCCCAGCGGGGCAGCGCCGAGAATTCTCGATTCAAAACGCCGTTGCGCCAGCTGCACGGAAATTTCCTGCTGGATCTCCATTTTGTCCCCGATCATCTGGGAGGTCCGCCGCATCACCTCGGCCATATTGCCGCCGGTCCGTTTGGCAGTAACAAACACATCCAGAAACTGGGACAGCTCCTCCAGCCCGGAGCGGCGGCAGAAATCCGCCAGCGCGGATTCAATGGTCTCCCCATTGGCCATTCTCCGGCTAATCCGCTGAAACTCCACCACAATGAAGGTTTGGGGATGACTGTACAAAAAACCAAGGTCGGCGGCGGCAGCGGCAAAGGAGTTCTCAATGGATCTTCCCGCCGTAAGAGAGGTCACCAGGGCATGGAGCCCCTGCTTGAATTGCAGGCGCAGCTCGTTCATCTGCTTGTGTACCCGCATCTGCCGGTACCGGCCGGGTACGCCAAAAGCGGCAAAGGACAACAGCAGCCCGGCGGCAAGCGAGTGGTAAAAAAGGTAGCCGATGCAAAAGCAAACCAACCCGCCGACGGCAAAACATAACGCATATTCTGTGGTGGAGAGATTATATGCGGTATAAACGGTGCCTTCCGAGGGTCCGCTCCATGCTTGCCGGGCGGACTGGACAGCGTGCCTTCCTTTGGGTTTGGCAATGGGCAATTTCAAGCTTCATCCCTCCTGTCCGGCACATCCTCCAGCCCCGCGTCCCGCAGCTTCTGCCGGTTTGCGAGCATATGGCCAGTGGCGCAGAGAGCCCCTTTTACTCTGCCGCTGCCCGGGTTTGAGGAAGGCGCCTCCTGAAACAAGAACAACGGGGCAATCTCGATGTCCCCCTCCCGGATTCCCGTCACCTCGGCTATCTCCACCACCCGCCTGCTGCCGTCCCGCATTCTGCTGAGATGGACAAGAAGATCCAATGCCGAAGCGATCTGGCTGCGGATGACCTGCACCGGGAGCGCGGCTCCCATCAGCACCATGGTTTCCAGGCGGCTCAGCATATCCTTGCTGGAATTGCTGTGCCCGGTGCTTAAGGAGCCGTCATGGCCCGTGTTCATGGCCTGGAGCATTTCCAGCGCTTCCCCGCCTCTCACCTCGCCTACGATAATCCGGTTGGGACGCATCCGCAGGGAAGCGCGGATCAGGTCGCGCATGGTGATCTGTCCCTTGCCCTCCGTGTTGGCATTGCGGGTCTCCAGGGATACCAGATTGTCCACTTGCCGAATCTGCAGCTCAGCGGAATCCTCGATAGTGATGACCCGCTCACCCTGGGGAATCCAGCCGGACAGGGCATTTAAAAAGGTGGTTTTGCCCGAGCCGGTGCCGCCGCTGATAAAAATATTGTATTTGGCCTGGACGGCTTGCTTCAGGAAAGCGGCCGCTTCTGCGGAAATGGATTCCCGGTTGACCAATTCCTCCATGGTGAGGGGATGGCTGGGAAATTTCCGGATGGTAAGAGTCGGTCCCTTCAAAGCAACGGGAGGCAGCACCACATGCACCCGCGAGCCGTCTGCCAGCCGGGCATCCACAATGGGCTGGCTTTCGTTCACCGTCCGGTTGACCTTGGACACAATGGCCTGAATCATATCCTCCAGCCTGGCCGGTTCATCGAACCCGCCCTGAAAGGAACGGATTTTCCCTGCCTGCTCATAAAAAATTTCCGTATGGCTGTTCACCATAATTTCCGTAACTGCCGGATCGTCAAGCAAGGGCTGCAAAATGTCCAACCCGCGGAAGGAGGAGAACACTCTGCGGATCAGTTGGTTTTTCTTCCGGAAGTGAAGGGGCAGCTCCCGGGACAAGGCAAACACCGCCTCTTCGATACGCTTGGTCAACAGCTCATCAGACAACGATTGTGAATAGTCGATGCTTGATCCCACCTCCTGCCGGAGTCTGCGGATCAAGGCCTCCTCATCCATGGCTGCGCTCACCTGCCAATCCGGCCGGGGGCTGCATCATGGACAAAAGCCATTTTTGCAGCCGGCGCTCATACAGCGTGGAAGTCTCCAATTGCCGGAAATCACGGAGAAAGCGCCATTCCTCCTGGTACGGCAATATTTCCTCGATTTCCATGCCGCCGCCCTGCCAATCCTGCGGATGCCCGCTGCCGGCATTCAGAATAGCCGACAGCTTGTCCCGGATTCCCGGAACTGCCTCCGCCAGCCTGGGAAGCTGCCGTTCCGCTTTGTGCCGGACGACACCATGATCGGGTATGAGCCAGGCGATCCGGTGGCAGGCCTGCAACGCCCCCAATATCCGGGGATGAAGGCTGCTGTCCAGATCCACAATAACCGCGTCCGCCCCCAAGGTTTGCGAAGCGCGGCGGATCAGGCCAAGGGAATCCTCCCTGTCCATCTCCTCCAGGTCCTCCAGGTTTGAAGCTCCAGGCAGAAATCTGATCTTGCGGCAGGCATCCTCCACCAGCTCCGGCCCCAAACCGGGTCCTCCTTCTGACGTTCCGCCGGTCACCCGGTACATGGCTCTTCCGAACCGGTCTTCGCCGTCACCGCTCCAGCATAAGGAAGGAATGCTCTCCAAGGTGAGCGCCAGAGGATGGAAACCCATCCGGCTCAGCAGCCCTGCAGCGGTATAGGCGAATACGGTTTTGCCCGCTCCCCCTGATGCGGAATACACGCCAAGAATAAAACAGCCGTCTTTCCCGGAAGCCTCCCGCCCCCTGCCGTCCGCCGATTTGCCCGCCAATTGCAGCACCGCGTCCAGCAGCCGGTTTAGGGGCTGATACTTTTCCAGCAGAATTGCGTCCTGTTGGGCAAAAGCGGCCCCCTCCTCACTTAGCAGCGCCACCGGGCAGCCTTGCTGCAGCTGGAGTGGCAGGCTCCCGCTTTCTGGATCGGCTGTGTCCAGAAGCAGTACATCCGGTTTGTTCTCTCCCGCCATCATGCTTCGGCAATAGTCCCCGCTGGTGTACCAGACGATCTGCACCAACGGCCGGTATTCGGACAAACGCACAAAGGACAGCAGCCTTTCCGTGTATTCCTTGTCCAGAGACAGCAGGCCCACGGCACATTTTTTCAAATGCTACACCTCCCGTGAAAACTCGTCCGGACAGCACAAAAAAAGCACTGCCGGCGCAAATAAACCAACGCCAGCGGTGCTTCCGCATCTCGTTATGGATCAATTAACTACGAGTATAGCACAGACGAGCAGGAATGCAACCCCTTTTTTTCCAAATGCTTTCGTAAAGCTCAATCCTGCTTGCCTGCCGTGCGGAGCCGCCGCCAAATAGACCTCCGCTGGCCGGAATGGCCGCACTTGGCCAGAATCATGCTGATGACCGGCTCCAGAGCAGTCCTTAAAAGCGGGTGAACGGCAGGCTGATCCGCCAGCAGCTTGCCTTGCCAAAGGGCGGATAATACCGCCGAGGACGGAATTTCGGGAATCTGGCAGAAGGGGCGCTCAGGCAGCGACTCCAGCCATTCCTGCTTTCCCTTAAAGCCCACCGCTTTGTTGGCGATAATCTCAATCCGCCGGTTTTTCTGCTTCAGCTTGCCCAACCGGCCCCAATTGCGCGCGGCCTCCCCTCTGCTCAAATGCAAGGGAGACGGATCGCATACCAGCAGAATCAGATCGGCCTCCGCCAGCAGCTCTTCATGAGCCGGGTTTGTCCATGCTGATCCAATATCCATAATGGCCGCCGGCCGGATGATTCGCCCCAAAAGCTGCTTAGCGCAAGCGGAATCCCATTTTTCCAGACCGCGGTTAGGGGCAAGCGGCACCCATTCCGTATGTCCGCTCACCCATTCTTTGCCCGGCTCCCCGCCACCGGGACGCAGACAAACCGATTCCGTCCAGTAGCGGTATCCCTTGGGCGCATGTTGATCTCCCAGCAGGATATGGTACAGATCGGGGGTTGTCCCAGGCAGCTCTAACAGCGTATGGGGCAAAGCCAGAGCATGGAGGCACCGGGCCAGGGCGATGGCGGTAAAAGTAGCGCCGCTGCCGCCCGTCAATCCGCCCACCACAATCCGCATTTGGGGCGAAGAGGGATTGCGGGCATTCTTGGCGTGGGTTGTCCCTGCCACCGGGGTTCGCTTATGTGCGGCTGCTGCCTGTTCGTGGGGCAGCAAGGCGGCACGAAGCGCGGCCTCCGCTTCTTCGGCCCGCTGAAACCGCCTGGACGGTTCCTCCTCCAGCAGCTTGGCAATAACCGCCTGTGCTTCCGGCGGAACCTCTTCCGGCAAAGCGCCCCGTTCCCCATCCGGCAATTGCCTGTTCCCTCCCGCCAGCAGAAAATGGAGCACCGCCCCCAGCGCATACAAATCGGTCCGGGCATCTGTCTGGCGGCCCAGCAGCTGTTCGGGGGAGGCGAAGCCCAGGGTTCCCAGGCGGACTGTGTCCGCATTCGCCCCCTGGTGGTAATGCCGGGCTGTGCCGAAATCAATAAGCCGGACCCGGCCGTTCTCATCCAGCATCACATTGGACGGCTTCAAGTCCCGGTGAATGATGGGAACCGGCCGCCCCTCGTGCAAATAGGCCAGCACCTGGCATAGCTCGATGCCAATGCCGCCCGCTTTTGCCCAGCTTATGGGCCCCTTCTCCCGGAGCACCTGCAGCAGCGTGTGGCCCTGGATAAATTCCATCACCAGGTAGCATACGCCGTGGGCATTGGCCGGGATAAAGTCCGTCACCGCAGCCAGTCCGGGATGGCTGCATTCTGCCAACACCCGGGCTTCCTTCGCCAGCAGCTCCCGTTGGGCGGGGCCCGGCTTCAGCTCCTTGATAGCCCATTTTTTGCCGGGCAATCGTTCGTCTTCAGCCAGAAACACCCGTCCCATGCCGCCTTGCCCCAGCAGCCCAAGAATCCGGTAGCGGTTCTCCAGCAGCCTTCCGGGCTGCAAAAAATCGCAGGCTTCCCTCACAGCACCACTCCTTAAAAATGGTAATGGTCCTGATTATAGCGTCACATGGGGCAAATTGGCAATTGGTTTTTTGCGGCCGACTGCTGGGCCAGTGTTAACGGAATGTGGACTGCCGGGCCTAGTGGAACGCCGATTGCTAAGCCCCGCGCACTTGCGGAACTGAGAGACTCTTATGCACCTCACATCCAATAGTTGCACATTTTAACGGAACTGAACAGCTCTTACGGGACTATCGACAGCCATTTTGCAGGAAATTCGGGCTTTAGCACACTTTAAGGACCGTTCAGTTCCGCTACCACAAACTTTCCTCCAATTTCCGCCAATAAGCGCCGCTGAGTTCCGCTATCGTCGGGGGCTGAATCTTGTTAATGCAATATATAGTTTATATCATTAATTATAAACTCAATAAAAGGCCTGCAGCCGACATCCGCCCACTGCAAGCCCCCAGATTATAATGCCTTTACCCACGGCCGCCCATGGCTCCACTCAATGTCCACATCCAGATCGTACGCCCGCTTCAATAATTGCGGCGTCAGCACCTCTTTTTTGGGCCCCGCGGCAACCAGTTGGCCGTTTTCAATCAGCGCTACGTGGGTAAATGCGGGAATGATCTCCTCCAAATGGTGGGTGACGTATACCATCATCCGCGACTCTCCGGCCGCCCCCAGTTCGCCGATATCCTGCAGCAGCTTTTCCCGCTCATACAGGTCCAGACCCGAACACATCTCATCCATAACCAAAAGCGCCGGATTGGCCATCAGCGCCCTGGCCAGCACAACCTTTTTCCGCTCGCCTTGAGACAGGGTACCGAAGGGCTGGTCTTTCAGATGATGCAGCCGCACCTGCCGGAGAAGCCCCTCCGCTTTTTCGATAACCGCCGGGTCAATGGTTTGGTAAAAGCGCAAAAACGCGTATTCCCCCGTAGCCACCACTTCCCATACCGGGTCCTTCAGGGCCAAACGCTCAATCAGGGACTGGCTGATGTAGCCGATTTCCTTCCGCACCTCGCGGATGTCCACCTGCCCATAACGGTGGCCCAGCACCTGAACCTTGCCCGAGCTGGGAAATTGATATCCCGTCATCAGCTCCAGCAGCGTGGTTTTGCCTGAGCCGTTGCGGCCAAGAATAACCCAATGCTGCCCTTTTTCCATCGTAAGATTAATGTTGTCCAGTATGGTCCGTTGGTTGCGGATAAATTTGATATCTTCCATCCTGATCATGGTTGTTCTCCTCTCTATCTATCTCTCTCCAAACTTGATTCCTACCGCCCCCGCCCTACCCGCACTCCCCGGCGATCCGGCGGAGCAGCTCCTCCGGAACCGGTCCGGTATGAATCCGCGTCCCCTCCGGGCGGAAAGGATAAAGCGCCTGAAACATTTGCGATCGGGCAACCATGTTGGAGGAGTGCAGGTAGATTTCCCGAGGGAACAAGGACCGCCGCACAATCTCCTTGGCTACCTCCAGCCCACTCGGCTGATCGAACCCCATATCATGGTCCAGGGACAGCAGGTCCACCTCCTCCAGCTCCAATAACAACAGGCATTCCTCTGCCGTGCGGGCAAGGGTGAAGCCTTGAGGCCTGGGCCGGGCATCGTCCATAAATACATGGATCATGGAGCATCTCCTTCCATCATCAATTGCTTGACCAAGGCCAGCTCCTCCCGGTGTGTGCCGTCAAGCCCGGGCTCCGTTTCCAAAACCGCAGGCAGGTCCCGCTCCCCCAAATAGGAGAAGAACGAGCGGAACTCCTCCACACCGATATGGCCGCTGCCAATGGGAGCATGCCGGTCCTTGCCTGACCCGGACGGATAGCGGGAATCATTGAGATGAACGGCCTTCAATTCTGCAAAATAACCCAACGCTTCCCCTTTTGCCGTCCAATCCTGCATATGTCCCGGCCTCCACACTCCGCTGGCGAACAAATGGCAGGTGTCCAGACAAAACCCGATTTTATCCGGATAATCGGAGAGCCTGCGGATTTGGCATAGCTCCTCCAGGGTGGTACCCATGCTGCCGCCTTCTCCCGCCAAATTTTCCAGCAGAAACAGCGTATTCCCTTCCCATCGGGACAAAACCTCATTTATACATTGTAGTATATTTTGATAGTCTTGTAACGGATTAATCTGCTTGCCCTTGCCAAAGTGGACGATAATCCCCAAGCTGCCGCAATCCTCCGCAATCTCCAAATCATTGCGCAAGGAACGTACAGTCAAATCGCGCAGCTCTCCGGGCGGCACCGCCAGATTGACCGGGTAAGGGGTGTGGGCAATGGAAACAAGGCCAAATTCCCGGCAAAATGCCGCGCACGCGGCAGCATCCCTGCGGTCCCAGCTTTTCAGGACAAGGCTGCGGGGATTTTTGGGGAAATACTGAAAGGACTGCGCCCCCAGAGAGACGGCAGTCCTGGCGGCCTGCAGATAGCCGCGGCGGATACTGATATGGCAGCCGATACGCATGGCGTTCCTCCCGTTTCCTTAATGCTGGCAGCCCGGACAGGAAAATGATTTCTTCGAGGCAAAATCCACTCGCGCAATCGCCGTTCCGCACCTGACACAAGGCTCGCCTTCCCGGTCGTACACCCGGCAAAGCGGGTCAAAGCCCCCTGTCAGCGTATCGCCCTTGAACAAAGGAATATCCATATAACCGCCATGGGAGGCGGCTTCGGACAACGTTGACCGCATGGCCTGAAACAGCCGGACAAGCTCTTCCTCGGATAGACTGTCCAGCTTGCGCTGAGGCAAAATCCCCGCCGTGAAGCAAATTTCATCCGAATAGCAGTTGCCGATTCCCGAAAGTACGGATTGGTCCACAAGAGCGGTTTTCAGATAACCCCGCTTTTGGCCAAAAAGACCGATAAACTCCCGTTCCGTAAACGCCGGATCAAACGGCTCGGGGCCCAGCTTCCGCAGCAAACGGACAGCCTCCTCCTCCTGATGCAGATGAAGATAACCCAGCCGCAGTCCGATAAAATAGAGACGGTCACCGCCAAAAGCCAGCTCCACCTGAACCGTCCGGTTGGGACGTTCCTCGGGAGTGCCCCATACCATCGCTCCGCCCAGCATAAGGTGAAGCAGCAGCACCCGATTTTGCTCCATATGAAAAAGAAGATGCTTGGCCCGCCGGGAAATTCCCTGCACCCGCACCCCCAGCACAGCCGCGGTAAAATCCGCCGCCGGCACATTAATGGACTTCTCCCTTTCAATCTGCACGCCGGTTACGGCTTTTCCCGCAAGCCGCGGAATCAATAGTTGTCGATAGGTTTCCATCTCGGGCAGCTCAGGCATGGTTTAACCTCCGTGGTGGGATGTTTTTCCATTAGCATGCGCCACACCGCAGAGTTTATTCTCTTATGCACAAAATCGGGCCCCCGCCCGATTACGCTTCCGCCTGCTCTTCTTGAGCGTACCGGCCTGCAGCGTCGCCCGCTGACCGCTGGAGCTTCTTCTTCAGACGCTCCGTACGCTTCAGCAGCTCCTTGGCCATTTCTCCCGCCTTATCCGGCTTGCCGGCCTTATCGGCTGCTCCTGCCAGCTCCAGAAGCTCCTCCTCCAAGGGCACAGCGCCTGTTTTTCTCCTGGAGGGTTTGCCCCTTCCGGAAGCGCGCCTTGAGGCGGCTTGCAAGAGACGATGCCTTTCCTCGGCCCATTGCAGCGCCTCGTCGGCATACATCAGGGCATCCTCGTAGCTTTTTTGGCGGTGCTCGCAGTACATCGCCATCTCGATATACGGAATAAGGGACGGTCCCAGGGAAGACGGGGCTTCCTTGCCGGAGGCAATGGCTTTGCACCACAGAGCGGTGGCCTGCTCCCATTGTCCGCATTGTTTGTAATAAGCCGCCAGAGGAGTGGCCAGGTACTGGTAGGCTGCGCTTTTTTCCCCGTCCTGAAGGACACAGCGATAAAGATGGTCCATGGTCACGGCAGACAGCCCCGAGCGCCCCATCCGGGAAAGCCAAAGACCGTAACGGAACTGCTCCTCCGGCACCCGGCTTAAGCTGTTATACTCCCCCTGCAGCGCCTTGGCGAACAGGACAGCCAGACCGGCCAGCGACAGAATATCCAATCCGTTATGAAAAAAAACAGGAGCAATCGAGTCGGGTTTCTTTTCCGCCAGGTACAAAAAATAGAGCGCCGGCGCCATCGAGCCGGGCACATCATCCTCCCGCACAAAATCCAGCTGCGTCTCCTCCACCTTCCCCAGCTTGCAGGAGGGCAGGGTATGCCGCCACAGACTGCGGGAGGCATAGAGGAAATCCAGATGAAAGGGCTCGGGCTCCGGACCGCGCATCCGGTGCATGACGAAGCGGGTTTGCAAAAGCGGCCAGTCAAAGGACTTGCCGTTGTAGGAAACCATAAACCGGAACCGCTCCAGCATGGTTTTCAAGTAGCTGAGCATGGCCAGCTCCTCTGCCGGATTGCGGATGAACAGCTGTTCCACCATAAAGGTTCCGCTTTGCCAATAGCCCAATCCCACCATAAACGCCACATTGCCTGCGCCGTGGCCCAATCCCGTTGTCTCCGTATCGAAGAAGACCAGCTCCTCTGCCGTAACAGGCGCACTCTCCCCATCCTGGGCAAAAGCCAGCAATTCCCCGGCATGACGGTACAAATCAGCCAGCCTGCAGGAGCCGTGTATATAATCCGCAGAGTAGCTGAGCTTGCGGCGGATAAAGTCTCCCTCTTCCGTGTGGACCAGCGCGGCATCCAGCCGGTCCCATTGCGCTCCCAAAGACTCCTCCCATTCCCGGCGAGACTCCTCTGCCGGCAGCAGCGCCGAAGCCTCCCTTCCGGCAGCAGACACCGGCACAGGCTCCGCCGAAGCCTCTGACGGCTCCCCATGCTCCGCCCCGGCAGAAGAATCCTTTGCCGAATCAGATGCCGCTTCCGCATTTTGACCAACATAACGGCGCAGCCGGTCCTTTAATCCGCTCATGCGCTTCCTTCTTCCCCCTTCTCATGGGAATCCAAAAGATGGCCCAACAGCTCCCCTGCCAATTGTTTGCCCAACAAACCTACCTCCTCAATCGGCCCCACACAGGCCGGGCAGCCGCTCATGCAGCCGCAGCGCTGGATGGTGTCTCTGGCCTGGCGCAGCAGCTGTCCGTGCACCTCGTAGAGCCGCTCGCTTAACCCGATGCCTCCGGGATAACGGTCATACAGGAAAATGGTGGGCTGCTTGTTGTGGACGGCCCGCACCTGGGGCACCACCCGAATATCCGAGGGATCGCACATCAGATAAAGCGGCGCCAGCGAAACCAGGATGTTCGCCACTCCCAGCAGCGCAAACTGCAGATCATTGGCATTTCTCCCCTGCAAAATCTCCTCATCCACCGAAAACCAGTAGGAGTTGGTATGCAGCTCCTCCTCCGGCAGATGGATCGGACCCGAACCGATATTCTCATGAGTGCGGAGCTTGATTTTCTTGAAAATCGTGGCCTTGGCGTTGACGGTGACCTCTCCGAACTGGCGGACCAGCCCCTCCGCCCGCTCCTCCTTATGGACCTGGAGCACCTTCAGCTGCACAGCCAGATTGGCATCGGTGAAATAATCCACACTGACCTCGCGCACGTAAGCCTTCTTTTCCTCGTAATCCAGCTTCTCCACCTGATACTGGACTCCCTCGTGGATATAGATGGCCTCCTCGTGAAGCAGGGTCATGGCCCCGAACCGGTCCATCTCCCCAATCACCTTGCTGCCGCTGGTTATGTCAATAATGACCACGTTCTCCTGAGCCGCCGACCGCAGGGAAATGTCATGAGCCGGGAAGGATTGCTCCATCCAGTACCACCGCCGGTCCACCTTATGCAGAATGCGCTCCTCCACCAGAAACTCCAGAATATCCGCCAGAGCTTCCTCCCCGAAGCATTCCCCCTCCTCAAACGGGAGCTCATACGCCGCACATTTAATGTGGTCAACTAAAATTACCAGATTATCCGGGGAGATCAAGGCCCGCTCCGGCGGCCTTTCAAAAAAGTACCGGGGATTGTCGATGATGTATTGATCCAGCGGATTGCTGCTGGCCACGAGAACAGTAACGGAGCTCTCCTGCCTGCGCCCCGCCCGGCCGGATTGCTGCCAGGTGCTGGCGATGGTTCCCGGGTAGCCGTTCATCACGCAGGCCTGCAGCTGCCCGATATCAATCCCCAGCTCCAGGGCGTTGGTGCTGACCACGCCGCGGATTTCCCCGTTGCGCAAGCCCCGCTCAATCTCTCTGCGCTGTTTGGGCAAATAGCCCCCACGATAGCCCCGGATAGTCTTGGCTCCCAGCTCATGGGCC
Organism: Paenibacillus sp. YN15; assembly: GCF_003285005.1. Classification (GTDB taxonomy): domain Bacteria; phylum Bacillota; class Bacilli; order Paenibacillales; family NBRC-103111; genus Paenibacillus_AR. The sequence continues at coordinate 126,161 of NZ_QMFA01000009.1, read as the reverse complement.
ACCAAATCCTGAAGGTAGGTGAGCAGAATTTCCACCCGGACCCGGCTCCTGGCAAACACAATGGTTTGCACGCCATGCTTCAGAAGCGCTGCGGCAATTTTTTGGGTTTCCAGCACACTGCTCCGGCGGATGCCCAACTGCTGGTTCACCACCGGGGGATTGTAAAACACAAAATGCTTCTCCCCTGCCGGGGCCCCGTTATTGTCTATAAGCGCCATGCTTTCGCCGATCAGCCGCTCCGCATGTTCCTTCGGGTTCTCAATGGTGGCCGAAGCGCAGATAAACTGCGGCCTTGAGCCGTAAAAGCGGCAAATTCGCTTGAGCCGCCGGATCACATTGGCCACGTGGCTGCCGAAAACTCCCCGGTAAGAATGGACCTCATCGATGACCACATAGTTCAGATTCTCGAAGAGCTTGACCCACTTGGTATGGTGAGGCAAAATCGCCGAATGCAGCATATCCGGGTTGGTTACTACAATATGCCCCGCATTGCGGATCGCCGTCCGCGCCGCAGGAGAGGTGTCCCCGTCATAGGTGTGAGCCTTCAGGTCCACCTCCATGCTGTCTACCAGCCCCTTCAGCTCCGCCACCTGGTCCTGGGCTAACGCCTTCGTGGGAAACAGATACAGCGCCCGGGCGCTGTCGTCGGACAGAATCCGGTTTAATACCGGCAGATTGTAGCAAAAGGTTTTGCCGGAGGCGGTTGGCGTTACCGCCACTACATGCTGCCCGTCCAGCACGGCTTGGAAAGCATCCGCCTGATGGCGGTACAAGCCTGTAATCCCCCGCTCCTGCAAAGCCTGGCGCAACTTGGGATGAATCATCTCCGGGAAAGGCGCATACACCGCATCCCGGGGAGGGATGGTCCGCCAATGGGTAATATTGCGGGCAATTTCCGGCGTCCGCCGCAACAGCTCTATGGTTTCCTCAACGGATGAGGCTTTGCCTGTTAAAGGATTCATTATGATTGCACACCTTCCTCTCGCAGCCCAGTTCCTTGAACAAGCTGCACAGATGTTTCCATTGTACAGAATATACGTTCGGTCGGCAATCGGTTTTGTCATTTTTTCCTGCACGGGCCAACGCCAAATAGGCTCTTCCGCATAGGCCGATGCGCAAAAAAGAGCCTTGAATCGCCGAACTCTGATATTTCCGGACTACTTCAACCGGGATAAGCGCGAATGGGTAAGAGGCCTGTCAATTCCTGCGCTTGCCCGGGGAATAACAAAACCTTATTGCCCGTTGGAAGATGCAAATTGCCGCCCAAGCGGGATCATATAAAGGCCCTCCCGGAGTGCCGGGAAGGCCCGTAAAACCAATTATGCTCTGCCCACGGCAGCTTCTTCGGAAACGTTGCTCAGAAGCTCCACCCGAGCTCCCAAAGTCCGGAACATGCCGATCACATCGGCATATCCCCGCTCAATATGCTCCACTCCGGAGATAAACGTCTTCCCTTCCGCGCCAAGTCCGGCCAGAATCAGGCATGTGCCGGCCCGCACATCCGTGGCATGGACATGGCTGCCCGTCAAGGGCTGCCCGCCCTTAATAAAGGCGCTGCCCGACCGCACCTCGATCTGGGCGCCCATTCTGCGCAGCTGGGGCACGTGGCTGAAACGTTCGGGATAAATTTTCTCCGAAACGATGCTTCTTCCCTGGGCGAACAGCAGCAAGGACGTTAACGGCTGCTGCATATCCGTGGCGAACAAAGGATACATGCCGGTCCGCACCCGGGTAGCCTTCAGCAGCCCTCCGCCATAAGCGGTAATGCTGGAATCGCGGATCTCCAGCTCCAGCCCGATTTCCTTCAGCTTGGCCAGACAGGAGCTGAGATGCTCGGGGATAATATCCTCAACCGTAACCGCTCCGCCCGTAATGCCTGCGGCCATCAGAAATGCGCCGGCAATGAGGCGGTCCGGGATGACGGAATAAGTACAGCCGGAGAGCTCGCGCACGCCTTCAATGCGGATGCAATCTGTACCTGCTCCCACAATTTTGGCGCCCATCCGGTTCAGCAGGTTGGCGGTATCCACCACCTCGGGGTCCCGCGCGGCATTGTGCAGCTCCGTCCTTCCTTCGGCCAGCACCGCCGCCAGCATAGCGTTGATGGTGGCGCCGAAGGTGATGGTATCGAAAAAGATAGAGGCTCCCTTCAGCTTGGAGGCCCGCACAACATAATGATCCTCGTTAAATTCAAAGGTGGCGCCAAGCGCCTTCAAGGCCTTGATATGCTGGTCGATGGGACGGGAAACAAAGTTGTCCCCGCCCGGATACCCGATGGTGACGGTACCCGTTCTGGCCAGCAAAGCGCCGACAAAATAATAGGAAGCCCGGTAAGCCGAGGTTCCCTTCCGGTCCAAATCGGAATGGGAGAGACCGCTTGCATCTATGAAAATATCGCCGTTCTCCCGGCAATCCATACGGATGCCGATGGAGGCTGTAATGTTCTTGATCACTTGCATATCCAGCAAATAGGGGATTCCTTGCAGCACAACGGGTTCACCGGACATGCAGGCGGCTGCCAGCAAGGCCAAGGAGCTGTTTTTGGAACCCTGAATATGTACGGAACCGGACAACGGACGGTCGGATTCTACTTGTATCCATTTCATGTGTATGTTAACTCCTGCTCCAGAATAGGCCATTATATGTTTTCACATATTTATTTATAACTTTTCACAAGGGCTTCGTCAATGAGCAATAAGCCTATTTTTATGAAAAAGACAAGGATAGACGCCTGGCGGCATTGTTGGACGCGTTATGCATCTAGTTTGCCGGACCGTGGTTCCGTTATTTCGCAAAAATCCGCCCTTTTTTCTCCGGAGCGGACACAGGATTCGTTAAGCATGAAAAAACGAAGGGTCCCCATGCTTCTGGAGGGAAATAGCGGAACGTCTGTCCGTGAAAATCTTGAAACGAGCCAAATGAACAAAATAACGGATCGTCTGTCCGCGGCCAGCGGAACATCCGCATTGCGCATACAATGGAACATCCGCACCCCACAACCGCGGGAACAACGGCGCGGCATCTCACTCCATGGAAATCCGGTACGGAATCCGGTACGACCAGAAATCCTCGGCTACATAGGCGTTGGCGAAGATTTCGCGGGCCTCCTGCTGCAGCATTTCCGTCTCTTCCTCCCCGTAGCGGGAGCTGATGTGCGTCATGATGAGCACCTGAGCACCGGCCTGAAGCGCCGTTTGGGCAGCGTCCACCGTAGTCGAGTGATGAAAGCGCGCCGCCATGTCCGCCTTCGACCGGTCGAAGGTAGCTTCATGGACCACCACATCGGCATTTTTTGCCAATTCGACAGCCGATTCCGTTTTAAGCGTATCTCCCAAAATCGCCACAATCCGGCCGGGAACGGCAGGCCCCACCACATCTGCGCTACTGATGATCCTGCCATCCTCCAGGGTAACAGAACGGCCCTGCTTCAGAGCCCCGTACAACGGGCCGAAGGGAACGCCCAGCTCCTTCAGCCTGGCGGCGTCCAGCTTGCCTTCCTTATCCTTTTCCACAATGCGGTAGCCAAAGCTCTCGATCCGGTGATCCAAGCGCCTGGCTTCCACCCGGAACATGCCGTCTTCGGCAATGACGCCTTCCTCGACAATTTCCACAACGTCCAGCTCATAAGACAGCCTGGCCTGGCTTAAGGTCAGCGCCGTCTCCGTAAATTGCCGCAAACCTACGGGCCCATACAGCGTAAGCTTTCCTTCCCCTCCCTGGTAGGAGCGGCTGGTCAGAATGCCCGGCAAGCCGTACAGATGGTCGCCGTGCAGATGCGTAATGAAAATTCTGTCTGTCCGTCCCAGCCGCACCGGGGATTGCAGAATTTGCTGCTGGGTTCCCTCCCCGCAATCGAACAGCCAGAACCCGCCGGTTTCATCCAGCAGGTTCAGCGCGATGGAGGTTACATTGCGGCGCCGCGAGGGCATGCCTGCCCCGGTGCCCAAAAAAACCAATTCCATACCCGACAGCTCCGTTTCTCGTTTCCTTTTGAATGACTAACGCTGCACTTTTTCCACATTGAAATATTGCGCCTGGGGATGGGAGAACACCATGGCCGTCACGGAAGCTTCCGGGTCCATCATGCAGCCCTCCGTCAGCTCCACGCCGATGTCCCCAGGGTTCATCAGCCGGAACAGCTGCTCCTGGTCCTCCAGATTGGGGCAGGCCGGATAGCCGAAGGACACCCGAATCCCTTGGTAACGAGCGCCGAAGCGCTGCTTCATGGTCATATCCGCCGGGTCGGGATAACCCCACACATCCCGCATCATCTGGTGAATCCGCTCGGCGAAGGCCTCCGCCAGCTCCAGCGCAGTGGCCTGCAGGGCGTGAGAGCGCAGATAATCCCCGCTCTCCTTCCATTGCTCCGCCAGTTCCCGGACTCCCCGCCCGGTGGTGACCACCAGGAAACCTACCGTATCCATCACACCGCTTTCCACCGGCTTGAGGTAATCGGCCAGGCACAGATAAGGCTCCGCTTCCTGTCTGGGAAAATGGAATCTTTCCAATATTTTCCCCGCATCCGCAGGATCATATACAATAACCGTATCGCCATCCGACTGGGCCGGGAAAAACCGGTACATCCCCTGCGCCCGGATAATGCCGCTCCGGACCGCCTCCTGGAGAATGCCATCCACTACTTCCTTGATCTCCAGCGCTTTGGGGTCGCTGTTTTTGAGCGCCTCCTCCACGGAGCCGCGGATGCCCAAATGCCGGCCAAGCAGCATCTCGAAGTTGATATACGGCAGCAAATGGGAGATGGGATAATCCCGCAGCACATGCCGTTCCAGATCGGGCGGAATATAAGCGGGAAGCTCCCTGTTGATGGAAGTATTCCGCACACGAACAGCCTGGGGCAGCTCCTGTCCGCTTTTTTCGGCCTCTGCCAGTTGGGATTCCTTGGCCCTTCGCAGCTCCTCTGCCAGAATCGCCCGTTCCGCGGAATCGCTCAATTTATTGGCAATATCCAGCCCGTCCATGGCATCCTTGGCATACAGCACCAGTCCGTCATATTCCGGGGCAATCCGGGTTTTGGTAAACTTCCGGGTCAGGGCGGCCCCTCCCACAATAATCGGCACATCAATGCCGGCGGTACGCAGATCTTGCGCCGTGGTCACCATCTGCTGGGCGGATTTCACCAAGAGCCCGGAGAGGCCGATTACATCGGGCTTTTCCTTACGGTATGCCTGAATCAGCTGCTCCGGCGGCACCTTGATGCCCAGATTTATAATCTGGTAGCCGTTGTTGGAGAGGATGATTTCCACCAGGTTTTTGCCGATGTCATGCACGTCTCCCTTGACAGTGGCGAGAATAATTTTGCCTTTGACGGCAGATTCATTCTTTTCCATAAAAGGCTCCAGATACGTAACAGAGGCCTTCATCACCTCCGCACTCTGCAGCACCTCGGCGACAATCAGTTCATTGTTGTTGAACAGCCGTCCGACCTCCTCCATGCCCGCCATCAAAGGACCGTTGATAATTTCAAGCGGACTGTAGGTCTGCATGGCCGCATCCAGGTCCGGATGCAACCCTTCCTTGGTGCCCTCCACCACGTAAGCGGCCAGGCGTTCCTCCACCGTCATATTGGAGGTTTTTACGGTTTTCTCTACCTTTTTCTCGCGGAAATAGGCCACGAACGCTGCCAGGGTTTCATCGTTGGTGTTAAAAATCAGGTCCTCCGTCAGCTTGCGCTCTTCCTCGGGAATGGACGGATAACGCTGCAGGCGCTGGGTGTTGACAATGGCGAAATCCAGCCCCGCTTTGGTGCAATGATACAAATAAACGGAGTTCAGTACCTCGCGTCCTGCCGGGGGAAGGGCAAAGGAAACATTGCTGACTCCCATGATGGTTTTCGTTTCGGGAAAAGCGGTTTTGATCTTCCGCACCGTTTCGATGGTTTCACTGGCCGAACCCAGATACTGGGCATCGCCTGTTCCCACCGGGAAAACCATAGGATCGAAAATAATATCCTCCGGAGCAATGCCGTATTTTCCCGTCAAAAGCTCATAGCCCCGTTTGGCTACCTGGAACCGCTTCTCGCTGGACACAGCCTGCCCATCCTCATCAATGCACATAAATACAAGCGCAGCGCCGTACCGGTGAACAAGGGGAACGATCTTTTCAATCCGCTCCTCCCCCTCTTCCAGGTTGACGGAGTTGATGATGGCTTTGCCCTGGGTATATTTCAGCGCTATCTCCACTGCCGCGGCATTGGTGGTGTCAATAACCACAGGAGCCTTAACCTTCTTCACCAGCTCCTGCATAAACTGCTCCACATCCGCCACTTCATCCCGCTCGGCATCCTGAAGGCTGACATCCACCACGTGAGCGCCGCCCTTCACCTGGGCCCGGGCGATCTCCGCCGCCTCCTCGAACTTGCCTTCGGCGATCAGCCGTTTGAATTTGGGAGAGCCCAGAACATTGGTTCTTTCCCCCACCATATAGGGTCGGTTTTCGTGTTCAATATAAACGGTGTCGATACCGGATACTGCCGAAGGATGGGAGCCGGCCTGAGAGCGGGGCGCATAACCGGACAGCGTCTCTGCCATAGCCCGGATATGTGCAGGCGTCGTTCCGCAGCAGCCGCCGGCAATATTGAGCCACCCCTGCTCGGCAAATCCGGCCATCTTCCGAGCCAGAGTGTCAGGAGTTTCGTGGTATTGTCCATTTTCGTCGGGAAGCCCCGCATTGGGATAACAGCTCACGGAGCAGGAAGCGATCTGGGACAGCGTCCGGATATGATCCCGCATAAACTCCGGGCCGGTAGCGCAATTCAAGCCAATGGAGACGGGCTTCAGATGCTCCAGGGAAATATAGAAGGATTCGATGGTTTGCCCGGCCAAGGTGGTGCCCATGGGTTCGATGGTGCCGGAGATCATAATGGGCAGACGGACGCCCAGATCCTCCATAGCTCGCCGGACGCCGATGCTGCCCGCTTTAACGTTCAGTGTATCCTGGGAGGTTTCCAAAAGAAGCGCGTCTACTCCGCCTTCAATCAAAGCCAGCGCCTGCTCATAGTAGCTATCCGTTAGCTGGTCAAAGGTAACGCCTCCGGTAACCGACAGGGTTTTGGTGGTTGGCCCCAAAGCTCCCGCCACATAACGGGGCTGCTCCGGCGTGGTATATTTCTTCGCAGACTGAACGGCAAGCCTGGCTGCCGCCAGATTCAGCTCACGCGCTTTTGCCTCCAGCCCGTATTCAGCCAATACCACAGAGGTGGAGCCGAAGCTGTTGGTTTCAATGATATCCGCCCCGGCTTCAAAATAAGCATCATGAATGTTCGAGATCACATCCGGGCGGGTGATGCAGAGATACTCGTTGCACCCCTCCAGATCCTCCCCGCCAAAATCCGCAGCAGTCAGATCCTCCTGTTGAATCATCGTGCCCATGGCGCCGTCCAAAATCATAATCTTTTTCTGTAACTGCTCTTCAAGCGTTGGTTTCATATTCAAGAGTCATCCCTTTCTCTGCTGCGAAGCTTGGGTCAATCCGGTATCCTTGCCAAAAAGACAGATGTGGTCAAAAACGCCTGACTCCCCAGGGGCAGCCGGCGTTTTAGGAGGAAAGCTTATTAAAGTAAGGATTGGATCAGGGCAATTAATTCTTCCAGATTGGCCACTTCGTGGGTGGGCACAATCTCATCCGTGCGGGTGATGCCATGGCGGTTGATCCACACATTAGGCATCCCCACCCGTCCGGAGCCCAGAATATCCGTGGTCAGCTTGTCGCCAACCATCAGGCCCTCGGCAGGTTCAATCTCCAACAGCCGAGCCGCATGCCGAAAAATGGATTCTGCCGGTTTGCCTTCCCCGAACACGCCGGAGATGACAATATGGTCGAAGTAGCTTTCCAGGTTGGCAACGCCGGCGATTTTCTCCCGCTGCAGATCAGGCGCTCCGTTGGTCAAAAGCAGCAGCTTGACCTTTCCCTTCAGGCCATCCAGCAGCCGGAAGGTTTCTTCGTAAACCAAAGGCCGCTTTCTGCGCTCCACGGGGAAACGTTCCGCCAGCTCCTTGCCCAGCTCAGGGTCATCAATGCCGACCCCCTGCAAACCCTTGGTCCAGGCCTCGATCCGGTAAGCCGGGGATTGCTGCTCCAGCTTGCGGAACATTTCATGCTCCCCTTCGGAAAAATGGGCCCAGAAGGCCTCGAAAGGGTTGATGCCGATCATTTTGGTGAACGGAAAGGTTTCATAGCTTTCATACAAAACGCGGGCTTCCTGGCGTACAGAGGCTTCCAGCTCCGCAGGCTGGATGGCGGGATACTTCTGCGAAGCGGCCAAGCATGTGGCTAAAAAAGCTTCGCTGACACTCCGGTCATCCCAAAGGAGCGTATCATCCAAATCGAACAAAACAGCTTTCAATGCCAATGTCTCTCTTCCTTCCGAATTAAGGTTACTAGGGTTGTTAGGTTTCGTCCTTGAAGGGAACTCTCTCCCGGACGGCGAATTCACGCAGCTTGGCGTTCAGCTCGTCCATGGGGAAACGGTGCTGAAGCTTGGTGTAGATATATTTTTTCTTTACGTTCTTCACTTGAATGATGATATGCCCCTTGTTCATGGTAAGCTCTTCGATGCTGTCGGAGCCGATTCGCTTATCCCCTGCAAACCGGCGAAGAGTGATATAGTTTTTGCCGATGCTGATTACCGGTCTGCGGACCAGATAGATCAGAACCCCCAGCAGAACATAGCTTAAGCCCGTGAACCAATATAAGGCGTTCATCGGAACACCGTTTACCGCCGAGGTAATGAGATAGAACAGACCGAATACCGCCAGCAGGCTGGCAAACATCCAGCTGCGCCCTTTGATAACAACATCTGCATCCTTTTTGCGGCTGGTTTCTTCAATTGTAGCCATTCCGCTTTTCTTGCGCGAACGGTTTACCGTTCTTTGATTCTTGACGACCATACGTTCCCATTTACGCGACACGTTGACGACCCCTTCTATTAGTAAGGATGAAAATCGGTCAATCCCTAAGCCTTTCCGTTGTCTTCATCGCCGATATATTTGATATGCTTCAGCTGATCCTTCATGGATGCCTTAAAGGAATCAATATATTTGCGGCGAAGCTCATTGCGTTCTTCCAATTCTTCATCCGTAAGTCCGGAGGTTTTGGCCTTGCGGGCCAGTTCATTGATCCTCTGGATGAGTTCTTCCATCTCTGCTCCTCCTGTTGACTTCTGTTTGAACCGCTTCCCGAGTTGCTTCGATAAGAAGCTTATTTTACTTTGCCATTCCACCGAAAGATTGTCAAGGGCCATGCAAAAAAGACAAAGAAACCTTCCCCGGGAGGTGGGAATAAACCCGTCTCCTCCGATTGAAAAGGTCTCTGCGGCACGGTGTATGGTCCAACGATGCATTCCATTAAGGAAGAACAAGAATTTGTCCGGCCCGGATGTCGGCGTTCTTAAGGCCGTTCTCCTTTTTGATTTTGTTCATATACGAACGTACGCTCTCTCCCTCCGGCAAATGGGCAGCAGCGATCTCCCATAAGGTATCCCCGGGGCATACATCAACCGTATAAACGGTCTTGACAGGCTGCTTGTAGGCAACGGGCTGCACAGCAACGGAAGCTGCCACATAGCTGGTATAGCTCTGAGAAGCGGCCGCCTCTTCCGGATCATTCCCTGCATAAGCGTGCAATATGGCAACAGACAGAAGGGAAGCAACAACCCCAGCCATCATAATCAATCGTCTCATCAGTCGGTTCGGATTCATCTTCATTCCGGATCACTCCCAAACATTTGTTCTGGAATGAGCATATCACGAACAAACGTTTGTGTCAACGAAAAAACAAACAAACGTTCGCAAAAATAACATTCGAACTTATGTTTGTGCGAACTCCGGTTCTGTGTTATAATTTTAATAATTATTTCCATACTGGAGTGATCAGAATGAGCAGGATTTCCAATCGGCAGCAAGCGATCCTCGAATTTATCAAAAATGAAGTCCGCGATAAAGGCTATCCCCCCTCCGTCCGCGAGATTGGAGAAGCCGTGGGATTGGCATCCAGCTCCACTGTGCACGGTCATCTGGAGCGCCTGGAGAAGAAAGGCATGATTCGCCGCGACCCCACCAAGCCCAGAGCCATCGAGATTCTGGGAGGCGAAGAAGGTTTGGAGATGTTCTCCCACTCCATCAAGCAGGTGCCGCTGGTAGGCAAGGTAACGGCAGGCGTTCCCATTACGGCTACGGAGAATATTGAAGGATATTTCCCGCTTCCCGCCCACATGGTGCATGATGATCAGGTCTTTATGCTGAGCGTCATGGGCGAGAGCATGATCGACGCCGGCATCCGCGACGGGGATTATGTCATCGTCAGGCAGCAGGCCAATGCCCACAACGGAGAAATTGTGGTGGCTATGACGGAAGAGGACGAAGCCACCGTCAAGCGCTTCTACAAGGAGAAGGATCATATCCGGCTGCAGCCCGAGAATCCGTCCATGGAGCCAATCCGTTTGAAGAATGTCACCATTTTAGGCAAGGTAATCGGACTATTCCGGGATATCCATTAACCACATCACAAGAAAGCCGGCATTCTTTTTACCGAATGGCCGGCTTTGAGTTTACAGCTGAAGAACTCCCCAGATGCCGAAGAAGATGATTATTGCTCCGGAAACCCGGTACATAACCTCCCTCCTGCCCTGATCCAGCTTGGTCCGCAGCCAGCCTGCGAAGAGGCTGAGGAAGCACCACCACAAGCCGGAACCCAGCCCTACTCCAAGCACATAATCCAGCCCCCAGCCGCCGCTCAGATCGGACTGAATGGCTGCATAAGCTCCTGCGTAGGCAATCCATGTCCCGGGGTTGGTCAATGTCAGCAGCAGAATGGACAAGGCCCCCTCCCCCTTCAGATCCGCCGCCTCTCCTGCCGCATCCGCCGCGGCTTTCCAAGCTCTGATTCCTATGCCCACAAGATAAGCGCCGCCTGCAAGCTTCAACAACCAGGCCAACGGGCCGGCCTGCAGCAGAATGGCGGCGATACCGGCGCTGACTGCGGCTGCACAGATCATATCGGCCAGAGCTACCCCCAAGCCGGAGGCCAATCCTTTTTTCAGTCCCAGCTTCAAGGTACGCTGGAGCACCATCATGCCGATTGGCCCAATAGGCGCAGCCACCGATGCTCCCAGAAATACGCTTTTTACGAACAAGGCGCTGAACATGGCTACAGCTCCTTTATCGTGGACAATGCGATCATGGTATTGGTTTTGATGACTCCGGGAATTTGTTTAAGCCGCAAGGAAATCAGTTCCTCCAATTGCTTCGTGCTTCCTGTTGCCGTTTTGAGCAAATAATCGAATTCCCCGGCGAGATGATGGCATTCCAGAACCGCCTCCTCCTCCTGGACTGCGGCTTGAAACGCCGGAATATGCTCCGGCCGTTCAAGAGTGATAAAAATAAACGCCAAAAGCCCCAGCCCCATATACTCCCTGTTCAGCTTTACTGTGAATCCGTCTATACAGCCGCCGGCTTCCAGCTTGCGAATCCGCTCCGACACGGCAGGCAAAGACAGATGAATCTGCTTGCTGATTTCCGAATGGCTCATCCGCCCGTCAGCTCGCAACAGCCGGATAATGTCACGGTCAATCGTATCCATTAGCTCCCACTCCTTTTTATTTGGACTCATATTACTCAACCTATCTCGCCGTTCAACGGGAACGTTTATGAAGTGAATTGTAAACAATACCGTAGTTTTTTTAAATAGTTTTGAAAATTACCGAATAAAATAAGGCCTTTCCTTAATATAGCTTGCATTTATATTCTTCTAATCCCCGTTCGTTTGCCCCGACTTTAAAAAATAAACAGCAAAAAGCCCCCGCCATTCTTAAATGGAAGAGGCTTTTGGGTGTATGATTCCATCTAAACGCTGTAATACTTGGACCTCACGAAGGTCTCAATCGCCTGAACCCGGTTGCGGACACCCATCTTTTCATAAATTCTCCGCTGGTAATTGTCAACGGACCGTTTGCTCATATGAATCTGGTCGGCAATTTGCTCCTGGGTGTATCCCTTCATAATCATATTCATAATCGCCGCCTCTTCCGTGTTCAATTCCACCTCAACTGTGGGAAGGGGCTGTCTGCTGAGCAGCTGCAAGCCGCTTTGGGGAATGACGACATTCCCGGCCAGCACACAATAAATAATATGCTTAATCGTTTCCTGCTTCATTCCTTTGGAGATCACTCCGCTGGCGTGAATCTCAAGGAATTTAGGGAGCAATGGCTCTGTCTCCATCCCGGTGAAGATCACAATTTTGATATCCGGGTACTTCTTCTTCAAAAGCTCGCAAACGTCCGTGCCCGCCATATCGGGAAGCAAATAGTCCAGCAGCACCAGATCCGGATTCAGCTCCCCGACTACATTCATACACTCCTGGCCGGTAGACGAGATTCCGATGACCTGAATATCCTCCAATTGCTCCAGCATAACCTTGGTTGCCTGAGCCATCAGGGGGTGATCATCCACGATTAAAATGGAATACGACATTATTTTCCCCCCATTCAATTGGAATGCAATCAAAATGCAATTTATTTATGCATTGACTTTGCATATCGTTTACACACCCTGCAGTAAATATATCACGAAAAGGACAAAAATGGGAGTGCCAATTTTATATATTTTGTCGCTTTTTGCCGCATAAAAGGACAACTAAACAAGCCTCGAAGGGTTTTATCATACCAAATCCGAAAGCCGGGGCGCAATTGAATAAAAAGGAAGCTCATGACGCCCAGCAAAAAAGAAAAAGCGTTTCCGCGGCGGAATACGCTTTTTCTTCGGTACATAGTCGGGTATTTATGCTTTTACGACAGTTTGCCGCAGCTCGCGCCGGCTTACGCGCAGAGACAATCCAAAGCATAAGAGCAGCACGACACAAGCCAGGCTATAGGGATAATTAATGTTCAAATCGAACAGGAATCCGGCCACGATTGGCCCGGCAATATTGCCAAGACTGGTAAAGGCCGAATTCAACCCGGCCACATAACCCTGCTGGTCCTTGGCAAGCATGGACATTTGTGTGCCGATGGCCGGGCGCAGAATGTCAATGGCGAGAAATACAATAAAGGTTACGGCGAAAATCATCCAGAACTTATGGACAAATAATGTCAGCAGAATAAATACTCCGGCAAAAAGGAGACAAACGGAAATCACCCGTTTTTCCCCAAAACGCTTCAAAATCCAACTGAAGGCTGTGGCTTGAACCACCGCTCCGCTTATGGACCCAAAGGTGATAATAAACGCGATATCCTTGGGCTCAAAACCGAATTTATGATCCACAAACAGGCCGAAAACCGTCTCAAAGTTCGCCAGTCCAAAGGAAAGCACAAACACAATGATCAGGCTCAAAAAGTACGGCTCCCGGTAGGAATACCTCAATTGGGTCAAAAGACTGCCCCGTTCCTTGCCTGCCGGCGCCGCCGTGTCCGCCGCCTTGCGCTCCGGCAGAGATTCCCGAAGCACCAGCAGCGTGATGCAGGCGGCAACAAGGCCGGCTACCGCCGCTGAATAAAACGGCACCCGGATACCAAACTCGGCGATATATCCGCCAATCCCCGGCCCAATAATAAAGCCTGTCGTAATCGAAGCATTAATGTAGCCCATACCAGCTGCCCGCTCCTCGGTGGTGGTCACATCCGCCGCGTAAGCCATTACGGCAGGCATGATCATCGCAGCGCTGATTCCGCCGAGCATCCGGGAAACAAACAGCAGCGCCGTAGCGCTGGCCATTCCGAACAAAGCCTCCGAGAACGCAAACAGCACCATTCCGGTGACAATCATCTTCTTTCTTCCCCATTGATCGGACAACCGTCCGGCCAAAGGCGAAAATAACAGCTGGGTCAGCGAAAAGGCTGCAACCAAAAGACCGATGGTGCTGCCCGTGATCCCCAGGTTCTCCATGTATTTGGGCATAATCGGGATAACCAATCCGATTCCGGTAAATACCAGAAACAGATTCAGCATCAGGATCAGGATGGCTCCCCGTTTTTTCAACATAATCGACATACGTTTTTTCCTCCAAGATGTCTTCAAAATACTGAATATTCATTCTAGATCATGGCAAAAAAATTTAAACGGCAGCAACGCCGCGCAAAAACACATCAACAGCCAAGCGGTACGTATCCATTGTTTCTTGACGGCTCATATTCCGGGAATGCTGGCTCAAACCCAAAAACAGACTGTCCAGAATGACAGCCAAACCATTGATATTGAAGTTTTGCAATTCCCCGTTATCGATTCCTTGCTGCAGCAGTTGCCGGTTAAAGGTCAGATAACCCTGGACAATTTCGCCAATATGCTCTTCCACTTCCGTAGGTTTTTCGGTATTGTTATAAAATTCATCCACCGCTTTGGTCAAAGGATGATTCAGCTGATCCAAGGCCAGATGCTCCGCCAGACCGTAGATTTTTTCAATTACCGTCGGAAAGGATTGCTCCTTGGCCAGCCAAGTTTCGTCCCATTCCCGGTTCCATTCATCAATCAAATAGAGGAACAGGCCCTCCTTACTCTTAAAATGGTAATAAATATTGCCGGCGCTGCAAGCGGTAGCCTTGACAATATCTTCGATGGACGTGGCTTTGTAGCCCTTCTGGATAAACAAGGCTCTGGACGCATCGGCGATTTTCTTTTTCGTCTGCTCGGTTTGCAGCTTCTTTTTGTTCACGTACGGCCTCACCTCGTTTGCAGAATAATACTGAACGGATATTCAGTATTATAAGGGATAGATCAAAAGAGTGCAAGCCGACAAATTGCCGGCTCGCACATCTTTATTTCAAGCGAATCATCTTTTGGTCGGCGATCTCATATACAAGGTCAGATACCGCCTCAATCAAACGGACATCATGGGAAATAAAAACCAGTGTGCCCGCATATTGCTTCATAAACCGTTCAAGCGCTTCTGTTGCCTGCAGATCCAAGAAGTTGCCGGGTTCATCCAGCAGCAGGATATTGTATTTGCCCAAGAGGAGTTTGGCAAGCTGGAGCTTCATCATTTCCCCGCCGCTTAATACAGCCGTATCTTTACGGATGTCCTCCTGGGTAAATCCCATGGACGCCAGGACAGCACGGATTTCCCGCACCTCATAATCGCAATTATCCTGCATGAAGGACATCAATGGCTGATTGCCGATGATCTTATAACCCGTCTGGGCAAAATAGCCGATTTCCGCTTTCGGCGAAACAGTGATGCCCTCTTCCCGGTTCACAATCATTTGGAAGAGTGTGCTTTTGCCTGCACCGTTCCCTCCTGTTACGGCAATTTTGGCTCCACGGGAAATTGAAAGGAAACCTCCTCGAAAAGAAGCTTATCTCCCAGCATCTTGCGGATATTTTGTCCAACAATGGGAAAAGGATGGTGCAGCTTTAATGCTTCACTTAATCTGAACGTGACGGAGCGGATGGCTTCCGGCGGCTTAACCTCACCGAGGGATTCTAAGCGGTGCTCCATGTTTTTGGCTGCATGATGGAGCTTCTTCTGTTTGCTCCCTGTAGTTTTTTGATGGGCCAAACAACCGCCGTTTTCCGTGTTGTTTTTCCGCGGCGATCCTTTTGCCTTTTGGTCCAGCTTCCTCGCCTGATTTTTCTTTTCCGTCAAAGCATGTTCCAACCGTTCCCGCTCATGGGTGAATTGCTTGTAGCGGATATCCTGATTGCGCCGCTCCTCTTCCTTTTGGGCCAGATAATCGGAGTAGCCGCCCCAATATTCGGTGATGCGCCCTTCATCCAGCTCCCAGATCTTATCGACAACCCGGTCGAGAAAATATCGGTCATGACTGACAATCAGCAGCGCCCCCTTGAAATACTGAAGCTGCTTCGCGAGTATTTCTATCCCCTCCCGGTCCAAATGGCTGGTTGGTTCATCGGCAAAAATGCCATGTGTTTCCGTCGACAAAGCCCGGGCGATTTTCAAACGGGTTTCCTCTCCGCCGCTGAGATGTCCCTCCGCTGTCCGGTCAAGCCCAAGCCTGCCCATAAGCGCATAATCCTGCTGCTCCGGCTTTGCCGCTTGATCCAGCTGAGGAAGATAGGCAAACTGTCCTCTGCGTTCAATTTTGCCGGACTGCAAACCGATCTGCCCCAGCAAAACCTGCAGCAATGTACTTTTTCCGGCTCCGTTTGCTCCCACAAGCCCGATACGGTCATGCTCATAAATCTCCAGATCATGAATATCCAGCACCGTACATCCTTTGTGCTCCACATATATGTCATTCGCTTTTATCAATTGTTCCATGTTTAGCTCCTCCTTCAAAAATCGCAGATTTTGGGACCGCAGGTTTTCCTGCGATTTGTGAAGAGAGGATTATATAAAGAAATACCAATGCATCGTCCGCATTCTTATTCTGAACCTCCTGACTGTTGAAAATAAAAAAACCACAGACTCTATGCCTGTGGTTGGTGAGGAACGGAAATAACCCTATGGTAATAGGGGGATGAACACAGCAGCCAGCCGCATATATTGACCGTTGTCCGGCAGGCGGGCTCTCTTCACATGGACAGACTGATCCCGTTCACTCTGTTGCACAAACAGAGGCTTTGAACATATTCAATTACTTGTTCAAAGCTTGGAAACGCAGTCTGATAAATACCATGTTTTGATCCTCCTTAATAATCGTAAAAGCAAATATATTATAGCCTGTTCCGAATGAGAAGTAAACAGGAGCAGTTGGGGAGCATTCATTTTTTATGGCTTTGGAAACCGCGGATCAAAGAAAAGTGCTGCTGAATAAAAATCAGTTAACGCTCAAATAGTATTTATCGGATGTGCTAGGCCGTGTTTGCAAACCCGCCCTAGTTGATCCTGGCGTATTATCATTCTCAATCCCCGCCAGCTACATAAGCCAGCCGAGGAGAGTTGTTTACCAGAGAAAATGTTTAATTGCCTTATCACCGCTTCTTCGGTATTCTCCCTATTACCTTCCCTGTATGTGAATCGATAATTTCTATGTATAGGCCCTTGAAGGTTCTGTTCAAGATGAATAGTTCCTTGGTTGCTTCCTCAAGGGTTAATGGGCCTACCAGCCGTATGTTGCCATGACAAATAAAGCAGTATGACGACATTTCTTCCACCTCGTATTGGGGGTACTATATATACCTAGCACAGAAAGGTGGAATATCCTGTATCTTCATTGATTATTTTGTCTGTTAGGCATTACTTTATCCGTTTCTTCTCTCAAGCCGGTTCCGCAGCTCCGGTATAAATAAAATAGCCCCCGCTTAACAGCAGGAGCTATCCATTCGTGATTTATGATTTGAAAATTAACACCGCGCTGTTACGCGCTTTTCCCTATCAATAATGCGTCACGTACTGATCCCGTTCCCACTGGTGAATCTGGGTCCGGTACATGTCCCATTCGATTTCCTTCAGCTCGTAGAAATAAGCGGTGGCGTGCTCGCCCAGGGCATTGACGATAATGTCGTCGCGGATCATCTCGCCCAACGCTTCCTTGAGATCCATCGGCAGGCTGGGAATACCCTGCTCTTCCCGCTCTTCGTCGGTCATGACGTAGATGTTCCGGTCCACCGGCGCCGGCAGGGTGGTCTTGTGGCGGATGCCGTCCAGACCTGCAGCCAGCATTACGGCAAGCGCCAGATACGGATTGGCGGCCGGATCGGGATTGCGAACCTCGACGCGGGTGCTTAAGCCGCGGGAGGCGGGAATGCGGATCATCGGGCTGCGGTTGCTGGCGGACCAGGCCACATAGCAGGGCGCTTCATACCCGGGCACCAACCGCTTGTACGAGTTGACAATGGGGTTGGTAATGGCGGCCATTCCCTTGGCATGCTTCAGAATGCCGGCCATATAATAGCGGGCGTCAACGCTCAGGCCCAGCTTGTCCTTTTCGTCATAGAAGGCATTCTCGGAGCCCTTGAACAGGGATTGGTGGCAGTGCATGCCGGAGCCGTTCACCCCAAAAAGAGGCTTGGGCATAAAGGTGGCGTGCAGGCCATGCTGGCGGGCGACCGTCTTCACCACCAGCTTGAAGGTCTGAATCTGGTCAGCCGCCTTCAGCGCATCGGCATATTTGAAGTCAATCTCATGCTGGCCCGGAGCTACCTCATGGTGGGAGGCTTCGATCTCAAAGCCCATCTCCTCCAAAGTCAGCACGATCTCGCGGCGGCAATTCTCACCCAGGTCCACGGGAGCCAGGTCGAAGTAACCGCCCTGATCATTCAGCTCGGTTGTGGGGTAGCCCTTCTCGTCGGTCTTAAACAGGAAGAATTCCGGCTCCGGCCCCACATTCATGGCGGTGTAGCCCATTTCCTCCGCTTCCTTCAGCATCCGCTTGAGAATGCCCCGGGGATCTCCGGGGAACGGACGGCCATCCGGAAGATAGATATCGCAGATCAAGCGCGCAATGCGGTCTTCGGCGACCCACGGGAATACCACCCAGGTGTTCAGATCCGGATACAAATACATGTCGGATTCCTCAATCCGCACATACCCTTCAATGGACGAGCCGTCGAACATCATCTTGTTGTCAAGCGCTTTCTCAAGCTGGCTTAAGGGGATTTCCACATTCTTGATGGCGCCCAAAAGATCGGTGAACTGCAGCCGGATAAACCGGACATTCTGTTCCTTGGCAATGCGAAGAATGTCTTCTTTTGTGTAATTGGAGTGCACTTGGGTTCTCCTCCCTTATGTACAATATGGCCTGAATCAGTGATAAAAGCGGGACAGCTCCCCTTGGATCAGGGATACCTGGCCGGGACGTTTGCCGGTCATGAGCTGCTGCTTAAGCATCTTGTGAAGCTGGGAGTCCGTCAGTTCCTTGCGCTTGACTTCCGTTTGCTCATTCAATACGGTGGCCTCATCGGAGGTTTGATCCACAGGCAACAGAACCTGCTTGATGCCGGCAATGTTGACACCCTTCTCAATCAAATCCTTGATCTGCAGGAGACGTTCCACATCATTAAAGGAATACAGCCGTTGGTTGCCGCCGGTACGGGCAGGCATCACCAGCTCATGCTGCTCGTAATAACGGATTTGGCGAGCGGTTAAATCCGTCAGTTTCATTACAATACCAATAGGAAAAAGCGCCATATTCCTGCGGATGTCATCACTCATTCCTTATCACCCCTGTGACACTTTATGTTATAAGTGTACCTCTATAACAAGAAGTTGTCAAGCTGTGTTAGATTTAATTACAACGACTAATCCAAGGAAAGCAAGCCCTTTTCCACCATGTTCTGCAGCGCCCACAGCACGCCCAGCTTGGCATGGGAATAGGTGAGCCCGCCCTGCATATAGGCGATATATGGCTCGCGGATAGGCGCATCCGCCGACAGCTCCAGGCTCCCCCCCTGGATGAAGGTTCCCGCCGCCATAATCACCGGGTGCTCATAGCCGGGCATGTCCCAAGGCTCCGGCACCACATGGGCATCCACCGCCGAAGCCTTTTGAATCCCCTGCACAAAGGCAATCAGATGATCGGCTCCGGTAAACCGGATGGCCTGGATCAGGTCCGTGCGGGTATCCTGCCAGCGGGGATGGGTATCGAAGCCCAGATCCTCAAAAACCGCCGAAGCGAACACGCTGCCCTTAATAGCTTGTCCCGTTGTATGGGGAGCCAGGAACAGCCCTTGGTACATGCCGCGCAGTGTTCCCAGAGTTGCGCCCACCTCGCCGCCGATGCCCGGCGCCGTTAAACGGAAGGCCGCCTTCTCCACCAGTTCGGCCCGCCCGACGATATATCCGCCGCCTGACGCTACTCCGCCGCCGGGATTTTTGATCAGGGAGCCGGCCATGATATCCACGCCCGCTTGGGTGGGCTCCAGCCGTTCGGTGAATTCGCCGTAGCAGTTGTCCACGAACACGATGACGCCGGGATACAGGCTTTTTACGAAGCGCACCATGTCCCCGATCTCCTCCACGGTGAAGGAGGGCCGCCAATCATAACCCCGGGACCGCTGAATCCCCACCATGGTGGTGCGGGAGCTGAGTCTCTCCCGGATGGCATCCCAATCGGGCTTGCCGGCCGCAGTCAAGGCCACCTCGCCGTAGCGGATGCCGTAATCCTGCAGAGAGCCTGTCCCGTCGCCGGGTTTGCCAATCACCTTATGCAGCGTGTCGTAAGGCCGCCCGGTTATGTATAACAGCTCGTCTCCCGGACGGAGACAGCCGAACAGGGCGGTGGAGATGGTATGGGTCCCGGACACAAAATGGGGCCGGACCAAACCGGCCTCCGCCCCAAAAATATCCGCATACACCAGATCCAGCACCTCCCGGCCGCGGTCATTATATCCGTAGCCGGTGGAGCCTGCAAAATGGAAGTCGCTTACCTGATGCTTCTGGAAGGCGGCAATCACCTTCCACTGATTCTCGTCAATCAGACTGTCAATTTCCTTCAGCTTTGCTTCTGCCTTAATTTCTGCCTGTTGTGCGGCTTTTATGATCGTCTCTCTGAAATTCATCTGCCGATTTGCTCTCCCTTGTCCATGTCCCCTGTATTCACTTCGCATCCGGCCAGCAAATAGCCGAGCTTCTCATAATCCTGCGCATTCACATCTACGGAGATCACCATATCCTCTCCGTCCACCGCCGTATCCACTACCGTTCCCAGCCGGTACGCCAGGGAAATCTTGTCCCCCTGCACCGCCGGAATTCGGAAGGAATGAAGCCCGCCGGCCATTTTATCCTGAATCAGCAGCTTAAGGCGCTCCAGGTCCTCCTGATTATAGGCGGACAGCCGGATAAAATCCCCCTCTGCCGGTGTCAGCAGCTCCACCTGTCCCGGCGGACAAAGATCCACCTTGTTGAAGACGGTGATCATGTCCTTGCCCCGGGCGCCCAGCTCCTCCAGAACCTCCAGCACCACCTTCATCTGCTCCTCGCGCATATCAATGGCGCTGTCCACCACGTGGAGGATCAGATCGGCCTCGTTGGCCTCCTCCAGGGTGGCCCGGAAGGCCGCCACCAGATCATGGGGCAGATTCTGGATAAAGCCGACGGTATCGGTAATCACCACTTCCTTGCCGTTGGGCAGCTCCAGCGTCCGGGAGGTCGGGTCCAGAGTGGCAAACAGCTGATTTTCCACCAGCACATCAGCGGCGGTCAGCTGCCGCAGGAGAGTGGACTTGCCCGCATTGGTATAGCCCACCAGCGCCACCTGAAAAACGCCGGACTTGCGCCTGCGCTCCCGGTGCAGTTTACGGTGCTTGGTAACCTCCTCCAGCTGGCGCTTCAGCTCCCCGATCCGGTTGCGGATATGCCGCCGGTCCGTCTCCAGCTTGGTTTCGCCGGGTCCCCGGGTGCCGATGCCGCCGCCCAGCCGGGACAAATTCTTGCCGTGTCCCACCAGCCGCGGCAGCAGATAGCTGTGCTGGGCCAGCTCCACCTGCAGGATGCCCTCGCGGGTTTTGGCCCGTCCGGCGAAAATATCCAGAATCAGCTGGGTCCGGTCAATGATCTTCACATCCAGCGCTTCCTCCAGGTTCCGCACTTGAATGCCGGACAGCTCCTGGTCGAAAATCGCCGTTTGCGCATCCAGCTCCCGGAGTCTCCCCTTCAGCTCCTCCACCTTGCCCTTGCCAATGAGCCACTTGGCATCCGCCTGATCCCGGTTCTGCTTCATGGTCTCCACGACCGTAACCCCTGCCGTCTCCGCCAGGCGGACCAGCTCCGAGAGCGAATATTCCGCCAATTGGGGGTTGGCGTCCCGTTCCTTCAATACCAGACTGACCAGAACGGCCCGTTCCCCGGTCTGCTGCGCAACTTCCTGCGATGTAGGTTTCATCTATTGCATCGACTCCTTTTGCATTTTCATTCAAGGGGCTGCCCCAAAAGTACCCGAAATTGGCCTCGAAGCAGCCGTCACTTTTGGGGGATTGTTTTGTCCCATTTCAAGTCCTCCGGGCGGATGGTCATCAGCTCCGACCGGGACGGCGCGCCCTGATTCTGCTGGAGAATCCGCACCGCCTGGTAACGCATGGCTTTTTCGATGGTGTTGCGGACATAGCGGGCATTGCTGAACCCGTCCTCCTGCCGCAGCTTCTCGGACACCAGATGCTGGCGCAGCTTCATCTCCGTCTGGGGCAAAAGCGCATACTGGCGCTCCTTCACCATCAGCTCGGCGATCTGCATCAGCTGGTCCACGGAATAATCGGCGAAATCCACCTGAATGGGGAAACGCGACGGCAGACCCGGATTTGTCTTCAGGAAGAACTCCATCTCCTCCTGATAGCCTGCCAGAATCAGCACAAACTGATTCTTGTAATCCTCCATGGCCTTCACCAGCGTGTCGATGGCCTCCTTGCCGAAGTCCTTCTCCCCGCCTCTGGCCAGACTGTACGCCTCATCAATAAACAGAATGCCGCCTAAAGCCTTTTTAATCAATTCCCTGGTTTTTAAAGCGGTATGCCCAATATATTCCCCCACCAGGTCCGCCCGCTCCACTTCGATCAGATGGCCTTTGGAGAGAATCCCCATCTCCTGAAACAGCTTGGCAATCAGCCGCGCTACCGTAGTTTTGCCGGTTCCCGGGTTGCCCTTAAACACCATATGGTACACATGGGTGTTGGCCACAAGCCCCGCCTCCGCCCGGTATTGGCCGACCTGAAGCATGGCGTACACCTCGTACACCAGCTCCTTCACATTATCCAGGCCGATCATCTGGTTCAGCTCCCGGAACACATTGGCATACGGAGTGCCGGGCTCCAGAAATTTATTGCCGAAGGGGATGCCGTTCTCCGCAGGCTGGACAGCCGGTTCATCCTTGCGGAATACCACGCTGATCTGGCGGGAGGCCCGGACGCTCTCCAAAGAATCTCCCGGAATACTGCGAACGCTCATGTCCACTCCCCCATTGTGCCGATTTCCTTATGGACAATTATATTCGCCGGGCGGATTGTCCAATGCCGCACACAGGAGAGCGGAATGGAAGACTGAGCCAGAAGGGAGCATTGCCTTTATTGTACACAATTCTTTGCCGAAAAAGAAACGGAAAGAATTCCAGAAAAAAAACACGCCGTGGACCGGATAACCCGGAGCTTCAGGCGTGTTTGTTTTTTGTGGTCATGCGCCGTTACAGCCGAAGACCTGCCTTACATTTTGCTGACATTCTCGGCTTGCGGACCGCGGTTGCCCTGCACCACTGTGAAGCTGACCTTCTGGCCCTCGTCCAGAGATTTGAAGCCTTCACCGGTAATGGCGCTGTAGTGGACGAAGACATCGCCGCCTTCGTCGGAAGTAATAAATCCGTAGCCTTTTTCCGCGTTAAACCACTTTACTGTTCCTGTTTGCATCTTGGTAACAAACCTCCATAGTTTCAATCCACGGCCATCTTGGGCCGTGTTGAAGAAAATAGCTTGCGTTGTTTAGTATAGGCGGAACAATGGAGAAATATTCTTCTTTTACGAAAATGCGCGCTTCGAAGCCTTTCGCCACTTTTGGGAATTGTTCTGTTTAGCGCCTTTGACGAAGGGGTAAAACTGTTGTGCCGCGGCCGGCCGGTTCATAAACCCTGTTTCTTTTAGGCAAACTGAAGTTGGACATGCATTCTGAAGAAGTGAAAGGAGAATGAAAATCATGGCAACCAATACTCAGACTCCCCCAAAGAAAACATTCCCGCCCCAGCATCAAAACAGGCAGCCGGGTGTGGAATCGGAGATGAATCCCCTTCCCGCTTTTGAGGACAGCAAGTACAAGGCCGCCGGCAAGCTCACAGGCAAAGCCGCCCTCATTACCGGAGGAGACAGCGGCATCGGCCGGGCCGTAGCCGTCCATTTCGCCAAGGAAGGCGCGGACGTGGTGGTGGCGTACCTGAACGAGCACCAGGACGCCGAGGAGACCAAACGCCAGGTGGAGCAGGAAGGCAGGAAATGCTTTCTGTGGAGCGGCGATCTGGGGCAGGAGAAGGTCTGTCAGGAGCTGGCGGACTTTGCCCTGAAGCAGTTGGGCAAGCTGGACATTCTGGTCAACAATGCAGCGGAGCAGCATCCCCAAACCACCCTGGAGAGCATTACCGCCGAGCAATTGGAGAAGACCTTCCGGACCAACGTCTTTGCCTTCTTCTACCTGACCAAGGCTGTAGCTCCCCATCTGCCTGCCGGCTCCTCCATCATCAACACCGCATCCATTACTGCCTACAAGGGCAGCAAGGATCTGCTGGACTACTCGGCCACCAAGGGAGCCATCGTCACCTTCACCCGCTCCCTGTCGGCGCAGCTTATCGAGAGGGGCATCCGGGTCAACGCCGTTGCCCCAGGCCCCATCTGGACGCCCTTGATCCCGTCCACCTTCGACGAGCAGAAGGTATCGGAGTTCGGCGGCACCACGCCCATGAAGCGGGCCGGACAGCCGGAGGAGCTTGCTCCAGGCTATGTTTACTTGGCCAGCGGCGATTCCTCCTATGTCACCGGCCAGGTGCTGCATATTAACGGCGGCACCATCATTAACGGTTAACCCGGCAATCCCCGCAACCAAAAACCGGATGGCCGACCTTCCGCTGCTGGAGGGTCACCATCCGGTTTTTTAGAAAATGCTGTACACTGCACATTTTCATTCGGGGACTGTTTTATGCGTCCAAAAATCCTCTTACCTTGCAAATCACATCATCCGCATCCTCCTCCAGACACAGCATGTGCCTGGAACGGGGATAATAGACCGTCTCTGCCACACAGGGCAGCCGTTTGGCCAGATAACGGGCGCTGACCGGATGCACAATGGGGTCGCGCAAACCCTGCACCACCAGCGCCGGCACCGTAACCCGGCGGATGTCGGGACGGACCCGGTGGACCAGCCGCATAAATTGCAGCACCGCCTTGGCCGGAGTCTGCTTCATCTTAAACTGAAGCACATTCCGCTCTTCGCCGCGGCTATGCCAGATATTCCGGACCATCCGCCCCGGACTTACATAAATCGCCGCGGCGCCCAAAAGCGCCAGCTTGCGGACAGGGTACCGGGCAGCCAGGTGGATGCCCAGCATCCCTCCCATGGAAAAACCCACCAGATCAAAAGCGCCGTATTCCTGCGCCAGCAGCTCCGCCTCCTGTGTGGCCGCCTCCAGCCACATGTCGCAGCACGTCTCCGCCAGGCCGGCAAGGCCCTCATCATGCCCGGGAAGCCTGGGCACCCGGCAATGCCAGCCGGATGCCTCCAGCGCCCGCGCCAGAGGCTCCACCTCATACGGCCCGCCGGTAAAGCCGTGCAGCAGCAAACATGCCCTATCCTCCTGCCTCATGACTCCGCACCCTCCTTTCACGGCGAAGGAGCGGTCCGTTTACGGACGGCCGTGAAAATAGCCCCAGTGCTTGCCGGACAGCTTCAACAGCGGAAACCGTCCCTCCCGGTACATCTCCATCACCTTATTGGCCTCGGCCCATGCCATATCGAAATCCTCGCGGGTAATGATCCCCTTCTTCAGGGCGTCCTCCAGTTCCTCCGCATCCAGCAGGAACAGCTCGCCTCCAGGGAGGATTACCACATCCAGATACAAATCGTCAAACCAGGGCACTCCCCTGTCCGTCACGCCCTGGACCTTGCAAATGTCGATGTAATACTGCACCACCTGCCCCTTGTCGTTAAACATGGAGGTCATAATATAGTGGGCGCCCTTCTGGAAATGCTGGAGCCATTCGTACCCGGCATCCGCCACGCAGTACCGCTTGCCGTCATATTCCTTCCACAGCGGGTCCCGCACCTGCTTGATCTGGTACAGCACCACATAGCCCTGAAACTCCGGCTCATGCAGCGTGCGGACCTGGAATTTCTTTTCCGTTACCCTTCTCCAATTAGCCCGGTCAGAATATTTACGTTTCACAGGCGTTATTCCCTTCAGTCTTAGTAGTCGTGCATCTCAAGCAGCTCTATTCCTCTATAATCTGAATGGAATCAATGGTAACCTTCTCCGTCGGGGTTTCCGCGGAGCCGTTCAGAGGGTTGGTTTTAACCGGCGTTTTGGCGATGTCCATCACGGTGCTGTCCATTCCTTCAATCACCTTTCCGAAGACGGTGTAATCCGGCTTGGCATTCAGGTGGCTGGCGTCCCCGGTGACAATGAAAAACTGGCTGCCATTGGTGTCCGCGCCGGAATTGGCCATGGCGACGATACCTTTGTCATACTTATACTGTGTAGGCTCATGCGCAAACTTATACCCCGGTCCCCCCGTTCCGTTTCCTTTGGGGTCGCCGGTCTGGATCATGAAGCTTTCGATAATCCGGTGGAAAACCACTCCGTCATAAAAATGCTCCTTGGCCAAAAAGACAAAGTTATTGACCGCCTTGGGCGCATCCTTGGCGAACAGCTCTACAGTAAAGCTGCCCTTGCTGGTCTTGAATTCCGCTTTATAGGTCTTGCTGGTGTCGATGGACATAGCCGGCGGCTGGGTCCAGCTTTTGGACGGACTTGGGGATGGCGAAACAGAAGGCGCGGTCGTGGGCTTGACTGTTGCCGCGGCCGATGGTGATGGAGAAGCGGCACCCGCCTCCGGTTTGGCCCCGCATCCGGACAAGAGCATCCACATGCCTGTCCATACTGCAAAACCGGCAGTCAGAAGTTTTGCCGGAATCGTCATACATTTTCCTCCTTGTACAGCAGCCTGTGTTGATCACATTTAAAAATAACATATTTTTCATGTCTTGTCACATTGGACTCCCCAGCCTCCGCAAAAGCATTAGCCGGAGCCCTTCGGCTGTACCCTGACAGGATTTTGCTTCAAAAAAGAAGGGATTTTTCGGCGGATGTGGAATACAATGCAATAGAAATCCGATAAGGAGGGATTCCCATGCCGATTCTTATTCAACAGCATACTGACAGCCACTTCTCCATTCAATCTCCCGAAGAGCTTATGACGGTATTGGCAGAATTTCTGAAGGCGCAGGATCAGGTGAAGATTTCGTTGGCTGTGATACGGGCATTGGCCCCCAGCGGCGCGGCCAAAGCATCGGGCGTAGCGTCGCCCGAGCATTGCGGTTATATTGAAGGCCAGCTTGAAAGCGCTGCCTCCCAATTGAGCAGTCTGGTGGAGAAAATAGCCGAGCAGTTCCAGCTGACCATTGAAAGCGGTTCCGAAAATGTTACCTCCTGGACCCTGTATTCCCGCGAGGAAGCCGACTATAACGACCACTTCGGCCTCTGATCCCGGAGTTTGTCCGTCAACGCTTGTGAAAAAAATTTCAATCCCGGACCCAGACCCTGGAGACGCTGGCGGAAATAAGGCAGCTGGAGCTGCCGTAATGGGCATGGCAGCGCCAAAGTGAGGCGGAGGATTATAGCGGAAACCTGCTTCCCGCTAATCCGGCCTAATCGCCAGGGCTGGCCTAATAACGGACATCCCCCTTCCTCTATTCCCAAGCCCAGGCGCAAACTGGCTTATGATGGCAGAGTGCAACTTCCTAAATGACTTAAAAAACCAGCCCAGATGGAGCTTGCTTGCTCCCCAGGGCTGGTTTTGCCGTTATAAACGAAAATAGCTTATTGTTCCCCTGCCGGGGCTTTGGACGGACTGCTAACGGCCTCCCCCTGCACTCTGCCGGCAGGTGAAGCCGACGGGCTGGGGGAAGGCTTGTTATTGCTTCCCTGGGGCTCCTTGCTCTCCTCCGGCGACGGTTTGGCCGAGCCTGAAGAGGAGGACGAAGGCGTAGGGGTCGGAGAGACCGACCCGCTGGGACGGGGAGTCCGGCCCGGGCTGCCGCTGGGTTTGATGCTTCCGCCGGGGCTTTGGCTGCTCCCCGGAGAACCGGAGGGAGACGGGCTCGCTGCCGTATCGGCGGGAATCTCCACCGCAGCGATGTTGGACTTTTCCCCGGCCTGGTTGGATTGGGTATTGTACGGCACCACATAATACTCGTAGGATTCCCCAGCCTTGATGGTGATGTCCACGAACTTGAAGGTTCCCTTCAGCTGCTCGGAAATTTGCCGGAACTCCTGCTCCTTGGACTCCTTGCGGAAAATCTGGTAAGCGCCGATGTTGTTGTCTCCGTCTCCCGTCCAGGTCAGCTCCACCTTGGGCAGCGCATCCTTCACATACTCCGCCTTCAGATTGTCCACACCCTTGGGCGGTTCTGTCAAGCTGGGCACATCCGCAGGTTTAACAAAATCCTTGGCCGCCACATTGGTCAGCGCTTTGTTCATAACCTCCTTGAACAAAGCTGCCGGATAAGAGCCGCTGGCCGGGAGCACATAATGCTTCGTATCCGTTTTGTCGAAGCCCATCCACACCGCCGCCGTCCACTCTGCGGAATACCCCACGAACCAGGCATCCCGGTTGTTCTTCTCCAGCCCCTTCAGATCCAGCTGGGTAGTGCCTGTTTTGCCGGCAACCGGACGGTTCAGCTTGGCTGCGGTGCCGGTGCCGCTGCTGACCACGCCTTTGAGCATCTCGGTCATGTAATAAGCGGTTTTGGGCGACATGACCTTGGTCTTCTCCAGCTTGACGGAAGCAACGGCGGTGCCGTCGCTGTCCACAATTTTGCGGATGGAGTGGGCCGTGTTCATCATGCCGTTGTTGGGGAAGGCGCTGTACGCCTGAGCCATGGCCAGAGGCGTTACGCCTTTGGTCAAACCGCCCAGGGCAATGGCCAGGTTATTGTCCTGGCTTTCCGTAACAATCCCCATCTTTTTGACAAAATCCCGGGCTTTGCCCACGCCGATCTCATTCAGCAGCCAAACGGCCGGGGCGTTGATGGATTTGCGCACCGCCTCCATCATCGTCACTTCACCCTGATAAATCCCGTCATAGTTGCGGGGACTGTAGTTTCCGTAGGATTTCTGCTCATCCGGCAGAAGCGTATACGGATTGTACTTGCCGCTCTGCAGCTCCATGGCCGGGGCATAGGCGATAAGCGGCTTGAAGGCGGAGCCGGGCTGCCGCTGCACCAGCGCGCGGTTCAGACCCTTGGCGGCATAATCCCGTCCGCCTGACATGGCCACAATGCCGCCGTCCTTATTGTCCACAATGACCATGCTGCCCTGCATTTTTTGCTCGGGGCCGTCCTTCTGGAAGAACTTCGGGTCCTTGAAGGCCGTCTCCACAATCCGCTGGGCATCCACATTCATGGTGGTATAGATTTTGTAGCCGCCCCGCCGGATGACCTCTTCCTCCAGATTGTATTTCTCCGCCGCCTCCTGGATGACATAATCCTTAAACGCCAGCAGCTCATCGGTTTTTTGCGGCTGCGGCACGTACTCCATGGCCTGGGCCTTGTTCTTCTCGGCTTCGGTAATATAGCCCTGGTCATACATCAGCTTCAGCACCACATTGCGGCGCTCCTTGGATTTTTCCGGGTTCCCCAGCGGAGAATAGATGGCAGGCGCCTTGGGAATGGCGGCCAAGGTGGCAATTTCCCAGGTCTCCAGCTGGTTCAGATCGGATTTGCCGAAATAATACTTGGAGGCGGCCTTAATGCCGTATGCGCCCTTGCCGAAGTAAATCCGGTTCAAGTACAGCTCCATGATTTCATCCTTATCCAGGTTTTCCTCCAGCGCCAGAGCAATGGACATTTCCGTTCCCTTGCGGAAAAAGGTTTTATCGAAGTCCAGAAACAGGTTCTTCGCCAGCTGCTGGGTAATGGTGCTGCCGCCCTCAACGACGCTGCGGGCCACAACATCCTTCACCAGCGCCCGGCCGATCGCCCAGAAGTCCACACCGGCATGCTGCTCGAACCGTTTGTCCTCTGTGGCGATAAAGGCATAGGCCACCTTCTTCGGAATTTCGCTTTTGTCCACCAGCTCCCGGTTTTCCCGGCCCAGCACCGACACCTCCTTATCGTTAACATCATAGATAATGGAGGCTTCCATCATGTCCATCTTGTCTTTATTTTCATTAAAAATCTTTTGGCCGTTGTAAATAATGACCATGTAGCCGATTAGTGCGCAAACGATGGCGATTGCCGCCGTTATGCCCATTGCGATAAACAGCTTGCCATAGGAAAAGCGGCGCTTGCCCGGTTTCTTGGTTTTTGATTTGGCGGGTTTACGGTTGGCCACCTCTTCATCCCCCTGTCTCTTGATCGGATAAGTCCTGCGAATAACAAGAGCAACCCCTAAGAGTCAGGGATTGCTCTTCAGGCGCTATTCTATTTGACGTGCCGGATATGCAAAAGGTTTCGTTTTCCAATCCCGGCGGGTGCGGCCCGCTTAATCGTTATTGACCTCCTGGTTGAAGGAGACTGGACGGAGCGGAGTAAAAGTGGAGATGGCATGCTTGTAAATCATCTGCTGCTTGCCTTCGCTGTCCACGATGATGGTGAAATTGTCGAAGGCCTTGATTACGCCGCGGATCTGGAACCCGTTGGTCAGATAAACCGTGACCGGGATGTTTTCTTTGCGGAGCTGGTTTAAGAAGTTGTCTTGGATGTTAATGGACTTGTTCATGGATAGGAATCCCCCTTCAAAGTGTAAGAACGCCTTATATGTCAAATCTGCGGATATTCATGCTCTCCAATATATTCCGTAACCCCTTCGAACTTTCCTGCTAGAATTTCATGGAATTTGTGCAGGATGCGTGAAACTTTTGCATGTTCCGGTATTTCAATCCAGTTTATGTCCTTCATATGCCGGAACCAGGAGAGCTGACGCTTGGCAAAATGCCGGGTATCCCGCTTCAGAAGCCGGACCGCTTCGGGAAGAGACATCTCATTGTCCAGGTAAGCGGCAATTTCCTTGTACCCCAAGCCTTGCATGGAGATATGGCTGCGGGTAATTCCCCGGGCCAGGAGCCCCTTCACCTCTTCCACCAGCCCCAGCTCCATCATCTTGTCAATGCGGGC
The DNA here is from genome assembly GCF_003285005.1 of Paenibacillus sp. YN15. Classification (GTDB taxonomy): domain Bacteria; phylum Bacillota; class Bacilli; order Paenibacillales; family NBRC-103111; genus Paenibacillus_AR. The sequence continues at coordinate 95,462 of NZ_QMFA01000009.1, read as the reverse complement.
TTCAATACGGTTATATAAAATATCCCGATCCATTGTCAAGCCTGTCAGGCACAGATTATACGGCGACTCCTTCGTCTGTCCGGCAAGCTGCTCGGTCAGGGTGCGTCCCGTCAAATGAAGAACCTCCAAGGCCCGGATCACCCGGCGGGTATCGTTGGCATGGAGTCTGGCCGCGCTGCCGGGATCTCTTTCGGCGAGACGGGCGTGAAGGGCCTCCGGGCCGTGCTCCTCAAGGTATTGGCGCTGCTCCTGGCGGAACTCTTCGTCGGAGCCTACGTCGGTGAACTGGAAATCGTAGCAGATGGACTCAATATACAGCCCCGTCCCTCCCACAATAAAGGGAATCGCGCCGCGGCTTCCGATGTCAAGGATCAACTGCCGCACTCTTTCCTGAAATTCCGCTACCGAAAACGGGTAATCCGGCTCGCAGATATCCACCATATGATGCGGAACGCCCTGCATTTCCTCCCGGGTAATCTTGGCTGTCCCGATATCCATTCCCCGGTACACCTGCATGGAGTCACCCGAGATGATCTCGCAGCCGTAACGCTTGGCAAGCTCGATGCTTAAGCCTGTTTTGCCGATGGCGGTGGGTCCCACCAGCACCAGAAGCGGCGGCTTGTCCCCGGGCAGCCGGAAGCGGCCGGCATCATTCATACATCCATCACTCCGTATGCGATTTTGGTATTGGTCCGCAGCAGCATGCGGAAACCCAGCCTCCCGAACTCCCCGCTCTCGCGGTGCTCCTTCAGCACTACCCGCCGCCGGGCCACCCGTCTGGCCTCCAGAACCGCTTCGGCTTGCAGCTCGCTTTTGTTGGCGATGGCCTTCAGGGGATTAAGGGCGCTGGTTTCCTCGATGGTCTGCCGGAACATGGGATCAAAATACACCACATCCACGCTTTTGTCCGGCCGCCGTTTCAATTCGGACAAATGGTCGGTCTGGATCACTTTTACCCGCCGCATGGCCTGGTCAAGCACCTTCAGCCCGGATTCATACGTTTTTAAGCCTTCACCCACCAGAAGAGCGATCAAGGGTTCGCTTTCCAGCGCCGTAACGTCCCCATCGGGCCCTGCCGCATACGCAAACAGAATGGATTCCGAGCCAAGTCCCGCCGTGCAGTCGAGGATGACATCCCCCTCCTGCACCTCTGTCGCCTCCAGCAGGCCGTCGGGCATCCCATGGAGCAAACGTTTGATTCTGACCTGGGCCGAGCTGGGATGAAAGAAAAACGGCTCCTTGCTCCCTTCGGGAAAGTAACGCAGGCCCAAGGTGGTGGCCACTATAATATCCTGACTGCCATGCTCCCGCTGCAGGCGGGGCAAGGAGGATTGCCTTCGCTCTACATACCGGCAGCCGAGTCTTGCCGCCAAGCTCCGGGCTTGCTCCAGCTCCGCGGTTGTCGAATGATACGAGGTGGTTACAAACATTTCTTTTTCCATTCCCTGTAAATATGCTAGTAGAATTCCTACCCATTATAAACCACAATCCGCGGAAATGCGAATCGGGCGTATGGCTCATGGCTCATGACCGTGGCCGGCAGCCTCCGGAGCTCATCTACTATAATAACTCTTACCGCAAAGGAGAGATGACGATGAGCAGAAATTTCCGCCGTGTCCGCAGGCCTGATGTGGTTACGCTGCGGGTTGCCACCGTTGACGGCGTACTCCGGATTACCGGATGCTGTGTCATCGGCAGCGCCGCACCCTGCAAGGATGAAATTCAAGTGGGCAGAAGGCTGTCCAGCGCCCATGCCTGTCTGGTCAGACATGGATTTACGCGGATTACCGACCGCACCAACGTGCGGGTATACCGCCGTTACCACGGCAACCCGCCGCGTCCGCTTCCCCCCCGTCCGAAGCCGTGCCCCTGTCCTCGTCCCCGCCCGCGCCCCTGCTAGAAACGTGTTATTTCCAGGCAGCGGCATAGCAAGCACAAAAAAGCGGACCAGAAGGAGCTTTATACTCCGGTCCGCTTTTTTGCCATTCGGAAGTTTTGCACGATTGGGGATTCTTATGCGATAGGATAAATGTAAACGGCAAACAATGTCTGCTATTTGCATAAAAAGCGGAAAACAGAGCTAATAACGACACAAAATGTCTGCTAAGAACTTCGTTTTCAGCGGAAATCAGGTCTTTTAGGAAAATAACAGACATTTTATGTCATTATTTTGCTGAAATGATGCCATTTTCCAACATAGCAGACATTTGCTGCCCGCTATCATGCCTCATATACTCAATCTGAGACCGGAACAGACCTACATCACCCGTTTGAACATCTTCTCCAGCTCATACGTGGAGAAGCTGATGACAATGGGCCTGCCGTGGGGGCAGGTATACGGCATTCTGCATGCGGATAGCCTGTCCAAAAGCGCCTCCATCTCCACCCGGGTCAAGGACTGGTTAGCCTTGATAGAGGCTTTGCAGGAGCACAGGGTGGAGGCTTTCTCCCGCAGCTTGGACAGGTCCACCTGCTTCCGCTCGGCCAGCACCCATTCGCAAATTTCCGTGACGATCTCCCGCTCTTCCCCGGGAGGAAGCCAATGGGGATAGGCCCGGACGAGAAAGGTGCTGCCGCCGAAGGCCTCCAAAAATACGCCGGACTGCTCCAAAACCGACAGCCTGCCCTTCAGCACCTCCGCCTCGGACGGGGTAAACTCCAAGGTGATAGGCACCAAAAGCTCCTGGCTGGCCTCCTGAGGCCGTCCGAACAGCTCGTAATAATATTCGTAGTTGATCCGTTCATGGGCGGCGTGCTGGTCGATCAGGTACAGCCCTTCCGGATTCTGCGCCACAATATAGGTGCCGTGCAGCTGCCCGATGGGGTCCAGCTCCGGCAGCTTGGGCAGGCTGCGCTTCGGCTCGGGCAGCAGCTCCGTCCCATCGGCCTCGTCCGCGCCAGCCACATCCTCCAGCGCGCCAAGCAGCTTCTGCACCGTCTCCGGACGGGGCGGCTGCTCCTGCTGGCGCTGGTTTCTTGCCGGAGCCGGATAACCGCCGGCCGCGCCTGCGCCGGCAGCCGGGCCCGCGAAGGAGCCCCCGGCGCTGCGGGCTTCCCGGCGGTCGTCCGGGACAGGCTCCGGCGGAGCTTGCGGCAGCCTCCACCCGGTCTCCGGCTGCGGAGGCCGGGGAAGCGCAGCCTGCTCCCTGGCCGGGGCGGCTGCAGAGGTCGCCTGAGGCGGCTGGGGCTGAGGCCGGTACAGCTCCAGCTGCTCCTGGATCACGGCGGGTTTGACCGCCGTCTTGGCCTGGGGCTGGGCCGCCTGGGGAATATGGGCGGTTCCGCGCAGCACCCCGGCCGCCGTCGCCTCCACAAATTCCAGCAGCTCCGGCTCCTTGCTGAACCGGACCTCCATCTTGGAGGGATGGACGTTGACATCCAAGAGTGACGGCTCCATTTCGATATGGAGGACGGCAATGGGAAAGCGGTTGATGGGCAAAAGCGTATGATAAGCCTTGATCAGCGCCTGGGCCACCGGATAGTTGCGGATGTAGCGGCCATTAATGATGGTGGAGATGGCGTGGCGGCCGGCTCTGGTTTCCTCCGGGCGGCAGATATAACCGCTGACCCGATAATCCAGGCTTTCCCCCTTCACCGCCAGCATCTTCTTGGCCACCCCTGTCCCGTAGATGGCCGCAATGACCGAAAGCAGATCCCCGTTGCCGATGGTTTGCACCAGGGTATTGCCGTTATGCTTGAGCAAAAAGGCAATCTCCGGATGGGACAAGGCCAGCCGGTAAATAAAGTCGGAGATGTGCCCCAGCTCCGTCTGGATGGTTTTCATATATTTGAGCCGCGCCGGGGTATTGTAGAACAGCTCCTTGATGCGGATATCCGTTCCCCGGCTTGCGGCGGCATCCTCATGGGCCAGCACCTGGCCCCCGGCAAGCTCAATGCGCCGGCCAAGGCCGCTGTCGTCCGCCGCCGTCACACATTCCACCTTGGATACCGCCGCAATACTGGGCAGCGCCTCGCCCCGGAAGCCCAATGTGCGGATGTGGAACAAATCCTTGCCCGAAGAAATCTTGCTGGTGGCATGACGCTGGAACGCCCGTTCCAGGTCATCCGCGCCGATGCCGCCGCCATTGTCGGCAATCCGGATCAAGGTAAGGCCGCCGTCCTCCACCGTAACGTCAATCCGGGTGCTTCCGGCATCGATGGCATTTTCCACCAGCTCCTTCACCACAGAGGAAGGGCGCTCCACAACCTCTCCCGCCGCAATCTGATTGGCAATGTGGTCATCCAATACGCGGATAATGCCCATATCAGTTCACCGCAGAAGCGCCCAGCGCCAGTTGATTCAGCGTTCCCTCCACCTTAACTCCAGGAAAGCTTTGGGCGAAGGCCGCGGCATCCAGGAACAGGTAATCCCCCACCATTTTGGCCTGGCTGCCTGACAGAAGAACCGGTGCTTTGCCCTGCACAATCAGCTCCACACCCTGGGCTTCGGGCACCCACTTCAATTCTGCGCCGGCCAAGGCCGCCAACACCCGGGAATGCACCCACAGCTTGCCGTCCTCCTCCACAGCCGGCAGGGAATCGTCCACCTGCATGCCGTTGACGGTCACAACAGAGCGGTTCTTTTCCACCTTGAATTCCTTGACGCCCGCCAAACGGAGCACCTGCAGCAGCTGATTCATGCCGCCTTCCAGTACCAGATCCGGCTTGATGCCCACCTTGTTGACCGGATGCCCCAGGGGGGTGAGGTATTCCTCAATGGTCACCTTCAGCTTGGAGCCGTCGCTTAGGCTGTAGATGCTTTGGACGCTGCCCTTGCCGTAGGTATTGGTTCCGGCAATCACCGCCACCTTGTAATCCTGCAGCGCTCCCGCCAGAATCTCCGAGGCGCTGGCGCTGTTCTCATTCACCAGCACATAGACGGGAAGCGGCAGGGTTGCGCCCCCTACAATATTCACCGGATTATCCGTCCCGTTGCGAGTTTTGGTATGGATCAGAACGCTGTCCTTGATAAAATTGGAGGCCATATAGCCTGCCGATTCCAGAAGTCCGCCGGGGTTGTCGCGCAAGTCGATGACCAGGGAGCGGAAATCGCTTTTTGCCTGGAAACCCTCAAGAATTTCCGTAAACTGCTCATCCGAATCGTCGGAGAAGCTGTACACCTTCAGGTAGCCTACACCGCCGTCCAGATAGGCGCTTTCCACCACAGGCAGGGACACGGCTTTCCGGGGCATGGTCAAAACCAGCCGTTCCGCGCCGCGGAGCACGGTGATGGTCACATTGGTATTTTCCTCGCCGGTAATATAGGTGGCTACATCCTTGGCATTCTCCGGAGTAATGTCGGTGTCGTTCACCTTCACAATGATATCGTCGGGCTGCAGCCCCGCCGCTTCCGCAGAGGAGTCCTTGAACACCTGCTCGATATAAACCCCTTCTGCCGTGTGGCTGATAAGAATGCCGACGCCCACATAATTGCGGGCAAGGCTGCCTTCAAACTGGCTCCATTGCTGCTTGTCCATAAATTCCGTATACGGATCATTCAGCGAATCCACCATGGCTTTGATGGCGGCATCGCTGAGCGCTTCCTCCGTAACGCCGCTCACATGGCTGGTGGAGAGAATATCCAGCACCTGCTGCAGCCGGTCCGACGCCTCACTGGCATAGGCGCTCCAGGAGGGAAGGGCAATGGTGGCGACAACAGCCGATAAGCCGATTTTCTTCCAGACGGGCAAACGGCTTTTAGAGCTTTCTGCCCGGCTCTTTTTTGCAAAGGTGAATCTCATGGGTAAATCCCCTCTCGTCATGTCTTTATTTGGGTGAATCCGTAAAGATGCAAGCTTATTTGCCATCCAGCTTCCGCTTCAAATCATAGAGCAGATTCATGGCCATCATCGGGGTCATGGTCATCAGATCCATCTCCCGGATGGAGGCAAGAACCCCTTCCGACCGCGCGTCCTGCTTGCGCTTGGCCTTATCCGCGGCGGCGGGCTTGTCCTCCTCCAGGCCGAACAGGCTCAGCTGCACCGCAGCCGTCGTCTCCTCTGCCGGAGCCGCCTCAACGAGGGCTGTCCCAGCAAAGACAGGCGCAACCTGCACAGGCTCGAGATCAGACCCGGAAGGCCGCTCCAGAGAGACGGCCGCCTCCACAGCTCCCGCCCGCTCCTCGAAGGCCGCCAGCAGCTGGTAAGCCCGGTCGATGATATTGCCGGGCAAACCGGCGATCCGGGCGCAATAGATGCCGTAGCTGGTGCTGGCCGCGCCGGGAATCAGCTTCCGCAGGAAGGTCACCTGGCCGTCGCTTTCCTTGACGGCCATGCAGTAATTTTTAAGCCCGGCCAAGCTTTCCTCCAGGTGGGCCAGCTCATGAAAGTGGGTGGACACCAGGGTTTTGCAGCCCACCCGGTCGTGCATGAACTCGATTACCGCCTGGGCGATGGCCATGCCCTCTCCGGTGGAGGTGCCTCTTCCCAACTCGTCGATAATGACCAGACTCTGGCGGGTGGCTTTTTCCGTCATCACCTGAATGTCCATCATTTCCACCATGAAGGTGCTTTGGCCGCCGATGAGATCATCCGCCGCCCCAATCCGGGTAAAAATCCGGTCGGTCATGGGAATAACCGCCTTCTCCGCCGGCACGAAGCAGCCGATCTGCGCCATGATGCAAATAATCGCCACCTGGCGCATGTAGGTGCTTTTGCCCGCCATGTTGGGGCCGGTAATCAGAAGCATGGGACCAGCCTCCGCCGTCATGGCCGTATCATTGGCCACGAAGGAGCCGTCCTGCATCACCGCCTCCACCACCGGATGGCGGCCGCCGGTGATAGACAGATCATAACCCGCGGACAGCTCCGGCTTGCGGAACCGCCTGCGGGCGCTGACGGAAGCCAGCGACTGGTACACATCCACGGCGGCTACCACCTCGGCCAGCCGCTGCAGCCGGTTAACCTGGAGGGCAATCCGCTCCCGCAGCTCATTGAAGAGGGCGTATTCCACGTCCACCATCTTCTCCTCGGCTTCCAGGATCAGCGCTTCCTTCTCCTTCAGCTCGGGGGTAATAAAGCGCTCCGCGTTGGCCAGCGTTTGCTTGCGCTCATACAAGCCCTCCGGCAGACTGGCCAGATGGCTGCGCGTAATTTCGATATAATAGCCGAACACTTTATTGAAGCCGACCTTCAGAGAGCGGATGCCTGTCCGCTCCCGCTCCTTCTGCTCCAGCTCCGCCAGCCATTGCTTGCCGTTCTGGTTAGCCTCCTTCAGCTGGTCCAGCCGCTCATTGTACCCCAGCCGGATCATGCCGCCGTCCCTGACGGAGACGGGGGGCTCGTCCACAATGGCGGAGGCGATCCATTCCTGGACATCGGCGCATTCATCCAGTCCCGCCACCAGCGCCGCAAGCGAGCGCGACCCGGATTCCCGGCAGAGGCGCACCGCTTCCGGCACGCGGCTCAGGGAAATCTTCAGCGCCAGCATGTCCCGGGCATTGGCGCTGCCGTAAGAGACTCTCGCCGTAAGCCGCTCCAGGTCATATACATCCTTCAGGCTTTGCCGCAGATCCTCCCGGACAATCAGGTTGCCGTAGAGGGCGTCCACAGCCTCCAGCCGCTCCTCCACCCGCTCCCGGTTCACCAGCGGCTTCTCGATCCAGCGGCGCAGGAGACGCCCGCCCATGGAGGTAACCGTTTCATCCAGCAGCCACAACAGCGAGCCCCGTTTGGAGCGGTCCCGCACCGTTTCCGTCAGCTCCAGATTCCGCCGGGTGAACGGGTCCATCACCATATATTGGGAGGGGCGGTAGGTTTCAATCCGGGTCATATGGCCCAGGGAGCGCTTCTGGGTTTCGCCCAGGTAAGCGATGAGAAGAGAGACCGTCCGCCGGGTCAAGGGAGTAAGCTTCCGCAGCTCCTCCTGACCGTATTGGGCTGCCAAAGCTTGCGGGTCATCCTTGTCCCACACGGTATAAACAGGCGGGCGGAGGGCTGAAGCGCCATTCTCCTTCAGCCACTCCACCGTTTCTGCGGTGCCGATAATCTCCTTGGGCCCGTACACGGACAGCTCATCCAAAAGAGCCTCCGTACCCGGCAAAGCGGCGGTATACAGCTCGCCGGTGCTGATATCGCATACGGCAAAGCCTATGCCGGCAGCCTCCTTGACCACACTGGCTATGTAATTGTTGACCGCGTCGCTGAGCAGCTTGCCGTCCATCAGGGTGCCCGGCGTCACAATGCGCACGATTTCCCGCCGGACCATGCCCTTGGCCTCCGCCGGGCTCTCCATTTGCTCGCAGATGGCTACCTTATAGCCCTTCTCGATCAGGCGGGCAATGTAGTTGTCCGCGGAATGGTAGGGCACGCCGCACATGGGGATGCGCTCCTCCGCGCCCCCCTCCCTGCCGGTAAGGGTAATTTCCAGCTCCCGGGAAGCCTGGATGGCATCCTCGAAGAACATCTCATAAAAATCGCCAAGCCGGAAAAACAAAAACGCATCCGGTACCTGGGCCTTAACGGCCAGATACTGTTCCATCATCGGTGTATATTTAGCCATATCGATCCTCCGCCGTACTGTGAGAAAGACTTGCCGGGCCAGCCGGAAAGTCGAACGATCACGAAACGATTGATTTTCTTGCAAATTTTATCAAAAGATTCCCTTTATTATAACACGAAAGCGGGGTGTGTGGCGGCTTTCTCTTGGTAAGGCGGGATTTTCCACGGAATCCGGAAATCGGCCTGCTCATCCCATCCCTCCATGCGGAACAGCCGGTCGCGGAAAACATCCATGGTCCCCTTGCTCCGCCGGTAGGCGGGCAGCCGCTCCAGATCCTCCCAGAGCTTGCGGACCACAGGCAATAGCTGCGCCTTGTCGCCATTGTAATACGCCCGCTGGATGTCCAGTTGGTCCAGCGGCGTCTGGCGCAGCTCCCGGTAGTGCAGCGCGACTGTATGCACCAGGGTCAGGACGGCTAAAGCCAGCTCCGGGTTGGCAAGCCAGCTGGGCAGCGTCCGGTATTCGAAGCCGCCGTGCCGCTTGCGCCGGACATCCCCCAGGAAGCCATACTTGGGACGGCGCTGCCCGGCGGCCTCCCCCTCCGCCAATACCAGCGGCAGGGCAACGTAATTGTCCAGAGCGCGCAGCAAATGGTGATGCAGCCAGACGCCGCTGATATGCACATGCCCGCCTGTGGACAGCCCCTTGCCGGGCATACTTCCCGCCAGCCAGGCCAAGGAAACGTCCGGAATTTGCCGCGCCGCCTGGCGCATGGTCCGGTACAGCTCCCGCACCAGCTCGCCGGGCGTGCCGCAGGGCCTGGGCCGCAGCTCGGCCAAGGGATGAATAACCCTGTCCCGGGACAATACAACGGCGTCGCACCCTACCGTCCCGGCCTTTTCCAGGAAACGGTTGGCGGGCACAAAACCGCCGTCGGGCCGCCGCAGCACAAATTCCGGGTCCGCCCCCAGCCGGACGCCGGCAGGCAGGACAGCGCCGGATTGCCAAATGCCCTCTGTCCTCTCCGCCTCCTCCAGCTTCTCCGCATACCGGTTGATGGCCCCGGCAAACAGCTCGGCCAGCCTGTCGTCCAACGCCGGACACGGGTCCAGCCCGATCAGCACGGTGTTCCCCTCCCGGTTGACGCCTACCCGCACAAGTCCAGTGCTAAGCCCCAGAGCGTATACCGCCCTGACTGCATCCCGTTTGGCCCGCCGGATATGGTATGCCTCCTGCTCCTCGGGAGGAAGCTCCCGCCATCCGCCGGTCCCGCCGCTTACCGGTCCGGGCAGCTGCTTTCTCCGGCCGGTTGCCCGCGCGCCCCCTCCTGCGGGAACCAGCGCAGAAACCCCCGCTTTGGTCCATACGGCCAAAGCATCCAACTGAAACACAGCTACCTGGAACTGATTCACCCACTCTTCATTCCCGGACGCCGCCCTCATGCCGTTCTGCCGCCAGAATTCCCGGCAGGTGCGGCTATGCCCCGCCCGGATCAAGCCCTTCAGCGGATTTAGCAGGAACAGCGCTTGGGCGTCCTGGGGCGGCACTCCCCATTGCAGGACGGCCTTGGGAACCTTACCGCCCGAAGGCAGCCGCTCTCCGGAAGGAGCTCTCAAGTAGAGCGGCAGCATGCCTGCCGCCGCAGCACTCCCGTACAACACAAACATGGACATGGCGATCCCATCCTTATTTGGGATAAAGTTTAACAAAAAAGAGGGCATTCGCCCCCATCCGAAAAGCATTATGCGGCATATCCTGTAACTAAGAAGCAAGAGCTTCTGCGAAAATGCGGTTTATCCGCATTTTCAGGTGGGGGGCTCCCCCAAAAGTACCCGGAAGTCGCTGCAGGGCATTTCGTCACTTTTGGGGGAAGGCGTCAGTTGTCCTCCAGAAGATCAGGGTCCAGGTCCTCGTAGTCGCCGTCGTCAGCAGCGGCATCGAAGTCCAGATTCTTGTCTTCATCGTCCAGATCATAAGGACTGACGATTACCCGCACCTTGGTTTCCGCCACCAGCTCCACCTTGAACTCCCGCTCCACCCGGATCACCACGCCTGCTCCGGAGGAAGCAACCACTGCTTCAATGCAGTTGGGCTCCTGAGTAGCAAAAGCGGATACCTCGGCGGTGGCGCCCCTGTGCTTTTTGTCCAGGTAGGACAGCGGCACCGTATCCACGTAAGAGACCGTTTCTTTGGCCACATCGGTCTTTGTGTTTTTGTCGTAAGAGTACCAGATGTTGATATCGTAGGTTCCGACGACCTCGATGCTATCCCCTGCTTTTTGGGCCTCGTACTGGTTGTTGATAATCCAGGCGCCAAGAATGCTGGTAGGAGCATGAGGCGGAACCACGGTATGACTCACTTGGCTAAACTTACGACCTTTGCCGCACACTGCTTTCGTAATAATCTCTCTCGCTTGCAAGTCTCTATCTGTATAAGTAGACATTCTGTCAACCTCCTCCATACAATCATTCAATGTAATTGTATGCAGGACATTCGTCTAGAGTGACAACTATTTTTGCCGGAAGGGGACAAAATATATGGCGGACAAGCCCGGCATCAGGCCGGTTGACCCTCCTCCCCCGCCGTCTGGCGGATTTTTTTGCCTTTCCGGGACATGGCCAGGTAGGTTTTGAGCTCCAGGCAGAGCTGCAGCAAGGCGGAGCGCATTTCGAACTCCGCTCTGGTGGCCGGAAGCGGCATGGCTTTAAACTCCTTCTCCAACTGCAGCAGGGAAACCTCCACCTCGCCGGCGTAGTAGTCGGACTTCACGCCTTCGCTTAAGGAGGCGAACAGCCCGGCCACCGCCTCCCCGTGGGGCAGCGTCTGGTACACCTGGGCCAGGAGATCGATCATCCTCTGGATGGAGTCAAAATGCTGGCGCCTCATTTCAAAATAAGGGCTCCATTGGTCCGCCGACTGGAACAGCTTATTCTCCGCCGCCCGGCGGGACAGCTCCAGCCCTTCCTTAACGGCCTCCGGCGCCTCCAGGAGCTCGCTGCCGTCCCAAACTGTAGCCGGATCACGCAGATGGTCGGCCATATGAAGGAAGATAGCGGAGAACAGCCCATTCACCTTGTGCTTGGCCGCCTCCAGCTCCACATCCGTCCGCGGCCGGTACAGCAGATTCACAATGGAAGCCATACCCATGCCAATGAGCAAGAGCGCCACTTCATTAACCAGGTTGCCCCAGGTAACCGCCTGCTTGTCCACCATGTGGAACACCAGCACGGAGCTTAATACAATCCCGTCACTGAGCTTAAAGCGGGCCTGCAACGGATACACAATGAGCACAAATACCGGAATGGTCCACAAATGAAAGCCCAGCAGAAGAAAAATAACGGAAGCAATGAGCAGGCCCGACAAGGAAGCGGCGATGCGCACCAGAATGGTGTTCAGGCTGCGCTTCAGGGTCACATCAATCCCCAGCACGGCGATAAGCCCAGCGCTTAGGGCGTAATCCAGATGAAGCAATTGGGCGGCCAGGATGGATAAATAGACTGCTGCCGCCGTTTTCACAAAACGGATTCCCACAATTCCACTCCCCACGAATCAGCTGGCACAGCTTGTCTGCCAGTGGATGAATTTCCTTCAGAAATTCATATTAAACCGGTTTGGGCACGGTGTAAATGAACTTTTTTCGTGGAGGAGTCACTGGCCGGCCATCTGCTTGCGGTATTCTTTGGGGGAGACTCCCGCTATTTTGTTGAACATATGCGTGAAATAATTGGAGTCGTTGAAGCCGGTGGCCTCGGAGATTTCGAATATTTTCATATCTGTGCTTTTCAGCAGCAGCTTCGCTTTCTGTACCCGCAGGTTCTGGATATAGACGGTTACACTTTCGCCGGTTTCCTTCTTGAACAGATTGCTGAAGTAGCTGGGGTTGAGATGGACATGGGCCGCCACCTCGGCCAAGCCGCATACTCCCATGTAGGAGTCTTCAATAAACCGGATGGCCTGCTTCACCGGATTATCGTTTTTGCCGGCAAGCCAGTTGTTGTGGGCCTGCAGGAATTCATGGATGTATCCGTGCAGCCACGCGGCAATATCCTCCGGCGTCGCACATTTGTAGACAGAATCCCACTCTATGGGGCGCACGGCCATTTGCCATTCGGGGAATTGGACCTGCACCAGCCGGAGAATGGCGGCAGCCAGCAGCAGCGCTTCGATCTTGGCGGTTTGCGGCGGCAGATGGCTGATCCGGATAACCTGATCCTGCAGTTCCCTGCTTAACCGGCCGTTATCCTCCGACATGAGCCAGGTTACAATTTCCTTCTCCTTCTCATAAAGCGCCGTCTGGTTGAGCAGAGCTTCATTGGCAGAACCGTCTTCCCTGTCCCCCTCCCGGCAATACCGGCTGTAGCCCTGGCGCAATTCCTCCGTGCTCACGCATAATCCTTGCGGGCTGCATTCAAGAGCCAGCCTCAGATAATGATGAACGGAGTCGGAGAGGATCTGCAGCCACGAGGCGGAGGTTTCCGGCCGGGAAGCATTCCGGTCCACCAACAAAGCCCATTCCGATGCGTTCAAGGGAAACAGGCGGAAGCCGCCGGGAAACCATTTATTCAAGTGCTCCCCGGCTATATTGGTGAAGGCAAACTGCAAGAGCGGCACATCCTGGGCGGAATAATGCTTCTCCGCGGGAAAATAGGTGGGAATACGGAGAAAATACAGCTCGCATTGTTCCATCCGCTTCAGCAGGGCCTCCACCTCCTCGCCGCTGCAGGGCATGCCCATAATCGCCGAGCGCAGCTGGCTGTCTTCATGCTGGCGCTTCCAGCCCTCCACCAGCAGCTGGGACTGGCTCTCTTCAATCAGCCGCACATAAATCCCGTCGAGCACGCTTAATATATCCGTTTCCACACAAGGCTTCGTGATAAAGTCCAGCACCCCGAACTTGACGGCGGCCTGGGCATACGTAAAATCCTTAAATCCGGTTATAATCACAATCTTCGTCAGCCAGCCGCGGCTTCTGATTTCTTCCGCCAGCTGCAAACCATCTATATGGGGCATCCGGATATCGGTCAGCAAGAGATCCGGAACGCAGTTCTCCATCAACAACAAAGCATCCCGGCCATTGGCCGCTTCCCCCGTCACCACCCACTCAGCGGACCGCTTTCCCGCCAGCTTCAGCAGCCCCTTGCGAAAGTTGGGCTGATCCTCGGCAATAAACAGCTTGCCTTTCATCCAGTCCCCTCCTCATGACTCTCCAGTGCCCCGGATTTAATAGGAAGCGTCATGTGAACAACCGTTCCTTTCCCTTTACTGCTGGTAATCTCCACTCCATATGCGGGGCCGTATACCAGTTCAATGCGCCGCAGCACACTTTTGTAGCCGATTCCCGTCTTATTGCCGTCCGGCAGTTCAGTCTCCGCCTCTGTCAAGGTTTTTAGAGTTTCTTGATCCATGCCGCATCCGTTGTCAGCCACCTCGATGTGCAGCGCCTCATTGAACAAATACGCTTTAATCCGCAGCACCCGGTCCTTGTCCATATCACGGAAGGCATGCACAAACACATTCTCCACCACCGGCAGCAGCAGGGATCTCATCATCCGCAGCTCTAGCATTGTTTCTTCAGCCTGAATGATGGTTTCAATTTCACCGGTGAACAGCTCGGTCTGGATCTTGATGTAGTTGCGGACCTGGTGCAGCTCTTCGCCAAGAGTGGTATCCGTCTGGACAGATTTAAGGGAATACTTCAGCATCTCCGAGATGGCGTTGATCAGAAGTGCCGCCTCCTCCTGGTCGTTGCTGTACAGCTTCCAATACAGCTCATTGAACAGGTTATGCAGATAATGAGGGTTCAGCTGCGCCTGAATGGCCTTCAGCTCCGATTCCCGCTGGCTGATCTGGGCCAGATATACCTTGTTGATCAGCGCGCTCACTTGCTCCGCCATGCTGTTGAAGCTGTCTCCGATGTAGCCAAGCTCATCGCCGGAGTCCACGCTGACGCGAACCGTGAAATCGCCGGAGCGCAGCTTGCGCAGCCCCTGCATCAGATGGGCCAGAGGAGTCAGAAGCGTCCGGGTAGAAATCGTAATCAGCACCGCACTGAGCAGGATTACGCCAATTCCGGCAAATGCGAATATTTGGATGATGTCCTTGTTTTTCCGCTGAATCTCCTGCAGGGAGGCCCCTCCGTACAGTGTAAAACCTGCCGGTATCAGCTCGTGGCGGACAAACAGATAGGTGATGCCATTCATTTTGACATATCGGGGATAATTCGCCTCTGTCAGCTGCAACAGCTGCTCCATCTCGCTCTGGTTGGCGTTGGAGTAAAGCATGCCGCCCATCGGCTCCAGCAGCAGCACCTTGCCGTTGCCGTTCTCCGTAAGATCCCGCAGCACCTTGGATACCAGGCTTTCCTCCATCGCCATCACCATGGTGCCGTAAGGGATCAGCTTCTCATTGAGCATCCGTCTGGCGGCAACCAGAACTGTTCTGCGTCCGTCCGGATCAATGGTGCTGGCCGCCTCGGCCCGGCCCCAGACCATATTCCCCCGATGTGGCTTAAGCTTTTCCATCATCCTGGCCAAGTCATCCGGTCCCGGCTCTCCTGACGCCCCGTTTCTGGAGAGAACGGTCATTTCCCCATTCTCATTGTACAAAAAAACGGAACGGATGGACGGCGCATCCACCAGCAGCATATTCAACTGCTCCTCCACATATTTGCGGTTTTTGAATTGGGTGTAGGAATCGCTCACGGGAGCGGTATTTTCCCTGAGAAACTGCTCAATGTACGGATTCAGAATAATGGATTGGGATACCCGGTTGAGCTCCTGGAAGGACATCTCCAGTCTGGCCAAAGCCTGTTCGTTGGCGATGGAAAACTGCTTGCTGATTTCATCCTCCATCAACTGGATATTTAACCGGTATACCATCCAACCTGCCAAGGCAAAAGCAAGTGTTACCATACACGAGAGCAGCACGATCAGCTTGATCTTGAAGCTGCCTTTGATTTTTCCGGCAATATATCCCGGCCAGCTTGTGGGATGCAGTCCGGCTCCCCCCTTGAATTATACTGTATTTACAAAACGCTCCCCTCCAAGCAAACAAGGTTTTCATTTTACCTGTCTACGTAGAAGGAAGCGCGTCACTTTCCGGTTTCTTTTGCCCCGATTATTTCAAAGCTTCATACAAAGCAATGAGGGCAAGGGACTGCCCGTATGCCATCGGCATGATGGTGATGTTTTTATAATGGTCCGCATCCATTCCCATACCGGTCCCAGCCGACACATTCAGCACCGTTCCATCCTCGCTGATGTTTTGGCAAACCGCCTCAATGACCTTGTCTGCCGCAGCCTGATAGGAAGAATCCAGAATACCGGTTTTTATGCCTTTTAGGATACCCGCGGCAATGGCAGCTGATCCGGATACCTCTTCATAGCTGGTTGGGTCCTGCAGAACGGTGTGCCAGAGACCGGAAGCGGCCTGAAGCGGAATCAAGGCATTGACCTGAGCCTTATACGTATCCACCAGGAATTGACGGACCCCCGGGTTAAGCGTATCCCCGCAGGTTTCCAGGTAATCGACGAGGCCGTAGGTGAACCATGAATTGCCGCGGCACCAGAAGATGCTGCCGAAGTTGTCATTGCGCTCAAAGCTCCAACCGTGAAAGAACAGTCCGGTATGCTTGTCAAAGAGGTACTTGATATGGAGCAGAATCTGGTGTACTGCCTCTTGCTCCCAATCCGGCCGGTTAAACTTGCGCCCGGCCTGGTTCAGAAACAGAACCGCCATAAAAAGGGTATCAATCCATAACTGCCCGTTGTGCAAATGGATTCCATTCCGGTTGCCAATGGCAGTGACGGTATGCTGGAAGCCGCCTTCTTTGGTTTTGGGCAGCTCATGAAGGAGCCAGTCCGCGTGATCCCGGCAAAGCTCTTCCAACTGATCGGAGGGCTCAAGCTGAGTGAGGAGCAGAACCAGAGCCAGATAAGGGGCGGTTGTGTTAATATTTTTGGACGGCAGACCCGCCTCCAGATTGCGGGTATACCAATTCTGGAAAAACTCCTTGTAGCGTTGATCGCCGTACACCTTCTGCAGCTTATACAAACCATAAAGACCGACGCCCTGGGGCCAGTCCCATTCTTCAATTCCGAAGTCCCGTTGGACAATCCCTTTTTTGGTATCGGCATGGACTACCGTTTTATCCTTTTCATAGTCGCTGCCGCCCAGATTCATAAGCTTGTCCACTACCAGTCCGATTTTTTGAAGCAGCATTTCATTGGTCATGATTCATGTACTCCCTCTCATCTAAAATATTGCGGAAGCAAACTTGGCCCGGCTTCTGCCGAACCAAGTCCACTTTCATCTTATTCCGGTCCGTTTCGCCCTTATTTGTGCTGGGAGCGGACCAATTCCAAGATATCCTTGCCCAGGAAAGCTCTGTCCTTATTTTCTTTATACCAGGTATTCATGAATTCCTCAATCTGTTTGCCGCCGCCTCTCTCCCAGGCAGCTTTGGCATCTGCAACAGCCTGCTCAGGGGTATATTTGGCCCCGCCGATAATCCCTTTTGTCCAGATGTCTTTCATTTCCTTGTCGACATTGGTATTAATCACCACCAAATCGCTGGGCAGGGTAGGCATATGCTCATAGTGGCTCAACGCGGGATATTGGGCCTCGGGATTAAGCAGGAATTCGTCGGCTTTCTTCAGCATTTCCAGGCCGGCCTTCTGGTCTGGATCACTTACGTCGAAGGCGGTGGTGGAAATCAGCAGCGGATTCTCGGGGATCGAGTAGAACATGGAGTAGTCCATGGCCCAATCCAGCTCTTTGGCATTTTTCGCGGGATCAATGACCTTGGGGAAACCGTCAGCCCCCTTCTTCCAATGCTCTCCCTCCATTCCCTTTTTCAGAATCAGACTGGTCTCCGGCTTAATGATGAAATTAATATATTCCATAGCGGCCTTGGGATTTTTGGCTGCGGCATTAATTACGGTGGTCATTTGCACCGGATTGACCACATGATGGACAAACTGCCCCATGGGAGACTTGGGCTGCGCCATAGGCGCAATCTCCGCCTCCGGAACTACCTTGCGGAGGGTTTGAACGTCCGTTACCGTATTCTCAAACCAGTTGGTGATAGCAGGAGGAAGAAAAACGCCGATTTTGCCGTTCAGGAAATCCTGCTTGGCTTTGGCTCCATTCTTGTCCGCCAGGTAATCCTTATCGATAAGCCCTTCCTCAAATAACCGTTTCTTGAATTTAAGGGACTCCAGCGTATTGTCCCACGTCCTTACAATTTTGTCGTCACTGGAGATTTTCCAGCCGTACGAGCCGAACATGGAATCCACCATGCCGTCGGAGGTGTAGCTCATATTGGTTCCATACGTATCCTTCTTCCCGTTGCCGTCAGGGTCCTGCTCCACGAAGGCCTTCAGTACAACAAGCAATTCGTCGGTAGTCTTCGGAACCTCCAGCTTCAGCTTTTTCAGCCAGTCCATCCGGATAAAGGCCACGCTCTGCAGATGGGGTTCATTGATTTTGCCGATTTCGTAAAGCTTGCCGTCCGGCTTGGTGCCGATTTTGCGGAGCTGGGGGTACTTTTCCAGCAGCTTCTCATATTCAGGCGCATATTTCAAGTAATCGTCCAGAGGCATCAATTGCTTCTGCTGGTACAGGGAATTCCGGAAGCCCGTATCATAATCATTGACAATATCCGGCGCACTGCCCGATGCAAACAGCACATTCAGCTTCTTGACCGCCTCAGCCCGGGCTATCGGCACATACTTGGCTGTAACGGGAGAATGCTCGTTGATCCACTTGGTCCAACGGTTCTCCTCTACCGTTCCCTCCGCTGCGGGAATATTGCCCCTGTCATAGTTGGATACGGTAATCGTCGCTTTTTCTTCGGATTTCCCCTTTGTTCCCTCTTCCTTTTGGCTGCAGCCGACTGCTCCTGCCGCCATCACCGCCGACAGTCCCAGTGCCACTGTGACCTTCATTCTTGCTGCGGATGTTTGTCCAAACATGTGGAGTCCCCCTAATCTATGATTAATTTCATTACTACCCCTTGATAGAGCCAAGCATAATGCCTTTGACAAAATACTTCTGCAGAAACGGATATACCGCCAGCATGGGCACAACCATAACCATAACCCCAACCGCCTTCAGCTTCTCGGACACCATTTCCTGCTGCTGCATCATATCCATGGCCGACATATTGAAATTCCCCTGAATTTGCAGCATCCCCTGCACGATAACCGTCAGATTCTGCAGATTCGTCTTACTGATGTAAAGAATGACGCTCATGAACATGTTCCAGTAGCCCACCCCGTAGAAGAGCGTCAGTGTGGCCAGCATGGGGAGAGACAAGGGCAGAATGATGCGCGTAAGCAGTTGAACCTCGCCGCAGCCGTCAATCTGGGCGGAATCCGCCACTTCTCCCGGAATGCTCTCAAAATAGCTTTTCATAATCAGCATATTATAAGTGCTGATGAGCCCGCCAAACCACAGGGACCAGTAAGTATTGGTCAAATGCAGGCTGTTCATCACCAGATAAGTGGGAATCATGCCGCCGCCGAAGAGCATGGTGAACAATGCGGCCGTTGTAATCGGCTTGCGGGCATAGAGGTAACGGCGGGACAAGGGATAGGCCGTCAGCACCGTGGCCAGCATGCTTAAGGTGGTTCCGCATAAGGTAATGATGACGCTGTTGGTAAAGGCGCGCAAGGCCGGCGTATTCTCAAAAAAGTATTGGTAAACGGTGAAATCAAGCCCCACCGGCCAGAACCAGACCTGACCCA
Organism: Paenibacillus sp. YN15; assembly: GCF_003285005.1. Taxonomy (GTDB): domain Bacteria; phylum Bacillota; class Bacilli; order Paenibacillales; family NBRC-103111; genus Paenibacillus_AR. The sequence goes on along the minus strand of NZ_QMFA01000009.1, from coordinate 76,275 downwards.
GGTCAACCGCATGCCCCGAGCTTACGGACAGCGCAATCAGATGCAGGAAAGGCAGGATGCAGGTGAGCGAAATGATGATCAATACCACGTGAATGAAGATGACAAACACTTTTCCGCCTGTGGATTCCTTCAAGAGGATGTCCCTCCTTTCTTCAGAATAGTCCCTGATCGAATTTACGGGCCAAGGCATTGGCCGACAGCACAAGCACCAGACCGACGAAGGATTCGAACAAACCCATGGCTGTGGTCAGTCCAAACTGGGCCTGCTGCAGCCCCACCTTGTACACGTAGGTGCTGATAACCTCGGCTTTCTGCAGGACCGTGGGATTCTGCAAATTGTAAACCTGGTCGAATCCAACCTCCATCAGACGGCCCATTCCAAGAATCAAGAGCAGGATAATCGTAGGGCGGATGCCCGGCAGGGTGATATGCCAAATCTGCCTCAGCTTGCCTGCGCCGTCCATCCCCGCGGATTCGTACAAGCTGGGGTCAATGCCGGAGAGGGCGGCGAGATAGATAATGGCGCCGAAGCCCATCTCCTTCCACATGCCGGAGCCGATAAAGATAGCGGTCCAGGAGTTTGCGCGGTACAGGAAAGGCACCGGCTCCATCCCCCATTGACCCAGCAGCTTGTTGATGGTGCCTCCATCGATGGAGAACAGGGTCAGAATAATGCCGGCCACGATAACCCAGGACAAAAAGTGAGGCAGATAAATAATGGTTTGAATCCAGCGCTTCAGCCAGCCCTTGCGCACCTCATTCAAGGCAATGGCGATAATAATCGGCGCCGGGAACCCGAAGATCAGGTTCAGAATGCTCAGGGTAAGGGTATTCCAGATAATTTGCAGCGTAACGTGGGAATGGAATAAAATCTCAAAATATTTCCATCCCACCCACGGGCTTGACAAGATGCCATCGTGAAAATTATAGTTCTTGAAAGCGATCACAAGACCGCCCATAGGCAAGTAACGGAAGATCAGATAATAAAGCACTCCCGGTATAAGCATGACAAATAGCGGGATGTTCTGCCGGAACCGCTTTGTCTGGTAAAAAGCCTCTTTGGCTGCCGGCACTTGATCCGTTCCGACGGCGGCAGGCGTTGTTTTCATGGCTCCTCCTTCTTTCTGCTAAGAGTTTGGTTGGATGGGATGCTTATAATGTACCGCGATTCTGCCGTTCCGAGCCTTAAGAATCTTTAGGTGTTTCTGTACGATTTTTGTTTCTCTCTTGAAAACAGTAAAAAGCCTGCGGCAGAGGCGCAGGCTTGGAACGGATGAATGAAAATCCGTATGAAGCAAACTGTCAATCACATCAGCAGCGTAATCGCCAGCAGGTTGTACAGCACCAAGGGCAGCATCGCCCCGGCCGGATTTACAGGACCATAGAAGCCGGGACCGTAAGGGAAGAACCGTTTGTTCAGCTCCTCGTCCACGGCAAGGCTCAAATATACATTCCCGTCGTCAATGAATACGATAATGCCTTCATATTCATGTCCGTCAATGGTTTTCACCAGCACATGGCGGTTCATTAACCGTTGTTTGCAGAGGCCGTGCAGCTTTTCCCTTACCCCTTTTACTGTCTCCACATGCTGATTGTCTGCCTGATATACCACTTGACCTGCGGGAGCAACGTTATTGGACATATTTCCCTCTCCTTTTGTTTCATTCTTCATTGTACTCTCTTACCAACGGTTGTTCAGCCGGTTCTCCAGCCAGGCCACCGCCTGATACATCAGAGCTGCCACCACGGCAATGACCAAAAGGCTGGCAATCACCAGGGTAAAATTGAACACCTGAAAGCCGTAAATGATTAAGTAGCCCAGTCCTTCCTTGGAAACCAGAAACTCGCCGACAATGACCCCAACCCAGGCCAGCCCCACATTCACCTTAAGGGTGGATACAATGGTAGGGATGGAGGCCGGAAAAATCGCTTTGCGGAAAATCTGCGTCTTGCCGCCGCCGAACACCCGGATCACCCGCAGGTAATTGACGTCCACTTCCTTGAAGCTGGAGTATACCACCAGTGTAGTGATGATGACCGTAATGGCCAGCGTCATCCCGATAATCGAGGTGTAGCCGGGGCCTAGGCCGACGATAAACAACGGGCCCAGCGCCACCTTGGGCAGGCTGTTCAGGACTACAATGTACGGGTCCAGCACCCGCTCCAGAAAAGGCGACCACCAGATCAGCACCGCCAGTCCGGTTCCGGCCACGGTGCCCAATACGAAGCCTACGAAGGTCTCCCAAACTGTAGCCCCGATATGCGGGAGCATCTCGCCGGTTGAAATCTGTTCGTAGAGAAGGGTGAAGATCTTGCTGGGATAGCTGAACAGCAGCACATCAATCCATTTTAACCGCCCTGCCAGCTCCCACAGACCGAAGGCGCCCAAGAGAATCAAGAGCTGCGTCAGGCGAACCAGGCGATTGCGCTTTTGCTGCGCCGCGCGGTATTCCTCCCAGACCCGGCGTGTGAGCGACAACGGTTCGGAGGATTCTTTCATGGTCCGGGTCCCCCCTTGCGTTCCGCCGCATCCTTCTCAATGGCTTCAAACTCCTGCCAAATGGTATGGAACAGCGGATGAAATCCTTCCGCCTCCCGGGCCAGAAACGGCGATTCACTGCGGATTTCCTCCGGAACAGCGATTTCTCTGCGGATTCGGCCGGGATCGCGGTCCAATATGATGACACGGTCGCTCATGGCGATGGCTTCGGAGATGTCATGGGTGACCAGCACTGCGGTTTTGCCATGTTTCTTCAGGGTCATGGCCACCAGATCCTCCAGTTGCAGCTTGGTTTGGTAATCCAGAGCGGAAAACGGCTCATCCAAGAGCAGGATATCCGGCTTCACCGCAAGGGTCCGCACCAGCGCCACCCGCTGGCGCATCCCCCCCGACAGCTGGGAGGGATAACGGCGGAGCGTATCCGCCAGCCCCATTTCTTCCAGAAGATGCAGAGTGTATTCCTTGGACTCCGGCGCAATTCTCCCGCGGAGCTCCAGGCCCAAAAGCGCATTGTCCCAAATGGTGCGCCACGGGAACAGATAATCCTGCTGCAGCATGTAGCCGATATGCGGCGACGGTCCCTCCAGAACGGCTCCATTGACCTCCACCTGCCCCCCCGCCGGCTTGAAGAGTCCCGCCATAATGGACAGAAGGGTGGTTTTGCCGCAGCCGCTGGGGCCCACAATACTGACAAATTCCCCGTCATTCAGGGAAAAATGAATCCCCTCCAACGCCAGCGTGGCGCCTTGCTTGTTGACATAGACATGTGTAACATCCTTCAAGCGGACTGAAGAGCCCATGGGAACGCCAGCCTCCAATCTGATATCCCCGCAAAATGAAGCCTATTCTATGAAGCAGATTCCGATTGCTTTGCGGGGGCCCCGAATTTTCAAGCGAGTGCTTACATGCTGACCTGACTTATTTCGCAGCTTTTTCTGCAAAGGAGTTGTTTACCAGCTCGTCAAGGGGAACGCGGGCCTTCAATTCGCCGGCTGCCTCCATCACATCCTGCAGGTTCTTCCATTCGGCTTCGTCAATCACCGGATCGGTGGCGAAGGAGCCCTGGTCCTTGTAGCGCTTCACAACTCCTTCCACTACAGCCTTATCCGTGCTGGGGAAGTAGCTGATAATCGCTTCGGCAATCTCCGGCACGGATTTGGCCTCCACCCATTTTTGCGCCTTGTGGATGGCGTTGGTAAACTTCTGCACCGTATCGGAGTTTTTGTTAATGTAGCTCTTTTTGGACATAAATACAGTGTAGGGCAGCTTGCCGCTTTCCTTGCCGAAGGAGGCGATGACATAGCCTTTGCCTTCATTTTCAATCACAGTTGCCTGCGGCTCAAAAAGCTGGACATACTCCCCTGTACCGGAGGTGAAGGCCGCCGGAATATTGGCGAAATCCACATTCTGGATCAGATTCAGATCCTTGTGGGGATCGATGCCCTTCTTTTTCAGGGTAAATTCCCCGGCCATTTGCGGCATCCCGCCCTTGCGCTGTCCAAGGAAGGTCACCCCTTTCAGGGAGCTCCAGTCAAAGTTTGCCACCGGCTTGCGGGAAACCAGGAAGGTTCCGTCCGTCTGAGTCAATTGGGCAAAGTTGATCAGCGGATCATCCGCCCCCTGGTTGCGGACGTAGATGGTGGATTCCGCCCCTACCAGCGCCACATCGATCTGCCCGGACAGCAGCGCCGTGGACACCTTATCGCCGCCGGCGATGGTCTGGAACTCTACCTTCAAGCCTTCCTCTTCAAAGAAACCCTGAGACAGCGCCACATACTGGGGGGCATAAAAGATGGAGCGGGTGACCTCAGCCAACCGGACCGTAGCCTTGCCCTCCTCCTTCTTCTCTCCGCAAGCCGCCAGCCCCGCGGACAGAGCCAATACAAGAGATATTGAAAGTAACCCGGCTTTCCTTTTCATTACTGTTCCTCCCTCAGGGCTTTCGTCAGAAAGCCGGCATCGTAAGCATAAGCTCATGGAATATCCCGTTTCTCCATCCTATGCATCTGCCCAGAGCCGGGTGAAAAACTTTTCGGGAGCCATACTTGTGATGTACGTCACAAAGCAGTGCGCCGCGGCATGTACAATGAAACTATGACCTAAGGAAAGGAAGAGTGGGCAACATGGAGAAAAAAGCGATCAAGGACTATCAGGAGTTTCCGGAGGGCCGTTTTACCAAGCGGCTTTTGTTTAACGAAGAAGGCCATATTGTCTTCCTGTTGAATTTTGGTCCGGGCCAGCAGCTCCCGACACACAAGCACCCGGGGGCGGATGTATATATCCTGCAGTTGGAGGGTAACGGAGCTGTTACGGTTGACGGCGCCGAAACGGCGTTGAACAACGGCGAGGTGGTGCGGATTACCGGCGACGAGGAATTCTCCTACACCAGCGGCGGGGCCGGGAATTCCACCCTGTACGTGACCCTTATTACCATTCCCGCTCCCAACTACGCCGAGAATATCGGGTAAGCCCTCCCCTTATTAAAGAACGTTAAAAAGCCCGGCTCATTTCCTCTGTGGAAAGGCCGGGCTTTTATTTGTATGTGAATTTATACGGCTTGCTTCCGCAAATCCCGCAGCGGCACATTGGTGCTGAATACCGAGTCGTCGCTTGCGACCTTGTATACCGGAAAAACAGGATCGGCTTCCACATTCATGATGTCGTCAAACAAAGGCGCCTGCTGACGGTCAATAAAAATGGCAAGCGGCTCATCCTGCACCCGGATATCCGCGGGATACGGCTGATCCAGCACCTGCAGAACCAATACCCCGTTGCAGCCGCAATCCTCCGCGTCATAGAAAAGCTTGATGATTCCGCCTTTATCCCCCATGGTCTGCTTTATTTTTTCCGTGGTGAAAGCGTTCATCCGGACTTCCATTTTCTCCGCCTCCCGGTAGAATCCTGTTGATTACAGCTTGTAAATGTCCGTGTATTTGGCCGTCAAATAATCCACCAGATAATCCGGGCTCAGTTCCTCGCCCGTTACCCGGGTCACAATTTCCCCCGGCGTATGCAGCATGCCGTATTGGTAAATCTCGTCCGCCAGCCACGCCTTGATGGGCAGCAGCTCCCCTTTGCCGATGAGCTCCTCCGCTTCCGGCAGCTTCTTAAGAAGCGTATGGCGAATCTGCGCGGCATACATATTGCCCAAGGCATAGGACGGGAAATATCCGAAGGAGCCGCCGGACCAATGCACATCCTGGAGCACGCCTTCGCCTGCATCGGCGGGAACGATGCCCAGATATTCCTTGTACTTGGCATTCCAGACCTCCGGCAGATCCGCCACCTTGACGGTTCCGGCAAACAGCGCCTTTTCAATCTCATAACGGATCATAATATGGAGATTATAGGTCAGCTCATCCGCCTCAATCCGGATAAGGGAAGGCTTCACTTCGTTAATGGCGCGGTAGAAGTCCTCCGCGGCAACCGAATCGAACTGGCCTTTAAAAATCCTCTGCAGATCGGGATAATAATGAGACCAGAAGACTCTGCTCCGGCCCACCATGTTCTCCCAGAAGCGGGATTGGGATTCATGAATGCCCATGGAGGTGCCTGAGCAAAGATTGGTTCCTTCCAGCTCCTTCATAATGTTCTGCTCATACAGGGCGTGGCCGCCTTCATGGATGGTGCCGAACAGGGCGCTGACCACATCCTCCGGCAGATAGCGTGTTGTAACCCGCACGTCGCCGGGATTCAGGCCGGTGGCAAAAGGATGCACTGTCTCGTCCAGCCGCCCTGCGTCAAAGTCATAGCCCATTTCCTTCAGAATAAATAGGCTGAAGGCCTTTTGCTGCTCCTTCGGGAAGGTCTGCCGCAGGAAGGAGGTGTCCGGCTTATGCTTGGCATGGGCGATTGTCTCAACCAGGGGCACCAGCTTGCTCTTCAGTGCGCCAAACAGCTGATCCAGCTTCTCCTCCGTCATGCCCGGTTCATACATATCCAGAAGCGTGTTATACTTGGAGCCCTTGTAGCCCCATAGCTCAATAAACTCCTGATTGAATGCCACGATCCGCTCCAGATAAGGCTGGAAGGCAGCCCAATCGGATTTTTCCTTGGCTTCCTCCCATGCCGCTTCCGCCTGGGAGGTCAGCACCACATATTCCTGGTACCGCTCTGGCGGGATTTTCTTGCTCCGGTCATACTCCTTGCGGCTTTCACTGACCATCTTGCGGCTCACGGCATCCAGCCTGTCTGCATATTCCGGCTTCTCCAGAGCCTCCAGATAACCGCCCATCTCATCGGAAACAGAGAGCTTGAACATTTCCCCGGACAGCACACCTACCACCTGGGAGCGGCTCTCTACCCCTTTTTTGGGCAGACCGGTACGCATATCCCAATAAATCAGCCCCACCGCTTCCTGGTAGCTGCGAATCTTGCCTACCAGCTCCCGGTAACCCTTCAATACCGCTTCAAAATCTGCCATGTCCTGATCCCACCTTGCCCGTTTTGTTTAGGAATACTATACGTTTTTTTAAAATCCTTTTCAACTGCGCCGCGATCTGTGATAGAATACTCATTAAAATATGTGAATAGGTATTGTATAATTATGCATTGGGAGGCTTGCCATGTCGCGAATCACGGACATTCTGAACCATAATCAAACCTTTGTGCAAGAAGGGCGATACAAGGAATATGTCACCGACAAATTCCCGGACAAGAAAATCGTCATCCTGACCTGCATGGATACCCGTCTGGTAGAGCTTTTGCCCAAAGCCATGAATCTACGCAACGGAGACGCCAAGATCATCAAATGCGCCGGCGCCATCGTCTCCCATCCCTTCGGGAGCATCATGCGCAGCATTCTGGTGGCCGTGTATGAGCTAGGGGCGACCGAAGTATTTGTGGTTGGCCATTACGATTGCGGCATGACGGGACTGAGCTCCGGGGAGGTGCTGGCCAAGGCCAAAGAGCGGGGTATCCGCCCGGAAATTCTGGAAACCATCGCCCACTCCGGCATCGACCTGGTGCGTTGGCTCACCGGCTTCGGCCAGGTGCAGGAGGGTGTGGTCAAGAGCGTCTCCCTGATCAAGAACCACCCCCTCCTGCCCAAAGAAATTCTCGTCCACGGACTCATCATGGACCCCACCACCGGAAGGTTGGATGTGCTGTCGGAGGATTCGTCCGTAAAGGACACATTTACGAACTAAACCTTTAACACAAAGCGCCCCCATGGCGGCTTGAGAGATTGAAATCTCCAGGCCCGAACGGGGGCGCTTATGCTTATTAGGATTCTTGGTTATTAATCGAAGGTCAGCTCGATAGTTTTGACAACAGTGCTGATCTTGGAATATTTATTTTGAGCTGAAACAGTTATGGTATTGGGCCCGTTACTGAGAGTAAAAGTTTTGGAGAATGTACCGAGATTATCATCCACATCCAAATATTCCCCGTTCAGATATACCTCCACATCCTCGTCATTTATATCTTTCACAGTACCACTGACAGTAATAGTGCTGGATTTGGTAGTTTTCGCAATATCGCTAATGGTCAGCACAGGTGCAGGCGGGGAGAACTTGACTACCTTTGTGACTGTAGCGAATCTGCCTTTATTCGTTACCGCCTTCAACACAAAAGTGTTGTTCCCCTCCTCCAAATCCATTTTTTTGTAGAATTCTCCATATTTGTTCAAGCTGACTTCCTCATCACCGATGTAAAAGACAGGCAGCAGCTCCGAAGCAGGATCACTCACTTTGCCTGTTAATTCGACATTGTTTTTCGTGACAACACTGGACAGACCAAACACGCTGATTTGGGGATCAGCCAATTGATACGTAATTTTTTTGCGGATAAATCGCACCCGTTGCTGGGGAACGGTCACAGCAGCCACGATATTGTACGTGCCTTCCTGACCCATCCGCAATGGCATCCGGAAGCTTCCGTCCGCCTCCATCTTAGCAGCCAATCCGTTTATCACCACGATGGTTCCTGACGGAGCAGAACCGGATATTTCAAAGGTTCCGTTGGCTGTTTGTTCAGGAATACTGAGTGTGACTATCTTGAGTAAATCCGCTTCTTCCTGGACCGACAGCTGAATGGCCCGGTACAGCAGACTTGCCACTTCCGCCCGGCTGATAAGAGCCTGAGGAGCAAACATATTGCCAGATTGGCCCTGCACCAGCTTCAACTCCACCGCCAGTGCGATATCATTGCGGTAAGCTTCGGTAATTTTGTCCACATCCCGGAAGGAGGTGCTCAGAATGTCGGGATTTTGCAGCTTCTGCGGGGAGTATCCCATCACCTTCACCAGAGCCACGGCGAACTCCTCACGGGTTACCGCAGCCGCAGGAAGAAATTCGGCAGATGCTTCTTTAATGGAAGGATCAGGGAAAATCCCTTTAACCGCTTCAATATAGGAAGCGGACCACCGGTCAGGCTGGACATCCTGATACGACGTCACTTCCGGCATATCGGCCCATTCCAAAGAAAAGGACCTTGCCAGCAGTGCGGAAAGCTCCTCCCGGGTAATGCTGTTTCCGGGCTTGAAGATATTTTCGTCATAACCGCTAATAATTCCATATTGGGTCATGCTGTAAATGGCATTGGCAGCCCAGTGATTGCCGACATCCCGGAATACCTTGTTGGCAGTTACCGGACTGGCGTGGATATCCGCGATAGTGACGGTGCTTTCAGCAGCCATGGAAACTGCCGGCGGAACGGTCAGCAGAAACGCGACTAACAGTGAAGACAGTTTTTTGCAGTGAACGTTCATCTTTGAGCTTCCTCCCCGTTGAAATGATCCGGCTCCGTTAATCGGAGGCAACTGACAAACGGAAGCGACGAGGCGCAGAGCAAACATGCGCCTCGTCACGTGTTCCGCCTCACCGGCTGGACATTGCTTCCGGAAGCTGTCCCGGTTTTTAGGAGCCGTAGGTCAGTTCTCCGATATAGCGAATTCCGTTCTCGAACTTTTCGTACACCTCGATGGTGTTGCTTTCCATAAAGGCATCCGAATCCTTAATATCGGAAACAGGAACGGTTAGAGATTGAAGGACTGTGGTATCATCGGAGCTTTCAAAGGCGCCTGTGCCTTCCAGCGGTATCTCAACGGTTTTTACCACCGTGCCATCCGAATCCAACACCTTAAAATACAGGAAGCGGTTGGTGGATACATGCAGCGTATCGCTCAGTTTCTCCTGCATATACCGGAATTTAAACGCATATCCGCTGGAGGTGTAGGTTCTGTTAATGGCTCCTATTTTGATATTGAAGGGGAAAATGGACTCGTTAATAACCCAGTTCTCTCCGTTGAGCGGTCCCGGCTGGTTGGAGGATACCGCATATTGATACTTGTGGGGAGGAGAGAACGCCTCGTCGGTAATTTGCGGTCCGAATACCACTGTAGCATTTTTGTCCAACACGCCGAACGGAAGAGTGGCATACAAGGTGATCATAGCCTGGCCGTCCTTGTTCAGCTTGCCGGTAGTTACAGATGAGGATGTCAGCTCATAAACCTCTCCGTTGGAGGCTTGGATATAGCCCGAGTAAGGAATCACATTGCCGCTTCTGGTCATTAGATTCTTCTGGTTAATCCGCACTACTGCAGTTTCGCTGGAATCACCCTTGGTTAAGCTTTCGTACGTCTTCACTTCCACAACAGCGCCGGTAGAGACGCGGCTGGGATCAGAGACCATCCAGGTATTGTTCAAGGTCACGGTAGAAATGGCTTCATCCTGCAGCATATAATTGACCCGCAGCCATTCCTTTTTCTTCGTGACGGTTCCACCGCTTTCCGTGCCTTCGCCGAGAATCAGCTTGCCGGAGGACATTTCCATATCATAGGGGACAGTTGCGAATACATATAAGGTCGCTTTTTGTCCGGCATTGATGTATGCGGAGGTTTGAACGTATTTCACTGTAGCGTCCACCGTATTCTTGCCGTCATAGTAGCCGCCGTAGAGAGCGGGAAGCTTAACGGATTGTGTTTGCGGGTTCACCACCTGAACCTCACTCATCAGAATGTCATCCCCGGTGCCGCTCTTCAGACGGTAGGATGCGTTCAGGTGAATTTCCAGCTTGCCGATAGAGGTGGCATAGACAGAGCTTCCGGCTTCCACTGGAGCTCCGGTATTTCCGGCATCGGCAGGCAGATTGGCCACAAACACCGGGACACTGACGGAGGCGGATTTGGCCTCCATCACAACCAGCTGTACGGCAGAGCTGTCGATGCCGGTAGGCAGAATTCCGCTGTAATAATAAGAGGTGCTTTCTCCCGGGGCCAAATAATCCGGATGGGAGGCGGAATCCTCGGCGGCAACAGTCAAGGTGCTGCCATTGGATTGATAAAAAGCGGTCAAAGCAGGCACACTGACAGCCCTGCTGCTGTCATTCTTAAGGGTATAGACGCTTTCCGCATAAAGGCCGTCCGCGCGGGGCGACACATTCACCGATTCAACAGTTGCAGTCAGTCCGCTGCGGTTGGAGGAATCGGCTTGAAGCTCGCCTTGGTTATAAGCGGCAATGAATCCGTTGATGGACATGGATTCCAGAACCGTGGCGGTGCCGGAGCTGGAGGCAGCGGAGCCACTTGCGGTTGTGCCGGTGGTTCCTGTGGATGCATTGCTGCCGCTGTTCGCCGAGGTTGTAGTTGCCTTCTTGCTGAAATCGATGGACAGGGCACCGTTCAGGGACAGATCCCCTACAGGGAATTCCAGTACCACCGACGCTTTCTGATGGGGAAGGAGCATCACGTCGCCGCCGTGTACAACGGAGCCGCTAAAGGTTAAGCCCTCTTCGTTTTTAAGCCCGACCTGAAGGGCGGACGGGAGCTTGAAGCTGCCTGTCCCCAGATTTTCAACGGTCATTTCGGCGTACACATTCCAGTTGTCCTTGGCATACGCATGGTATGCCCGCTGCAATTCAAAGTTCACCAGAGCATCGGTGGCGTAAGAGCTGTCGACTTCGCCCAATGCTACAATGGCGGAGGGGTTTGCCGTTTGGCTGGCTTCCGCCGCGGCAGCCACAGAGAGCATGCCGATGGAGCGGATATACCCGCTGACCTTCATATCCCACGCATAAATCTCCACCTTGAGCTGATCCAGGCTAATGCTGGCGGGGAGCTTGGCGGAGTACTTCACCTGCTTGGCGCTATGGGCAGGAACCCGGGAGCTGATTTTCTCTGTCAGCTCCACTCCGTAACGGTTGCCGCTGTCATCTCTGACCGCTACCCCGTACTGATTCATATCCACTACATAATCCGAATCATTCACCAATTCCACTGTAAAGCGGAAAGAGCTTTTGTCGCTTCCGGCGGACAGCTGGACCTTCTCCAGGGTGTAGTACACGTTGGAATCCAGGAATACGCCTTCCTTGCCGGCCTCCGCCTTATTCCCCCATACCGGGAGAAGCATGGCTAGGGCGAGGACAAGAGCCAATGCGCCGCTCCAAAGCCGTTTCTGTTTGCTGAATAGTCGAGTTTTCGTCAATGGGTCCAACCTCCTGTGGGCTTCCTAAAAAGCTTGCTGTATCTGCTGTTCTCGCAGCTCCTTAATCGAAACGGAGGGCATCAATCGGCCGCAGCTTGGATGCTTTGTTGGCCGGATACAATCCGAAGAGCACTCCGACCAGCACGCTGAACAAAAATGCGGCCAGGCTCACCCATAGGGAAACCTGAGTGGGCATGGAGCTGTTGAAGTATTCGATCCCATACGAAATGCCGATGCCGACGAGAAGTCCGATCAAACCTCCCAGACCGCTAAGCACGATGGATTCCACCAGAAACTGGAACAGAATATTCCTCCGTTTGGCCCCGATGGACTTGCGGATTCCGATCTCCCTGGTCCGTTCGCTTACCGTAACCAGCATAATATTCATAATGCCGATCCCGCCGACCAGCAGGGAGATTGCCGCGATGCCCGCAAGCATATAGGACATCTGCGCTGCTACGGCTTCCTGGGTTTTCATCATTTCATTCTGGTTGAGAATGGTATAACCGCTCTCGGATTTAAATTTGTAGTACAGATATTGCTTCAATGTAGTTTCCGCCGTCTCCACATCATCCTTGGAAGCCGCCTCCAAATAAGTCGTTTTCAGACTCCCCAGCTTGAACTGCCGTTGGGCAGTGGTTAAAGGCATCACCACCATGGAGTCAACGGAGGTATCCGTAATATTCTTTCCCTTCGGGGCCATAACCCCGATCACGGAAAACACGACACCATCAATATTAATTTCCTGATCCACCGGATCCAGAAAGCCGAAGAAGGTCTTCGCCACATCGCTGCCCAGCACCACCACATTGTTGCGGAATTCCAGATCCGCCTCGGAAATGAACCTGCCGCTGGACACCGTTACCATATTTACACTGCCATAGCGATCATTGGTGCCCACTACCGTATAGCTGGATGACTTGGTGCGGTCGTATTTAATATTGGCACTGGTCTTGGTGATCGTGGGCGCCACCCAGTTAAATTCGGGAAATTGCTCCAGTTGCATCAGCTCACTGTAATCAAGTTGTGTCGCCCGACCGCTATTTTCTACGTTGACCACCAGCAGGTTGGTGCCCAAGCTCGAAATCTCCTCGTTCACCTTGGCAGTTGAGCCTTGACCGATGGCCACCAGCGCCACCACCGAGCCTACGCCGATGATTACCCCCAGCATGGTCAGCATGGATCTCATGGGATTGGAAACCACCGTGCGAAGTGCCATGCGGACTAATTCCCACAATTTCATTTCAACACCGCCTCGTCCCGCTTAACTTGCTGCTGTTGCCTGCCATCATTGCGGTGATCGCTGATCAGTTCTCCGTCCCGGATGGCTACCACACGACTGGCATGTTCGGCGATTCCAGAATCATGGGTAATGAGGACGATGGTATTGCCCCGTTTATTCAATTCCAGCATAAGCTCAAGCACTTCTTTGCCCGTTTTCGAATCCAACGCACCAGTAGGCTCATCCGCCAGCAGCAGCGAGGGTTTGGAGACAAGTGCCCGGGCAATGGCAACCCGTTGCTGCTGGCCGCCGGACAGCTCGCTGGGCCGGTGTCCTGCACGGCTTTTCATCCCCAGGCTGTCCAGCATATCCAAGGCGCTTTTCCGTCGTTCCGCCCGGGACATGCCAGAATAGATCATCGGAAGCTCCACATTCTCCAGTGCCGTCAGCCGAGGAAGCAGATTAAACTGCTGAAAGATAAAACCGATCTTATGATTGCGCAGCTCGGCCATTTTATTGTCGGAGAGCCCCAGAGTATTCACACCGTCCAGCACATAGCTGCCAGAGGTGGGTATATCAAGAAGACCGATGGTATTCATGAGAGTCGATTTGCCTGAGCCGCTGGGGCCGATGATGGCGACGAAATCTCCGTCTTCCACATGAAGGGTGATCCCCCTCAAAACATGAAGCTCCTCTGCTCCCCGCTTGTACGTCTTCACAATATTAGTCAACTCAATAATATTGGTTTGTGTACCGCTCAACGCTGACCACCGCCCGTACCGGCGCTACCGCCACCGCCTCTGGTGCCGCCTCCACCGCCACCTTGCTGGAACTGCTGCATCATGGCAGGGTCAAATTGGCCGCCGCCGGGCATCTGGCCGTTTTGACCGCCTTGCTGGAATTGTTCACGCAGCCTCTGAACATCGCTGGAGCTCATGGTTTGAGTCTTGGTCTGAATAGGAATAACCACAGTTTGTCCCTCAGTGACTCCTTCGGTTATCTCCACATTGGTCTTGCTGCGGATGCCGATTTTGACTTCATGCTGTTCTTCATAGGTGCCGTCATCATTTTTAATTTTCACGTAGTATTTCCCGGCTCTGGTTTGCAGAGCCTCCAGCGGGATCATCAGAATATTCTCCTTGTTCTGGATGAGAATTTCTCCGGTAGCCGTCATCCCGTATTTTAATCCGTCGGGATTGGATACCGTCACGACCACATCGTAGTATGTAACGCCATTCGTCGTAGTACCAACAGTGGATACCTGAGTGACTTCTCCCTTAAAGGTTTTATTTTTGACCGAGTCAACGCTGACATTTACCGACATGCCCGTCTTAATATTCGGCAAATCCAATTCATCCACCTGAATCCCTAATGTCATGGTCTTCATACTGGCCACGCCGCCAAATTGGGTGGCGCTGGTCACCTTGGTGCCGGGAACCAGAGAGGTCAGCACGTTAAACCGCTGATTAACAAAGTCGGTAGAGAACACACCGTCGAAGGGAGCCTTGATGGTCAACGCATCCAGTTGCTCCTGCAGCGTGTCGATGCTCAATTGCTGCTGGTCATAGCTGGTCTTTTTGTTCAAATAGTCGTTATTGATACTTGGATTGGCAATCACCGCAATCAGCTGTCCAGCCTGCACATAATCTCCACTTTTGACATTCAGCTGCTCAATAGTGCCGGAGACGCCTGCGAGAATATTGACTGTTTGGCTATAAGCAAGCGTCCCTTCCTTTTTGGATTCAGCCGTGCCGGTGCTTGTTGCAACCTTGCCGGTTACCTTCAAGCCGGCATCCATGGTGGCATCATTCTCCACCGTAATTTCCACATCCAAGAGGCGGTTTCCCTTCAGGTCCGGCTTAGGGTCCTTGCCAATGCTGGTGACCTTCCCGCTTTTGGTCATCATGAAGCTGTCAATGGTCAACTCCACAGAATCCCCTTCGTGAAATTGCTGTGCATCCTCCATCAAAAAGGGCAGGGTAACCACCAGCTTGGTGTTATCCGACACAGTGCCAATCTTCGCCTTGCGGTTCAATTCCACGCCTGCATCCAAACCGCTGGCCAGTGTAATAACACCATTGATGGGAGATACGGTTTGCAGGGAATTCATCTGATCGGCAATATCGTCCAGTTCCGCCTTCAAGGTAGCCAAAGTGGCCTGCGCTTTGGACATGTTGTTGTTCAGAGTGGCGCTGGTCAGAACAACCAGCACGTCTCCTTCCTTCACGTCCATGTTTTTGGTCAGGTTGATCTTCTCAATCACCGCTTCCTGCGGAGCCTGAATTGTCTTCGTCTCCACAGGCTGAAGCTGGCTGGTCCCCGATACGGAGGATTTGATCGTTCCCTTGGTTACCTTGGCCGTCAGCTCCGTATCCTTGCTGCTTCCCGAGGCCTCCCGCTGGCCCAGATAGAGCCAGGTCCCGCCCCCGCAGACCACCAGAACCAGGGCGATGAGCAGCCATCGTTTATTTCGTTTTAACCAGTTCATTCTTCCGCCTCCTAAACCACCGCGATTGTCCGTCATGTCCAATTGTCAAAGCTCGATCTTTTGTTCCAGCCGCTCCATAAGCAGCTGCTCCACATTCTTTTCCCCGGCCGCCCAGCCTCCCGGGTCAGCGCCATCCGGGCTGCGGGAAATCGAGGCGCCGGGTGAACCCGATGCTTCCGGTGCAGGGCGGTCCGGCCGGGCCTCATCCGCCCGGTGCAGGTGCATCCAATCCTGCTTCCATTGCTGCCATTCCTCATCCGTAAGACCGCCATCCCTGCCGCTTTCGGGAGGTTTGCCTGCTTCGGGAGCCGCCCCCCGATTGGCCCAACGGGTGTAAAAAGCCATCTGCTCATCGCCGAAAAGACGCAGGATCGCTTTTTTATCATCCTCGTTCATGGTTCCTTTTTCCACATTCTGTCTGACTAAGGGCAGCACCGCCTCCGCTTGCATTTTGGTCAGGGTTGTCTTCGGTTTGTCATCCATTTCCAACAGAAAATGAAAGAACTGGACCATATCCGCTTCCGGCAGGCTTTGAATCGGCTCAAGGGCTGATGACGTAGCCGAAGCTCCGGAAGGGGACGGATATACGGCCTGGGCAAGCCGGGATTCCGTTTGGCTCGCACAGCCGACCACCGCAAGCAGTCCGCAGACAGCCAAAACGAGAAGGCAAACAGGTTTTATGTAGCTGTTCCTCCGCACATCCGGCCCCCCTTGTCCTCCAGTTTCAACCAAGACAAATCTCCTTCGAATACAGCATTTTCGCAAAAAAATCCTGACGATACCGTCAGGATAGCGGACAACTTTGAAGCAGGTATGCATGATTTGTAAAAAAGATGTGAAATAAAATCATGAATGGCCGGCCAAGGGAAAACGCAGCGTAAATACGGTTCCCGCCCCCAAGGCGCTATTCACCGCAATATGCCCGTCCATACCGTTGACCAGATGCTTGGCGATGGTAAGCCCCAGTCCGGTCCCGCCCCCGTCCTTGCCTGCGCGGGAAGGGTCCGCCTTGTAGAAGCGCTCCCAGATCCGCTTGATCTCCTCCTCTGTCATTCCCTTGCCGGTGTCGGCCACGCTGACCTCGAATTCCCCGGCCCAAACCCGCATTTGCACCGTAATGCGCTTGCCCTCCGGGGTAAACTTGATGGCATTATGCAGCAGGTTGTTGAGAATCTGGGCATACCGGTCCGGGTCCAATCTGACCAGCGCCCGGCGCTCCTCCTCCGCCTCCGGCTCCCGCACCTCCAGCACCAGACCCTTGGCTTTGACGGTGGGCGCGATCAATTCCAGCACCTCACGGGTTTTCTTCATAACCGGCACCGGCTCGAAGCGGTATACATCCGACCCGTTCTGAATCCGCGCCAGATCCAGCAGCTCGTCCACCAGCCGTCCCAGCCGCTGCACCTCCATATCGCAAATATCCAGATAGCGGGCATGTTTGTCCGGGGGAATCACATTGTCCTTCATAGCCATAATCATGCCCCGCAAGGCCGTCAACGGCGAACGCAGCTCATGGGAGACATTAGCCAGAAACTCCTGCCGCGAACCCTCCCACCGTTCCATCTCTTCAATCATAATATTGAAGCTTTTGGCCACCTGGCCGATTTCATCATCTGAACCCTCCGGAACCCGAATGGCAAAATTCCGCTCCGCCACAGCCAGGGAGGCCCGGTTCATCTCCTGCAGAGGCCGCGCCAGCTTCCGGCTGATAATATACAAGATCAGGCCAACGGCTATAAGTGAGAAAATCAGCGGCACCCAGATATTCCACCGCACCGCATTGACCACATCGGTGATATCCTCTACCGGCGTATAGAAGAATGCCACTGTGGGCTCCCCGTTCAGTTGGAGGGGCATATAATAGATGAGAAAGCTGCTCCGCCGCTCCGGAGCCGGTTCGCCAGGCCCGTCTGGCCGCCCCGGCCCTCCAACCGGCAGATGCTCGACGAAGAAATCCCGGTTGTTGCTCAGGGCTTTGCTGAAGGCGCTTTGCAGCGTCTTGGGCAGGGTTTGCCCTTCCGTGGCCGGATCGGTGCTGTAAATAATCGCGCCCGTCTGATTCATGATCCAGATTTGGCCGTTGAAGCTGCGGGAGATAAGCCGCATGGAGATCCTGAGCTCCCGGCTGTAGAAGCTGCCCTCCTGATAGCTTTTGGCCACTTGCATCAAATCCGACGAACGGTCTACCAAGAGCTGCTTCTTGTCCTTATAGAACAAATCCGAGAAATAATTGCTCCAGAACACGGCCAGAGCCAGAAAAAACAAAATACATGTGGCCAAAAAGGACAAAAACAATTTCAGGTACAGGCTTTGCCGCAGCTTCCGGATCATACCCGCTCCACCTCGAAGGAATACCCGATTCCCCACAGGGTCTGGATGGTCCAGGCCGGATAAGCGCCCAGCTTCTTGCGGATATTCTTCACATGGGCGTCAACGGTGCGCGTGCCTCCGGCAAAGTCGAACTTCCAGACCTGCTCCAAAAGCTCCTCCCGGGTATACACTCTCCCCGGCGTGGACGCAATAAAATAGAGCAGCTCAATCTCCTTGGGAGTCAGCTCCACTCGTTCCCCGTCCACCGACACTTTATACTGCTCCAAATCCACCAGGAGCCCGGGGTATTCCAGCACCCGCCGTTCAGGCTGCTTGGCCTCCTTGCGGTGGTTCGGGCTTTTTACCCGCTTCAAAATCGCCTTCATCCGCGCCACCAGCTCATTGGGATCGAAGGGCTTCACCATATAGTCGTCCGCACCCAGATTGAACCCCCGCAGCTTGTCGATGGATTCTCCCTTGGCCGTCAGCATAATAATCGGCAGCTCATTCATCGGCTCGGGCAGCGCCCGGATGCCGCGGCACAGATCAAACCCGCTGATATCCGGCAGCATCACATCCAGCACCGCCAGATCGGGGCGCTCCTCCTCTACCGTTTTGACCACATCCTTGCCGGAATGCAGCACAATGGGCTTATACCCCACATGCTCCGCATACAGCCGGATGACCTCCACAATATTCGGCTCATCATCCACGATGAGAACTTTAATGCCCGAAACTCCGTTCATACGCCATCCCTCTCTGCCAAGTCCTGTCGGGTTTGCCTGCGGATTGCAAGCTGCCTGGCCCTTTCCGTCACCACATCCGCCCGGTCCCGGAGAAGATGCCGATGCACCAGCATATCCTCATTCAGGGGACTCAGCCTTCCCCATTGGCAGCCCCAGGCCTTGCACACATCCATCGCTTTACGCAGCAGCTCGCCGTTTATAAAAGGCAACGCCATATCCTGAAACCGCCGCTCCCCCGGCTGCTCCTGTTCCCGCGCCAATGAGGCGTACCGGGCCCGGAGCAGCTCCAGAAGCTTGCCGGGGTCAAGTCCCGCTATCTCCGGACTGACACGGGTCAGATGGAGAATGGCCTGCTCCAGCATCTTCCGTGCTCCGGGCAGATTGCCGCGGCGTTCATGATACAGGGATACCGCCACCTGAATAAGCCCATGCCAGACCTCCTTCAGCTGAGGGTCCTGCTCCTTTTTCCAGTGCTCCTCCAGAAGCTCATGGCATTCAAAATAATCCCTGGTCCCATGGAAATGTGCCAAATAAGTTACGTATGCGTCGGCATATCCAATATTCCCCATGTGCTCACCGTCCTATCCTGAAACCAATAACCCTATTTTAACAAAAGTACATCGTTTGCGAAACCGCATCAATTCTGTCTACCGGCCTTCATGTTTTCGCGGACGTAAGGAGTCTTTTTGCCAATGACAAAGAATTTCCAAATCTTCCTGCGCAACAAATCTATCAATCTACCGTTTAATAGAGTAGAAACTGGCAGAAAGAGGAGTGACGCATGAGGAATTGGATGTATAAAGGATTAGCTGTTTCATTGGCCTGCGCCATTGCCGTTCCCTTCCTGGCCCCCTCCCAGGGATATGCGGCGGACAAAACCACGAAATACCGGGTCTACCAGTTTGACCAGCCCGTCAAGGAATTTTCCGACTATGGGCAAGCGGTTGCTTACGCCCAATATTTCTATGCCAGCCGTGTGGAAGAAATCAGCACCGGGGCATGGAAGTGGGACAACTATCCCCGCTACCAGGTGTATCAATTGGGCTACGCCCTTCCCAACGGCGCTTTCCGCACGCTGGAGGAAGCCATTGCCGAAGCCTCCAAATGGGGAATATCCAGCATCCGCGACCTGCAGGGAAGCGGCTGGGTATGGAACAACTATCCCCGCTACCGGGTGTATCAGGGGGATAACACTCTGGATGGCTGGTCCTTCACCACTCTGAATGCGGCCATTGCCGAAGCCCGCAAGTGGGGTGGCGCTCATATCATCGACTTGTCGGATAACCACTGGGTATGGGACAACCTGAGCGCCAAGGAAAAGACGGAGCTTAGGAGTGGCCAGCCGGTTTATCAGGTCTACCAGGGAACCTACTCCCAGGACGGCTGGCGTTTTGCCTATCTGGAGGATGCGGTAAACGAAGCTCTGAAATGGGGCGGCTCGCAGATTGTCCGCATTTCAGACAAGAAAACCGTCTTTACTAACTTCAAGGAATACAAGGTGTATCAGAACGAAACTTTCCTGGACGAGTTTGTCAGCCTGGATGAAGCGGCAGATTACGCCCGGTTGTGGGGGCATTCCTCCATCCGATTGAACGGCAACATTATCTGGAATAATTATCCAACCTATACTGTATACCAGAACAGCAATCTGATCGGCGAATATAACAAGTTGAGCGACGCCTTGAGCTACGCCTCCTATTATGCTAATGCCTCCATCCGTAGCCGGGAAGGCATGAAATTTTGGAACAACTTCCGCACGCTTCAGGTATGGAGCTGGAACGGCTCCTCCGCCAAGAATACCATTGACACCCAGACCTCCAATCTGATGGGGCTCGATGTGGACTCACCCAGCTGGTTCACGTTGGAGGATGCGACGGGCAAGCTGAAGGATGCCTCCAGCAAGGAGACCGTGGAGCTTCTGCGCAGCCGCGGCTACCAGGTCCATCCCTTGGTCAGCAACCAGTTCGACAGCGCCCTGACCACCCAGTTCCTGGCGGACAAGGATGCCCAAGCCCGCTTCATCTCGGCATTGGTGGCCAAGTGCGCCCAGCTCCGGGTGGACGGGATCAACGTGGACTTTGAAAGCCTGAACGGCAAGGACCGGGCGGCCTTCACCACCTTTATCACCAATCTGACCGCTGCGGCCCATCAGCAAGGGCTCAAAATTTCCGTAGACCTGCCCCGCGGCAGCGTCAAGTGGAATCATCTCACCGCCTTCGATCATGAGAAGCTGGGCGGCATCGTGGATTATGTCATCACCATGACCTACGACCAGCACTATTCCGGCAGCACGGTGCCCGGCTCCGTTGCAGGACTGCAATGGGTGGAAGAAGGTATCGAAGAGTTCCTGTCCTACGGCATCCCCCGGGACAAGCTGATCCTGGGCATTCCCTTCTATGTGCGGGAGTGGACGCTGGATGCCAAGGGCGGACTTCTGGGGAACAAAGCCTTGTATTCCCGGGATTTGAAGGCCTTGATGGCATCGAGGCCTACCGTCTCCACCTGGGACAAAACCTTTAACCAATACAAGGTGGAGTACGTCGGGGATGACGGCAATAAGCGGGTCTTTTGGCTGGAAAATCAGGAAAGCGTGCAAGCCCGTCTGGAGCTGGCGAAAAAATATGACCTGGCGGGCGTAGCAGCCTGGCGGCTCGGCCAGGAAGACCCAGCCTTCTGGGAAACCATTCTGCAGAATAAATAACCATCCGTCCGGAATAGAACCGCATCGTTCATTTTTTGGCGAAAGCCATACAGCCCATCATTGGCGGAGGGAACGCTCAAGCTTAACAAGCGCGTTTTTCCCCATGATGGGCTGTTCTATGTTATGGGAATGGAGGAAGCAGACAAACTCATGATCCATGAAATTGCAGCTGTAATCTGCATGACCCTGTTTTACCTGGCTTACTTCTATAAGCAGGTGCTGCTTGCCAAACAAGGCATCCGCACCAACCGGCTGGCCAGAGGGCAAAAACCGGTGAAAACCATGCGGGTGGAAATGGCCGTGCTGGCGGCCACCTACGGAATGGCCGTCATTCAGTACGGCAGCTCCGGATTGTCCCGCTATCTCGTTGGCATTCCTTTGCCAAAGGATGTCCGGTCCACCGGGGTATTCCTGATGGTGATCGGCGTCGCCTTTTTCATCGCCGCTCTCGCCACTATGAAGGATAACTGGCGGGCAGGCGTGGAGGAAAACCAGCAAACCGTCATGGTCATTCAAGGCGTGTACCGGATCAGCCGGAATCCCGCCTTCGTCGGCTTTGACCTCTTGTATCTGGGCAGCGCGCTGGCCATGCCGAATGTGGTCATCTTCCTTGCCGCCATATGCTGCATCCTGATCCTCCATCTGCAAATCCTCCAGGAGGAAAAGCTCCTGCCCGGCCTGTTCGGATCGGCCTACCTGGACTACAAAAAGCATACCCCGCGGTATTTGCTGTTTTTTTAGGGCTTTGGCGGCCTCATGATGTTCCCTCTCCGGCAAAAAGGCCCCAAGTGGCTTTTTTATGCGGCATTCCTGGAGAAAGAACTTACGGAGCCTGCAGAAGCTGCTGCGGATCGGTTACCGGAGCCTGGCAGGCGAAGTTCTCGCAGATGTACACGGCGGCTTTGCCTGCAACCGGGTCCTTCCCGGCTGTCAGCGGGAGAAGGGCTTCCGCTTCATGCGCCTCCCCTGCGGGATGAAGCATCAAGGCGGTATCCGGCCGGTAGGCTTGCCGCAATACTGCTGCCAATGCCTCCGTATCCGCGGCGCCTGCCGCTCCGGCCACTACGGCTTCCCGTCCCGGGTAGAGGTGAAGATCGGCTGCCAGCAGATACATGGCAAAGCCGGGGGGATACCCCATCACCGTGCCGGCAAAGGCAGTGAGCTGGGCCTCTGCCCGTTTCGTCAGAGCCTCCGCGTCTGTAAGCCGGGCCAAGCGGACCAGGTTCTGGGCCGCCACGGAGTTGCCGGAGGGCATCGCCCCGTCATACAGCTCCTTGGGCCGGGCGAACAGCTCCTCCCCATCTGTTCCATTGAAGAACAGCCCTCCCTCCTCCCCGTCCCAAAACAGCCTCAGCATCTCCTCATTCAATTCCAATGCATCCTTGAGATAGTCCAGCCTGAAGGTGGCTTCATACAGCTCGATCAGCCCCCACACTAAAAAAGCATAATCGTCCACATACCCAAGATAAGCCGCCTCTCCATCCCGGTACCGGGCCAACAGACGCCCGTCCTCTCGCCGGAGCTTGGCCTTCAGGAATGCCGCGGCATGTTCCGCAGCCTCCGCATATTCCTTGCGGTTTAAGGCCTTGGCTCCCTTGGATAGAGCCATAATCATCAACCCGTTCCACGCAGTGAGGATCTTGTCGTCCTTGTGGGGATGAATCCGCTTCTCCCGTTGCTGGAACAGCCTCCGGCGGCAGGCCTCCAGCCGCTCCTTCAGTTGGGCAGCGTCCAAACCTAGCTCCTCCGCCGCGTGCTCCAAGCTGCCGGTTTCGATCAGATTCGGGATGCTGTGCCCCTCGAAATTTCCCAGGGGAGTAATATCATAAACCCTGCAATAGAGGGCTCCGTCCTCTTCGCCCAGCACCTCGGCAATTTCCGGGGGAGACCATACATAAAAACGTCCCTCCTCCCCTTCCGAATCCGCATCCTCCGCCGAATAAAAGCCCCCCTCCGGAGAGGTCATATCCCGCAGCACGTAAGTGAAAATCTCTTCTACCACCTTGGCATACTCCGGTTTCCCGGTAATCTGGTAGGCTTCCGTGTAGGTCATAGCCAGGAGGGCGTTATCATAGAGCATCTTCTCAAAATGGGGCACCAGCCATTTCTCATCCGTGGAATACCGGGCAAAGCCAAAGCCCACATGGTCATAGAGGCCGCCGCGGTACATCGCCTGCAGGGTATGCTCCACCATTTCCAGAGCATAGGAATCCCCCGTCCGGTAATGGTACCGCAGCAGGAAAGACAGATTATGGGAGGAAGGGAACTTGGGCGCCCGGCCGAAGCCTCCGTATTGGGGTTCATAGTTCTTGCTGTACAGCTCATAGGCATGCTGAAGCAGCCCGGTGTGAACCTGGCCCTGGCTATGCTCGCCCAATTGCTGCCGGGTTTGCTCCGCCACCCGGGTGCCGATAGCCGCCATCCCTTCCGGGTCCGCCTCCCATTTCTCTGCCACCTGAGCCAGCAGCTCCATCAGACCCACCCGGCCATACTTCCGGCGTTTGGGAAAATACGTCCCGGCAAAAAAAGGCGTCCGGTCCGGCGCCAGCAGCACCGTCAACGGCCACCCGCCCTGCCCGGTCATGGCCTGGCACACCGACATGTACACATGATCCACATCGGGCCGCTCCTCCCGGTCCACCTTCACCGCAACAAAATGCGCATTCAGCAGCCCCGCCACTTCCTCATCCTCAAAGGACTCCCGTTCCATAACGTGACACCAGTGACAGGTGGAATAGCCAATGGACAGGAAAACAGGCTTGTTCTCCTGCTTGGCTTTGTCAAAAGCCTCCTCCGACCAAGGAAACCAATCCACCGGATTGTGAGCATGTTGCAGCAAATACGGCGACTTTTCCTTGGCTAATCTATTGGGTACGTGTTGAGTGGTCATGGGCATCACCTCCCTTTAAATTAATCAAGGATATTTTACCCAAAAAAGAACCTTCCATGATCGAGTTTGCACATGAAGTTCTGCTGTCAGCTTCCTGCAACCATTTGCGTATTTTCTATAAAACTATATCTCCTTGCAGTTTTACTGCCCCTGGCCGCTCCGCTTCATATGCTCCTTTCCCCACATGTTCATTTCCTCCAATATGGGCTTTAACGATTGTCCCAGCTCCGTAAGATCATATTCTACCCTGGGTGGCACCTCCGGATAGACAGTCCGCTGAATGATTCCGTCGTGCTCCAGTTGCCGGAGCTGTTGGGTCAGCATTTTTTGGCTTATACCGCTGATTCCCTTGCTGAGCTCACTGAATCGTTGCGTGCCTTGGTTAAACAAATTCCTTAGAATCAGCACCTTCCACTTATGTCCAATCAAATTCACGGTATGCTCGATGGGGCAAGATTGATCACAAGGCATGTTATTGGCTCCTAACCATCATGATGTCCATTACTTACTTTTTGGTCAGTATAGCACAAAATAGTGCCTTCTTGCGAAAAGTAAGTATTGGCCTTATCGTAGATTCCAACAGAGAGGAGGTGTGCAGCTTGAAAAAAAGCAATATCGAAAACATGCTTGATTTCGCCAATAACAAAAGCTCCCGCAAAGCCATTTTGAAAGAGGGGCTGCTGGATACAGGACTGTTGCTCTATACGCCGGGACAATCCACACCGGATCATAAGCACGCGGATATAGACGAAGTGTTTTATGTGGTTTCCGGCGAAGGGACGGTCAGGATCAATAATGAGGATTTCCTGCTGAAGGAAAAGGATATTCTTTTTTCACCCAACGGTGAGACTCACGGCTTCTATAACACCAGCCCTTCCAATTGGGTTGTGCTGCAGATCAAAGCAAAAATAAATTAAAGGAGGATGCCCCTATGTTTACGCGGATAGACCATGTTGCTTTTTCGGTGAAGGACCGGGCCAGATCCGTTGCCTTTTATGAGGAGAATTTCGGATTCAGGAAATACTTTGAACATGATGTACCCGGAATGCCGGAAATCGAAAAAGTGGTGTACCTTCAATTGGGAGATACCGTCCTGGAGATGGAGCAGTGGACCATCGAAACAGAGAACAAAGGCTACCACTTCTGCCTGATTAGCGATGATTTCGATGCGGATTATGCCAGGCTGGCGGCCGCCGGCATACCGGTCGTAAAGGAGCCTCATATCCCAAGCCCCAGAACACCGCAGGAGGTCGGCTGGAAAAGAGTCGTTTTCCAGGGACCCGATGGCGAGCTGATTGAATTCCGCGGCTAAAGTTGCAGAGCAGCGCTAAAAGAAGCCGATGGTTTAGAATCGGCTTCTTGCGCTTGCGTAAGCTTGATATCCGTAGTGTAGCTTGAGAAAAGCCGTCAGGATCATTATTACGGAATTTGCCAGCACATCCTCCAACTGCTCCAAGGTCTCAGACGGAGAAGCATAGCCAATTTTCTTCAGCCAGCTTTCATTGGAAGCATTCCCCGGCACCTCAGAGCTTCCAGTCTCAACGGCAATAACGGACGGCGATGGAACGGTAGCGGACCGTATGGGCAACCGGCTTGCTGCCTCTCAGATAGAAGCGGTCCGGCACCCTCCAGGTATGGCTCCTTTTATTTTCCCTGCGCATGTATACATAATTGTAAGGGGATGTGGCGTAGGTTTCATATCCCTTGTCGCGGCACTGCTTCAGGAACGCCACATCCTCCCCCAGAGAACGATCGGGAAACCGCACCTGCCTGGACACTCGTCCGGTGAACAGTAATGTGCCACCCTGCACAAAATGCGCCTGCTTGTTCGCTTCGCCAGGCGACCGGATAATCAGCTTCTTGCTCGCTTCCAGGTACACGAGCGAGGCATGCTTGCCCACGATATCGCTTTTGGTGCGCCGCAGCGCCTTGACCTGCTCCCTCAAATAAAAGGGCGAATAGTAGTCATCATCATCGAACTTAGCGATTAGCGGCAGCCTGGCTTTGGCAATTCCACAGTTCAGGCATTGTCCCAATGAAATTTTCTCCGGCACCTGATACACGGAGATCCGGGGATAGGCGCGTATTTTGTTCCGGTATTGCCGCACATCCATGCTGTCCTTATTCAGGATGATAATCAATTCCTTATGGGCATACCGCTGATTCAGGAAATTTCTCAGGATGTTATGAAAAAACTGCGGGCGATTGGTGCATACAATAACCGATACTCCATTTGCCTTATCCGCTGATTTGCTCAAGCCGGTCCCTCCCCATTTATCATCCTTTCAATATATGCAAGTTGCGGCCAACAGAATCTGGACTGCCAGATAATAGGTCACAGACAATCCCAACCGTTCTAGTTGAGTGATTGCCGCTACATCAAAAACTGCCCCTTTTGAAGAACTGGAGATAACTCCTCCCCTTCATCAAGGACGGTTTTTATTTGACGCGCTATTGTTAAAAACTACTCCCTCGCCCCCACACCTCTGTCCTTCGCCAACGCGGCCAGGATCATGGTGCTGGCCAGCAGGCCTGTGCTGCAAATGAGCAGGACGTATGGCATCAGCGAGAAGGATACACGGGCGAAGATTTGCCCGAAGAGGGGCGGCATCAGGGTGGTGCCGGTGTAGGCGAAGGCCATTTGCAGGCCCATGGTGGCCTGGGCATTGGCTTTGCCGAAATAGACCGGGGTTTGGTGCAGCATGGACGGATAGATGGGGGCCAGCCCCAGCCCGATCATGATAAATGCGCCAATAGTTACCCAGGTGGGCAGCGGAAGCAGCATCAGGACAATCCCCGCGATAATGAGTACCGTTCCCAGGCGGATCAACGCTTCGTTGCTTGCTTTGATAGAGACGAAGCCGCTCAGCATCCGCCCGGCGGTAATGCCCAGGAAGAATAAGGAGACCCAGCCCGCCGCGTGTTCCGGCAGGATGTCTTTGACATTAACCAGGTAGCTGGCTCCCCACAGCATCATGGATGCCTCGATGGAGGTATACAGGAAGAAGGTCAGCATGGCGAAGACGGCCCCTTTTGCCCGCAGCGGCGCAAGCAGTCCCTGCTCTTGTTTGCCGGTAAGAGCTTCTTCCACGTGTCCGAGAGACGGAGTCTCGTACCTTTTCCACATGGGCAAGGAAAACAGCAGCAGCACTACCAGCGCGAACTGGATCAGAGAAATGGCGGAGTAGCCGTTTCTCCAATGATGTCCTCCCTGCACCAGCGCCGCCATCAGAACGGGCCCCAGCATGGCGCCCACTCCCCAGAAGCAGTGCAGCCAGTTCATATGCCTGGCCTCGTAATGCTCCGCTACAAATTCATTCAAGCCCGAATCCACCGCCCCTGCCCCCAGACCAAGAGGAACCGCCAGAGCCAGAAGCCAATAAAACGACGGCGATACAGAAAAGCCCAGCAGCGCCACAGCGGTCATGGCCACACTGACTACTGTCACCCTGCCGGTCCCGAAGCGCTGGATCAGCCGGTGGGAGAACAGGCTGGACACAATGGTGCCGCCGGAGATAATCATGGAGACAGAGCCCGCATAGCCTACGGGTACTCCAAATTCTTGGTTCATCATGGGCCAGGAGGACCCCAGCAGTGAATCCGGCAATCCCAAGCTAATAAACGCCAGATAGATTAAGGCCAGAAAAATCATGTATCATCGCCTGCTTTACTCAGAAGTTGTCTTTCTGCTTGGAGACTACGGTGCAGCTCCTAGTGATTCTTCCCGAACACATTCTGCTGATAAACGGAAACCGCCAGCTTTATAAGCCCGGCAATAATGTCCGTGTTCAGGTCACTGGTATAGTTCAGGGAAGGGAAGATATCCCGGACTGCCAAGGAGGGAATCTCCTGCCGGATGCTTTCCTGCACGGGCAGAGACAGAAAATCCCCATACAGCACCACCTGGTCCGGATTTAGGATTCCGCAGAGCATGCCGATCAGGCGGGTTATGGCGCTGCCGATTTCCACGGGATTCCCGTAATCCACTGCCAACCAGTCGATGCCCACTGTAACAGACGGCGTCTCCCTTTCCCGGCAATGGCCCAGCACCGCTGCGTTCACATCATTTTCCACAATCACTGGCAGATTATATTTCTCTTGAAAATGTGCTTGAAACGGGACTCCGACCAGTTCCTTATAGTCGTTGATGAGAATCCGGCCGTTATGTTCCACACCGGGCAGGGCAAAGGACATCACACGGATGGTTGGGTATTGGCGCAAATACGCCTCCACCACCGCTTCCAGGCTCGCCAGCTGGATGGTGTCGTAGCTCTGCCGTGTTTCCCAAACCACCTCGCCGTACAAATTGCCCACACAAGCCTGAATCGTATGCGCTCCATGCTGCACCCGGGCAGACACGGCCAGCACATGGGCATATTCAGCATTGAAGGTATAGGTTTGCGACGGTCTGCCGCCTGCGGAAGCAACCTGTTCCCCCAATAGCACCTCCCCGGTTTCCACAAGAGCGTTCAGGATATTTCCCACTGTGGCAAAGCTAAGGTCCGTCATGCGGGCCAAAGCCTTGTGGAGGTTTTGCAGGAGCACAGCGTCCAAAGGACGGTATACACATTGCTCTGCTTCAGATTCAGCGCATTCACGCCCATTCCGTTTCACCACCCAAGCTTAAGTTAATGTAGCCGCAGTATTATCTCGGGACTTATTATAAACCATATAATAAGTTATACAATAAGATTTTTTTCACAAAAAAATACCCCGACAGCTATTCAACGGTTGCAAGAACCATTGAAGCTGCAGGGTATCTCTGTATGCAAAGCTGCGCAAAAACAGCTTTTAAAACACCTTCGTCGTCCACGATTCGCAGTTCCAGGTTTCAGTGGCCACATCGCGGTAGAATTCCGGTTCATGGGAAATCAGCAGGATGCTGCCCTTCCATTGTTCCGTTTCCTTAGGAGTATTTTGATTAAAATGTCCTCTACTGCTTTCTTTCAGTCGTTGCCGCGGCACTCCCCTGTAACTCTATTATAATGTCATAGCCTGTTATGATGGAATTTAACTTTATCATTATATGACAAAATGCCTATATCGAACAGAAGCTTATTTTATATTGGTAATTTGTAGAGTGCAATATACATGCCGTATTTTATATTTTATTCCCCCCTTCCTCTTTCCCCGCAAAAACCTCGATCATCATTAAAGCCCCCACTTTGAAGCCCTCTACAAAGGATGCCGAATTGAGCATGGAGTGAGAGGTTCCATACAGGTCCAATACCTCCTCCAGCAATTTAAAATCGCTTTCGGAGAATGTCTTTTTACACGCCTCTATGGGGTGTTGGAGATTTCTCTGTTATTCCGGCGGTATTCAGGGTCAATGGGCATGATCGTTTCATCGGGATGCAATTTGCCTTCATACAAGTCAGCTAGAATACTTTTCATTTTTATCCTCCAAAGTCAATGGGAAAAATAAATCCATAATGTCATCATCACCTAAGTAAAAGTATACTTCATCCCGAAATCTCATATTGGCATTTATGCATTATTCGTATAAAGCTGTTACGAATCAAAACAAAAACCGCTCCTATGAAGGCTCGGAGATACTTCTCCCTTCATCAAGGAACGGTTTTTTTACAAATAAATAAAAACACCTTACTTTCCCGCCAGCCACCCGTAATCTTGTCTGCAATCCAGGATATAGTCCACATAAACAGTTTGATCCTTGATTTGATACAGAATCAAATACCACTTTTCTATATACATTTTGTGATACTTGTTCAGCGGAATATATTCTGCGTTCAGAAAAGGAAACCGTTCCGGCATATGGGACAAGGAACGAATGGCCTTCATCAAATCATTTTTGGTCCTTCGGGCGGCTTCAGGGCTTTTTTGGGCCAGAAACCGAACATGCCCAGCCAGCATCTGACGGGCACGGTCGGATACGATTACTTTATAAGGAGCCGTTGGTTCCATGCTCCACCTCGCCAATAAGATCGTCCAGATACGTATCCAGTTCATCCAGCGTCATACCCGTTCGTCCGGCCAAACGTTCTTCCTCCACGGCCAGCAGTTCTTCGCGCAGCTTCAGCATTTTCTCACGGCGGGTGAATGAAGCGATATCCATTACCACCAGATCGCCCTCGCCATTTTTGGTCAGGTACACAGGTTCTCCAGAAGATTTGCACAAGTCTGCAATTTCGTTATAATTTTGCCTAATACTCGCGGATGGTTTAATTTGCATCTGTTCAGCCGCCTTCCATAGCAATATTCTAACTACATTATATCCACATTCTACTATAGGATCAACTGCGTTCTGCTCAACAAATACCATAAGCTGGTCGTTGCTTGGCTGCTTCAGATACTTATTCAGAGCAGACTTCGTTAGCTTCACAGGCATTAAGCACCTCGCGATAATCCAAGTATATAAACAAACCCACTGCATCCTCAAAGGAATTGCAATAGGTCAGCTTTTGGATTCAATCCGTATTCCTCTGTATAAGCTTTGCTTATTATCGAATTGGAGAGTACAGCTTCTGTTTCAAGAATGAATTGAGATATGAAATCAAACGTTTCCTCAGGGGAAAATCGTTCGCTGCGAAACTGGGAGAGCTTGTATCTTACTGCCGGAGACCATAAAATTACGCGGTTTATGGTCGAAAGTCCTCGGGAGATAAGGATTTAAGCAACTCCGATGTGCTCATGCTTTTGCCAAGCTTGAATTCCTGTTTGCTTTGTTCAATCATGAATTTTAATTCCGGATTCGCCTCAACGTCGGCCTGAATGGACCGCTGCTCTTCCTCTTGCAAGACGAGTGTGAACTTTCCTTTACCTGGAATATGAAATTGGTACACAGAGTTATCGCGGCTCATATTCGATATGTTCTCCATCAACTCTTCCGGTGAATTGACCTTTTCCATGCGATGCCCCCCTTGTCATAAGCTTTTTCGCTGTTTTATCACCAGTATAACATACATCGCGCCGAATCCTGTAGAAGGTATAAACCATATAAAATAACATTTTTTTCATAAAAAAAATACCCTTACAGCCCTTCAATGGTGGAAAGAACCATTGAAGCTGCAGGGTATCTCTGTATGCGATGCATAAACCAGTTTTTAAAACACCTTCGTCGTCCACGATTCGCAGTTCCAGGTTTCGGTGGCTACGTCGCGGTAAAATTCCGGTTCATGGGAAATCAGCAGGATGCTGCCCTTATACGCCTTAAGCGCCCGTTTAAGCTCATCCTTGGCATCCACGTCCAAGTGGTTGGTAGGCTCGTCCAATACCAGCAGGTTGGTTTCCCGGTTAATCAGCTTGCAGAGGCGGACCTTGGCCTTTTCGCCGCCGCTTAATACCGCTACCTTGCTCTCAATATGCTTGGTGGTCAGCCCGCACTTGGCCAGCGCCGCCCTCACCTCGAATTGGGAGAAGGCCGGGAACTCCTGCCATACTTCCTCAATACAGGTGTTGTAGCTGGCATCCTTCATCTCCTGCTCGAAGTAGCCGATCTCCAGCAGATCGCCCAGTTGGACCGAACCGGAAATCGCCGGAATCTGGCCCAGAATGCTGCGCAGAAGGGTAGTTTTGCCGATGCCGTTGGCTCCGTAGAGGGCGATTTTTTGGCCCCGTTCCATGCGGAGATCGAGCGGTCTCGACAGCGGGGAGTCGTACCCGATAACCAGATCCTTCGCTTCAAACACCAGCTTGCCGGAGGTGCGGGCATCCTTAAAGTTGAACTGGGGCTTCGGTTTTTCCTTAGCCAACTCAATAACGTCCATCTTGTCCAGCTTCTTCTGCCGCGACATGGCCATATTCCGGGTCGCCACACTGGCCTTGTTCCGGGCCACAAAATCCTTCAGATCGGCAATTTCCTGCTGCTGGCGCTTGTAGGCAGATTCCAATTGCTGCTTTTTGGCCTCGTACACCTGCTGGAAGTAGTCGTAATCCCCGACATACCGGGTCAGTGCCTGATTTTCCATATGGTAGATCAGATTGATGACGCTGTTCAGAAACGGAATGTCATGGGAGATGAGGATGAAGGCATTCTCGTAGCTCTGCAAATACCGCTTCAGCCATTCAATATGCTGCTCGTCCAGATAGTTGGTGGGCTCGTCCAGCATCAGGATGTCGGGCTTTTCCAGAAGCAGCTTGGTCAACAGTACCTTGGTCCGCTGACCGCCGGAGAGGTCGTTGACGTCCTTGTCCAGACCAATATCGGTCAGGCCCAGGCCGCGGGCGGTTTCATCGATTTTGGCATCGATCAGGTAGAAATCCTGGTTGGTCAGAATGTCCTGAATGGTGCCCACATCCTCCAGCAGCTGCTTCAGTTCCTCCGGGGACACCTCACCCATCCGGCCGTACATATCGTTCATTTCCTGTTCCATATCGAATAAATATTGGAAAGCCCCGCGCAGTACATCCCGGATGCTCTGCCCCTTGGTCAGAACCGCGTGCTGGTCCAGATACCCTACCCGCGTGCGCTTGGCCCATTCAATCTTGCCGTCGTCCGGCTGGAGCTTGCCTGTGACAATATTCATGAAGGTGGATTTTCCCTCGCCGTTGGCGCCGATCAGACCAATATGCTCACCCTTCAGCAGCCGGAATGATACGTCATGGAAAATCGCGCGGTCTCCAAAACCGTGGCTCAGGTTTTCAACATTTAATATACTCATGGAGTGTAAACACCTTTTCCTTTATAAAATCTACTTGTCATATTATAAAGGGTTCTGCGCCACAACTCCACCCGAATTTTGAAAAGTTGCAGAAAAACCTGAAAAAGCAGCTTCGGATGGGCGAAGCTGCTTTGGCAGTATGTCCTGGTGCATGGATTTCGGACAAGTGGTTGTGCAGCAATCGTTCAACAAACTCTTTCTGCATTGCCAATATTATGTAGTTTTATTGCGAAAAGAACTTATGCATATATTGCAGATCGACAATGCTGAAGGATCTTCGCATAAGATCTCCATTATCGTCTTTTTGAAGCTGAACCATAATAATCCCGATCTCTCCCTTTTCATTCCAAAAATACATGGCGTAGTATCCTGGATGGTTTTCCACGGAATCTACAAAGAATACGGTGGTGAATGGAGAAAAAACGTATTGTCCAGTGCTGTTATAATCAGGAATGGCATCACGGATCATATTTTGAAGGAACTCCTTCACCTTGGAATCACTCACTCCGGACATAATGATCTCATACGATCCTTGATATTCTGGAGTCTCCTTCCAAAGCTTTTGGACATCTTCCTCTTGAATATACAAATCATGCGTGTTCTTCTCTCGGTACTTCAGAACGCCTGCCGTATTCACACCCATCCGGTTTAAATCCGTAACCCGATAATACGTTCCGTAATTTCCGGAGTCCCCATAAAACGTCAGTATCCCATAGTCTCTGCCCAGATATCTCATGAAAATAGGAGAAGGGCTTTTCATCTCAATTTCCTTATAATCCCCACTATCTTCTGGAATGGTTGGCTGTCCCGCATATCGGGAATTGACATAAGCTGTATTGGAGGAATTGTCCCAATTCACATCGGCGTTCAACAGACCGCTGATGTCCCGGATCGGCAGATAGCTGGTATCGTCATAAATCAGGATCGGCTTGTTCAGCTGTGCGGCCTTGCCGTCTACGATCAGCTTGAAATCGGGCCGGAGAAACGCGTCCACTCGCTCGATTCCGTTGGAGGCCGCGGCCCCTGCCGCAAAAGCTCCCGTTAACAGAAAGGCGAGTAAGGCAACCTTTTTCCGCTTGCTGTTCAAATCAAGTCCACCTCACTTTTGTTAATCTATCACATTACCTATATCGTCAAGTTGGGCCCAGAAATAAAGGCAAAATGTATCTTCCCCCCTTTATTCCACATCCAGTGAGGATAAACGCCTGTCATCGTCCTTTGACAACCTGCGTTTGTCAAAAAGTCGAGCCGCTTCCTCGATAGAAAAAAGCCTGCCTGATCGGCAAGCTTTCTGTTCGGTTTGACGTTTGAATCGGCCAGCCGGTTCAAAACCTATATTTGATTAATTCTCTCCCAGTTGAACCGCCTCCGCCATCAACCGGTTGCCTTCGGCGTTCAGGTGAAGACCGTCGCTGTATAGAGCCCTCTGTTCCCCTTCATAGGCTTCCAGCCGGCCGAAAAAATCCACAGTCTCTACCTTGAAAGCCTCGGCAAACGATAGAAGCTTCCGCCGCAGCTCGGCCAGCTCCAGATTCACCCGCCAGAAATCCGTAATCCCCGGCCAAAACGACTCCGCCATATCCGGGATAACGGGCGGCTCAATTCCCAAGATAGGCGTGATCCGGTAGTGACGGGCCTGATGAACCATGGTGGCCATATTGGAGCATGCCGAATCGGGAGAAACCCGGAGGATCAGATCGTTGATGCCTCCTGCAATGATAACGCGGGATGGCGCGGCATCGATCACATCCCGTTGGAAGCGGGACAGCATGCCTGCGGTGGAATCGCCATTGATCCCCTGGTTCAGAACCTCCACCCCCGGTCTTTCCCCAAGCAGCGCTGCCCAAGCCTCGTTTGCTTTGATTTTGAAGCCGCGGGTAAAGCTGTCGCCGATACACACTACTTTCATGGCCGTTCCCTCCGTTCATGTTTATCCCACCATAGGGCAAAACCCTGCGAAAGTAAAAACATCCCCCAAAAGCCATCCCTGCCGCTCAAAGAGCGGCATCATAAAAGGATGAAATTTTGGGGGAGATCCTCAAAGCGGCTCCGCCGGTCTCGAGGCTTCCATAACACCATCCAGCCTGCGGAGAGAATTCCACATACTTTTTGGGGGAACCCCTTACGACAGCGCACGCGCTCTTTTAAGGTCAGCTTACATATTTTTCGATGGTGCTGCGGACCGCGCCGGGGCCTGCCAGCATTTCGTGGAACATGCCTTCAATCTTGCCGGCCAAACCGGCTTCCTCCAGGGATACGCCGAAAATCTGCGCATTCGCCAGAATAGTCCGGACATCGGATGTCTTGTCCCCCAGGGATACTCCTGCAAGCTGCGCCTGCAGGTCGGCAAGCAGCGGGTCGGGGCTCAGGGTGAAGGGTTTGCCTTCATCATCCACACCCAGCAGATAACGGCACCACACCGCAATGGCCAGGGGGATAGCGGTCAAGGAAGCCGGATCAAGATCGTCGCGCTTCATATACGACTTAATGGTTTCCCCAAACCGGATGCCCACCTTCTGGGAGGTATCCGTGGCGATCCGCTGCGGCGTATCCGGAATGAACGGATTGGCAAACCGTTCGTGAATAACCTCATCCAGGAAGGTTTTTGGATCAAGGATGCCCGGGTTGACCACAACGGGCAGTCCTTCCTTGTAGCCGATAATCTCCACCAGCTTGCGCAGGGCAGGGTCCTTCATTTCATCGGCGATCAGGGTATAACCCAGGAGACAGCCAGACACGGCCAAAGCCGTATGCAGCGGGTTCAGACAGGTGGTAACCTTCATGGTCTCCACCTTGTTCACCGTATCCCGGTCGGTAAACATCACGCCTGCTTCCTCCAGAGACGGACGCCCGTTGGTGAAGCAGTCCTCAATGACCAGATATTCGCTGATCTCCGCATTGACAAAAGGCGCAGTATACGTGTTTTTGGAGGTGACCACCATATCCATGCCGCCGATGCCTTGAGCCAGCAGCGCCTCCTGCACCTTTTCCGAAGGACGGGGGGTAATCTTGTCGATCATGGACAGCGGGAAAGCAATCCGGCTCTCATCCTGCAGGTAGGCGGCAAAGCCCTCTTCCACCAGGCCGCGCTTGGCCCATTCCACAGCGACAGCAACCATGCTCTTCTTCAGCTTGTCGCCGTTATGGGAGCAGTTGTCCATGCTGACGAAGGTCATGGGATACTTGCCCTTGAGATAGCGTTTATAGGCCAATGCCGTAACCACGCTCATAATGTGGACTGCCTGCTCCGGGCCCTTCTCCAGATCCTGCTGCACGATGCCCAGATAAGCTCCGTCCGGACCGGTGATGGCATAGCCTTTTTCCGTAATGGTGAAGCTGGCCATTTGCAAGGAAGGAGTCTCGAAGATGGACACCAGGCGGTTAAATTCCCCTTCACGGCTGCGGTCTGCCGCAATGGCGTCCACAATGCTGGCTACCACCTTCTTCTGGAAGTCCCCCTTGGCGTTCATCAGCACCAGCAGGGTCAAATTGTCGCAAGGCTTGTACACCTTGTCGATCATCTCCAGATCGAACACCTCGGCGGCAATAATTCCCGTAGCGGCTTTGCCCTCATTCAGCAGCTTCTGGTGGGCATTGGCCACAAAGCCTCTAAAAATATTCCCCGCTCCAAAATGAACCCATTCCGGTTGGGCCGCGGTTTTGGCGGCTACCTCCTTGGGGTCAAACCGGGGCAGCTCCACACCTGCTGCTTCCCACTCCGCAGCATTGACCAGACTCGCCAGATTAAGCGTCAGCAATTTACTTCACTCCTTTGGTATTCTCCAGACTGTCCCAAACTCCCAACAAATACATAATACCCAATGCCCGGTCATACAGTCCATAGCCTGGACGGCAAGTTTTTTCCTCGCCCCACAAATGTCTGCCGTGGTCCGGCCGCACATACCACTTAAAGCCGTTTTCATGATAAGCCTTAACCACCTCGGGCACATCCACACTGCCGTCGCAGCCCCGGTGGGATACCTCGATAAAGTCGCCGTTTTCGAACACCTTCACATTGCGGATATGGGCAAAATAGATGCGGTCATGGAACTCCCGAATCATGGCCGGCAGATCGTTCTGCGGATTGGAGCCCAGGGAGCCGGTGCAGAAGGTCAGACCGTTATATGGATTATCCACGGCATCAAGAAGGCGGCGGATGGAATCCCGGCTGCGGACAATCCGCGGCAGACCGAAGATCGGCCAAGCGGGATCATCCGGGTGGATGGCCATGCGAATATCCGTCTCCTCGCAAACCGGCATCAGCCGATTGAGGAAATAGACCAGGTTTTCGAATAGCTTTTCTTCGGTAACACCGGCATATGCGGCGAACAGATCATCCAGCCGCGCCATCCGTTCCGGCTCCCAGCCTGGCATAGTAAAGTGTCCGGCCCCGGATAGAATCCGCTCCGCCATTTCCTTGGGATCATCGGTGATAGCCGCCTTTTCATAGAACAATGCATTGGAGCCGTCGGGCAGTTCCTTGTACAGATTCGTCCGCGTCCAGTCGAATACGGGCATGAAGTTGTAGCAAATGACCTTCACCCCCACCTTGGCCAGCTTGCGGATGGTGTCAATATAGATATCGATGTAATGGTCGCGGCTGGGCAGACCGATTTTGATGTCGTCATGGACATTGACGCTCTCCACCACTGCCGGGCTGAAGCCTTTGGCGACGATCTTGTCCGCCTCCGCCTGAATCCGCTCCATTTCCCAAACCTCGCCGGCCACCTTGTCATGCAAGGACCAGACAATTCCCATTACGCCGGGAATTTGCCGGACGTGATCCAATGTAATGGAATCGTTGCCTTCCCCATACCATCTCCAAGTCATGTTCATCTGCAGAAATCCTCCTAAGTAAATTTCATCTTGTATACAAGTCTGATTTGATCATAAGCGACAAAGCTTCTCTGTGTCAATCATGATATAACAAGGAAATACACCGAATAAAGAAGAAATTTCACTTCTGCAAGTATCCTCCGCTTTCAGATTATCCGAAACTGTTGTATACTAATTCTCACATGATCTTATTCAAAAGACAGGGGATTGCCATGCGGAAAGAGGAAATTTTGCAAACCTTAAAACGGGATATTGTGACTCTGGCACTAAAGCCCGGCACCATTCTCAGCGAAACGGCCATGTCAGAGCAGTTTCAGATCTCACGGACGCCTCTCCGGGATGTCCTCAAGCAGCTTGCTTTGGAGCAATATATGAATATTTATCCCAAAAAAGGAAATGTGGTTTCCTATATCGATCTGGAATCCGTGGAGCAGATGATCTTCCTGCGCAGCGTGCTGGAAAAAGAAATTCTGCAAAGCCTCTCCGGCAGATTGCCGCTGCCCGGCATTCTGGAGCTTAGGGATAACCTTGCTGCCCAGGAGAAGGCTATTGCCTCCGCCGACAACGCCCATGAACAGTTCATGGAGTGCGACGACGCCTTCCACCGGACCCTGTTTCAATTGGCGGGACGCTCCTATCTGTGGAATCTGCTGCAGCAATCCAATGTCCATTATGCCCGCTACCGCAGGCTGCATCTGCTGAAGCAGGAAAAGCTCCAGGACCTCTTCCAGGAGCACTGCCGGATTTTGGAGGGACTGATCCAGGGAGACGGCCCCCATCTTCCCGAGCTTATTGACCGCCACCTCCGGGAGGATATCAACTCCATGTTTCTGCAGCAGAATTTCCGCGAGTTTCTTCAGCCGGAGCTTCAGTAGTCCTTTGCAAAACAGCACTTTTTCCATGCGAGAGGCCTCTCAACTAGCATCTCCCAGACTACCTGCATCATGCATCATGCAGTTCTGCGCCATGCTGCTTCTCATTGTACGGACCCAGGTTCCGCTAATTCGCCAAAATTGGCCTTTTTTGCTCCGACGCGGACACAGAATCCGTTAAATCCGCAAAACCAATGGGTCTTCCTGCTTCTGGAGCGAAATAACGAATGGTGTGTCCGTGAAAATCAATAAAAGGGNTTCTGGAGCGAAATAACGAATGGTGTGTCCGTGAAAATCAATAAAAGGGCCAAATGCGGAAAATAACGGACGCTCGGTCCGCAGCCATCCCCCCTCTCCCCCGCAACCATCGACGGCCAGTCCCCTTCCGGGTATTGCAAAAAACCGGCCTTGCCATAGGCAAGACCGGTTTTTTTAGGATTGCTTTTTGGGGTTGAGGTATTTCGCCTGAACATAGTCCTGCCAGCCCTTCTCAAATTCCTCCGCCGTCTTCCCCAGCACAGCAGGAAGGTTGCCGGAGCTTGTAATCAGCTCCCGGACCGCCGACATCCCCCAGGTGTCTCGGATATACTCAATCATGACGTAACCAACACTATATATGTTGAGGTTTCCACTGCCGCTGTTTAATTGCGCCAAAGTCGGATACCTTCCTCCCGACAGATGCACCACATCTTTCGGATCTGTGAACTGCCCCGCTTCATAACAGGCGATACTCTCATACAGCCAGTTCACGGACGGGCTGGGATACGCCGTCAGATTAAACGTGACAACATGAGTAAACTCATGTACAGCCACCTTCAGAATGCTCTCAAAGGATTGGCCGGACTCCGGGTCATTGGGCGACACCATCCGCATTTCGTCATTGCTCTCTGCAATCCCCACCAGCCAATTGCCTGCGTCTTTCCGGTCAATCTCCTTATGAAAGTCCGCCAGATTCGGATAAATTCTCACCTTAACCTTGGGCATGGACGGCGGAGCCAAATCCTGCACAATCCTGCCGTAGTTTTCCTCCAGCCGGTCCCGGATCTGATCAATGGAGCTTTTATCCGCCTTCGTATAATAAAACGAAAAATGTTCCGACTCCAGCGTATAAGAAAATGAATATGGTTTAAACTGTGTATATAACAAACCGGCAAGCACACATGCACATCCCAGCGCCACAAAACGAAGTATGATTTTTTTCACGGCTGCCTCCTTACTGCCAAGAAGTTTCATTTTTTTGGTCAACAAGGAATATTGTCCCTTGATTTCTTCCGAATGTCAACCAAAATTTGAATCCGCCGCGGCAAAAAAAGCCACTTCCGCTTTGCACCTTCAGAAATCCGTCTTAAGAAATTTTTAAGAAGTCAAAAAAAGAGGAATTTCTTTCGGCATAGCAAATATATATAATTGCAAACGTTTGCAACGATATTTCGGGGAGGATTTTATGTGATGAACAAGAAAACAATTGCAATTACGCTGATGGCTCTGTCCGTGGTGGCGGCAGGCTGCGGCAAAGGCTCAGGCAGCAGCAGCGGGAGCACAAGCTCTCCAGCTCCTACAGTGGATAACACTCCGCTGAAGCTCACCATTATGGCGAACCTGTCCACGCCTGAGGTTCCCTCCGACAAGCTGGAAAAGCTGCTGGAGCAAAAAACCAACAGCGACATCACGTTCCAATGGGTGCCCGACGGCTCCTACGATGAAAAGTTCCAGGCTGCATTGGCTACGGGCTCCCTCCCGCAAGCGGTTTATCTCAAGAACCAAGCCTCCTTCGTCTTGCTGAGACAAACGCTGAAAGACGGGCAGTTCTGGGAAATTGGACCATATCTGAAGGATTATCCGAACCTGAAAAACCTGAACCCCGAAGTGTTGGAAAATACCAAGGTCGGCGGCAAAATTTATTCCCTGTACCAGGAGCGCCCCATTGCCCGGCAAGGCATTATTTACCGCAAAGACTGGGCCGACAAGCTGGGCCTGGCTGAGCCAAAAACTACCGACGATATCTACAACATGCTGAAGAAGTTCAAGGAAGCCAACCTGGGCGGCGGCAAAACCATCCCGCTGGCAGACCGCAACGACCTGATCTACGGCTCCTTCAAAACATTGTCCGCCTATTTTGGAACCCCCAACGGTTGGGGACTTGTAGATGGCAAGCTTGTTCCCGAGTTCATGACCCAAGGCTATATGGACACTATGAACTTCATCAAGAAGCTGCGCACCGAAGGCCTGATCAACCAGGACTTCCCGGTTACCAGCAAGACGGACCAGCAGAACCTGATGTATACCGGCGCTTCCGGCATGTACGTCGGTTCCATGCATGACGTGCAAACCCTGCAGCAAAAAACCGAAGCCAATAACAAAGCGGCTGTGTATGACGTAGTCAACCAAATCACCAGCTCCACCCAAAAAACCGCTTCTACCTGGGGCATTCCCGGTTACGGCACCCTGGTGGTTTTCCCCAAATCGGCGGTTAAATCCGAAGCTGAGCTGAAGAAAATCCTTGCCTTCTATGACAAGTTCTTCAGCCCGGAAATTGCCAATCTGTTGAAATATGGCGTTGAAAACGAGCATTACAAGCTGGTGGAAGGCAAGGTTCAACCGGTTACCGATGCCAAGCTGCTGGAGAAGGAGCAAAAAGCTTATCTGACTGTAGCGCTTGCGGATTCCACCAACATCCTGCCCACCTACTACACCCTGAAGACCCAGGAGAAAGCGGTGCAGCTCTCTGATGCTGCAGTGAAGTTCGCCGTCCAGAATCCCACTAACTCCCTTGATTCACAGACATATACAGAAAAGGGTGCGATTCTCCAAGACATCATCAAGGATGCCACCTATAAATACATGGTAGGCGATATTGATGCAGCCGGGTTCCAAAAAGCCGTGGATAAATGGAAGAATGACGGCGGCAACAAAATTATTGAAGAATACAATGCCTCCTATAAGGAGTCCAAGAAATAAAGCTTGAGCCCCACAAGAAAAATCCCCGCCGCCTGATCAACCGGGCTACGGGGATTTTTTGCGTAACACGCTATTCAATTCAATCATTTCCTCCAGCAACAATCCACGGCCTTGACATGGTAATTGTTTTTCAATTGGTCTTGCGTTCCCGCGTACCCGGCGATCACGAGCAACGTTGTCACTTCCGTCACTCCAGGCGTGCCTCACCGTATCCGTACGCTTCGCTTACCCTTTCCATTGGAATCGCCCTCTTTCCTCGCAAGAACATCCCTTGCTTCGAGAATGGGATTGCCAAATCCATGGGAAGTTGGATTCCCGCATACCTCAGTCTGTTCCCCAAAACGGTGTCACTTCCGTCCTGCCGGTTACAGCTGAACTCCGGTATGCATCGCTAACCTAGATCATCGGGGCTCTCTCCTCTCTTGATTTTTGTTTCTCCTCCAAAAAAGAAGAGCGGTTCACCTCGGGCTTGTCCTCCA
Source organism: Paenibacillus sp. YN15 (assembly GCF_003285005.1). Classification (GTDB taxonomy): domain Bacteria; phylum Bacillota; class Bacilli; order Paenibacillales; family NBRC-103111; genus Paenibacillus_AR. The sequence continues at coordinate 34,230 of NZ_QMFA01000009.1, read as the reverse complement.
ACTGGATGCCGTCGGTGTACTTGTATTATAAGTGAATTTACAGAATATTAAAAATTCTAAAAATTCGCGCTATTCACCTTAGGGAGAAATTAACTCTATGATTCTCGCAAATTCTGCCTTTGTCTAATAATTCCTCCAAATCTCTGCTATGCATTGATAATTACTCTCGTTTGCGATCATTCCCCGATCCGGGTTACAAAACCCTACCCGAACGGTTAATGGAGTGCATAGGCGGATGATTGCCCGCTGCCATTATCCTTACCGGAGGGTTGCTTATGGAATATCTCCAGATACTCGCCAAGCTGGCTGCAGGCTTTCTCGGGCTATGGGCCATGACCCGGATTCTCGGCAAAAAAGAAATATCCGCCCTTACCCCCTTTGATTTTGTATCCGCCGTCATTTTGGGTGATTTGGTGGGCAGCACCATCTATGAGGAGAGCCTTACCATCCTTCAGCTGCTTGTGGCCCTTGCCGGCTGGACCATCCTGTCCATTTGCTTCGATAAGCTGACACAATATGTGAAGGCCTTCCGGAAGCCGTTGGAGGGAAAACCCGATCTGCTCATTTGCGACGGAAAAATCGATGTACAGGAGCTTTATCGCAATAACCTGGATTTCGACCAGCTGAGAACCATGCTCCGCAGCAAAGACATCTTTTCCTTGAGCGAGGTGGCCTTTGCCGTTTATGAAACCAACGGAACCTTAAGCGTAATGCGGAAATCCTCCTATGAAACAGTAAGCCGGAGGGATTTGGGACTGCCTGATGAACCGGCAGTGCTGCCGCGGGGAGTGATCGAGAACGGAAAGCGGTGCCGCAAGGAGTTGGAGGAGGCCGGGCTTGGAGAGGAATGGCTCCTGGAGGAGTTGGAGAAGCAGGGTATAACCGACATCAAGGCAATTGCATATGCCGAGTTGACGCCGGACGGGGAGCTTCATATTATTCGGCGAATGTAGTGGAAGCCCTGGAGGCCTAGAAGCTGCGAAACGGCTCTGGGCGGGTCTATCTTGGGGGTGATCCGGATTGGAGCCGGCAGCAAACGGTTCAGCCTTTGCCGCCGGCCCTTCAACCATGCCTCGCAATGGCTCGAGGGAGGCATTATCCCCGATTGTTCAAGGACAGGTGGTTTGTCACGTGGGGCTGGTCAAAGGAATAAACCGTCTGCTGAATAATTCCAGCTCCGCAAACGGAATCATATAAAGCATAAGTCCGTCCTTCTCCTCCATCACCGCTCCCGGCAGCGAAGAAAAGCGGGTAATGAGCCGTTTGAACCCTTTGTGCCGCTCCGACACCCAGAACTGGATGGTGGACACCTCCGGATTCCCGGCGCGGATTTCCCGCAGGAGCGCCCGCAAGCCCCGCATAAATATCATGGGCGTCCGGTACTCCCGGAGCAGATACACCACCTCGATCTGGCAGATGTTCCGGTCCTTATGGTCCTTGGCCGAGGTTCCGTAGACAAAGCCGGCTGCCCCCACGACAGTGTACGGCTCCTCCAGATAGGCCAGCATCGCTTTGCCCATCGTCAGCGGACTGGCAAAAAAATTAAGCATCATGGCATAGGAATAGGGTAAATTCAGTTCGTCATAATTCCGGCTCAAGAATCTTACATACGCGTCAAAATCCTTGTCCAGCTGGCATAATTGAAATTGAACCGCCATTCTCCCCACCCCTTTTTTTGGTAAATTCAGAATTTCATTCAGATTGACAAAAAACATTTTGTTGCCCCGGACGCCGGGATTTGACATAATAGTTGAAATCGGTTCTTTGCCATTGATACGGACAAGAGCGAATATATGAGGAGGCTGTACGCATGAAAGGCATTATTACCGTACTGGGAAAAGACAAGGTTGGAATTATTGCCAAGGTTTGCACCTACCTGGCGGAGCACAATGTCAATATTCTGGATATCTCCCAGACGATTATCCAAGGCTACTTCAACATGATGATGATTGTGGATATTTCCGAACCCGCCAAGTCCTTCGAAATGCTGGTAGAGGATCTTCAGGATATAGGGCGTACCCTGGGTGTGGAGATTAAGCTGCAGCACGAGGATATTTTCAATATTATGCACCGCATCTAAAACTCTTTTTAGGAGGACCCCTATGATCTCCCTGGTGGAAGTGCAGGAAACCAACAAGATGATCCGCGAAATGAATCTGGATGTACGCACCATTACCATGGGCATCAGCCTGATGGACTGCGCCCATTCGGACTTGAAGATTTTTAACCAGAATGTATATGAAAAAATCACCCGCACCGCCCAGCATCTGGTGAAAACAGGCGAGGATCTGGAGCGCCAATTCGGCGTGCCCATTGTGAACAAGCGTATCTCCGTCACTCCCATCTCCATTGCCGCCGGCGGGCTGCATACGGATACCTTTGTGCCGGTTGCGGAGACGCTGGACCGGGCGGCCAAGGAAGTGGGCGTCAATTTCATCGGGGGCTTCTCCGCCCTGGTGCAGAAGGGCTTCACCAAAGGGGACCGGATTCTCATCGACAGCATTCCCGAGGCGCTCCGCGTCACCGAACGGGTCTGCTCCTCTGTGAATGTAGGCTCCTCCCGCAGCGGCATCAATATGGATGCCGTTAAGCTGATGGGCGAGATTATCCTGAAGACAGCCGAGCTGACCAAGGAACGGGATTCCATCGGCTGCGCCAAGCTGGTGGTCTTCTGCAATTCCGTTGACGACAACCCCTTTATGGCCGGAGCTTTCCATGGCGTCGGCGAGCGCGAATGCGTCATCAATGTGGGAGTCAGCGGTCCCGGCGTGGTGAAGCGCGCTCTGGAGGAGGTTAAGGGGCAGGATTTTGAAACCCTGTGCGAAACCATCAAGCGGACTGCCTTCAAGGTGACCCGGGTCGGCCAGCTGGTGGCTCAGGAGGCCTCCAAGCGGCTGGGGGTTCCTTTCGGAATTATCGATTTGTCCCTGGCTCCCACACCGGAAATCGGCGATTCCATCGCCGAGATCTTCCAGGTGATGGGCCTGGAGGAAGCCGGCGCCCCGGGTACGACAGCGGCTTTGGCCATCCTCAACGACAATGTGAAAAAAGGCGGCGTTATGGCCTCCTCCTATGTGGGCGGCTTAAGCGGCGCGTTTATCCCGGTGAGCGAGGACCACGGCATGATCCAGGCGGTGCAAAAAGGCGCGCTTACCCTGGAGAAGCTGGAAGCCATGACCTGCGTCTGCTCCGTCGGCCTGGATATGATCGCCATTCCGGGCAGCACCAAGAAGGAAACCATCTCCGGCATTATTGCCGACGAATCGGCCATCGGCATGGTGAACAACAAAACCACAGCCGTCCGGATCATTCCTGTCATCGGCAAGGATGTGGGCGATATGGTGGAGTTTGGCGGCCTGCTGGGATATGCCCCGGTAATGCCCGTCAACGGCTTCTCCTGCGACGCCTTCATCAACCGCGGCGGCCGGATTCCCGCCCCTATTCACAGCTTCAAGAACTAAAGCTTGCCTGTTATGATGAAGGCCGTCTTCCTGAAGACGGCCTTTTGGGGCTGCCGCGAGGCTGCTTCACCGTCACAGCTTGCGGGAGCGCCAGAGAGAAATGATCAGCCATAACAGCAGCAGAGCGGCAATAACAAAGCTGATTTCCAGGATAGGCAAATTCCACAGCACCGTTTCCGCGGGAGCCAAAGCAGCGCCGATGATCAGCCCCACCACAAGCAGGCTGAAGGACAGGAGCACCAGGCTTAAGGCCAGCTTATCCGTGAGCTTATCCATACTTTTCAGGAAAACGCCCAGCTCCGGAATGCCCGCCTCAAAACGCAGCTTGCCCTTGCGGATGGTGGCCAGCATGCTTCTCATGCCGGAGGGAAACTCTACGGCCGCCTCCAGAAACTCCGGCAGGTCCTCGATGGCTTTTTTGTACAGCTTCCTGGGGTCATACCGCTCCATAAACAGCTTCCGGCCGTAAGGCTCCGCCACCTCCAGCACACTTAAGTCCGGATCGAGAGACACCACCACTCCCTCCAAGGTCAGGAGCGATTTGCCCAGCATGGTCATCTCCGAGGGAATGCGGATGTGGTGGCGGAAAGCCAGGGTGAACAGGTCATTCACCGCCTCCCCCAGCCTGATCCGGCTTAAGGGAGTGGCATAATACTTCTCCCGCATCTCGTCCACATCGGCGCGAAGCTGGATCATATCCACCTCGTCGGGGATAATTCCCATGCTGGAGATCGCCCGGATAATCCCGCTGGTGCTCTGATTGCGGAGACTGATAACGAAGAAGGCGAACTGCTTGCGCATATCCTGGGACAGCTTGCCCACCGAGCCAAAATCCAGCAGGCCCAACTTCCCGCCGGGCAGCACCTGAATATTCCCGGGATGGGGATCGCCGTGGAAAAAACCTTCGATCAGGATCTGATGGATAATAAGATCCGCCAGTTGGCGGGCCAGCGCTTTTTTATCGATATTCTCCCGCTCCAGCCGCCCCCGATCCGACAGGGAAATGCCCTCCATATACTGCATGGTCAGCACCCGCCGGGTGGTGTAGTCCCAGAATACATCGGGGACCAGCACATCTTTAAGCTGCCGGCATTGCTGCTGGAATTTCTCTGCCTGCCGGGCTTCTGCGGCATAATCCAGCTCCGCGCGGATGGCCTTGGAAATCTCCTCCACCATATCGCGGACGCGGTAATTTCTCGCCCACTCCAGCCGGTTTTCCGCTACCCGGGCAAATTCCGCCAGGATATCCAGATCCGTATCCACAATCCGCTGGATATGGGGCCGCTGCACCTTCACCGCCGCGGGGGTGCCGTCCTTCAGCACCGCATGGTAAACCTGGCCGATGGAGGCCGCCGCGATGGGCGTCTCGGGGAAGACCATGAACAATTCCCCGATGCTCGCCCCCAGCTCCTCCTCCACAATCCGCACGGCATCGGCATACGAGAAGGGCGGCACCCGATCCTGCAGCTGCACCAGCTCCGAGATCACGCTGGCCGGGACCAGATCGGGGCGGGTGCTGGCAATCTGCCCCAGCTTAACAAAGGTGGGGCCCAGATCCTCTAGCATCAGCCTGATCCGTTCGCCAACCGTTTTTTTATGGATATCCTTGCGCTCATTGTTCCGCAGAAACGGAATGGCCTCGGGGAAACCCAGCTCGCCGACCACATAGCCGAAGCCGTTGCGGGCCAGCGCCACTGCAATTTCCCTGTACCGGTGCAAGTGACGGAAGCCCTTGCTGACATTCATGAAGGTCCCGCCTCCCCGTCAAAAGTTGGCGTAGTCCGCCGATTATTCCCCGTTCTCTCCGTCTTGCTTCTCCAATCTGGCAATAGCCAGCTCCAGCACGGCAATTCTGCGCTCCAGAGCCTTCACCTCATCCAGGGAGGCAATGCCTCTGTCCTTCAATATGCTTTGCACCTTGTCGTTGACGGCTTGATCCATCCGGGCCTTGGCCTCGCTGCCCTTATTTAGAAGCTCCTCCAGAAACTCGCCGGATTCCGCCCGGCTGACCTCGCCTTTTTTGACCAGCTCCTCCACTGTTTTTTCAATTTGCTCCTTGCTGGCTACAGCCAAACCCAATCCAAGGGACACCGCACGGTGAAGCATGTCTCTCATCACGTGACACTCTCCTTTTCGGTGAGAAATATTTTTGTTGGGGATGATTCTTATTATAGCATATCCAAAGGAAATCATTGTCAAGCACAATTGGATGCCGGTTTCAGGACAAGCACCTCAGGGTATAAAACAGTAACCAAGCGAAAGGAGAGATGAACATGGAAGCGACTCCAGCCAAAAGCAACGGATTATGGAAAGGCCTGCTGGCAGGCGGGCTTATCGGCGCCGCCGCCGGTCTGTTATTCGCCCCGCGCGCGGGTAAAGATACACGGGCAAAGCTGAACGAGGATGTGGCCAAAATCAAGGAGCGGTCCGCCGAGTGGATGAGCATCGCCCAGGAGAAAGCGGCTGGGCTGGCGGAGACCGCCAAGGAAAGCGGCCTGAACAAAATTCAGGAGACCAAAGAAATAGCCGGGGCTGCCGTGGATTCCCTTAAAAGCGCGGCCGGCGATTTGAAGGACTCTGCCAATACCATCATCAGCACCATCAAGAAGGAAGCGGAGGAAACCAAGGAAACCGTCAAGGCCAATGCCGAAGAAACCAAGGAGAAGCTGCAGGCATCCGATAACAGCTCCCTGGCTCAAAATGAAGATGAAATGAAAAAGCTGGGCAAGGAGATGGACGCCATGAAGACCAATTCCGAGTTGAAGAAGGACGGTTTTGTGTCCGATCCGGCACAGCGATAGAGGCCTTTTCCGGGGTATGGCGGCGCCGGAAAACAGAAAGCAAACCAAAAAGAGCCGGGAGCTGTTCTCCCGGCTTTTTGGTTTGTTATGGCGGCCCGTGCATCGCATTTGGCATCCGCTTTCAATAGCATTGAATCTCGAAAATCCGGGCATGGTCCAGTCCGTTGGTGGACAGCGCCTCCAGGCGCAGCTTCACCACCTGCTCCAATTGAACCGGACATACAATCAGGCGCTGATAGTTGTCCCGGATATGCAGCACCTCCCTGTATCCGGCCAAGGAACCGGTAAGATACGCCGATACCCGCAGCTCCTTCACGGTTTCCGGCTGCGGCCCCCATACATTTTGCATATGGAGTGCATCCTCGTGAGTCAATGTCAGCCTGCGGTGCATGCCGGTATCCAGCACAATCCGGATTTCCCGTATGGCTGCAGGTGAGGCCCATTCCAGCTCAATCCAGGGGTTGGAATCCTCCGGCATGGACATCCATCTGTGGCTTCCCGGCGGAATAAGGCCCGGCCGGACCCCGCTGGGACCATGAAGGGAACGGGTATAACCGTCTACGACATTCTCGGCCTGCCCTTCCGGTTGCTGGGAGGAGGCCCGGACAACAGCCAGTCCCGCCAGATTTCCTTCAGGAGCAATCCCCGGGAGAAACACATCCTGCCGGAGCAGCTGCTGTTGGGTCTGCCGCACCAGCTCGCCGTCGGCTGCAGCAGGTCCAGGGGGAAGTCCGGCCTTGGCAGCCAATGCCGCAAAGGTTCCGGCCCCCTGCCCCATCACTCCGCATGTGGCCATCACCCTGGTGCTGGAAAAGGAGATATGGGTGGCGGAGATATGGCGTCCCGCGAACATCAGATTTTCCACATTGGCACTGATTAATGACCGCAAAGGAATTCCGTATACATAATTGGTCACCGGCTGGCGGGCCGGCTCCCTGTCCTTCGCCTCGATCCCCTGGGGCGGATGGGTATCCATGGGCCAACCCCCGTAGGCGATCACATCATCGAAGTGGACCGCCTCCTCCAAATCCCTCTGGGTCAGCACATGCTTGCCGAGAAAACGCCGGGACTCCCGCTTGCCGGGGAGAAAGCCGAACCAGTCCAGAGCCCAGTTCAGCGATTCGGGATGACTGCCGCTGTTCTTGATATGGTCCCAGACTCCCATCATAATGGCCAGCAGCTCATCGCGGATGGTCTCGTTATCCTGAATGGTGTCCATCAAGCCGCCGTATTCCACCCACCAATAGCCGTATTCCCAGGAGCTGTGGGAGCGGAATTTCAGATCCTCCTCCGAGAAGCTCCTCGCCCACTCGGGCGGGATGAACCGCATGGGCCTGCCCATGTCCCTGGCGGTAAACAGCAGGGAAGAGCCAAGGCAATAGGGGTCGGCCTCTTCTCCCGCCAGACTCTCCCCGTATTGCCCCGAGGACTCCCTGCCGGTCATAAAGACGGCCCCCGCCTCCTTGGCGAGACGCCCGTCGCCGGTGCAATCCAGGAAAATATCCGCGAAGAGCTCAAAGCGCTGCTCTGTGCTTTCTCTGGCGGCCAGCGCGGAGACAATCCGGCTTCCCTCCATCTGCGCCCCGGTAACCGCCGTATTGAGCATCAGCGTAAGATTGGGTTCGGCGCGGCACTTTTCATACAGAATAAGATCAAGCATGGACGCGCTCCGCTGCGGGTTGCGGACGGCGCATTCCAGCAGAATTTCCTCCAGAATGCCCCCTTCCCGCGCCTCCGTCTCCAACGCCTTCCTCCGTTTGGAATTGGCGGCTCCCACAATGTGCATGCGAATCTCCGAGGAGGCATTGCCTCCCAGGACGGGCCGGTCCTGGCATAGGATCACCCTTGCGCCGTTGCGCGCCGCCGCCAATGCCGCGGTCACTCCCGCTATGCCGCCTCCGGCAACTAGTATATCCGCATAAATCGGCTGTCTTTCTTCAATCCGGCTCATCATGCTGTCCTCCCGCCTCAGTGAATATAGGCCCCTTCCTCCTTCAGGCGTTCCCGAAGACGCTTGGTGTCCACTGCATGGACATCATGGCTGTCCAGCTTCGCCGCCATGGCTGCGGCCAACCCCGCCGCTTCTCCCATGGCCAGGCACACCGGCATCACCCGCACGCTTCCCAGCACCATTCTTTCGCAGGAAATGGAGCGTCCTGCCACCAGCATATTGCGGATTCCTTTGGGCGTGAGGCAGCGGTACGGAATGCCGTGGGAGTCTCCCGGGCCATATCTCATCACATGAGTGTAATATTCCTCATCCTTGCCTGTGGCCAGCTTCTTCTTGCGGGAGCCGTGAACATCAATAAAGTAGCTGTTCCGGCAGATTTCATCCTCAAAGCTTTTGCGCTCCACATAATCCTCCAGCTGCAGGACATAATCCCCGACAATTCTGCGGGATTCCCTGATGCCCATGAGAGGGGCGGTGGCCGCAACGAATGCGTTGCCGAAGGCGTCCGGGCAATACTCCGCCAGACTCTTCCGAACCTCCTCGGCGATAATCCGGCCCTTGATCAACGCCTGGGAAACGGAGTGCGGATCAGTATTGTCCACCCCTTGGATATGGCCGGCGTTAAAGCCGACGGTACGCGGAGCAACCAAGGAGTTGCACATATGATGATCCAGAAGCGGATATTTCCCTGATGCGATAATGGCGTGAACCGGGCTGGCCGGATTTTTCCACCCGTTTAATTGTACGCCGTGCCGGTAAGCATATTCATCCACGTTGCCCATGGTGAAGCAATGAGTGGCGGGCTGCAGCGAGCCGTCGTCCTCATCGCCCTTCTGGAACTCCGCTCCCGCCCATGCCGCCAGGTCCGCATCCCCGGTGCAATCCACATAGACTCCGGCCCGGTAGGCGGTCAGCCCGGCTTTATTATTCACGATGACCGCCTGAATCCCGCCTGCGCCATCCGTATCCACCGCGCACACCATGGTGTTAAACAGCACCTGCGCTCCGGCCTCCGTGACCATCCGGTCATAGATGCGCTTCAGCTTCTCCGGGTTAATCGCTACCCAGTTCGTCGCGTTCTTGTCGATGTGGGGCATTTCGCTTTTCAAGGCGACGAACACTGCTTCCGCGATGCCCTTGTACACGATTTTCTCTCCGTCGGAGAACGGAGTCCAGGCCGGCACCAGGCCGGAGGTGCCCATCCCGCCCAGGGCGCCAGTTGCTTCGATCAACAGAGTTCTTGCCCCTTCCCGGGCAGCGGATATGGCGGCGGCGCAGCCTGCAGGCCCTCCGCCGATAACAAGCACATCCCACTCCTCCTGCAAGGGAATGGTGCGTTGCGACAAGGTATATGCCGTCATGCTGTATCCTCTCCTTTATAATATATATAATTTACATAAAAACCAGATGATGGAGAATACAGTCGCTCCACGGATTGTCTGAATCCGATATCCGGGATAAGCCGCCTCCATCATCCGTATGGGTTCGTTTATTTTTTCACCGTTGCATACCAGTCATTTACTTCTTTATAGCTGGCATCCGCGCCCGCCGCCTTGTATTTGGCTATAAACGCATCAAGTCCGGATACCTGCTCTCCGCCGACGATCACCTTGGTGGCATAGTCGGTTACCAGCTGCTCCAGTTGGGCGTTGTCCTTGGCGTATTGCGCCAGATACGGAGCCAGACCCAGAGGATTGGCGAATTTCAGCTCGCTGGGCTGTTTTTGATTCAGATAATCCCAGGCGTCGAACAGCCGTTGATCCTTGCGGACGCGGGCCTGCCAATAAATCGGATATTTGACTTCGTCGATCCCCGTCAGATAGTTGGTAGCCTGATTCCGCTCATCGTTAAAGATGGGAAGAATCGGGGAATAAACTCCATCCTTGAAGGTATAATGCTTGCCTTCCTCGCCGATGGCCATATTCTTGAAGGTTTCTTCCTCCAGTTTGGCATTCATATATTTGACGGCATCCTCCGGATGTTTGGAGGATTTCGGGACGAAGGTCAGCCGGTCGAAACCGAAGGAAGCGCCAAAACCGGCTTTGCCATCCTTGCCCTTCAAGGCAGGAAGATACAGATATTCCGCAGTGGGAACATTTTTCTTCAGGGCGTCGGCAATGGTGGGAACATCCGCCCAGTTAACGGGAATAACCCCTACCTTGCCGCTGGTGAATTTCTCCTTCACAGTGGCGTCCTTGTTAATGGCAAACTCCTTATCGATGAGTCCTTGTTTATAGAGATCGGACATATAAGTCAGGTAATCCTTGAAGGCAGGGTCCATGGCGCGGGGAATCAGCTTGCCGCCCACATCATTCCATGCATTGGACAAGCCGAAGGCTCCGATTACATTGTCCAGCATGGGAGCGTCCCCTCTCAGGGACAGGGGAAGGTTATTGCTGCCGTTGCCGCCGGGGTCCTTGTCCTTAAACTGCTTCAGCACATTGGTGAGCTCGTCAAGGGTAGTGGGAACCGGAAGCCCCAGCTTATCCAGCCAATCCTTGCGGATCATCAGGTCTGATCCGACAGTGACGGAGGTAGTATGAGGAATGGCGAATATTTTGCCGTTTACTTTAATAGCATCGAAGGATTTCTGCGAAATGGCCTTTTTGATGTTGGGACCGTACTTGTCAATCAGCGGGGTCAGGTCCACCAGCGCCCCTTTTTGGGCATAGTCCGCATACAGAGCCTTGAAGGTATTGTCGCCTCCTACACTGATCAAATCATAAGGCTCCGAGGACGCAATCAGCAGATTCAGCTTATCTGCCGGCTTATCGGCGGGGAGCATGTCATACATTACTTTGTATCCGGTTTTCTCCTCCAGCATTTTGGCCACGGGATACGTGTTGTAATCATCCTTCATCCACCGCATAAGCGCTTTCAGTTCAGGCTTGGGACCGCTGGTTGCAGCCACCGTTGCGGATGCAGCCGGGGAAGCGGCGCCGCCTGCTTCATCTCCGCTGCTGCCGCCGCATGCCGTAGACGCAAGAGCAAGACTGGCAACCACCGGAATCAATAGCCATTTGTTTTTCATGCTTGTAACCCTCCTGTTTTTGGTTTTTCATAGGCGTCTGTCCGACGGAGTTATTTAGGCGAATTCATATTCATTGGGCTTCATTCCTTACCGGGAAAGGAGTGCCTTGGATGCTCAAACACGTTTTGTCGGCCTTGATTTTATTGAATGTTTGTTTAAGGTGTCAAAGCCGCCAAAAAAACTCGCCCTCAAGTCACTCCTTACCCTCCCAGTCATTCCACCATGAATATGAATTCGCTTTTCCTATCGTCGAACAGACGCCTAGCCTTTCTATCATTAAGCAGCCAGCAACTTCCGCTGTCAGCGTTAATGCGAGATCATCCCTTGACGGAGCCGATGAGAACGCCTTTAATGAAATATTTCTGGAGGAACGGGTACACGCAAATAATCGGAACGGTGGAAGCGACTACGGTTGCGGCCCGGATGCCTTCCGGGGACATATTCATCAGATCGTCTATGCTTTTGTTGGTGGCATTGGAGGTATCCGCCTCCATGACAATGTCCCGAAGGTACAGCTGCAGCGTTTTCAATGACGGATCATTGATATAGAGCATGGGATGGAAGTAGTCGTTCCAGAACCCCACGGCATAGAACAAGGAGATGGTAGCGATTACAGGCAGGCTTAAGGGAAGAATCACCCGGAAAAGAATGGTCAGCGTGCGGGCGCCGTCTATGCGGGCCGATTCCTCCAGCGCTTCGGGCAGCCCTTCGTAATAGCTTTTGATCACCAGAAGATTGAATACGCTGATCATGGTGGGCAGAATCAATGCCCATACGCTGTTGATCAGATGCAAATTGCGGATTAAGAGATAGTTGGGGATCATCCCTCCGCTGAACAGCATGGTGAACACGAATAAGACCAGAATGAAGGAGATGCCGGGAAGATGGCGCTTGGACAACGGGTATGCCGTAAGAGCGGTCAGCAGGATGGACAGCACCGTTCCCACTCCCGTGACAAAGACCGATACGCCAAAAGCGCGGGTAAAGGTGCTGGAGGTGATTACACTCTTCATCGTATCCAACTGAAACCCGACGGGAAAAATATTGACCTTCCCGGAGACCACCGCCCACTCTGCGCTGACTGCCTTGGAGAATACATTGGCCAGGGGCAGAAGGGTAATAATCCCGCATATCAGGAGAAACATGTAAACAAATAGATCCAATGACCAATCGCCGAAAGTCCGTTTTCTCATTGCCGGCACCTCCTACCAGATTCCGCGCTGAACTAATTTTTTGCTGACAAAATTCCCGGAGACCACCAGAAGAAAACCGACAACGGAATTGAACAGACCCACTGCCGTACTGAAGCTGTAATCCATCTTGCCCAGGCCCACCCGGTAAACGAAGGTTCCGATCACATCTCCGGTTTCGTATACCACCGGGTTATACATGGTCAGAATTTGCTCTGTCCCCGCCTCCAGCACAGAACCGAGACGAAGGATCAGCATCAGGACGATGGTGGGCATAATGCCGGGAAGGGAGATATGGAGCATTTGCCGGATTCTCCCGGCTCCGTCTATGGCAGCCGCTTCATATTGCTCCTGCTCGATGCCTGCTATAGCGGCGATAAAAATGATGGCGTTCCAGCCGGATTCCTTCCAGCCTGCGGTAAACACCACAATGCTGCGGAAGAAGCGGTTGTCCATAAAAAAGGTGATGGGTTCAAACCCCAGCCAATGAAGGAAGGTATTGACCAAACCCCCGGACGGGGAAAGAATCGTAATGAACAAGCCGGAAATAATGACCCAGGATAGAAAATGGGGCAAATAAATAATCGTTTGAATTGTTCTTTTGAAGGCGCTGAAGCGGACTTCATTCAACAGCAAGGCAACGAGGATGGGAATCGGGAACAGCAGAATGATTTTGTAAAAGCTGATCAGGAGCGTATTGACGAATACCCGGGCAAATTCCTCGGATTGCATCAGCTTGGAGAATTGCTCCAATCCCACCCACTTGCTTCCCGAAATCCCCTCAAAAATATTGAAATCCTGAAACGCGATGACAATGCCGTACATCGGCGTATACTTGAACAGGAAAAGGAAGAGAAGACCCGGGATCAGAAGCGCATAATAGTCCAAATTGTTGCGGACCAGCCTCCATTTGCCGGACCCTTTTTGTATGACCCCCTTCTCCGCTGCCTTGCCGCTCAGCTTTGTTGCGATATTGCTCATGTCGTACACCTCCGTGTCCTTATGGTTCCATTATAAAGACACAAGGCAGCCGCCTGTAGATGGTAATCCGACACTTTCTGGGTGCATCCTACTCTGTTTTATTCGCCAAAACCGCCTTTAACCAGACTGTCACTGTGGTTCCCATCCCCTGGGAGGAATGGATTTCCAAGCCGGAGGCATTCCCGGCAAACAGCTTGATCCGTTCGTTCACATTGTACAATCCGTAAGAGCTTCCGCTTCCGTCAGGCCGCTGGTCCGGCCGCGATTCCACAAGCAGCCTGTCCACCATCTCCTGGCTCATGCCGATGCCGTCGTCCTTGACGCTGATCCGCACCCGGTCCGCCTCCATCTCCGCCCGGATGACAATGCGGCCTGTTTTCCCCTTGGCTTTGCGGATACCGTGGAGCAGCGCATTCTCCACAATGGGCTGCAGCGTCAGCTTGGGAATCAGATACCGGTCCGTATCCATGTCCGCCTCGATATCAAAAGTAAAGCTGGCAGGAAACCGGCTTTGCTGGATCTCCAAATAAACTCTGGCCAGCTCAAGCTCATCGGTAATGCTTACATGATCCTTGCCTTTGTTCAGGCTCAAGCGGAAATAATCGGATAAGCCCTCAATCATTTTGCTGATATCCGTGGCTTTGATGGCAAGCGCCAGCCAATTGATGGTGTCCAAGGCATTATACAGAAAGTGGGGGTTAATTTGAGCTTGGAGGGCCTTCAATTGAGCTTCCCGCTCCAGCATTTTGGAACGGTAGGCCTCCTCCATCAGATTCTTCACCCGGTGGATCAGATAATCCACGCTGCGCTCCAGGAGATGAAAATCACCGTCCTCCTTGGGCCGCTGCTCCTCCAGCCGGTCAATCCCCTCCGTGCGGATCAGCTTCAGAACCGTCTTGATCCGTCGGTTCATCATGTTGATGACGAAGGCCATCAGCACGAAGGCCAGAATCAGGAACATCAGCGTCATCCCGATCAAGGTGGCAACGCCGGAAAATTGATTGAGGGCGGTAGCCCGGCGGGAAATCGCCGCCTTCGGAACCTCCGCCACCAGCTTCCAGCCTGTGGGACGGATGGTGGAATAGACCACGTACCGGTCCTCCTTGCCTTCCGTACGCCGGGTAATTCCCTCCTCCTCATTTCCCGCCCATTGCCCGTTCTGCTGAAGAGGCGACAGCGTTCCGATCAGGGAACGCTCTTCACTGTATATAACCATGCCATTGCGGTCCATAATGTAGGGATGAATTTGACTGGGAAAATCAAGCTCGGAAATAATCTCCGAAATCATTTTGTCCGATACATCAATCATCAATACGCCCAAGACTTGTTCAAAGTGGCGGGGATTGCGCAGCATTCTGGCGCAGGAGATTACATTCTGCTCTCCCAGGTCCAGATACGTTTCCTTATACCCTCCGGTCCAGACAATGCGGCCTCCTCCGTCTATAATCTCCCGGTGCCAAGGGCTCGACTCCAGATTTTCCAAAGGAAAGGTATTGATCCGATCGGTCCCAAACACATTGGCGGTATCGACAAATATGCGGGCCCTGACAATCTCCGTTTTGGTCTGAACCGATTGCAGCAGATTCATCAGCTCTCCCGACTGGTCAATCTGCTCGTTAATGATGTAAGAAAGATCCAAATACTCGTACAGTTTCCGGTTCATAAACAGAGAATTGGAAATATCCTGAATGTGATTCAGCCGGTAGCTAAGATTAATCCCCGCCTGCTTTAACGTCATCTGCATGCTGCGGGACACCTCCTCCTCGAGAATCTGGGAGGATCTCTGATAATAACCGAACAGCATCACGGAGGCCGGCAATAAAATCAGCGCGGTATAGGCCAGCATCCATTTTTTGGCCGCTGCAATCCCCTGTCCCAGCCCTCTTATCCGGCTCCACCCTCTTTGCAAGCTTTTGATCACAAAGGCACCTCCTGATCATATTGGGATATGCCGCCGCCGGTTCACCGGTTCAATAGAACTGATCCCTGTAGGCGCTGGGTGTCAAGCCCGTCATTTTCTTAAATAGCTTGCTGAAGTAGCTGGGGTCCGTATACCCTACCGCCTGGCATACCTCATAGAATTTGGTGCGGGGGTCCCGCAGCAGCTCCTTGGCTCTTTCGATCCGCACCTTCATCAAGTATTCATAAATGGTCTCGCCGGTTTCCTGCCTGAACAGCAGACTGACATAGGTCTGGCTCAGATAGACATAACCCGCAATATCGGCTACCGTCAGATTGTCGGCATAATGCTCGTCAATAAATGCGCGGATGCGCTCAATGACATTGCTGGATCTGCTGTTTCGCTTCTCCTGAACCCAAGTGCAGATTTCCCCCAGATAAGACGCGACAAAATGGCGCAGATCCGCCATTATCTCCAGCCGGAACAGCTGGTCCAAGGCATCCTTTTCCCGGGCATCCCATTCCTTGGTCAGAATATTTAGTTCCAGGAGGACCCGGCCCGATAAAGGGATCACCTGCAGGGCAACATAGCGGCTGTATCGGAAGCCATCCTTGCGGTTTCGCATCAGCGGCAGAAAAATATCGTCCAGCTCCGCTTCCAGACGCTGCCGGTCTCCCGCCTTCAGCGCCGACCGCAACCGTTCGCTTTGCTCCGTATCAAACCGGTGAAGCTCCTCCTCCCCCGCCTCCAGGCTGTCAATGGTAATAATCCGGTTCTTCCCCAGGTACCATTTCTGGTCGGCAGCCTCTCTGGCCCGTTTGAAGGAGAGCGGCAGTCTCCCAATCCCTTGCACTTCCTCGCCTACTCCGATGGTCACGCTGATTTTCATCCATCGGCTCAGATTATCCCGGATTTCTCCCGACAAAGCCAATAGCATGGCCTCCCGCTCTTCCCGGCATTCATCCAGCACCAGGATTCCCACATACTCTCCGGCCCGATTCTCGAAGGCATATCCCTTTCCATAAAGATCGATCAGCTCCTGAACAATATTCAGAACAGAATAAGACAGGAGCTGCTTATCCCGTTCCGAACGGGTGTCCAGCACCTCAGCCTGGTCGTCAACGGCAACCAGAAGGGCGAGATAAGCGGCTTCCGGAGGCAGCGACAGGTTAAGAAACGCTAGCTTCTCCTTCAGGCCGGCAGACTGGACCGCCTCATCGCGGACAAGGGACATCAGGAACTTCTCGCGGAGCAAAGGCATGCTTTGGGTGAGCTTTACCTGCATCTCCTTGACCAGTGTGCGTTCCTTATCCTCTGCCTGGAGATTTTGGATCACCCGCTCCACCACCTTTTCCAGCTCCGGCAATTTCACGGGTTTAAAAATGTAATCCACCGCATACACCTGCAGCGCGGATTTCAGGTAATCCGCATCGCTGTGGCCGCTGACAAAAATAATCTTCGTCCCCGGCAAGCTCTTGCGGATTTCCTGGGACATGCGGATGCCATCCATGGAAGGCATCTTCACATCAGTCAGCACAATATCCGGCTCTACCCGGGCAATGAGCTCCAGTCCCGTATCCCCGTCGTCAGCCTGGCCGATCAGCTCGATTCCATAGGCATTCCAATCAAATAATGTGCTGAGTCCGTTGCGGACTGTAGGCTCATCATCCACAATAACCAATTTATACATCTTGATTCCCCCTTCAGGCCAACTTAAACCCATTCTACCGCAATGAATGCGCTTTTACTATGAGTAATCCTTCACAGGCTGCGCAAAAAAACCTCCGCCTGCCTTCCGGCAAAAAGAGGTTTCTGGGTTATTATGGAAAAATTTTGCTGCCTCTACCCGCTCTCCAGCTCCCGTTCTGGATCGGCCAGCAGCAGGCGGAGCTTGTCCATGGCCCTTCGTTGGATACGGGAGATGCTCATCTGCGAAACCCCCAGCTCTTCGGCAATATGGCGCTGGGAGCGGCCTTCCGTATATGCCATTTGCAGCACCTTGCGCTCCTCCGGCTTCAATTGCTCCATCGCCTGCTCCAGGTCCAGCCGTTCCTCCAGGGACTGATAATCGTCCCGCTCTTCACGAATCATATCCGCCAGGGTGGCCCCCGCTTCATCCGCAAACAAGGGCGTATCCAAGGACAGGGATTGGTAACAGTCCCATCCCACCAGAATCTGGATGGTCTCTTCCTCGGACAGCTCCAGATAAGCGGCGATTTCATCCACCTGGGGGGAACGCTCCAGCTTCAGGGACAGCTCGTCCAGGGCCTGCTGCAGGGCATGGCCCTTCTCCTTGATCCGGCGGGGAACCTGGACATACCAGGACTTGTCCCGGAGATAGTTCTTCATATGCCCCACGATGCTTTTCATGGCATAGGCTTCAAAAGGAATGGAAAAAGACGGATCGTAGGAATTAAACAAGCGGAATATGGACATCTGTCCCACCTGGAACAAATCCTCGAACATATCCTTGCGGTTGCGCGACAGCCGTCCCGCGGCCATACGGATCATACCTTCATAGTGCTTCAGCAGCACTTCTGCCGTTTCTTTGCTACCGGATTCCCGGTAGCTGGACAGAAGCGCCTCCGCATCAATCGGAGTCTCTTCATCCGGCAGCTTTCGGATCATATGACCACACCGCTTCCATTCAGAAGTTTGGTCAGAATCACCTCTGTTCCAGCCTCTGTGCGGATTTCCACGTCATCCACCAACGCTTGCATAAGATACAGGCCCAAACCGCCTGCGTGCATCTCCGACAGGGACTTGTCCGTAAAGGTCACGGGCACACGGCTGCAGGCCTCGGAGGAATTGAAGCTCCTCCCCTCATCCTGCACAATAATCCGCAGATAGCGGGGGGCGGCTTCAAAGACGATCTTCATGACGCCCTCCCCGTCATCATAGGCATGAAGCACGGCGTTGTTGCAGGCCTCGCCCACAGCTACCTTCAGATCCTCAATATCCTCGAAGCTGAACCCCATCCGCACGGCAATCCCGTACAGCGCAAGGCGGACAACCTCTATGTATTGCGATTTTGCCGGCAGCGACATTACGATTCGATCCTTTTGTGCGTTCATGGAGGTACCATTCCCTTTCATAAATTCTACACTGCGTTATTGTTCAAAAACTTGCTGATGCCGGCGATATCGAACAATCGGTTGATATGGGGGGGAATATTCCGGATCTCAAAGCCCGCCTTGATTTCGGCCCGGGCCTTGATTACCACCAGAATGATGCCGATGCCTGTGCTATCAATGTAGCGGAGATCCTTGAAGTCAAAAACCAGCTTGCGGTCAGGCTCATAAAGATAGGGGTCTAGCTCCCCCTGCAATTCACATGTGCGGGACAAGTCGAACTCCCCGATAAAGACAAAGGTGACGGAATTTTCGGACATATGTTTTACCAATCGAAACGATTTGATCATGCTCACACCCATTCCCTCCTGCGTCATGTTCTGGCCGTTAGCCGTTTGGAATCCTTGGAACGCCTGAAGCCGTTTAACCTCTGAACGAATTTGCCGGCGGTCAAAAGCCATGCGGCCAAGGAAGATTGGGTAGCCGCTGCCGTTTCCTTCTGTTCATCCAGCTTATGGCGCAGTGTTCTGCTGACTGAAGCGGCGGTTTGCCGTATTGTCAATGTGGTGCCGGCAGCCATTCTGCCGATTTCACCGATGGTCTGGAATGCGCTGTGCAGCTCAGCCATCTTGGTTTTTATATCATAGGTTACATCGTTTACGCCTTGAATGGTTTCCTTCACTTCACCCGACAAGGCATTGAGCTGAATCCGGGTTTCATCCGTCAGCATCCCGATTTTGTTGAGAGCTGCCCGCGCCTCCTTCAGGGTCCGGACAAGTGCCACAATCAGCACCACTACCGCGATGGTTAGAACGGCTGCGCTTATCTGGATTATCATGTGCATCCCTCCTGTGAGCTTTTAACCTGAAGTCGGAAGGATGAAACGCCTTGGTCCTATTTTCCCAAAATTTCTTGGTTGTTTCAATCCCAAACAAGAGGTTTATAGAGTTCATAGGGTTTGCGAAGCCCATCATGAAGGAGGAATTGACTATGCCCAAAGTGATGCTGAAAACCGACCCCCGCGCCGATCTCAAACCGGTGCTGGAGAGCTTGAATCAACAAGTAGCCGAATGGACCGTCCTTTATATGAAATGGCATCATTTTCACTGGTATCTGACAGGCGAGAATTTCTTCACGCTCCATGAGAAATTCGAGCAGCTGTACAACGAAGCCGCCCTCAATCTGGATGAGCTGGCGGAGCGGATGCTGGCGCTGGACGGCGCCCCCGCCTCCACCCTGAAGGAATGCCTGTCCCTGGCTGCCGTCAAAGAAGCCACCGGCAAGGAAAGCCCCGACCAAATGGTGGAGTCGGCGTGGAAGGATCTGGAGTATATTGCCGGAGAGCTCTCCAAGGGTATTGAGCTTGCCGATGAACACAAGGATGACCCCACCGCCGATATGCTCACCGGCCTGAAGGGCAAGGTGGAGAAGCATATCTGGATGCTGAAGTCGTATCTGAAATGAATCCACTGCTGAAATGGATCATATGGCCAAAAGGGCTGTCCTGCAGAGGGCGGCTCTTTTTTGTAATTATAGAATGTATAAAATTCCCGGGAAGGGAAGTCCTTTCGCAGCTTGCGGCGCTTTGGCAATCGTCATAAGACCTGATTTGCAAGCAGGCAAGGCGTAGCCTTTGTTCTTCAACTGGAAGCAGTCCTCCTTTTTTCGTCTTTCCCGAGTGATGTTTGCGAGAAGTTAGCGGGGACAGGCAGGTAGGCTGCTATTGCGGAACTAAGTGACTCTTATGAGGGTGAAAATGAGAATTTGGAGAATTAACGGAACTAAGAAACCGTTCCATCCTTGATTCGGCGAAAATAGGGTGGAAATCAGGCCGCGGCGGGGAATAAGGGCTTCATAGTTCCGTACAATCGGGAAAAAGCGGCGAAAGCCGCTTTTAAGAGTCGCACAATTCCGTTACGCTCTTCCGGGTGCAGAAGAAAAGGTAAGGGCAGGCCATTTCCCGGTGCGGGGACGGGTTGGAATGCAGATCAGGTCAGCACAAGGTGGCCCACCACAACGTAAAGGACATGGCGGTGATCTTCCGTCAGGTTTTTCTTAAGTGCCGGTTAGGGCGTGTCTGAAAATCCGCTTGAGGGCATCTTTCACTTTCCTTTCGCCCCTTTCTTCGTCGCTTTCGCTTGACGTCCCCCCCCCCGGCCATGCCTTCACAAAAGTGCCTTGCCTGGAACGAAAATATGGGCCTTAGCTGCTCCCCTCGGAGTGATCAGATATGCCCTAGTATGTGTGCCGACGCAAAAAATGCCGCCGGCAATATAGCTTGCGGCAGCTATATGCCCACGGCATCGAAGTAATGGACGGACCGGATCTGGCCGGTAGCCGGATCGGTGTAGAACTTGATGGCGCCGAACCCCCGTTTGTAGCCCCAGCCGTCCTCGGCGGCAAAATCCGGCTCTCCCAGCGTTTCCCGGAGCGCCTCCGGATCAAAGGAATGCGGGATTCCGTCAATCTGGACCGCTTCCGCTTCGGCTCCCACCTCCACATAGAGGAGATCGCCGCCGCGGAACGCCACATCCATGGCGCCATAGTCGTAAACCTCCAGATCGCTTAGCCTGGGGTCGGAGCGAATGGCGACAGGCTGTCCCTTTTTGCGGATCAGCTCCATGATGCTGTCGTCGAGCTTAATCCCTTCTACGGAGCTTAAGCGGAGCGTCTCCCTTTTCTCTTCCGGCGCAACCTCGGCGGGCGCTTCCTCAGGCAGCGCAAACGCCGGAATGCCCGGCGGCTGGCCGGCAAAAACGGCCGCCTGCTCCACCCGAAGCGCCGGCAGCGGCGGAAGGAAATCCGCATACACGGCTATCCATCCCCCTGCCAAGGCGGCTAAGCCGCCGGCGGACAACATATATTTTAAGCCTGCCGTCATGGGGGCTCACCCTTTCTGGCCTTCAGCCGTTACTGATGGTTGCAGCCGTTATCTCAGACGGTCCTCCGGGCTTCCCGCAAACAGCAGCGGATTCACGACGGGTTGGGTCAGCAGCGTATCCTTTTCCGGCGGCCGCTCGCTGTCAATCCCGCTGTCCTGGGGGCCCGCTTCAATTTCCGCCGGCCAGGTGAGCACCAGAATGTCTCCTGCCGCCAGCATCCGTTCATAATGGGCCGCATCCGTTTCCGATACGCCCAAGGATCTCATCTTGGCAATCAGCTCATCGCCACGGGAACGGAAGATATTGGCGACGGTTTGGATAATCCCCTGCTCGGTCATGCCCACCTTGTTGATTTCCGTGTTCTCCACAATGGCGTCGGTACGGTCGGCATTATAGGCCAACGCGTAAATATTATCCGTGTGGTAGCCTTCCTGGGTCAATTGGCGGATAAAATCATTGGCTTCCTCTTCGTTTCGGACCAGTTTGATTGTCATGGGTAACGCCTCCTTATGATCCGCCGGAGCGGATTTTGGATTTACGCGGTTCCATAAGCTTAGATACGATTTTTGGCACCAGGGCGATCAACACGCCGGTAATGACCTTTTGCATCATAGCCCGGGAGTTCATAACAATCCCTCCTAATAGCTTCCTGTAAGGAAAGCCGGTATCGCAAGCGCAAACCAAGAGCTCTTGGCTTGTCCCCTCCAGATTCGTTGAAGGGAGCGGGAAGCGCAGGCTGCTGAATTGTGCTTCAGCCTCCGCTTCTTACTTGACTATTACCCGTGTACAGGGAGTCCGAAACAGAGGAGCCGGTTTGCGGCACCATCAGGCAAGCGGTGAAAATGAATGTCGCCCCTTGACCGGAGGCAGCGTGCTCAAACCGGATATTCCCGCCCATCAGCTCCACCAGGAGCTTGCAGATGGACAAGCCCAGCCCTGTCCCGTCATGATGCCGGGTCATATATGGCGACAGCTGGGTGAACGGCCGAAACAGCTCATCCTCCCGTCCGGCGGGGATTCCCTCTCCCGTATCGGTGATCTCAAACTCCACCCATTGCACCGGCATGGAGGAAGCCGCCTCCACAGGGGCGGCGGGTGTATACGGCCGCATGAGAATGGACACGGAGCCTTTATTGGTAAACTTCACCCCATTGCCGATGAGATTCATCAGAATTTGCCGCAGTCTGGCCTCATCCCCGCTGACCAGCTTGGCAACCTCCGGGGATAGCTCCATAATCAGCTCAACGCCCTTCAGCCTGGCTTTGGCCTGGAACAAATCCACCGTCTCCATCACCGTGGCATGGAGATCGAAGAGAGATTCGGAGAGATGGAGCTTGCCCGTCTCCATTTTGGCAAAATCCAAAATATCGTTGAGCATCCGCAGCAAGGAGTCGCCGCTGCTTTTGATGGTTTCCACATACATGCGCTGCTCCTCGTCCAGCTGTGTGCCCAGGAGCAGGTCGGCCACTCCGATCACTCCGTTTAAGGGAGTGCGGATTTCATGGCTCATGGTGGCCAAAAAGCGGGTTTTCACCAACGAAGCGGCATGTACCTCCACATTGGCCTTCTCCAGGTCCATAGTTTGCTGGCGCAGCAGCTCCTTCTGCTGCTGCAGCTTCATACTGGTGCGGTGGAGGCTGACAAAGCCGTCAATTTTGGACTTCAGGATTTCCGGCACGAAGGGCTTGCGGATATAATCGATGGCGCCCAGGGCGTAAGCAGAAAAATAGACCGCAGGGTCCTGGTCCGCAGCGGTAATAAAGATGATGGGCGTATCCCGGGAACGCTCTCTCATCTTGATATATTTAGCCGTTTCCAGACCGTCCATATCGGGCATGTGAACATCCAGCACAATCACGGCAAAATCCCCCTGGAGCACCTTCCGCAACGCCTCGTGGCCGGATGAAGCCTTCACCAGCTGATAGCTTTTGTCGGACAGCACCGCTTCCAGAGCGAGCAAATTTTCGGGATGATCATCCACCAGCAATATTTGAACAGGGGATGCAGGCTCCACCTTCATTCCTCCTTATGCAGCCAAACCTTCAACAGCGACAGCAGCCGGCCGATATCGATTGGTTTGGTCAAATAGTCCGACGCGCCGGCATCCATACATCTCTGCTGGTCCTCCTTCATGGCCTTGGCCGTGACGGCAATAATCGGCAGGCCGGATAATTCAGGCATCCTGCGGATTTTGCGGATGGCCTCATAACCGTCCATCCTGGGCATCATGATGTCCATCAGCACCAGGTCGATGCCATGATTGTCCGCATTCAGCATTTCCAGAGCATCAACGCCGTTCTCGGCGAATACAACCTGCAAACCGGCATCCTCCAGCGCAACGGACAGCGCAAACACATTCCGGATGTCGTCATCCACAATCAGAATCTTGTGCAGATAAGAGTCCGTTACGGAGTCATTATCCTCTTCCGCGGAAATCGAAACAGCCGCCTCCAGGGGAGCCGCCATGTCCGGCAGATAACCGGTTTCCCCGGCGCTTTCGTCCTGGACAAAAATGGGGTCCTGAGCATTGGAGATCCGGTTAGCCGCCGCGGCCTTGGGGGCAATCAGCGGAATCCACAGGATGAAGGTGCTACCGGCGCCGACACCGCTGGTCACGGTGATATTGCCGCCCAGCGCTTTGGCCAGCTTCTGGCTGATGGATAAGCCGAGACCCGTGCCGCCGAAATTGCGGCTGATGGTTCCGTCCGCCTGGCGGAAGGCCTGGAAGATCTCCTCCTGCTGACTATCGGGAATGCCGATGCCCGTATCCTCAATCATGAACAGCCACATGCCGTCGCTTAGCTCCAGCCGGAAGGTGACTCTGCCCTCCTCGGTAAACTTGAAGGCATTGGACATCAGGTTGCCGATAATCTGCATCAGGCGCTGGGAGTCGGTATTGATCACCTCCGGCAAAGCCTCGGCTGTCCGGATGGCCAGCTCCACTCCCTTGCGGACGGAAACCGGCATAAAGCTTCTTTCCACATACTGCACAATTTCTTTTATCTCCAGAGGCTCCACATGAATCTCCATATGGCCCGCCTCCACCTTGGACAGGTCCAGCACATCATTGATCAGGCGCAGCAAATCCCCGCCGGCTCCGTGAATGGCGGCGGCATATTCCCGCTGCTTCTCCGTCAGATTGCCCTCCCTGTTTTCCTGCAGCATCAAGGACAGAATCATCATGCTGTTCAACGGCGTCCGCAGCTCATGGGACATGTTGGCCAGAAACTCGGACTTGTACCGGGAAGCCAGCTCCAGCTCCACCGCCTGATGCTCCAGCACCTTGTTGGCCCGCTCCACCTCGATATTCTTCTCCTTCGTAACCCGCACCTGCTCCTCCAGCAGGGTGGTTTTCAACGTCAGCTCCTCATTGGTTGCCGCCAATTCCTCCTGCTGCTGCTGGAGCAGCTCCTCGGATTTCCGCAGAGCCTCCGCTTGCTCCTCCAGCTTTTCATTGGTCATCCGCAGCTCGTCCGACTGGGTGAGAAGCTCCTCGGATTGGGTCTGCAGCTCCTCGGTGAGAATTTGCGAGGTGCGGAGCAGCTCCTCCACCCGGATGCGGCCCATGATGCTGTTAAGCACAGCCCCCACATTCTGCGTAACCTGCTCCAGCAAAGCCACATGCCGCGGGGAAAAGGGATGGACGGAGCCGATTTCCAGAACGGCCACCACATTGCCCTCATAGGCCAGGGGAATAATCAGCACCTCGCCCAATGCCAGCTCTCCCGGCGACAGCTCCACGCGGATGGGATGGGCGGAGCGTTCCCGCAGTTTGATCCAGCGGTTGTCCGCGGCGCATTGGCCCACAAGCCCCTGCCCCAGATGGTAGACGCTGCGGATCTCTCCCGGCTGGACGGCATAGCTGCCTACCAATGTATACATGCCGGGTTTGGGCTGCCCCGAGTCGGAGACGTAGAAGCCGCCGTAAACCGCCTCCACCAGCGGCGCAATTTGGCGCACGAAGCGCTCCCCCACCTCCTTCAGATTGGTTCGTCCCTGAAGGATCAGCATGATGCTGTTCAGCTGCGTTTTCAGCCAGGCCTCCTCTTCATTCTTCCTGTTGAATTCCTGCTCCCGCGCCCGCTGCTCGGACAGGTCCCGGAACAGCCGGTTGAACAGGCGGATGACCTGGCTGATTTCGTCCCGTCCTCCGTCCTCGGCGAATTCAATCGGCGCCAGCGTATCCGTGGCTGTGCGGGGAACCAGGGCGGAAAGCCGGTTTAAGCCCTTGGATATGCTTTGAATAATCCAGTATGTAATCATGAGCACCAGCACCAGGCCCAGAATCATCAGGCTGATGGTGTAGTGGAGGGTTTGCCGGTTGCTCTCCGTACCGTCCTTCAGAACCTGATCCATGCTGTTCTGGTTATAGCTGCCAAGGGCATCGTTCTTTTCCTGGATCTCCTGCTGGAGCTTGAGCCCTTCCGAGCTGCGGAGCAGCACCGCCTCCTCCAGCCGGTTATTCATAACCTCCTTTACAATCGTATCCTTATAGCTTAAATAACGGGTGATGGCTTCAATGGCCTCCTCCGTTACCTGGGCTTGCCGGGCATCCCGATATTTGGCCCGGGCATCCTCAAACAGCTTGCGCATATCCTGGTCATTCCGGGCCAGCCGCTCCAGAATTTCCCTCTGGGTCAGGACGGGATTATTCAGCATCAGGCTGACCAAATTGCGGCCAATCTCATTGGTGATGATCTGAAATTGCTGGCTATCCTTGACATTGTCATACATTTCGCCATAGCTGGCTCCAATATCCCTGTTCATGGTGGTCAGCCGGTTCATGCCCAAGCCGGCGATACAAAACATAACAATCAGAAGAATACTCATGCCGGCCAGCAGCTTATTGCGTATAGTCATGCCGATGCTCCTCTCCTTGGGAACCCAGTTGTTATTTTCCGGCCAGCTTGCCTGCTTCTATGGAAAGAAGACAGTAATCATCCCGCTTTTCGC
This sequence comes from Paenibacillus sp. YN15, assembly GCF_003285005.1. Classification (GTDB taxonomy): domain Bacteria; phylum Bacillota; class Bacilli; order Paenibacillales; family NBRC-103111; genus Paenibacillus_AR. The sequence continues at coordinate 8,009 of NZ_QMFA01000009.1, read as the reverse complement.
TTATTTCCTTTCCATCCATCAGCGCCTCGGCCAGGTCCGCCGCATGAAGCTCGGGCCTCTTCAGGAGCAAATCGGCAATCTTGTCCGTTGAGGTGTCCCAATCGGAGCCGCAAACCTCCAGAAGGCCGTCTGTAAAAAGCAGCAGCTTCATTTGGTCTTTGTAACGGATCACCCGCTTCTCCAGTTGGATGGGGTCGTCGAACCCCACGGCGCAGCCCCCCGAATGGAGCCTGTGCAGCTCCTCTCCGTCGGCCAGCATAAGCCCCTCGGGATGCCCGGCATTGACATATTCCACGGTGCGGGCGCAAGGGTCCATAATCAGATAGATGGCAGTGAAATAATACCGGACCCACTTGTCTTTGTTCTGCAGGCGCAGCATATAAGCGTTCAGCAGGCTGACTACCTCGATGGGATCGGGATTCTTCTGCATGGCGTCCTGAAGCGCCGAGGCAATATACATGCACATCAGGGAGGAGGAAATCCCGTGTCCCATCATGTCCAGCAGGATGATGCCGTATTTGCCGTCCTCCAGCTGCTGCCAGAAGTAAAAGTCTCCGGCCAGCACCATGGACGGCTGATAAACCGCCTCAATGCGCAAATTTTTCTTCTCGAACGGTTTGCTCAGCACACTCTCCTGCACCTGCTTGGCCAGCGCCAGCTCCAGGGACATGTCCCGCTCCTTGGCCTTGTGCCAGTTCAGCTCCGCGCGCAGCCGCAGAGCGACGCGGATTCGGGCCAGCAGCTCAATTTTGTTGACCGGCTTCACCACATAGTCGGTGGCTCCCGCATCCAGAGCCTCCGCCAGCTTATTGGAATCGCCCAGCGCCGTCACGATAATGATGGGAATATCCTTCAGCTTCTCCACGCCCTGAATCCGCCGGCAGGCTTCAATCCCATCCACGCCCGGCATCATCATATCCATCAGAATCAGATCGGGCGTAGCCTCCACCCGCTCCGCCGGCTGCCGGTCCATGCCCAGATAGGAGAACAGCTCCCACGCATTGTTAAAAGAGACATGGTTGAGGAATCCGGCCCCGTCCAAAATTTTTTCGATGATCATCTGGTTGATGAGATTATCGTCCACAATTGCAATTCGCATATAAGCCACCTCTTGCTGATAGACTCTATTTCTTAATCATAGCTCACTGTTTTGCAGCATGTCCAGAAAATAGAATGGTTTTTTGGACCATCGGCCAAAATCCTGGGGCAGCCCTGTTTCTTCTTTCACCGCCGGGTTTAATAAGGTATCACAAGGTCATGCACGGGTCTTGGCATCCGTGATGGCTATTTTTGAGAGGAGGTGCGCGGATGCAGGCTGAAGCGCTGTACCATGCCGCAGGCGGAAGCTGGGCTTATGCCTACAACCATGAAACCGTTCATCTCCGGCTGCGCGTCAAGCGTGATGATGCGGATCAGGTTTTCGTACAGGCAGGGGACAAATACGATTGGGGAGCCGGCCAAAAGGAGTTCGCCATGGAAAAAATAGCGGCGGATGCATTGTTCGACTATTGGTTCTGCCCCGTCATCCCGCCCAAAAGACGGATGTGCTACACCTTCCGGCTGCAGCGCGGAGAAGAGCAGTTCTGGTACTCCGAAGCGGGAATTGCGGGCGCCCCGCCCCCCGACGCCGGCGCTTGCTTTGAATATCCCTACCTGCATGAATCCGAGGTTTTTCGCGTTCCCGATTGGGCCAAAAAAGCCGTTTTCTATCAAATTATGCCCGACCGGTTCAGCCTTCCCTCCGATTACGATGAATCCCGGGAAGAAGGCAAGTTTCTCCATTGGGGAGACGCGCCGCAGTTGGACAGCGGCTTCGGCGGAAATCTGAAAGGACTGCGCGAGAAACTGGATTATCTGGAGGAATTGGGGATTAATGCTCTGTACCTCACTCCCATTTTCTCCTCTCCTTCCTGCCATAAGTACGATATTTCCGATTATCGGCAGATTGATCCCAATCTGGGCAGCAAGGAGGAGCTGAAGGCGCTGGTGGACGAATGCCGCAAGCGCGGAATCCGGGTGATGCTGGATGCGGTGTTTAACCATTGCAGCGAGGCGCTGGAGCAATTCACGGACGTTCTGGAAAAAGGGGAGCATTCCCCGTACAAGGATTGGTTCCATATTCATTCTTTTCCGATTCGCGGAGAAAACGGGCAGCCCCATTATGATACCTTCGGCAATTTCGGCCATATGCCGAAGCTGAATACGGCCCATCCGGAGGTGCGGGAATATCTGCTGGGCATTACCCGGTATTGGATGGAGGAAACGGGGATTGACGGCTGGAGGCTGGATGTGGCCGATGAAATCGACCATGAATTTTGGCGGCATTTCCGTAGGCTGGCGAAGTCCATTAATCCGGAGGCTTACATTGTGGGAGAATGCTGGACGGACGCCGGTCCCTGGCTGCAGGGCGACCAGTTCGACTCCGCCATGAATTATCCTCTGGGCAAGCGGATTCTGGACTACTTTGAGGGGGAATCGCTGGACGGGGCAAGCTTTGCCGAGACGGTTGCCCGCTTATCCGTGCGTTATCCGGAGCAGGCTCATGAGGTGCTGTTCAATCTTCTGGGCAGCCATGATACAGGCCGGGTTGCCAGTCGGGTGGAGGACAAGCGGAAGCGGAAGCACGCTTTTTTGTTCTTGCTGACCTATCCCGGCACACCCTGTATTTTCTACGGCGATGAATACGGTATGACCGGAGGCGATGATCCGGATTGCCGGAAGTGTATGGAATGGCATCCCGACAGGCGGGATCAGGAGCTGCTGGATTTTTTCCAAGCTCTCATCCGCTTGCGGCGCGAAATTCCCGCCTTAAGCCTCGGCCGGTACCGGATGCTCCATGCGGAGAGCGGCAGCCCCGCCATTGTCTATGAGCGTCTGGGGGAGGGCTCCCATGCCCTCATCTGGATAAACCATTCGGAGAAGCCAACGGAGCTCTCCCTTGCTCTGGAGACCAATGACTGGAAGGATGCCTGGACACAGAAGGAGGTCCCTGCAGCCGACGGCCGCATGACCCTCCAATTGGACAGCTTCAGCTTTCGGATTATATATCGAGCCTGGCGGCCTGAAGGAAGTTAATGTGCAGCGGCCAACAAACCCGAGAAGGAGGAAACAAACATGAACACGACAAATTGCCTCGCGATGCTGCTTGCGGGTGGAGAAGGAAAAAGACTCCGTCCTCTGACCCTGACTCATGCCAAACCTGCCATCTCCTTCGGCGGACAATACCGTCTGATCGATTTTCCCTTAAGCAACTGCCTGAACGCAGGCATTGAGAAAATCGGCGTGCTTACCCAATACCGGGCGGAAACTCTGCATCAGCATCTGGGCGCTTCCGATTCCAATATTACTCTGCTGCCTGCCGGCTCGAAGCAGGAAGAAGGCTACACCGGCACAGCGGATGCCATCTATAAAAATATCGCTTATATCGATCAGCTTCATCCGGAAAATGTGTTGATCCTCTCTGCCGATCATATCTACCATATGGACTACCGCGATATGCTGCATTTTCATAACAGCCAGAAGGCCGCCGCCACTATCTCGGTGATCCGGGTCCCTCTGGAGGAAGCAAGCCGCTTCGGCATTATGTCGGTGGACGCCGACCGCCGGATCACCGCCTTCCGGGAAAAACCACGCCGCCCGGAATCCAATCTGGCCTCCATGGGGATCTATATATTCCGCTGGTCCGAGCTGCGTGAACTGCTGCTTCAGGATGCCGCCGACCCGGAGTCGTCCCATGACTTCGGCAAGGACATTATTCCCAGGCTGCTGAAGGGGCAAGCCCGTGTATATGCCTTTCCGTTTGAGGGATACTGGAAGGATGTGGGGACGGTGGATGCTCTCTGGCGCACCCACATGGACCTGCTGGGCTCCCCTGCCCAACTGGCGCTGAATCCGCCTACCTGGCCCATGCGGCCGGCCGGACAAACCCTGCAAAATGAGATGCTGCGCATGGAGGATGACCGTGGCTCCGCCTCCCTTCTGCACCAGCATTGCTTTCTGGAGGGCCGGGCCAGACGCTCCATCCTCTCCAAGGGCGTGTGGGTGGGCAAAAACAGTCTGGTCACCGACAGCATCATCATGCCCAATGCGGTTATCGGCAAGAATGTGCTGATCTCCCACGCCATTATCGGCGAAGGAGCGGTTATTGAGGACGGCGCTATCATCGGCGGTTCACGCAAGCAGATCAGTGTCATTGGGAATGTCTCCCAAGAGGAGCATCAAGGCGGCTGGAATGCCTATACCCGTGGCTATCGCGAAGGAGTGAATGGATATGACCGGGCGTCCTTTGGAAATTAAAGCGGATGGCAATGCCCGTCTGAAAGGCCGGGTGGCTCTGGTCACCGGAGCTGCCTCCGGCATCGGGCGGTCCGCCGCCCTTCTTATGGCAAGGCATGGCGCCCGCCTGCTGCTGGCGGACAAGGATGAGAAACGGCTGGCGGAGGTGGGGACAGCCATCCGGGAGCTGGGCGGGGAAGCGGTGCCGCTTCCCGTGGATATTGCGGATGAGGCCGGAATCGAAGCCGCGTTTCGGGAAGGTGTCTCCCGCTTCGGCGGGAAGCTTCATGTGCTGTTTGCCAATGCGGGCATCAACGGCACCCTCTCTCCCATTGAATCCATGCCCCTGGAGGAATGGAACAAAACGGTGGATGTGAATCTGAAGGGAACCTTCCTGACCGTCAAACATGCCATCCCCTATCTGAAGCAGCAAGGGGGTAGTATTATTATTACCAGCTCGGTCAACGGCAACCGGATATTCTCCAATTTCGGTTTCAGCACCTACAGCACCACCAAAGCAGGCCAGGTGGCCTTTGCCAAAATGGCGGCGCTGGAGCTGGCCCAGTACCGGATCAGGGTGAATGTTATTTGCCCCGGCGCCATCTCCACCAATATTGGCGAAAGCACGGAGACGCTGCCGGAGGTGCAGGAAATCCGCATTCCGGTTGAGTTCCCCGCCGGAGACCAGCCCTTGCGCCACGGCCCCGGGTCCCCCCGGGAGGTGGCCAATCTGGTGCTGTTTCTGGCTTCCGATGAAGCCTCCCTGGTCACGGGAACCGAAATCTATATCGACGGCGCGGAATCCCTCATCCGGGGATAAACAAATCCCCCAACGGTGACGAGAAGCTCTGTAAAAAACAGCGACAAAACCCCCGGTCCTCCAATGTCCGGGGGTTTGGCGTATCGTCAAGCCTGTTATGCTTTGCCGCCGTTCTTTTCATTCCACAGCTTCACCAATTCCTCCGCGCACGCTCTGCTGACCATTTTTCCCTTGAAATAAATCAGATCCTCCGCAGATCCGGTAAAAATACAGGCAGGCTCATATTTCTTCAGGATGATTCGCTCCTCATCCACATAAATTTCGATAGCATCCTTCTCGGCTATGCCCATGGTGCGCCGAAGCTCTATGGGTAGCACCACCCGGCCCAATTCATCTACTTTACGGACAATCCCGGTAGCTTTTGTCATCTTTCTTCCTCCTCCCTAAAAATAATGAAACATTTTGTAGAAGAATAAATATGAGGTGCTTCCAGTATATCACAGTCTTTGCAGAACCTCATTTTTTTCAGTGTTTTTTCGATTCGTCCAAATAATGGAAAAAAGGCAACCCCCGTCAGGAGAGGCTGCCTGAAATAAATGGCGATGCTTACCGTCCGGCCAGCACCAGATTGGCTTCCGCCAGCTTTTCAATAATCGGGATGCTTTGGGGACATGCTTCCTCGCAATTGCCGCATTCCACGCATAAGGAGGCGTCCTTGCCGTTTTTGACCAGATTCGCGTAGTTCCTACGGCTTTCCGGCAGTGCATTGAAAATGGAGGAATGGTTGTAATGGGCAAACACATCAGGGATGGCCACTCCCGCGGGACAGGGAACACAATAGCCGCATTTGGTGCAGCCCACCTTGATTTTACTTTCGTAAGCCGCCTTGACCCGCTGAACCAGACCAAGCTCCTTGGCGTTCATGCAGTCCGGGGTGATGGTGTCGAAGATCTGCAGATTGTCCTTCAGCTGCTCCAGATTGTTGACTCCGCTTAAGATGGTGACCACCTGAGGGAAGTTGCCTACCCAGCGGAAGGCCCAGTCCACAGGACTGCGTTTGGCGTCGGCTTCATTCCAGATGGCCAGAATATCGTCGGGAACATTCCGGGCCAAGCTGCCGCCCTTCAGCGGCTCCATGATCACCGCCGGAATATTCCGGTCGGCTGCGTATTGCAGCCCCTCCAGCCCCGCCTGATAATTCACGTCCAGAATGTTCAGCTGGATCTGGCACATCTTCCAATCATACGCATCGATAATTTCCTTAAACAGCGGCAGCTCGTCGTGGAAGGAGAAGGAGGGATAGCGGATTTTCCCCTGGGCCACAGCCTCATTCAGGAAATCCAGCACACCCAGGGACATGATATTCTGCCAGGTACTCTTGTTCAGGGCGTGCAGCAGGTAGAAATCAATGTACTCCACCTGAAGCTTGGCCAGCTGCTCATCCAGAAGCCTGCCGAAATCCTCATACGTCTTGCACAGCCAGACGGGGAGTTTGGTGGCCAGCTTCACCTTTTCCCGGTACCCGTCCATCAGAGCCTTGCCTACTACCAGCTCGCTGTTGCCTCCATGATACGGATACGCCGTATCCACATATGTAACGCCATGATCAATCGCATACCGGATGAGTTCAATTGCTTCCTCTTCATGAATGCGGGACGCGTCCTTGCCGCCCTCCGGCTGTTCCTCCAGAGGAAGCCGCATACATCCCAACCCGAAGGTGGATACCTGAAAGTCCAAATTGCCAAATGGTCTGTATTGCATGTCTTCACCTCTATTAGTCTTTCATCCTCTTTGCAGGCCGGTCGGGCCTGCTTCTCCCTTTTCCAATTGTAGCATATTCAATTTTGGGGGGACAGTAGTTAAAAAAAGGTAAGTAGGACCCGGACCTTCATAACGGCGCTAAGCGGAACGCAAAAAACCGCCAAAACAGGCCCGAAGGCGGCTTTGGCGGTTTGGTTTGTTTATTAAGAAACGGCCTTGCAGGAATGCTTGCAATTCTTATTGGTGCAATCGCGGAAGGAGCCGAAAAAGTCCAGCCGGTGATCGGTCACAATAAAGCCGTATTCCGCCTCCAGCCGCTTCTCCAGCAGGGACAGCCAATCCTCCATAATCTCGCGCACCTCTCCGCATTCCCGGCAGATCAGGTGATGATGCATATGCTCATGTTCTTCGCTGCGCAGATCATACCGCGCCACGCCGTCGCCGAAGTTCATCTTTTCCACGATATGCAGCTCGCTCAACAGCTCCAGCACCCGGTAAACGGTGGCAATGCCGATTTTGGGAGATTGCTTGCGGACCAGCATGTAAACCTCTTCCGCGCTTAAATGGTCCTTTTCGTTCTCCAGCAGCACCCGCAGTGTGGCATCCCGCTGGGGAGTCAGCTTATAGCCTTTTGCAGACAGCCGTTTGTTGATTTTGGTCAGTTCCTCTGTTACACAGATCATTCTCCGAACCTCCTTCACCACCCGTTTGTTCTTACATGGCCGCAAACGAATTTAGAATTATTATAAGGTTATTATAGTCCGCAAATCTGAAAATAGCAATCCATGCGCCTGTTTATACACCCGCAAAACGTTGAAGAAAAGACGCCCCTTCCGTCGGGAAGAAGCGCCTTGAGCTTAACCTTACCTGTTCCGTGAAGCCTTCCAATGGTTCCAACAGCATCAAACTGCATTCGTTCTCTTGCACCTGCATCTATGGGGTGTAACAGATCATAAGCTACCCTTTTGTTGAAACAACCGGCCGGCTTCGTCTTTGAATCTTAAAAACAACGAAAGCCCTGCCTCTCTTCCATCCTTGCGGCTCCGATGACCGCGCCAGTGAGAATTTACACATTCAAACAGTGAACAAAGGTTATTTAATAATAATAGCACATCCGCTGAAATTGTGCAAGAAATGCTTTTCCTCCACAGGCTCCACGCATCAAATTTCCAGCGACACGCATATTCAACATCTTTCGATTCATCTGATCCGA
>NZ_QMFA01000089.1 GCF_003285005.1 Paenibacillus sp. YN15 | reverse complement strand
GTTACTACTTAGGTCATAGCAAAACAGGAGTGCCGGAAAAGGCAAGAGACAAGGAAGAAAGGACAGGAAGTCGTTGTTTAATAAATGTGGACACGACGCTCCGCAATCGAGCAAACCAAAGGGCTCCGTCTTCTGTTCGAAATGAACCGGAGATCTTCTGCTTGACCTTCACCATTCGGAGATCACGTTCCGCTTGGTTATTATCAAACGGAATGCAGGGACGCCAAAGAAACGAGAGAACCGCCTCTTTGTGAAGCAAAAAGCGTTCTCCCAAATTGCCAGCCTTGCTCTTAATGGCACGTCCTTTTTTACACGTTTTGGCCCGTACCGTGTCCTTCGTCCATTCGCCTTCTCCCGCTTGGAGAATGGTGTCGTACCGGTTGAGAAAGGATTCGATCACCTGCGGCTCCAAAGGAATATCCGCTTGACGAGAGCGGAGTGCCCGGGTCCATCCTTCCTTTAGCAGATCAATCATCTGCTTCGCCCACTCGTGACCGTCATGCTCGGCAATGCCGATGCACTCCCGGAGCAAATGGGCATTACACAAGGCATGGGAAAACCCATACTTGTCATTAAAATACCCTTTCATGCAATCATGGACGACGGTTCCGGTATAGGAGGGTAAGAACCCGATGGCATCCATAGCGGGACTTCCACGTCTGGCATGCAGGCGGAGCAAGGTATACGTTTCGTCGGACATCACGTGCATCCATTGGGTGCGCCCGCCTACCCGGCACCCGGTTTCGTCCGCGTGGACTTTTACTTGTTTATGCAACTGGGCTTCTATATGCACTTCGACTGGAGCAAACCGCTCATAGGATGTCTGTAAAAAGGAGAGCAGGGTTCCTTCACTTGGCCGGTACGTGGTCCAATCTTCGAATAGCTGTGCAATCCGTTGGAGCGGCAGCAAGTGAAAGGCGTGCAAATACACCGTCCACGCGGCCATCCGACTGCCATATTGGGTCGGTGCCGTAATATGTGCCGGAAAGGGAGCACGTTGGACCTGTTGGCAACAAGCGCAGTAACGCTTTTGGGCACGAAACTCGGTGGTCCATATTCGAGACGCAGGAAGATCGAATTCTTGACGCCGTTCTTCTCCCACACAGGGGGCATCCACCAACGAGCTCAAACAGTCGGGGCAGGTGATTAATTCGCAGACCACCACTTCATCCGGATGGTCGATGACATGCAACGTGGTCCCCGGATGGCCTTTCGGTGCCCCTTTGGACCCGCCAGGTGTCCGCAAATTAGGTGGCTTACGAAGCCCGTCACTGGATGGAGGCTTGCTGCTGTTATGGCTTTGCTGACGGAGTTGTCGTTCCAACTCATGCACCCGTTTCTCCAGCGTTTGGATTTGTTTGGCTTGTGTATCTACGACTTCTTGAAGCCGGCGATTCTGCTCGGTTAAGGCCCGATTTTGGTCGAGGAGAGTTTGGATGAAGCCAGCAATTTCAGGGTCACCTTTACTGATCTGATTGACTTGCTGTGGGCTAAAATCCACGCCTCATTCACCTCCGCGGGCTTTGTCTTCTTTCCTTCGACAGGGGAGAGTGAAAATCCTTTCCGAAAGTCGGGTATTTGGATATTTTTTCAAAGGATTTCA
>NZ_QMFA01000088.1 GCF_003285005.1 Paenibacillus sp. YN15 | reverse complement strand
GATGAAGGATAATATGTAATTATCGGGGGTTCAGGCTAAATGGGAACATTTCACGAGAACGATTTGATTAGCTTATATTTGTCTGAACTGAAAGAGATTGAAAATATAAAATCTGAAAGACAAGCAATTCAGTTATACATTCACCCAGTCTTAGGAAAGGTATTAGTCATTAATGACGAAATACAGCATATTGAAAACTATCAATGCATATATCACGAAATGTTAGTGCATCTTCCAATATCTTTTATACCGTACCCACAGCAAGCTTTAATAATTGGTGGCGGATCGCTCTTTTCCGCATATGAGCTCCTTAAATATACATCCATAACCAAAGTAGTTCTTTGCGATTATGATCCAGCTGTAATATCGTTAATGGAAAAGAACTATCCCCACGTTGAAAAAGTGTTAACCGATAAAAGATTCCATTATATAAATAGCGATGCAAAAAAATACCTCGAAGTAGAAACTAATCAATATGACATTATTATAAATGACTGTTTTAACATTATTAAAGAGGTCTCCCCAAGTGGAAAACCCCTCGCCGATTTATTATTTGAAAAATTGACTCACAATGGCATATGTTCGGATATCATATACCGACACATATTTGACCAAGAAACCACATGTGCAACTTTGGAAAAAATGAAGGCATACTCGAATGTTTGTTTTTCACTTGTAACTGTTCCAGAATATCCCGGTATTCTGCACTTAGAAGTATTATGGGGTAAGAATGATAAACTTAAGCAAACAGCCAGAAATGCATGCAATCTTGAACAATTCCAATCACACATGTTTCAGTATTACAATCCCACTATGTTGCCTTATTACTTATACCTTCCGAAATACCTTGATGCGGTATTTAATAAATGAATTGCGAAGTAAAGCTTATGCTTGGCGTTGGTGATGTTAGCGTATCGTAGTAAACCCTAACGGAATCCCATTTTGGTGAAGTGTAAATATTCTTCAAACAGTTATTTATTTCTCTTTGATTACTGAAATATCCATATTGGACTAAGTATGGATTCTTTTTATCATTTGTTGCTGCCCATGGTGATCCCAACAACGAACTGATTCTATCCATTTCGTTGTTGTAAAGCTGTATCGAATCAATTTTTACATATGGTATCTCACTGTATGAGTCTTGCTGAAACTGTATCCCAGCTTTTAAAAACATTCCTTGAGCAACAAAGCCGTGTTGAGCGGGACATTTTGCCAATGTACCCTTAATTCTTACTCTAGTACCAAAATAACTTTTATTAAAAAACTCTGGTACCTTTTTCAATAGGGTTTTGGTTGGCACTACTCCTAGAATACCCTCACCGATATATCCATAACGATTATATAAACCTACTAAGGTTTCACCATTGATTGGTCCAGTTCTAAGTGCATCATCAGAACCTGCATAGAATTCAAGATTAGAAAAATCTTCAGCAGATATTTTTCCAGGAAAAGAATATAGTTGATTCCATCTCTCTGCGTTCGTATAAGGATCTCTTGGGAATAACTGAACGTAAGGAGAAATGAGACCATCAAAAGCTAAGGTATCCCCGATATCAATATTTTTGCAATGAATACCTCTTTGCCACAGGTCGAATGCCCCATCAAAGGTATTAGTTTTAAAAATTTTACCTTTAATTTTGTCAAATGCGCATCCACCAAGGACTCCCACAAGCGTTTGGGCAGCAGCTTCTAGAAGTGGTTTAGCAATGATATCCATAAAACCCCTCCAACCGATAATTACATATTATCCTTCATC
>NZ_QMFA01000087.1 GCF_003285005.1 Paenibacillus sp. YN15 | reverse complement strand
CCTGGATTCCCGCGGAAACATAACGAGGCAATAAAATAGACCGACAAAAAGCCTTATAAATACTGGTTTTTTGCCGGTTTTCTCTTTCATTTTACATCGTTATGCGTTATAATATACATAACGAGGTGAGGGTGGAATGGCAACGATCGTATTTCAAAAAGACAAGCGTTCCGGTATTACGTACGCCTATGAGTCCGTTTCGTATTGGGACAAAGAGAAGAAACAATCCCGAGCCAAGCGCACCCTTATTGGCCGGGTAGATCCGGGTACAGGGGAGATCATTCCCACTGACGGCAGGGGCCGGAAGACACAAGAAGCTCCCGCCGCTGCAAAAAGAGGGCCGGTCCCCTCGACTCGGACGGCCAGGAAATTCTATGGTGCCACTTATCTGCTCGACGCTATTGGAGAAAAACTGGGTATTGCTGAAGACTTGAAGCAATGCTTCCCAGGGATGGCGCAACAGATCTTATCCATCGTGTATTACCTGATTCTCGAGGATAAGAATCCCCTGTATCGTTTCGAAAAATGGAGCCACTTACATAAGCATCCATACGGCGACAACATCTCCTCCCAACGCAGCAGCGAAATCTTCGCTTCCGTTACAGAAGAGGCCAAAAGCCAATTTTTCCGTTTGCAAGGAAAGCGCCGGGTAGACAAGGAATATTGGGCGTACGACATCACATCCATTTCCAGCTATTCCGAAGGATTGCGCCAAGTCCAATACGGCCGAAATAAAGAAGATGACTCACTGCCACAACTGAACCTGGCGCTGGTGTTTGGAGAAACCTCCCACCTGCCATTTTATTACCGTAAGCTGGCAGGGAACATTCCGGATGCCAAGACCCTCACGAATTTACTCTCAGAGCTCGCTACGCTGGGATTCTCGAAAGTGAAGCTGGTGATGGACCGCGGCTTCTACAGCGAAGCCAACATCAATGCGCTTTTCAAAGCACATTTGAAGTTTTTGATTTCGGCTAAGATGTCTCTGTCTTTCATTCGCAAGGAGCTGGACAGCATCTATGATCGCTTCCGCTCCTATGAACACTACAATGAGAAATACGAACTCTACTGCCACACCGTGCCAACGCAGTGGAACTACACCGAGCACCGTCCCTACAAGGGAGATACAATAACGGAACCCAAGCGTATGTACATTCACTATTATTACAACATCGACAAAGCTGCTGAAGATGAAAAAGCCTTTGATCGGAAATTGATCGGGTTCCTTCAGGAACTGGAGTCTGGCCGCAGAGTTCCTGAGCATGAGCCGCTTTACAAGAAGTACTTTGAGGTCAAAACCACACCCAGACGGGGAGCGCGGGTAACTGTGAATGAAGAGGTTGTTGCCAAAGTTAAACGGTATTATGGTTACTTTGCCTTGGTCACGAATGAAACGATGGATGCGAACACGGCGCTGGAATTATACCGAAACAAAGACGTTGTGGAGAAAGCCTTTGGCAACTTAAAGGAACGGCTCAATATGCGCCGCACATTGGTATCTTCGGAACAGAGCTTAGACGGAAAGTTGTTTGTTGAATTTGTGGCTCTCATTTATCTTTCTTACATCAAGAAACAAATGCAGGATACCGGCCTGTTCAAAACGTACACCTTGCAAAGTGCTCTGGATAAGCTCGATGTCATTGAATGCTTTGAAGCCCCAGGGCAACAACTGCGTGTCGGGGAACTTCTGGAGAAACAAAAGGAGATCTATACCAGTTTGGGAATCGATCCACCATCCTCGTTATGAGTTCCCGGGAATCCAGGTT
>NZ_QMFA01000086.1 GCF_003285005.1 Paenibacillus sp. YN15 | reverse complement strand
TTCGACAGGGGAGAGTGAAAATCCTTTCCGAAAGTCGGGTATTTGGATATTTTTTCAAAGGATTTCAACTCCTTTCGAGGAGACCTAAGTAGTAACAAATATTTATACACACTTTCGATATTCTGCTTATCCTTGAGCATATGAATAAGTTGCTGTAAAACAAGGCCCAACGCATTGAGCTGTTCTTTTTCCTTTTTGGATTCATCAAGGTGGGAGGTGAAAACAGATATCACTTTTGACAATTCGCCCGATGTAAATATCTCTTGAATAGAAGGGATAGAAAGACGCAGCTTGCGTAATAATACAATCTGCTTGATTTTCTGCGTATTTTCTTCATCGTAATAACGGTAATCGTTTTCTCCACGCAAACTCTCTAAAATCCCTACGTTTTCCCAATAATGTAATGAACGGTGCGAAATCCCAAATTTATTGGTCACATCACCGATTTTCATCAACATAAAAGTACCTCCGTTTTGTTGACATATATTTATCATACAACCTTACGTAAGGTAAGAGTCAATATCTTTTCAAGAGAGGGGCTTAAATCCCTGACTGCATTGCTGCCAGTGGAGCGATGGGGTTCTGGAAGGAGAGAAAATAGGTTATTCCTCCCCTGCTCCAAATCATTTTTCTGCGCCGCGGCTATCTTGCACAACATTTAGTCGTTCCTTGAGCAAAGAAAGTGTGACCAATTAGATCAACTGCCTTTGTTGTGAAAGAAACCTTTATCTAATGCAGTAAACCTTGACTAATTTACAAATCATTATGATGACCCCGTATCACTCTTTCCGCTTCCCTATCACAACCATCGGCAAGTTTTCTAAGTGCCTCGGCAAACCTAAAATACCCAGCATTCTCAACAGCCTCAGCTTTAGTTCGATACTCCTCAGCTAATTCTCTCTCGGGTGCACCTGTTGGGTCTACCCAATGAACACCGCGAGAATTATATAAAGCTACTCTGTATCCTTCTCGTACCTCTTCAGCATCCTTCTCATCCAGCACCATTGTAACGGCCTGGTCAATCCATAATCCGTTTGGATCAGGAGGACAATGGATTAAACCTCTCCTACTTGATCCATTGCTATTTCTAAATGGCCAGTTTGTAGCGCAATTTCTTTCATTGCATCTATCCATTTTCGGAATTTATATGCGGTGGATTCAGACGCCGTGCTCGTCCGCTTTGCTCCCTGCACGCGGGCGAACCCCTTCGTCAGGGGCCCCATCCGGCCTGCGGCTCCAATAAAAAAGACGTTGACCCAATGGTCAACGCCTTTTTTATTATGGAGCCTAGGGGGATCGAACCCCTGACCTCATCGCTGCCAGTGGAGCGTTAGGTTTCTGGAAGGGGAGTAAGCAGGTTATTTCTCCCCCATTCCAAATCATTTTTTTGCGCCGCGGCTATCTTGCACGACAGTTAGTCGTTCCTTGAACAACGAAAATGTGACCAAATCTGTGACCACAGACTTCATTATCTTAAGTGGTCAGTTAGATATCGAACGGTTCAGCGCCTTTCCTCAATTATTTTAGAGAGCCCTAAAATGAAACCTCTCTTCCAAAGTCCAGTGAAATATCCTCGTTTTTCTATGTGCTTTGCAAAATAGAACTAAACGGATGCTTCAAGTTTGCCAAATTAAATAAGTTGTGGTTTTAATGAATTGTCAATTCCCCTTTATGTACACACCTAATATATGATCCTTTCCACTCAATCCCGTTTTTCATCTTATCGTTGTTCATTGATCAAATGAACTGGAAACCAATTTTTCAAATGATTTCGGGCTTATAACCTTACAGAAAAACCATTGTAAAATATCTGTTAATCAAACACAATGAAAATTGCTCCACAAGATAATCATTGTAATAAATATACTAATTTTGAACATCAATAACATCAATGATACTCTGCGGTATTGATTGATTATCATTCGTCATAATCATTTCATTTTTCATAGTACCTAACAAGTTATTTTTTAAATATTCATAGCCGTAATCCTTGTTTATAATCTGCATTAATTCCTCAATTGATAAAGAATTAACAAACTCTTCATGTTTCCATGCCCATTTCCATGAAAGTATTTCAGTTGCTAATCTAAACCCAAGCAAGTTGGTTAATATTGTCCAAATGCCAAACATTTTCTGCGTGTAAATTGTTCTTTCAATTAATGCCTTGTTTACATTTTTAAGATTATTAATAATATGACTTGAGTGTTGCAAAAACTTTGCTGTCGAGTAAGCGAAGTTAGAGTCGTTCTTTTAGAACCTTCGT
>NZ_QMFA01000085.1 GCF_003285005.1 Paenibacillus sp. YN15 | reverse complement strand
GTAAGCGTCAAATACGGACCACCTAGCAAAGCTGTCAAATCTATGAGATGCTGGCATTAGGACGAATGCCAAACAGCCCCCATTCGGTAGTGAATCGGGGCAAACGATCGGGTTTCTTTTAGGGAGTCGGCGGGATTCGGAGATCCGCAGGCAGGGTGTGGGACCACGGCAATAACGCATCCAGCGCTTGAACGTCCTTCGGATCAGGCAGCTGCGGCAACTGCTCCAGCACATAGCGCAGGTATTCGTAGGGCTTCAGCCCGTTTTCCTTCGCCGTCTCGATCAGACTGTACGTGATGGCGCTGGCCGTTGCTCCTTTGGGCGTGTTGGCAAACAGCCAATTCTTCCGCCCGATGACAAAGGGCTTGATCGCCCGTTCGCTCCGATTGTTGTCCAGCTCCAGCCGTCCGTCCTTCACGAACACCGTGAGCTTTTCCCATTGGTTTACGCAGTAGGTCAGGGCGTTCCCCAGCTTGCTCTTGGGCAGCACCCGATTGCGCTGGCTTCGCAGCCATTCCCGGAAGGCCTCCAGCACCGGAACGCTCTGCTCCATCCGCAGTTCCTGCCTCTTCTTCGGCTCCTCCTCCTGCCACTGCCGCTCTAAGGCGAATAGCCGGTTGCAGAAGTCCAGCCCCTCCTGGGCCTTCGTTCCCTCTGCGGTGACTCCCGGGGGCAACGCCTTCAGCGCATCCGTAAACTCTCTTCGCGCATGCGCCCAGCAGCCCACCAACGTGGCGTTCTTCACCTTGTGGTAGCCCGCGTACCCATCCACTTGCAGGTACCCCCGAAATCCAGATAGAAACTCCCGGGGATACTCCCCCTTGCGGCCGGGCTGGTAGTCATAGAGCACGATCGCCGGACCGAGCCGTCCGCTGCGGTACAACCACATGTACGACTCCTGCTCCGCTGTGCGTCCCGGCTCCCGGAGCACCTGCACCGGCGTTTCATCCGCGTGGAGATGATCTCTCGCCACCAGCAGCGTATGCATCCGCTCATAGAGCAACACGAACCACAGCGTCGCCGCTGCGATCACCCAGTTGGCCATGGTTTGCCGCGACAGGTCCACTCCTTGACGCTTTAGTTCCTGCTCCTGACGGTACAAGGGAACCCCTTGTCCATATTTTTGGTTCAGGATATGGGCCACCGCCGAGGGGGAAGCCAGGCTGCCGGGGTGGATCGACTTGGGGCCAGGCGCGGTTACGATGGGGGTCGTGATGCCTTCGCGCTCACACCTCCGGCATCCATACCGGAAACGCACCTGATTCAACACGTTCATTTGTGCCGGAATGACGATGAGCTCCCGGTGGGTGTCGCTTCCGATTTCATGCAGATGCCCCCCACAGCACGGGCAAATCTGTTCAGATTCCGCCAGCCGATACTCCTGTGTCTGCTGGGGCAATCCCGCCAGCTTGTCCTCTCGTTGGCCGGGGTATTTTTTGCGGGTGTAGGTGAGGGTTTCCACGGTCGGTTCGGGCGGTTGCGGCAACGTTTCGGCTTCGGCCTCGTTAAAGAGGTTCAGCTCCAGTTGATCCGGATGCGTTTTCTCGCTGGAGGCCCCAAAGCGTTTGTGCTGCAGGAGGCGGACCTGTTCCTCATACCATTTGAGCTTCAGGGCGAGTTCTTGATTCTGTTGCTCCAGCCGCAGGTTTTGCTCGGTCAATTGCTGGTTGTGATGCTGGAGTTCATCTCGGGTAAGCGGGTTCGATGTTGGATTCATACGTTATGATTTCGCTGTACCCCTGGCCAAATCCTGCCAAAGAAGAGGCCATCCGATAAAAAACGGCTAGAGAACCGCTCGTGCTTCCAAAGCCGGATGCGCCCGGGTCTGGGTGAGAGACAGTCCATCCAACAGCCAGCGCAATTGGCGAGCGGCGATAGGCATCACCAAAGTGGCCGCTTGATCCGGCCAGGCGAACGTTCCTTTCTCCAGCCGACGGTAGTAGACCCAGAAGCCATTATGCTCCCAATGAAGAATCTTGAGTTTGTCGCGCTGGCGGTTGCAGAACACAAACCAACTGGAGGAGCACGGGTCCAGGTGAAACCCCTCTTGAACCAGAGCGGCCAAGCCATCGATGGACTTGCGTAGGTCTGTACTCCCGCAAGCCAGGTAGATGCCGGAAGCAGGCGGATTCAGCATACCGCCAACGCCCGAACCACATCCGTGAGCAGCTCAGGAGAAAACCCGGTGGGCACCTCAATCGTCGCGGCGCCCACCCGGACCAGCAGGACGTTTGGGGAAGCAAGCGGATCGGTCTGGAGGGGAAGGGACACCCAATGGGCTTTGGGAGATTCGGATGAGGAAGAAGAGGCGAGGCGGCGTTGCCAATCCTGGAATTGCCGACGTTTGATGCCATGGGCCTCGCACCACTCCCCAGCGGGGAGGCCGCTTTCGGCTTGTTGATGTAGGTGCTCCTGCCAAATCCGTCTACGTTCGATGATCGTCATAAGAGGAAGCCTCCTTCAGAATAGTACACTCAGTATCTCATGGTGTTCTACTCTTTTGAAGGTGGTCTCAGTTTGACGCTTACG
>NZ_QMFA01000084.1 GCF_003285005.1 Paenibacillus sp. YN15 | reverse complement strand
CTTGTCCGATTTTCAAAGGTTTTAATGACTACTAACTGCTGTTTGCATCGCTAACGGCGAAGAGCCTTATTTCCCCAGTGGGAAGCACACTGGTAAGCGGCCAAGTCATTTTCAAGGAGATCATTACCACATTGTTGAAGAAGGCAGGAATGCGTGCCACCGTCAAACAGATAGCCAAGTGTCCGCAGGAGTCAGCTTTGGGGCTATGAAATACCTCGGCAACAGTCATATTGATGAATGCTATGGGGTTTGCAAGAGAGTGATTGTGTGTAGCGGCTTTGCACAATATGGAGCCTAGGGGCATGTCCGAATCTCGATTTAAATGGCTGACGAAGACTATTCGACGAAGCAGATCCCAGCGGTGGATTCAGACGCCGTGCTCGTCCGCTTCGCTCCTTGCGCGCGGGCGAACCCCTTCGTCAGGGGCCCCATCCCGGCCTGCGGCTCCAATAAAAAAGCGTTGACCCAATGGTCAACGCTTTTTTATTATGGAGCCTAGGGGGATCGAACCCCTGACCTCATCGCTGCCAGCGATGCGCTCTACCGCCGTGGTCGGTTTCACAGCCCCAAAAATACGGGGCAACCGAGCCGCGGCGAATAACGCGGATGCTTTTGAGATTATTTTGCATCATATATGCGGAGCTTCTTTGTGTCAATTGCGTACTAATGATCAGGTAAAAGTTTCTTAATTCAGAAATTTCTATTCACTTAAGTCTTTTTAGTGCGCTCTCCTTACACCGATACCAAAAGTTCAATTATCGGCGCAAAATTGCTTTCCTTCATTTTTTGAAAAGAAATACCCTTTCTATCAGCTAGCATTGATGTAAATTCATCGATATCCATGAGAATTTTCTTAATTATTTTTAGCTCTTTGATGGGCTCAATTGTGTTCAAGGGACTATCAATACTCTGAATTAGCTCCTGAAGATTCGATTCTTCCCGCGCCCAATATTTTGCATAAGCAATACGCCCAGCGACATTATAAACATTTGCTCCGACTAAAAAGTCATCGTCAATTCCTTTGTAAAAAGGTCTTTCATTTTCAGATAAAACTATGAACAACATCTTCTTTTCATATTTTCTATTCTTCATAATTTCCAACACTTCATACATACATGGTCGCGACTTTAAGTATGAATCACTAACTATCATAACAACAAAATCATGTTCTTCAATGCTATTCATAAAATCTTTAAAGCTTTCTTTGTACATTACATCACGCTCATCACGCGAAATATAAATGCCATATGGGATTAAAACTTCTTGAAGTTGAGTATCAACTATATCAGCTATAGCAGAATCTTTACTACAATAAGACAAGAAAACCTTTGTATTCTTATTCTGCTCATTTGAGTCATCAATGTCAGCATCAATTAAACACACTTCCAAGTAGTTGAGAAGATAGTTAATAAAAGGGGCAACTGTTTTTCTTGTAAACGCTTGGTACTTTTCCCTGTATGATTTGTCTGAAGTATAGTAGAGCACCATTCCACGAAATTTATTGGGATTTTCCTTGAAATAATTAAGCAACTGATAAACATAAGATACTACCTGTTCAATTCCTGATGGTAAAACTAGTGGTCTCCAAGTAGGTTTTTCACTTATAGTGGCTGCAATATCGTATTGATTTATGCTGCATTTTTTTATGTAATCGGATAATATTACATCTCCATCAATAAAGTTCAATAAATCTTCAAGGAAATTAAATTCCTCCTCACTCTCCATTGACAAGAATTGAGCGGATATCCTTCTAAACTGTGATGAGGTTTTTCTTATGATTTTCTTATTCATATATGGCATCCTCCACATTTAGGACAATAGGCTCCAATCTGTCTGTCAATCTCTCTAATCTTTACTTCAAAATCACAACATTTTAACTTAACTTTGAGATAACAATTAGATGGTTCATATAATTGAAAGTTAGGATTAGCTTTAGGCATCTTTAAATCCATCTTTAGAAACTTACTTTTATTCAACGATTTTATCGAAGGACCTAAAGTCTTTTGAAGATAATCAAAAGCCCACTGCTTGGCCAATTCTCTGCTTTTCTCAATTACTTCTGGTGTAAAAAAAGTATTCATTCGATTAGGTAGTCCACAGATTGGACAAAACATATGAACAAAATCTCCATTTTTAAATTCTTCACCTGTTATCATGAAACGGTTTTTACAATAGTCGCACTCGAGTTCTATGAATCCGTCTTTATCCACGGGAATAGACATCTCAAGAGATACATAGCTCATATAATCACCTTTTATCATCAATGGGATGTTCTATCATCATACTATCATTAAAAGGTCATTGGAACTAGTGTTCCAATGACCTTTTTGCACTGTATAGCTGGAAACAATTATCAAAAACTAAACTATATTTTTTCGATCTCCAACGGTGGTTGTTGATTGCGCCATCCCAACTGCATGAGAAATTCTGTTAGGATAGTTTAACTTAATTTTCACATATTTCATGGCATGAATTATCTTAAAAGTGAGCTAAACATATTGTCTATTTTCAAATCTTCAATTTTTTGATCAAATGTCTCCTCTCGTGTATTTACTAGTCTATGATTAGAATGATCGGACTCATCATTGTCCACATCTTCCAATTTTTCCTTTAAGTAAGTAAAGACACTTTTCATCTCTACGTCAAAAAAGTCCCTAACATCTTCAAGTTCATCCATTAATCCTTTTATGTCATCCTCGGTACTTTCTACGTTTCCCACATCATCGTTGATAGCTTCGAGAATTAAATTTGCTATACCTTTACCATGCTTATCAAAGAAAGTAGCATATTCCTCAGGATAGAGATTGGCGAGTTCAATTAAACCCTTAACATCACTTAAGGAGAACATACAGTTAGTATAGCTAACAATAAAATCTTCGATATTAATGTCCAATACATGTTGTAATTTTTCGAGTACCGAAACAAAAGTCTCTCGTTCATCCGCTTCAAATAAAGTTATATCAGCTTTTTCAATTTTTTCGGCCAAAAGACGATTGATATCTGAGTTGCTATAGTTATAATAGCGATTTAAATAAAGTATCTTTTCGTTATATAAATTTTCGGCATCACTATCCATAAATAACATTTCATCAAAATCGCTTCCTCGCTGTTAGCAGTTAATGCGCCTGTCAATACTGGGTAATATAAACCAGTACACGAGAGG
>NZ_QMFA01000083.1 GCF_003285005.1 Paenibacillus sp. YN15 | reverse complement strand
CACAAGTCTGCCCCTATACATGAAGGGTTGGTTTGGTGATTTGAGCTGCGAAAGTTGAGTTAATAATTTTACCCATCTGTATATTTTGATGGCTTATTGATTCAAAATTGTGACCTTCTGGGAGTCCATATTTAATTTGATAATCTTCAGCCTCGGTACCTTCTATGCTATCAGCTATTTTTGGAGATTTTTCAAATAATTCCTTTTCTCTGATTAAGGGGAAATCTACAAAACTAGGTTCGATCCATTTCTCAAGTGATAGTCTATGTTGACCTAACAAATCGTCAACAACAAAAATACTTGAGGTAAATTCAATTGATCTATTTAGAGCTTCATCTGATACAATTAATTTTTCAAGTTGTTTTTCGTAATCTTTAAAAAGAAATACTTTTGAAATGAAGTTCACAATGAAGTTGAATAAGAATTCCTTTGTCTCCTGTTGTGATTTTATGAATGTTTCTTTAGTGAAATTACTACAGGTGATGTTATAGTGTAAATTTCCTTGGATATCAGTATGAGAAACATCCAGATGATAAGAATCACTTTCAATAAATTTTAAAGTAATATTTACATCGGGATATCTGCACATAACTGCATCAACGATGCTTGTAGACATAAAAGCCTCAATACAAGAAAGAATGCTTTGTGAAAGTTCTAAGCACGGAAAATTCACGTCTGAGTTGATTGTGACTTTACACCCTAATATGTTTGATTGAAACTGTTCAAAATGTTCATTACCGAATATCAGACTGTTTGGAAGTTGATTATTTGCCGGTTGGTCAAACCACTTAAACATAAAATCGTTAATGGCGTCATCATCATTTCCGAATGATTTCAATAAATCAGGATCAATATGCCCCAGAGAATACTTTAATGCAACGCTAGCCATTTCAAGTCCATTTACTTCTAGTGCATTCGGTAACTTTGATATTTTTGAGAGATCACTTTGCTTCAATTTTAGAAAAAAGGTGCCGAGAATTCCGTCGTATATTCTATCACCTTCTTCAATAAGTTTACTCTTTATATTATACCCAGATGAATTCAATAATTCCTTGGAAAGTAGATATAGGCGGTGCCACTCCAATGAATTTGCCAGTCTCCCAGTTTCAATTTCCAAATTTCTTAGGCTTTCTGACGAGCCCAAGAAATACGGAGACACATTACCAAATTTCATATAATCAATGACTGCTAAATAATATGCATTAATGAAGTAGCCATAAGCAGCCCACTGTAAACCGATTCTATTAAAACAACTTGCCATAAAAAACATTGCGGATATTAAAAGTTTTTTGCTCTCCGATTTATATAACCTAACAAGTGAACGACCAATAAACTGGATGGCGGAATAAGGTTTCTCATCATATAATGATTTTCCTCTTTCCAACAACAATTTCGCAGAAGCCAACTCTTGTTCACGGCTACCAGACATCGAAATAAGTACTTCAAATAATTCGTTAAAAGTCTCAGAATCTAAAAGGAGGGGAGAAAGCTCCGTAACCATTTTAATAACTGTATTGAAACTAAAATCAATTGAGTGACTGCTTTCTTGCATTGTTATTTTTAGTTCTTGAAATAATTTTTCAGGATCGTGTCCTAAAAACAGTTTTACAAATACAAAATTTGCCCTCGCTTCTAATGAAGTATTTATTCGCTTAGTATCAGATATTAGTCGTTCATATTCATCTAAAAGTTTAGCAGTACAGGATTTTAATATTTCATTTTCGAGATTGCCATTACAAGTCGTATAAAGGTTCATCCACAAATTTGTAAGTCGTTCTATATCAAAAAAATTATTGCTGCCAAGCACATTTTCCATGAATTGCATGAATACTTCTTGGAAATTATCTTTATCATCATACCACCAATATAAAGTCCAAGCCCATTGATACAAGGATTCTTTTACTTGCATGGTAGTTCCGTACTGTTTTGAAATTTTTGAAGCTCTTTCGAATTTTCCGACTGTGTCACTCTTAGGTAATTCAAGCTCGCGACTAAGTATTGCAGATTCGATAGCATTTTCAACTAGCAGTAAATTAAACTCTTGCTTTGATATTTGAGATGAGATTGCTGTTTCAATTGCTTCTAATCTATTTTTTCTTCTATAGTCCAATGGGCCCAAGTTTATTTCATCAACAAAATCACTCGGTAAATTGAAGGTTTTGATCGCAATTTCTTGCCTTTGATTAATAAACAATTTTTCTAAAATCCATGTTTTATCCAATATCCGTACATCAATTAAGAATTGCTTTGAAAGCGAATCCTCTACTTCTGCACGCTTTTTGTCAGGGACAGCTTGATTAGTCATAAAAAATACTTTCTTATAGTCTCTATTTGTGCTGAGTATGTTTTCAATATCAGATTTAACTTTTGGTCTCCAGCTTTTCTTTGCGCTTATTGCAAAAGCCCATCTTTCATTTGCGGCATTTCTACCAACTCCTGAGTACCATGTGAGACTCGTGGATTCTGAAACCGGGTAAGTTTCAGAATCCACTTTGCTGTCTCCACCACCGGTTGGACCAGTCTGGGGTAGGAGATTAGGACATATTTCGACTTGAGCCAGCTCCCTACAAAAGTGTTCAAAGTCTTTTTCTTGGCTTCTACTGGTAAGGGTGCTTAAAAAGAAGTCCATGAACTCTTTGGATAGATTTCCTTTTTTTACAGTGAAGGAATCTGAAAATTCATTAGGTCTTCTTGATTTCAAGAAGATATAAGGAGTTTTTGGCTTGTCGATGTCTGTCTACCTCCTATTAAATGCTCAATTTCATAAGGTCAATTCTATACTTACTATACCAGAATCTGTTACCTTGAAGAGCATTTCTTTTGTGAATTCTTATTTGGCTCCTCTATACTGAGTGGTTTGATCAAGGTTTGATAAGGTTGTAGGGCAATTTGACATGGAGCCTCTGCGGGCATCTCGCGAAAGCCGCGAAGCACAAGTACATTCGTGTAACCCCGAGTCATTTGGATAGGAGGAGATTCTATAACTATCTCCTTAGTTCGAGTTGAAAATACTGCTCTAACCCAAGAACTATGGAAAACTAGGTTAACTAAAAAGGAATTACTAGGAAATTGTCGAAATCAATACCTATAACGGAAATTTAGCCCCAAAGACTTTGGACTATTTAACTAATATTACTCAGTACCCAGTTTAGGGCAATGCAAAAGTCCAGCGGTAAGATGTCAAGCCCCTGAAAGAAGCGAATTGGAAATTTTATTGGGGCTGGG
>NZ_QMFA01000082.1 GCF_003285005.1 Paenibacillus sp. YN15 | reverse complement strand
TGATCTTGCTGGTTGCTGCAGATTCTTTACCCAGTATACCACGGCAGCGCAACAACGGGTTAATGGGAGGGGAAGGATGGAATTACGCATTGCATCATATGTGTAACCATTACTATATTATAATTAATTTCATTTCTATCAACCTATTTACATGTAAAACCATTTGGTATATCCTAAATTAAGGAATTAGAATAATATTTCTGGGAAAAAACTATATAAATATTGGATATTAAATTGAGCCCTATATATTTTTTTAGAAGAAAAGGTAAGGAGGAGAGACTATTGTGTTACTAAATTCCTCAAAAGATAATTTTAAAAATCTATTTAGCTTAATCAGACCCTTCAAATATAAAATTATTTTGGTTTTACTATTATTGCTTTTATCAGCTGGAGTAAATATTTATATTCCGCTGCTTAATCAAAAAGTGATGGATTATGGATTTTTAGTAGGGGATTATAAATATGTAATACAAGTCATTTTACTTATTTTCTTTCTAAAGACATTTATAATTGCATGTGATCTTGTGAAAGAAATCACACGTGCTGACATTAGTTCAAAAGCGACATTATCATTATATAAAGCAGCAATATAGAACTAACAGAAAAGTGTAATATGAAATGTATTCACTGTTATGGTGAATTTGAAAATAAACTTTCATACACAATGAGTTACAACGATGTTGTTTCCATTCTTAAAATTTGGAAGATTTAGGTTTCAACAATTGAAATTACTGGCGGAGAAGCTACTATTCATCCACAAATCACAGAAATTATAGAGTTTGCCTGCAGTTTAAATTTCGTCCAAATATCTTTATTGAGTAATGGTTTGAATTTAAACGATCGTTTATTGAATACAATTGTTAAAAATAAAGATAAAATTTTTGTACAAATAGATATGCATAGTTTTGATAAGGAATACCTTTTATGGTTTACTAAAGTTCATTCTGTTCTGGAAAATGCCAGAAAAAATATAGAATTTTTAGCGCAACAAAAAGTCAAGATGAGAGTAGCTACTATTATTACCCCTAAAAATCTTGACGAATTTGAACCAATCGCTAATTGGGTACATAGTTTAGGAATTGCACATTATGGAGTTTCTTTAGTAATTCCTATTGGCCGAGCGGTGGATCATTCTGAACTGTTATTAAATCAAGAAGAATTGGTTCGATTTGATGAATCATTAGTTAGAATAAATAATACATATAAGAATTTTCTCAATTTAATTGATGTTCCAATAGCTCAACATGGAAATAATTGTGGTGCTCTTACGTCTCACTGTATAATTACTGCTAAAGGGGATATAAAACTTTGTAACATGGATAACCTGAAATATTTTAATAGTAACTTTGGGAATGTATTTGAAAAAAACATAAAAGACTTGTATAACGATAATTTTGAATTTATTAATAGTTTTATAAATTTGCCTACAGTTAAAGAAACATCGGAAGAATGTAAAAAATGTGAAAATTACAATTTTTGTTATCAATGTATTTTAAGGAGTTTAATAAAAGCAAATGAATTAAAAGAAAAGTGCAATTGGTACAATGAAGTTGTTCCTAATGATATTAAGAAAAGGTTGTTTGCATAAAGTATAAAGTATAGATAACGCGACGACTCGCCAGACATACTCTACAAAACCCTCTATTTCGTAATGCAAAAATCGCATAAATCGTTAAAACTACTCTGGTAGAGGGTTTGGCGCTCATAACCATGGCTCGTTATGCTTTGACGAGGAGAGAACAAAATGGAGACTATCCTGGAAGTAAAGGATTTACGCAAGAGTTACCCTACCTTTTCTTTGAACAATGTAAGCTTCAGGCTTTTTGAAAATACAATAACAGGTTTTATTGGAGTGAATGGATCTGGAAAAACTACAACCATTAGGACAATTCTTGGGCTAACGCTTAAGGATGCAGGTAATATAAAGATTTTCGGGAAAGATTTTATCGAGCATGAGAAAGAAATAAAAAATCGAATTGGGTTTGTTTTTGATGAAGGGTATTTTTATGAACATTTAACAATAAGTGAGATGAAGAGTGTCATCGCTCCAGCATATTCGACTTGGTCCGAGATGGATTTTAAGAGCTATTTGGACCGATTTCATTTAGATCGCAAACAAAAAATCTCTACCCTGTCAAAAGGAATGCGTGTCAAATACGCCCTTTCCCTAGCATTGTCACATCAGGCAGATCTCTTGATTTTAGACGAACCCTCCAGCGGACTGGACCCGCTTGTACGCAGTGAAATCCATCAACTGCTATTGGAATATGTATCACAAAAAGGAAAAAGCGTGCTTTTCTCTACTCACATCACCTCTGATTTAGAGACTATTGCAGATGCCATTCTCTTAATAGACAAAGGAAATATTATCTTGAATCGTGACAAAGCACAGTTGCTCGCATCTCATAAATCCGTACAGGAAGGGGATCCTTCCCAAATTTCATCCCCAACTTTAGAGGAAATCGTTTTGACCTGCTTGAGGGGAGGAAAATAGAAGATGTTAAAACCTTTATTTCATCTCGTAAAGAAAGAATTCTTATTGGTTAAAAGCTATCTTCCTGCAATTATTCTAATTACAATTGCTATCCCTTTATTTATAAACGCACAATTAAGTCCGATCATAGGTAAAAACTCCGGTGCTTGGGCCTACTGTCTGGAAACCATATTTGTGCAATTCATCATATCTAGCTCTGCTTCGCTCATTGAAGCAAAATATCCTAAAGCTCAAGCATTGCTTTCTGCAACTCCTTACACCAGAAAATTGTTGGTTGTTGCCAAATATTCGTTTATCTTGATGATGTTCTTATATTCAACTTTAATGTTTGCGATTTTTTCCATACTGTCCCCTAAATATTTTGGAGACTTTCATGTTTCCATGATTGGCCCCGTTTTTTTATTTGTCTGTATCTTTTTTGGTATTGTCACACCTCTGGAATATAAAATTGGTTATGAAAAGACAAAATATGTATACACTTTAGCATTGGTCATTATTCCCTTTATCGTTTCACGTTTCTCCACCTTATCTGATCTGATCCGCATAAAACGATTGATTGAGAATATACCTGTCAGTTTGCAATTCATTCTTCCCATTTTATTGGCCTGTTTTATTGGATTAGTATCAATAATTACATCGATCAGAATTTATTCCAAAAAAGAACTTTAAAGTGTATTGTTTATAATAATGAAAAAGCTCTATGGTAAAAAATAAAGAATTAACGCTGCGAATGGGGCACCAGGTTCTTTTCCACATAGCTGGCATTCAGGAAGTCGATAATGAACTTTCCCCCAGGGGCAAGCACCCTGCCCA
>NZ_QMFA01000081.1 GCF_003285005.1 Paenibacillus sp. YN15 | reverse complement strand
GTATTTGGATATTTTTTCAAAGGATTTCAGCTCCTTTCGAGGAGACCTAAGTAGTAACGATTTTTCAAACACAATCGTTCCCAATAGGGCCTTGACTGCAAAATATATATGAAAATTCAGCTTTATGGTTGTGATGAAGCAGGCGGGTACATGCTGTCGGGGGCGTGTGTTCAGTCTGTGAAGGCAGCTCTTGGGGCAAGGCTCTTTTTCCAGGCAAGGCTCCACAGACTTAGGGCAAGGAGAGGACTTACGAATGAAGTCCGTTGTTCAATTGCTTCATTTTGGCTATCACCAGGCCATGAGCTGTATCTTTCCGGTTGCCATATTTGGGACGCTGGCGCTTACCCGTGTCATTGGGGTGCCGTTCCTGCACCGGTATGACGCTATTTTGCTGATCCTGCTGGGGGTGCAATATTTCATGTACCGCAGCGGGCTGGAGACATGGGATGAGATCAAGGTGATTTGCCTGTTCCATCTCATCGGGCTGGCGCTGGAATTGTATAAGGTGCATATGGGGTCTTGGTCTTATCCGGAGCCAGGTTATTCCAAGCTGTGGGGCGTGCCGCTGTACAGCGGGTTTATGTATGCCAGTGTAGCCAGCTTTATGTGTCAGGTGTGGCGCAGGCTGCGGATGGATATGACCGGCTGGCCGGGAGGGATGGCGTCGATTCTCCTGGGCGGGGCCATCTACTTCAACTTTTTTACTCATCATTTTATGCCGGATTTCCGGTGGTGGCTGACGGCGTTGGTGTTTGTTGTTTTTCGCAAAACGTGGATCATTTACCGGGTGCGGGCGGCCACTTACCGGATGCCTTTGTCGCTGGCGTTTCTGATTGTCGGATTTTTCATTTGGTCGGCGGAGAATATCGCTACCTTCCTGGGGGCGTGGACCTACCCGGACCAGCGGGAGGCCTGGAGAATGGTCGGCTTTAGCAAGATCAGCTCCTGGTTTCTGCTGGTGATCATCAGTGTTATCATCGTGGCTCAACTGAAATATGTGAAGGCAGGACGGGGGAAGCAGACTTCCACAGTAAAGGAATGAAGCGAGGGGCTTTCCCTGCTGGATGAAAACACGGTGACTTGCTCGGACAACGGACCGGAGGCTTCGGCGTCGCCGGTTTCAGGCACTTCGCCGGGGGAAAAAACAGCGGCAGCCATGGACTTATCCGGTCCTGGGCTGCCGCTGTATGTTTTGTGCCGTACGGGGCCGGGAAGCGTAACGGAACTCTCCGGCTCTTACGTGCCCGATTGGGCGCAATTCCAAATTTTAACGGAATTGAGCGGCTGTTATTGCCTATATCGCGGTCTCTTCTTCGCTCCAAAGCTCGGTAAGAGCGCCCCAGTTCCGTTAAAACTCGTATTTACTGAATTTAGGCGCATAAGCGCCGCTGAGTTCCGCAACGGAACCGCTGCTGCTACAGCTACTACAGATCCTTCCGGCTGAACGCCCGGCATCCCAGCAACAGGAGCACCGCCGCATATCCCGCCGTGTACAGGAGATAGGCATTGGAGGGTACGCTGGCCACGGAAAAGGGCCCCATATCCGACACCGCCAGTCCAGCCCAATCCGCCCCGCCTACAAGCTCGTAGAGGCTTCTTTTGTAGACGGAATCCGTGGGCAGCAGCAGCCCGGTCAAGAAGAAGAACTTTTGCACAGCGGGATGGGTATCCCCATAGATGGAGATGCCCTCCACCAGTCCGGTAAATAAGGAAAAGCCGTACAGCAAGGCGGCGCAGATGCCGTTCCCCAGCATGGGCAGATAGACGGAGCCCAGCATAGTCAGGGACAGGAGAAGCAGGGGCATCCAGAGGAACAGCCCCAGACCCCGCGCCAGATCGGCTGCCAGAAGCGGAAGCCCGGTCATAATATGAACGGTCCATGCCAGCGAAGTGAACAGGATGGCGCTGTATGCAACGATCCAAACGGCATGCCCCAGCCACTTGGCCAGATAGAGCCTCCAGCGGGATACAGGCCGGGCGGCAACCGCCAGCAGCAGTCCGCTCTCCTGCTCGCCGGTGACGGTTCCCATGGCGGAGAAAAGGACGAAGAAGGCCGCCAGAAATTGCGCGAAAAAAAGTCCCAGCACCAAAAGCACCATGCTGTTCAACAGCCGTTCGGCGGCGGAGCTGCCGGCCAGTCCGGTCGAACCCGCCAGCTCCCGCGCCCCAATGGCGAACAGGATGAGAAAAAGACCGGTCAGAATAAGCGTGACCAGGAATACCCGCTTGCGGGTCAGCTCCCTGAAGGTAGCCCAAATGTACGCAGTCATGATCGGGCACCTCCTTGCCGGGATTGGGCCATCCGCAGGAACCAAGCCTCCAGGCTGCCCTTCTCGGGACCGGATTCGTAAAGTGTCAGTCCGCTGCGGATGAAGACGGAGCACAGGTAGCCGGCTTGCTCCCGGTCCGTTATCTGAGCGGTGAGCAGGGCGTTGCCATCCTTGTCGGCTTCCGCCAGGCGGAGCTGGGAGGCGAAGGAATCGCCCACATGGGCGTTCAGCTCCGTCCATGTCTCCGGCAGCCAGCCGCCCAGGCGGAAATGCCAGTTGGCGGCGGCGCTGCCATCCCCGGCGCTGCTGAGCAGCTTATGCAGCGGGCCTGCGGCCAGCAGCTCGCCTCCGTACAGGAAGGCGGCTTCGTCGCACAGCTCCTCCACATCCTCCAGCAGATGGGTGTTGAGGAACACAGTCACACCCTTGTCCCGGAGCCGCTTCAGCAACAAGCGGATCTCGTATCGCCCGATGGGGTCCAGTGCCGAGGCAGGTTCATCCAGGATCACCAGCTCCGGGTCCAGCAGCAGGGCCGCCGCCAATCCCAGACGCTGCTGCATCCCCTTGGAGAAGCCCCCGACCCGGCGGTCGGCCGCCTCCGAGAGACCCACCAGTTCCAGAGTATCCCGCATCCGGCTGCGGAAAGCGGCGCTGCGTATTTCCTGCGGGCGCAATCCGCCCAGCCGGGCGTGGAAGCGGAGCACCTCCAGCGGAGTCAGCCACTCCTGAAAGCGGAACAGCTCGGGCAGATACCCGAGCTTGCGGCGCGCCTCCGGCCGTCCCAACGGCTGCCCCAGCACAATGCCTCCGCCGGAGTCGGGGCGGTGCAGGCCAACCAGCATTTTGACGAAGGTGCTTTTGCCGGCGCCGTTGGGCCCCAACAGGCCAAAAATGCTGCCCTCCGGCACCTGCAGCGTGATGCCGCGGCAGCCGCCGCGGCCATTGTAGGTTTTGGTCAGTTCCGCCGTAGCAATCATCATGGCCGGACAAGCTCCTCCGCCGCCTGCCGGAAGTCGGCTGCTGTCGGGAAGTCCCGGACGCTGCCCCTTAATAAGCCCATCCGTTCACCTTCGAGCCAGAACACATAACGGCTATCGTCGTCCGTTGCCAGCAAGGCATCATGGCCGCCCAGCTGAAAGGGCGTCGTCACGCCTTCAAACGCCGGAACCGGCAGCGTATTTTGCCAATCGCCAATGGCGGCCAGCTTGGTTCGCAGGCTTTCCGGCAGCACGGGCAGCCCCAATACAGCCTCCCGGACGGTTGCCGGATCGATGCCGCCCTCCACGGTCAGCTCCGGCTTGCCGAATTGGAGCAGCCGCACCGGCTTGCCTGACAGGATGCCCTCAGTGACGATGCCGGCCGGGACATGCAGTTCGATGGCTTTGCCGTCCGCCTGGGCAGGCAAGGTGGTTGAACTGCCCAGACGGATGAGCATCCGGTTGACCGCATCCACATTCAGATGAAAGGTAAGCGAGACAGCGGGCTGGTACTCGGGATCGGTGGAGCTCCCCAACTGCAGCAGGGAACCGCCCATCCGTTTTTGCGCCTCGTCCCAGGCAATAATCTCTGTTTTCCCTCCGCCGGATTGGGTCAAGCTGCCGAATTGGGCCAGATTGAAGCTCCGGTCACCCTCCGGCGATCCCCGTTCCAGCAGATTGGAAATGGTGGCCAAATCGTCGGCGGATATCCCGACGCCCGCCAGATGCTGGACGCGGAAGGTCTGCATCATGGCTGCCAAAGCCCGGTCGCCCAGAGAGGTTGTAAACAGGCTCACGGCCACAACTGCCGCAGCCGCTCCCGCAGCCAGTCTCCGCAGCCGGCGTCTGCCCGGCTTCTCGGTTCTCCAGGCGCTTCCCGTTCCATAAGTCCACTGCGCCGCCTTGGGTGCTTCCGCTCCTCCGGCAGCCGGTGCGCCTTGTGCTGTTCCCAAGGTTTCCGTCTTTTTCATCTCCACTGCACCTTCCTTTTCGTATTGGTGTTGAAGCCTCTCCCATCGTGCCCGGACCTCGGCTTCAAGCGCCGGCAAACCATCTTCCCCGCGCTTCCCCATCAGTTGTTCATCTATCCCGGCAATCCGCTTTCCAAACCGCTCCCAAGCCCGGTCCGTATCAAATGCCGGCTCCCCGCCGATCCGTTTCTTTTCCTCCGCCATTCTGCTCCTCCTCCTGCCCGTATTTTCTCTTCAGGCGTTCCTCTGCCCGCGCCAGCAGGGTGCCTACAATCTTCGGGTTAACCTCCAGCCGGTGGGCAATCTCTTCATAGCTGTATCCATTCTCGCGCAGCAAAAGAGCAGTCCGGTCCCGGTCAGAGAGCTTATGCAGCACCCGGCGGACCACGTCTTTTTCCCACTCGCGGATCACTTCCGTCTCTCCCGAAGGGGCTGTCTCCTCCGACCATGCCGCCACGCGGGCGGTTTCCCTGGCCAACAATGACTTGCCGGACGCCTGCTGCCTCAGATAATCGTAGCCCACCCGGGTCAGCACCCGGTGCAGCCAGGCGCCCACGGCCTCCAGCCGGTCGGGAGGATTCCGGTAAAGCCGCAGAAATACCTCCTGGGCCAAATCCTCAGCCGCCGCATAATCGCCGGTTAATGCATAAAGCTTCCGCGCCACGCCGGGATAATGCTCCCGGAACAGAAGCTGGAACAGCTCGGGTATCCGTGCGCTTTCCTCCATGTAGCCGCCGTCCCCCTTTCCCTTATAAGACGGATGCCGTCCCGGTTTTGTAGCAGGTCTTGCGAAAAAACTCCTTTGCAGTAGATTTATCCTTATATGACGGAATATTCTTTGAATCCCCGTTCATCCTGGAAAGGGGTTTTTTGGTATTGCTCAGCTATTGCCCGTAATCCCCCCCTAACTGTCTCGAGCGCCGCTTGAAAAACAGCGGATTTGGAGGTTTCCCAGGGTAAATAGCGTACCGTGTGTCCGTGAAATGTCCGTAAGAGCACTAACGATGCATCAAATATAACATGACCAAAGAGGTCATCTAGTCAGGAGGACATTGTACTCCC
>NZ_QMFA01000080.1 GCF_003285005.1 Paenibacillus sp. YN15 | reverse complement strand
ATTTTATACTTTCTGATATGGTTAGAAAGGGCTTCTACACCTCAAGATTTTATACTTTCTGATATGGAAATAAAAGCCGGCTGCATTAGCCGGCTTTATCTCTATGTGGAAAAACTTATTTAATCAGGATGGACTCAGTGCTTTCCTTGTCGAAGAAGTGAACCTTGTTCATGTCGAATGCCAGCTTCACAGCAGTGCCGTCCTTGATGGCGGAACGTCCGTCAACACGGGCAATTACAGTGCTTGCACCCAAACCGGTCAAGTGAAGGAACATTTCGTGACCGAGGTTCTCGGTTACTTCCACGTTTGCATTCACGATGGTGTTCGGGGAGCCTTCCAGGAAGATCGGCTCGTCATGGATGTCCTCGGAACGGATACCCATTACCACTTCCTTGCCGATGTAACCCTTGTCGCGGAGGGACTTGGCTTTGCCGCCCGGAACTTCTACGCGGATGCCGTTGGTCTTGAAGTATACAGCGCCGCCTTCGTCAGCCAGCGTACCGTTGATGAAGTTCATGGAAGGAGTTCCAATGAAACCGGCAACGAACATGTTAACCGGGAAGTTATACATTTCATCCGGAGTAGCGGCTTGTTGGATAACGCCTTGCTCCATAACTACGATCCGATCGCCCATGGTCAAGGCTTCGGTTTGGTCATGCGTTACGTAGATGAAGGTGGTTTCCAGACGTTTGTGCAGCTTCAGGATTTCAGTACGCATCGCAACCCGCAGCTTGGCGTCCAAGTTGGAGAGCGGTTCGTCCATCAGGAACACTTGCGGCTCACGCACAATTGCGCGGCCCAGAGCAACACGCTGACGTTGACCACCGGACAGAGCCTTCGGCTTGCGGTCCAGCAGGTGCTCGATATCGAGGATCTTGGCAGCTTGACGAACGCGGGCGTCAATGTCGGCTTTCTTGAACTTACGCAGCTTCAGGCCGAATGCCATGTTTTGATATACGTTCATGTGCGGGTACAGGGCGTAGGATTGGAACACCATTGCGATGTCGCGGTCCTTAGGGGCTACGTCATTCACCAGACGGTCACCGATGTACAGCTCGCCGGAAGTGATTTCTTCCAGACCGGCAATCATACGAAGGGTGGTGGACTTACCGCAGCCGGAGCCGCCAACCAGTACAACGAATTCTTTATCTTTAATATCCAGATGGAAGTCTTTAACGGTCGGTTCGGTGTTTCCCGGATAAGTTTTTACGATATGGTGTAAGCGCACGCCTGCCATATTTAATTCCTCCCACATATCATTTCTTGTCGTTCTTGATAGTCTTATCTTACCCTATTCTAGGTCTTGTGACTATGCACAAACCTTACAAAAAAACTACTTCCTTTTCGTAACTTTGTACAATAAGAGCGCTGTCTTTACCAACACGGCGTCATTGAAGGTCCTTACATCCTTGCCGGTCTCCTGCTTGAACTTGTCCAGCCTGTACAGGAGGGTATTGCGGTGAATGTACAGCTTCTTGGCCGTTTCGCTGACATTGCAGTCCAGAGCGAAGAAATTCTCCAGAGTGGACAGCATCTCCTGATCCAGCACATGGTCAATGCCGCGGAGAATATGATCGACGAACTGCATCCGGTCCTGGTCGGGAACAGCGTACAGCAGCCTCTCCATATGCATGGTCCAGGGCAAATGCAGGTTGCTCCCCACATGATACTTTTTACCCAGCCGGATGGCTTCACGCATCTCCTGGACGGATGACAGCAGCGACGCGGCCGGGGTCTTCGGGTAGTTGGTGGTCACGTGGCACTCGCCTACCCACTCATTGGACAGCATTTCATACAAGCCGCTGCACAGGGAAAACAGCGCCTCCTCCTGGGTTTCCTCCTCGCCGCCCTCGCGGTCCTCCTCCTGGCTGGCAGTCAGCAGCCCTTCCGAGCCAAGAATCAGCCATTCTTTTTCCATTAAGGGAATCAGCAGAATCTCCTCATCAAAAAAAGACTCCAAAAGCCGCTTCAGCTCCACATAGGACACCTTGCGCATGCCGGTATAATCCCCGTTCACCAAAAAGGGGATGCGCGGCGTGTAAAGGGACAGCTGCGTGGCCAGCGGTTCCGGCATATCGGCGCGAAAGTCGCCGGATTCCAGACGGTCCAAAAGCCACTCGCGTACCAGCAAAGCCTTGCGTTCATCCTCATTGACGAGCTGCACGGGCTCCTCGCTCCTGAGATGCGCTTTTCCGGCCCAAGCCTCCAGCAGCATCTCCACCAGCCTCAGCTCGGAGGGAGTCACCAGCGCCTCCTCCAGCTCCAGCACCTCCACCAGATCCGGTTTGGGAGTGCCCAGAGCAATATACACTCTTCCGTTTTTCCCGCCCCTGCGCAAAATGTCTTCCTGCGTTTGCCGCCGGCTCGCCAACCGGTCCCAATCGTCTGCGGACATAACCTCCCTCTTCAAGGGGATTTGCAGAATTTCCTTCAGCTCTTCCACAATATGATCCCAGTCCATAACCACTGCTCCTATGCCGCCTATTCACGATTTGCGGGGTATCTCTTTCTATTGTAACATATGAGCCCGTCCTTCACAGCATGTCCAAAAACACCGCGGAAGCAGCAAAAGAAATCCCCCAAGAGCAAATCGCCCCGGGGGATGGTCAAGGAATGGTTATTTTACCAGCCGGCGGGCCGTTACATAATGGTCGTTCCACCAGCCTTTTTCAATAGTGGAGTATTTGACGCCGCCCTCGCCGTAGGTATGAATCATGTTGCCGTCGCCCACATAGATACCGACATGACCGATTTTTCCTTTGGAATCCTTGGTTGTGAAAAACACCAAATCCCCTACCTGCAGATTGGCCCGGCTGACATAGGTCCCCTCCAGCGCCTGGTTGCGTGATACCCGGGGAAGGGTGATGCCGTTTTGGGCAAACACGGTTTTGACGAAGGAGGAGCAATCAAAGGTGGCCGTCTGGCCGTATTTCGCGCCGAATACGTATGGGGTGCCCAGGTACTTTCTGGCGTCCAGGATCAGCTTCACTTTAAGCTGGTCTTCTTTGGACAGGACACGTCTGGCTCCAATGAATTGGTCCGCATATGCGCTCATCTTGCGGATCACCACTTCATCCTCCGACTTGGAGGACATGGCAAACTCGTTATTGCCCATATAAATGCCGTTGAAGGAAATATATCCGCCGCTGCCGAAGAAGACGATGTCTCCCGGCTCCACATTGCCGGATTCCTTCACAAAAGGCTTGTCCATCTTGTATTGGGCGTTCATGTAACGGGGAATATCATAATCAAGCGTCTGGTAAATGTAATAAACCAGGCCGGAAGCATCGAAGCCTGTGGCCGGAGTGGCCTGCCCTTTGGTAAAATCCCGTCCTGCCATCTCGCGGGCGATGGATACCGCATCCATGTCTGCCGCTGCTCCATGTGCGGTACCTGCCGCACCGCCGGCAAAAATTGCTGCTGCCGTCAACGTAACCGCCATTGCCTGCTTTACTTTACGAGTAAACAAGAATTGATCCCTCCAAGGCTGCATAAGATTGCGTGAATTGTGTAGAATCTCCCGATCTGGTAAAACCAAGATCAGCTATACTAAGGTTACCATGGAAAAGACGGCTTCTCCCATACTAAAATACTGGTGCCGATTCCAGCAAAAGTCCACCGCCGCCAAATGATGCCTGGACTGCCAGCGCTTTTGGGCGCACCAATCTTAAGGTTGGCACATCTGGCCCCATTCTATTTACATGCAAAAAAATTTTACGGTCCGGGGAAAATAGGACTACAATAATATGCAGAGCATTCGTATTTCTATATACACATGGAGGGTGAACAGGCATGGCTATTGTGGAAGTCACAATTGTACCGCTGGGCACGGGAAGTCCCAGTGTCAGCCATTATGTGGCGGAGGTTCATAAGGTGTTGGAGCAGGCGGAGGAGGCGGTCAAATTTCAATTGACGCCGATGAGCACTATTATTGAGGGGGAGCTGGACGAGCTGCTGACCGTTGTCCGGCGTATGCATGAGGTTCCGTTTATGAAGGGGGCGGCCCGGGTCAACACCACCATCCGGATCGACGACCGGAGGGATAAAGCCGCCACGATGGAATCCAAATTGAAATCTGTACGCGACAAGCTGGAGTAGATTGAGCGGTGCGGCGCCTGTCAGCTTAAGAGGTGGCGTATTGGCGGAGCCATAATGCGACGCCATCCTCGCTGTTGGCGCCGATGGTCCCGGTGGCCGCCGCTTTCAGAGCCTCAACAGCATTGGCCACGGCGTAGCATTCATCCGCAATGGCAAACATGGATAGATCATTCAAACCATCGCCAAAGCAAACCACCCGCGTACAACCCAATTCTTCCTTCAGTTTAAGGATGGCATTTGCTTTGGTGGCCGGTTTGGGCATAATTTCGCACCAATATTCGTCCCGGTAAAGCTCCTGTTGAAGAAGACACTGGCAATGGGGATGATCCCGGAGAGCTTCATATACGGGGAGCAGCTTCTCCCGCTCTCCAATGCACGTGAAGTAGAACACCTCTCCCGCATAAAGCCGCTCCGACGATGACAACGGCTGAAACCGCTTGTCCCCTTTCCGCTGGCTGATGTAATACCGCATCCCTTCATTTTCTTCCGCGGCAATCCAGGATACCTTTTCAGCCCCATCCTGATGGCTGTATACCAGGGGATATAACCTGTACCGGTCAAGGAGACCGGCCACTGCCATTTTCTCCTCCTCCTGAAAATAAGCCGAGAACATGGGGACGCCTGTTGCGGAGTCCACGATAAAGGCCCCATTGTTGACAATGACCGGGAGCCGGGGCGTAATTCCTGCAGCCACCCCACGCGCCGATGCAAAAGAACGGGCAGTCGCATATGTAAAAGGCAATCCTTTTTCTATTAAATTCTGTATCACCCCGGCGCTGAAGGCGCTGATCTCATGATTGCGGTTAAGCAAGGTTCCATCCAAATCGGATACATACAGAGTTGCCATGTTCCCTTCCCTCCAAATTCTTCTGATATACAAAAAAGCCGCTGCTTCCCAATAGAAGCTGCGGCTGGTTGTCGTAAGTATGGTGGAGGGCGATGGATTCGAACCACCGAACTCGTCAGAGAACAGATTTACAGTCTGCTGCGTTTGGCCACTTCGCTAGCCCTCCATGAACAAGAAAGCACCTAAAAATAAAAATGGTGGCTCGGGACGGAATCGAACCGCCGACACGAGGATTTTCAGTCCTCTGCTCTACCAACTGAGCTACCGAGCCACACTATATAAAAANCGTAAAGTGAAATGGTGGGCGCTGAGGGGATCGAACCCCCGACCCTCTGCTTGTAAGGCAGATGCTCTCCCGGCTGAGCTAAGCGCCCGAGAAAATATGGTAGCGGCGAAGGGAATCGAACCCCCGACCTTTCGGGTATGAACCGAACGCTCTAGCCAGCTGAGCTACACCGCCATATGTGGGAATACGGAGAGAGAGGGATTCGAACCCTCGCGGCTGTTACACCCTAACGCTTTAGCAAAGCGCCCCCTTCGGCCTCTTGGGTATCTCTCCATATTGGCCTATATCAGAGCTTGCGCCCTGAAAACCGGATGCGAAACGAGGTCACCGAAACCTCTTCTTGTCTTACGCCCTTTATGAAGCTTTCACCGATTTCCCGGGGTCCCCGCAAAGTACCTGAATACTCTACGAAGCGCTACTTCACTTTGTGGGGCATTTA
>NZ_QMFA01000008.1 GCF_003285005.1 Paenibacillus sp. YN15 | reverse complement strand
AATTTCCGATATTCTCCCAACGTAAAAAAGGACCGTCAGGGCGATGTTCCCTGACGGTTTTTCTTATTTTGCTCAGATGTGCAGGAACATCCAGGATTCATGCCCGCAGTGTTGATTTATGCTGTCAATTCTTATACCATGGTACTATTGGTATATAAAGGAGAACGAGGAACATGCCCAAAAAAGTGAAGGTCAGCGAGTTGGCAAATAAGTTCCAAATGGAAATCATAAGCGGGGAGCCTGGGCTGAAGCGGACTATTGAGGTGGCCGACTTATGCCGTCCCGGGCTTGAAATGGCAGGATACTTTGAATACCACCCGGAGGATCGGGTGCAAATTCTCGGCAAGACGGAGCTGGCCTTTTTTGAACGGCTGCCGGAAGCCGAGCGCAAGGACAGAATGAAGCGGCTTTGCCTGGATGAAACGCCTTGTATTGTGGTAACCCGGGGACTGGATGTGCCCCTGGAGCTGGTGGACGCTTCCGAAGCCACCGGCATCACCGTTATGCGCAGCAATGTGAATACCACGATGCTGGCAGGACAAATTACCGATTTTCTGGAGCACAAGCTGGCTCCTTCCACAACGATTCACGGCGTTCTGGTGGATGTGTATGGCATTGGGATGCTGATTTCCGGCTCCAGCGGCATCGGCAAAAGCGAAACGGCATTGGAACTGGTCAAACGCGGCCACCGTCTGATCGCCGACGATGCGGTGGAAATCCGCCAGACGGCGGAGAACGTGCTGATCGGCAATGCGCCTGAGCTGATTAAGCACTTATTGGAGATCCGCGGCGTGGGCATTATCAATGTGATGACTCTGTTCGGCGCCGGCGCGGTCCGCAACAACACCAAGATCAATGTGGTGATTAAGCTGGAAACCTGGCAGCAGGACAAGCAGTATGACCGGCTTGGATTGGATGAGGAAACCACCCGCATCATCGACACGGATGTGCCGCTGGTTACCATCCCTGTGCGTCCCGGACGGAACCTGGCTGTTATTATTGAGGTAGCGGCCATGAACTACCGTCTGAAGCGGATGGGCTTTAATGCGGCGCTGCAGTTTACCAACAAGCTGACTGAGACCATCAATGAAGATTTGGACGATGTGGAATAATTGACGGAATCCTCCCGGCGGGAAGCGGGGAGAGGGAAGGAGCAAAAGCATGCCTTTGGCACTGAAACGGATTGCTTTTTCGCTGGGGCCGATTGACGTACATTGGTACGGCATTATTTTGGGAACGGCGGCACTGGTAGGACTGTACCTGGCCATTTACGAGGGGAAGCGCTTTAAGATTATCCCCGATTTTTTCATGGATTTGATCCTGCTGGGAGTGCCTTCGGCGATTGTCGGGGCGCGTATTTATTACGTTGCCTTCAAGTGGGAGGATTACAAGGATAATCTGTTGGATGTCTTCGCTATCTGGGAAGGCGGCATCGCCATCTATGGTGCATTGATCGGTGCCATTATTGCCGCCAGTATTTATTGCCGCCGCAAAGGGCTTTCCTTCATCCGGATTGCGGATATTTGCGCCCCGTCCTTGATTGCGGGCCAGATGATCGGCCGTTGGGGAAACTTCATCAACCAGGAGGCCCATGGCGGTCCGGTTGCGGAGTCTTTTCTGCGGGATAAGCTGTTTCTGCCGGATTTTATCGTGA
Source organism: Paenibacillus sp. YN15 (assembly GCF_003285005.1). Classification (GTDB taxonomy): domain Bacteria; phylum Bacillota; class Bacilli; order Paenibacillales; family NBRC-103111; genus Paenibacillus_AR. Next base: position 186,236 of record NZ_QMFA01000008.1, on the reverse strand, counting down.
ACCAGATGAATATCGACGGGATTTTTTATCATCCCACGTTCCTGTATGAATCCCTGTGGAACCTCTTGGTGCTGCTGCTGCTGTTCTGGCTGCGCCGCAGACCGTGGCTGAAGTCCGGTGAGCTGTTCGCCCTTTACTTCATTGGATACTCGGTGGGACGGTTCTTCATTGAAGGGCTGCGCACCGACAGTCTTGCTTTTGACGGTCCTGCTTGGCTGCGTGCGTTGATGAACGGCTTGTGGTCGCCGATGCAGCTCTATTTTGAACCGGGAGATATGGCTTACGGGAATATCCGGACCTCTCAGGTGGTTGCGGTATTGCTCATCCTTGCGGCGATCGGCTACATGATTTACCGGCGGATGAAATATGGGGCGGCATTGCCGTATTACGCCGATCCTATCGTTTCCTCCAAGGCCGTAGAGGCGGCCCCTGCGGTTCCGGAAACGGCTGATGCTGTCCAGCCTGTTGCAGTGGAGGACAAACCGGCTCAGGAGGACGGGCATGCTTAAGGCAGTTCTGTTTGACCTGGACGGAACCATATTGAACACCAATGAGCTGATTATTGCCAGCTTCCTTCATACGCTGGAGGGGGAGACGCCCCGGGTTTATACCCGGGAGGATATTATCCGCAATTTCGGCCGCACGCTGGTGGATCAGATGCGGGAGTATACCGGTCTGCAGAATGTGGAGCGTTACATCGCCAAGTACCGGGAGTTCAATATCGAGCGCCATGATGAGCTGATTATGGATTTCCCGCATGTTGGAGAAGTGCTGGAGAAGCTGCACCGGGCGGGGCTCCGCCTTGGAGTCGTAACCAGCAAGATCCGCAAAACCTCCTTGATGGGGCTGGAGCGTTTCGGGCTGACGCCGTATCTGGATGCCATTATTACGGTGGAGGATGTAACGGAGCCCAAGCCCCACGGCGAGGGGATATTGAAGGCGGCGGCCATTCTCGGCGTGAAGCCGGAAGAAACGCTTATGGTAGGAGACAGCCAATATGATATTCTGGCGGCCAAACATGCCGGAACCCGCGTGGCCGGAGTGGCCTGGACGGCCAAGGGCGAGGATTATCTGAGCGGGCTGGGGCCCGATTATATGATCCGGGATATGCGGGAGCTCCTGGAGATTTGCGGTGTCAAAAGCGGGGGAGCGGATTGAGAAAGCTGGAGCGGTATCCCACTGAGGGCCCCAATGCCCTGTGGCAGGTGTACAAAACGGTCAATCCGTTGAAATCGGTCAAAAATTTCATTTTTATCCAGCTGGCCCGGTATTGCCCCTATCTTCCCCTGAAAAATGCCATCTACCGCCGCGTATTGGGGATGAAGGTGGGCAAGGAAACCTCCTTTGGCCTGATGGTGATGGTGGATGTGTTTTTTCCGGAGCGGATTCATGTGGGGGATAATTGTGTCATCGGGTACAATACCACTATTCTGGCCCATGAATATCTGATCGACGAATACCGTCTGGGCGATGTGCGGATCGGCAACCATGTGATGATCGGAGCCAACTGCACCATTCTGCCGGGGGTTACCATCGGCGACCGGGCGGTAGTGGCCGCGGGAGCGGTGGTGCATAAGAATGTGGCGCCGGGCAGTTTTGTGGCCGGAAATCCGCTGCAGGTGATCCGGTCCGGAGAGCCGGAGGAGGAGCAGCGGACAGAGGCCTGCGGAACCGGCCGGTTATAGCAGAATTGCGGAGGAGCAGGCAAATATGCCTGCTTTTTGTATGTATAAACGGGCGCACACGCAGCAAAAACCATTGACGCATGAAGCGTGAAGTGGTATAGTTACGACTAAACTCTTTACTTTGGTAGTATGGTAACACACTAAAGCGTTTTGGGCGGAGATGGCTGAATGGGACGCAATGAACGAGGCTCGAGGCTATTGGCGTTCATAGAGCATTTCCGGTTGATGCCGGGCTGGAATGATTTTGGCCATATGATAGAATAGGCTTATGGTGCTTGTACAAGATATCGGAAGCTGCAGGTAGAAGCCGGCTTCTGGCGCGAGGTGAAGGATAGTGTCCAAACCGAAGGGGTTTGAGAAGCCCACCGGGGTGAAGGATTATTTGCCGGGAGCGGCTGCCAGATTGAGAAGAATCGAATCCAGGGTGCTGGAGTGTATGGAAAAATGGGGCTACAGCCAGATCATTACTCCTACGCTGGAGTTCTATGATACAGTGGGCGTGGCCAGCTCCACGGAAGACAAGAAGATGTTCAAGCTGCTGGACCAGAACGGGAGAACCCTGGTGCTGCGGCCGGATATTACCGCGCCCATCGCCAGAGTGGTGGCGTCCCTGATGAAGGAGGAGACGCTTCCTGTACGGCTGTCGTATCATGCCAATGTGTTCCGGGCCTTCGAGGAGGAAGCGGGGCGGGAGTCGGAGTTTTTCCAGACGGGAGCGGAGCTGGTGGGCGATCCTTCTCCCGAAGCGGATGCGGAGGTTATTGCCTTGGCTATCGCCTCCCTGCAGGCTGCGGGAGTGGACAGCTTCAAGATGGCCCTGGGGCATACGGGCTTTTTGAACGGGTTGTTCCATGAGACGCTGCGGGATGGGGAAGACAGGCAGAAGGTGCTGAAGGAATGCCTCTTGAACCGGGATTATGTGGGTTATCGCCAGCAGCTGCGCAGCTTTGGGCTGGCCCCGGCGGTGGAAAAGGAGCTGGAGGCAATCCTGCGGCTGCGGGGCGGGGAGGAAATCTGCCAGCAAGCGCTGGGTATTACGCAGAATCCACTGGCCCGGGAGTCGCTGGACCATCTCTGCCGGATTTATGAGGTGTTGAAGGCATACGGCGTCAGCGAGCATGTGCTCATCGACCTGACGATGATCGGGGATTTTTCGTATTATACGGGCATGACGTTCGAGGGGTACGCGGCCAATCTGGGCTTTCCGGTGGTCAGCGGCGGGCGTTATGACAATCTGCTCCGCCAGTTCGGCAGAGAGGCTCCGGCGACGGGCTTTGCTCTGAAGACGACCCGCATTCTGGAGGCGGTCCGCGAGCTTCCGGAGGAGCCCCGCCGTCTCCTGGTGCTGTACAGCGCCGAACGCCGCCGCGAAGGGCTGGCGAGAGCCACTGAGCTGCGCACAGCGCCTCATGTGCAGGTGGAGACGCGCTGTGTGGCGGAGGCCCCGGTGATGGAGAAGGATGCGGAGGGCAACATCCGCTTAAACGGAAGCACATACCGGGATGTAATCTGCCTGGTGTAAAGGAGGGAGACAGCAGATGCTTATGACGCAAGCTTTCCCTAAGGAAAGCTCTAAGGAATTGCTCAAAATTGCCATGCCCAAGGGCAGGATCAACCGTCCGGCCATCAAGCTGTTTCAGGAGGCGGGTTTCGCCGTGCCGGATGATCTGGAGGAGTCCCGCAAGCTGATTATTACGGTGCCGGATGCGGCTTTGGAATTTATTATGGCGAAGCCGGTGGATGTGGCCACCTATGTGGAGTACGGGGCGGCGGATATCGGCATCGTGGGCAAGGATGTGCTGATGGAGGATAACCGCGATGTGTATGAGCTGCTGGATCTGGGGATTGCCCGCTGCCGGATGTCGGTGATCGGGCTGCCGGACTGGAAGCCTGCCATTAATCTGAAGGTGGCCACCAAATATCCCAATGTGGCCTCCCAGTATTTCCGGGAGCGGGGCCAGCAGGTGAATGTAATCAAGCTGAACGGCTCCATTGAGCTGGCGCCGCTGATCGGGCTGGCGGACCGGATTGTGGATATGGTGGAAACCGGGGCCACCATCGTGGAAAACGGGCTGGTGGAGATGGAGCAGATTTTCTCCATTACCAGCCGCCTGATTGCCAACCGGGTCAGCTACCGGATGAAGAACGAGCGGATTCAGGATCTGTGCGACCGGCTGCAGGAGGTTATTACCAACCGGGAAACGGTACCGGTGAAATAGAGGGGCTTGAGGAGATTTTAAGGGGAGGATGGTGGAGATATGGCAGTGGTGCGGATGATGCCGGCAGAGGAGTTTGCCATCAGCCGGGAGGTGGAGTATGGCTCGCCGGAGCAAAATGAAGCGGTGAAGGCTATTATTGAAGGGGTAAGGACGCAGGGGGATGCCGCCCTCCGCCGGTATTCGGAGGAGTTCGACCGGGCCAAGGTAGACAGCTTCCGGCTGACGGAGGAAGAGATTCAAGGGGCATACCGCCAGGTGGAGCCGGAGTTTGTGGAGGCGATCCGGGCGGCGGCGGTCCGCATCCGGGCCTTCCATGAGAAGCAGAAGCGGGAAACCTGGATGGATCTGCAGCCGGACGGCACCATGCTGGGGCAGGTGTACCGTCCGTTGAAGCGGGTAGGCCTGTACGTGCCCGGCGGCAAAGCGGCGTACCCCTCCTCGGTGCTGATGAACGCCATCCCCGCCCAGGTAGCCGGGGTGCCGGAGATTGCCATTGTGACGCCGCCTGCCACCGCAGGGGTGGAGGGTGTCAACCCGTATATTCTCGTTGCCGCCGCCGAAGCGGGCGTGCAGGAGATTTACCGGGTGGGCGGTGCCCAGGCGGTAGCGGCTTTGGCCTATGGTACGGAGCAAATTCCCGCCGTGGACAAAATTGTCGGGCCGGGCAATATTTATGTGGCCCTGGCCAAGCGGTATGTGTACGGCGTGGTGGACATCGACAGCATTGCCGGCCCCAGCGAGATTATTGTGCTGGCGGATGATACCGCCGACCCGGCGTATGTGGCGGCGGACCTGCTGTCCCAGGCGGAGCACGACGAGATGGCCTCGGCGGTGCTGGTGACGCCGTCGGTGGCGTTGGCCCAGGCGGCGGCTGTGGAGCTGGAGCGCCAGTTGGCCCTGCTGCCCCGGCGGGAAATCGCCGGCAAGTCCCTGGCCGATTACGGAGCCATTCTGACAGTAGGCTCTCTGGAGGAGGGCATTGCCGTGGTGAACCGGATGGCGCCGGAGCACCTGGAGGTGATTGTGGAGGAGCCCTTCCGCTACTTGGGCAAAATCGAGAATGCCGGAGCCATTTTCCTGGGCCCCTACAGCTCGGAGTCGGTAGGGGATTATTTTGCCGGACCCAACCATGTTCTGCCGACCAATGGAACAGCCCGTTTTTCCTCGGCGTTGTCGGTGGATGATTTTGTGAAGAAATCCAGTGTGATTTACTATAGCAAGGAAGCCTTGCTGCGGGATGCGGCGCAGATTTCCGCTTTGGCGCGGTTTGAGGGGCTTCAAGCCCACGCACGTGCAGTGGAAATCCGGGTGGAAAAGGAGGGCGGACAGGGATGACGGATGCATTCAAGGGCAATCCGGCTGAAGGCGGAGCAGAGATTGTGGCCGGGCGCACGGCCTTTGTGGCCAGGAAAACCAATGAAACGGATATCGAGCTGTCCTTCAGTATTGACGGAAATGGAGCTTCGGAGATTGAGACCAAGGTGCCGTTTCTGGACCATATGCTGGACCTGTTTACCAAACACGGCCAGTTCAACCTGAAGGTGCAGGCGGACGGCGATGTTTATATTGACGACCATCATACGGTGGAGGATATCGGCATTTGCCTGGGCCAATGCCTGCGGGAGGCCTTGGGGGACAAACGGGGCATTAAGCGCTATTCCAGCGTGTTCATTCCTATGGATGAAGCCTTGGCCCAAGTGGTGATCGACATCAGCAACCGGCCCCATTTTGAATACCGGGCCGAGTATCCGTCTGCGATGGTGGGTACCTTTTCCACGGAAATGGTGCATGAATTCTTGTGGAAGCTGGCGCTGGAGGCGCGGATTACCCTGCATGTGATTGTCCACTACGGGCGGAATACCCATCACATGATTGAAGCGGTGTTCAAGGCCCTGGGCCGGGCGCTGGACGAAGCCACCTCCATCGACCCCCGTGTGCAGGGAGTGCCCTCCACGAAGGGGGTTCTGTAGCCGGTGATTGCAATTATCGATTATGGCATGGGCAATCTGCACAGTGTGCAAAAGGCGGTGGAGCGCCTGGGCTACGAGGCGCTGGTTACATCCCGCGAGGAGGAAATTCTGGCCGCAGACGGGGCCATTCTCCCGGGAGTGGGGGCCTTTGGCGATGCGATGCAGTTCTTGAACGAAACCGGGCTTGGCCGGGTTGCGGTACGGTACGCGGCCGGCGGGAAGCCCTTGCTGGGTATTTGCCTGGGTATGCAGCTGCTGTTTTCCTCCAGTGAGGAGCATGGGCAGCATGAGGGGCTGGGGCTTTTGCCCGGTAAGGTGGTACGGATCGTGGGGGATTTCAAGGTTCCACACATGGGCTGGAACCGGCTCCGCTTCAAGCAGCCGTCGCCGCTGTTGGCGGGACTGGAGGAGGGGCACGCCTATTTTGTCCACTCCTACAAGGCATTGCCGGAGCGTGAGGAGGATCTGCTGGCGGATACGGATTATTACGGTCCGGTCACAGCGGTGGTGGGCCGGGGCAACGTGTTCGGCACCCAGTTCCACCCGGAAAAAAGCGGCGAGCTGGGCATGAAGCTTCTGGAGAATTTCCTGAAGCTTTCGGACCCGGCGCGGTGATAAAAAGAAAGCGGGGATGCGGCGAGCATGTTTACTTTATATCCGGCAATTGATATCCGCGGCGGCAAATGCGTCCGTCTGATTCAAGGGGATTACAATCAGGAGACGGTCTATAACGACAGTCCTGTGGAGGCGGCATTGGCCTGGGCGGAGCAGAGCGGCAAGTGGATTCATCTGGTGGACCTGGACGGAGCCAAGGCGGGGGAGCCGGTGAATCACCAGCTGATCGGAGACATCGCCCGGAGCGTCAAGGTTCCGGTGCAAACCGGCGGCGGCCTGCGGACGGTGGAGAATGTGGAGCGGCTGTTGTCCCTGGGCGTCTCCCGGGTGATTATCGGGACGGCAGCCATTGAGAACCGCCCGTTTGTGGAGGAGGTGCTCCGGCGGTTCGGGGAGCAGGTGGCTATCGGCATTGATGCCCGGAACGGTTATGTGGCCACCAGAGGCTGGCTGGAGACCTCCGAAGTAAAGGCGGAGGACCTGGCGGTGCAGCTGGCGGAGCTGGGGGCGAAGACGTTTATTTTTACGGATATTTCCCGGGACGGCATGATGCAGGGGCCTAATGTGGAGGCCATTGTCCGGCTGGCCCAGGTATCCGGGCAGTCGGTGATTGCCTCCGGCGGGGTCAGCCGGTATGAGGATCTGGAGGCGTTGGCCGCCTATGCGGACAAGGGCGTGGCCGGGGCGATTATCGGCAAGGCGCTGTATACCGGCAGCATTGAGCTGGGCGAAGCGCATCGGCGGCTGGGGCTGGCGTAGGATAGGGATTGCCCCGGGAGCCAGCGGCTTAGAGCGGCAAGCCGGGGACGGCAGGCGGCTGTGCGAGGCAGGCGCAGCATGAGGAAAGGAGGGACGGCCAATGCTGGCAAAGCGGATTATTCCCTGCCTGGATGTGAAGGACGGGCGGGTGGTCAAGGGAGTTAATTTCGTCAATCTGCGGGATGCCGGCGATCCGGTGGAGCTGGCGGCCATTTATGACCGGTACGGCGCGGACGAACTGGTCTTTTTGGACATATCGGCATCTGTGGAAGGACGCTCCACCATGGTGGAGGTGGTTCGCCAGACTGCGGGGGAGATTACCATTCCCTTTACTGTAGGCGGCGGCATCTCCAGCGTGGAGGATATGACCCGGCTGTTGCGGGCGGGAGCGGACAAGACGGGAATCAACACGGCAGCGGTGAAAAATCCGCAGCTGATCTCGGAAGGAGCCCGGCGTTTCGGTTCCCAGTGTATTGTGGTGGCTATCGACGCCCGCTTCAACCCGGCCTGGGGGGAGTGGGAGGTCTATATCCACGGCGGCAGGACGCCCACCGGGATCAAGGCGCTGGAGTGGGCCCGGAGGGTAGAGTCGCTGGGAGCGGGTGAGCTGCTGCTCACCAGCATGGACGCCGACGGCACCAAGGACGGCTTCGACGTGAAGCTGACCAGGGCGGTGTCCGAGGCGGTGGGCATTCCCGTGATTGCCTCCGGCGGCGCGGGGAAAAAAGAGGATTTCTACGAGGTGTTTACGGCGGCCAAGGCGGATGCGGGGCTGGCGGCGACGATTTTTCACTATAAGGAACTGACCATACATGAAGTGAAGCAGGATTTGCGGGACAAAGGGGTCGAGGTGCGATGAGCGGCGAAACGGAACAAAGGCTGGCGGCAACGGCGGAGGAGCTGGCGGAGCTGATCCGCTGGTCGGCGGACGGCCTGGTGACAGCGGTGGTGCAGGATGCGGCCAGCAAGGATGTGCTGATGGTGGCCTACATGAACCGGGAGGCGCTGAAGCTGACGGTGGAATCCGGCGACGCCTGGTTCTGGAGCCGGTCCCGGCAGGAGCTGTGGCATAAGGGCGCTACCTCTGGCAACGTGCAGAAGGTGAAAAGCCTGGCCTACGACTGCGACGCCGACACGCTGCTTCTGAAGGTGACTCCGCAAGGACCGGCTTGCCATACGGGCAGCTACAGCTGCTTTTACCGGGAGCTGCCGCTGGTTGGGGTCGCTGCGACGGCCGATGGTGCTGTTTGCGGCTGCGGACAGGAAGCGGACAATGAGACTTCCGGCGGCGGAGCAACTGCGTGCGCCGAACGCGGCCCGGAGGAATATGTGGGAAGCAGCCTGCGGGGTGTGGAGCGGGAGGAGGCCAAGGGCTGGCGGAAGGCCGGGTCTGTGGACGCCGGGGATCGTTTCGCCATTCTGGCCAAGCTGGAGTCTGCCATTGCGGAGCGGGAGCGGGAGCGGCCGGAGGGGGCGTATACCACCTATCTGTTCGACAAGGGCGTGGACAAGATCCTGAAAAAGGTGGGCGAAGAAGCGGGAGAAGTGATTATCGCCGCCAAAAACCGCAGCCCCGAGGAGCTCCGGTATGAGGTAAGCGATCTGGTGTACCATCTGCTGGTGCTCCTGCAGGAGCAGAAGCTGCCCTTGGACGATGTGCTGGCCGAGCTGGACCGGCGGCATAACAAATAGCAAGGATGAGAGAGCCGTTCTCCTTTTATCAGGAGGCGGCTCTTGTTGCAATGGAAATTCAGGGGAGGAAACAGCTTATTTTCATAGTGGGGAAAGCGATGGGGAAAGCGGCGATGCGTGACGGCTAACAGCGGCTGAAATAGCGGAAGGTGTTTTCCGCTATTTATCTTTTGCTATGGGAAAACTGGTATATAGCGGAAACGGATTTCCGTTAACACTCTTCTGTGGTTTGTTTGCCAGCTGATTTCGTTTTATAGCGGAAAAACACTTCCGTTATGGATGCTTCCTTGGCAAGAAGGGAGAAATAGCGGAAAAATACTTCCATTATTTCGGCCTAGCCATCCTCCAAAAGAGGCTGTCCGAAAAGTCAAATGGGAGAAACGCTAACGAATCTATGGAGCGTGTCTAGGAATTGTGAGCATTCCCTCCCCCCTCTTCTCCTTCACGCGAGTCACATGGATAAAACTAGGAAATCAGGGTAGATGAGGCTCCATTGGGGTCTGGGATAGGGAGAGTATGGCACCCGGCAGATCTCTCTGCTGGCTTCCTTTATGCCAGAGCGGCACGGCGAAGAAACCCTGGCCGTGGGTGGCTGAGCCGTTTGACCGCGTGTTTGAGGTTGGTGACGATGGCTCCCATGCTCGCCTTGATCCGCAACAAGGCGTAGCTGGCTTTGGGGGTGTAGCCCAAACCGGCATCGTTCTTCAATTCCTGGTTTTTTTGCTCCACCCGTTTGCGTCGCCGGCTCAGGTACCGCCCCTCTTCGCTGGCATTGAGCGCTGCGCCTGCTTCGTAGTGGGCTGCATACCGGCTGCGGAACACACTGCGCCCATTTTTGTTTGTGGTGCATTCGGCTCGCAGGGGACAATTCGCGCAGGCCGCCTTCGGAAAATAGTATTGCGCCCCCTCCAGTTTGACGTTGTCATATTGGCGCACGGTGATGTGGCCCTGGGGACAACGGTACCGATCGTGTTCGGTCTCAAACTCAAAGCGGGTCGCGTCATACAAGCCTGTAGGATGCGGCGTGAGCGGCAGCGGGGCGACCACTTGAAGGCCCAACGCGGCTACCTTCTCCCGCTGTGCTCCATGCCCATAGGCGCTGTCCCCCAACAAGAAGCGGGGGACAACCGGGAACAACTGCAGCAGCGTGTTCACCATCGAAACCGTCGCGTCCCGGTCATGCTCATTGGCCGGGACAACATCCGCCAGAAGAATCACGCGACTGCTCGTGATCAGGTTCTGGGTTTTGAAGCCCTCGATCATCTTGAAGCGGGTTTTATGCCCGATGCGGGCCTCTGGATGAACCACGCTGACGATGCGGTCGGCGGAGCGTTGGTCAAAGGGAACCTTCTCAAAACGGCTGGCAGCCGGAGCAGAGGCGGCGGTGCTTTCTGGCGTAGCGCACTCCACCGGATGGACGGCCTCTCCGGTAGACGGGGACCCACCGGCGGAAGGGCCTTCTCCCTCGGGAGGCGTGGAGGAGGAGACCTTCACATAGTCGTTCAAGATGCGGCGCAGGATGTGTTGGCACTGAAGCTGTTCTTTAGGGCACTCGGAAGAAGCGGTCAGGTCGCTCATTTCCAAGCGTTGCAGAACGGTATAGGCTTGGGCAGCCAATTTGCTGAACGCCAGCATGCGGTCGGCCGTGGAAGCTTGTGGCGGCAGCCGGGACGAAACCGCATCCAGCGAGCACTCCCGTTCCAGCAAACAGAAGATCTCGGGAGAATGACGCTTGAGATGTTGGAGCAACCGGATGAAGGCCTGCTGGATCAACCGATGTGCCGAGACACGGGGAAGCCCGACCTCCGTCGGAAAGGAATCGAGAATCCATTGTTCATCGTGATGACCCCATAAGCCCAGACTGTAAAGTTGGGCGAGAATGTACAAGTGACAAGCCTGAAACAGATGCGGGCCCAAGCGATCCCGATCCAAGGCGATGGTGCTGTGGTCCAGGCCAAAAAACTCGACGGACACGCCGAGGAAGCGTTTGATGAACAGATCGCCGATGATTTTTTCTTCGACCAGCCGATCGGAGAGATTGTAAAAGCGCTGAACGAGATGCACCTTGAGTTTGAGTGAAGGGGCATAGGGACGCTGTCCCAGCGGGGAGTACAAGCACGCGCAAAGGGCATCCGCAAAGGAGAAGTCGATGTGCTTCTCCACGTGCGACCAAAAAGGATGGGAGGGCAGCTTGGAGTAGACCAGCAGGTCCGCAAACGTCACTTGATCCAATACTTTATACCGTACTCGTGTGTTCATTACCAACACCCTCCCATCAGATACATCTATTATACCAAAAATAGTAGGTTGAAGATGTGAAATATGTTTTTATTTAGCTTATATTCATTTATTTTCTTGAATGAAGATTCATCCACAATTAATAGACACGCTCCTATGCATCGCTATTTAACTATAGGTGAGCATTGTTTTNATGCATCGCTATTTAACTATAGGTGAGCATTGTTTTAAATCTAACGAATCGTAGGATCGCTATTGGTCCGAATTTGCGCCGAAATGCGTTCAAACAGGCGAATAACGCTTTATGGATTCGTTAGATTTTTCATCATGCCCGTTTTCGCGAAATAGCGTGATAGAGATTCGTTAGCCAGATTCTGCTTGTCCTAAGACGTATGCTTCCGAAGCTGGTTTTCCTGCAGAAAACCCTTTTCTGCCGAATATGGATTCATCTTGGCGTACTTTTCGGACAGCTCCATCACGCCTGCTCTTACTCCCCAACCCGGTACTCGAACCAGTCAAAATCTGCCGGGATGCGCCGGCCCGAGCCGCCGTTTACGGCGAACAGGCCTACCATGGCGCCGGTGAAGGCCTTTTTCTCCCGGGTGCCTTCGTCGCTCAGGAAGCGGGCGTCCTCCACGGTCCCGGCCTCCAGCCATTCTTTCCCGTCCAGGCTGTACGAGAAGGTCCGCGCCTCTCCGTCCACCTGAACCCGGAAGTATACTGTCCCGGTTCCCGCCGGAACCGGATGGGCGGCCAGCTCCCGCAGGCTGCGGGCCCGGTTCTCCGTCAGCTTCACCTGCAAGCCGCCCTCCGCCTCTGCTGCCGCCGTCAGCGCAAGCTTAATGAAGCAGCGGGAGTCATAATAGCAGGTCAGACCCGCCTGTTCTCCCGGCTCCACCGGAGCAAATTCCAGCTTGAGCGCCGCAGTGCAACGGTGCGCGGTCTCCCGCCGCACCACTACATTCTCGGCGTCGGTGGAGTCCAGGTCCGCATCGCCTGTGTATAGGCGCAGGAAGCCGGGGCGCTCCGCCAGGGACCATCTGTCCTCCCGGGGATTCCGGGCGAAGCACCAGTGGAGCGGAAGCGCCGCGGCGGCGAACTCATCCCGGGCAGGCGGCGCTTCCGCCGGAACTTCCGGCAACGCGGGAGCCTGCTGCACCACGCTGGGCCCCTGGCCGCCGTTGACGGTGAACCAGCCGTCCTCCGTCCACTGGACCGGCTCCAGGAAGGTCTCCCGCCCCAGGGTGCAGAAACCTCCCCGCAACGGCCGCCCGCCCAGATGGACCATCCACCATTCCCCATGCTGGGTTTCCACCAGCTTGCCGTGGCCCGCGCGCTGGATAACGGCGGAGGGATCAGTTTGGGTGTGCGCCGGATTCCACGGGCACGGCTCATAGGGCCCCAGCAGCTGCCGGGAGCGGGCCACTGTAATGCAGTGGCCGTACTCCGTGCCGCCTTCGGCCAGAATCAGGTAGTACCAGCCGTCCTTGCGCAGGAGATGGGGGCCCTCCGGAGAGGCCCGGCCGGTTCCGTCCCACAGCTTCACCGCCTCCCCTGCCGGGGACATGCTGTCGGCGGAGAGAGGCAGCAGCCAGGCGCCGCCCCGGCCATAGACCATGTAGCGGCGGCCGTCCCCATCCACAAAGTGGGAGGGATCGATCCCCTCATGGTTCAGCACCGCCGGGGCGGAATAGGGTCCCTCCGGCCGCTCCGAGCGGACGACGATGTTAACCCGTGCGGCTCCGGCCAGGCGGAGGGTAGCCATCAGATAGAACATCCCGTCCACACAGGAGATGTCGGGAGCCCAAATACCGAAGGAGTCCGGCAGCCCCCGGAGGGGCAGGTCCTCGCTCCGGGTGAGGCCGTGGCCGATATAACGCCAGTTCACCAGATTCCGGGAATGAGACAGCACAATGCCGGGGAAGAACTGGAAAGTGGAATTGGCCAAATAATAATCCCCGCCCACCCGCACAATGGACGGGTCCGGGTGAAAGCCGGGCAGGATGGGATTGGTATAGGTTCGTTCTGTCAAGGAAAAAACCTCCTCTGCGGATGAATGCGGAGCCTTACTCTGCTGTCGGCAAATACTCGAACCAGTCGAAATCGGCGGAATTGCCGCTCTTTTGTCCGTGGGAGGTGGCGTACAGGCCCATATAGGCGCCTACAAAACCGCCTGCCACATCAGTGCTCAGGATGGTGCCGTCCGCATCGGCCAGCAGAGTCATCCACTCCATTCCGTCCAGACTATAGGAGAAGGAGTAGGCTTGTCCCCGTGCCTCCACCTTCAAGAAGAGGCGCTCGGCCTCCAACGCTGCGGAAGCCAGCAGCTTATCCTGGCCGCCTCTGCGCTCCATCAGTCGGAGGGACCGTTCCCCGTCGAACATTCCGTACACCATACGGAACTGGTAATTGGCGTTTTGCAGCAGGGCCATTCCTGCGGCTTCTCCCTCGGCTTGAGGGGAGAATTCCATTACGGTGCGGGCGCTGAAGCTCATATGCTGCTGTCTGCGGCAGACGAAGGCGGGATTGGCGCAATCCGCCAGAGTTTCCGGCTTCAGCCGGAGCCGCAGAAAGCCGGGGCGCTCCGCCAGGCTCCAGAAATCGCCCCGGGGCGTGCGCAGGAAGTTCCACGTATCCGCCAGCCGCTCCCCGTCGAAGGGATCAAAGCCGGATACTGCCGGAAACGGATGGGCTGGCAGGCGCGGAGCGGGCATCACCGCTTCCACGATGCCTTTGCCGGGATTGACCACCGGCCAGCCGTCCTCCCATTTCACCGGAACCAGGAAGGTTTCCCGGCCCAGATTGCGGTAGTAGCCGCCGTAAGGGCGGGAGGCCAGGCAAACCATCCACCAATCCCCGTCCTGGGTATCGAAAATATCCGCATGGCCCACATTCACAATGGCCGCTTCCCGGCCCAGATGGCGGTGAGTCAGAATGGGATTGCCCTTGTACCCTTCATACGGGCCGAAAACATGCTCGCTCCGGGCAATCGTCACCGCGTGGGTGAAGCCGGTTCCCCCTTCGGCGATCATCAGATAGTAATACCCCCCGATTTTGTACAAATGGGGGCTTTCCTGGGCATGGGCCACCTTCAGGGCTCCCTGCCACAGACTCCGTTTTTCTCCCGTCAGCTTGCCGGTGGACACATCCAGCTCGGAAATCCAGATATCCATATTCTTGGCATGGACCTGGCCCTCCGGGGGAACCCGGTTGCCGGTGTAATAAACCTTTCTGTCATCGTCGAACAAGAGGGACGGGTCAATGCCCGGCGCGTCCTCCAGCCACACGGGATCGGACCAGGGGCCTGCCGGGTCCTTGGTTGTGACATAAAAGTTATGCTGCTCGCCTTGATTATCGACGAAAGTGGTAATCATATAGAAGATGCCCTGATGGTAACGGATGGTGGGGGCCCAAATGGCCTTGGAGGGCAGAATGCCGTCCAGGTTCAGCTGGGAGGGCCGGTCCAGCACATGACCGAGCTGCCGCCAATGAACCAGATCCCGGCTGTGGAACAGAGGTACGCCCGGAAAATATTCAAAGCTGGAGGTCACCAGATAATAGTCTTCTCCCACCCGGCATACGGACGGGTCCGGGTAAAACCCCGGCAAAATCGGATTTTGGTACGTGGCCATCACTTTATCCTCCCTCGCAAGCCTTCCGAAAGAAGGCGGGTTCATGATTTCTTCCTTATTATAATGCAAAGAAGCTATAAAAATTGGTCTTAGTTTGTTCGTTTTCCGAACAAAGTTATATATTCTTTCCCAATCCGACCGCTGTCAATTTTCGGCGACAGATAGGGAAACATTCACTTTTGAGACTAACAAAAGCGCTCTCCAAGATGTATAATAGAATTGGCCGTTCCACCCGGAAGGTCCATGCCACATTGGCAAAAAAGCTCAGGAGGGTAACCATGATTTCCGAAAACGTGAAAATTTTCTCCGGTTCCTCGAATCCGCAATTGGCGGCGAGGATCTGCGGAGAGCTGGGTCGTCCGCTCGGACGGGTCAAGCTGTCCCGCTTCAAAAGCGGGGAGCATTATTGCTTGTACGAGGAAACCATCCGCAACTGCGATGTGTTCCTGGTCCAAACCTTTTCCCGGCCCATCAACGAACACTTTGTCGAGCTTCTGGTTATGATGGATGCCGCCAAACGTGCTTCGGCAAGGACAATCAACCTGGTGATTCCGTACTATGGTTACTCGAGGCAGGAACGCAAAGCAGCACCGCGGGAGCCCATTTCGGCGAAAATGGTGGCGGATGTACTGACCACGGCAGGAGCCGACAGAGTCATTACTATCGACCTTCATGCGCCGGCCATCCAGGGCTTCTTCAACATTCCGGTGGACCATCTGACGGCATTGGATCTGATCAGCGACTACATCCGCAAGAAGAACATCGTGAATCCCATCGTGGTTTCCCCTGATGCGGGACGGGCTACGACAGCCGAGAATCTGGCGAATATATTGAATGCCCCGTTTGCCATTATGATCAAAAAACGCCCGGAGCATAACCAGTCGGTGATTACCCACGTCATCGGCGAGGTAGAGGGGCGCACCCCGATTATTATTGAAGACTTGATTGACACGGGCACAACCATTGTCAATGTGGTGGAAGGGCTGAAGGAGCGGGGCGCCAATGATGTGCTGATCTGCGCCACCCACCCGGTGTTCTCGCCGCCGGCTCTGGAGCGTCTGGACCATCCGAATATTATGGAGGTTGTGATCACCGACTCCATCGCCATTCCCGAGGAGCATTCCTCCCGCTTCCATGTGCTCTCCGTGGCGGGACTTCTCTCCAACGCCATCCGGATCAATACCAGCGGCGGCTCCATCAGCTCCCTTTTCAAATACGGCGGGGTATAAAAGTTCATTTGTGAAGCGTCCTGGGGCGATTTCAGCCCGGGGCGCTTTTTTTGCAAGCTGCCAGGGCTGGCGTTGCTTTTGCAGATCTCATTTTGGCGGGATATGGAAAGGAATTTCCTGAATCCTCCTGTACAGACTCGCCTTTACTTCCAAATGGCACTTGGCTATACTTGATTTTAGCGGGCACAAGTCCCGTATTGAATGTGAGATCCGGAGGTGCCTTATGATGGGCAAGAAAAAGTGTGTGGCGGCTCCAGGAAACCAGAAGATCATCCCACTGCATATGGATGCCACGTTCTTTTTCGAAAGAGCGGTCCGTTCCCTGGACCGTTACCGGTACGATAAGGCGATCAAGTATTTCCGGCGGGCGGTTGATTACGAGCCGGAGAATCCTGTGAATCACTGCAATCTGGCGGGCATTCTGTCCGAGATTGGGAAATATAGCGAGTCCAATCAGATTCTGCAGCGGATTGTGGATGAGGTTGATCCGACCATGACGGAATGCTACTTCTATATGGCCAATAATTTTGCCAATATGGAGGATTTCGAGGCGGCGGAAAAAGCGATTATCCACTACCTGGAGAATGATGAGGAAGGCCAGTTTGTTCAGGAATCGGAAGAAATGATGGAATACCTGAGCTACGAGCTGGAGCGTCCCTCGGAGCCGGCTTTTATCAAGAGCCGCGAGGGGCTGTTTGAGCATGACAAGGCCCGCAGTCTGCTGGAGCAGGGACAATTCGGCGAAGCGGTGAAGCTGCTGAAGCGGGTGATCAAGAAGTATCCCGAGTTTCTGGCAGCCAAGAATAATTTGGCGTTGGCCTACTATTATATGGGGCATTTCACCAAGGCCATGGAGACCATCAGCCAGGTCCTGGACCAGGAAGAGGGCAATCTCCACGCTTTGTGCAACCTGGCGATTTTCTACCAGAATCTGGGGGACCGGGAGCGGCTGGAGCGGTTGGCGGCTCTCCTGCGCAAAACCTGCCCCTACCATCAGGAGCATGTTTTTAAGCTGGCCACTACCATGGGGATTCTGGGAGAGCATGAAGCGGCTTACCAGCTGTTCCGGCGTCTGACCAAAAGCGGTATATGCGGCGCCCAGGAGGACCCGTCCCTCTACCATTATATCGCGGTGGCATGCGTCAATACGGGACGGTATGCCGAGGCCGAGCGCCACTGGCAGCAGGCTGCCCGGCTGGACCCCGCCTCCAAGATTCCGCCCTTCTATCTGACCATGATGGAGCGGCGGGGAGGTCCTGAGGGTTCTGGTCTTGCCCGGCCTTTCCTAAGCTACCATTACCACCTGCCCTTCGAGGAGCAGTTCCGCTCCATGGAGCGGGAGGAAGGGGAGCTGCTGCCGGAGACTCTCTGCAAGGACCCGCTGGTGCGGTCCTCCTTCTTCTGGGCCCTGCGCCACGGGGACATGGAAACCAAGCTGCAGGTGATTCAAGTCTTTGGCCTGATTGCGGACCATGAGGTGAAGGAAGCGCTCAGTGAATTTCTTCTGGACCCGGTGGAAAATGATTATCTGAAGCGCGTCGCCATGTTTGTGCTGCGGACCATGAAGGTTCCCGGACCCTATTCGGCCATGCTGGAGGGAGAGCTTGCGCAGCATCCCGCCCAGCCTTATGCCCCCGGTCTTCCCGGATGGGAGGAGGCATGGACGGAGGTTCTGGATATGGCCTTCTCCAGCATGAACAAGCGGTATGATCTGGTGCAGCAGCATGATCTGGAAACGCTATGGGTGGAATTCTTAACCCGTGTGCATCCGGCCAAGCCGCGTATGGCGAAGCCCGAGGGCTGGGCTGCGGCGCTGGAGTATCTGACGGCCAAGATGCACCGCCGGTCCGTAACGTATGAAGAAATTGCCGCCCGTTATCAAACTTCGGTGAGTACGGCGCGCACCTGTGTGAAGCATATCGACGATGCCTGCGGTCTCCGGCAGAAGATGAAGGCCATCTATGCGGGAGCCTGCCCGGACAGCGGCTTAAGCGGAGCCGCGGCAACAACAGAGGATCAATAAGGGAAGCATAGGCTTACGATGCCGGGTTTGCCTTACGGCAAAACCATTAGGGAGGATGAATCTACTATGTACAAAAGCATTATCATCGGAACCGGCCCCTCGGGGCTGACGGCCGCCATCTATCTGGCCCGGGCCAACCTGAACCCGCTGGTGATTGAAGGGCCTGAGCCGGGCGGACAGCTGACCACGACCACGGAGATCGAGAATTTTCCCGGTTTCCCGGACGGCATCATGGGTCCGGAGCTGATGGACAATATGCGCAAGCAGGCGCAGCGCTTCGGCGCGGCCTTCAAAAGCGGCTGGGTGAAAGAGGTGGAGTTGGGCTCCCGTCCCTTCAAGATCATCATGGAGGGCGGCGAAACTCTGGAGGCCGAATCGGTGATTATCTCCACCGGCGCCTCCGCCAAATATCTGGGCATCGCCGGTGAGCGCGAGAACGTGGGCCGCGGCGTCAGCACCTGCGCCACCTGCGACGGCTTCTTCTTCCGCGGGAAGAAGATTATCGTGGTAGGCGGCGGCGACTCCGCCATGGAGGAGGCCAACTTCCTGACCCGCTTCGCCACGGAAGTGAAGCTGGTGCACCGCCGCGACGAGCTGCGGGCTTCCAAGATCATGCAGGACAGGGCCCGGGAGAATGCCAAGATCACCTGGGGCCTGAACAACACCCCGTTGGAGGTGCTGGCCGGGGACAAGGGCGTAACCGGGCTTAAGGTCAAGAACAACGCTACCGGACAGGAGGAGGTCATTGAGACCGACGGCATCTTCGTGGCTATCGGACATACTCCCAACACCGGATTCCTGGGCGGCCAGGTGGACACCGACGAGACCGGCTACATCAAGGTAAAGCCGGGCACCACCGAAACCAACATCCCCGGCGTCTTCGCCTGCGGCGACGTGCAGGACCACCGCTACCGCCAGGCCATTACCGCCGCAGGCAGCGGCTGTATGGCAGCCTTGGACTGCGAGAAGTTCCTGGAAGGCAGCATGGTGCATGATTGGAGCCAGAGTTTGTAAGCGACAAGTGGTTAATAAAGCAGCCGCCCGGAGTTTGGGCGGTTTTTTTGCTGAGGGGTGAAAGTGTGGTCCCCCGCAGTTTGTCCCGGGAGGGGACTGGAACAGGTCATGGACGCAAACGGACACAGAAGCCGTTATTGGACGAAAAAACGGGTTTTTTTCAGCTGAGTGGACACCAGAGCCGTTATGTGCCGGAAAAAAGCCGGTTTGGACGGAATGTAAGGGAAATAGCGCATCGTGTGTCCGTGAAATCATCAGAAGCGCATATTTTCGGAAAATAACGGAACCTCAGTCCGAAAATCCTTGCTTCACTGTCGGGCGTCGACGCGTCCAGGGTGTATCCGGGATTGACGCGGACCCCTGACCGAATTTTTTATTTCTCAGCCTGCTTGTTGGGCTCCAGCCGTAGGACGAGGAAAAAGTTACAAATTCTTGAAATGATGGCGCAGGCCTATTTCATGCGTTGACAAACCCGTATCCGTAAGATAAGCTAATATACATTAAAACGCATAAGAATTATCGGAATAATAAGTTGACCAGTTAGCTGGAGACTATTCCCTTCCTGACGGAAGAAGGATTAGTCTCTTTTTCATTTTATATAGATGAAATGAGTTCATGCGCCGGAAAAGGAGGGCAGCGAGCGGATTTACTTATGCTTTTATTGTAATAATTTTACTTAAAGAGAATTTATTGAGAAGAGGTGTGTGGAGATGGCATTTGAGAGAAAAAAGCAATGGGTGATTTTATCCGTCATTGCCGTAATTGGCATCGGCATCGGGACGGGAAGCTATTTTGGAAAAACCAAAAAGGGAATTGATATTGAAGGCGCTGCAGGCTTCAAGGACCTGAAAAGCGCAAGCCTTGATCCGGCCCAATCCGGCAAGCCGGTATACACCATCAAAACGGATACCAAAAAAAATTGCTCCTCCACGCCATGGGTGATTGCCGAGAAAAAGGGCTTTTTCGCTGAAGAGGGGATTAATGTGGAATACACAGGAGAGCTGACCACTGCCCAGGTGCTTCCCTCCATCCTGAACGGCACCAATAATGTGTCCACGGCACATGTCAACCAGATTGCCACCTTCATTGCAGGAGGCGCAAAAATAAAAGGCGTCACCATTGGCGGCTCAGAGCCTGTGGAAGGAGTCGATGACAAGTACCATCACATGAAATACTATGTCAGTCCCAAGCAGGGAGTGAAAACCCTGGAGGAGCTGATTCAAAAGAAAAAGGGTGAAAAGATCACCATCAACGGCACTGTTCCCAGCTGCACCACCTTCATTGCCACCAACGCTTTTGACCACCTTGGCTTTAGCCGGAAGCAAATCCAATTTGTTGCCTTCGACAGTGATACGGCAGCATTGCAGGCCAACCAGCAGGGCAATATTGACATTGTCGGCGTCCATCCCCCGTTTTACAAGCTGGCCAATGATTCCGGTCTGATTGAAATTTTTGACACAGCGGATACCGGGTTGGGAGAAGCAGCAGGAACAACCTTTTATTATTTCACGGAAAAATTTATTAAGGAAAACCCTGAGGCGATTCAAGGCTTCGTCAGAGCGGTGAAAAAGGCCCAGGCCTGGATTGTGGATACGAAAAATGAGGAAGAGGCGATTCAACTGACTGCCGATTATATCGGCCAGCCTGTAAATGCCGTTCACTACTATTACAGCGGCAAGGGGTTTCAGGATAAGCTGATTCAGCCGTGGATCGATGACCTGGTGGTGTCGGGGGCGCTTAAGAAGGATCAGCTGAAGGTATCGGATCTGATTGTCACTGATTTTGATCAAGCAAACTAATAAAATACAGCTAAGCGAGGGCGACTGTCATGACAAAAAAACTGAGGCAAATTGCATTTTACGGGAAAGGCGGTATCGGCAAATCCACCACCTCACAGAATACGCTGGCGCAGCTGGCCACTTCCTTCGGTCAAAAGATCATGATTGTCGGCTGCGATCCCAAAGCGGATTCCACCCGGCTGATCCTGAATACCAAGGCCCAGCAAACGGTGCTTCATCTGGCGGCCGAACGGGGCACCGTGGACGATCTGGAGCTGGAGGATGTGGTCTCCACAGGCTTCGGCGGCATCCGCTGCGTGGAATCCGGCGGTCCGGAGCCTGGAGTAGGCTGCGCCGGGCGGGGCATCATTACCTCCATTAACTTTCTGGAGGAGCAGGGCGCTTATGACGACATGGATTTCATCTCCTACGACGTGCTCGGCGATGTGGTTTGCGGCGGGTTCGCCATGCCCATCCGGGAAAACAAGGCGCAGGAAATTTATATTGTCTGCTCCGGTGAGATGATGGCCATGTATGCCGCCAATAATATTGCCCGGGGGATCTTGAAATACGCTAACAGCGGAGGCGTCCGGTTGGGCGGGCTCATCTGCAACAGCCGCAATACCGACCGGGAGGATGAGCTGATTACGGAGCTGGCCCGCCGTCTGAATACCCAGATGATTCATTTTGTACCCCGCAACAATGTGGTGCAGCATGCCGAGCTGAGGCGGATGACCGTTACCCAGTATAATCCGGGCCATGCCCAAACCGCCC
This sequence comes from Paenibacillus sp. YN15, assembly GCF_003285005.1. Taxonomy (GTDB): domain Bacteria; phylum Bacillota; class Bacilli; order Paenibacillales; family NBRC-103111; genus Paenibacillus_AR. Next base: position 164,608 of record NZ_QMFA01000008.1, on the reverse strand, counting down.
AATACAAGCAGCTTGCGGAGAAGATTCTGTACAATGAGATGATGACCATTCCCACCCCCATCGATATGGATGAGCTGGAGCGGCTCTTGATCGAGTTCGGCGTGGTGGAGGATGAGGAGAAGGCGCTGGAGGAGCAGGAGGTTTACAAATAAGCGGAGGGAACGGGAAGCATTCTGGGGAAGACCAAAAAAGGGATTGATATTGAGGGAGCCATCGGCTTTAAGGACTTGAAGAGCTCAGGGTTTGACCCAGCCAAATCCGGCTCGGAACCAATCACATTGGAGGCGCCCATATTAATACTCTTGCCACCTATATTGCAGCAGGAGCGAAGATTAAGGGTGTGACGCTGGGGGATGTGGACCCGGACCCCAATTCCGATGTTGATCCGAAGTACCGCCATTTGGTGAAAAAGAAGAACGGCGCCAAAATTACCATCAACGGCACCGATCCCAATTGCACCACCCGTGGCTGGATGATTTGATGGCCACGGGACATTTGAAGAAGGGACAATTGGCGGTTGATGATCTGATTACCAAGCAATTCGACGATTGAGTGCAAGGAGAAATCTGGTTACAGCCAGGCCAACATACGGGAGAGGGAGGCTGCACAAATGGCAATTAATTTGAAACGGTCACAGGTGATTATCCGGGAAAAGCGGTTGAAGTCGGTGATAGGGTATAGGGGCAGCATTAAGGATTTGGCGGAAAAATCCCAATCCGGCTGCCTGAAGAACGCCAACCGGGGGTTCAGCCAGGCCACCAACTGCAACTCCGGCTGCGCCCAAGGACACTTGTCCAGCATTACCGATACGGCCATTGTCAACCATGGTCCTGTCGGCTGCGCCGGGGATGTGGCGGGAGCCAATGCGGGCTTTCAATGGGGCCAGCATATCCGGGGCTGGGATAAGAAGAACGTCCAAATTATCAATACCAATATGACGGAAAAAGCAGTGGTGTTCGGCGGGGATAAAATTCTGAAGGAAGCGGTCCACGCTGCCTATGAGCGGTTCCATCCCAGAGTCATCTTCGTTACCACCTCCTGCGCTTCGGGGATTATCGGGGATGATATTGAAGCGACCTTGAAGGATGCGGAGGCGGAGGTGGGGATTCCGGTGGTTCCCGTATTCTGCGACGGCTTCCGCTCGCAAATCTGGGCCTCCGGCTTTGATGCGGCTTTCCATGCTATTTTGACTCGTGTGATCAAACCGCCTGAGAAGAAGCGTCCCGAGGTGGTGAATGTAATTAATTTTACGGCCAGCGGACGGGCGGCGGTGACGGAGATTTTTGGACGGCTGGGACTGGTGCCCCAGTTCGGTATCCCCTACAGCTCCATTGAACAGATTGAGCGGTGGTCGGAATCGGCGGCTACCATCAGCATTTGCGGCACCCTGGGCGGCTATCTGGGGAACGGGCTGGAGCAGAAGTTCGGCGTCCCTTATGTGACGGCCCTCCAGCCCCATGGAATCAACGGCTTTGACGACTGGCTCCGAAAGCTGGGCAATGTGGTGGGCAAGCAGCAGGAGGTAGAGGCGTATTTGGCGGAGCAAAAGGAGCTTGCCGCCCCCGAGCTGGAGGAAATTGAGCGCAAGCTGAAGGGGAAGCGGGTGGTGGTGGGCATGGGCCCCAGCTTTGCCCATAATTATATCCGTTTTTTGGAAGATTTTGGTATGAACGTGGAATGGGGCTTCTCCTGGCATTATGATTCCAAGCATGACCACGGGGGCTGCCCGTCCTGCACCCTGGAGCTGTCCAAGCGGGAGAAGGATATTCCGGTGAGCGTCAGCGACCAGCAGAATCATGAGATTATCAACCTGCTGAAGAAGGTAAAGCCGGATATTTACATCGGCCGGCATCCCGGCCAATCTGTATGGGCCACCAAGGTGGGCATTCCCACCATTATGGTCAGCGACGAATACAGCGCCTTCGGCTATCAGGGGACGATTGATTTTGGGCACCGGATTATTGATACTCTCGCCAATAACAGCCTGGCGGTTAATCTGGCCAAACGGATCAGGCTGCCCTACACCGATTGGTGGTATGATCAGGACCCCTTTACCTTTATGGAAAGCGAGAGCAAAAGCCATGTCACAATCAGTTGAGCAAATCCGCCATGTCTGCGCCCTGGGAGCCTATGAATCGGTGCTGGCCATCAAAAAAGCGGTGCCCATCGTCCACTCCGGCCCCGGCTGCGTCTCCAAGCTGATGATTACCCTGGGAACCCAAAACGGGCATCAGGGCTCCGGCTATGTGGGCGGGCACGCCATTCCCTGCACCAATGCCTCGGAGCATGAGGTGGTGTTCGGGGGCACCAACCAGCTGCGGCAATTGATTACCAATACCTTTGATGTAATCGACGGGGATTTGTTTGTGGTCCTGACGGGCTGCACCTCGGACATTATCGGGGATGATGTGGGGGAGATTGCCCGGAAGTTCAAGAAAGAGGGAAAGCCCATTATCTATGTGGAAACAGGCGGGTTCAAAGGCAGCAATCTGCTGGGGCATGAGCTCCTGCTGGACGCCATTATCGACCAGCTGCTGGAGCCGCAGCCGGTAGAGCAGGGACTGGTGAATGTCTGGTCGGTGGTGCCGTATCAGAATACCTTCTGGGCCGGGGATATTGAGCAGTTGAATAAGCTGCTGGCCTCCATCGGACTGAAGCCCAACGTCATTTTCGGCCCCGACAGCCGTGTGGAGGCGGTGCGGGATATTCCCAAGGCCCAGTTCAATCTGGTGCTTTCCCCGTGGATCGGACTGCGGGCCGCCGAGCATCTGCAGGAGAAGTTCGGTACGCCGTTCTTTCATTATCCCGCTCTTCCTATTGGGCCGACGGAGACGTCGCGGTTTTTGAGAGCGGTAGGGGAATTCGCCGGAGTATCGCCTTCCGTTGTGGAGGGGGTCATCAACCGGGAGGAAAACCGCTACTATTATTATCTGGAAAGGGCGGCGGATACGCTGCTGGAGACCCGGCTCTTGCCCAGGCGGTTCATCACGGTGGCGGACAGTCTGTATGCGCTGGGGATGGCGCGGTTTTTGACCAATGACCTGGGGCTGATCCCGGAGAAGCAGTTTATTACCGAGGATACGCCCCAGCGGTATCAGGACGGGGTGGCGGCGGAGTTTGCCAAATTCAACAACGGCATTACGGCGGAAACGGTATTTTCAAACGACGGGGGCTTTGTGGAGGAGGAGCTGCGGAGGATCAAAATCCGCAGCCGTCCGCTGATCCTGGGCAGCTCTTGGGAGCGGGTGGTGGCCCGGGAACTGAAGGCGTACCAGTTGTCCATTGCCGCCCCCGTAGGCAACCATCTGGTCATGAGCAAGTCCTACGTGGGCTATGACGGCGGCTTGCATCTGACCGAAGATATTTATTCGGTGGTGCTGAACGATTTTATGTGACAGGTATGCCTCGCTATAGGGGCGCGATTAGACGAGAAGGCAGTTCCCGTTGGCGGGGCTGCCTTTTTTGGGTGGGAGGCGTTTATGCCAGCCGTGACGCTTCCTTGATCTTGGGACAGTACGATATCCTCCGACCTTCCGGTCCGGGAAGAACTGGGAATGCGGCGGCTCCAAAAAAATGACGATTGAAACGAAACCGGCTTTTGCTTACAGTTGGAGCCGTACACAATACGGGAGGAGGAACAGGAATGTCGCGCAGCTTGGCTGCAATAATCGGGCAGGTCTCGCAGGCCACAAGGCGGATGCCGATGGCGGAATGGAACTGGAGCGAGGGTGTGGCGCTGTACGGTTTGGTTTCGCTGTGGAAGGCCGCGGATAACGATTCGCTGCTGCAATATTTGAAGGCGTGGATTGACGGGCAGTTGGCGCGGGGCCAGGTGTTTGAAACCGTCAATGCCACGGCGCCATGCTTTTCGCTCATTGAGCTGTATGTGGCTTCCGGGGAGCCGCGCTACGCGGAGATCATCAAGTCCAGGGTGGAATTCCTGCTCCGCCGGGCAGAGCGGCTGAAGAACGGCGCGTTTGAGCATACCCTTGTGGAAACCAGCTTCGGCGGGCAGATGTGGGTGGATACACTGTTTATGGCCGGTCTGTTTCTGGTCAAGGCGGGGCTTCTGCTGGAGGACCGGGAGGCGGTGGAGGAGGGGCTGAACCAATATTTCCTGCATGTGCGCCATCTACAGCAGGAGAATGGTTTGTATTATCACGGCTGGGATGAGCAAAAGAATGGGCCCATCGGCTGCTTGTGGGCGCGGGGCAATGCCTGGGCGGCCATTGTGTCGGCGGAGCTTTTGACGCTGCTCCCGGAGACGGAGCCGGCGCGGAAGCAGATCAGGGCCATTCTCGAGCGGCAGCTGGCAGGCTTGTCGCGTTATCAGGACATCTCCGGCTTATGGACAACCGTCATCGATGTTCCGGACACCTATGTGGAAACGTCCGCCGCCGCAGGCATTGCGTATGCGGTAAAGCGGGCGCTGCGCTTCGGCAACGCGGATGAGGCGTATGGGGAGATGGCCGACCGCGCTGCCCGCGCCGTATTGTCCCATGTGGACTGGGAGGGTGTGCTCCGCGGCGTATCCGCCGGAACGGGGGTACAGAAGCATCCCGGTGAATATCACGTTATTGCCCAGCATCGGGCGGAAGGCTATGGGCAGGGTTTGCTGCTGATGCTGCTGTCGGCGATGCTGGCCGAAAGCGGCAGTATACCCGTAAAGCGGTGATATGGCGGTCTCCCCTCCCCCGATGAACAACCGGTCAGGCGCAAGCCGGTCCGCAATAAATGGATGTGAACCAAAGCCCGGGGCTGTCCCGGGCTCTTGGCCGTGCAATCCGCCTGCCAGGCGCTATGTGAAGCGGCGATATCCGCGTTTACGAAAAGAAGACGATATAGATGAAAACGTTTTTTTGTTATAATAAAGCGGCAAAAAGCCTGCGGAGAGAAGAAGGGGGAGAGTCTTATGGAACTTGTCCGCAAACTGGTCCGGCAGCGACAGCTCGCCTTGCTTTTGCTTCTTTCCATTGTGCCGGTGCTGGGGTTCGGGACGTTCAGCTATTATACGAGCCTCCGGCTGATCGAGGCGGAGGTGAAACGGACCTCCAAGGTGGCCATTGCCCAGATGAAGGAGCAGGTGGACCAGCTGCTCCGGCAGACTGAGGAGGTAACGGGTCAGCTATCGCTGCAGGCGGGAATGCTCCAATTCGTCAAAATCCAAGAGACACCGCTGCTTGGCACTCTGCTGGCGGCCAATGACATCAGACGCGATCTGGCCAATTTCTCGGCCTCGATCCATGCGGTGGATTCGGTTTATCTCTATCACCGGAAGCAGCAGCTCGTACTGACATCGAATGCGCTGCTGGACCTGGACAGCTTTCCCGATACCTCCTGGCTGCCGTCCTTGCGGCAAGCGGCGGCGGAGCGCAAATCCAAGCTGTGGATTACTCCCCGGGCTATCGGCCCCGAGGCAGGCAAAGGCCCGGAGGCGCTCACCTACGTGCTTCCGCTGCCTTACTTCTACGAGGAGCCCGATGCGGCGCTTATCGTCAATGTCAAAGCCGCCGTTATCGCCGACATGATCCGGTCCTTTCCCTTCGACAGCCGGGGCGGCTTGCTTGTCTTTTCGCCCGCGGGGCAGACGATTGTGCAGGCAGGTCAGCTGCGGCTTGAGACACCCGACGCCATCGGCGCCATGCTGGCCGGGGGAGCTGCGGCGGGAGGCAGCCGTCCGGTCAAGCTGGACACGGAGGCCGGAGCGATGTATGTGACCACCGAACGCTCGGCGGCATACGGCTTTCTCTATGCTATGCTGATTCCCGTGGATGCGGCGTCCCGCAACGCGCAGCTGCTCAGGCTATGGATGGTGGCCGCAACGGCGGCGCTTTCCCTGCTGTCGCTGTTTGTCGCCTATTTCAATGTGCGTCAATTCCAAAGCGGCTTGCGGAGAATCTTCCTGACGCTGCGGGGCAAGGGCGAAGCAAACACGGAGGAGGAGCAGGAGCCCTTCGATGCCGACTACGCCGAGGGCTTCGTCCGCATTGAGAAGCGCATTGCCGCGCTGCTCAAGGAAATGGGCGAGGTGCGCTCGCAATGGAAGAGCCAGCTGTCGGTGCTGCGCGACCATTTCCTATTGTCCGCGCTGTTGGGCAACCATGCCGGCATGGACCCGTGGCTGCGCCAGAAGCCGGCGGAGACGACGCTCTTTCCGGACCCGGTTTTCTGCGTGCTTGTGGCGGAGATGGATGCCACCGGCGAGAACGCCCGCTTCCGCAGCGGGGAGGATGCATGGCTGTTCCTGTTCGCCGTGGCCAATATCAGCCAGGAGCTCTTGCGGGACAAATTCGCCACGGAAACGGTCATTTCCCGTCAGCATGTGGCCGTTATTCTGAATATGCCGGAGCATGAGGCTGACCGCGAGGCGGTCCGGGCGGCGGAGAAGATTCGTTTCGCGGTTTCGTCATATCTGAAGCAGACGGTGACCATCGCCGTCGGCAGGCCGGTTGCCGATTTCCGCGAGCTGTCCGTCTCGTATCTGGACGCGCTGCATGCGCTGCAGGAGCATTGGCCGAAGGCGGGAAACGAGGTGGTGCGCGGGGGCCAGGAGCCCCAGGCGCCGGTCTCCGTGCCGTATCCGGCCGAATGCGAAAGCGCGCTGCTGGCGGCAATCCGCGAAGGCGACTGCGGGCAGGCCGCGCGGGAGCTGAATGCTTTCTTCGACGGGCTGAACGGCAGCCGCCTTCCCTTTGCGCTGATCAAAACATATGCCATGCAGCTGCTCGTTTCCGTCATCAGGCTGCTCCAGGAGTACGATCCCGACCTTACGCGGACGTTTCCTGGGCGGAGCCTGTACGCCGAATTTGCCCAATTGAACGCGTCCCCTTCCATGTGCGGCTGGTTCAGCGAAACGGTCATTGCACCGGGAATTGACTTTCTGAACGGATTGAAGCGGCTGCGGATGGAAACGATTATGGAGCGGACAAAAAAACTGATTGAGGAGCGGTACCGGCAGGATTTGTCGCTCCAGCTCGCCGCCGAGCAGCTTGGCATCAGCCCTTCGTATTTAAGCGAGCTGATCAAGCAGCATTGGGGAGAGACGTTCATTGCGTACGTCACCCGCTACCGGATTGGCAAAGCCAAAAGCCTGCTGCTCAAAACCGAGCTGAACATCGCCGATATTGCCGCCGAGATCGGGTATGGCAATGCAACGCATCTCATCCGGGTATTCAAAAAATCGGAAGGTTTGACGCCGGGGGAATACCGCCAGCGCAACCGTTCCTGATGGTCCCCGAAACGCCGCCGCCCTTGAGGCTCCGGCGTTTTTTTCATATTTGCAGGCCACGAAAATGTGATGATTGTGTTGGTATTCCCCGGGCCGTAAGCTAATGACATCGGCAGCCGATAGACCCAGGATATCTTCAAGACACGCAAGGTTGCATAAAGGAGGAGCGAAGTCATGCATAAAGGAGGAGCGGACAAGATGGAAATCCGGAGCGCGCTTCCGGAAGCCCGCAATCCGGGCACGGCAGCCGGATGGCAGCGGCAATGGCGCGTATACAAGCAGCACCGTGCCCTTATCATCATGCTGCTGCCCGGGCTGGCGCTATTTCTGCTGTTCAGCTATGTGCCGATGTACGGTGTTATCATTGCGTTTAAGCACTTTCAGATTACGGAGGGCATACTGGGCAGTCCTTGGGCCGGTTGGGAGAACTTCCAGCGGCTGTTCCAGGGGAACGGCTTTATGAACGCATTGCGCAATTCAGTGGTGATCGCTTTTCTGAAAATGGTGTTTGTTTTTCCGGCCCCCATTGTGCTGGCGCTGCTGCTAAACGAGCTCCGGATCACCTGGTTTCGACGGACGATCCAAACGGTAACGTATTTGCCCCATTTTTTCTCGTGGGTGGTGCTGGCCGGCATCCTGTTCCCGTTTCTGGGCAACGACGGCGGCTTCAACAAGCTGCTGGGTGTGTTCGGCATCCCGCAGCAATTGTGGCTGCTGGAGCCGGACTACTTTTACGGAATGGTAGTGCTCACCAACATCTGGCAATCGGCAGGCTGGGGTTCGATTGTTTACTTTGCCGCGCTGGCCTCCATCGACCCGAGCCTCTATGAGGCGGCCATTGCCGACGGGGCAAGCCGCTGGCGGAGGATCTGGCATATCAGCCTGCCGTCCATCGCCCCCACCGTCATTATTATGTACCTGCTGAACATTGGCCATTTCCTGTCAGTGGGCTTCGACCAAATTTACAACCTGGTGACGTCGCCTACCTCGGGGGTGGGGGAAATTCTCGATACCTACGTGCTGCGCCGGCTGTTGACCATGGATTACGAGCTGGGCACCGCAGCGGGGCTGTTTAATTCCACGGTAGGGCTGGTCCTGGTGCTCATTGCCAATACCCTCGTCAAGCTGTACGACAAGGAGCGGGGACTATGGTAACCGAAAGGAGGTGGATGGGATGAAAGCAACTTGGAGCGAGCGGATCTTCGATGTGCTGAATGCCGCGTTATTGACGGCTTTCGGGTTAACCACGCTGTATCCGCTGCTATACATCATTACATTGTCGCTCAGTACGCCGGCGGATGCGCTGGCCATGAAGTTCTACTGGTTCCCGCTGCATCCTACGCTGATGTCCTACCAGAAGGTCCTGGCTCATCCCGATCTGCTGGCGGCTTACAGCAATACAATCATCCGCACCGGCGTCGGCATTGCCATTTCTCTGACGATGACGGCGATGATCGCTTATCCGTTGTCCAGACGCACGTTTCCGCACCGGAAGCTGATCATGAAGCTGTTCGTTTTCAGCATGCTGTTCAGCGGAGGCACGATTCCGATGTTTTTGCTGGTAAAAAACCTCGGTATGCTGAATACCCTGTGGGCGCTTGTTCTGCCCGGGGCGGTGTCGGCCTTCAATATGATTGTGATGCGCAATTTTTTCGAGAGTATCCCCGGGGAGATCATTGAGTCGGCGCGCATAGACGGAGCGGCGGAAATGCGGGTGCTTCTGCGGATTGTGCTGCCCCTGTCCGTACCGGTTATGGCCGTTATGGCCCTTTGGGTGGGTGTGGCCCACTGGAATCATTGGTTTGATGCGATGATTTACACCCAGGATAACCGGTGGCAGGTGCTGCAGCTGTTCCTGCGCCGAACCGTCGTGGATGCCACGGTGTCGCTGACACCCGGAGAGGATATTAACCGCATCCGCGAGGAGTATACGCCGGAATCATTGAAGGCGGCCACCATTGTGGCGGTGACGCTGCCGATTCTATTTTTGTACCCGTTCATTCAGCGGTATTTCGTTAAAGGCATCATGCTCGGTTCGGTCAAAGGCTAAAGTGGTCCAGCAGCCTGGCGGCCCGCAACCGGCATGCCGAATAAAACCATTTTCATACAGGGGGTTACGGGATGTTTGCAAAAAAAGGGGTAAAAGGGTGGTTATCACTGGCGGCCGTTTGCTCGCTGGCGCTTACAGCGTGCTCCAACGGAGGAGGGGAAGCTGCGCCGTCCACGGCTTCGCCGGGCACGGCAACAACTGCAGCGCAGGCCAAGCCGATGGAGATCAAGTGGATGGTGCCTTCGGCGGATTTGACCGCCAATTCCCATGCCGTGCAAGCTTTGCAGGAGAAATTTAACGTTAAAATCAACTATTATTCGATTCCGCAGGCCGACTACGTGCAGAAACAGCAAATTTTGCTTACCTCCGGCGACGTGCCTGATGTCATGTTCATTTACGATCCCAACCAGCTGTTCAAATACGCCAGTCAAGGGCTGCTTGCCGAGCTTCCCCTCAACACCATCGAGCAGAGCGCCCCCAAAACCAAGGCGGTGCTGGACAGCTTCGCCAAGCAAGGCTGGTTCTATACCAACCTGAACGGCAAAAATTACGGCTTGCCCACTACCTATTTCACGGGCCAATTCAACGCGAAGCAGGGCTGGCGGGTGGACTTGCTGAAGAAGGCGGGCGTGGAAAAAATCCCCGAAACCATCGACGAAATGACTGCCGCATTCGCCAAGCTGAAGCAAATCGGCGTGTACGGCATGTCCACTAACGGCAACTCCTACTACTTGCAGTTCTGGTCCGTATTCGGCGCTTACGGCGTTATGCCGACCCAATGGATGCTGAAGGACGGCAAGGTGGTCAACGGCGCGGTTGTGCCAGAGGCGAAGGAAGCGCTGACGCTGCTGGCGGACTGGTACGCCAAGGGGTATATCGATCCGGAATTCGTCACGGGCAAGGACCTGGACAAAAAGCTGGTGGAGGGCAAAATTGCATATACGCACAATACGAGCATGGCCTCCTTTGACCTGAACAATCCGCAATCAGTGATCAGCTCGATGAAAAAAGCCAACCCGGATGCGGACTTCCTGGTGGCGCCGCTGCCGAAGGGTCCGCGCGGAGAACAGGGCGGCTGGGCATGGGGAACGGCTGGCAGCGCTTTTGCCTTCGGCAAACACATGGAGCAGCAGCCGGAGAAGGTCAAGAAGGTGCTTGAAATTATGGAGGCGATCCGCAACGATGAGCAGGTGTTCCTTGATGCCGCCGTCGGCGTCAAGGGCAAGCATTGGGATTACAGCACACCCTCCGATCCGCAGAGCGGCATCAAGTTTCTTCCCCCTTACGATGACACTGCCAAGCTTGCCACAGAAGGGCTGAGAAACAATTTCGACACACTCTTTGCCGGAGGACCGGCTCCCGTTATTTTCGAGAAGGCGCTGGGCAAAAGCAGCGTCGAGCTCTTGACTCGCTATAACAAGCCGGTCTGGGATATCTTCGGCAAGTCGGACGTATTGCCTTCATCCGGGAAATATTGGGGCGATCTGACCAAGCTGAAGCTGGATGCCTACGTGCAGATTGTGCGCGGCGATAAACCCGTATCGTACTTCGACGAATTCGTCAAGCAATGGAACGACATGGGCGGCGCGCAGCTGGAGAAGGAAGCCAACGAGCTTTACAAGTCGGTGCAGGGTGGCAAATAAGGAACGGCGGAAAACGGCGGCGCGCCGCAGTGCGCTGCCGTTTCCTGTTCCGCCGGAAGCAGGGGCGGGACACCCGGGAAAGGAATGGGAGAAATGGAAGGCAAACCGATTATTCTGAAGGACCGGCTGAATGTGGCCGGATATGCATGGCCTCCTGCGCTGCTCAGCTTTGCCTGGGCGGAGGAGAAGGAAGGGGAGCTGCCGGTCTGGCTGGCAGACGGAGAAGGAGAAGCTGTACCGTTCCAATGGCGGCGGACGGATTCCGGGATGCAGGTATGTCTGGTTTCCGACCTGCCCACAGGAGCCGGGAGAAGATTCGAATGGCACAGCGGAGAGCCGCCTGCATCGGGAACGAAATACGGCCGGGTGGCCGTGGTGCGGGAAAGCGGGTATGCGAAGGCGCATAACGGACGGCTGAACGTGCGGTTCGCCGAGGGGCGGCTGGCGGACGGCCGGCTGTTCGCGCTGTGTTTGGCGGGCTTTGAGGCGGAGGGGGTTGCCCGCATTGACGGGGGCGGCCGCAAGCTGCTTGCTGCAGAGGGCAAGGTTACGGCGGAGGGGCCGGTATTTGCGGAATGTGAATTTGTGTGCCGGTTCGAAGGCGAAGCGGAATACCGCGCCACGGTAACGGCTGCCGCCGGTTTGGAGTACATCGAGCTGCGGGAGCGGATGACCGGCTTTGCCTCTGGCGAAGGTGCAATGCTTCGGATTGAATGGGGTTCGTTTGCCCCGGGGCGGCGGTATGCGAAGCCGCGGGGAACGGAGCCCATCGACCGTTACCTGGACGGAAGCGGCATGCTGCCGTTCCGGCTGAAGCCTTACGATAACGCGGTCTGCTGGCAGCAGGCGAAGGCGGCGGCTTTTAGGGATGAACGGATCGCGGCTGCTGTATTCGTCAAGGACAGCGGGTTCTGGAACGATGGCGGATACGCTTTATGGGGGTCGCCGGAATCGCTGGCGGTTCGCTTCCGGTGGTCGCGGCGCTCCCGGACACTAAGCTGGGAGTATCCCCTGGCGGCGGGAACCCGCTCCACGGCGGTGGCGCTGTATCCGGCGGAACGGGAGCTTGGGGCGCCCGACGGATCGTACGCCGACGGACTGTGGCTGTGGCACGAGTTTCTCTCGCTTAATAAGGTGAAGGATTGGATACTTGACTGGGAGGAAAGGCAACAGGACTATCCGCGGTTGTTTCGTGAGGAGCGGCTGCCGCCGCGGATGCACAACTGGTTCGGCTACAGCACGGTCAAGCCGGCGCCGGAGGATATGGAGGCGGTTGTTGGCCGTTTGTCGTTCTGCCTGCACAGGCCAGGGGAGATGAGCCCTGTGGCGGCGCGGGAGTTTTATACCTGGACAGCCGCCTTCGATCTGGCCGCCCCGGCTATGGCCCCGGACCAGTTCCGCCGGCTGAAGGCCGCCTTTGCGTTTATGGCGTACGCCCATAATGAGGAGTGCTTCATGCCGGTGCTGAATATGCTGGCCGGACATCCCAACTTCCTCGTGGATGTGAGAAGCGTGCCCGCGTTGGCGTCGGCGCTGTTTCCCGGCCATCCCGAAGCGCGGCGGTGGAAGGAGGATTTCGAACGGGCCATGGCGCGGAATGCCAAGTACCATGTGCGGCCCGATGTGGCTTCCTGGGGTGCAAGGGGAGGGAGACATACGGAAAATTTGGCTTGTTACACCCTCTACAATCTGAGGGCCATGCTGAGTCCGGTTACGGCGATCCGGAGAGTGTATGGAGAGCATCCGGTTGCTTATCCCAATTACCTCAAATGGCTGTCCTGGCTGGTGAATGCGCTGACTGCCCCTGTGGAAGGCCGCCGCCATGTTCCCCCCCAGGGCGCCCACGCAGGCGGTCATGTGGATGATTATGCCGCTCCGCTGGAGCTGCGCGTAGCGGCTTTTGGCCTGCGCGCCATTGAGCCGCTGCTGGCGGAGCATCTGATGCGCATAAGCCCCGCCGATGCCCGGGGCTACGCGGAACGGCAGCCGGATACGGACATTTGGCGGGCCGCATACGATGCCCCCTTCGACAGCAATACGGGTACGCGGCCGCCCCTGCATTCGGCGAAGTATACAGGGTACGGCTTCGTTCTGCGGGCTGCGGTGGACGGGACGGCGGAAGCCTCCGTGCACCTGCAGCAGATCGATGAAGGTCCCAACTACCGCTGGGGGCGTTCGGGACAAGGGGGCTGCGGTGTCATCACCTACTATGCGGACGGCAAGCGGCTCAGCTTCAACCGCAAGGAGGATGTAGGGGACGATAACATGGGCGATGTGCAGGCCTGCTGCAATTTCGGCGTTCTGTACGGCCATGAGTTCCGCAGTGTGGGCCGCCGCGAGCTGACCGAGCCGCTGCTGGATTTGGGCTTTGCCCAGTTCGCCTGCGTGTTGGCAGGCTCGTATGCCAGCCCGGCTTATCATTCGCGGAGCGTGCTGATGTCCGGAAGCGACTATATTATTGTCTACGATCAGGTGGGCGACATGCGGGTCAGGGGGCGGTTCGCCTGGTTTGTCCATGAGCGGGAGCCGTTCCCGACCATTTGCCAGCTGAAGCCCGGCGTACCCGGCTATGATGTGGCCCCGGGTATTCCCGCCGAGCTTGGGCCGGGCGCTTACCGCAGCGTCAACGATGGATCGAAGGGAAAATATTATGACGGCAGCGGCCACTTCCTGACGCTGGTTTCCCCCCACCGCAAGGGCGACTACGGCTATTTGCTGGGTGTGGAAGCAACGTCGTACGGAGCCGTTGTGACGCTGAATGACCGGCGGGACTATGTATTCCGCGACGAAGCCGCCGTGGTGTTCGAGGAAGGTGCCATTTCCTTTGCTGGCCATGCAGGCATTATCCGCCTGTACAGCGCGGAGAAGGCGGAAGCGGCTCTGTTCATCGGGTCGCGTATCGGGGCCGCAGGTGTTCTCCTGGAGGTTGCCCACTCCGGTCCTGTGGAGAAATTGGCAGCTGAACTGCCATCCGCCGGCTTCTCCTTCGTCCGCAATGGGGCAGAGCTCAGTGGTGGGTATGCCGGTTGCGGCGGGGTCGCCGTGAAGCTGACGCTGCCGGAACCGCTGTGCGGGGGGGCATACCGGCTGTATGTCGATGGTGTTCCGCTGGAACTGCCGGATATGGGGGGCCGCTGCATCTCGTTCCGTCTGCCGGAGGGGCGCGGCCGGTGGGAATGGACAGACCGGCTGCCGGTTCCGGCTTCCGTGCAGATAACAGGCTACCGGGCTGCTTCAGGATGGGCTGAGATAATCTGGGAGCCGTCGGCATGGGCGGAAAGCTATGAGATTGCCGTCAGCAATAATGGCGGCACCAGTTGGAGCAACGCTGAATCTGTTGTTCCGGACATTGGCCGTTCCTTGTGCTGGCGGCTTGCGGGGGCTAATGGCACGAAGCGCCATGTGCGGGTCCGGGCGGTAAACCGTGACCGGAAGGGGCTGTGGAGCGAGGATTATCCCGTATACCTGACCGGGGAGCCTCCGGAACGGGCAGACGGATTGCGGGTTGCGCGGACGGAGGGCGGCTTCCGGCTGACATGGGGCTGGCAGCTGGGTGCAACCGGCTACCGCTTGTACCGCCGGGAGCAGGGCGAAGACAGCTTTGCACTTATTTATGAAGGGGAGCAGCCTGCATACGATGATGAGGCCGCGGCTGCCGGGCGGGGTTATGAATATTGTGTTGCCGCCTGTAACGGCAACGGCGAAGGCGCCGCTTCTCCTCCCCGGGACACCGCCTCCGGCGGTTTGGCTGATTGGGACCCGCGGCCGGATGAACCGTTCCGCCGGTACACGCGCAGCCACGAATACGGCTACAACGGATTTGACCATTGGGCCAATGACAATAAGCCGGTGCTTTTGCCGTACCCGGAGGAGTAAAGCTTTAGGCAGGAGCCGCCGTCAAGGCGGCTTCTTTGCCTTGTCCGGACGCCGCGGCGGATGGCACAGGATCGGTTCTTGACCTGCCGGAGGCCTTGGCTTATAGTGGGAACAGAAGTAAAACTACTAATTGTTTGAGGTGACGGTCTCGATGTCGGATAAGATTTATGTGGGTGTGGATTTGGGCGGAACCACCATTAAGGTAGGCGTATGCGACGCGGAAGGCAAGCTGGTGCATACCTATGAAGCACCGACGAAGGCGGAGGAAGGCGCAGAGGCGGGAATGGGACGGATCGCCGATTATGTGCGGACCGCCGTGGCCGAATCCCCGTATGAATGGGAGCAGGTGGCAGGGGTAGGCGCAGGCATGGCCGGATTTTTGGACATCCCCAAGGGCTTCATTAAGTTCTCCAACAACCTGAACTGGCGCAATGTGCCTGCCAAGGAAATTTTGGAGGAAAAGCTGGGCGTGCCGGTGAAGATCAACAACGACGCCAATGTGGCGGCGCTGGGCGAGGCCTGGGGCGGAGCAGGACGGGGCATCGACAATTGCGTATGCTACACGCTGGGAACAGGCGTAGGCGGCGGTATTATAATTAACGGTAAAATTTACGAAGGCTTCGGCGGAATGGCCGGGGAGCTGGGCCATGTGTCCATTGTTTCCGATCTGGAGGCTGTTGCCTGCACCTGCGGCCAAAAGGGCTGCCTGGAAACAGTGTCATCGGCTACAGGCATTGTGCGGATGGCCAAGGACGCTGTGGAGCGGGGCGACCGGACGGCGTTGGCGCTGGTGAATCCCATTACCGCCAAGGATGTGTTCGATGCAGGCAAAGCCGGAGATGAAGTGGCCCTGCGGATTATTAACCGGGCTGCGTATTATCTGGGCCGCGCTATGGCCGGTATGGCTGTAATTGTGAATCCGCAGCGGTTTATTGTTGGCGGCGGCGTATCCAAGGCGGGGGATATTCTGTTTGAGCCCATCCGGGAAACCTTCCGCAAATATACGCCGGAGCATGCCCAGACCGGCGTGGACATTGTTCCCGCAACCCTTGGCAATGATGCCGGTGTGGTGGGCGCAGCCGGTTTAATGCTGGAATAGGCGCCGGTTATACATTGCCGTCCGCATTGCATAGAATGTTAGGAAAGAGGAGGAAGCCCGCCATGGAGGACCGGATGGAGCAGGCGCTGCTTGTCATCATAACCGGCATGTCAGGCGCCGGCAAAACCATTGCCGTGCAAAGCATGGAGGATCTGGGTTTCTTTTGCGTAGATAACCTGCCTCCCGTCCTGATTCCCAAATTTGCCGAGCTGATCCAGCAATCCAACGGAAAAATCGGCCGCGTAGCCCTTGTGATTGATCTTCGGGGCAGGGAATTCTTCAAAGCGTTGTCCCAATCGCTGCAGGACTTGAAGGATAATTACACCATCCGTTCCGAGATTCTGTTTCTGGATGCCACGGATACGGTGCTGGTGCAGCGTTATAAGGAAACCCGGCGCAGACATCCTCTGGCCCCCGGCGATGCTCCGCTGGAGGGAATCAACCAGGAGCGCAAGCTGCTGGAGGAGCTGAAGGGCCTGGCCAACCAGGTGATTGATACCTCGGGCCTGAAGCCGGCTCAGCTGAAGGAGCGGATTGCCGGCCGTTTTACCAATGTCGAGGAAAGCAAGCTGTCGCTGAACGTGATTTCCTTCGGCTTCAAATATGGCGTGCCAATTGATGCGGATCTGATTTTTGATGTGCGGTTTTTGCCCAATCCCCATTATGTGGAGGCATTGCGCCCCAATACCGGCATGGATTCGGATGTGTATGAATATGTGATGAAGTGGAGCGAAACCAAGGAGTTTCTGGCGAAGCTGCTGGATATGCTGCATTTCCTGATTCCCCAATACCGCAAGGAAGGCAAAAGCCAGGTGGTTATCGGCATCGGCTGTACCGGCGGCAAACACCGTTCGGTGGCCATTGCCGAATATTTGGGCAAGATGCTGGGGGAAAGCGAGACGGAGGCTGTCCGGGTGCGCCACCGGGATGCGGACAGAGACCGCAAGGTGTAGGAAGCGCGGCCTGGAACTCGCGTATTCAGATTGGAGTGGTTAAATGCGACAGCGCAATGGCCGGTTACCGCGGATCGTAGTTATCGGCGGAGGAACGGGATTATCCGTCATGCTGCGTGGACTGAAAGAAAAACCTCTGGATATCACCGCCATTGTCACTGTTGCCGATGACGGGGGAAGCTCCGGCATTCTCCGCTCCGAGCTGCAGATGCCGCCGCCGGGGGATATCCGGAACGTTTTGAATGCGCTTGCGGATGTGGAGCCGATGCTCTCCCGCATGTTGGAGTACCGGTTTACTGCCGGGAATGGATTGGCAGGCCACAGCTTGGGTAACCTAATTTTGGCGGCGATGCATGACATCACGGGAGATTTCGTCTCCGGCATCAAGGCGCTGTCCCGGGTGCTTGCCGTGCGCGGCCGGGTGCTGCCCACCGCCAACCAGGCGATTGTCCTGAAGGCGGAGATGCAGGACGGCACCATCGTGGAAGGGGAGTCCAAGATTCCTCTGGTCGGCGGCCGGATCAAGCGGGTATTTCTGGAGCCGGAGAATGTGGAGCCCTTGCCGGAGGTGCTGGAGGCCATTCGGGAAACGGATGCGATTCTGGTGGGGCCGGGCAGCCTGTACACCAGTATTTTGCCCAATCTGATTGTGCCTGGGGTGGCAGATGCCCTGGTGGAGTCCGATGCCATCAAGATCTTCATCTGCAATGTGATGACCCAGCCGGGGGAGACCGACGGCTATTCCGTCAGCGATCATCTGCAGGCGATTCACGATCATGTTGGTCATCACTTGTTCGATTATGTTATAGTGAATAATGGCGACATTCCTCCCCAGGTGGAGTCGAAGTATGCCGAACAGGGCGCAAGCGCTGTAGAACTGGATCTGGATGAGGTGAAGCGCCGAGGCTATCAGGTGATTGCCGACAAGCTGGTGCTGTTCCGGACCTACCTGCGGCATGACGCCGAACGGCTCAGCCACCATATTTATCAGCTGGTGGAGAGCTGGATGTCAAAGAAGAGGTGAGAGGCCATGTCCTTCGCGGCGCAGACGAAGAAGGAGCTTACGCTAATGGAGACAGAGGCCTGCTGTGAGAAGGCGGAATTATCCAGCATGATCCGGATGAACGGCGCGGTCCAGGTATCCAGCCAGAAGGTGGTGCTGGATATTTCCACGGAGAACGCGGCCATCGCCCGGCGGATTTATTCCCTTCTGAAGAAGACGTACCATATCCACATTGAGCTTCTGGTCCGCAAAAAAATGCGCCTGAAGAAAAACAACGTCTACATCGTCCGCATCCCGGCCGGGGTGCAGGGTATTCTGTCCGATCTGAAGATCGTATCCGTTGGCTTTCAATTTACAACAGGCATCGACAAAAGCATCATCAAGGGCAACTGCTGCAAACGTTCCTACCTGCGGGGGGCTTTTTTGGCGGGAGGGTCGGTAAACAACCCCGAAGGGTCCTCGTACCATCTGGAGATTTCGTCCATGTACGAGGAGCATTGCCAGGCTCTGGTCGAGCTGGCCAACCGGTTTCACCTGAACGCGCGCTGTATTGAACGCAAGAAGGGATTCGTCTTCTACATCAAGGAAGGCCAGAAGATCATCGAATTCTTAAGCCTGATCGGCGCTCATCAGGCATTGCTGCGGTTTGAGGATATCCGGATCATGAAGGATATGCGCAACTCCGTCAACCGCATTGTCAATTGCGAAACAGCCAATCTGAACAAAACCATCGGCGCGGCGCTGCGGCAGATTGAGAACATCAAGCTCCTGCAGCGGGAGGTGGGGCTGGAGAGCCTTCCGGAAAAGCTGCGGGAGGTGGCGGAAATCCGGCTGCAGTATCCCGACGTGAATTTGAATGAAATCGGCGATTACTTAAAGGGAAATGTGAGCAAATCCGGCGTCAATCACCGCCTTCGCAAAATAGATGAAATGGCGGAGAAGCTCCGCCAACCGTAAATACCGGCCCAAAAGGCACCCAAATTAGCTTATGACGGAAGCAATCGGGAACATGAAGCTGAAAATCGGTTCTTTCTCTAGTGTACTTCCGGAAATGATGCTATAATGGTAGAAAATCGTGTTCTTTTCTGTTGTCTCATTTTAATTTCCATAATGTGACAGAGGTTTTTTGCGTTTTCCAGCTTGGATTTCCTCTTATGAGGCGCAAGCGCTTCAACTCATATAATAGATGGAATAAAGTCATTTTTTAGGGGGTATTGGTTCATGTCGAGGCGTCCCGTCGTCGTTAAGTTGAAAACAGGTCTTCATGCTAGGCCCGCCGCCTTGTTCGTGCAAGAAGCTAATAAATTCTCTTCCGAGATTTTCGTGGAGAAGGATGATAAAAAGGTGAATGCGAAAAGCATTATGGGCATTATGAGCCTTGCCATCAGCACCGGCACTGAGGTTCACATCAGTGCGGAGGGAACGGATGCCGAGCAGGCTGTTAATGCGCTTGTCACTCTGGTCAGCAAAGAAGAACTGGAGAATCAATAACAGGCGGTTGATCTTCCGATTCATCAACCAACACCAACCAGGCTTCCTGCATAGGGAAGCTTTTTTTCGCCTGAACGTTTAAACCCCCAGCCGGGATGATCCGGCTAGGGGTATTTTTGCTGCCGCGGCGGAGCATTGCCGCAGGCGTATCACCATGGAGCGGGACGGCTACTTTGCCGCCGTCCCTTCCCCTCCGAACAAATAGGCATGCAGCATGTCCCGGCCAGCATTCCGCTCAAAAAACCAAAAACCCCCGATTGAAAAATCGGGGGTTGGGGTATAGGGAAAGCAGGTTTATTTGGCGCGGGTCGGCTCAATGACTTTATCAATCAGGCCGTACTTCAGCGCTTCTTCTGCGCTCATGAAGTTGTCGCGGTCGGTGTCTTTCTCGATGCGCTCGAAGGGCTGTCCGCTGCGCTCCGCCAGAATGTGGTTGAGCTTGTCGCGCATCTTGATGATGCGGTTGGCGCGGATTTGGATGTCCGAGGCCTGGCCTTCGGCGCCGCCCAGCGGCTGGTGGATCATCACTTCGCTGTTGGGAAGGGCGAAGCGTTTGCCCTTGGCTCCGGCAGTCAGCAGGAATGCGCCCATGGAGGCGGCCATACCGACACAGATGGTGGAGACATCCGCTTTGATGAACTGCATGGTATCATAGATAGCCATACCGGAGGTAATGGAACCGCCGGGGGAGTTAATGTACAGATGGATGTCCTTCTCAGGGTCCTGGGCATCCAGGAACAACAGCTGGGCGACGATGGCATTGGCTACAGCATCGTTGATCGCGCTGCCCAAAAAGATGATGCGGTCCTTCAACAGGCGCGAATAAATGTCATAGGCTCTTTCGCCTCGTCCGTCTTGTTCTACGACCATAGGTATCAAACTCATGTTGCAATTCCCTCCTTTAAAATTGTTCATCGTCATGAGGAGCATATGCCGGTGTGAAGGGGCTTCCCTTCACGTTAAGACCATATTAAGTCAATGAAGGTCAAAAGTCAATTAAGGTCAAAGAAATCTGCAAAGCGGCGGAAAATGCGAAAAACAGCCTTGCGGCTGCTTGATGTTTGGAAGGAATTATGGCGCACCCGCGAGGAATTGAACCTCGATCTCAGGCTTCGGAGGCCTGCGTCATATCCATTGGACCACGGGTGCATGTAAGTGAATCGGACCGTCTTGCCTTAGCAGGCGATTTTGGCGGCAAGTGTTATTATATGATAGCCCGGAGCAAAATGCAAGTGCTTGTTTCGAAGAAAAGCGGCATGCGGTTTTGCCAAGGCGGGAAAGAGCCGATGGAGAGTTCCGGCGGTGTGGCTTTCCGGCATGATGCCGCTTACACTCTTGGGAGCCCTGCTTTTGCGGAAAATCGGCCTGTTTCAATTCGCCTAAGGTTAAAAAGTTTACAATTGAAAGCGCCGCCGTATTCTTGCATTTTCCAAGGAAGAGGAATACAATGTAAGAGGCTAGAGAGTCCTGTCGGATGGCCCCGCCATCTCTAGCTGGGACTAAAGATGTAAGAGCGGGACAATTCCGGTCCAATACCCTGTCCAGGAGTGAGAAGATGAGGTCCGTGCTCGATATTCAGAAGCAGCTTCTGCCGGATTTAATGGACACCATGAGGAAGCGCTACACGATCCTGCATCACATCATGCTCTCCAAGGTGGTCGGACGGAGAACCCTCGCTTCCTCGCTGGATATGACGGAGAGAGTGTTGCGCAGCGAGGTGGATTTTCTCAAAGCCCAAGGCCTTCTTGAAGTGGAAAGCTACGGCATGCGGATCAGCGATTCCGGCCGCAGCCTGCTGGAAGCCATCGAACCGATGGTGCGGGAGCTGTTCGGGCTCTCCGAGCTGGAGGATCGGCTGAAGGCGCGTTTCGGCATGGAGCAGGCGGTAGTGGTTCCGGGTGATTCGGATACTTCGCCGTATGCCAAGATTGAATTGGGACGGGCCGGCGCGGCGGCAGTCCGCAAGGCGGCAATCCGGGAGGGCGTCATCGCCGTTACCGGCGGGTCTACCATGGCGGAGGTAGCCAGCCATATGGGCCCCAGCCCGCAGCTGAAGGCCAGCCTGTTTGTTCCGGCGCGGGGCGGCTTGGGAGAAAGCCTGGATTTTCAGGCCAACACCATTGCCTCCACCATGGCCAAGAAGACCGGTGGCCAATACAGGCTCATGCATGTCCCCGATCATCTGGGGGAAGAAGCGTATCTGTCGCTGATTCAGGAGCCCCATATCCAAGAAATTGTCCAGGTTATCCATCAAGCCAGAATGCTTGTGCATGGAATCGGGGAAGCTAGTGTTATGGCCAGAAGAAGGAAGATCGACAGCGCCACCATTGAGTCCCTGAAGCGGGAGGGAGCGCTGGCCGAAGCGTTTGGCTATTATTTTGATGCGTCTGGCAAGGTGGTGCACCGGATGCCGACGGTTGGGCTCAAGCTGGAGGACATCCAGAAGACCGAAGCGGTGATCGCAGTGGCCGGCGGGCGTTCCAAGGCCCCCAGTATCGCCGCCGTCATGAAGTTCGGCTGCCATGTGCTGGTGACCGATGAGGCCGCAGCCATCGCCATTTTGGACGCCAACTAACTAGAGCGCAGCGCCAAGAGCGTTATCCTGACGGATCTAAGGGTTCGTCTTGAGATAATAATTTATTTTTAGGAGGAAATGAACAATGAGTGTTAAAGTGGGCATTAACGGTTTTGGACGTATCGGCCGTCTGGCATTCCGCCGCATTCAAGAAGTAGAAGGAATCGAAGTTGTTGCAATCAACGACTTGACTGATGCGAAAATGCTGGCTCATCTTTTGAAATATGATACTACCCAAGGTCCTTTCAAGGGCGAAGTTGAAGTACATGACGGTTTCTTCAAGGTTAATGGCAAGGAAGTCAAGGTTCTGGCCAACGCTAAGCCGGAAGAGCTTCCTTGGGGCGAGCTGGGCGTTGAAATCGTTCTGGAGTGCACAGGCTTCTTCGTAACTCAAGAGAAGGCTGAGCTTCACCTGAAGGGCGGCGCTAAGAAGGTTGTTATCTCCGCTCCTGCAACCGGCGAAATCAAGACTGTTGTTTACAACACCAACCATGAAATCCTGGACGGCTCCGAAACTGTAATCTCCGGCGCATCCTGCACCACCAACTGTCTGGCTCCGATGGCTAAGGCTCTGAACGACTCCTTCGGCATTGTTCAAGGCTTGATGACCACCATCCATGCTTACACCGGCGACCAAAACACTTTGGACGCTCCGCACCGCAAGGGCGACTTCCGCCGTGCCCGTGCAGCTGCCGAGAACATCATCCCGAACACCACCGGTGCCGCCAAGGCAATCGGCCTGGTTATCCCGGAACTGAAGGGCAAGCTGGACGGCGCTGCTCAACGTGTACCGACTCCGACAGGCTCCCTGACCGAGCTGGTAACTGTTCTGGAGAAAAAGGCTACTGTTGACGAAATCAACGCTGTGATGAAGGCTGCCGCCAACGAATCCTTCGGCTACACCGAAGATGAAATCGTGTCCTCCGACGTAATCGGCTGCACCTACGGCTCCCTGTTCGACGCTACTCAAACCAAGATCCTGACTGTTGGCGACAAGCAACTGGTTAAGACCGTTTCCTGGTACGACAACGAAATGTCCTACACCGCCCAATTGATCCGTACCTTGGAATACTTCGCAAAGCTGGTCAAGTAAGACCATAGTTGGTGAACAACCAGAGAGCGGAACAGACGAGGGTCTTTTCCGCTCTTCAAACTGAATGAAGGCGTCTTTATCGGACGCTTGGTTTTTTCACTTTTAAGGCGGAGGTTAGACAAATGAACAAGAAGAGCATTCGTGACGTGGCCGAGCTGGCCGGCAAGCGCGTGTTTGTCCGCGTTGACTTCAACGTACCGCTGGAGAACGGCGTCATCACCGACGACACCCGTATCCGGGAAACCCTTCCCACCATCAAGTACCTGATCGAAAAAGGCGCCAAGGTGATCCTGGCTTCCCACATGGGCCGTCCCAAGGGCGAATTTGTGGACAGCATGCGTTTGACTCCCGCCGCCGTTCGTCTGGGCGAGCTGCTGGGCAAGCCGGTTGCCAAGGCTGACGAAGCTGTAGGCGATGCGGTGAAGGCGCAAATCGCAGAACTGAAGAACGGCGACGTGCTGGTTCTGGAAAACGTCCGTTTCTATAAAGGCGAAGAGAAGAATGATGCCGAGCTGGCCAAGCAATTCGCCGAGCTGGCTGACCTGTTCGTGAACGATGCCTTCGGCGCCGCTCATCGTGCCCATTCCTCCACCGCTGGCATTGCACAATACCTGCCGGCCGTATCCGGTCTTTTGATGGAAAAGGAACTGGATGTGCTTGGCAAGGCTCTGTCCAATCCGGAGCGTCCTTTCACCGCTATCATCGGCGGCGCCAAGGTAAAGGACAAGATCGACGTTATCGACAACCTGATCAACCTGGCCGACAACCTGATCCTGGGCGGCGGTCTGTGCTTCACCTTCCTGAAGGCCCAAGGCTACAGCATTGGCGCTTCCATGCTGGACGAAGAGAAGATCGAGCTGGCCAAGACCTTCATCAACAAGGCCAAGGATAAAGGCATTAACCTCCTGATCCCGGTTGACGTTGTGGTTGCCGACAAGTTCGACGCCAACGCCGAGACCAAGATTGTTGACGTGGACGCTATTCCTGACGGCTGGCTGGGCCTGGATATCGGACCGAAGACCTCCAAGCTCTATGCCGACACCATCAAGAACTCCAAGCTGGTAGTTTGGAACGGACCGATGGGCGTATTCGAAATGGAAGCTTTTGCAGCCGGCACCAAGGCTGTGGGCGAAGCTTGCGCCGAAACCGCAGGCTATACCGTTATCGGCGGCGGCGACTCCGCAGCTGCGGTTGAGAAGTTCAACCTGGGCAGCAAAATGGATCACATCTCCACCGGCGGCGGCGCTTCCCTGGAATTCATGGAAGGCAAGGCGCTTCCGGGCGTTGTTGCTTTGAACGACAAGTAATACCTTCCCCCAAAAGTGAAGAGAAGCTCTGTAGATTAATCCGATTACTTTCGGGGGAGCCCCCGGAAAACATGAATGATTGGGTCCCCGCAAAGTAATCGGAACATGCATCGAGGACTAAGCTTCACTTTGTGGGGAATTTATGGATAAGGAGGGGACCTCTGTGAGCAGAACACCTATTATTGCCGGCAACTGGAAAATGTTCAAAACCGTCAAGGAAGCGGTAGCCTTCGCTGAAGAAGTGAAGGGCAAGGCGGAGCTTGCAGGCGTGGAGAGCGTGGTATGCGCCCCGTTCACCAACCTGCCGGCCCTTGTACAGGCTTTCCAAGGCACCGCCATTAAGGTTGGCGCGCAAAATCTTCATTTTGAAGACAACGGCGCCTACACCGGCGAAATCAGCGGGATTATGCTGAAGGATCTGGGCGTGGAGTATGTCATTATCGGCCACTCCGAGCGCAGAGCTTATTTTGCGGAAACCGACGAAATCGTCAACAAGAAGGTTCTGGCAGCCTTCAAACACGGCTTGACTCCGATTCTCTGCGTAGGCGAGAAGCTGGAGGAGCGTGAAGCAGGCGAGACCAAGGAAGTGTGCCGGGTGCAAACCGTGGCCGCTCTGGCCGGTCTGACTGCCGAGCAAGCCGCCAAAACTGTCATCGCTTATGAGCCCATCTGGGCCATCGGCACCGGCAAGTCCTCCACTGCAGAGGACGCCAACGAAGTCATCAGCTATATCCGCAGCGTGGTGGCCGAGCAATTCAACGGCGAAGTGGCGCAGGCTATCCGTATCCAATACGGCGGCAGCGTAAAGCCGAACAACATCAGCGAATATATGGCCAAGGCCGATATCGACGGAGCCCTTGTAGGCGGCGCCAGCCTGGAGCCGGCTTCCTACATCGCGCTGGTGGAAGGAGCGAAGTAAGATGGCAAGACCCAAACCGCTGGCATTGATTATTCTGGACGGCTTCGGACTGCGCGACGGCGTTCAGGGCAATGCTGTCGAACAAGCCAAAAAGCCCAACTACGACCGCATCAAGGCCGAATATCCGTACACCACCCTCACCGCTTGCGGCGAGGCAGTAGGTTTGCCGGAAGGCCAAATGGGCAATTCTGAAGTTGGACACTTGAATATCGGCGCAGGCCGGATCGTGTATCAGGACCTGACCCGCATTACCAAGTCTGTCCGCGACGGAGATTTCTTCGACAATGAGACCCTGTTGGGCGCGGTTCGCCACGCCAAGCAAAACGGCACCAAGCTTCATCTGTACGGACTCTTGTCCGACGGCGGTGTGCACAGCCATATCGCGCATCTGTTCGCTCTTCTGGAGCTGGCCAAGAAGGAAGAATTGAAGGAAGTGTACATCCATGCGTTCCTGGACGGCCGCGACGTTGCGCCGGACAGCGCCAAGAAGTACATGGAGCAGTTGGTTGCCAAGACCCAGGAGCTGGGCGTAGGCCACATCGCCACTGTTCAAGGCCGCTACTATGCCATGGACCGTGACAAGCGCTGGGAGCGGGTGGAGAAATCCTACCGCGCTATGGTGTACGGCGAAGGCCCAACCCATACCGATCCGGTTAAGGCTATTGAGGAAAATTACGAAAAGGCCGTCTACGATGAGTTTGTGCTGCCTACCGTCATTGTGGACGGCGAAGGCAAGCCGCTGGCTAAAGTGGAGTCCAATGATTCCGTGATTTTCTTCAACTTCCGTCCCGACCGGGCCATTCAGCTGTCCCTGGTGTTCACCAACGAGGACTTCCAAGGCTTTGACCGCGGTCCGGGCCGTCCTCAGAACCTGCATTATGTGTGCATGACGGTTTTTGCCGAAACGGTGAAGGGTTATGTCGCCTACTCTCCCAAGAACCTGGACAATACTCTTGGGGAAGTGCTGGTGCAAAACGGTCTGAAGCAGCTGCGTACAGCGGAAACGGAAAAGTATCCTCACGTGACCTTCTTTTTCAGCGGCGGCCGGGATGTGGAGCTGCCGGGTGAGAAGCGCGTGCTGATCAACTCGCCGAAGGTTGCCACTTACGACCTGAAGCCGGAGATGAGCGCATACGAGCTGGCGGAGTCCACTGTGAAGGAAATCCAGTCCGGCGAGCATGACGTGATTATCCTGAACTTCGCCAACGCGGACATGGTCGGCCACTCCGGAATGCTGGAGCCTGCCATCAAAGCGGTGGAAGCCGTTGACGAATGCCTGGGCAAGGTGCTGGACGCCATCCAGGCCGCAGGCGGGGTTGCGCTGATTACAGCCGACCACGGCAATGCCGAAACCGTCCGCAACCCGGATGACAGCCCGAACACGGCGCATACGACCAGCCCGGTTCCGTTCATTATCACCGACCGGACGTACACTCTGCGCTCCGGCGGCATCCTGGCGGACATCGCACCGACCATGCTGGACATTCTCGGCCTTGCGGTTCCTGCCGAAATGACAGGCACCACCCTGATCGAAAGCAAGTAAGCTTGTGAGCAAAGGCTTAGGCCAGACCGGGGGCTTGCGCTCGAGAGCAGTCTCCGGCGGCGCGATTTACACACATAACTTAAAAGAAGGAGCGATTACCCATCATGACCATTATCTCCGACGTATACGCACGGGAAGTATTGGACTCCCGCGGCAATCCGACAGTAGAAGTAGAAGTATACCTGGAATCCGGCGCAGTAGGCCGCGCTATCGTTCCCTCCGGCGCTTCCACCGGCGCCCACGAAGCTGTTGAGCTTCGTGACAACGACAAGTCCCGCTACCTGGGCAAAGGCGTTCTGAAGGCTGTTGAAAATGTGAACGACGTGATCGCTCCGGAAATCATCGGTCTGGACGCTCTTGACCAAGTGGGCATCGACACCAAGATGATCGAGCTGGACGGCACCCACAACAAAGGCAAGCTGGGCGCCAACGCCATCCTGGCTGTTTCCATGGCTGTAGCCCGCGCTGCTGCAGACGCGCTGGACATCCCGCTGTATGTTTACCTGGGCGGCTTCAACGCCAAGACTCTGCCGGTTCCGATGATGAACATCGTAAACGGCGGCGCACATGCCGACAACAATGTAGACGTGCAAGAATTCATGATCCTGCCTGTTGGCGCTGAGTCCTTCAAGGAAGCTCTCCGCACTGGCGCAGAAATTTTCCACAACCTGAAGTCCGTTCTGAAGGAAAAGGGCCTGAACACTGCAGTAGGCGACGAAGGCGGCTTCGCTCCGAACTTCGGCTCCAACGAAGAAGCCCTCTCCACCATCATCGCCGCTATCGAGCGCGCTGGCTACAAGCCAGGTGTTGATGTGTTCCTGGGTATGGACGTTGCGTCCACCGAGTTCTACAAGGACGGCAAGTACCACCTGGAAGGCGAAGGAAAATCCTTCACCTCCGCCGAGTTCGTTGACCTGCTGGCCTCCTGGGCTGACAAGTACCCGATCGTTACCATCGAAGACGGCTGCTCCGAAGATGACTGGGAAGGCTGGAAGCTGCTCACCGAGAAGCTGGGCAACAAGGTTCAGCTGGTTGGCGACGACCTGTTCGTAACCAACACCACCCGTCTGGAGAAGGGCATCGACGAAAACATCGGCAACTCCATCCTGATCAAGGTTAACCAAATCGGTACCTTGACTGAAACCTTCGATGCCATCGAAATGGCTAAGCGCGCCGGCTACACTGCTGTTGTTTCCCACCGTTCCGGTGAGTCCGAAGACAGCACCATCGCTGACATCGCCGTTGCTACCAACGCCGGCCAAATCAAGACTGGCGCGCCTTCCCGTACTGACCGTGTAGCCAAGTACAACCAACTGCTGCGCATCGAAGACGAGCTGTCCTATGTAGCTCAATATGCCGGCAAGAAGGCATTCTACAACCTGAAGAAATTCAAGTAATATAATGAACTTCGCCTCGCGGCGGAGTTGACGGCATGCGGCGGGATTTCCTGCCGCATGTTTTTTGTTTGCGTGGCGGGGGTTAGATGGCGTGGCGGATGAGCATAGTGGAGAGGCATGGCGGATGATAGGAGAAGGCGGGTTTCCGCTAATGCCGGGGGACGGCGGGGATTTGGCGAATAGCGGAAAATCGGGTCCGCTAATTTGGTCGAGTGGCTGGGGGGAACGAACCGGTATTTGCATCCTTTTCCCATATAAGCTAGGATAAAGGAAACGGCGGCTAAAGAGGCAGAGGCAGGTGCGGCGGTCATGCCGAATACCTGCAAGGGAGGAACAATAGATGAGCAAATGGATGCTGACGGTGTTGTTTTTGATTGGCTCGGTGTTTGTCACCAATCTCATTCCGTTCTCCTCCTTCTTCCGCTATCTGGATACGATGATCCATGAGTTTGGCCATGCCGCGGCAACGCTGCTGTTATCCGGCAAGGTGATGTACATTGAGCTGTACGCCGACCACAGCGGTGTTACACGCAGCCTGATCACCAAACCCTGGTCCCGCATCCCGGTGGGGCTGGCCGGTTATATGAGCGCCTCTCTGTTCGCTTGGCTGCTCTTCGCCCTGAATGCCCGCAGCCGCCAAAAGCAAGGCTTAATTGCCGTTACACTGCTGGCTGTGGTATCTCTGGCCTTGTTCGTGCGCAACGGCTACGGCATGATGTGGCTTACCGGCTTTATTGCCCTCAACGCGGTCGTACTGGTGTGGGGCAGCCGGGTTGTGCTGAAATGGTACTATCTGATATTGGCATTTCTGACGCTGGAGGAATCGGTTTCCGGTGCGCTGTATATTCTGATTCTCGCTCTAAACAGACCTGGCCAGGCAGGTGACGCCACCCTTCTGGCCCAGGCCAGCGGCATCCCCGCTCCGGTGTGGGGCGTCTGGTTTCTCCTGTTTGCTCTGTGGTGCGCCAAACGCGCGCTGCAATGCTTCTTCGGCAAACGCCGCTCCCGCTCCCATCCGGGTGAACGGGAAATGGGCAATGCTTATGGCGGTTATGAGCGCCGCTGAGGGCGGCTTTTGAAGAGGAAAACTCATTGTTGTATGCGGGAGAAAATAGAGTGACGCCTTCCAAGGCTGGAACTTGTCCCAGGCGTTGTAATTTCAAACCTGTTGTGGTACAATACTCTTGCTGTCTATAACTACGACACTTTGTTTGGGCCTGCTGAAGGCTCTTGAAACTTTGGGAGGTACACATTAATGGTTGTCTTTTTGAAGGTAGTCCTGCTTATCGTATCCATCGGTCTGATCGCGGTTGTTCTGCTTCAGAAGGGCAAAAGCGCAGGATTGTCCGGTGCCATTACCGGCGGCGCAGAGCATCTGTTTGGCAAGCAAAAGGCCCGCGGCATGGATCTTCTCCTCTCTCGTGTAACGATGGGACTGGCCATTGCTTTTATCGTAGTGGCTCTTCTGGTTGCTTACTTCGTGAAATAAGGATTGGATTCATTACCCAACATAGATGATACGCAGCAGGGGAATACTCCTGCTGTTTTTATTTATTCGTAAATAGAGATGGGCACACCTTGCTGGGCGCGGGAATATATTGCTGTACAGCTACTACGTCCGCTAGAGAAGCAAGGGGCACGGAGAAGGAGGAACGGAAACGATGCAAACGATCACCGCGGAAGCGCAAGTTCTGGCCGATAAAGGGCCGGCAGACAGACAGTTTGGCACACCGGAGCCGTTTTTTCTGGAGGGTTGGGGCGAGCACAAGGGTACGGTGGCGCTTTTGATCCACGGGTTTACCGGATCGCCTTCGGAATTCCGCCGTCTCGGCTATCATCTCAATGATTTGGGATACACCGTAAAAGCCATTCTGCTGCCAGGTCACGGCACAACTCCGGAGGATATGATCCGGACAGGCTCCCGGGATTGGTGGAGCTGCGTGAGGGACGAGTTTGCTGTTCTGGTTAGGGAAGGGTATGACAAGGTCATTCCCATCGGCCATTCCATGGGCGGACTGCTGTCCCTGAAGCTGGCTATGGAGGAGCAGGTGCCGGGGGTCGTGACCTTAGCCACTCCCATCCACTTGGGGAGCCGGACGCTGATGTTTGCCCCGTGGGTCCAATTCTTCATCAAATATGTCTCCAAACGCCGTCCTGCCGGATGGGAGAACATGATCAATGAGTCTCTGGCGTATGACCGGACTCCGGTTCCTTGTGTCGTCCACTTCCGCAAGCTGCTGTTCCACGTCAAGAAGAAGCTGGACCGCGTCAGCGTGCCTCTCTTCATTGCCCAAGGCGAGCTGGACCGGGCCGCATTGCCAGCCAGCGCCCCTTACATCTACAGCAGGGTCTCCTCGCAAAAGAAGGAAATGAAGGTCTATCCCAACAGCTCCCACGGCATTCTGCTGGACTCCGACCGGGAGGAAGTGTATCAGGATATCAGCATGTTTATCGCCCAGCTGGGATAAAAGAGCGGGTTTGTTTCATGTGCCAAGAGGGTATAAGAGTATTAAATGAATGAACGAATATTTCGTGCCCACAGGCCGGATTTCTACATAAGCGATGTAAGAAAATAGAGTCCAAACGTAGGCTTTCGGGTAAAGCCTGCCGTTGGCATGTACAGAGGGTTTTTGCTATGGAAAAAAATTGCCTTGAGGTTCCGTACGGCTTACGCCTTGCCTTCGTTATTCTCCGGCAGATGTGTGCATACTAAATACAAAAAGGGAAGGGTGACGCGTTTGGTTACGGAGCAGCAATTGCTTGACTTTATGCGGGAAACGGCGTACAAGCCGTTGACATATCAGGAGCTGGAGAAGCATTTTGAGCTGGAAAACGCCCAGGAATTCCGGGATTTTTTGAAGCTCTTGAACGCTCTGGAGGAAAGCGGGGAAATCTACCGCACCCGTACGGAACGCTACGGGATTCCGGAGCGGATGAATTTGTTGAAGGGCCGGATGCAGGTTCATGCCAAGGGGTTCGGCTTTCTTTTGCCGGAGAATAAGGATCATCCTGATGTGTATATCCACGCCAATGACATGGGCGGCGCCATGAACCGCGACACGGTTCTGGTGCGGGTCAGCACCAAGGGCCCGGCAGGCGGGCGGATGGAAGGGGAAGTAGTAAAGATTGTGGCCCGGGCGGTCACCCAGTTGGTGGGCACCTTCGAGAACCATGAAACCTATGGCTTCCTGCTGCCGGATGATAAGCGGATTATTCGGGATATTTTTATCCCGCAGGACAAGATGAATGGGGCGGTCACCGGCATGAAGGTGGTGGTGAAGCTCCTGACTTATCCGGAAGGACGGGCTGCCGCTACCGGCGAGGTGGTGGAGGTGCTGGGACACAAGGATGATCCGGGTGTGGACATTATCTCGATCATCCGCAAGCATCAGCTGCCGGAGTCCTTCGCGGAGGATGTACTGGCGGAAGCGGAGCAGGTGCCGGATGCGATCCGGGAGGAGGATCTGGTTGGCCGCCGGGATCTCCGGGGCAAGCGGATTGTGACCATTGACGGCGAGGACGCCAAGGATCTGGACGATGCGGTGAATGTGGAGCGGCTGCCCAACGGGAACTATAAGCTGGGGGTACATATTGCCGATGTCAGCTATTATGTGACGGAAAATTCCGCATTGGACCGGGAAGCGTATATGCGCGGCACCAGTGTTTATCTGGTGGACCGGGTGATTCCCATGCTGCCTCACCGGCTGTCCAACGGCATCTGCAGTCTGAATCCCCAGGTGGACAGGCTGACCATGTCCTGCGAGATGGAGCTTGACGCCAACGCTAATGTGGTGGATCATGATATTTTTACCAGTGTGATCAAAACGACGGAGCGGATGACCTACACCAATGTCCGCAAGATTCTTTATTATATGAAGAATAAGGATGGTTCCGACAAGGCGGAAAGGGAGTTGTCTGCGCCCTATGCTGCGGAGGCGGCGGTGGAGCTGAGCATTCCGGAGGCCGGGCTGCCGGATGTGTATCCGGATGGTTTGGCAATGGAAGCCGGCGCCGATGTTGAGGGGAAAGCTGTTGGTGGAGAGGCTGAAGGCCAGAATGCTGAAGCAGCGCTGATGGAGGAAGGCCGGCAGCTGGCGGAGCGGTATGCCGGGCTGCTGGATGATTTCCTGCTGATGGAGGAGCTGGCTCTGAAGCTGCGGAACAAGCGGATGCGCCGGGGGGCTATCGATTTTGACTTCCAGGAATCGAAGATTCTTGTGGACGAAAAGGGCAAACCCACCGCGATTATCAAGCGGGAGCGCACTATCGCGGAGCAGATCATTGAAGAGTTTATGCTGGCGGCCAATGAAACGGTGGCGGAGCATTTTTATTGGATGAAGGTGCCTTTCCTGTATCGGATTCACGAGGAGCCGGATTCGGAGAAGCTGCTTCACTTTATGGAGTTTGTGGGCAACTTCGGGTACACGGTGCGGGGCGGTAAGGGCAACGCGGTTCATCCCCGGGCCTTGCAATCCATTCTGGAGGAAATTAAGGACACCAAGGAAGAAACGGTAATCAGCACGGTGCTGCTGCGTTCGATGAAGCAGGCCCGTTATGAAGCAGAGAGCATGGGCCACTTTGGTCTGGCGACGGAATTTTATTCCCACTTCACCTCGCCTATCCGCCGTTATCCCGATCTGATCATTCACCGGGTGATGCGGGAGGTGCTGGAGAAGGGCGGTCTTACTGATGCGCGGCACGAGTATCTGAATGCGCGGATGGGCGATATTGCCCGTCAATCCTCGGAGCGGGAGCGGATTGCCGTTGACGCCGAGCGGGATACGGATGCCCTGAAAAAAGCCGAGTTCATGTTGGACAAGGTGGGCGAGGAGTTCGAGGGGATTATCAGCAGTGTGACCAACTTCGGGATTTTTGTGGAGCTGGGCAATACGGTGGAGGGGTTGATCCGGCTGAGCGACCTGGCCGATGATTATTACCACTTCCATGAGAAGCTGCACGCGCTGGTAGGCGAACGCACCTCGCGGATATTCCGCATTGGCGATGAGGTGAAGGTGCGGGTGGCGCGGGTGAATATGAGTGATCATACCATCGATTTTGAGATGGTGGATATGAAGCCGCGGCAGCAGCGGCCCGGCGGCGGTTTTGGCGACGGGCGGCGGAAGCAGGCCGCCGACGGGCGGGGCAAGGGCGGCGCTGGGAAGCGCGCTGCCGGCGGGGTTAACAGTATGCAGGGCCACCGCGAGCCCAAGCGGAAGAAGGGGGCCGGCCACGCGGGCAAGAGTGGCCGGGGCGGTGGCGGTGGCGCCGCAGGTAGCGGGGCGCCGTTGTTGTATACGCCGCCGGTGGACGGCGGGGCGGCGGTAGAGCGCGCCGCAGCCGAGGGCGGGCGCGGCAAGAAGGGCAAGCGCCGCCAGGGAGGCGGCATCCGGCTCACGCCGGTGGAGGGCGGCGACGCCGGTGTAGCGCCGCATGGAGCGGCTGACGCAAGCTTTGCCGGCGGCGGTAGCGCTGCTGCGGAGGCAGGCGTGGCGCCGCCAGGGGAGCGCCCTGGCAAGAAGCGCAAGCGCAAAGGCGGCGCCATGGAAGCCGGTGCGGCTGGCGGCGGCAGCGCCGTTGCCGAAGGCGGCAAGGCGGCGGGAGCAGGCAAGCGCAGCGGTGGTGAACGCCGCGGCGGCCGCGGACGGCAGGAGCGGGAGCCGGTCCCCCGCTCCTGGGAGATGATCAGCAGCTCCGAAGGCCGTCAGGATCATGGTCAGGAATCCCCCGGTGAAGAGGGCGCTCCACGCAAACGCCGAGGCACCGGCTTCGACGGCAACGGCGGTACGCCATTCTATGTGGGGGCCATGAAGAAGCGGAAGAAGTAAGCCGTTGTGAGCTGAACAGCCGGATTGGCGTGACTTTCAGGAAAAAACGGATATAGCCGTCTTTCGGAGGCGGCGGAATCTTGATTTATCGGGCGGGAGTTGCTACAATTAGCTCCTGGGTGCTTCATTGCGAAGCATTCGATGATCAAGCTTCCGACCGCCTCCTTGCCGGCTGCCGGAGGATGGGAGTGTGGAGCAGATGGGCAAGAAACATGATGACAAGGTGCTGGCCCAGAACAAAAAAGCATCCCATGACTATTTTATTGAAGAGACCTATGAATGCGGCATGGTGCTGAGCGGCACGGAGATTAAGTCCCTGCGCAGAGGCAAAGCCAATATTTCGGACAGCTTCGCTACGATCCGGAATGGCGAGGCTTTCATTCACAACATGCACATCAGTCCTTTTGAGGAAGGCAACCGCTTTAATCCCACCGACCCTACCCGGGCGCGGAAGCTGCTTCTTCATAAGCAGCAGATCCACAAGCTCCTGGGCGAGTCCAAGCGGGATGGCTACACGCTGGTGCCTCTCAAGGTCTACATCAAGAACGGCTACGCCAAGCTGCTGATCGGCCTGGGCCGCGGCAAGAAGCTGTACGACAAACGCGACACCGAAGCCAAGCGGGATGCAGCGCGTGATATCCAACGGGCCCTGCGGGAACGGCAGAAGGTTGCGCGATAAGTTAGTCGGAATCATTTTATTCTCGGATTTGAAACACCAGCGGTATCTCCAGCCTTTGCCTTGTCAACGTCCGGGTATGCTTCCATGCACCACCTTAGCGTTCCTAGCAAGGCTGTGATATAATAGTTTTACATCGGATCATGCTTAAGCGACTTCGCTGCAGCATGGGACGGTGAGCATCCGGCTCAGATGAGCCTGGTTAATCCAACTGCATGTGACGCGGTGCCATCCGGCCACCGGTCAGGCAGGACGATCCCTTCGCGGGGCCGTTTTTGGATTCGACGGGGGTAGTTCGAGCATGGGTAGCGGGTAGTGGGGAGCGTCCGCTTTATCAACGCTAAAGCCTATTAAACGGCAAACAACAACCTTCTCTGGCTCTGGCCGCCTAATAACGGTCACCAGGCTCTTACTCTCTATCGCCCATGTAGCGGGATAAGGGCTCAACTTTAGTGGGATACGCCGTCTAGTCTCCGCCTGGGGCTAACGGAAGAAGACAATCAGGCTGACCCAACGGGGACCCGGTTACGGGGGGACCCTCGGGTGACATCAAAACCGTGACTACACCCGTAGAAGCCTGTGTGGCGTTGCCTTCGGACAGGGGTTCGACTCCCCTCGGCTCCATTTTGCTTGTGAGAGAGTGTCCTAAATGGATGCTCTCTCTTTCTGTTTTCAGCTTGTTTCGTACTATTCATGGAGGCTGAAATTGCTTGCTACTGCTGACTTTTTTTGATAATAGGTCATCGAATCCGAAGAAATCTCTCATGTTATTTGAACTCAATGCATTCTAAGCACCATGAAATAAGTATGTCGCCAGAATACATAATCATGGTAAAATTGTATTAATTACGGATGGTAAGAGGGGGATGCATGTGAAGATTACAATGGAAATGAGCAAGGGAGCATATGAAGTAGCTAAGATGGTCTATCGCGGACAAATAACCAGAACTAAAGGTAAATTCAAGATCAATGAACTGACAGGTATGAAAGAGGGTTCGGCGCAAGCATTTATAACCATATTTCTTGCTATGATGGATGGCAGTGTATACAAAAGAGCGTTTAATAATGAGACTAACCAATTCCTGTTTGAATGTATAAGGCAAGACTTCGGCGAAGATTATTTTCGGAAATCCTTACTTGCTTCCCAGAAGCATATAGACTACTACTCAACGCTTGGTAAAGGGAATTTGACGGGATTACAGCAAATAGTACATCGAATGCAAAAGCAGCTATAGAGACAAAAAAGAGGAGCCATAACAGTGTATGGCCCCATTGATCAGACTACTTATTCGGCCAATCAGCGACTATAACCTTCCTATAGAGTACTTCCTTATCATGAGCAATTTCCAATGTTATTTGGACAATCTTTGTCTCACGGTGAACTATAACATTGGATATAAACTTGGGCACTAGCTCATGCAGTGACTGTGGGTTTGGTGACTCCTCATCTAATACCGTTAACAATCTTCGAATATCCTCCTTCAAGGTGACTAGAATATGCTCTGACACATCTCTACTGTGATTAGAGAGGGTATTCGCTGCATGTAGTTCTGTTTGTTTAGCTTGCAGTTCGGCTTTCATCTCGTTTATGGCATCTGAGTAATAAGCTTTGCCACGGCCATCGGCCACTTCCAGTTCCATTTGCTTAATACGCTTCTCTAGAAACTGTATCTCCGATTCAAGCTCATTGACGTTAACTAGCTGTGTCTGGTCTGCCTGATATCTTATGAGTTCCTCTTGAAGTTGCTGGTTTATGGTTAGCCCAATAAGAAAGGTGCGCAGCTTATTTGCTACCAGAGTTTCTAAAGTCTCTTTTCGCCACCCGACATACTGGCAGAAGGCTTTCCCCTTCCTCATATATCCACCACATAGGTAGTATTTCTGCCCGCCATGAACCTTAGTTGTTGATGTGGAATTACCAACCAACCTGGAGCCGCATTTATCGCAGAAGAGCATTCCTCGCAACCAGAATGGAGAATGAGGCTTTGTCCTAAAAGGATTGTGAGTTTGCCCGCCGCCATTATGCCGCTCTTTCGCTTTAGATTGGCAAAGCTCAAACAATTCTTTTGTTATGATTGCAGGATGTGCATTCTCCGCTATGATCCATTCGGAGCGGTCGCGCCACTTAACTCCTTTCGTTTGATATTCCTGCTTGTTCCAGCATCTGCGGCCAATGTAAGCCTCATTATAGATGATCGCTCTGATAGTACTGGCAGACCATTGCCCTCCCTTCTGAGTAGGTACGTTCTTCTCATTAAGTATGTCGGAGATTTTCTTGTACCCAACATTCTCATACGCATACTGGTTAAAAATCCACCTAATAATATCGAGTTCTTCCCGCGGCCCATGAACCCAAACTGCCTTAGTCTTCTGATTCCCCAGCGCTACATGCTCCGTCCGATAACCATATGGAGGAGTGCCGCCATTGTTATAGCCCTGTTTGGCATTCTGAGTCATTCCCTTACGTACTTCTGTAGCCAAGTTGGTGTTGAAGAACTCGGACATAATCTCCAACATGCCTTCCAGGAGCTTATCCTGTGGGGTATCAGCCTCGGTCTGTTCGGTCACTGAAAGTACCTTGACTCCGCATTTGGCAAGCAGAGACTTATAAATGACATGATCATCGCGATTGCGGGAGAAACGGTCAAACTTGTGAACCAGAATAGCCTCGAATGGCCGACTGGAGCGCTTGGCTATTGCAATCATCCTTTGGAACTCTGGGCGGTCATCGGTCTTAGCAGATTTCCCTTTCTCAATGAACTCATTTACGATGATATGCCCGCGTTCCTGACAATACTGCTGGATGGCTTTCATCTGCGCGGGGATGGACAATTCTTTTTCAGCTTGGTGTTCAGACGATACACGGACATAGACGGCTACCTTCATTTGGACACAGCTCCTTTTGTATATGGGTTTATGGGCATAAAAAAAGCAGGTATACCACTTGGGCATACCTGCGTAAAGCAACACTATGAAAATAGAGGAAATCATAAGCTACTCGTTGAATTGATGATTATCATAAATCGATGCTGGGGGAATAAATGATGGCGGAACTGGTTACTGAGCTTGATGAAGTGGTAGTAAACGTGAAGCAGTTCAATGCTGACCTAGCCAACGGGGAATACATTGAAGGAAAATTAATTGCAGAGAAGCTAAGTGAATTTAAGCATTGGTATTACATCTCGGAATTGGACATGTTTGGTCCAAGTAAGTACATAGGATATAAAACCATGATCTGTAAAGATTACAGTGTATATAATGATGGCAGAGAAACGGAGAAAGTTCTTAAAAAGTGGTTTATGATCCTTGCTGAGGATGACAGTCTATATACGTCGCTCTGGGTAAAACTGAATGATCTCCATTATGAGCACGGGAAGAACCTTCGGAAGAATGCCGAGATACATATACTCAAGTAGTTACTTTGGGGCGCTTAGCTTCCTTAGGGATACTTCCCTATGGGCTGCGTCCCAAATTTCTTTATCAATGATTGCAGGATGGCACTCCTTGGTCACAATCCATTCCTCAGGTGGATTCTTATGACCATCAACCTCTGATTTCTTGTTCCAGGTTCGGTATCCCAGGTAAGCATGATTGCTTAACAGAGAAAGAACAGTGGATGGCCGCCATACCTTGCTGTCGATCTTTTGTTGATTGAGGAAGGTAGCAATTCTCCTGCCACCCCAGCCTTCAGCAGCTAATTGGAAGATGAGCTTCACTGTCTCCACTTCGTGGTCTGGCCCGTATTCATACGTTACCTTTACTCCATTCCTCTTAAGCCGATAACCATATGGAGCCCTGCCGCCGCAATGAAATCCTTGAATGGCATTTTCGCGCATGCCTTTCAGGGTCTCGTGCTTTAAGTTCATGTTGTAGAATTCAGATATAACCTCCAGCATCCCCTCTAGTAGCAGCCCATGGGGAGTATCTGGTTCAGTGGGTTCAGATGCCGATAAAACAGAAATGCCCTGCTTTTTGAGCAGGGCTTTGTAAATGATATGATCTTGTCTGCTTCGGCTGAATCGGTCGAACTTATGCACTAGAATGGCCTTGAAGTCCTTATCTGGCTGCTTTGCCGCGGTAATCATTCTCTAGAATTCAGGTCGATCTGCCGTCTTTGCAGACTTCGCTTCATCCACATATTCTTCAATGATAGTCCACCCTTTATCTGATGCATAGCGTTGTAAAGCCTCCCTTTGGGCGGGGATGGATAATTGCCGTTCAGCTTGTTGATCAGATGATACACGGAGATAAATAACAACATTCATTTGGTAATGCTCCTCTCAATTTCGTATTGGTTGTTGCTCTAAGGCTTAACTGCCCTCCTCTCTGATTTTCCAGCTCATCTCACCCTCTGGATTACTCGCTGTAAACGCAAAAAAAGCCCGACTCCATGAAGTCAGGCTGTGTAGATGCCCCCGTGGGCGGTTTAAGAGTATAAGTAAAACTTCTGTTGGTAATACCATGGGTTAGGAATATAATGGATTACAAAAGAGTATAAGGAAGAAAATAATGATAGATGAATCAAAGATGTTCCATATATATTGTACGATTACAAAGTAGGGAACTGAACAAATCTACA
Organism: Paenibacillus sp. YN15; assembly: GCF_003285005.1. GTDB lineage: Bacteria > Bacillota > Bacilli > Paenibacillales > NBRC-103111 > Paenibacillus_AR. The sequence goes on along the minus strand of NZ_QMFA01000008.1, from coordinate 125,351 downwards.
AAGGGGATGCAACATGGCAGAGAATTTATTTATTTTAGGCGCAGGTGCTTCATTTGATGCGGGAGCTCCACTAATGAATGGTTTCTTTGACAAGGCCTATGAGCTACTTGGGAGTGGCATGGTGCAATCTTTTGAAGTAGATTTCAAAGATGTTTTTAAATTGTTAAAGGAATTACGACTTGTATATGCCAATTCACATTTGGACCTGCATAATATTGAATCACTGTTTGGTGCAATTGAAATGGGGAAGATAATTAATTTACTTGGACTAAGAACTGGGGATGAAATTGAAAAAGTAAGGAAATCATTAGTCAGGCTTATAGTAGCTACACTCGAAGGAAGTATGCAATTTCCGAAAAGTGAAGGATCATTAAGGCCTACTGAATCATATAGTCGGTTTGCAAAATTAATAAGTGAAAGATTACGTTCAAGCTCAATAATTACATTTAACTATGATATAGGTCTTGATTATGCACTAAACTTCCATGACGTTCCATATACTTATTGTATTGACCAAGAGGGTTCTATAGGGGAAGTTAAATTAATGAAATTACATGGTTCAGTAAACTGGGCGCTATGCAGAACTTGTGGAACCATACTCCCAATTCCAATAGCTGTCACCAAATATTTGTCGAGTATTCCTGGCCGCGGAGGGCCCCAAATACAATTCACTGATAAGATAGCACGGCATGAACATAAACCCTGTAAAGGGGGCATATCGGCTTGTGAAGATGTCCCTGTAATAGTACCTCCAACTTGGAACAAGAAAGATTACCATGGGAACCTCACAAATGTGTGGAAGCAGGCTGCAAAAGAACTTAGTCAAGCAAGGAATATCTATGTAATTGGCTATTCCTTGCCCGAAAGTGACGCTTTTTTCCGATATCTATTTGCTTTAGATACATTTGATAATGACACTATAAAGCGTTTTTGGGTCTATAACCCCGATAGTAGCGCTGAAACGAAATCAAGGTATAACTCACTATTAGGTAAAGGGATTAGCATTCGATATGAGTATAAGGAAAAGAAATTTGCGGATGCTATCGCCGATCTTACAAATATGAAAGGGTAAGGTAATGGTGCAGAGAAATCTCGTAGGGAAAAATTTCACGGATGAAAGCATTTAGGTGCCGCCGTTTGCATCTTTGAGGAGAGGAAGTGGAGCTACAAAAAGCTGGAGCAAACTGATTACATATTTGAACCCAACTCGGTATTAGTTATTGCCCGCTTTCAATTAACAATAGGAGAGCACCTTGTTTGCCAGGTGCTCTATTGGTATTATCTACGTTGCTTTAGTACCGTTCTTAAGCCAATTAGAGCCAGAATAAGTATAGCAGCTACAAGGCTTGAGGGAAGGGCAAAAGCTTGCCCACTTCCAATTGCTATTCCAATTTTACTCATGGATATTCACCTCCTCTCCCGTAGAATGAGCAAGGAGAGAGGGCAGGGAAGCGATAATTTGATTCCACTTCTCTCTAGTTATAGGCTCAGACAAGAACTGAATGAGCTGTTGACGAAAACCGCCACTGATTAGAACAAGCAGTACATATCTGTAGAACGATGGCTTGTCTGTAGAGAACTTTATATGAAAGTAATCCTCTAAGCTTTTAATGTTGTTACCGAAGAAGGGAATGTCATATACGCTGCTAAAATGGGTTTCAAGGTCCGACCAATAATTCTTAAGCAATTGTATGAGTTCATACGCTTCTTGATAGTCCAGTTCAACGGAGTGTCTAACCGCATTCTTCCACAACATTTGTTGCAGCCATGCATTTGTAGACTTAAGGATCGTATCGGCTGAGGGTTCCAATTCTACATTGGATTGTTGAGTGAAGAGGCTAAAGACTTCCTGGGATATGGTTCCCTTCAAAATAATATCAGAGATAAACTTGCTTATAAGTATTAACCGCTTAGCATTTTCCTGTGCCTTGATTCTTTGCTTTTCTTCAAACTTTTTTGAAGGCCGCCCGATTGTTTTTGGCGCCTTTTTTGCCTCGTCTATTGCGATATCATCAATGACCTCTGGGTAGTCAGGATGAGCAGTATATCCTGCAACTTCATCAAGTGTGTTCATAATCCGATTATGAAATTCAATAAGCCGAGCCTTTAGCTTGTTCCATTGTACGGGATATCCCTTCCAATAAAGGATGAAAATGAAGTCCTTCTGGTGTTTACAAATCCTATTAGCCTTTAGCTTGTCAATTAAGATAATAGCGTCAATTGTCCGCTCAGCGTAGTGGGTAACGACACCCTGGTAGAACCCTAAACTAACACGATCTCCTGCGATAAGACCATATTCAACATACCGCTCAATCATATTGCTGCTTATTGATATTCTGTGCTCCCGAACTCGTTCAATCAGTTCCTCTTTCAACATTGTTTTCACCTCTTGAACCGATTGTAGCTCGCCTAATATTTGAAAACAATGGATGTTGAATGCGGAAATGAAATAGACATTTACTCTAATCAAAGACTCACTCACAATAGTCACGTACTATTCAGAAAACTAAGGTGCATGGTAAAATGAGGAAAATAAAATTGGAGTGGTCCGAGATGAGGAAAGTAACTTGCAGAGATGAGTTACTGATTGCAACAAGATCGATAATTTATGCCAAGGGAGATAATCGTTTTACGATTAAGGAAGCTATTGAGTATATGGAGAGAAACAATACGACCTATGCTGAATCGACTATCAGTACTCATCTCACTTCTAGGTGCTGTAGTAATGCCAAGAAACATCATGCTGTTACATATAATGATTATGAAGCTCTAGGTAATGGTGTATACAAGCTCATCAATTTATAGGAGTGAGCAATTAATGAAATCAAATTCGGCGAGATCCAAAGAGTATTATAGACTTATAAGAATCAAACCAGATGACTACAGTTATACAGTTGGAAAGCACAGATATGTATTGAAGTTCGAATCTATCGTACCAAGAAACGGCATGAGTGTAGCCATCATTCAGATGAATGGATCAAGTACAGATTGGAAGAATGCCACTAAACTAGATTGGAGTCCCGATCCCACTATTGGTAAGGTACTATGTTGGTGCAATGAGAATAAACAAAAAACCTTTGATAAAATCTACTGTCTAAACCTGTGGTCATATGCTGACCCCCATCCACGAGGTCTCAGGGGAAAGGAGAATGCTGAACTTAATCATGCCGTGAACGATAGATGGATTGCTAAGATATGCAAGAATGTCGACTATGTAATCGTCGCTCATGGGGATTGTAATGGTGTGGATTCAACTGTCTTAAAGGAGCGTAAAAAGCAATTATATAAGCTCCTTCAGGGTTGTAATCTTTATCATGTTGGGGATCTTACCAAGAAAGGGAGCAACCCAAGACATGGCCGCGGGTGGAATGGTAGTCCTTCTCTAAATCTTTTATAAAGTAGTTCTCTGAATTACTATAAAGTAAGCCAGTCAAGGCCGCGGAGCGTTCATTTTAGCCTTGACTAGCGGTTCATATCTCCGACACTTTCCCATCCCCCAGCCCATTGGCTGGGGACGGCCACGCCGAGTGTGGATTGTTAAGGCAGCGCCTTAACGGGCCCCTCAGGGGCGGTGGGGTGGTCTGTTCTAGATGAATTGGCCCCAAACGCCTGAAGAACGCTACCTTCTCGACGTAGCCGCCAGCGTCATATCTGATTCAGTACAATGGATGCTCGAAACCGCGGCGGCCCAATATTCCATGGATGCATATTGATAGTAGCTGGACCATGCAATCTCTATAATCAGTGACGTTTCTTAAAAGAGAAGCACTGCGAACGGATGCAGTGTACCTCCTCATCCATGAGAGAGATGAGGGCAAAAGAAAAATGAGATTACCGAGATGAGCACTACTAACCGCCATTCAATTATAATTATCGCGCTTAAGGGTACAATGGACCGTTACTGCGTCAGCTACAGATTGGTTTTGAATAAAGAATATGAATTTCATCCGTAACGCTGGTTCGAGTCCGATATGTTGGATGTTGGAGCCAGATGTGCGACAACATCCCTGGATACATTCAGCCTTGCGCACGGGATTCATACAAACAGACTACATTAGATTAAAGCCACAGAATCTGCGAGTCTTGACGAGCAGATGTCGGATTCATGAATAAGTTCGGAAATAAAAATGGAGAAAAGCGGGGAGTGGCAGCGAACAGACCTATCCCTTTTCCATTCATTGGATGCGTGAGAATAAGGACCAGCAGCCTTCATCCATAGGGTACAGCAGGGGATCAATCACGCTCCGCGGGGGATAGAATGCTTGCGGGCATCCCCTCCTAAGAGGAGTCGGGGATTTTAACGTTGTGCTACCGCAGATACGGTTCGGATGATGGGTTATTCCTTCTCCTTTTAAAACCCAGATTGACAGCGATACTGTCTGCTTTATTCGACAGTATCAGGTGTATTCTAATCTCTTCTATTTTTACCCTTATACATATATTAACTTGCATAATGGCAGAAAAGTGTCAGATGACCGCATAAATTCTTAGCTTACTTCTGCTTGATCGTCACGCCATTTCCTTGCGGCTGCTCTACTTCGCCGTGTATAATTCTTGACGCTGTCCAACGAGATATCCAATTTTGCTGCTATCTCCATTTCTGAGTAATCCTCATACTTCATAATTAAGACCTCTGAGTGGAGAGGGTTTACTAGCCGAATAGTCTCAACTGCCTCCCATGCTTCCTCCATCAGTTCTCCCTTGCTCACTATGGCCTCTTCTTTCTTCTTATGAATGGTTTTTAGGCGGTTGTATTTATGCCCCTTTTGAGCATTTCTATCATATTTGTATCCCATATATTTAAGTAAGTAACGATGCTTAAGATTCCTATACAGGGCTGCATAGTAATAACGCTCCCATTCATCCCCAATCAGGGAAGTGCTATGCTCCTTGAAGAAGGTCCTGACGATCCTTATGGATTCGAGATATGCTTCTTGCTGAAGGTCCTTTGAATCATGATAGGAGGTACGTAACTCAAATATGAGCCTTCGTATAACCATCTTGTTTACTTCCTGGGTGGTTGGGTGCAAGAATATCTCATTAATGAAGTCAATGTCTTCTGGTTTCTGATTTTGCATCATGAATGTCACCTTTCTGTCTCAGCCACCCTTTGAAATGATGGCCAGCCTGCAACTCACATAGTTAGAGCTGTTTGGGCGTCTATTTATTGCTGTTGCTATACCTTTAACGCCTACTGTGAGATATGTCAAGAAAAATCTGAGAACATCTTAGCATGCTTCATCCTTTAGTATTATGCTGCTTTAGTTTCTATAATTTAGTGAATTTCAGGCCATTTTCTAGACCTTGACTTTCTTTGACCTATACTGTATTCTTCATATTAAGAGCGTAATGCTCCAGCGAAATGGATGACCGCTTGTAGCGGTGGGCGTAAAATGATTAGTGTAGGATAGATTAGGGCATGAGGCCCTATATGGATAGTAGGATATGTGCGTAGGATTAAGGCCATGGAACCCTTGAGAAAATGTTCCATTCTTTCCCGCGCCCATGTCGTTTACAAACGGACAGGCCTGCGGGTCTGTCCTTTCGCTATTTATCCTATAGGAGTGATTCTCATGGAAAAGACGAAGAATGAATCTGCATTTATCTTGCTGACAGCAAACGCACAGAATTTAAGGAATGCGGCTGAACGCTTGGCCGAAAACAAGTTTTATAGGAAACGCAATGAATTAAACGAGATTCTTCGTTTGAAGACGCCTCTCAAACGGCTGGCAAAGTCACTGATTGAAGGGGATTTTAAACCTATACCAAAGCCACCTAAGGCAAGATTAAGGCATGTTAATGTATCTACTGAGCATGCCACTGTCACATATGCAGTCACCAAAACCATTGAAAACTACATTAGCCTTTTCCACATCAGCCTGGACAGGAATGAGAGCTACAAGGAAGCGTTAGGCGCGTTTTACATCAGCGAGGGTTCCATTACCAGGTATTTGAAAAGGTTTGATTATCAGGTGCTGGTCAATGTACTTGAAAGACGTATAACCGATAAGGAGTTTCTCGTATTGGTTCGCTCTTTGATGGTAGAGGAAGAGTTTGTTCGTCTGGATTTAGATGAAGAGAAGGGGTCCCCGCTCATCAGACTCCTATACCACATGCTGTTGGATGATGTTCAACGTATCATTGATCTGGGTGGCGGCCAAATTTTATCTGATGAATTAGGTAAGTGGTCTGCATATTTCGAGTCAAGGGAGACAGCAAGGAATGCTTTTTTTGAAATCTTCATTTACCTTCGTGAAATCGGATTGGCGATCACCATAAACCAGGATGATGAAATCGTACAAGAAGATGTTCTTCGAAGGGAGAAGCTCCGAACTTCTTTAGATGAGGAACCAAAAGTATTTTCACCTGAGGGTACAAAAGAAGATTTGGTAAAGATTCACAAGGATAATGAGGATGACGAGGGCGATCCAGAGTATGCATGGTTGACTAAAGATTTGGACATCGATGAAGAACTGGATGATTACGAGTATGATCCAGACGCCTATGAATGGTTGGATGATGATTGTGACTTTGATGAGAAATGGAATGATGGCGGAGTACTAATGAAGCAAGTGCTTGATGAACTGAAAGAGCATAAAAAGTTACAGGCGGCGATTGTAAGGGCTATTGATCTAATTATTAAAATCATGGATGACAAAGGCATGATATAACATTCTTACATTCGAGAAGGAGATAACTCCTATGGGTTTTCGGATTACTGTGCAATTGAATCTGATCAGGATATGTATTCATACTCAATTCTTCTAACCAGCAATGCTTATTTTGTAAAGAGCCACTTGATTTGTCGGTGAATGAGCGGTCGATGATAGTGGCTTTGACACTAAAATTTTGTTTGGGGTGAATTCATTGTTTAAACGTCTTTACCATTTGCTTTGCAACTCGGATAGAAATCAGCAGGAAGACTATCTTACTGAAATATTTGCAGAGGTGCTTAGCAAGGAAGGGCTATTACACGATTTTATGAATACCTATTCCGAAATCAAGTTGAGTCAGCTTAGTATCCGCGAGATTACTACTCAGAAGACGTATGCAAAGCAGGAAGATCATCATACGGATAGCAGGCCTGATATGATGATCCGTTTCTCAGATAATGGGAATCCACATGTTTTGTTTATCGAAAATAAGCTGGGTACAGGTGAAGGGAACATACAGTTAAAAAGATATGCTGATCATCTGCGGAGTTATGAGCTAGATGGCTGCCAAACCCATCTTATCTACATAACGAAGCTACACGATCCCAAGCAGAAGAAAGACATTATCAGCAGCGGTGCGAACACCTCATTTCATCAGATTAGATGGTTCCAGATATACAACTGGCTTAAAGACCATAGAAGCGAACTTGTTAACTTGTTTCTTGAATATATGGAGGAGATACAATTGAACGATAGCAGACGTTTCGTGCCACAGGATATCTATGCCATTCAGCACATGGAACGGTTAGTACGTATGATGGATGCTTGCCTGGAGGGAAGAGTTGAAGAAATTGTAACAACTCTTTTTAATCGATCGACTGGCTGGACAAACCGATTTGACCAACTTAAAAAGCATAACCGATACATGAAGTTAAATGCACAGGCTAACTTAACCGAGGTCAACTTCGGTTTTTATATGACGGATAATGAATGAGGCTGTCGATTAATTCTAGTGGCTGTGGAAAACTCTATTTTCAAGCCTAAAATGGATGCAAATAAACCGTTTTTCCCTTTTGAAATCGATTAATCAAGCTAATTTTAGAGGTGATTTGAGGCTTATCCACATGACCGTCGAATTAATCGACAGGCTCAATGAATATCCCTTAGTATCGGTATTGTTTCAAGTGAATCCCAGATGCCCAGACCGTGTAGATTTGATCAAAATCATGAGGGCATTTGTTGATACGAACAATGGTTGGGAATCGCAGGATTTGGATGATAGCACTTCATGGGCGATGATTTATCATGAGAAAAGCCTTCTCGACTTCCTCTCTGCTGGTGATCAAATCGATGCCATTCAAGATTTCTTCATATTGAGGCTTAAGGAGTTGTATGCATTAAAGCAACAACATCCCGAATTTGCCTGGAAATAAAAGCAGTCACAAATGAGAGGTAACCCATGCCATTCAATTCTATACCATCTTGTAACGCAGCTAGTGTATGCCTTATCCCTCAGGGAGTAACCCGAATCGGTTGTTTTCCTGGAAAAGCATGATTAGTACATGAACCTCAGGAAGGGTAAGGGGTGAGGGTCTTTAAGTGCTTTATACATGTGTATTGAGGTAGTAAAAAGGATGAAAATTTAGTTATTTATTTAGTCAATATTTGTTGCTTTATTTGAATGTAATGGTTATGTTAAGGGAGAAAGTTGAGGTTCTCGGGGGAGGAACCCACTTATTCTTCAAAGGGTTGATGCCTATGTACGTACCTGATTTGGATTATTATAAGGATTTTGGTTTTCGCAGCGATTATATTCATGATCCCAATAATGTCATGAGCATTTATAACGCTAGAAGGGATTTGATGATTGCTCCAGATCAGCTTCCCTTGCACCAGCAGGTAAAATTAAAAAGAATACATGACAATCTGACTCAGGAACAGCTTGGTAAGATCGTTCGTCTACCAGCATCTACAATTAGCCTTATTGAACGGGGAGAAAGGCGAATCATGAAGAACCGCTGGAAAGAGTTCGAGACCTACCTTTACGAAATGTGGTTCTGCGAGGGGGAACTGCTGGATAGGTTTAACCTTGAGGAAGAGTATTCTATTAAAGAAATTGAGGAACAAAGGGCCTATTGGAAAAAAGAACTTAACGATGACCCTGAATTATGGGATGCAGTTCAATGAGTTAGTAGAGTGAGCGGGGGGAATTATAAAAAGCAAGGTTTTGGGGAAAGCAGCGTAGTGAGTTTTCAGGGGGACAATAGAGAAGAGCCAACTGAAACGGCTGGCTCTCTCAAAATGTTAATTCTTAAGGCACACTTTCTCAACTTCTCTTGAATCTACCAACCAACACAACCAATTGCTGCTGCATTCGAGATTTCCAAGGGAATGACCTCCATTTTTTTGTGATGGGAGTACTGCGAATGATGCGGATGACATTAGTAACTTGCGAGCGCAGCGAGCTGGTTACGTAGGCCGAAGGCTGCCTACATTTAGAGCCGACTAATGCCAATCCTTTAAGTAGAAGTAACGAGCATGTAATATCAGTCAACCCCTGCCTGGTATTTAGCCAAAATAATACCTCATATTAACCCTTTTTCTTTCAGCGATACATAGTCTGATCCACTTATTACGAGATGATCAAGAAGCTCTATCCCAACGATTTTCCCAGCTTCAGCAAGTCGATTTGTTAGTTGGATGTCCTCCTGAGATGGGGTAGGATCACCTGAAGGATGATTGTGGACGCAAAGAATGCTTGCCGCCGACTGTCGTATTGCCGCGTTGAATACCTCCCTTGGATGAACGATGGTCGCATTAAGTGAACCGATGGAGATTAGCTCTTTGGAAATAACCTTATTTTTTGTGTCCAGAAGTAGGATATAGAAGAATTCCTTGTTCTCCATACCGATTTCAAAGCGCATAAGCTCGAATATGTCCCGCGGGGAACGGATTACGGCTTGCTCTGCTCTTGGTACAAGTATTAACTTCGCCAGTTGAACAGCTGCAATGATTTGGCGGCTTTTTGCTTTGCCGATTCCTTTAACCTTCATAAGCTCTTGCTCTGTTGCATGCCATAATTGCTGTGGGGATTGAAATTGGTCGGTTAATTCTTTAATTAAATAGCTGTTCGCAGATTCGTGTATTGTGTCCGCAAGAATGGATTTAAACAGGCTATTATCGCTCATAGGAAATCCTCCATCTATTCATAAAATGAAGAAGGAGGCTCAGTGGCCTCCCCTTGTGAAATGCGCATGATTAGATTAGAATTATATTAGGTGATTTATCTTGCTGCTCCCTTGTGGGCAGCTTTTTCTTTTTCTGTAATCTGTATTTCTGTCATAACCAGTAAGGCCAAGCAAGATAAATAGGCATGTCCCGCCTCAGTCTGCAAAGAAGCTCTTCGATCCAAGCAGTTTCTGATTCTAATTAATGCTCCGCGGCGCCTAACCAGCATGCTTATCCTGTCCATAGAATTTCCCTCTCTTGTGTGCTAATTGCTTTTAATAGCGCTCAACCTCTTTGCCGTAATATTTTGGGAAATAGACTTGCATGTACTTGTGGGCAAGCTCTTCTTCGACCTTCCAGGAACGAATAAAGTAATTCTTCAGCACGTGAGCAGCCATGCATAAATGGCCATTTACCACGAGCCGCCGTATGAGCACCTCAATTTCTTCAGACCAAGGCTTTTTCTCGGCCATTCAAGTTCTCCTCCTCTCCAACAGTCAAACTGAAATTCTTGAAGTTCATGCATAGTCTTTCCCTCCCTTCATGGGCATCATCGCACAGCCCTTGATTTCTCTCTGTTAATAAAAAAAGACCCTACCTAATAGATCTAGGTAGAGTCATCGGAACTGGTCTAAAAAGCGGCGCATCCTGATCGTGCGTTCTTCAGTGGGATCAAAGATGTTCAGTTTGGTTACGGGGAAGGGTTTGACCATTTCGGGATTTTGGCGATACTTGGCTCTTAATTTCTTCTTGGCTGTTCTTTCAAATGAGTTGCCTTGCTCGTTCTGTTCCCATAATAATCGGCTTTCCATAATAGCCGCGGCAATATTGTCCTCATAAGGCCGATCAAGATTTGCCAGCTTGCTGATGAGCATGTTTACCTCATATGATCTGGCACTCAGAACGCCGCAATCAAAGTTTTCATAATTGAAGTGTCCACCAACATCAACGACTCTGGTAATGAGCAGCCCGAATCCCTCTATTGTTAAAGTTCCTTCCAACATGCCGAGAGCTACCCGAAATGGAGGGCAAGTATACTCGATGGTCTGCCGATACATGGTGAATTCATAATAATGGACATTCTGGTTAGGGTGGTGGATAACGTAATGGGGATTATACCTGGTTATGGTCTTCTGCGGGTTACCCTTGGGGATCATGCAGATCGCCTCCTATAGAATTAGGTTTTTCCATCATGCCGCGCCGAATCAACTCTTTTCTAAGCAGTTCTATGAAGTCCGCCTCCAATTTAAGCTCGACTGCTTTCTGAAAGGCACTCAATAGCACTTCATCACTTAACAGCTGATAATCTGCCATCCTTTTTTCTCCTCTCATGATTGACGGTTAATGCCGCGGCGCTTTAACTCATTCGATTAATGCAATGAAAACGGCATCCAGCGCTAATTTTTTGCCGCTTTCAATACGATCAAAAGCTCCTGGTCAGTTAATTCGTTCAGAGTGCTTTCCATTTGCTCACCTCCTTCCCAATGTGGGCATCATCTCACAGCCCATAATCATCTCTGTAATGCCATTAAAAGCAAAAAAAGACCTGCTCACTCATCCCGAAGGATAAGCAAACAGACCTATTTGAGGAACTGAATGATCAGCTATAAAGCGCTTTTAATAGCTTCAATGCCTTCCGCTGCTCTTCGATACTTTTGCCCTCCAACAACTTTACAATTTGAATAAGAATGCTATTATCAACCCTGTTCCTTGATTCATCAATGTCCTGAAACAGATCGCTGTATGAGACTTGTAATGCATGCAAGATGTTATCCAAGCTTTCGATTGTCCAGTTTGCGCTTCCTGTCTCCAACTTGGTTATATAAGAAGGATGTACATCGGCTTCGTGTGCAACATCCTCTTGCGTTCTCCCCTGATGATTCCTGAATCCTTGCAGCCGCTGACCGACAGCTACCTTGATCTTCTGAACATCTCTTGATTTCCTAGCCATCTCTCTCACCTCTACTCAAACAGTAGAGGAATCACTAATTCCAGTCGAAACATTATATTGCAACATAAATGCTTAACTAACCAATATATTGCATGTTATAATCGACACATACCCATAGTAGGAAATTTGTTCTAGGAAAGGAGGACTGCATTCTGCAGAGAGCCCGTACCCGAGTTAAGAATTCTGTCGATGATTTCAAAGGATATACCTTGAGGTTCATTTATTTAGGATTATGAAAACTGCATAAGTAAATTATTTCACTGTATGGAGGCTTCTATGGGATTATTAGCCGCGGCAGTCGTGGGTCTAGGATTCTTAATTGCTGGATTCCTGGGAGCAAAGAGTCTGGGAGGCAAGGCTCAATATGGATGTATGATTTTTATTATACTAATTGTGATCCTGGCTCTCTTATTTGTAGGCTTACTTTCAATGCTGGTTTGAATTTTCTATGGGGAGAGCTGCGCATGAGAAATATGCTTGTTATTGTGGTTGTGCTACTACTGCTACTAACGGGATGCAATGTTTCCAATGAAGGTAGCAACGGCGGCGACAATTCCAGCAGCCTGAAGAACGAACTGACTTACAAGAATATCAAAATTGGGGATAAGGAAGAAAAGATACTCAAAGAGTTAGGTACCCCAACAAGTGCGATTAAGCTGTCCGATATGTCAAAGAGCTTCACAAATGGTGATGATCGTAGGCAATTAAGCTATAAGGGCGTTAGTTTCCAAGTCTTGAATGGAGTGGTCTATGCTATGGAACTCAATGGAGAAGATGCCATTACGAAAAGCGATTTTAAGGTCAGGGACAAGCGGGAGAAGGCATTGGAGATATATAAGAAGTTCGAAAACGCTGTGGCGAGTAATACTCAGCTCCAAATTCTCGAAGATGGCTACTTTTTTACCATCAATTTTAATGACGATAAGTTCTGGTTAGTAGATGATAGGTATCGTTTAAAACCACCCGTTGATGCATTTAAGGAAGCTGGAGAGAACAAGGGCAAGCCGCTACGTGCTCCTGGTATCGGCGCTTGCTCAAATTCACATGCATTTAGATATGTTAGTGAATTGCTGGATACTTCATTGGGTTTCTGGGATGGTAAGCCATTCTCTTGTGGAAAATCATAATTATAAGGAGCGACTGTGAATGAGAACAAAGGTAATCCTCATTATACTTTGTGCCATGCTAATCAGTTCTGTTTCGTATGCCTCTCCCAGCTTTAAAGATGTGGGTGCCGATCACTGGGCTTTCCAAAGCATCAATGATCTTGCAATCAAAGGAATCATCACTGGTTATGCTGATGGTTCATTTAAACCATCAGCCACAATAACGAGAGCAGAGCTAGCAACAATCTTGGTTAGGGCTGGCGGGCTAAAAGCAGAGAAAGACGAATTTGAAATTGAGTACAGTGATGTTAGCGCTGATGCGTGGTACGCGGCTAATATTGAGGCTGCAGAGGAATATCTTATTGGAGATATTCGAGATGGTAAACATGTTTATGAACCAGAGCGAGAAGCAACAAGGGAGGAAATGACAACAGCCGTAGTTAGATTACTTGGATATTCATTGGTCGATTCTAAACTAGCCTATGTAGACCGATTCAACGATAAAGATGAGATATGGGCAGGGTTCATTCCATACGTTTCCATAGCAGTCGAAAAGGGTATTATTAGCGGCTACAAGGACAACACATTCAGACCCAAGGTGCCCGTTTCCCGTGCAGAAGCGGCATATATAATCTGGAAAGCATACGGTGAAGGGACGAAGCTCCAAGCTTATAGACCATCAGGAGTTAATCCGCAGGTAAAAAAATTTGAGGGAGATTGGAATACAATAGGCTCAGATGAACTATCCATTGCTCTTTCCTTTGCAGACTCATCCAACGGCAGCATCACATTCTTTTCTGAGGGCGAAGGCACTACAAGACTATTTACGTACTTTCAAAACAAGACAGATAGCATAGTCATTCACTTGGAGGAAAATGAGAAAACGACTAATATGATTTTAGCGCTTCAAGATGATAATACAGTGAATTTGGAAGTGGTTTTGGGCAATACCTACACATTAAAAAGGGTACCAGCTAATGGTGATAGTACAAGCAGTGCAGCCGAGAACTCATTAGATTTAAAAGCGTTTGAGGGTGAGTGGTGGGATAAGGATAAAGTGTTTGGCTTTGAAATAAAGGCTACAGGACCAGACAGTGGGACAATAGAGTACATTGACCGATTCTCCATAACAGAGCTTTTTACCGTCGTATCTTCCAACACCAAGAGTATTGTCATTCAGATTGGAGACAGTAAGAAGGAAGTCTCTCTTACACTGTTTACTCAAGATACGCTGATGTACATTGACGGTTCTTTTACACATGATATGTCACGGAAGTAACGATGAAGCGCCCACGTGGCGCTTTTTTATCCATATGCAGGAAATCTTTTGGAGTGTAACGAATAATAGCGTATACGAACTATAGTACAGATGGTGCCACAGCATGTTAATAGGATACATGCTTTTTTAGAAACTGAGGAGGGACAAAAATGTTATGGATTAATCCACTGAAAAGCTTAAAGAAGGATAATTTAGACTTTCAGTTTGAAAGAATCAAAGTGCCATTTTGTGATGAAATCATTAAATTTGTAAGCGATAATAGTATCCTATACTCTAAACAGGGTACAAAACCAGTGTTAGATTACAAGGAATTGTTAGTTGAATATATAGAAGGAATAGAAAGAGACTTTCAAATACTCGATAATATTATTGAATCCATATCTAGTCAGAGGTTAGAAATAAAGAAGGGCGTAAGGCAAATTAATAACGTAGATTGTAGTCTTCATTTCCTCAATAATGAATATGCGCTAGTTTTTTTTGCTGGTCATGATAGGAGGTATGATGCCTATAAGTATGGAATAGTCACTTTTGAAATGGGCAAAAAGCGTAATCATGTAATAGATTCGGAAATCATCTTTACTAAAGAAAGTTTAGATTTAGACTATAACGTTTGTAATTATTTTAGTGATCTTTTCGCACTCATGAATAATGCATCAAATGTAATTGAATTAGATGAAATCCATGAGGATGTGGAGAAAACAATACTAAAAATATTTCGGGTTGAGAATAAGTATGATTTACATAAGAATTCAGACTTTAATGACTTTTATGGAATTGAACCCTTTGTGTTTCTTAAAGATAAATATCAAACTTATATAAAAAATAAAATTAAGCTTGAGCTAACGAATAAAGGTCTCAATTTTAATAGTGATCATATAGAACTTGTGAGAATTGATAGGGTTCTCAAATCATTAATTAATGAGAAGAAGGAACATATTGAATTATTGGGAGAGGAAATCTATTTTACTAGATGTGATGAACTGGAACAGGAAAGAACAGAACTAATTCTTAAGCTTGATATGGAAGAGAGCCAACTTGAATTATTGCTAAGTTGATTCCATTTTATTTTCAGATTTTAGTCAAATCACTGGAGTGAAGAACTCAATAACAAGGGCTGAGGAAGCATGCTTTGGCGCGCACATCAGCAAGGAAATGACAATAAGATTCAGCAGGAGACTCCAAAAGTGCCTTCTGGAATTGAAAAGGGCTCAGCTACTAAACAACCTGTTATGGTTCTGCCAATAGAAACGCCTTCTTTGACAAATTCGGTTTATGGGACGAAGATTCCATGAGAAGTACCACAAGCAGCATGGGTAAAATGATTACAAGAGTGTTGCCAGGAATCGGTGAAGGAACTGGAGACCATATACTGGAGAAAAGGAAAATGAAGATGAGGCGCCAAATTGTGGCGTCTTTTTGGTTCTTTAGAAGGAGGAACTGTGTACGATTTGTCGAAATAGAAATAAACGGAAAATGCTATTCGACCACGAACAGAAAGAACTATAACAAAGAGGTGACCTTAATGGATTATTTATGTGGCTCACTATTTGAAGAGGATTACTTGCTTCGTACTCTTGGTGCGCTTGCTAATTCTCCAGACATAGCTCTTACTGAACTTGTGGCCAATGCATGGGATGCGGGGGCCTCAGAAGTTTCTATTGTCATACCTGATGAATTATCGGAAGAATTAATTGTTACTGACAATGGTACAGGACTTACGCCTGATGAATTTAAACTTCGTTGGATGACGTTAGGCTATAACCGTTTAAAACATCAGGGAAGCAACGTGTTATTCCCAGAAGGAAACGGGACTGGATTTAGAAGAGCATTCGGCAGAAATGGCGTAGGGCGTCACGGGATGCTTTGTTTTTCAAATGAATATACAGTTGAGACAACTCATACAAGTGGGATTGCCTCAAAGTTTATTGTTTCAGTGACCAGCGGACAACAGCCTTTTACACTTAAGCATGAACAAAGAATCAGTGGCAAGGGCCATGGCACTGTTCTTCGAGCAAAAGTAGAACGTAATCTGCCTGATCCGAAAATTGTTCGTAGTCTGCTTTCTGCTAGATTTATGCAGGACCCAAGATTCCAGGTGACGGTGAATGGACTTTCTATTGAGTTGATGCAACATAAGGGATTAATTGAATCCAAAATGATCAAAGTGAATAACGGCGTTACGCTTGAAATTGTAGTAATAGACTCTGCTAAAACAGCAAAGACGGCCAGGCAACATGGAGTCGCCTTCTGGGTTGGAAACAGACTTGTTGGAGAACCAAGTTGGACATTAGGCAATTACTCTATAGATGGACGGACCAGTTTTGCCAAGCGACATACTATTGTTGTGAAAACAAATGACCTTTTTGATGCTGTTATGCCCGATTGGTCCGCTTTTAGAAGATTTCCAATTATTGATGATGTATACAGGATTGTATCTACACATATAGAGTCTTTATTCAAGACTTCAATGAAAGAGCGTGTTCAAGAGACACAACGTACAGTGCTTTATCGGCATAAGTCAGAATTGTCGGAGTTACATGCACTTGGCAGAGTAGAGGTATCACAATTCATTGAGCAACTGACAGAAGAACAGCCTACAATTAACCACGATCATCTATCCGCGGCAGTGCAGGCAATTATACAACTAGAGAAATCCAGAAGTGGCGCTAACTTGATACAGAAGCTCTCAATGCTTTCAGAAGAAGATGTTGATGGGCTAAATAGGCTTTTGGATGATTGGAGTGTTAAGGATGCATTAGTCGTCCTTGATGAGATTGATAAGCGGCTTCTTGTCATCGAAGCTCTAGGGAGGTTCTCACAGGACCCCACCACGGAGGAATTAAAGACACTACATCCGCTTGTTCTTCAAGCTAGATGGCTCTTTGGTCCTGAGTTCGATTCGCCTCATTATACATCGAATGTATCTCTTACTACTGCAATGAGTAAATTGTTCCAAAAAAAAGTTGATAAAGATGCTTTCTTTAATGCTCGCAATCGTCCAGACATTATTATTTTGGAGAATGCAACTTTTTCAACAGTCTGTTCTGAAGAGTTTGAAGACGATAGTCCGCTATCAAAAATGAAAAGAATACTCATTATAGAATTAAAACGTGGTGGATTTGCAATAGGCCGAGACGAAATGGATCAGGCAGGGCATTATGTGGAAGACCTCCTCAACTCTGGACACTTGACTGGAGTCCCATTCATTAATGCTTTTGTTGTTGGGCATGCAATAGATACCAAGGTTACGAGAATTCGCAAGGTAGGGGATAATCCCGAACGTGGACGGATAGAAGCCACCACATTTGGACAGTTAGTAAGCACCGCCAACCAGCGACTTCTTAGACTAAAGGAGCAACTCGATGAGCGTTACAAAGGATATACGGATATGACCATTGTTCAAAAGGTACTGAATGAACCAAGTCAGATAGATTTGTTTGAGGAGATAGAGTCTGCTTAAGAGAAATGTTGTCCGTGCGAAATATGAGATCAGTCCTTGTAGTACGACACTTGATTTGGCACCTGCTTAGGTGCCTTCTTTATTAATGCAGGAAAAATGTCATAGAATAGCGAATAAACTTAAGAACATTGAATATAGTGAAATGACCTCATAGATGCCATTCTGAATCCATCCACCCCACAGGAGGTATTACAATGAATTTCAAATTCTTAGAGAATTCCTTTCCTGTATTATCACAAGTCGGAAGCATGGCTGAAGCATATTTGTATAGTGACACCAATTCTTGCTTAATTAAGCTGGGACAATTGGGTGAAATGATAGTCAATGCTATGTTCCAGTTAGATAATATATCTCCTCCAGCTACTGATAATACCCATGCCAATCGAATCGTACTGTTAAAGAGGAATGGCTTAATTCCAAGAGACATTGAAGATATACTCCATTCATTAAGAACAACCCGTAACAAGGCAGTCCATGCCAATTACGATTCATTCGATGATTGTAAAGTTTTGCTTGAGTTGGCATACAACTTGTCTGTATGGTTTATGCAAACTTACGGTGTTTGGAGCTACCAGCCTGCGGAATTTATCCTACCGCAAGACAATAGTAACCATGTAGACTATGAAGCTTTATTAAAAGAAAAGGAAGAACTCATTAAGAAATTAACGGAACAAGCAGAAAAGATAACCTACAGTAATACCATGACAGTTGAGGAACGGGCCAGGAAGGCAAAACGAGCAGCAGACAGTATCCACCTTTCCGAGCAAGAGACACGTTACCTAATTGATGAGCAGCTCCGAAAAGTAGGTTGGGAAGTAGACACTCTAAACCTGCGATACTCCAAAGGTACAAGGCCAGAAAAAGGAAGAAATTTAGCGATAGCTGAGTGGCCCACTAACTCTACTGTTAGTAGTAGAGGTTCGGCAGACTACGCTTTGTTTGTTGGCGAGAAGCTTGTTGGAGTCATTGAGGCGAAGAGGGCAATTACGGATATCCCTTCTGTTATTGACTATCAATGTAAGGACTATGCGAAGGAAGTCAAAGAAGAACATGCCAAATATCAGATGGGAAACTGGAACGGATACAAGGTTCCTTTTCTGTTTGCAACCAATGGACGTAAGTATTTAAAGCAGCTTGAAACAAAGTCTGGAATTTGGTTCTTGGATGCTCGTCAAAGTTCCAATATCCCTAAGGCATTGCAAGGATGGGTGAGCCCTGATGGCGTAATGGAATTGTTGGCTAAGGATATTGCAGGAGCAAATCAATCGCTTGAGAGCTTACCATATGATCTGTTGAGGGATAAAGATGGGCTCAATCTACGCAAATATCAAATAGAAGCCATCGAAGCTGCAGAGAAAGCTATTCTTGATGGGAAGGAAACCATCCTGCTGTCGATGGCCACTGGAACGGGTAAGACAAGAACGATTTTAGGCATGATATATCGTCTTGTAAAAACGGGACGCTTTCAGCGGGTTTTATTCCTTGTTGATCGAACCGCTTTAGGAGAACAAGCTCAAGATGTATTCAAAGAGGTGAAGATCGAAGATTTGATGACTCTGGACCAAATATATAATCTAAAAGGTCTTGATGATAAGTCAATTGAGAAGGAAACTAAAATTCATGTAGCCACTGTTCAAAGCCTCGTAAAGAGAATCATTTATAATGAAGATGAGGCGATGCCTTCTGTATCCGACTATGATCTCATCGTGGTTGATGAAGCTCATCGTGGGTACATTTTGGATAAAGAAATGGGTGGCGACGAGCTTCTATATCGGAATCAGGAGGATTTCGTAAGTAAATACCGTACCGTCATTGAATACTTCAATGCAGTAAAAATTGCTATGACAGCAACGCCCGCATTACACACATCACAGATTTTTGGTACACCTGTGTTTAACTATACATATCGGAAGGCGGTTATCGAGGGATACTTAGTTGATCACGATGCCCCTCATTCGATAGTAACTAGGCTAAGTAAAGACGGCATTAACTACGATAAGGGTGAGACAGTAGCTATCTATGATCCCATTACAGGTGAAATAACCAATAGCAGTGAGCTAGAGGATGAACTTAAATTTGACGTGGAAAAATTCAATCGTCAGGTTATTACTGAACCTTTTAACCAAACTGTTCTGGAGGAAATAGCAAAGGAACTTAACCCAGAAGGCGATTGTAAAACATTAATTTATGCAGTGGATGACAGTCATGCCGATCTTATCGTCAAAATTTTGAAGGAAATATATGAGCCATATGGTGTAACTAACGAAGCTGTGATGAAGATTACAGGTAGTGTTGGCGGCGGCAATAAGAAGAAGGTATTAGAGGCAATAAGGAAATTTAAAAACGAAAAGTATCCAACCATAGCAGTTACGGTAGATCTCTTGACCACAGGAATTGACGTTCCAGAGATTACGACTCTGGTTTTTATGCGCCGCGTCAAATCTCGTATACTGTTTGAGCAAATGCTAGGAAGAGCTACCCGTCTTTGTCCCGATATAGGCAAATCTCACTTCGAGATATACGATCCTGTAGGGGTCTATGAATCCCTCGAAGATGTAAACACCATGAAACCTGTCGTTGCCAAACCTACAACATCATTCAATGATCTCCTGGATGGACTTGAAGTTCTGTCTGAGGAGAGACATTCAAAGAATCAAATTGATATGATTATTGCTAAGCTTCAGAGAAAAAAACGTATTATGAGTGAAAAGGATATTTCTCGATTCCTGGAATTGTCTGGGGGTAATACTCCTGAGCAATTTATTCATAATGTAGAGGCAATGTTAGTAGGGGATGCTAAAAAGTTACTCCTTAGCAACCGTAAGTTATTTGAAATGTTGAATGAGGGTGGGTCCAAGCCAAAACGATCTGTTATTATCTCTGATAAAGAGGATGAGATGGTTAGCCACACTCGAGGTTATGGCAATGGTCTAAAGCCAGAAGATTATTTGGACCAGTTTAAAACCTTTGTTACCAACAATATAAACACGATTGCAGCACTGAATGTTATATGCACCAGACCAAAGGAACTGACTCGAGAAAGCTTAACAAGTTTAAGGGTTGTGCTTGATCAAGAGGGATTTACTGAGAAACAACTCAATACAGCTTGGAAGGAAGTAAAGAGTCAAGACATTGCCGCGGATATTATTAGTTTTATTCGCAAGGAGGCTATTGGTTCTCCTCTTATCAGCCATGAACAACGGATCGTTAATGCTGTACAAAAGCTGAAACAGAAGCATTCTTTTAGCAGAATGGAGCTTGACTGGCTAAGCCGTATTGAAGCACAATTACTTCATGAGCCTATTTTGGATAAGGAAACCTTCGATAGCGAAGCATTCAAGAACCATGGGGGCTTTGTTCGTATCAACAAGATATTCAATAATCAACTTGATAGTATCATATCTGAATTAAACGATTATATGTACGATGATGGAGGAAGAACAACAGCATGAATAACCAGACTATAGTAGCAAAGCTTTGGAACCTAAGTAACGTGCTTCGAGATGATGGGATCACTTATCATCAGTATGTAACAGAGTTGACGTATATTCTTTTTCTGAAGATGGCTAAGGAGACTGGAACAGAGGAGCAAATTCCAGTTGAATACCGTTGGGATGAACTGATGAAACCTAAGGGCATTGAACTCTTAAAATTTTATAAGAAGCTATTAACCTACTTGGGTGAAAAGAGCATAGGAAGAGTGCGCCAAATCTATGCAGGAGCATCGACAAGTATCGAAGAACCTAAAAACCTAGAGAAGATTATTACTTCTATTGATGCCCTTGACTGGTACTCAGCTAAGGAAGAGGGGCTAGGTAATCTGTATGAAGGCCTACTGGAGAAAAACGCTAATGAGAAGAAATCAGGAGCAGGGCAATATTTTACTCCTCGTGTGCTGATCGATTTGATGACAAAGTTGATAGCTCCGCAACCAGGAGAGCTATGTAATGATCCAGCTTGCGGAACATTCGGATTTATGATTGCGGCTGATCGTTATGTTAAGGATAATACCAATAATCTATTTGAGTTGTCTCCAGCGGAGCAAGATTTTCAGAAGAAGAAGGCTTTCTCTGGGTGTGAGTTAGTACATGAAACTCATCGGTTGGCCCTAATGAACGCTATGTTACATGATATAGAAGGACCAATATTGCATGCGGATACTCTATCTAGCAAAGGTAAGGAAATGAAGAACTTTGATGTGGTATTAACAAATCCACCTTTCGGTACAAAGAAGGGGGGAGAGCGTGCAAATCGAGATGACCTTTCTTTTCCTTCATCAAACAAGCAGTTAAACTTTCTTCAACATATTTATCGGAGCCTGAAAAAAAATGGTACGGCTCGCGCTGCGGTAGTGCTACCTGATAATGTTCTCTTTGCCGATGGGGATGGAGCTTCTATTCGTAATGACTTAATGGACAAATGCAATCTTCATACCGTCCTGCGGCTTCCTACAGGAATATTCTATGCCCAGGGAGTGAAGACAAACGTGCTCTTCTTTACCCGCGGCAGAATTAATGAGGATAATACTAAAGAAGTATGGTTTTATGATCTGAGAACGAATATGTCTTCCTTCGGCAAAACGAATCCGTTAAGGACCGAGCATTTTGATGCATTTATAGCAGCATATAATGCTCAAGATCGTCAGAAGGTACAGGATGAGCGTTGGAGTGTATTCACTCGTGAGCAAATTCGTGAGAAGAGCAACAGCCTTGATCTAGGACTTATTCGTGACGATAGTGTACTGGATTATGAGGATCTTCCAGATCCTATTGAAAGCGGAGAAGAAGTTGTAGCACAGCTTGAAGAAGCGGTCGACTTAATTTTGAGCGTTGTAAAGGAACTGAAGTCATTGGAGGTTAATCGCTAATGGCTAGGGGGAAGGAGCAAAGCTTATCGGCAATAGAGTATTTTGAACAAGTATTGGTGCCTGAAAATGAGCAGCCACATGAGGTGCCTGAAAATTGGTCATGGGTTAGATTTGGATATTTAGCGGCGGATATAGCAGATGGTCCTTTCGGAAGTAACCTAAAGAAAGAACATTATACTGATAACAAAGAGGTTCGAATAATCCAGTTAAGTAACATTGGCGAATATGGATGGAGAGATGACAATTCCAAATATACATCATTTGAACATGCAGAGACCATTTCACGTAGTTTAGTTAATCCAGGTGAAATTGTTATAGCAAAGATGATGCCCGCGGGGAGGGCAATTATTGTTCCTAATGATGAAAAGGCGTACGTTCTTTCGTCCGATGCGATAAAGTTTGTGCCAAAGGAATTCACAAATACTAAATACATGCTATACGCTGTTAATAGCAGTACATTCAGAAATCAAGTGACTTCAGAAACGCAAGGGATTACAAGGGCAAGAACGAGTATTGGTAAAATGAAAACTTATGCGTTTCCCCTTCCACCTCTCGCTGAACAACAACGTATCGTTGACCGAATTGAGAGCCTGTTTGCTAAGCTTGATCAGGCAAAGGAACTTGCACAAAAAGCTTTGGATAGCTTTGAAACACGTAAAGCTGCTATCCTACACAAAGCTTTTACGGGAGTTCTTACAGCGAAATGGCGTGAAAAGCATGGTGTCGGAATTAATACTTGGGAGAGGAAACAGTTTGCGGATATATGTGATATAGTTCGAGGTGGTTCACCTAGACCAGCAGGAGACCCACAATATTATGGTGGAGACATCCCATTTCTAAAAGTTGCGGATATAACAAGAAACAATAGTCCATTTGTAACTTCTGCTGAGTATTCAATAAAAGAAACAGGATTAAAGAAAACACGAATGGTTGAAGCTAATACATTGCTTTTAACAAATAGTGGTGCGACACTTGGGGTTCCTGCAATTTGTACATTCCCAACAACTTTTAATGATGGAATTGCAGCGTTTCTAAACCTTGATGCAAGAAGTCTAAAATTTATGTACTATTTTTGGACAAGTAAGACTTCCGAATTGAGAGGAATTAATAAAGGGGCTGCCCAACCAAATTTAAACACTGATATTATTGGCTCATTTATGATAGACCTTCCTACGCTTGAAGAACAGCAGGAAATTGCTCGACTTTTGGACGACTTACTCGATAAAGAACAGAAGGTAGAGGAGCTTATTGATGTAACTGATAAGATAGAACTACTGAAAAAAACCATCCTTGCTCGCGCTTTACGTGGTGGACTGGGAACAAATGATGCATGTGACGAGAGTGCGTTGGAACTGTTGAAAGAAATACTTCCGTGTCACTAGCTATTATTCGGAGATAAGGTAAAAAAAGCCTTTGTTACGGGGGAACCCTCGGGTGACATCAAAACCGTGACTACACCCGTAGAAGCCTGTGTGGCGTTGCCTTCGGACAGGGGTTCGACTCCCCTCGGCTCCATATGTACGTAGCGAAACGACAGCAAAAGACGCTATCGTTTCGTTTTTTTGTGTTCATGGCGGTTTTGCTGTCACCCAAGTGTCCCCCCGTAATCGGCTTCACGTTGGGTCAGTTGATTATTTTCTTCATTAACCCCTGCGGGGATTAGCCGGCGTATCCCACTAATAATTGTCCAATACGAATTGTCCGTAGTTACACGTCAATATCTCCTCGTGATATAATAAATGTGAATGGAGTTGATGGTCGTGGAATTTGAATTGCTTGACCCGAGGGTCGATATTATCTTTAAGCGAATCTTCGGAAGCGAACATAACAAAGATGTATTGTTGGCCTTCTTGAACAGCACCTTCCGCGAGGCCGGAGAGCCGCCGCTGACGGAGATCGTGCTGCTGAATCCGTATTCGGAGCCAGACAGTCCCGGCGACAAATTGTCCATCATGGATATTAAGGCCAAGACAGCTACCGGGCAGCTTATTAATATCGAACTCCAATTGTTTAACCCGTACCACATGGAAAAGCGGACACTGTTTTATTGGAGCGAAATGTACTACCACCAAATTCCGAAAGGCCACAATTACAATACACTAAAGAAATGTGTCACCATTAATATCTTGGATTTCACTCTCCTGAAAAATGATCGGTATCACAGCATCTTTCATCTGAAGGAGGATCATACGGGGATTCCTCTCACCGACGATATCGAGATTCATGTCATTGAACTGACGAAGCTGGATGAGCATTCGGTGCCGCTGGAAGAAGGCGGGCTGGTCAACTGGCTGCTGTTTTTGAAAGGCGTGGACAAATCCAATTGGGAGGTGCTGGCGATGAATGAACCGATGCTGAAAAAGGCAATGGATACGTTGGAGTTCTTAAGTCAGGATGCCGCGGCCCGGATGGAATATGAAGCCCGGATGAAGGCTCTCAGCGACGAGAAGTCGCGGATTGAGGGTGCAAGGCTAGAGGGGATGACTGCGGGATTAGCTGCCGGAAAATCCGAAACTGCCCGAAACCTGCTTGCGTTGGGGGCTGACGTTCCGTTCATCATGAAAGCTACCGGATTGTCAGAAACAGAGATTGAGGCATTACGTCCCATTCAATGATAGTCGAGATGAATGAAAATAGGCTGTTCCTTCGGGAGCGGCCTATTTGTATATTTTAAATCACAGATAATACCGCCTGACGGCGATTAATGAAATTGGTACGTCGTACCATTACTTGTACAGCGTACCTTTTTGAATGGATGCCTCAGCAAGAAATTAACTTAAAACTTCGAGTATAGCATTGAAGCAATTGTAGCTTCTATCGGCTCTGAATTCGGGGTTTCACACATATTCTCGCGGAGTAACATATCCAATCCCAGTAATCATGGGGATTAGTCGGACGAAGAGGATATTGCCGATTCCATTTTCCCATCAGAAAATAAGCAATCGGACTGTATAACAGACACCAAATCCCCTAACTGTAACATCACCTCAGAAAAAAAGTACAAGGATGCCCCCCTGTACTCTACAGATTCATTTATTTGCCTGATTATTAGTAGTATCTCGCGGCTTCCTGCACGAAGATGAGAACAAAGCAGATGATGACGAGCAGTATGGACAGTACAATTTGGAGAATGACACTGACCCAACTGATCCCGCCTATTTTGTGCATGTCCCGCTTCGCTTCGGAGGAGGTTGCAGCGTAGGAGAGGATACGTTCGATCTTCTTTTTCACCATGGTCCAATAGGAGCCATTACCAGTGATACCGAACGCTAGATGAGCAACGAGGGCCAATACACTGATGATACCTCCATCCAGACTGTCGTCGGTCATAATTACATACCCCAATAGAAGATACAAAGCATAATATGACGCCACCACGCCATACATTTTTCGATACGCATACCACAGGGGACCAAGGCAAAATGCTGCCCAATTCCAGCTTCCATAGGATGGCCCGTGGCTCCATTTTCGTATGTAATAATCGGCATTGTCGCCGACGAAATGCTTAATCATGCCGTCGCTAATTTTGCTGCCCGGGATGTAGGTTATAACTGCTGGGGTGGCTGCGACCGCCGCTTGTTCTTTTTGGGCCGCCGTCGCCGGAGATGCGTTGGTACGTTGCCCGCATGATTTGCAAAACAGGTCATCGTCCGCTAATTGTGTCCCGCATTTGGTGCAAAACATTGAATATCTCCTCCAAACTTATCTTCTGTTATGGGGTGAAGTATGGATAGGCGAGGGCAAGCAAACCCGCTACCACAGCCGCGGGAAGCAGGAGTTTCCGAATCAGCGTTGCAGGCTGCCGTTTTCTGCTGACCTGCACATCCCGAAGTGTCTCCACCTGCTCGTACAAAAACTCAATATGAGATGCCGTCCGAGTATGAACACTTTTGGCCTTGCCCAGTTCATCCAAAATTTCATCCATCACCGCCACGTTTTCCGCATGATGGATTGCCAGCGTCAGCACCAGCTTGATTGTCGTCTGCTGGGATTGGGCTAATGCCCGCATCAGCGAAACCATCTCCCGCTGCGTCGAGCCCGTAATGGAGCCCCAGACGCGGCCTAAGAGTCCCTGGTTCTCCAAACGATCCAGTCGATATCGATAGCGGAAAGCTGCTGCAAAGATTTTTGCACGATGCCTCGGACTTCATCTTGCCGCTTCAACTGCGGATTGGCTTTCGTAGCTGCCTTAACCTGTTGCTTGTTTGGCACATGGGCCAGCATCACTGTGTTCTGCTGCGGATTCATATATGCCTCCTTTGCAGTAGCGTTCGTTTGGCGTCCAGCCGCGAGAGAATATCGGCGGCGGTCTGGTGCTGATCGACGATCATGCCTCCCGGGTGATATTCCCGCTCCAGCCGTTGCAGCTTGTGTTCCGCTTGCATCCGATCTCGAATGGCCTCGTCGATGATGACACTGCTTTTCGCCAACAGTTGCTCATTGATCTCAGACAGCCGGGCCACATACACCGAGCCATGATGCACCATCTCTACGTTGGCTTGAACGGCCTTCGTCAGCTTGAGTACCTCACCGAACATTCCGTCGCCATAGGCTTCATCCAACAGCCGCCGCAGCGTTATGCCTGCCGCGAATGCAATACCATGTCCGATCAATCCGCCGGGGATGAACAAGGACAAGCCCGCCAGTGTGCCACCAGTGACGGCTCCCTTGAGCCCATCCTTGGCCAACTTGGTCCGCAGTTGCTCCAGCGTCATGCGGCCGGATTGATATTGAAAGAACGCCAGTAGGCCGGATACAGTAACGGATATCGCTGCACCGACAGCCGCACCGCCCAGCATTTCGGGAGCGACGGTTGTCGGCGTGAAGCCGGTAGCCAGATCATGATGAAGGATCTTGTCGCCGAGTTCATGAGCGGAATCCAGATTGTCCTGAAGAGTTCCCATCACCTTCGTCGGATTGGGGATGCCCAACTCATGAGCACGGTCGATTAGTTCCTGAGGCCCGACAAGCACTGTCGTCGGTTTGTAATGCTCGTTATCCAGAAATCCTTTGAGCGTCTCGTTGATACTGTCGGCGGATCGCAGTGTTTTTACCTGAAACTCCTGCATCACATCTCCCGTGAAGCGATTCACTTCAACCGCATCGATCCCGGGGAAGTTGCTGGTGATGCGGCCATCTGCGTTGCGGACGAAAGCGGTTCGGGTAAACAGGCTGCGAAGGTCGTCCTGCATATCACGGACAAAATCTACTTCTCCTGCGGCATCGCCCTGTATCCGGCTTAGTGCGTTGGCATACGCTTGATCGCTAACTTGCATCCGCTCCGTCAGCCAATTCCGCAATCCGTCAGCGGAGTGATACTCTTGCATATGCGGAAATTTCGCTTGCAGGGTTTCGACGATTTTCACTTCACGGACAAAAGCATTCGTTCCTTCCCACACGCCGGGAATGCCACCGTGAATGGCTTCATACGCAGGAATGGTTGTCGCCATGTTCAGGAAGTTGGATAAGCTCTGTGGAGTGAGTGTATGCCGGAGATGACGTATGCCGATGGGGCTGGACAGATCGTGTGCGGCGTTGCAGTGCTTGCAATAGTAATGGTCACGACTCATACAGGCTCGGCTCCTTTAAAGAGAGGGAGAAGCAATCTGTACTTCCCCCTCCGGAGATTCATTACAGGTTGATTCGGCGAATGGCCTTGTTCTGATCATCGTAGAGGATTACGTTGCCCTGACTGTCGAAGGCCAACTGATTGATTCTTTTAATAGGGTTACCATCGTTGTAGGTTAAATGAGAGCCATTTACAAATACAGATATGGAACCGTCCAAGCCGATTTCATAAATGGTTGCCCCACGTGTGGCATAAAATTTATTGTTGTACGCGACCACACAATCAAATGCCAGCGTATCAAATTCTTTGACAATCTCTATTTTCCGGGGAAAGACCTATAGCTTGGTGATGGTACTGATATAGGTATCAAAAACATAGATGGTGTTTGCATTGACTATGGCATCTATATGTTGCCAGGAATAGTAACTGAATGGTCCAAATGAGAAGCCAGTTTTGTCGGAGGCTTTGGCAATAACAGATGCTTCTTTGCCCAGAGTAGCCTGGCTGATGATGGAATCGTCGTAGTAGCTGTTGTAGCCGAGAAAGAGATTGTTATCATCCGTGAATTGAACAAAGCTGTAGTATGTCCCATTCGCTGGTGCATAGGTTACACTTTGTACAGTAGGGCGTATTTCGTAAAATGTAATATAGTGTGTCCCGGCAATGGTCGCTCCCAGATACAATTTATTACTGACCGGATTATACGTGAGCGATTGAAAATATGTATGCGGCTGATTAAGGGAGTATCTGTTATCCAGGCTATGGTCTGCTATAGAAAGGGTTTCAACAGTCCCGTTTCCGGCGTTAAATTTGCGAACCTTGTTTTTTTCGGCGTTGAGGAAATAGATATTGTCGTCTTTATCCAATGCCACGCTATCCAGACGGCTAATCTGTGCCATGCTGACAGGACCATCTATATCTTCCGCTCCCGTGCCACCAACCAATGTATCTACGCTGAATTTGGCATTAGCAGGTTTTGGAGTAGCCGATGGCTGCAATGTTGATTTCGGAGAAACTGTTGGTGTGGGCTGAGAGGCTGATGGTGTAGTTGTCGTAGCCCCTCCCACTCCCTTGTTATCACTTCCGTATTGGAAGGCTCTCCATAAAAGGGTGGCTGCTTCTGCCCGGGTAACGGTGGCTTGCGGACGGAAGGTTTCATCTTCATAACCGCTGACCAGTCCATTCTCGACTGCAACCGCAACATAATCCTTTGCTGCTTCTGAAATTCCATCATAATCCTTGAACATGGCTTCGATGATGCTACGGTTGGACAGACGGCTTACGTCAAAACCTTTGAGCTTTGTGATCGCTACGGTAATATCTTCACGCAACGCCGGAGCATCAGGATTGAAGATATAGCTGCCGTCTGCTGTTCGATATCCAGTCATATAGTCTTTCACGGCTTCCACATAAGGAGACGACCAGTCTGTAGCTTTTACATCTGAAAACGAAGCGTAATTCACCTTCTTAGGTTGGATACCCGAGCCTTGACGATAATCGTGGCAAATTCCGCCCTGGTCACTTGTCTGTCTGGACGATAGCGGCCATCGGGATAGCCCTCCAGAACCCTCCTACCCACCATATCGGCAATATACGAGTACGCCCAATGTGTCTGATCTACATCTGTAAAAGATACTGTGACGCCGGATGAGGCTGGAGCGTTGCGGTTTTCTTCGCCATATTCGACAGGTGCAGCAACAGCAAGAGTGGTACTGCCGAGTAGCAGCATACATGCGAGAAACAAAATAATGCACTTTTTCATGGATCGTCACACTCTCCCTTTTTACTCTCGTGTGTGTGAATCAGGCTTTTCTAGTGGATATTCAATGTAACAAATGATTCATTCCGTTCTATCAGTCCTCCAGTCAAAATCTGCTGAATCTTGGCAATCAAGGTCGTAACAGGGCCATTTTACCATCATTTCACTTATAAGTGTAGTATAAATGTCACTATAGAAGGATAAGCCGACGAATCCGCCTCAACTAAGCTTGACATAGAGGTGATTCAACGGTGGAATTTAAACAATTAGTGGGCGAGCAAGTTCGCAAGGCACGTAAGTTAAGAGGAATAACCCAAGAGAAGCTGGCGGAGCTATCCGGGGTTAGCCTGAGCTATTTGAGTGACGTGGAAAGATCGCAACGCAATATCTCATTAGAATCGTTAGGGAAGATTATAGAAGCATTGCGGATTGAACCCGCACAGCTATTTACAGATGACAGCATACCAGAGGATGCATCTTTAAATGATGCAAATGATTCACTCCGGGCTTTGAACATTTTGCTAAAAGACCGGGAGAAGGAGGACATCGACTTCGTGCTGGCAGTAGCTCGGGAATACCTGAATGCGATAGATAGGAAATCTTAATGGTATGTTAAGTGGCTTCTTATGAATTGTGGCCTTATAGCCAGCAAAAATACATATATTTTCTAGTGGTAACACGCTTATATAATGAAGGGGAGGGGTTACCGTTTCATGCCCCACCCCCTCGAATTGGACCTGCTTTCTGCTGCTGATGCAGTGGATCGCAGGTCTTTTTTGCTTTCCGGCCATTCAGCGAGGACGATGGAGCGTGAGAGAGGGCTTCATACGATATAGGAGGAAAAGAAAATGCAGATTCGGGTTTGTGCCGCAAGACGGATAGAGGAAGGTAAGGGGACGGACGGCGACGGCGAGTGGCTGTCTTTGCCGATGCCGGTGAATCAGTTGGACAGGACGATGAGGCGAATTGGGGGCAGTCGTTCAGATTGGATCATTACGGATTGGGAGGCACCGTTCTGGATCGAGGAGGACGAAGATATTTGTTGGATTAATGAAGTGGTTTATACATTGGCAGGGTATGATAAGAGGCTTGTTCATGCTCTTTGCGGCTGTATAGATAGCTTGGATATGTTTTCTCATGGTGCTGAAGACGGGCCTCTACTCTGTACAGTACGATGTTCAGAGTTTGCATGATGTAGCGGAACGATTGATGCATTCAGGGTACTACGGCATCATTCCCGCTGCAATTTGCAAATTCATCGACATGGACAAGCTGATTCGGGACATGGAAGACAAGGGCTGGCATATGCAATACGAGGTTAGGACTGCTGTCTTGTTACTGCCGTAAAGATGCGGTGCAGTTTCATTCATGGGTCTGTGGGAGCCTGCCGAGAGCGGGTTCTTTGTGCTGGGCAAAAACAGAAATAATCGCCGGAATGAGAGTACGGCACTTGAGGAGGTGATTGCATATGACCGAGAAAGAAAAGGGTCTGCCGGAGGATTTGGTGTTGCTGCTACGGCAACTGGTGATGAACGGCCAGTACCGGATCGGCGGCGTGTTGCTGTTTGTCTATTGCCGCCGCGTGTATGGCGTCGATGAAGCGACAGCTTCCCGCTGGATACAGATATACTTTCGCCGCGAGTTCCCGAAACAAGCAGAGCGGCATCGCAAGCGGTCTGTGAAGGGGGAACGCTCGAATGGGCTTTCATCATTTTAACAGAAGGGAGAATGATTCTATGACCTATGCATCTCTCATTAAGAACAGCACCAAACAGTATTTGGGCTATTGTGAGCAAAAGGGCTATGTCTACAGCGTACAGGTCGATACCGAAAAATATGCCATAGTAGCCCTGAGAGACTCTGTCGTAACGACGCTGATCATGTATCAGGTTTCGGACAATCGGTGCTAAAGAGTCGGAATGACAGTAGGAGGCTTGGGGTTAACTAGCAGGTAAGAAGTCCGTTTCGCATGATAGAACGCGAAATCGGGCTTGTTTTACATGCCTGAGAGGAGGTGAATATGGATGCAGTCGATGACAAAGTTATTGATGAGGAAGAAGCAGTTGAAGGCGATTCTGCGGATGATGGATTCCGAAGCAAGCTTCCAAACGGAGGAAGGAAGAGCCTATGCAAACCTGCTGGTGAAGGTGACGCTTATACAGATTCAGATCGATGAATTACAAAAAGAAACCGCTCCCTGAATAGAGCGGTCAAGACAAAATAACCTAATCACAGCTTATCTGAAATCATGGTTTCATGCAAGAACCAATATCATATTCTGCAAAAAGGGGGGGGCCGCGATGGTTACTCCCCTTTTTGCATTTCAGGAGGAATCATTTTGAACCCATATGCATTGTCATCAATAAAAGTTCTATTAATCTGAAACGCTTCGTGAGAAGCCGGACAGCTACCAGATGCAATTGCTCTTTTTCCGTATTTCGACTGTACAAGAACTGCTAGAGCTAACGCAGGAAGAAATCATTGAGTGTGACATCCGCCCAGCGAAAGCAAAGCAAATCATGTCCGTTCTCCGGCTGGGCAAATATCTTGCAACTCCTCCGGCATCAACAAGGATCATTATCAAAAATCCGGATGATGCTTATGAGGTACTGAAGCCGCATCTGCTGTATCGGCCTAATGAGAAGATGGTCTTGATTGGCTTAGGAACGAAGAACAACGTTGTGTTCACTGAAGTGATTTCATCTGGTACGTTAAACAGTTGCCTCTTAACGCCGCTTTTGGTTCTACGACCTTTAATCAAGAGAAACTGCACCGGAGGCATTTTAGGACATGTACACCCATCCGGGGACTGCACACCCAGTCCTGAAGATGTTTTGGTCACGAAGACCATCATGGATGCTGCCTCAGCATGTTCTCTGGAGATTACCGACCATCTTATTCTCGGGGACAATTGCTATGTCAGCTTAAGGCAGAAAGGCCTAATCTAAATCTATATCGCATTCCCAACAGCGGCTGGTCCATCGTCGGACCGGGCCGCTTTTTTGTCGCCTGAAAGGGGGGTGATACACATGTTGAGTCGAGAGTACGAGAAAACGGTTCAGGCCGTCGCCGATCTGCAAGACGCGATTGAGGCTTGCCGGAATGTGGCTGATACGATTCAGCTTGCACTCTATCAAGGGCGAATCAGCCTGTTTGCAGCGGTTATCCTGCTTCACAAGCTCGCTATTATCGAAGGTGACCTTGTTTTGCAGCTTTATCTTGCAGAAGCTCAGAAAGCTTTTCTTGCCCATTTGATAAAGAATTCGTAGACTGTACCATATAGTCGTATGGTTCAGACAAAGGCAATCATGATCATTCGGCACACGGGTAGCAACGTTTTTTTCTTGTTGATTTCGGCGGCTTTAGCAGAGATGAACGCAGGTGGCCGCTCGCTAACGCTCGCGGCCCAAGCATCATCATCGTTTGATTGTTACGCAAGCAAAGACAAAAGCTCGCCCCTTTTATCCCCGATCCCGGGGAAAGCAAAGGCTTTGCCTCTGCACTCCATATTCGCCTGCCGCTGGCATCCTTCGTCAACAGGGTTGACGAAGGCATTTATAGCTTAGGCAATAGGAGCTGCTCAGTCAAGGGTAAAGGCTATCGCCGCCTACGGCCCCTTGACTGGCTACAATCTGCCCTTTTCACGGCTACCTTTTCGGAATTCGTCATTTCTGCTTTAATAGAATCAAAGCATACGCATGGTAGTAAGGAGTGATCAATTTGCTTATACCTCAATTTTCAACCCATGTCGTACAAAATGCGGGGTATTTTATCCAATGTGAAAATCCCCTTTTTGTAGAAAGAATAATTATTACCGATGTATATCACGATTTTCCCAACGATAACACTTTTAAAGTCTATTTGTTTCTTTGTAAGCATTGTCGTACAGATGAGAAACAAAAAAAGGGAATAGCCAAAGAGAAAGATATCCTCAGCCTCGGTGATATTTCATGGAGCATAAAGGGTATTCAGGCATTCTAAAGCTTATAATCAAGATGAAGCAGTCATGAAATCTCGCCCCCAATTCATATATTCCTCATAACACAATTTTGTAACATGGTTTTAAAAATAATATATTCGCGATACCGACCTCGCGGGGCTGTTGCTGTAGTCGGCCGAGCTTCGTATCAGTGATTGGGGCAAACCCACCGACATGGGCAGTTGGCGGTTAGAAAGGCATATGCTTTCGTATTATGAAATGATCGGGAGCAGAGGGTAGCGAGGTTGGATTCTTTGCATATCTGGAAGCAGTAGCTTTACAGAGTAACCTGCTCAAAGAAGGTTTCCAGTGACTCAGATATTGTTTGGGCTGGTGAGCATTACAAAATAATACATCATAAATCAACTCAGGAACGTTGTTACTGAGCAGATGAGGGATCGGGGGAAATGTGACAATAGAGAATAAATGGCCTCAAGCTAGTCCGGATTTTTATCGAATTGCCTCCCAAGAAAATGTGGTAAGTATAAAAGGCAATTGTGATCTTGAGGTTGAATTTTATGATTATGCTAACAAGTTTAATAAATCAGCACATATTTTAACAAACCATATTTTAGAAAAAAGCCAAATAAGAGAATAAGATGTATACTTTTTTGCCATAGCTTATCTGTATAGGCATAGTCTTGAGTTGGTTTTAAAAGCTATTGGTTTTAAGTTTATAGCGAATACAGAAGAAAGAATGGAGTTTATCAAAACTACTTTCCATAATCTCTCTATAATACTCAAGACTATTGAGCCATACCTAAACAAGGAGTTAGATCCGAGCTATAAAGCATTAATTTGGATGGAGAAGCTATTTGCCGATATGAGCGAGATAGATCAGGAATCGGATTCTTTTAGATACCCATTCGGAATAATTGGGTATAAAACAGACCCATTTTCAGATAAGAAGTTTAAAATAAAATCCGTCTTTGAGAAGCAAACGCATCTCGATCTAGTCGCATTTGCTAACAAGATGGAGATTTCTTTCAATATATTATCCTGTTTTTATTCTGAATCTCCACTCACCTCACACAGCTATAACGAGTATAAGCCAATATTATTTGAAGGGGGAGGTAGTTATTATTCCCAGAGTGTAGTGGGGTACTCTTATAATAAAAATAAATTCTATCCATATGTGAGAGCATACACGGAGTCAGCTACTTACATATATGAGTATATGATGTTGGATAAAGGATTAAAAGATGATATGTTTTTACCAATGTGTTACTTGTATAGAAATGGTATTGAATTAGCAATGAAGGAAATATTGTTCGAAGAATGCTCATTAGATCATCAAAAAGCGTTAAGCCTCCTTAAAGATAGAAAGCACGGTTTCTTACGCTTATGGAACACCATTGTTGGCGATATAGAGAAACATGCTAATGCTGATACTGATGATCCTACATTAGAAAATGTGCAGAAATATATTAATCAACTTCACGAAATTGATGGAACATCTGATAAATTTAGATATCCGACAGACAAATTTTTAAAGCTACATTTTAAAAAGGAGGAGCGTTTTGATATTCAAATTGTAGCATTCTTCTTTTGTGAACTCGGATCGTTTTTAGATGGAGTTTGTATGCAGATGGCATATCAAAATGATATTCAAGCTGAGTATGAAAGTGAAATGAGGTCATATTACAAGTAAAATTAATCCCCGTCATCCCTTTAATACAGTAAGGAATTTGACTATTAATAAGCAGTCGCGTGTTTCTACCTTCCATCGCCCATGTGGCAGGCTAGGGGCTAACCTATAGTGGGATACGCCGTCTAGTCTCCGCCTGGGGCTAACGGAAGAAGACAATCAGGCTGACCCAACGGGGACCCGGTTACGGGGGGACCCTCGGGTAACATCAAAACTGTGACTACACCCGTAGAAGCCTATGTGGCGTTGCCTTCGGACAGGGGTTCAGTCCGCGCGGACCGGAGCGTAAGCGCAGGGAGGGGAGCACGGCATCTACCGCTAAGCTTGTCCTCGTGAATAAGCTTCGTCAGCAAGTTAGGTCAAGATTGAGATACTCCCTTCGGCTCCACTTCCCTGTCCGAAAAAATCGGTGTCTTTTTTATGCCGTCAGTTAACAACCCCCCTCAAGATCCCCAACCCCTTGTCCAATTCCTTCAGAGAATCCGTGGAAGCCAGGCTTATCCGCAGGAAATGACCAGGAATGCTGGCTCCGCTGCGGAACCGGTCGGAGTGAAAAACGCGGACGCCTTGAAGCAGCAAGGTTTGCTCCAGCTGTGCCCCGGCTTCCCTGTTGGAGATGGGCAACCACCGGAAGTAACTTAACGCATGGCCGGTACTTGCGTGCTGGGGGAAATATGATGCAAACAGCAGGTTGACCGATTGGGCCAGCCGTTTCTTTTCGTCCACGATTTCCTTGGCCTTGCCCGAAAAAATCAGCTCCGATATAATCTCAGCATCCAAAGATGAGGTTTTGACATTGACCGTAAAGACCGCCTTTTCAATCCGCTCTCTAAACCGCTCTCCAAATACCAAGTAAGCTACCCGTAGCCCTGAACAAAGCGACTTGGAGGTTCCACATATATAAAGAGTTTGATCCGGCAGCAGCTGATACAACGGCTGACGGTAATCCTCCACCAAGCCTGCCGTCAGAAATGCATGAATGTCATCTTCCAGCACAATTAACTGATGGCGCCGGATTACGGCAGCCAATTCATGTTTGCGCATGTCTGTCATCATAATGGTTGTGGGATTGGAGCAGGAGGGCATGAGAAAGATACCGTGCACCTCAAGTAAGCGGCATTGCTGGTCCAAATGGTCCGGGAGCATGCCGTTGCTGTCTCCAGGAATAGGAAGCAGCTGTATCCGGTACAATTTCGATATTTCGATAAAGTTGGAGTAGGTGAACTCATCCACGGCAATCCGGCTTCCCGGTTCAAACAAGGCAAACAAAGCAATGGCCAAGCCATTTTGGGCTCCTGATACAATGGCCACATGCTTTGCATCTGCACTGATCCCCAGTTCCTTCATCCAGAGCTGTCCCGCATATTTGTGCCGCGGCAATCCGGTAGGCTCATTGTAATTGAACAATTCCTCCAAAACAGTTTTCTCCGCAACTCTTCTGGCAGTTTCAGCAACAAGAGCATTACTTCCCTCGAATGAAGCAACAAAACCGAGATCAATGCAATCCTCCGCAACTTTATTCTTGGTAATGGCAACAGAACGGCCTGCGTTGGGGGAAACGAAGGTGCCTTTGCCGATAATGGCATAGATAAGCCCTTTTGATTCACAAATTTTGTAGGCACGGGTGACAGTAGTGAAGTTAAGATCCAAAAAATCCGCCAGTTCCCGCTGAGGAGGCAGCTTGGTTCCTGGAACCAGAATTCCCTCAGTAATATCATGCTCCAACAAGGAGGCAAGTGATTGATAAACAGGACGGTGAAGTGTGTTCCTGTTAGGGCGCCACGACATCGGATAATTTGTAAAGGAGTTAAATGGCATACGTATCCCCATTAAAAAAAATTGTAATGCATACAATTATAGCGTTGATTGTATGGATTTGCACGTTTAATATTACAGGATAGCAATCTTAAATAGTAGCGAGGAGACAAATATGACTAACAAAAGAATGATTTTCACAGCATTCTGCGCATCCTTTCCATCAACAGTCCCTATACTGGCCGGTTTTTTGTTCCTTGGAATTGCTTATGGAATTTTCATGAACGTATCGGGTTTTCATGCGGGCTATGCCATTGCCATGAGCTTGCTTATTTTCGCTGGGTCCATGGAGTTCGTAGCGGTGAATCTGATGCTCGGCGCGTTTCATCCAATGGGTGCCTTGATGCTTACATTAATGGTTAACGCACGGCATCTGTTTTATGGCATCTCCATGCTTGAAAACTATAGAGGATTGGGAATAAAGAAGCTTTATCTGATTTTTGGACTCTGTGATGAATCCTTTTCCATAAACCTGACAGCGGTTATTCCCCAGGGAGTGGACAGAGGCTGGTATATGTTTTTTGTAACTCTGCTGAATCATATGTATTGGGTTTTTGGAGCAGCAGTTGGCGGAATCTTCGGATCGGTAGTGCGGATGAATATGGAGGGTCTGGAATTTGTGATGACGGCGTTGTTTGTAGTGATTTTTCTGGAGCAATGGATGAAGGAGACAAGGCATACCAGTGCGCTGCTGGGTGTAGGCTTATCTCTTCTAAGTCTAATTGTGTTCGGCAGCAGCGGGTTTATTCTTCCGGCAATGACCGGTATTCTTCTGGTTTTGTCGCTGCTGCGCAAACAATTGGAAAGACTAGGTGAACCAGAATGGAAATGACGGTATTGGAGAGATGCCTGACCATTGGAATGGTGGTCCTCGGAACCATGATCACGCGTTTTCTGCCATTTGTACTTTTTCCTGCAAACCGGCTTGCTCCCGCATTTGTGCAATATCTTGGAAAGGTACTGCCCTCTGCAGCTCTCGGACTCTTGGTTATCTATAGCATGAAGGATGTCAGTTTGTTATCTTCCCATCACGGAGTGCCCGAGCTATTGTCTGTTTTGACGGTTGTCTTGCTTCACATCTGGTGCCGGAATATGCTGTTGAGTATTGCTGGCGGCACT
This sequence comes from Paenibacillus sp. YN15, assembly GCF_003285005.1. GTDB lineage: Bacteria > Bacillota > Bacilli > Paenibacillales > NBRC-103111 > Paenibacillus_AR. The sequence goes on along the minus strand of NZ_QMFA01000008.1, from coordinate 86,918 downwards.
ATGTTGTACATGATGCTGCTCCAACTGGTGTTTGGATGAATTACAACCCGCGATACACGTACATGTAAGATTAAATTTATAATTCCGTACTTTCTGGGTACCGATGCCCCTCGGCTCCACTTCCCTGTCCGAAAATATCGGACAGGACCAAGAAAAGACACATTCTCTAATAACAGAGATATGTGTCTTTTTACTAGAATTACAGAAAATGGCTTCCGTGTGAAGTAATGAAAAAGCTTCGTGTAATCCTCTTTCTTGATAAGATTGTACATGCCTGATCTCCCACTTGCTACACGTATGTACGTGGCCGTCACGCAGCTCATCCTCAATCGGATCATGCCGATCTCCCTCAGCTAAACCAGGATATGAGGCGGCGGCAAATCACGACTACATGCTGAAGACCAGCAAGATGATAGACTTTATGTGCCGCGGCTATCAATTATGTGGGAGGTTCTGCGGACAGAGGTGAGTCTCCGGCTCGGCCTATATGTCAAGATCGGGGCATGACGCGCTTTTGAGTAAAAAGCCTAGAGTTAAGCTGCTCTTTGTCCAAGATTTTTTTGAATTATTGTCGCCTTGCTGGGCCAAGCAATCCGTAACACAGTAAGCCCCCACGTTACAATTGAAATCATAATTAAATTAACAGCATAACTCATTACGTCTCCACCTCCATAGACAAGGTGCATGGCCCCCTGTATCCCATTGGGTGCCGGGAGGAAAGATCCTAGATCGCGATAAAATGGGGTGAGCATCGAAACAGCAATAATATTCCCCGCTGTCATGAGTTGGAATGGAACAGAAAAAGCGTTGAGTAACGGCCCATAGTTTCCTAGCAATTCAAATGCCAGTTGAGTAAAACAAATGCTCGCGATGAAGACAAGTACTTCAAAGCTCCAGAGCTGCCAGAAGGAGGCCGCAACAGGCAAGAACATTTTTATTGCTGCCGATAACAGAAGCGGGACGATAATGGCAATGGAGGCAAGCACTAATTGGCGTCCGAAAAATAATTCCCATTTACCAAACTGACGTTTCACAATCATTGAAGCAATATTAAATTGAATATTCATCGTCATCAATGCAATGAAGGGTATAAAACCAAGTATCATTGGCAGCATGGAGATGGCAAAATTCGAAATCTTGTTCACATTGATAATTTCCGATTGAATAGGGAGTTGTTTTGCCCCAGGAACAAAAGCGATGTTTAATTGGTCCGTCAATTTTTTAGAAAATCCCTCCATTATGGATTTAACAATTTCTGAATTACGATCATTCAAGTAATAGGTAAGACTCTTCGCACCATCAACTAATGTGGTTTGCAGGTTGGCTGGAATAACTATAACCATATCAGTGTTTCCACTATCCATATCTACCAGCGCCTCTTCTTTCGAAGATGCTAAAATTGTTTGAAAGGGAGCCTCAGTTGTCAGAAATTCTAAAACATCCCTGCTTTCTTCTGTATTCTCAACAACAAGCCCAACATGAAGTTGGTCAATACGTTCAGTCGCACCATTGTAGCCTGTCATCCAGATCAGTAAAAAAATAAAAGGGAAAAAAATTGAAAATGTAATTCCTAGTTTAGCTGGTTTTGTCTTCAAAAATTCGACTATTACCTTCATTTTATTCATCCTCATTTACATTAATATTATTTAAATTATTTTGCAGTCGAAGCATTATGCTCTCAAACATCTTAATTTCTTCAGTAGAAATCCCCTCCCACGCTTTCGCATTGAGCGCTTCCGCCAGAGGCTTAAGTTTATTGAGCACTTCTCCGCAATTATCGGAAATATATAACTGAAAAGCACGGCGATCAGAAGGATCTGTCAGACGTTTCAAAAGTCCTTTGGCTTCAAGCTTTTCAACAATCTTCCCGGTGGTCGCTTGATCCTTGTGTATAAGGTTTGCCAATTTTTTCTGGCTCACTTTCTCACGATTATGTAGTTGGAAAAGCAATCCGTACTGTTCAGTTGTTAGCCCAAACTTTTTGGTTTCGATAGCAAAAGCTCTTCGATGAAGCGCAGAGGTTTGATGTAACCAGTATCCGAGCGATTCCATTTGAATATATTTTGTCATCAGGCATCTTCCTTCACTGAAATAATAAGTGAACTTATTATATGTATAATTATTAAATTTGTAAATTGATTTTTTATGTTTTTTATGACAGAGCAGGCTTTCCTTCAACAATTCATGTAGATTGGCCGCCTTGATTGAGATACCGTTGCGTCGCTGGTCAATGGCCAAATCAATAAAGTCCCTCAGCTCATGGACACGCTGTATAGCAAACTTTCTTCCCATCATTGTTTTATTCTCAACCGCTACCTAGAGCAATCCATTGAACGCTTCGGTGCGGAGATCGGTCAACATTTGGACCCGTATCGCTTGGGCTTAGAACTGCTTCTAACGATTCCGGGCGTCGATATCACTTCGGCTTCGGCCATCTTAGCTGAGGTTGGAGCAGACATGTTCAGACCATCATCTTGCATCTTGGGCGGGGGACTATCTCTGGCACCTGCGAAAGTGCAGAAATGAAAGTCCTCCCGCATCCTCCACGGAAATCTTTACTTGAAATCCGTCCCTCACTGAATGCGCATGGGCGGCATCCCAAACGAATAAGACATATTTAGCTTCTGGAAGCAGCAATCCCATTTTCTTTTTAGAAACATCCAATATGCCCTCATTCTCATTCGCTCGTCGTATGCAGACATTTTCGCAAAAAAAAATGCTTGACAACTCTGCCAGAAATGGACGGGACTTGACAGCCGTGTGCTAAGATTTAAGTTGATTGATGTCAATAATGTACGAAGACAAACTTTAAGGTGTAGAAAAGAGATTACTTACTTAAAGAGTTCCTTGATACGCTAGAAGCAGATGCCTGCGCAATCGGATTTCAAGCATATAACAGGCTGTATATGTAGTAGTCTGTGGGCAACAGCTACAATTTTTCATCAGAAAACTTACTACGAAAACTTCAACTTGAAGGCTCAAATAATTACGCAGATCATTTCGCCCTTCTAAGGAGGATTAATTATGGAGCATACAGGCTCAGAAATGATACTTCTCCAAGAGCATCAGCTTAGCCGTTTACGGAAAGAGCGCTCGGTATGTACGATTATTACTATAAATGGGGCACGGATGAAGGGGGTGATTGATCATTTCGATAAATATGTCGTACTGATCAGTGAGTCATCAGGGCGGTCGAATATGATATTCAAACATGCGATCTCCACAATTGTAGAGGAAAAAACAAAAGCAACAAAAACAAGCAACCATGGAGGCAAGTGATGTTTCAACATAGTCATCAACAATACGAAGGAGTGGACTTCGGTGCACGTGATTTGAGATACAATGAGCTCATAAACTGCAAGTTTAGTCGTTGCTCATTTGCTCACGGCTCACTCGAAGAAATCACCTCCAGCCACTGCAGATTCTCAGATTGCGACTTTATGGGTTCGATGTTAAATGGATCCATCCATACTGATACCGCCTTTGAAAATTGCCGTTTTAATGGTGCAAACCTATTTTCCGCGAAATTTGTTGAATGCAAAATGACGGGCTCTGATTTCTCCGGAGCCAATCTTGATGGGATCACAATCGTTCAAGGCGACTGGTCATATACCAACTTACGCCATGCCAGGCTTGCCCGGCAGGATCTGCGGGGAGTGAAATTTTACGAAGCTGACCTATCTGGCGCCGATTTGAACAAAGCCGATCTACGGGATGCAGATCTGACCCTAGTCCTTCTGTCCAAAGCAAAGCTGCAAGGAGCAGATATTCGAGGAGCCACCTTAAGTGGTGTGGATTTTAAGACATTTGAAGTAGCAGGCCTCCGGATGGATAAGGAGCAGACGATTTTGTTCGCTATGGGATTTGGAGCTAGAGTGGGGTAACGACTATCAATGAATGGATTATAAAAGCAGTTACCCCTTTGGTGTCATCTCCATCCGATGGTAGCCTATGTCCAGCGATAGGAAATTGTATTATTATGCAATTTCCCACGCACAACTACCCCCTCCAGCATTATGCCAACAGGGGCTCTCCATTATAAAAGTTGGCCCTTCCCAAAGCTGCTCGTAATCCCTCTACCAAATGATCCTGTCCAAACCATCTCCAAAGTTTTCCGCTCACCAATCGATTATCTTGAGTTCGTGCCAGCATACTGGTCGACCACATTTTTCTTGAAAAATCAGGAAGCAAGATCCTAAAGTCAAAGAAATATCGAACCGACTGCATCAGCAATGAGTTCCAAATAAATATTGATATCTTCCCTAAATAATGGCTAGAGACAGCTATGAAAAAATTATAGCCATCTCATTAGACTGACGGCGAAGTGGATAATCGCGTTGCATTTTTTTTATAACGCGTCCTTTAATCTCGACAACCTCCACAGAGCCATCTTTCATCTCTATATAGAAGTCTGGTGTAAACACACGTTTTTGGTATCTCTTCCCGCAATGTTCTACAGCCTCTACGATTTCAAAGGTTTTATGCAGCTCCAGCTTATGAAGAAAACCTGCGATAATCAAAGGAACTATTCGCTTATAGTAAAAACGTTCTTCTGCTTGACTTTCAAATATAGGAAGTTGTTTAAATAACGGTTCCTGTGGTTTGACTGGTTTTTGATCTTGAGCTCGAATACATGAGGATTTGCAGTAAGGAGTTCCATAAGCTCTTCTTCAGACATATGCATTGGGCACCTCTTTTGTAATCCATATCCGATTAATAATCAAGAGCAAACAGATACTGTAGAGGTATCTGTTTGTTCAATAAAACTACTCATTCAAAAATGATTTTACACAAGATTTGAGATTAATTAGTGAACTAAGAATTAGGCCGCCAATTGCAAAAAACATTGCGACGAATAGTGCATCTTCCATGCCAGCGACTAATGCCAAAGTTTCGTTGTCTGGATCTGTAGGGTTGGATACATTCATAGGGATGCCGCGGCTAATATCATCCACAAGAACTATAGGCCCGGATTTGTCAAAGAGCGAACCTACTATATGCGAAAGAACACCAGAAAGAATACAGCCAGGAAGAAGATAAACGCTCACCGATAATTTAACAACCTGTGAGGCGGAGAACTCTATAACCTTTTTGATCATATCACACGCATGTCAAGTACCCTCTAACAAACCCAAAAAAGTCAATCCCCTTTTTTGCTCATAATTTAGGGTTTCTTCCCGTAGATGTACAAACTGTCTACTTCAAGTCCGTTACTGTTTTTTTATTCCAATATATGTAACTGTCACCTACCTGGGAGGGCCAGAGGATAGAGCCATTCGGAGCCGATACCCATCAAGATAATTAGGTAATAGAGACTGTACACAGCAAACGTCAGTTATTTATTAATACATACACCAGTCTGTTTTTTTATTAAAAAAAGTGCTATTCAAAGTGCTTTTTTAATTAACTCAACTTTCGCACCTGAAAAAATAGCTTAAACCCTTGAGTACGTAAGAATAACTCAGTAGATTTGCTCATATTGACAAAAGCACCCTACTTGTTTGGTATACTCCCCTTCTACACAGCCGCGGTTCGTTTACATACCGAGAGCCCGCTTCTGGAGCGGGATTGCAGTCCCCCATCCGACACGGAAGCCAAAGAACTGCTGAATGGATTCAAATATAGCCAATAACTTCACCTGCTCCAGCCTGTCCCTAGGGCGTGTATGCAAACCCGCTTGAGGGCATCTTTCACCGTCTTTTCGCCCCTTGTTTCGTTACTTTTACTAGACGTACCCTGGTACGCCTTCGCAAAAGTGCCTTGACTGGAACGAAAATTTGGGTATTACCTGCTCTTCTCTCGGAATTTGCACACACCCTAGCCTAAAGTCGAGGTTGGGATACCTCCTAAGACCGTTATGTCAGGAAAATATAGCGGATATAATGGATGTATCACATGGAGCGTGACTTATGAGGGCAAAAGGGGTGTTTGAGTATGAAGGCAACAGATGCGACTTCAATGGCGCGGGCGGGCAAGGTGAAATGGGCGCTTTTTAATCCAAAAACCTATGCAACGATTCTCTATTTATTGCTGTCTCTCCCGTTAGGGATTATTTATTTGACATTAGCGATAACGGGACTTGTCTTATCCATCTGTTTGACTCCGATATTTATCGGAATTCCGCTGTTTTTTGGAGTAGCCAAGCTGTTGAATGGGATTGTGCATTTTGAACAAAGCATGATTAGACAAATTTTAGGCTTACCTGCTCCTTCTGCTTCGCATACCTATCATCAACCGTCTGAAGCCGGAGAAAACTGGCTGAAGCGAATGGTGAAAGGTTTTGAGGGGGCACTCTTCATCCGAAATCTGTTGCTTGTATTGCTAAGGTTTGTAACAGGCATTGTATTCTTTGTGGTTATGGTAACGTTCCTTTCACTGGGACTCGGATTTATTGCTCTTCCCGCGGTGCATATCATTTTGATGAATGAACTTCAGCTTGATATTTTAGAGAATAGCTTGTTTAGTTATTTTCATATCAATTGGACGTATAATCAGCAATATCTGCTGTACGTGGGCGTTGGCCTTATCCTTTTCTGGATCGCGCTGCGCGTTGTGAATGGACTCATGCAAATTCAGCGCAGAATCATGTATGTGGATGAGCTATATCAGCAGCCGTCAGTAGCGCCAATGGAAGCACCAATACATGCACCCGCTCAGTCGCAATATTACGAATACCAAGAGGCTTATCCCACTCAAGGCATGATGCAGCCAGCCCACAGTGAGCTTTAGAAGCGCTCCTTGGGTCAGCGCTGCCGCGGTTCGGCTCATATGAAAAGCAAGTACCTCTGACCAGATTTGGACAGAGGTTTTTGCTATTTATGGAGCTGAAGAGGGAGCGGTGTGACGACAGGAAGTTGACGAGCTTGTTAAAAAAGTTTATGCTCCCTATATTATTAGCCTAACCAAGATGGGCACTACTTGAATGAAGGAGCTATTAGCTAAATGAAATTTTATTTTGCCCCTATGGAGGGGTTGACGGGGTACATTTATAGAAATGCCCATCATGCTTTTTTCAATAACGTGGATAAATACTTTTCGCCTTTTATTGTCCCACAGCAAAACGAAAGCTTTAAAACTCGGGACATTAATGATATCTTGCCTGAACACAACCAGGGGCTGGTTTTGATTCCGCAGCTGCTGACGAATAATGCCAAGGATTTTATTCATACGTCCAAAAAATTAAAGCGGATGGGATATAATGAAATTAATTTAAATCTGGGATGTCCATCGGGAACGGTTGTTTCCAAATATAAAGGGTCCGGATTTCTTGCGAAAAGAGAAGAGCTTGATCTGTTTTTGGAAGAAATTTTTGCTCATGTGGAAACCAAAATCTCTATAAAAACCAGGCTGGGAAAAGACCAACCGGAGGAGTTTTATGCGTTAATTGAAATATTCAACAAATATCCTATGGAGGAGCTGATCATTCATCCCCGGATTCAAAAGGATTTTTATAAAAATACGCCGAATCTGAATATTTTCAGGGATGCCTTGAAGGTAAGCAAAAATCCTGTTTGCTACAATGGTGACCTTTTTACAATCAGAGAGTACAAGGAGTTTTCGGCTGATTTCCCGACGGTAGATACATTGATGCTCGGCAGAGGATTATTAGCCAATCCCGGGTTAATCAGCGAGATTTCCAATAACGTTAAAATCGATAAAAAAATGCTCAAAGACTTTCATGATAAAGTGTATGAAGGGTATCAAGGCGTACTTTTTGGAGATAAGAATGTATTGTATAAAATGAAAGAACTGTGGTTTTACATGATCCAAGTGTTTTCTGACCCTGCCAAATATATGAAGAAAATCAGGAAATCCGAACGGTTATATGATTATGATGAAGCCGTTTCAAGTGTATTCAGAGAACTGGAGCTTGTAGAGACTTAAATCAGGATTAGGATACAGAAGGACCGCTGACTGAGATGACTCCGTTCAGCGGTTTTTTCTTATGGAATATAGTATGATGGAAATAACCTTCAATTTTTGGGAAGAGGCAGGCAGGAGCTATGGATGCGTTCGAGTTAAAAGAAAAGCTATCTAAGCTTTCCATATGGAAAAAGAACGGGCAGCGGGCTCCGCATAAGCCCTTGTTGATTCTTCTGGGGTTTGCCCAGTTGCAGCAAAACCATACGACATTGCCGTATGAGCTGGTCCGGGAGAAATTAAGAAAGCTGCTGATGGAGTTTGGTCCGCCTAGACGGTCCTATCATCCGGAGGAGCCTTTTGTCCGGCTGACGACTGACGGGATTTGGAGATTAAGCGATTCGGTGGATAAAAGACAGTTTTCAGACAAGCAGCTTTTGGAACGGCATATAGAGGGGGGCTTTAATGTCAGACTTGGACATCAATTGGTAGGCGTTGACGCGGTGCACATACAATGGCATCAAGCCGGCGGCCCTGATACGGAGGAGAATGGAATTGCCCTCTGCTCCTTGCATCACAAATGTTTGACCCTGGTAAAAAGATACGTTCGCCCATTCATCCTGCCTATGCACCGAAAGGGAGGTTTATCAATTGGCATATGAGGGAGGTATTTAGAGGGCCGGCCAGATACCGCATGTGAGGATGGTGTGATATAGTTTAGAAGCAAGCAACCGCCGTCCTGTGGATGGAGGTTGTTTTAGTTTTGAAGGGATCAAGACAAAACAAAAAAGTCTTGGAGATTATCTTGACTTATCTTGGGTTCTGGTTTATTGTATGTACATAATCTGGAATGGAGGGATGGAGGATGGATAAGGGTTACCAAGATATCTTCAATCAGCTTTTGAAAACAGACCCTGAGGTACTTAGAAGCCGGTTGAGGGAGCTGGAGATTGAGCGAAAAATATTACTGACTGTTTTAGAAAAAGACGCTGCCTCTCTCAAATCTCCAAATCCATCTGCACATGAATTTCCTATTGAGACTCATGAAGATGCATTAGGCGGGGATGAAATAGTGGGGGAAGCCATTCTGACTGATGCGGACTTATCCTACAATAATCTGCGTTTTAAGATTAAATCCAATATCGCTAAGGGTTTGCCGCAAAATGGAACAGTTAAGGTTGTTTATCAAGATATATCCGTTGAAGGGACGATCCCGCCCTCAGTAAGAGGACGGATTAATGGAGTCCACTTATACAAGAAATTTCCCGATTTGTTCAAGGTCGGATCTAAATTGAATGTAAAATACTCAAAATCTGATCGCATATTAACTGTTTTAAGTGTCGAAAACTAAGATGATGGGCAAATGGAATATAGTGAATACCCGTACTTTATTCTCGTGATAAAATGAGGATAACGTCATTCAAAGATTGTTATGGATAAGGAGGTCAGGGCCACTTGAATACTCGGGGGAAAAGTCCTAAACAGCCGGCGCGAAGAGGGGCGTCCCAAAAGCGGACGAATATACCGCTGCCTGATCCGGAGCTGCATGCCATTCTGCGGGCGGCTGATGATATCATTGCCGAAGGGGGGCGTACGCAGCTGGCCAAGATCCTGAAGGGCTCCAAGGAGAAAAAATTGCTTGAGCTTGGTTTGGATCGCAATCCCTCCTATGGCTTTTACCGTGATCTTACGCTGGAGCAGATCATGGAGAAAGTGGACAATCTGATTCATACCGATTTTATCGAGACTGAGCTGTCCGGCAGGCTGCCCATGATCGTGTTCACTCCCCGCGGCTGGGCAGTGGAGCGGGAGCGGCGGGCGGAGGAGTTTCTGCGGGAATGGGATCATTGGCTTGAGAACGGGATTACGCCGCTCAGCATGGAATATTTGAAGGAACGAAACCGGGGGATGATTCTCCTGTTTCTGTACAAGATTCTGCGTTCCGGAGACAAGAAATATATTCCGTACTTGAAGCAATGGGAGAAAATCGACTTCAAGAAGGTGCAGGCGGAGATCCGGCGGGTGATCGGCGATCTGAACCGGCGGGACCAACTGAAGGAGACGGAGTGGCAGCAGCTGCTGCTGGAACGCTCAAAATCGCTGATCGTACATTCGCAGCAGCCGATTCTTCTGGCGTGTCAGGAGTGCGGAGGGCCGTTTATTTTTGATGAATTCGATTTGAATTGTTATCAGCCGGAGGGACTTCGTTTTCAAGAGATTTGCCCTCGTTGCAAGTATCGTGATGAGGAGCCTTAATCTGGCCCAGTTTAGCTTCATCTCCCATCACTTTGTGAGAAAGTCCGGGGGATTTGCAATGGGAAGAAGGAGCAGCGAACATGATTGGGAGAAATGATCCTTGCCCGTGTGGAAGCGGGAAGAAGTATAAGCAATGCTGCTTGATGAAGCAGTCTGAAGATCAGGCGGAGCAGATAAAGGTGCAGCGTTTTTTTGAACGGAAATGGAAGCTGACCAATGACCTGCATTCCTTTCTGGATGAGAAGCATGGTGGGGGATGGATGCTGGATCATCAAAAAATGGAACCCTTTGACCCATCTATAGATCATTTTAGAGAAGGACTTGGTAGCGTATGGGCCTTTTTCTTCCGTAAGTATGAGAATGGCAAACGCGGAATCGACTGGTTTCTGGAGGAGGGGGGCAGGCGGTATTCGGCAGAAGACCGGGAAATGCTTGAACGATGGAGTGCTATGAAGGTATCGTGCTACCAGATAGTTGGCCCGTATGAGCAAGGTGTGGTCATTGAAGATGTTTGGTCAGGTGAACGGTACCGGATGCCTTATTGCGAGACGATGGTGAAGCTTCCCCCGTGGTCGGTGGCTGTTGGTATGATCGAGCCCTATTTCGAAAATTGGTGTATCCATGGAGCCTTTATGTGGTGCGGTCCGGATACTAAACCGGCGGTCATGGCATTGGTGCAGCAGCTGCAAAAAGAAGCATTGCAGGCTTTGGGCCGGGAGCTGCCTCCTGCCGATATCATAGCGGATCACTATCCGGACATCATTAATATGTGCCACAGGAATAACCGGAATGAAAAACGGGTCAGCTCTCCCAAAGATACACAGGAGCAAGTATTTCTAACACGTGTGTATACTTGCAGCAATACCGAGCTGTTAGCGGAGACGCTTTTGCAAATAGAAGATGAGTATCTTCTGGCACCTGGAACGGACCCTGCAGAAGGGAGAATCGTGATTAGCCGGGCAGAAAGGTTGGACCACATACTTGACGCCTTACCGGCGGATCGCAGGGCACAGCTTGGATTGGATGATATCCTGATATTTAATAGTTTGGGTAATATTGAAATGGATACAAAGGGCGTAACCGTGTCCGGCTGGTGGAGCAATGAGCTGGAAGCTACGCTGGAGCTGCTGGAGTCGAGGATGGCGTCAGCCGTGGGGTTGAGTCGGGTCAATGAGCACCAAGAGACTCACCGGTTTCCTAAAGGGGTGATTCTGAAGGAAACTACTATCCTTACGGAAAAGGATCTCTCCGAGCAGGAGATAGTTGCATACAGCAGTTTGCCCCAGTTTTTGCAGTGGTTTCAACTTGAACAGGAGGAAAATCCGGGTGAGACCGCCGAAACACTTGTAAGGAGAAAGGAGTATGAGCAATACCGGATCAATCCCAACACGTCATTGAAGCTTCTTCGTGTGGCGCTTGGGCTGCCTGAAAGTCCTTTCGTAGGATAAGGAAAGGGAATTGCGTGATTTGGTCGGGGGGGAGATGAGAACATGCGGGGGAGCCTGGTTACAAAATGGTTTGAGGACAGGAACCTTTACATTTATACACCGCCTTCTTATGCTGAGGACGAATCGGTCTATTACCCCGCTGTATATGTCCAGGATGGGAGCTATTTGTTTGCCGATTCGATGGAGGAGCTGGAGGCGGATTTTGCCCGGGGTGTGACGCAAGAGGTGGTTTTTGTGGGGATTGAGCCTGTGGAGCGCACTCGTGAATATACTCCATGGAAGGCAACGCCCCTCCAGCCTAACGAAAATCTCGCCGGTGAGGGAGACGCTTATCTGACCTTCGTGACGGAGAACGTGATGCCCTATGTCAAGGAGCAGTACCGGATCTTGGAGGATGCCTCCCGGGCAGGGATCGCCGGGGGTTCTTTTGGAGCGCTCATTTCTCTGTATGCCGCGTACCGGAAGCCGGCACATTTCGGCCGGTTTGCCTTAATGTCCGCTTCTCTTTGGTACGAGCAGATGATGGAGTTTGTGGAGAGCAGTTCCTTTGCCCAGGAGGAAATACGCCTCTATATGTATGTTGGCGAGCAGGAGGGGGTCAAGATGGCCAACCTGCTGAAGCATATGGTTCCGAATACAAAGAAGGCCTACGCGCTTCTAAAAGATAAGGTCCCGGGCGGGGCGGGCAGCATTATGTTGGAAACAGATCCGGATGGGGTTCATAGCCATCATTATTTTAACCGGTACTTCCCTCATGCTATGAAATTTTTATATCCGGGTGCGAAGTTTGAGTAAAAGAAAATGAGTTTGTGCTTCAAGCAGCCAGTAGGTAAAGCGGCAGAGGAAACAGATGAAAGAAGGGAATCCTGGTTGGGTTTCCTTTTTTTATTTATTGAACCTCTCTTGGCTGGGAATAAATAGGGAGGATGGGGAGGCGCCCACTGGCGCGTGAGCTTTATCACTTGTGCTATAATGGTTCCCATAGAACCAAATCATCAGACAAAGGCGGATCAACTTCCATGCATCACACGTTGTTGATTATCGGCGCTGGGGCTGCCGGGCTGATGGCGGCTGTGACAGCGAAGGAGCTGGGCATTGACACCGCTATTCTGGAGGGCAATGACCGGGTCGGCAAAAAAATATTGGTGACCGGCGACGGCCGCTGCAACATTACCAATACCTCCACAGCTGCAAGCGAGGATGGAACGGCTGCGTTATCCGGCAGGTTTCACGGGAAAATGCCGGGGTTTCCTCTTCAGGTGCTGGAGCAGTTTGGCGTCCGGCAAACCATAGATTTCTTTTATTCCCTGGGGCTTCCTCTTACCGAACTGAAGGAAGGCATGATGTATCCCCGCTCCCTGCAGGCTGCATCGGTGACGGAGCTTTTTCAGCTGGCGCTGGAGGAGCGGGAGGTTCCCGTCTATTTCCAACATAAAGTAGTGGATGTCACCGTCGGAGGGGGGCATCCACGCTTCACCGTTGTATGCCGTACAGAAACGGAGGAGCAGGCGGTATATACCAGCGATTATCTGCTGCTCTCTACCGGCGGCCTGACAGCACCCCATACGGGAGCGGATGGCTCCGGGTATACCCTGGCCGAAGGGTTAGGGCATACCCTGATTCAACCTGTGCCCTCTATTGTGCAGCTTAAGGTGCAGTATCCGCACTTGAAGGCTTTGTCCGGCATCAAATTGCAGGGGCGAGCCCATATCCTGGTCAACGGGGAAATTGTCCGCAGCGAGTCCGGCGAAATCCAGTTTACGGACTATGGCCTGGCCGGTCCGCCCATCCTTCAGCTAAGCCGGGAGGCTTCGGTTCATCTTGCCAAGGGGGATTCTGTCAGCGTAGCCGTAGATTTGATGCCGGGGCGTACGGAGGAGGAGGTTGTCGATTTCCTGGACATGCATTGGGGCATCTTCGGGCACCGGACGGTTGCCGATTCCTTCATTGGCATTCTGCACAAGAAGCTCACTCCGGTTCTGCTGAAGGAAGCCGGGATCGACAAGCAGCCGTATCTGCTTTGCCAGGATCTGTCGTGGCGGGCCAAGGCGGTGTTTTACCGGATATTGAAGCATTGGGAATTCAAAGTGACGGACACCAATGGCTTTGCCCATGCCCAAACCACGGCCGGAGGCGTCAATACGGCGGAGATCATGGAAGGAACCCTGGAATCCAGGCTGGTTCCCGGGTTTTATTTTGCCGGCGAGATAGTGGATGTGGATGGGGATTTCGGCGGATACAATCTGCAATGGGCCTGGAGCTCCGGCTATGTGGCGGCCAAGGCGCTTGCCGAATCTATGAAGCAAAAGGATGTTTCGGGATGAAGGTGTACCAGAATTCGACTCATCATCAGGTGTTTGTGATTGGAGCAGGGGCCGCGGGTTTGATGGCCGCCGTTACGGCCCGGGATCTGGGGCTGGACGTGGCGATGATTGAAAGCAATGACCGCATCGGCAAAAAGGTGCTCACCACAGGCAACGGGCGCTGCAATATCACCAATGAATCCACCGCAACGGGGACAAATGAAGCCGCCGCGCTGGCGCGCAAATATCATAGCAACAACACCGGGTTTCCGCTGCCTGTTCTGGAGCAATTCGGCATCCGCCAGACCATCGATTTCTTCTTCACTCTGGGGCTGCCGCTGATCAGCCTGGAGGATGGGCGGATGTATCCCATGTCGTTGCAGGCGGGGGCGGTGCTGGATATTTTTCAGCTGGCGCTGGAGGACCGGAATGTTCCGGTATACTTTAAGAACAAGGTGCTGGATGTGGCCGTCCAAGAGGAGTACCCGCGCTTCTCCATCATATGCCGGAACGAAGCTGGGGAGGAAGCTGTCTACACCAGCGACTATCTGATCCTCTGTACAGGTGGCCTGACCGCACCGAAGACGGGAACGGACGGCTCCGGTTATACCCTGGCCGGGCGTCTGGGGCATACTCTCGTCAATCCGGTTCCGGGGATTGTACAGTTGAAGCTGGACTATCCCTACTTGAAGGAGCTGTCCGGCGTCAAATTTGACGGAACAGGCCGGATTATCGTGAACGGGGAGGTGATCCGGAGCGAGTTCGGGGAAATTCTGTTTACGGACTATGGCATCTCCGGTCCGCCCATTCTCCAGCTGAGCCGGAAGGCTGCTTTTTATATGGCCAAAGGGGAAGAGGTTACGCTGTCGGTTGATCTGATGCCGGACCGGACAGAGGATGAGGTGGCGGAGTTTCTGAATGCCCACTGGGGAAGCTTCGGACACCGGACCGTGGCCAATTCCTTCATCGGCGTACTCAACAAAAAGCTAATCCCCATCCTCCTGAAGGAGGCGGGGATTGGGGATGACCCGGGCCTGCTTTGCCGGGACCTGTCGTGGGAGACGAAGCAGGCATTCTTCCGGCTCATGAAGCATTGGGCATTCAAAGTGACGGATACCAACAGCTTCACCAACGCCCAAACCACAGCCGGCGGCATCGATACAACAGAGCTGACGGAAGGCACGCTGGAGTCGAAGCTGGTGCCGGGGCTTTATCTGGCCGGAGAAGTGATGGATGTGGATGGAGATTGCGGCGGCTACAACCTTCAGTGGGCGTGGAGCTCCGGATATGTGGCGGCAACGTCCCTTGCGAAGCGTTTGTCCGGCGGATAATTCGCTTCCCATTGCCCGCGGCGTTAACTGCCATCCCATGCAAAAGAGCCCTCAACCCATTTTTGGGGTTGGGGGCTTTTCTTCGTCGGGGAAAGGCAGGGGTTATTTTATTCTTTCGACAGGAAAATGGAGAATCCTATCATAAACGCTAAAGGAGTGGAGAGGCACTTCTTTCGACCTAAATGATACATACCTGGTGTCATTATCTCTGGATGGTAATCATTAGGACAGAATGATAGAAAAAAACACCAATATGAGCTAATGATTATGTCGGAAATGTTTTCCAATATGATAATCTGGGCATGTCCTTGATTAAGGAGAGAATGGTGGTGGGAACAGAAGCTGCAGTGTTTTGTGGTTGCGCTTTCAATAGTAGGCAAGGGTAACACATTAAAGTCGGGAGGGATTGTTCGTGAATCGGAAGATGAAACATGCAATTAGCATCGCTGTATTATTTACTCTTGTTATTTCGTTATTATCCGGCGGATTGGCCAACACCACTACCCGTGCGGCCGGGGTCACCATCACCGGCAGCGGCGGCTGGAACGAAACGGCCTATGTCCAATGGTCGCCGGTCAGCGGCGCGCAGGGGTACAATGTCTATGTGAAGCCGGCCAGTGCGGCAGATTCCCAATACAAACAATTGGACAACGAGCTGATCCGCAAGTATCCCTCCTATTGGAGAGCCGATGCAGTAGGTCTGGCCGCCGGAAGCTATGTTATGAAGGTAGAAGCCATCTTATCCGGCGGTTCCACAGCCACTGCGGTATCCGGCGCATTGTCCGTGACAGCCCATGACCGGTCGGGATTTGCCTTTTCGCCCAATTCCCAATATGGGACAAGCTCCGGCGCTTACAACAATGATGGTACCCTGAGGAGCGGGGCCAAGGTGGTCTACATCACCTCCCAGACAGCCAAAACCGTGACGCTGGATGTTATTATCAACAGCAAGGGTGGTCTCCAAACCGCTGTGGGCCTTGGCGAGATTCTGAAGCTTCGGCAAAAGGGTTATGACACCACTCCGCTTGCTATCCGGTTTATTGGAAAAATCACGGCCTCCGACATGAGCGGCCAGCTTAACAGCAGCGGATACCTTGAGGTGAAGGGGAAAAGCAACTATTCCGAAATGAACCTGACCCTGGAGGGAATCGGCAACGACGCCTATGCCTACGGCTGGGGAATGCTCCTCCGTTATGCGGGCAATGTGGAAGTACGGAACATGGGGCTGATGCTGTTCCCGGACGACGGGATTTCCATGGATACCGGCAATGTGAATGTATGGGTCCATAATAATGACGTATTCTATGGAACGGCGGGCGGGGATGCCGATCAGGCCAAGGGTGACGGCTCCACCGACCTGAAGGGCGGCTCCACCTATATCACCATCTCCTACAACCACTATTGGGACTCGGGGAAATCCTCCCTGGTGGGCTTAAGCGAATCGTCTCCATTCTATGTTACCTTCCATCATAACTGGTTTGACCATTCCGACTCCCGTCACCCCCGGATCAGAGTGGCATCGGTTCATATCTACAACAACTTCTTTGATGGCGTCTCCAAATATGGGGTTGGGATGACCTCGGGCGGCTCCGCTTTTGTGGAATCCAACTATTTCAGACAAACCAAATACCCGATGCTGATTTCCCTGCAAGGCACAGATGCCCAGGGTGAAGGCACCTTCTCCGGTGAACCCGGAGGTATCATTAAGGCCTACAACAATACCATCGTGGGCGCAACAGGTCTGATCTACGCCAACTCCAATGCGGGCACAGCGCCGGCTAATGCAACCTCCTTCGATGCTTATCTGGCTTCCTCCAGAAATGAAACCGTCCCCAGTTCCTACAAAGCGGTATCTGGCGGAACATCGTATAACAATTTTGATACCACCGTTAACACAGGGGTCAGCGCATCTGCCGTGGATAACGTCAGCAATGTGGAGCAAATTGTAAGGGCAAAAGCAGGACGCCTTGGCAACGGTGACTTCACCTGGACATTTAATAATGCAGTGGATGATACTTCGTATGCGCTCAACACAGCGCTGATGGCCAAAATCACCAGCTACGCCACGCAGCTTGTATCGGTAGGGGGCAACTCTGGCACCACGAACCCGACCCCAACACCGACAGCAACGGCCACACCTACGCCGACTCCGACACCAACTGCTACGCCGACCGCAACACCGACGGCCACACCAACAGCCACACCAACAGCCACACCGACTCCGGTACCGGGTGCATACGTGCATAACTTTACCACATCCGGCACCACCAGCAGCTTCTTCAACATCCAGGGCAATCTGTCCACCACCAAGGGAACCGTCACATACAACGGCTTAACCCTGACCCAATGCCTGAAAATCGAAAGCTCCACCAGCATTAGCTTCACCACCACCAAAGCTTCAACCTTAACCTTGGTGCTTAATTCCCCGGACGGCACCAAAATCAAGGTGGACGGCACTAGCTATGCCATGACCAATGGCATCGTCACCGTCTCCCTGGCCGCCGGCTCTCACACCATTACCAAGGCTGACACCACCAACCTGTTTTATATGAAGGTGGAGTAAACAATAGTTATATAGTGAAGGAAGGCCCTCAGCCATTTGGTTGGGGGTTTTTGCTGTATGATGATATATAAAGCAGGGTTTAAGAGTAAATATCCATGTACATAATAGGTGTAATTGAATATACTTAATATATATGAAAAATAGCGTGGATACTGGATTTTTTAGTGTAAAAAGGTGGTGTAAGAATTGACGCATTTATTTGCCTATGAGCACTTTGATAACACAGGGGAACGTTTAGTCTATAGGCCCAGTTTTAATGTATATGATTACGAGGTCCAGCAGCTTATCTTGGAGGCAGAAAGAAATATAGGAGCGCTGGCTAGATTGGGTTTAAAGAGCCATCCTCTAAAGCCTACAATTTTGCGTAATGCTATGGTTAGAACGGCACATTTCACGACTAAGATTGAACAAAACAAACTAGAGTTTAAAGAAGTGGAACAACTCTATCAAAGCTACAAGAAAAATCCCCTAACCATCAAGCAAAAAGCACAACTGGAAGTTAAAAATGTGTTTGAAACGTACGAGTTTATTTATACTTTAGATCCAAGCAAAGACTTTTCTGACATGGATGAACCTGTGTTGAAAAAGATACAGCAAACATTAATGAACCATTTAACCGGATACCCTGAAGGCTACAGGAATATTCCCGTAGTCCTTCAAGATGGCGATGGTCACATCAGTTATCAGCCTCCGGGAGCTGATGAAGTTCCGCGGCTAATGCAGGCATACTTCTCCTGGCTATTTACTAGCGTGACCGGGTTCATGAACCCTTATGAAACGGAAAAAATTCACTATGATAAGAAAGTTCACCCGCTCATCATTGCCGCAGTTACCCATCACTTAATAGCGTATATTCACCCCTTTCCAGATGGTAATGGAAGAACGGCTCGGGCTTTCTCTACATTAGTTGGTTTAATCCACCCTGACCTTGCTACCATTAAGGATGCATTCAGCGTTGAGGAATACTTCGACAAAAGAATCGAGGATTACTATGACACCCTTATGGCTGCAACACAAGGCGACTTGAAGCCTTTCCTTATATTTTATCTGGAATGTGTGAATGCTTCTCTAACCAAGGTGCTCAAGGAACTTCAACGTTATGACAGGATTAAACATGTGCGCGAACTGTTAGGAAAAGGGCATGCCAAAACGATGTTCGAATTGATTAGCCGAATGGAAGATGGCGAGAACTTCCATAGAAATCTGTTTGACGATATTCTGGAGGCATCACCCTCAAGCATTGCCAAGAACATCTCCCGATTAAAAGAGCTCGGAGTCATAAAGTCAGGAGAGGGCCGCGGAGAATATATCGTTTCTATTGTTGATTAAGCTGCTTTCATTTTGTCCGCGGGTTAATCGCCGCGTGATGCTCAGCCATATGGTTTAAAGAAACCAATGAATGGTGTGGTCAAAGTGACGAAGGATAAACAATTCCGGGTTACCCGCAAAGTCGGGCGGATGGGTAATAGCTTGGGGGTCAGTCTGCCTAAGGCACTGGCTGAAAAACTGAATGTTTCACAAGGGGATGAAGTGGAATTTGTGGAACATGAGTATGGAGAAGTGGTATTAAAAAAAGTCCGTCAAGGACAACTGCCTGAGCATGTGCGGTCGGAGGTGCTTGCAGCGTTCTTTGACGTGTTTGAAGAGGACACGGGGATTTTTGAGGACCTAAGGGATAGATGACATGGTGATTTTTTTAACTAAAGAAGAGGTTGTATCCGCACATTATTCCATGATGAAACGAATGAACAACCTGAGCGGGCTGGAGTGAAGGACCACGGCCTGCTGGACTCCGCGGTAAATAGGCCACAGCAGAGTGTGTTCGGAGAAGATGTCTACCCGACTCTATTTGACAAGGCTGCGGCTTTGCTGGAATCTCTGTTGAAGAATCATTGCTTCCACAATGGCAACAAACGCACCGCCTATCTGGCGGTTAAGGCATTTTTGATGCTAAATGGCTACCATCTGCGAATGGATCGCGAATATGCAGTAGAGTTTATCGTCGATATTGCAAAAGGCGTATATTCAGTGGAGACGCTTGCTCACATTTTGAAGGAGCATGTAGAAGAAAGAAAGGTGTAGGTTAAGGACTTGACTTTAATTTAGAAAGGATGCCTTTTGTTGGAATTAGTTCCTTTAAAAATCCCCTCCGGCTGGCAGGTCGACTGGAACAAATTTTTTTATGGCGGCATCTTAGAGCATGATTTGAGTGAAAATCTATTGATCTTAATAAATCAAACTTATCATAGAATCATCGACTTGGGATGGTACCCGGCTTCGAAACCTTCAGGGGAATATTGCATTGTCGTAGCTGAATTTTCTGAGGGTGTGCATGGTTTGGGTTATTGGAGCGGGCCATTAGCCTATTTTAAATCAAAAGACATTCACTCCATTCAGGAGAAAATAAATGAGTTTATGGCTGAAATAAGCGTCGGAAGGTTATGACGCCGCAAGTGCGGCAGGATTGCGTGAATGGCAGAAAGGATCGCCTCGACGGTCAAAAAACAATCATCACAATGGCTGAAAAGGAGCTTGTCCATGCCTACTTATAATAAATTGGTTCGGGACCGCATTCCCGAAATTATTCGTGCAACCGGGAGACAGTGCCGGACTGCCATTTTAAACGAAGAAGATTACCGGAAGGAACTGCTGACGAAGCTGCGGGAAGAGTCCCGGGAATATTTTGCTGCGCAAAGTCCGGAGGAGTCGCTGGAGGAGCTTGCCGATCTGCTGGAGGTGATCCGGGCATTGGCTGCTGTGCATGGAGCGACATGGGAGCAGCTTGAGACGCTGTGTGAAAAGAAGACGGAAGCCCGCGGCGGCTTTCAGGATAGGCTGTTTCTGATTGATGTGGATGACTAATAATCCGTAACGCCCAAATTACAGGGTATAGTCTTTTGAGCTTGACCCGAGCGTCCTGCGTTGTAAATTGCCAATCAACGGTCGAACGCGCGTCATTCCGATTGACGGAGCGGACAAGCCATGTGGAATACTTCCAAAACCGACTTGAGAAGTTTGCGAAAAATGTGATTGTGATGCGCGGCGGCTTGGGCAAAAAACAGCGGGAGGCCCTGCGGCAACAAATTGCCAGCGTTCAAGATCATGAGGAACGAGTCTTGATTGCAACCGGCAAGTTGATTGGCGAAAGATTTGATGATCCACGGCTGGACACTCTCTTCTTGGTGCATCCCATCTCTTGGAAAGGCACTTTGCAGCAATATGCGGGTCGTCTCCACCGCTCCCACTCCAACAAAACCGAGGTCCAAATCTACGATTATGTGGATCTGCAAGTTCCCGTATTAATGAGCATGTTCAAAAAGCGGGTCAAGGGTTATAAAGCCATGGGTTATACGGGAGCTGGGTTGGTGTAGGCAACTATTTCACTAACATTCACTTGGGGGTAAAAGAGATGCGATGGGATGAGGTGCGTGAACAGTTTCCAAATGAATGGGTCGTCTGCGAGGCATTAAAGTCTTGTTCGGAGGAGGGATTCTGGCTTGTTGACGAAGTGACTGTCATAGATCGTTTTGACGATTCTACTGTTGCTATGAAGCGTTATTACGAATTACATCGTGCTGAGCCCCATCGGGAGTACGGTTTTTTCCATACATCCCGCGAAAAACTTCGATTGCGAGAAAAGTAGGATGGTCTGGTGATTGATGCGAAGGAACTGAACGTATTGGCTAATGATTGATTACGTCACCGCCTGTCGAACCATATGAATCTATAAATGGAAAATTATTAATTATTATAGACCGGAAAAGGCGCTAACTGATTTTTCAGTAAGGCGCCTTTGTTTTATCCGTATTACCTTCTCTTACATCTCCCTCAGCCTGCTAATCTCCCGACTCAAAATGTTCTTTTCAATCCGCAAATGCAGCAGTTCTGTCTGCAAATCCTTCATGATTACATGGATCGCGGAAAGGATGGCTTCGGCGGTTAAGATGTGAAGGGAGTCTGCTTTTTCTGCGATGTAATCCAATATATTATCCGTGCATTCCTCGCATACTTGGATTCCCTTGTAGAGATTGTCCTCTTTTTCAATCATTCCATTGTAATCCTTCATTAATTCGACCATCTTCATCACCTCATATACATATGATACGCATATGCGTACCGGATATAACTGGATTATATGGTACGTTTATGCGTAAAGTCAACAGCTAAGTGGGTGGTGTTTTCGATGCCGAAGAAGGTCGTTGTCAAAATCCCTGCCTTAACCAAGAAATTCAACATTTCGCTACGAGAGTTGTCTCGTCTTTCTGATGTCCGTCATGCTGCATTAAGTGAGTTGTCCAACGGCAAGCGGGAAAGCATTAGCTTCAGCCACATTGAAAGAATCGCCGATGTCCTCAATATTACAGATATCCGGGAGATCATTGATCTCGTCGAAACGGATGATTAGCTTGCTTTTCTCCGCCGCGCATCCCAAAGATTAACAAATGTCTCCCCAAAAAGGCCTGGATCGTTTATACTAAGATTCGACAGGAACTTATTGTTAGGGGTGACAGTCTATGGCGTACATGGTGCCTGAGACGATTCGCCGGACAGCTACGGTTGGGGAGCGGATAATAAGAGGGCTTCTGCCCCATCAAGTGAATTAAACGAGTTAAGCGAACCTCTTCTTGATGAACATGTCTGTGCCCTCTGTGGCAAACCGGTTAGTGCAAAAGTATTGAGCTATTGTAAAGCTAATTCCCAACGGTTTCAGGGAAAAATATATTGTTACGATCACCAGCGTATGGTCAAGCAATCATCATAATGTGATAGGATTGAAGCATAACCCTAAAAGGAGCAGGATGCTGATGACAACGACAGTGCCCCTCAGCCGATGGGGCAACAGTAGTGGCATTCGCATTCCAAACCAGTTTTTAAAACGGATGAATCTGGTGGAGGAGACCGAAATGGAAATTATTCTTGCACCTGAGAATCATATTTTACTTCGCCCTTTGCAAACACCGGATGAGTCAACAATGGAATTGCGGAACCATTTAAGAACACTGTTATCTCAAATCAAGACAGATTCCCCCCGTCATGAAGAAGTTGACTTAGGCGTTGAAGGAGACGAAATCATTTGAGTGTACCAGCGCGCGGCGACCTCGTTTGGCTGGTAAAGGTTGTTGGCCACGTGCCTGTTGAATCTGACTTTTTGAAGGCCGTTTTGCGGAATGTACGGTCGATTTTGGCTTAAATGAACACCTCGTTGCTTATGCTTTGTCAGATAGTAAAGAACCACCACCCTCTCTCATAGAGGGCGGTGGTTCTTTGAGGTTCAAGGAAACCCGTTTACGCTTCGATCAGATAATAGAGTACGCCAGTGATGGGGGCGCCCAAGGCGAGGAGGCCGATGGTTTGGACATTGCCGATGCTGACGGAGAATGTTGTGCCGGCGGGAACGGTGAATTCGAATGTGGGGGCGTTATAACGGGTGATGACCAGGTGAACGGGGCCGGCTGTGCTGGCTACCGTTACCACGCCTCTGGTTCCCAGAGGATCTTGGGCCACATAATAACCTTGGCCGACACCAGGCGCTTGGCTGTAAGGGAATACTAATGAAATTGCCATGTTAGTTCCTCCTTTCTCTCTTTGATACTGATAGTCTATGAAGCTACCATGCGCACGGATACGGACAAGTAACGTATGCAAGAATTTATTTTTTTGAGGGAATAGATTCAGCTCAGTGGACAGAAGCATCCGGGAATGCGAAAATGAAGAATAAAAAAATGAAAAGGGTGAGCACCATGTCGATCTTGCCTAATATGGCGGAGTTTAACCGGCAATTTGTCCAACAGAAGCAATATGAGGCGTACTTAACCGACAAGTACCCGGACAAAAAGGTGGCCATTCTGACCTGTATGGATACAAGGCTGATGGAGCTGCTCCCCAAGGCCCTGGGCCTGAAGAATGGCGATGCCAAATTCATCAAAAACGCCGGGGCTATCCTGACCCAGCCCTTCGGAAGCGCCATGCGGAGTATTTTGGTGGCGGTGTATGAGCTGGGCGCGCGGGAAGTGATTGTAATTGGCCATCACGGCTGCGGTATGACCGAGATTGATCCGGGGCGGATCGTGGATAAGTTCATGGAATTTGGCATCGACCCGCTTGTTATTAAAACCCTTGAGCACTCCGGTATCCGGATGGAAAAATTTCTGCGCGGCTTTGAAAAGGCGGAGGACGGCGTTTTGCACAGTGTTCGCATGATCCGCAGGCATCCCCTTTTCCCCAAGTCTGTGCCTGTACACGGCTGCGTTATGGATTCGGAGACAGGCAAGCTGGAGATTATTGTGGAGGACTATCGTGAACAAGAGTGAAATAGAGAATCTTCAACGTATCATCTTGATCGGACATGGAAATATCAGTGAGAAGTATGTTTCCGCCATCAAACGTTTCCCGGACAAGGCGGTACTCTCCGGAGTGGTAGGCAGGAATGCAGAGAAATGCCGGGTGTTTGCGCAAAAGCACGGCATTCCTGTTTATGGCACATCGGCCGCGGAGGTGGCGGAGCGTTCCCGGGCAACGGCTGCGGTAATCTGCACGCCCAATGCCCTCCACTATGAGGGAGTGATGGAAGCCTCCCGGCTAGGTCTGCATTGCCTGTGCGAGAAGCCGCTGGATATTTCGGCGGAGCGGCAGCGGGAGATGGTGCAAAGCTGCCGCGAGCAGCGTGTCCTGCTGGCAGTTTCCTATATGAGGCGGTTCATTCCCCATATCCGGGAGTTGAAAAGCTGGATCGATTCCGGCAGACTGGGCCGGATCACTGTTGTGGACGCCGTCATCAAGCACTTCCGGCCCAAGGAGTATTATGACTCCTGGCACGGCACTTGGGAGCTGGACGGCGGCGGCCCCTTCATGCAGCAAGGCAGCCATCTCTTAGATATGGTGCTGTGGTTGGCTGGCGGGTACCAGGAAGTGCTTACGGCCAGAACCTTCCGGGCGTACCATGACATTGAAACGGAGGATCACGGCTACGCGGTGGTCCGTTATGGGAACGGAGCTGTAGGCATGATCGAAGCCTCCACAGCCAGCACGGGGATGAAGAAGGAATATGTGGAAATTACGGGGACACGGGGAAGCATCAAGGCGGATTACGGCGGAATTATCGGCTTTCATGTTCCAGGAGAGGAAAAGCCGGAGTGGCCCGCTGCCAAGCCCAACGATGAGCTGTTTGTGGATTTGCTGGAGGATTTTCTGGCCGCTATTGCCGAAGGGCGGGAGCCGTTTGTTTCCGGCGAGGCCGCCTCGTTGTCCACCGAGCTGGCGTTGGCGATTTACGCCAAAGCCGGGCCCCCTATTTCCCTGGGCAGCCGATAAAATTCCTATATCCATTTTCTCCCGCCGCGGCCCATTGACGGAAGAACGGGATGGATAGTATGATGCAGATAATTCCACTGAAAGGAGACGATGAGCATGACCGGCATTCAACGTACTGCACAACAACTGAATAGGCGATTCCTGCCATCGGTCTCTCGGACTTGTACGAGATAATAGGACCTGTTTTTTAACGCGTCCTATTGCTATCGGAACTTGCAGCCACAGACCAAAAAGGCCTGTGGCTTTTTTAGCCCTTTTTTACCAAAAAATGAGAGGAAAGAATAAATATATGGATACGAATTATTACCGGAAGGTGCAGCTTCCTGCGGGAGATGTGCATGTGTATGCAGGAGACTCTTTGTTTGCGGAGCTGAATTATCAAGTGTTTGAAATGGCCAACAATAACCTGCAAATCCCCAATCAGGTTTATATGAGCTATACCCCCGATGTGCATGTGGGCGTGGGGACCTGCATCGGTACTACTGCTGTATGGCGGACCGCCGACGGCTATGTGTCGCCCTCCATTGTGGGCAGCGACATCGGCTGCGGCATGCGGGTCCATCTCACCAATCTCCACAAGGATGAAGTGAAGGATATAAAGCTCCGCCGCAAGCTGGTGAAGGCGATTGAGAGGCTGCTGCCTGTGGAGGATCATGTACGGGGGCATTTTTCGGACATCCGGCTGGAGCATGTGGTCCTGAAGGGGCTTCATGGCCTGCCGAAAAAGTATCTGCCTGACGGCTACATGCCCCGGAAAAACCGTTCCCTCACCCATGTGGAGCAGAGCCGGTTTAGCCTGGATGAGGAAGCGCTGAATCTGTTCCCTGAACGGGTATGGCACCGGTCCCACCGGCAGCTGGGTACCTTGGGGAATGGCAATCATTTTGTGGAAATCCAGTCCATTGAGATTGCTGAGCCTCTGCGGGGGATCGCGGAAAGCTGGGGGCTATTCGACGGGCAGGTGGCGGTGATGATTCACTCCGGCTCCCGCAACTGGGGAGGGTCGGTGAGCCAATACTGCGGCAGCCTGATGAAAAAGATGATGCATAAGGAAGGCCTGGGCACCGCCGATCCCAATCTGCTGTTTGCGCCCCTGGCCCACCGGGAGGGCCGGAACTATGTGAACCTGCTGTATTCCGCCCTAAACTACGCGGTGGTTAACCGCCATCTGATTGCCTATGCGGTGCGGGAGGCGGGCAAAGAGGTGTTCGGGTCCAAGTTTGAGATGACGGTGCTCTATGACCTGATGCACAACTACGCGTGGGAGGAAAAGCATGGGGAGGAGTCATACTTCGTCCACCGCAAGGGCGCTACCCGCGCCCTTCCCGCCAACCATCCGGATAACCCGGAGCCGTACCTGGAAACCGGGCATCCCGCCTTGATTCCCGGCTCTATGGGTTCCTCCTCTTATATCATGGTGGGAGCGCCTGGAGGCAAGGAGAACTTCTATTCCATCTGCCACGGAGCCGGTCGAATCCGCTCCCGCAATCAAACCAAAAAGCTGATTACTGTGGATGCTTTCTCTGCAGCCTTAAAGGTGGGGACGGAGGATGAGGTGGTGGTCAACCACAAGTCTCTTGAAGCGCTGGTGGATGAATCCCCTCAAGCCTACAAGGATGTGGACCAAATCATCGAAAGCGTGGTTGGCGCCGGGCTGGCCCAGGTGGTAGCTAAGTGCAAGCCCTTGGCTGCGGTGAAGGGAGTCTAAGCGGTCAAGATCGTAATATATGCAGTAGAAGCCCGGGCAGCCGGGCTTTTTTCTTTTCCACAACTTGACATAAAGTCATGAAGATATATAATATTAATTAGATATTATCAAATTAATAATAACAGGTGATGAAAATGGCCGACTCCAGCCTCCGTGACCGGAACGGGCTGACGGAACAGGAATTTTTGGGGCAATATGATGCGAGTGTCTATGAGCGGCCGTCGGTGACGGTGGATATGCTCATTTTTACGGTGTTCGATAAAGAGCAGGATAATTACCGGAAGCTGCCGGAGAAGGCGATGCAGCTGCTGTTGATTAAGCGGGGGGAGCATCCCTACCTGGGGCAATGGGCGTTGCCCGGAGGGTTCGTGTCGGTGTATGAAGGCCTGGAGGAGGCGGCGCAGCGGGAGCTTTTAAGCGAGGCCAATGTCGGAAATCTGTATATGGAGCAGCTGTTTACCTGGGGAGACGCGGACCGGGACCCCCGCACGCGGGTGATCAGCACGTCGTATATGGCGTTGGTGGACCGGATGGCGCTGGATGTGAAGGCCGGGGATGATGCGGATGATGCCCGCTGGTTTGAGGTGGGCTGCCGACTGGTTCAGGAGAAGAAAACCATGCTGGAGGACGGCTACGAGCTGGAGCGTTTGATCCGCGTTTCCCTGGTTCATGAATCGGAGTCCCTCGGCGCAACAGTAAAGGTGACCACTGCTTTTGTCGGCCGGACGAAACGGGTCAGCCGGGAGATCGTGGAATCCGAGGGGCTTGCTTTTGACCATGCGAAAATTATCGAATACGCCATTGAACGGCTGCGCAACAAAATCGAGTACACGGATATTGCCTTTCATCTGATGCCGCCTCTGTTCACGCTGTCGGAGCTTCAGCAGGTGTATGAGGTGATTCTGGGCAAGGAGCTGCTGGCTGCGGCTTTCCGGCGCAAGATCGCTCCCATGGTGACGGAGACCAATGAGTACACCAGGGATGCGGGGCACCGGCCATCGAAACTGTACCGGTTTAATCCCCATTGGGGGAGTCCGGAATAGGAAGAGGAGGGAAGGAGTATGGAGAGGTTTACATTTTTTTACCGGACGGAATCGCCGTTTTCCCAGTGGCATCCCGCTAACTTTCTACGGACCGGATATGGGGCGTGGGGCTGGAGGAGGACGACCCCCGGATCAAGAACCGCGCCACCTGGAGGGGTACCAACTGGCTGGGTGAGATATTGACGAAGCTGAGAGAGGAGCTGCTGGCAGGCGGCGTTATGGAGTAGCTTCCCTCCGAACTGCAACGAAATTTGTAACCATTGGAGTGAGAAAAATGAACATCAATAACCGGGAAGTCCGGTCCCAGATAGCCCGCGAGACATTGAGCATTATGGAAGATGGAGCTTATTTGAACCGGGAGGGAATCCGCGTTGACGTAAGGGCGCAGGTGGAAGCGGCGGTGAGGGATTCCAAGCTGTACACTCCTGAAATGCTGCCGGAAATCAGGCTAGGGGTGGATGCTCGTGTGGGAGGGGCAGTTTCACCTAAAATTGAGGTTACGGATGAATCTACATTGGCTGCAGTACAGAGGCTTGTGCAGGTTGAGGGAGTACCTGGGACCGTGTGCTTGAACTTCGCCTCGGCCAAGAACCCGGGCGGCGGGTTTCTGGGGGGAAGCCAAGCCCAGGAGGAAAGTCTGGCCCGTTCCTCGGCGCTGTATCCCTGCATTTCCCAAATGGAGGAGATGTACCGGTATAACCGGAATCTGAAAACATGTCTATATTCGGATCATATGATTTATTCTCCAAGGGTTCCTGTGTTCCGCGAGGACCGCGGCGGGCTGCTGGAGACTCCATATGCAGTGTCCATGATCACGGCGCCGGCGGTGAATGCCGGAGTGGTACGGGAGAGGGAGCCGGAGCATGTGGCAATGATCGCCCCCGTTATGCTGGAGCGGATCAGGTTCATTCTTTCGGTGGCAGCCCATCATGGGGAAAAGGCAGTGGTTCTGGGAGCCCTCGGCTGCGGCGTCTTCAGGAATAACCCCAGCGAGGTAGCCGGATGGTTCAGGCAGGTACTGGTGGATGAAGGTTACGGCACACGATTTGAACACATTGTATTTGCCATATTGGATAAATCGGCTGGGCAGAGAACCTTGCAGGTTTTCGAGAGGGCGTTTGGGTAGATGCTGGTTGACGGCTATGTGCGGACAAAAAACCAAGAAGCTGGGCGGTATCGAACTGCTTAGCTTCTTGGTTTTTTCAGAAGGGGCAGTCAGCCGGACCCACGATCCGCTATTCAGCGGAAAAACGCCAATTCTGCAGCTGCGCGGACAGAGAATCTGTTAAGCATATAAAAACAGCCGGTTTTGGCCTCCGTAGAGGTAAATAAGGTATCCTGTGTCCGCGAAATTCCCAAATGCGCCAAGATTGCAGAAATAGCGGATCGTGGGTCCAGATGGCAGAGAAGGTGGAGCGGCTTTGAGAGCAGCGGATCGTCGGTCCGGATGGCAGACAGCGTGCGTGGATGGAGTGCAGCCCTCTGAGGGCGCTCAGCCCAACATCTCCGCCCCAGCCAGCTCCGCCTGCTCCTCCGCAGTCAACGGCGTCAGCGGCTCCCGGCAGTTGGCGCCGATCAGACCCAACGCGGCAAAGCAGTGGCGGATGACCCGGACCCATCCGATCCGCCCGCCCAGCGTCAAGCGTGGCTGAAGCTCCGCCAGCAGCTCCCGGGCCTCGCCCTGGCGGCCTTCCCGGAGCAGCCCGATAATCCTCCCCATCTCCAGCGGAAACAGATTCCCCGCTACGCTGGTCAGACCGTCATAGCCCTTATCGAAGGAATGGGCAATGGTCAGGTCCGAACCGGACAGCACCTGGAAGCCGGGGGCAAGCCTCTTTTTGGTCAGAGTCACATGGTCCGGGCTGCCCGCCTCTTTCAATGCCGTGATCCGGGGACATTCCTCTGCCAGGCGGATCAAGGTGTCGGGCTCCAAGGTAAAGCCGGTGCGCAGCGGATTATTGTAAAGCATCACCGGCAGAGAGGTGGCCGCACAGACTGCTTGTACATACTGCGCCCCCTCCTGCTGGTTGGGGCGGACGTATGGGGGAAAGCCAAGCATAATTGCCGCGCAGCCCGCCTCCTCCGCCTCCTTGGCCAACCGGACAGCATCCCGCGTGCGGATGGAAGCGACTCCGGCGTACAAAGGAAGCGCTGGAGCGGCTGTCTTCACGGCCCGGTAAAGACGGATTCGTTCGTCCACAGTCAGCGAGTGCTGTTCTCCCGTTGAACCGCTGACCAGCAGCGCTGGGACTTGATGCTCTGTATAGTAGTCCACCATCCGGCGGATGCCGGCTTCATCCACTGCATCTTCATGGGTAAAGGGTGTGATCATAGCTACACTGTACGGCAAAAAATGCGGAGGGTTCATGGGCGCATTCTCCTTCATTCTGTATATCCTCCCAGTATATCATTTGGGACGCCCAGGTCCAGAGTGAGGCCGCCTTTTCCAGAGCCGGATCAAGTGGGGTTTCAGGTTGCTGGGAATATCCCCGGATTTTTTGGGTATGCCCGACGTGCTGCGAGATAATCGGCGCATACGGGAACGGTTTTCTTTACTCCAAGGAGGAGGACTTGCTAGAATGGAAGTAAAGCTGGTCTATGAAATGGAGGCACAAGATGAATCGTGCACAATCCGCACTGTCCCGCACCCCGCAGGTGCTGATGAGCGAAATCAAGGATACGGCACCTCCGGAGGGCTGTATGGCCCTTTGGTTCTTTGGGCAAGAAAGTATCGTGGCGAAAGGGCGGCATACGGTCATTTGTGTGGACCCGTTCTTTTCCGACCATTTGGAGGTTCTTCATGGCATGAAGCGGACATATCCCTCGCTGCTCCGGCCGGAGGATGTGGTTTACGCCGATCTGTGTTTGATTACTCATGAGCATGACGACCACCTGGATATCAAAACCTTGCCGGCCATAGCCGCCCAATGTCCGCAGGTCCGATTCCTGGCTCCCCCTTGCTGCCGTCCCATTCTGGAGAAGCAATGCGGGATTGATCCGGAGCGGATTATTGACGCTCTTACCGGACAGTGGATGGAGCTGGAGGGGCGGGAGGGAGAACGGGTCCGCATCCAGCCGGTGCCCGCGGCCCATGAGTCCCTGCAGAACACCGGAAGCGAGAGGGAGCACCGGTTCGTAGGCTATTTGGTGGAAATGAACGGCGTTGTTCTGTATCACGCAGGGGACACGGTGATATATCCCGGCTTGCCGGATTTACTTCGCCGGGAGCGGGTCGATGTAGGCATGCTGCCTATCAACGGCAGGGATTACTTCCGCAACAGCCAGGGTATTATTGGCAATATGAATATCCGGGAGGCCGCAGAGCTTGCGGCAGTGGCGGAGATGGAAACCGTGATCCCGCTGCATTATGATGTGTTCGCCACCAACAGCGAAAAGCCCGGTTATTTCCTGCAAGAACTGTATGAGCGCACGCCCGAGCAGAAATGCCATGTGATCTTTTGGGGCAGTCTGCACTTACAAATCTTCAAACCCTGCAATTAAAAAAATGAGAAAAGCAACAATAATAATGTGAGCAATTGAAAAAATAAGATGTGCCGACAGCTTCCAATCTGTATCAGAAAGTTCCCACTTTATCAGCAATTGATGAATTAAATAGCCCGCTAAATTTGCAACCAATAGAGACTGTATTAGCCATTTTGAAACAGTAATAAATGCAGGGGTATTATTTACATTTGGTATTAAAAACCAGTTGAAATCCTCGACAACCAAAGAAACAACTATGATTACCCACGCAAAAAAATGAATTGGAACAGCTATCGGGATATTCTCACGAATATGGACCAACTCCCTTGTCGATTTCTTCCTTCCTATTTCAAGATCCAGCCAGAATAAAACAAACTAATTTTACTTGAATCTTGCGAATTCAATGTGAGGATAGCCCAATAGGGAACACGGATAGTGCAATCAGCCAATCGATGTTTTAGGCAGATAACTTGAGTAGCCTGAGAATGTCGAAAAGAGGCTTCTTTTCGAGGGCCTGTAGGTACACATAGACGATGACCTGCCCGAAGTACTCTTCTCGAATGCGGCGTACCACATCACCAAGCGTCAAATCAGCTTGCTTCTCCATCCACTCCTGCCGCTGTGATTCCAGGAAGTTTTGGGTCAGGAACTGGATGGCCCAAAATCGCTGAATGCCCGTAAACGAAAGCAACTGATATTGGTCAAAGCCCAGCAGCTCCTTGAAGTAACGGTACCCCGTCTCGATGTTCCAGCGAACGTGATAATATCGCTGAATGGTAACAAGATCCAACGACACATCCGTGCACAAGAGACAAACCTGTGGTTTGCTCGAAGCCGTGTACTCCTCCTTCCAGGACAGCAACAGCTTGACGTTTTCGATTTCACTAATCGGTCCCTCGTAAGGGTATACCCAAATGTGTCATCTACGATGGGAAACACAAGATGGCGGCGTTCCCCCTGTTTCGCCCGCTTGGCCCGGATTCGAGTCAGGATCATGTCCATCCGCCGCCGTTGCATGCGATTGACGCACCAAGGAGCATGATTCAAGAAATTCGTCGTGCTGCTAAGATGGCGATTACTCTTGGCCGCCTGTTGGATTTGCGTGATATTCTTACGTCCGGCGCAGAGAATGATGCCATGGACGAGGGTAAACAAATGATTCAACTGAGGTTTTGAAAATTCCAGTTTGAGCGCCAAAATGAACTTGACGATCGGCAGGTAGAGGGATACCATAGTATTGGGACATCTCCTTTATCTGGAAATTGGGTGTGGTAACCAAAATTTCTGCAGTAAAGGTAAGATGTCCGTTTTCTATTATGCCGTTCGACAAAGGTTCTGAAATCTTGACTGCTTCCTACACCAACTCGACAGCGATATTTTTGCAAGACTCAAGTAATTTTAATAATTCCAGCTGAAATTTCTATTTTTAACAATACCACAAATCGTTGTCACCTCCATAAATACCAGACGACGCTTTCATTAATTATGTTTCTCTTCGTGAAATTTTTCAAAAAAAATTATAAACCTCGGCATGAAACATACCGAGGTTCACAATACTTACTTCTGGGAATGTTCAAGTTTCCAATACAGTCCTCCGGGAAGATATTCATCATCCGCAACTTCAACCGCGAATACATCTTTGTCTGCCGATAATTTCTTTAATACCTTTACCGGAGCCTTTCCTTCAATTTGAATAATTCCCTTATAAGAAGTTTCTGTTTGGTTCTTTATTTCATCAAGTATTCTATTATCGAAAGAAAATGCAATTCCTGTCTGAATATCTCCATTATTTCCAATACTTCTGGTATATATCCCATCAATATCAAGCTGATTCCTGTACAAATCTATTTTTTCCTTTACTTGTTTGAACTGCAACGGAGAATTGAAAGTAATTACAAATTCACTTTCACTTTCGTCATTAGAATTTGTCAATATTTGTTCAAGCTTTTTCTTGTAGGCCTCCAAATCATCTTTTGTTTTCACTTTTTCATAATTCGGATCACGCTTTTTTAATTTCACTGATGTCTCATCAATGGAGCTTGGCACAGCCGGTACTACTTCCGATAGAGAGACTTGATTAATCACGGAAGCTGGATTTCCTTGCATTTCGGATGTATAAATGCCAGCTAAAGGGTAATCTGATTGATATACAGTATTATAGTCGCACCAACTGCAACTTGGACTAGAACTCAATGACGAATACGCTATCATATATTCATTTGTTGATTGGTTTAGTTTAGTCCAGTACGTCTCGAATTTATATGGATTGTAGGCTTGCAAATCCTGAGGACTTCTTGAAACCACTTCAACTTCATCAATTTCCGGGCCGTCCGACTCGTAATCATATTTGGGATCAGGCAGGTTGCTTGTTGCCCACGTACCTCTAACATTCCCGGTTCGAAGATTATCCCTAATTTCTAAAGTAGGATAAAAGCCAGAAATATCAATATTCGTTACCCTATCAGGATCCCACTTAACATTAGTTAATGCAGCCTGAAAGTCACCAGGAGTGGTTGTCCAAATCAGCGACATGGTGCCTGTGTAGGGTCTTGAGTACTCATAGGGTGTGTTTTCTTCATTAAAGTTCCAAGTATATGGATTTGCCGCATAAGATGTGGATGCCAATAACCCAAAAACCAAAGTTCCCAATAAGGATGTTTTTAACCACCTACGTTTCACATAAATCACTCCTTAAGATAGTCTAGAGAAATTCTCAACATCATTAATTTTCAAATACTCAATAGGATACAGAGTAACAAAATCAAAATAGATAATGCCAACCTAAGAATAATTCTAGTAATCTTCTTGACTGACTAATCTCTTTTAAACAATCGAACTGAAAGCAAACTGAACTTTCCTTCATCCACCTATACAGGATTATTATCCAGTGCCTCAACTCCCTATTTAAGATTTGGCGAAAAGCCTTCTTTTGGCGGTTGAATTGCATTATGTATCTCTTCGCACTCATATAGACGTTCATACATCATTACTTGTAACAAGAAAAAGAAATATTTTTCTATTTTATGATATTATATGAACTTCCTATAAGCAAAAACCATACTTAGATAGTTTCTCATTGAGTCATTTAGTTGGGTTGTATCTACTGAAACAGTGAACAACAAACAATTTTTTCATGCTGATACGTTGATAAATTAATATTCAACACTCGAAGATGTACTGCTGGCTATTTCCAAAATAACATTTCCGCTCTTAATGGCGGCTGTGGTTACCACTCGATATGTATACCCTGAAAACACATAGTAATCCTCTTCAATCAATTTATATCCACTTCCTGAAAAAGAATCGCTCCATGATTTCACTGTCGACCAGCCCGTGCCATCTGAACGCTGAAGCTCAACGGTGAGCATTGAGTCATAATTATCTGTATAAAACACATACCCTGTGGATGTCGACCGTCCCCCGCTATCGATGGAAATTGTTGCTCCAACAAAAGAGATATAATCATAGTAAGGAACAACAATTCCATCTCCCGACACCAAGGTATTGGTGTTAGCCTGTGCAACAGCAACACCGGAAGTGAAAATTAACATGAATGCCAGCATGAATGACACCATCTTTTTACGCACCCTAAAACCTCCTCGTATTATTGTTCATAAATAAAAGACGACTTTAGTTCCCGTTATGTAACAGAGGAGGATAAATTATTTAAGCAATGTTACACTTTCCGACAGTTCAATGATCTTCTCTTTATTTAGACCTGTAGATCTGGCCACAACCAAAAACAAATGAGCTTGATATTTCCATACAACCGTAATTTGCTCTCTTTTTCGTATAACAAGTCCTTCTCCGCCTTGAATATTTGTATGAATCACTTCATCTGCATCTTCAGTATCTACATTCATACCGCCGTTTTCGCTTTGTTGTTGGAACAGAATATGTCCATTATTATCATTTTTATATTCAATCACCTTTAAGTTTTGGTTATTCATTACGTTCACAATATGGTAACCTTCTGGAACCTTGGAGGGCACAAAAGCGGGACTCCAGTCAATCTGCTCATATTCTTCGTTATTCTGTATTGCATCGTTCCCCACCCTTATTGCCGTGTATTCTTTTTGCACTTGAATAAACATATTGAAGACTCTTACCCGCACTGCTTCCACGGTAAAAACTGAAGTAAACAGGAGTATTACAGCTGCCGAAAGAGCAATCATAAGCTTTTGGGATTGAATTGGAAACGGGAACAACAGTTTTTTAAAGCGAATAAATGCAAAGCGGCGATTTATGCGGCTCATGAATCTCTTTTTTTCTGCATCTGAAGGAAGATAGAATGGGTCCTTCCTAAGTTCCTCATTCTCTTCCAGAAATCGTTTCCCTTCTAACTCGGCATAATGAGCCATGAGCAGCCTAATTTTGCTTTCCTCGTATTCTTCCTGAAGGGATTGCTGGTCCATCAGTTTATTTGACTTAAACATGATATTCACCTTTTTCTGACAAGATATGAAGCGCTCGATGTCTTGCTCTCGCAACATATTGCCGGACATGTCTTGTTGGAATATTCAAGAGGTCCCCAATCTGTTGATCTCCCATTTCCATATTATATTTAAAATATAGCAAGGTTCGATCCCGCTCCGATAACTGGAACATAGCCTTTTCTAAAGCTTCACATTCTTCGGTTTTCATATAGTTTTCTTCGGTAGCGGCTTGAAAATCGGGAATTTGTTCTGCTAAATCATCGTCTAAACCAGTATAAACATGATTTGAAAGTCGTGCTTTCTTTCGGATATGGTCAATCGCAACATGCTTGATTGTATTAACGATATACGATGTTGTTTTGTAACAGCTTAGTGAACGCAGAAGCGAAATTTTAGGAATTAACTTTAGAAATGCTTCTTGGATCAAATCGTCCACTACTTCATAATCCTGAACTATGCTACACGCCTTTTTTTTCATTAGGGGATAGTAGCGCTCATATAAATCTGTCATGTATATTTTATCATCATCATTTTCACACGCAGATAGGAAAAGAAGAGACATCCTGTATACCTCCAAGTTGAAACTATGCAGCATTAACAATTACAATTTAGTACGATTGTGGAAATTCTATTAAATTTGAAACCAGCTGACAAACGCCTCCGCGGCTATGATTTTTAAACCGGTTGTATGGAAAAAACATCATATTTGCGGTAGAATCTAAAGGAATTAATCAGGATGAAGAAGAAATGTTAAGTTGCTCAAATAAAAGTATATCGTCAGTTGTTACAAAATGGAAGCCAGAACGTGGGTAATTCAATCTATAATCACAAGGGGGGGCCGCTATGCCTTTTACTTTTTCCCATCCCATCTATGCGCTTCCAATGAAATATATAAGTCCCAAAAAACTTAATGCCACAGGTCTGGTATTGGGAAGTATGGCTCCTGATTTTGAATATTTCATTATGCTGGAGCCTTATAGCAGAATAGGCCATTCTATGTTGGGTTTGATTTCGCAGGCACTTCCTTTAAGCATATTGCTAGCCTTTATCTTTCACCGTATTGTTAAGGAGCAAATGGCAATCCATTTGCCTTCAATGTTTAGTCTGAATCAAAGAGCATATCATGCCATAAAAGAATGGAAGCTTTACAGCACAAACGATTGGATAATTTTTGTATTATCAATCACTGTTGGTTTTTTCTCGCATATAGCATTAGACGCTTTTACGCACAATCAAGGTTATTTTGTCATTCACCTCTCTTTTTTACGTGAAACATACTGGGGTTTGCCATTATTCAAAATATTGCAGCACAGTTTATCTCTATTGGGGCTATTGTTAACTTTTATTTTTATGGCAATTTATCTTCTGAGAACGAGCCCTGTTTCGAATAAAGCGGTGAACGCAACAATGAAGCAAAAACTGTTATTTTGGCTGGCTGCAATAGCATGTTCAATCATTGTCACCGGTTTAAAGCTATTATTCACCCCAAGTAAAAATATCATTGGCATTTTTGTCGTAGCTCCCATTTCCGGCTTGATGTTAGGCATAGCCTTGATCTCTTTAACAATCAAATTAAATAAATCCCTTAGATGAAATGTATTGTCTGCGGGAACAGTCCCGACCCTTTCTCTCTTCCTGTTCCCGCCGCGGCTTATCCCTGCCCTTACAATAGTTCGATATACCCTTCTGTTCCGTGTACGCGAATCCGTTGCCCGTCCTTGATCAATTTGGTAGCATTTTCCACGCCTACAACTGCCGGCAATCCATATTCACGGGCGATAACGGCTCCATGGGTCATCAGCCCTCCCACTTCGGTGACCAAGCCTTTAATGGAGATAAACAACGGCCCGGGGTGAGCGGTTTGTGTATGTATCGCCGCGGACATTCTTGGGGCAGGGGCACAAATAATGAATACCAGGAGGAGGGGAAGGTTTTGCCTTATCCCATTGAGCAAAAATTCGTTGTGGCGGTTGCCTCCAGCGCCTTATTCCAACTGGATGAGGCGGATCAGGTGTTCCGGGAAAAAGGGGAGGAGGAATACCGCACGTACCAGCGGGAGCATGAGCAATCGGTGCTTCAGCCGGGGGTGGCTTTCCCCTTGATCAAGCGGCTGCTGAACCTGAATGGGGATAAGCCTGATGATCAGCCGGTGGAGGTGGTGCTGCTGTCGCGTAATGATCCCGACACAGGCCTGCGGGTGTTCAAGTCCATTGAGCATTATGGTCTGTCCATTTCCCGGGCGGCGTTTGTGGCAGGAGCCAATCCCTTCATTTATATGGAGGCCTTCAATGCTTCCCTGTTCCTTTCGGCCAACCTGGAGGACGTGCGGGAGGCGGTAAGCAATGGCCTGCCTGCGGCGCAGGTATTTCCCTCGAGGTACGTGGATGATGAGGAAGGGCCGGAGCTGCGGATTGCCTTCGACTTCGACGGCATTATTGCCGATGATTCGGCGGAGGGAATTTATCAGGAGCTGGGGATGGCGCAGTTTCATGAAAATGAGCGCCAAAAGGCCCGGGAGCTGCTGCCTCCCGGACCGCTGTTCAAGTTCTTCGGTGAAATCGCCCGCCTCCAGAAGCGGGAGTGGGAGCGGAAGCGGCAGGATGAAGGGTATCAGCCGCGCATCCGCATCGCCATCGCTACCGCCCGGAACGCCCCCGCCCACGAGCGGGTGGTTACCACCCTGCGGAGCCTGGGCATCCGGGTGGACGAGGCTTTTTTCCTGGGCGGCATCGACAAGGGGCGGGTGCTGCGGGTATTTAGGCCGCATATCTTCTTCGATGACCAGGTGGGCCATATTGAAGGAGTGGCCGGTATTTCCCCTTCGGCCCATGTTCCCTTCGGAGTCACCAACACCGCGGCAGTCAGCGCTTCGCAGTGAGATGGATGGTGACGCAGCAGAAGGCAGGACCGGAGCTTACAGCCCGGCCAGGAAGGGCGCCGCCATATCGGCGATCCGCCGGTGTCCTGCTTCGTTGGGATGCAGGCGGTCAGAGGTGAAGTGGGACAGGGTCAGCAGGTTGATGCCGCTTTGCCCATACAGATTCAGCACCGGCAGGGCATAACGCAAGCCTACCTCCTGGACAGCCTCCACGTAGTCGGACAAGCGGTAGCCTGCTCCATTGACGGAGAAGATGTTCCAGCCATCCTTGTCGCGCATCAGCGGTGTCCACAGATTCAGGCGTGAGGCGGGATGAGCGGTGAGGATCTCCTCCACCAGGGCGATGTATGCCCCATAGAAGGTGTGTATGCTCCGTGTTTCGATGGTGCCAAGAGGCATGTCCAGCCGGAAGTCATTGGTGCCGGCGAAGATGGTGATGCAATCCGGCGAGCCTTCAATGGCCTTTCCCATGTGGGTGGTGGCGCCGTAGTCCCGTTCCCCTCCGGCGGTCATGGGGCAGCCGCTTTTGCTCAGGTTTTGAACTGCGGCAAAGCCCAGCGCTTCCTGCACCAGGGGCTGGTAGCCATTGGCCGCTGTAATGCTGTCGCCCAGGGTGGCCCAGGTTTTATCCGTCCACTTGCCGTTCATATAGGTCGAGCTCCTTTGGATTTGAAATGTGGATTGAGTCCCTTTCACCCGGGGCGAAGGGATTCCTCCGCCTCTATTATAGAAAGGCCGGGGCAGCCTGGCTAGTTTACTTTTGGTATGCACCCCGGGCGAGCCGGATCATCCGGCAGTGGTCAGGGCCGTTGCCCCCGCCCCGGCCAGCTCGTGCCGGCTGCGGGCGGCAAGCCGCGGACTGCCGCTGTATGCGGGCTGCGGAACAGCCTCGCGCCATTGCTCCAGCAGTTGCCGCACGGTCCCGCGGAAAATGGGGGCCAGTTCCTTCAACTCCGCCAGATCTCCCGGCGTGGTCAGGGCAGGCGGCTTTTCCAGGCGGACCGCTCCGTTTTCCTGGAGCACCGCAGCTACGAATTGGGAGCAGAAGTAGGTATTTTCCCGGCTCCACGCCCGGTTAAAGGCCACTCCCACAAGCCCCCGTACACTGTATTTATATTCATCCTGGCGGCGGCGCATCTCTTCAACATGGCGCTGCAGCCGCGCATAGACGGAAGAGCTGACAGAGCAGCGGTACAACGCGCAGGAAGCGTCCAGCAGCAGGCCGCTTTTGAGACTTTCCCGGACAAAGCCGCCAATAAACGGATTGCCGGGATTTTTCCGGCCGAAGCTGTAGATTTCCTGCAGCTCCTGATCCAGCACCAGAGAGGCGTGGCTCAAGGGTTGTTTGGTATACCATTTGATCACCCGTGCAAGCATCGTCCCGGAATCGGTTAATAAAACATACACTTGCCTTTCTTTCTTATTTATCATCATATATTTCCCCGCCCGTTCATTAAGTTTTCTGTAGTTCAAGCATACAGGCGGAGTGGCGGTTGCAAAACCATCCCGGGATGTGTTGTTAATCCCGACCTAAGGCGGGCTTCGGAACCGGACCCGGGCCGGAAAAAGCGTTATTCAGGTAAATTATGTAATAAATGGAGTGAAATGATGGAATTCACTGTGCAAGAAATCTACAATGAGACCAATCAGTTGCGTGCTGTCCCGGGAGAACCGCGGACTAAGCTGGCGGAATGCCTTGAGCCCTTAAAAAAGAATATGCTGTCCCTGATTGCCTCCAACCTGGCGCTGGCCGGAAGATCAAGCATGAAAAAGCAGGAGCTTGCCTCTGCGTTGAGCGAGGCTCTGCTTGACCCGGACCGGCTGCTGAGAACCCTTTTCCTGGCCCGCCGGGAGGAGCGGGGACTGTTTCAGCAGCTGTTGAAGCAACCGGTTCTGGAAAGCAGCCGGATCTATCCCGCCCAATATTTATTTTTGCAAGAAAGAGGCGCAGTCTTTACTTATTGGAACGGGGATAAGCTGGCTGTTCTGATTCCGGAGGAAATCCAGCAGGTTTACCGAAGCCTGGAGCTGGACGATTTTTGGAAAAAGTGGGAGCGCCGCCAGCTGATTCTGGATTATATTTTAGCGGCTGTCCATTTATACGGGGCTTGTGAGCGCGGCAAGCTGCTGGAGATTTTTAATAGCCAGAATGCGGAAGCCGCCACAGCGGATGAAATGGACCTAACTGCCCTCAAGCATCTGGCCCGTGAGCAAATGTACAGCATCCATCGGGATTATTGGATCAGCAGTTACTTTAGGGACGAAGGGCGGGAGGAGCTGCCGAAGCTGCTGGAAGGGACCCGCAACAAACCGTACTATATTCCTGATAAGGCGGAATTTCTCCGCTATGCCGATGACCTGTACACCCCTAACACCCTTCAGCTCGAAAGGCTGAAGGCGCATGTGCTGAAGCATATTATACGCGATCGGGAGCTTGCTGATATCCTCGTGGAAAATATCCAGGCAGCCAGCTCCATGGAAGCGCCGCTGGATGAGCTTTTGGACGAGTTTGCCTATCTGGATATTGAAATGTCCGAAGGGCAGATCGGCGCTTTGCTCCCGCTGCTGGTGGAGGTTCACAATAACACGAGAATGTGGATCAACCGCGGCTTCACACCAGTGGAACTGCGGAATCACTTTTCTCCGGAAAGAGCTCCGTTAGCTTCCCGCCCTATGGGGGTGGTATCGGAGGCCGATTTTGGGCGGAGCGCAGCGGCTCCTAAGGTGGGCCGCAATGATCCGTGTCCTTGCGGAAGCGGCAAAAAGCATAAAAAATGCTGCGGCGCCGTGAAAAAAGAATAGGGAGATTGTGCAGAGAGGAGGAGGCTGACAGTGAGCATTCTTACGGTGGATGAGGAAGCCTGTATGGTTTGCGGAATTTGCGAGGAGGTTTGTCCGGCGAATTATATTCTGATGAATGATGCAGGGCCGCAGGAGGCGGACGGTGGGCGGTGCATAGCCTGCGGCCATTGTGTGGCTGCCTGCCCGTCGGAGGCGCTGGATAACAGCCGGACTCCATTGGCCGCGCAAATCCCTGTGCGCAGAGAATTGCAATGGGATGCGGCAGGAGCCAGACAGTTCCTGCGCTCCCGCCGTTCGGTACGGGTTTACCGGCAGGATCAGGTCTCCCGGGAGGCGCTGACGGAATTGCTGGACGTGGCCCGGTTTGCGCCTACCGCCAGCAACACCCAGAGCATCACCTTCCAGGTGATCAGCGGCAAGGAGCGGCTGGACCGGATCTGGCAGGCGGTGATTGCCTGGATGGAGGAGCAGGTGGCCGCTTCGGGAGGCAGGGGCTTCAGCTATTTGAAGCTGCATATTGCCGCCGCCCGCCGCGGGAAGGATACCATTCTGCGCGGCGCGCCCCATCTGATTCTCGCCTTGGCTCCGAAGCAGCTGACCCAGCATACGGCCAGGAGCAACGCGGAATTTGTGCTGGCTTACGCGGAGCTGTATGCCCCGAGCCTGGGGCTTGGCACCTGCTGGGGCGGCTTCGTCCAGCATTGCGGCTTCAGCGGCTATGAACCGCTCTTGCGGGAGCTGGAGCTGCCGGAGGGCACACAACTGGCCGGCGCCGTTATGGCCGGTTATCCCAAGTACCGGTATACCCGCCTGGTGGACCGCAATCCGCTGGAGATTTCGTGGAAATAAGGACAATACCTTAGCTGAAAGAAAAAGCACACGACGCCTGTCCCGGCGCAACGTGTGCTTGTTTCTGTTTATCTCGGAAAAGGCTTATCCCTCCTGGCTCAATTGCCAGCCAATGCCGAACTTGTCTGTAAGATTGGCATAGGCCTTGCTCCAGAAGGTTTCCTGCAGCTCCATGTGCACGGTGCCGCCTTCCTTCAGCTTGTCGAAGTAGCGCTTCACTTCGGCAGTCTCCTTGCTGACCACCGTAATGCTGATGTTATTGCCCTGGACATACGGATGGCCGGGGAATACATCGGAACACATAACCGGGGTGCCGTGAATGGAAAACTGGGTGTGCATAATCAATGCTTTGGCCTCTTCCGGAATCGGGTGGGACGGATCTCCCGGGGCATCGCCAAAAGCCATGAAGACAGGCTTGTCCGACTCGAACACATCCGCATAGAACTCGACTGCTTCCCGGCAATTGCCGTTGAAATTGATATAAGGATTGATAGCCATATTCACAGCTCCCTCTGTTATTTAGTGTCAGACTCATCTTACTATCATTCTATAGTATTGGCAAATTTATGTCCGGCTTATCCCGATTAAATCCGTTTTGGCTGAAAGTTCCGTTGACGAACTGGTAAAAGAGGTGTATCCTCAATCAAGTATGCCCTAATCGGCGGATGCCTCCGCGAAGCCGGGCTTGTGTTTACCCGTCGTACTGCCGCTCTTTCTCTGTGAAAATGCGCTTCCACCAGGTATTTTGACCAGGGGATTGTATTTAAGCTCTTCGTATAGAAGAGTTTTTTCCTTTATTACGACTATTTTACCAGAAAAGAATGTGATGACATGGGACAGCAAGCTTTATCAAAGAACAAGCCCGGTCTCCTGGAAAAGTATTTCACCGGAGAATCCATGGATTACCGGCAGATTGTTGCCTTATTTATTCCGATCCTGATTGACCAGCTGTTTGTAATCGGCTTGAACCTGGTCAACACCGCCATGGTCAGCTCCTACGGAGTGGCCGCCATCAGTGCGGTGAATATGGTGGACTCCCTGAACATCTTTCTGATGCAGGTGTTTATTGCCCTGGCTACCGGCGGAACGGTAGTGGTGGCCCAATATAAGGGCAGCGGCAATGGCTCCATGGTATCCAGATCGTCGGCGTCCTCCGTGACCATCG
This sequence comes from Paenibacillus sp. YN15, assembly GCF_003285005.1. GTDB lineage: Bacteria > Bacillota > Bacilli > Paenibacillales > NBRC-103111 > Paenibacillus_AR. The sequence continues at coordinate 43,482 of NZ_QMFA01000008.1, read as the reverse complement.
TTTCCCTGGTAGCCTTAGTCATCGGCGCTATTGTGGTGGCATTCCACAACCCGATCCTGCATCTGCTTTTTGGCACTGCCGAAGCGGATGTGATGGCCAATGCCAGAACCTATCTCATCGGCAGCGGCATTTCCTTCGGCGGCGCCGGCATTGTCCAGGCGGTGTGCGGCGCGCTGCGGGGTACAGGCAAAACAAGGGCGTCGCTGGCCTTGTCGCTGATTACCAACATCTCATACGTGGCCCTGAACGGCGTATTCATTTACCTGCTGGGCATGGGCGTAACCGGAATGACCATTGCCGTAAACATCGCCCGGTATCTTGGGGCGGCTTGCTCCATCTTCTACCTGATCCGGATGGAAACCACTATGGGTCTTCGGATCGCCGATTTTTTCCGTGTGCAGGTGTCCATGCTGAAAAAGATCATGTTCATCGGACTGCCCTTCGCGGCGGAGCAGATGTTCTTCAACGGCGGCAAGCTGCTGACCCAGATTTTTATCGTCAGTCTGGGCACCTATGCCATTGCCACCAATGCCATCGGCAATACCATTGCCGGGTTGGCCCAGATTCCTTCCGGAGCCTTGTCCCTGACCATTGTTACCGTAGTGGGCCAATGTATGGGGCGGCGGAATATCCAGGATGCCCGCAAGTTCGTGAAATCCTTTATCGTCCTGTCTTCCTTGTCGCTCTTGGCTATGGCGCTGATTCTGCTGCCGTTGTTCCATCCGCTGGTCAGCCTCTTCAATCCGCCGGATGAAATTGTGCATGATCTGTTTATTCTGACGGTGATCAATTTCGCCTTCCAGGTGCCGCTTTGGTCCATCAGCTTTATTACGCCTGCCGCGCTGCGGGCCGCCGGGGATTCCAAATTTACCTCCATTGTTTCCATGCTCACCATGTGGCTGTTCCGGGTGGTGCTGGGGTATATTCTTGGCATTATGATGGGCTACGGCATCATCGGCGTATGGCTGGCCATGAACTGCGAATGGGGTGTGCGCGGCGCCATATTCCTGTGGCGGTATCGGGGGAGCAAGTGGTATGCCCACCGCGTGATCGATTAAAGCACAAATGCAATGAAATGATTATTCCCTGTTAAAACCTTTTTCGATTATGATATACTTTCAAGGCAAAGGTCACTTTAATCGGGGGATGTGACGATGATCAGAGAGACAAGGTATTTGCGCAGATTGATCGGGTTTGGATTGCTGATAGGGATGCTTCCTGTAACATTGCTGGGTTTTTTCTCCTACAAAGGATGGTCTTCCAATATTCAGGAAAAAGTAAATGAAGCCAATGTGCAGCTCCTGCAGCAGACTCAAATGACCGTGGAGCAAATGCTGAAGACTCTGCAGCATTCGGCGGTCCGTTTTGCCAATTCTCCAACGGTCAATACCTGGATCGACAAGCCGCTTACCTTTCAGGATTTCCGGTTAATCGATGATATTCAGACGGATCTGACGGCTCTGTCCGGTGTTCAGATGGAGATGTTCAAGCCTCAATTGATGAGCACCAGCATGAAATGGGCGGTTACCCCGGAGGAGCTGGGAACGGTTTCCGTTGAGGATGTGGAGTATTACACCAGCCAGCCTGACAATTCGTATTGGTTAAGTGGCGGGAGGGAAGCGGCGGCTGACGGGTCCGGAGAAGTCGCTCTGGTCGTGAAGATTCCGCTTAATCTGAACACCCCGACCGGTCTTCTGGTTGTGCGGATCTCAGGTCGGGATATCAATAAGCTGCTTCTGAAGAACAGTCAGCCCGGAACGGTGATGGTTCTGGATAATCATTGCCGGGTGCTGGCCGCTGCTGACGAAACCATGGTGGGCACGGATCTGCAGGCTGTTCCGTATGTGCGGACGATCAGCGGCACGAACGCTTCCAACGGCTATATCGAGTCCGAGGTCAACGGCGATACCGCGGGTATCAGCTTCATCAAATCCAGATACAACGGCTGGACCTATCTGTCTGTCATCTCGATCAAGGACATTACGAAGGAATCCACAATGATCGGCTGGCTGACGCTGGGGGTAAGCATTTTCCTTTTGATTGTAATCGCTTCCATCGCTTGTGTGATATCCTTAAGAATGTATAAGCCTGTCCGGGGCCTGTACGATCTGGTCATCCGGACGGCGGGAATGCCGGAGACGAATAAGCGGGCCCAGGATGAATTCGGTTTCATCAGCGAGCGGATCAGCCGATTGGACAACAGCAAGAACCGGCTTGCCGAACAGTTGAACCGGCAGATCGAGCCGCTGAACGACTTTCTGATGATTCGGCTGATTCAGGGGGAAATCCGGCCGAGAGAAATCGCGGACCGGTTGAAGATGCTGGACTATCGGGAGTCCTGGAGCAGCCTGTGCATCGTAGCGGTGCAGATCGATACGATGGATGGGACCCCTTACCGGGAGGGGGACAAGGATCTGATGCTGTTTGCCATCAAAAACATCGTCAACGAGCTGTCCACCCAAAAGAACATGCTGCGCTCCGTCCTTACCGACCAGACGGTAGTAGCTATATTGGGAGGCAATGAGGAGAGCACGGAGCATTTCAAGAATAACGTGTATTCTCTGGCGGAGTCCTTCCAGAACGCTGTCAAGCAGTATTTGAGGCTTAAAGTGAGCTGCGGCATCAGCCGGGCATATGCCAGCTTCGCGGAGCTGCCCCGGGCCTATGAAGAAAGCATGGATGCGCTGAAATACAGGGTGAAGCTGGGTCATGAATCGATCCTGTTCATTGAGGACATGGAAGCGGGGGAAGGAAGGCTTGCGTATCCGGAGCATATGGAGTCCCAACTGCTGGATGCGATCAAGCGGACGGATTACGAGCAGGCCCATCTGCTTCTCAATGAGTGGATCGAGGTTGTTTTTAACAGTGAAATGCGGCTTGACGAATATCAGATTTCGTTGGTCCGCCTGCTGAGCCAGATTATGAGGGTGTCCCAGGATTCCGGCGAGCCGCTGCGGATCATGGATCTGGAGAGCAAATCGATTATCAACAAGCTGTTCGAGCTGTCAACCAAGGAGGAAATCAGGCTTTGGTTCACCCATTCGGTTCTTGATCCGGTTATCCGGCTGCTGGACGAGCGCAGAAGCGAGAAGTACCGCGATATTGCCAATGAAGTGATCGGGATGATCCATGAGGAATACACGACCGATCTGACGCTGGAGGTCTGCGCGGAGCGGCTCCATTATCATCCCAGCTATATATGGCGGGTACTGCGCCGGGAAGCCGGAATCAGCTTCAGCGATTACTTGTCCCAATACCGATTGAAGGTGGCCAAGGAATGGCTGGAGCAGACAGACATGACCATTACCGAAATCGCAGAGAAGCTGCAATATAACAAGGCCCAAAATTTTATCCGCTACTTCAAGAAAAACGAAGGGATTTCGCCTGGAAAGTACAGGGAGGCCTTCAGACAAGACAGCATCTCCTAAGCCTTCAGCTTGGGAGTTTTTTGTGCATGTATGGATAGTCTCTTTGCATGGACTGAGCTTGCGGCATGCAGTCTTGATCTTGATTATGCGCGGATCAAAGCATGGCTGGACCGGTTTTTTCAACAAGCAAGGAGCTGATTATATACGGTTAGGGAAGCGGATGATACATTGAAGGCGTCAACGTTGCAGCGGGATGCACCCGTTGCGAAGATAGGGCGCGAATAGATAGGAGGAGATGTTTCGTTGATTGCTGCAAATAAAGCGACCGGGGAGGTACCGTCCGCCGGTCATACGGCTGGGAAGTCTTTGGTCAGGAAAAACAAGATACTCCGCAAGCTGGTGAAGGACCGCTGGATCTATGTCCTGCTGCTGCCGGGGCTCCTGTACTTTCTGGTATTCAAATATGTCCCCATGTGGGGAGTGGTGATTGCCTTTAAGGAATACAACCCCTTTCTGGGCATGATGGGCAGCCCGTGGGTGGGCTGGGAGCATTTTGAACGCCTGTTTCACGACCCTGATTTTACCATGCTGCTTAAGAATACGATGACGATCGGGCTATACAAGCTGGTGTTCTTCTTCCCGGCGCCGATTATCGTGGCTTTGCTGCTGAATGAACTGCGCAAGCTGGTATTCAAGCGTTTTGTCCAGACCATGATCTATATCCCGCACTTTATGTCATGGGTTGTGGTGGTGGCCATCTCCTACGTGCTGTTCACGACAGAAGGCGGAGTATTGAACCTGCAGCTGGAGCGGATTTTCGGTCATTCCTTCAATATCCTGTTGAGTGCCGAATGGTTCCGGACCCTGTTTGTGGGGCAGATCATCTGGAAGGAAACAGGCTGGGGGACGATTATTTTTCTGGCTGCGCTGGCCGGCGTCGATACGGAGCAATATGAGGCGGCCTTTATCGACGGAGCCAACCGTTGGCAGATGACCTGGAACATTACACTGCCGGCAATCAGCAGCACCATTGTGATCATGCTGATTCTGCGTTTGGGTGATTTTCTGGAGACCGGGTTCGAGCATGTATTCCTGCTGCTCAATCCGATGAACCGGGAGGTTGGCGAGGTCTTTGACACGTATGTCTATCAGATGGGACTTGCCAAAGGACAGTACAGCTACAGCACGGCGGTAGGGCTGTTCAAGTCGGCTGTTGGCCTGGTTCTGGTTATGGTGGCCAACTATACAGCCAAAAAAGCCGGTCAGGAAAGTCTATATTAAACCGGAGGAGCATGAGGATGAACAGGTTCAAAACAAAATCCCTCGGAAGCGTCCTGTTTGACAGCTTCAACGTGGTGTTTCTTACTCTCTTTTCGCTTGTAACCGTGCTTCCGTTTATCAATATTCTTGCCGTTTCGCTGTCCACCTCGGAAGGGCTGAAGGCGAAGGATTTCATCCTGATTCCAAGCGGGTTTTCTCTGGATGCATACAGGTATTTGTTTACAACGGAAGCTGTTCCGAGAGGCCTCCTGGTTACGGTACTCATTACATTAGCCGGTACGGCGATCAATCTGATTTTTACACTGACGATGGCTTATGCGCTGGCCAAAAAAGATCTGATGGGCAGGAAAACAGTCATGCTGCTGGTCACCTTCTCCATGCTGTTCAGCGGCGGAATGATTCCCTCTTACCTGCTGATCCGAAACCTGAGCATGCTGGATACCTACTGGGCTTTAACCGTTCCGGGGGCGATCAGCGCGTTCAATCTGATTATCATCAAGAACTTCTTCCAGCAGCTCCCGCCGGGTCTGGAGGAGTCCGCCAAGATCGACGGAGCAAGCGACATCGGGGTTTTATGCCGGATTGTGCTTCCGCTGTCCATGCCGACCATCGCAACCTTCACCCTGTTCTACGCGGTAGGGCATTGGAATACATTCTTCGCGGCAATTATTTATATGAATGATTCTGCAAAGTGGCCGATTCAGGTTGTTCTGCGCCAGATCGTGATCCTTTCATCCCAGCTTGGGGAAAACGGTGATTTCGACGCAGCGGCAATCAGCGCTTTGTCAGAATCGATCAAGATGGGTGTTATTGTAGTCGCGACCCTTCCCATCCTGCTTTTATATCCGTTTTTGCAAAAGTACTTTGTAAAAGGGGTTCTGTTGGGATCCATCAAAGGGTAATTAAAAAAAGGGAGGATCATCTTTTATGAAAATCCAGAGAATGGCCTTGTCGAAAACTGCGCTGCTTTTATGCTCCGCGTCACTCGCATTATCCGCATTGGCGGGCTGCGGCAAAGAGGAGAACGCCAACAGTACCGAGCCGACGGTTGCACCGGCGGGAACAACAGCGCAGGCAAGTCCAAGTTCAAGTCCGAAGGAAGAGCCCTTTAAGCTCAGTCTGATGCTGATGCAGCTTCAACCGGAGCCGCCCAAAGCGGACAATGTGATCTTGAAAGCGCTTGAAGGGCTCACCAATACCAAGCTGGAGATTACCTGGGTGCCGCAGGCCCAGATCGACGAGAAGACCAATCTGATCATGGCTTCCGGGGACATGCCGCAGCTGATGTATATCCAAAGCTTCAAATCCCCCAGCATCCTCAATGCCGTCAAAGCGGGCGCATTCTGGGAAATGGGTCCTTATCTGAAGGATTATCCGAATCTGAGCCAGGCCAATAAGGACATTCTCAACAATGTCAGCGTTGACGGCAAGAACTATGCCATGTACAAGTACGCCGCGCCGGCCCAGGTGGGCGTCAACTACCGCAAGGATTGGCTGGACAGCCTTGGCATGGCCGCCCCCAAGACCACGGACGATTTCTACAATATGCTGAAGGCCTTCAAAACGAAGGACCCGGACAAGGACGGCCAGGAGGATACCTACGGCATGGTGTATTGGAAGGAGTCTTTCCTCTCCATGTTCCGGATTGTGTCGTTGTGGTTCGGGGCCTCCAATCAATTCGGGTTGGATTCATCCGGTAATGTCACGCCTGATTTTGCCACCGACGAATATATGCAGGCGATGAAGTTCATGAAGAAATTATATGACGAAAAGCTGATCAACCAGGATTTTGCCGTTGTGACCAATGCCAAGGCCAATGACATGTTTCTGGACGGGACAGCCGGGGCAGTGTTCGCTACGACCGGCAACCTGACGACTTTTCAGAATACCGAGAAAATAAAGGCCCAGAACGCGCAGCTGGATATGTTCGGCATGCTGGATGCCGGCAAAGGTCTGCATGCAAGAGCCGGAACCGGCTACTTGGGAACCTATATGATTCCGAAGAAATCCGTCAAGTCGGAAGACGAATTCAAGAAGATCCTGTCGTTTCTCGACAAGCTGAATACCAAGGAGGTACAGGATCTGCTGATTTACGGTATTGAGGGAAGGCACTACAAGAAGGAAAACGGCGTGATCGTGAAGCTGGACAATGTGCCGGAGGCGCAGCAATTTGCCAAGGAAAGACTGGATTTGAATCAACTGCTCCTTAAGAATGTGGCGAATGAAACGCCTGCCAAGCTGACTCCGATCGAGCAAAGAGGAGAAGAGATCAAGGCAGCGAATGAGAAGAACGCCGTCTACAATCTGGTTGAGCCCTATATCTCGGATACTTATACGAAGCAGGGGCAGCAGCTGGATACGATGAGGTACGACATGATGGTGAAATTCGTCATGGGACAGCTGGATGAAGCAGGCTATAAGGCGGAGGTCGACAAATGGTACAAGGCCGGCGGAACCGAGGTATTGAAGGAATTCAACGACCAATATCAGTTGGCCAAGAAGAAGTAATTTTATCGCAGTAAGATACCGTTGCAGGTTTGGGCGTTGTGCATGGATTGGGCGCAAGCCCGAACCTGCTTGTGCGGTGTACAGCAATCCCGAAGGGAGTCGCTTCGTGTGGACAATCCTGCTTGCTTCGGGAGGAACCGATTGCCAGGAGAAGGCCGGGTATCTCAAGGTGCCCTATGCGCAAACGCTGTATGCTTACGGTATTGTACTCATGCTCTTCAGTGAGGCGTTGGAGGTGTGTCATGGAGTTTGATGTTCTATTGGCCAAATGGAGGCGGATGGTGACAGGCGGTCCGCTGCCGTCTTCCGGGGAAGAGCTGTCCCCCTTCCGCAGCGGCACCACAGTCAGGCTTACTGAAAAGGCGCGCTGGAATAGGGATACCATGGATCTTCAGCAGGACAACGGCTTATGGCCTGATCTGGCCGGAAGCAAGGATGCACGGCATATCCACCAGACCTATCTTCGCCTGAAGGAGATGGCGATTGCCTATGAGACGGAAGGATCGGCACTTTATCAGAATGCCGAATTGTCGCAAGCGGTTCGGCAGGGGCTGGAACGGGCTTATCAGATTCTTTATAACGAGCGTACAGTCATTTACGGGAACTGGTGGAACTGGGAGATTGGGGTGCCGCTGTCGCTCCTCGATACCTTGGTGCTGATGCGCCAGCAGCTGTCTTCCGGGCTTGTTGCGTCCTGCCTTCGAGCCGTGGACCGCTGTACGCCCAATCCCGAGTGGCAGCTGGTAACGGTAAAGCCCAATCCCCATCCGTCAACTGGCGCCAACCGAGTCTGGAAGAGCCGCGTCTGTCTGTTCAGCGCTTTGCTGAAGCGGGACTCTGCAGCCATGGCCTCCTCCTGCAAGGCATTGTCCCCGGTGTTCGAGTATGTGGAGGAAGGGGACGGCTTCTACGAGGACGGATCATTCATTCAGCATAAACGGTTTCCTTACACCGGCGGGTACGGCAAGGCTCTGCTTAAGGAATTGTCGGAGCTGCTGTACTGGCTAAACGGCAGCGCCTGGGAGATTCCCCATGAGGACATGCGTAATGTGTACCGCTGGGTGGAGGAGGCTTACGAGCCTCTCATGTACAAGGGGCTCATGGCGGATATGGTGAGAGGCAGAGAGGTTTCCCGTTGCGCCCATCAGAACATCCACTCCGGCCATACGGTGCTTGACGGGGTACTGCGGCTCATTGATATCGCTCCTGCGGAAACGGCGGAGCGGCTGAAGCGCATGGCCAAGACCTGGATCATGGCGAATACTGGCAAAAGCTATCTGGCAGAGGCGCCCCTGGATCTGGCCAATTCGGCCTGGAGCCTGTTGAATGACACTTCCGTGGAGCCTCGCGGCGATTACCTGATTTCCAAGGTATTTGCCCGGATGGACCGGGTGATCCATCAGTGCTCCGGGTTTGCCTTTGGCATCAGCATGTTCTCCAGCCGGATCGCGGCTTACGAATCCATCAACGGGGAAAATCTGCACGGCTGGCATACGGCCCACGGCATGACCTATCTGTATAATGACGACCTGGGGCAATACAGCGACGGGTTCTGGCCCACTGTGAATCCCTACAGGCTTCCGGGAACCACCGTCAGCACACGGGTCCGCAGCAATGGCGAGGGAACCGGCATGAGTCCGCAGCCCTTTGCCGGGGGAGCCGTCCTGCATGGCCTATACAGCGCGGCAGGGATGGAGCTTGAGGAGCCCGGCCAATTCCGGGCCAGAAAATCGTGGTTTCTGTTCGATGACGTACTGATCGCCTTGGGGTCGGGAATACGCTCGGAGGCAGGTCTGCAGTTGGAAACCACCGTAGACAGCCGCATGTTGAGCCGGAGTGGCGCCGATGCGGTAAGGGTTGGAGAGGACGGGAGGATCCGTCTCCTTGATGCAGAAGAGGAAGTGAACACGCTGAAGCCGCGTTGGGTTCACCTGGAAGGCCGTGTGCCGGGAGCGGATGTGGGATATGTGTTTCCCCGGCGGCAGGCGGTCCATATTTTGCGGGAGGCGAGAACAGGCAGATGGAACGATATTGATGAGCACGGACCCTCGGAGGAACTGACCCGCCGGTATTTGACTCTTTGGATCGATCACGGCCTTGAGCCGGACGGAGCGGAGTATGCCTATGCGGTGCTTCCCGGATGGAGCGCAGCCCAAACTGCCGCTTACGCGGAGAATGGGGGGGCAGAGATTATCGAGCTGTCTGGGGAGGTTCATGCGGTCAGGCTATGCCGTCTGGGGCTCATGGGGCTCATGTTCTGGGAGGATGGGGAAAGGAAGGCGGGACCGGTTGCATGCAACCGGAAAGCGGCCCTGCTGGTAAGGGACGAAGGAGCATCCATCGCGGTGTCCGTTGCCGATCCCACCATGGAGAATGAAGGCTTCGTTGCCGTTGAGCTTGATGCCTGCGCGAGCGGCGTAATTGCCGGGGATGAGCGGATTACCGTCCACAGGCTGGAGCCCTCCATCCGGTTCACGGTGAACGTGAACGGGGCCAAGGGGAGGAGTTGCACGGTTGTTTTTGCAACAGGTTTACTCTCGGAACGGGCATCACAGGTTGAATAGGGGCCGCTGGATCGGCCCTTATCGGCTTTTAAGGAGGTGGTGGAGAAGCATTCTGCGGATGATATGCCAATCGGAAGCAAAAGGAGGAATTTGTGAATGGGTCGAATTCGTCAGGTTTTTCGAAAAGTGCTGGTGGTATGGTTATCCTTCGGCATGCTGTTGATCGGCGGCCTGCTGCCGGAGCAAGTGGTCAAGGCGGAGCAGGGACAGGTTCTGTTTTTCGATGATTTTGCAGATGGCAATGCAGACGGGTGGACCATCGTGCAAGGAAATCCGGCCTCTTTTTCCGTCAACGGCTCCAATGAATACGCCATTTCTTACGGGGGCGGGAGCGACTATGAGAAGGTTGCCGTCGCGGGAAGTGAGGAGTGGAACGATTTTTCGGTCGAGGCCCGGATCAAGCTGTTGTCGGACGGGGCGGCGGGAGTGATTGCCAGGTATACGGATGCGGACAACTTTTATCATCTGAGAATCAACAGCAAGAATGACAAGGTGGAGCTGTACCGAAAAACCGGGAGGACCATGATGCTCCTGAGCGATGCCGCCATGTCCCTGCAAACCGGTACGGTGTACAGTGTCAGGCTGACGGTGAACGGACCGGCTATATCCGGGTATGTGAATGGAGGCCAGAAGATTAGTGTCACGGATTTCACTTTATCCGGCGGGAAGGCGGGAACAAGGGGATATGGGACCGATTATCTGCTGGACGATGTTCTTGTGACGGCTCCGGAGCCGGATCTTATTCCCCCCGAAATTCCCGCTGATCTGACTGCAGTGGCGGGCAGCAGCAGCATTGGGTTAAGCTGGACTCCTGCGGCGGACAACATAGGGACAGTCGGGTATTCCGTATACCGGAATGACGCTTTTCTCGCCACTGTTGTTGAAACCGCATTCATAGACCGGAATTTGTCTCCGGGAATTTACAGCTATCGGGTGACGGCTCATGATGCCGCCGGAAATACATCGGAGTTGAGCCTGCCTGCATCCGCAACCGTTGTTGCCGGTGAAGAGGAAGATTGGCCCATTCTATTTGCCGATGACTTCGAGGACGGCGATGCGGCCGGCTGGAGCGGATCGGGATACTCTGTAGCGGCTGACGGAGGGACTCTGGTGTATAAGCATACGTATACCTCGGGCTCCACAACCCGGTATGCCACCGCAGGCTCTTCGACATGGACCAGCTATTCCATGGAGGCGCGGCTGAAGAACAGCAATGACAACAACTCCACCGGTCTCTACGCCCGGATGAAGGACAGCGACAACTCTTACGTCATCAAGCTGGATCTCAAAAATGATATGGTCCGATTGAACAAGATGGTAAACGGGGTCAGCACAGCGCTGGATTCCGCGCCGCTTGTATTGAATACGAATACGGCTTATACCATCCGGCTTGATCTAGACGGCCCTATTCTGACCGGCTTCGTGGATGGGGTGGAACTGCTGAATGCGGTTGACGCCACCTTCACCTCCGGCAAAATAGGCCTGGGAGGATACAGCAAGCACAGCTATTCGATAGATGACGTACTGGTGAGGGACCTGCGGAGGCCGATGCGGATGATGGCCGGTCCGCAGAATGCGGTTCTGCTGGAGGGGGAAAGCCGGCAGTTCTCTGCAACGGTGTACGATCAAGGGGATGCAGTGATGAGCGGGCTTACCCTTGATTGGACCAGCGACGATCCCGGTACCGCGGTTGTAGACGCCAACGGTCTTGTTACTGGAGTGGCGCAGGGCAGCACCGTGATCCGCGCCGGTTACGGGGACCTTTCCGCCAGCGCCGCTGTAACGGTGAAGGAGTATGTGCCCGAGCCGCCCCTTTCGGTCAGTAAGGTGCTGAGTCCGATTGCCGTTGACGGAATACTCGATGAGGATGTTTGGTCCACGGACCGGGCTGCGGGCAAGCTTGTCACCGGAGTCAGCGACAATTCCTCCGTTTTCGGCACTTTGTGGGACGACCAATACTTATATGTGGGTGTGCTGGTGCAGGATGGGCAGCTCTTTAATGATTCGACGGATAGCTTTGACGATGATTCCGTGGAAATTTTCATTGACGCCGATCATAATCACGGCACGAGCTACGATTTGAACGACTGGCATTTTAGGAAGGGTTATCTGGATGCCGACTTGTATGAAAGACTGAAGGAAACCGCCGGCGTGAAGCACGGCTCTTCGGCTGCTCTCGGAGGCTATGCGGTGGAGATGGCGATTCCGTGGAAGAACTTGGGGCTGTCGGCCGCTCCGGGGCTCAGTGTCGGCTTTGATATTGCCGTTAACGACGACGATAACGGAGTAGGCAGGGAAGGGCAGATCGTATGGGCGGGCATTGCGGACAATTACAAGAATACCTTCGGCTTCGGGGATTTGATCCTGTCTTCCGCCACAGTGGGAATTGCGGTTCCGCCTCCGGTTCCGGTTGTTTCCCACCGTTATGTAACGCCCCTGGGGGCGGGTGCCATGGACGGCACCAGTTGGGACAATGCTTTCCCCGGCGATCAGATCGGCGGTCTGCAAGCGGCCTGGGAGGCAACAAGCGCTGTCAGCACCCTTTATGTGGGAAGCGGAATCTATACCGTACCGCAAACTCTCCATATGGAAAGCGGCGGTCTGGATGCGCTTCACATGAAGAAGCTGGCCGGTGTGGACACGGGAGGCGGATTGCCCGTATTCACAGGCCCCTATACGTTGGCCAACCAAGCGGCGGGTTCGCTCATTGATGTGGCGGTCGGCGTCAGCTACTGGACGGTTCAGGACATTGTGATCCGCAATTATTTCACCGGCATCTATGCCAACGGGCAGCATGAGGGCATCCGCATCCTGAATGTCAGCGTCCACGATATGAGCGACGGCATCTATTTGTGGGGCCGGGCGACCCGCTCCAATCCGGCGGCAGGCTCCCATGACATCATCATCAAGGACGGGGAATATACCAACTACACGAAGAGCGCAGTCCGCTTCCGCAACGGAAACTACATGGCCAGTGTGATCAACGTGATGGCAGACGCGGGAGGGCAGGCCAATTGGCGGTCCGGTAACTTCCCGATGGGCTTCCGGATCGGAAATTCGCCGGAGGAGTCGTATTTTTTTGAACATGATATTGTGTTCCAGGATGTGGTCAGCCGAAACAGCTGGCACCAGGACGGCAGCAATTACTGGAACGGCGACGGCTTTACGGCGGAGCGCCAAGCCTACAACATTACGTATATCCGCAGCAAAGCCTTCGACAGCACGGACGGGGGCTGGGATGACAAATCCGTGGACCCGGTGCTGATTGATACCGTCTCCATGGGCAATAAGCGCAACTACCGCTTCTGGAACAATCCGACCTTCATCGGTGTGGTTGCCGGGTATTCCTGCAAGCGCGGCGGCAGCGGGGACTCTCCGGGATTATGGGTAGGCAGCGGCACAGGCCGGGCGGATATCTACTACAGTACGTTCTATAACAACCAGGACAGTGAAATTTCTCTGGAGAGCGCAGTGAATCAAGTGAATATCTACGATTCGATTATTGCAAAGTCCGAGGGAACGTATCTGTACTCGCCGAACGGCGGCCAGTTGACGGTGACGGGCACGGAGGAATACATTCAGGGCTTGCAGGGAACGGACCCGCAGCTGGTCAACGGCTCCAACGGGGATTGGGAAGGGGGAAGCGCGGATTTCAACAGCCTCCTGTATGGCAGCACAAAGGGCTATTATTATCCGGGTCCCTATGCGGCTCCGTATACGATAGAGCTCAGCACTCCCAGTCTCTTGCTTGGATTATACACCGAGCAGGCCGTAAGCGCCCAGGTGTACGATCAGAATCATAACCCTGTTGCCGATCCCGAAAAAGTCGTATGGTACAGCGACGACGGGTACACCTCGCGCCTTTTGCAATCCCGGGGAGCCAACGCGGTTGTGCAAGGGGTAAACGCTGGAGTGACGGAGATTGTGGCAGTATATAAAGGGGCGGAGGCGCGCATTCTTGTAACGGTAGCGGAATAGCCCGCCGAATGAGTTAAACAGCGGGGGCTGCAAGCCCAGGAAGGACCGGAGGCAAACAACCTCCGGTCCTTCTTCCGTCCGTTTATTTTCTCTCCTCAAAATAGGCTCGATATAGCCCTCCCGGATTCCTGCAACCAGCTTGCCCAGCACCTCCGGGCACTCATTGGCTATAATCTCGATGGTTTCGCCGGACGCTTCAAAGGCAATTTTCACCTCCTGATCTTTGGCTGAGTCGAATATTTTTTCGTAGGATTCCTTTACCACCCATGCCCGTTTTTCGGGCTGCAGCTGGGAGTACTGCAAATTTCCGTGGGGCATGAAAATGATGCCTGGCTTCTTGTTCATTTTTCTTCTCATTTCAGGGTAAAGACCTGGTCTGAAAAGCCCGGATCGTCGCAGAAAGCTTGAAGATTATCGATGCCGCACTCATGATCGAGAATCAGAAACAACCGCTCCTTTGCTTCGTATCTGCACCATTCCGGCGCCGCCGCCTGAGGGGAGCCGGTGCGGATGAAGCTGGTCCAGATGCTGTGAATCCGGTCCGCCAGCGCCGCCTCCTGGGGAGGAAAGCCGTTATGCCACACAAAACTCCGCTCTCCGCCATGAACTGCGTTGCCTCCCGCTCCGGCGAAGTCAAAGCGGTACAGCCAGACGGAGGCCCCCGCTGCGCTGTATGCGTCGGCCGTGCGGATGGCCGCGATCCGGTACATATAATCGGTCAGCACCGACTCCCAGGCCGCCAGATCCGTTTCCTGCTCCAATGTACGCCCGGACAGCCGCTGGTAAGCAAGCTTCACGGTGCCGGCGTTGCGGCCGAACATGCTGGCGAGCAGTTCGTCGTCGGGCTTCTGCATCACCGCACTCTCGGCGACAAAGCCGGCAGTCTCATTGCGCGTGGTTCCGATCAGCAGGACGGGCAAGGGACGGCCGCTTGTGCGGGGAAGCCCCTTCAGCGGAGGGGTGTCCATAACGGCTCCGTCGATAACCGGGCCGAACAGGTGAACCCCCCGCAAGTCCCTCACCCAAGCCTGTTGGACGGACATCAAGTCGAAGACGGACATCTCGAGAAGTTTGCCGGCGCTCTGTGGAGGCAGGCCGAGGAAATCCATGAAGCGCCGGGTCACCACTGCCGAGGTAGTCCGGTCCCGGATAGCCTGGACGGCGCCGCTTATGGCAATCGCCTGATGAAACAGCCCCTCCGCCAATGGGGAGTTCAACAGTCCGCCGATACATTTGGCGCCTGCCGATTGTCCCATCACGGTAACGCGGGAAGGGTCGCCTCCGAAGCGGGAGATATTGGACTGCACCCAACGCAAGGCTTCGATAAGGTCCAGCAGCCCGCAGTTGCCGGAGGAACGGTAGTCTTCGCCAAGCGCGTCATGCAGGTCCAGAAATCCCAGCACCCCAAGCCGGTAATTGACAGTCACGACGACGATGTCTCCGTTCTCGGCAAAGGTGCGGCCGTTATAGAACGGATTGGAGCCGGAGCCTGTAACGAAGCCGCCGCCGTGGATATACAGCAGCACCGGCCGCACCGGCTCCTCTGTCCCACTGGTCCAGACATTGAGCGTCAGGCAATCCTCGTCTTGCAGGGGATTGTAGGCCAGGGGGGCAGGCTGGGGAGCTGCGGGCCCGAATTGGTCCGCCTTGAATATACCCGCCCAAGCTTTGAGCGGCTGCGGCGGTTGAAACCGGAGTGGCGGCTCCGCATACCGCAGTCCGCGGAATGCCTGAATATTCCCTTCCGCCACGCCTTGCACCAGCCCGCATTGCGTTTCAACGATTAACGAATGGTTTGTGGACATGGTTTCCCTCCCGATTATATGTGGAAGATGACTGATGACCGTATTGCCGCCGGAACGATGCTACAGCAATAGAAGGCAGGCGGCTGCAATGGGAGTGGCAATCATCCCGGTCTTCAGCAGTTTGGCCGAAGCGTGTTTGGTGAATCTTGCCCCGATGTAAGACCCGGTCATCGTACCGACCAGCACGGTGACGAGCAGATGAAGGTCCAAGCCCCCTTCTCCGTAATAGCCCAGCCCTCCAGCCGCCGCGATCGGCAATATGACCAGCATGGAAGTGCCGGCCGCAGTCCGCATCCCAAGGCCCAGCAGAAGCATCAATCCCACTTGAATGAACGGGGTGGACCCGATGCCGAAGGTTCCCGTCAGAAATCCGGTGACCAGACCCAAGGCAACCGCGCACAGAAAATAGCGGAGGTCTCTTTTTCCGACGGCTGTAGAAGGCTGCTCGGATGTCAGGGTTACGCGCACCCAAAGCACGATGGAGGACAGCACCAGCATAGCTGCCGTAAACCACGTAATGTGGGAGGGGGAAATGGAGAACGCCACTCCCGAGCCCAACCATGAGGCTATGGCCCCCGTCAGTCCGACGACAAGGCCGCTGGTCAGATCCGTGTTCTTCTGGCGCAGCTGGCTCACGGTTCCCGACAGGGAGGTGAACATCATAGCCGCCAGGGCGGTTCCCATGGCAGTGTGCACCGGGTAGCCGAAGCCGACCGTCAGGATGGCGATCATAAACCCGGATCCTCCCGCTCCGATAAATCCCAGAAGAAGTCCCACCAGCAGCATTACCATAATAATAAGGATTGTTGTCAATGCAGGTCAGTTCCTTTCGCTGCGCTATCAAGCCCTCGCATTCTTTTGTCTCATTTAAATAGTACGTTGCGCCAATCATGATGTCTAATGTATTATTTTAATGGAAACGATGCGTAAAAGGTATGATGAACTGTTTATTGAACTGCATAGCATTTTTGCATCCATAAATTCAGATAGGGGCAACAAGAGAAATGAAAGCAACACCAAATGCCTGCTATTCGATCGCAGATTTGATATAGGGAGGAACGAGCATGGAATGGCAGCAGCTTGAATACTTTCAGACCGTCGCCCGACTGCAGCACTTCACGCGTGCCGCGGAGGAGCTGTCCATCTCTCAGCCGGCCCTGAGCCGCTCCATTGCCAACCTGGAAGCGGAATTGGGCATGCCTTTGTTTGACCGGCAGGGTCGGAGCGTGCGGTTGAACCGGTACGGCGAACGGTTTGCGGTGCGGGTCGGCCGGGCGCTGGCGGAAATCCGGGAAGGGAAAGAGGAGCTGGCCCATTGGCTTGACCCGGATTACGGCACAGTAGCCCTCATCTTCCTCAAATCGCTGGGCATATCTGCAGTCCCGTCTTTATTGAGCGAATTTGCGCAGCATTGGCCCAACATCCGCTTCCGGCTGGACCAGCAATCCACCCATGAGATGCTTGACCGGTTGGAGAGAGGAGAGGTGGACTTCATCTTGTCCTCCATGACCGAAACGAGGAGCGGGGTTCAATGGCGCAGCCTGTGGGAGGAGGTGCTCTATGCTTATGTCCCGCATGGACACCGGCTTGCGGGCTGCACGGAAATCCACATTGCGGATATGGCCGAAGAGCCCTTTATCGCCTTGAAGACAGGATACGGGATGCGGACGATAGCCGAGCGGTTGTTCGAACAAGAGAAGGCGACGCCGAACATCGTGTTTGAAGGTGATGATGTGATGACGGTTGTGGGCTTTGTATCGGCGGGATTGGGAGTATCGCTTTTGCCGGCCATACCGAGCCTGGAATTGGACAAGGTATCCCGGCTCCCCATCGCCAATCCCGAATGCCGGCGGACGATCGGCCTTGCCTGGCGGACGGAAGGCTATTTATCCCCTCCGGCTGAGAGGTTTCGAGCGTTTTTGTTGGAACGGTTTGAACGTGCGTAGGGGGTTTTTCTTCTGGGTGCGGAATAATGAACCAATTATGTCTTTCCTCAGTGGACAAAAGTCTTCAAGTATAATACGCTTCCATAAATTGTTCCCCGTACTTGTCAAGGCCGTTTCTCGCGGGAGCAGCGGCGACCATGGGTGGGGACTACGGCTAATCCCTTTCGTCCCTTCGTACACGCTTTTATTTGCGTTCGGGACGGAAGGGTTTTTTTGGTTTTCCAAGAAGCTATTCCATCGAGCCCAACCTGAAAAAGGCGCAGCCATCATGTTCATGGGCTATTGCTGCCGTTACCCGCTGCCTTTGGCGGAAACAGCTGCCATTGTCCGGTTGCGGCCCGCTCTTTTGGCCTGGTACAGAAGATTGTCGGCGGCCTCGAACATGGTTTCCTTGGTGTCAAACCGGCTGAAGCTCCGCAGTCCGATACTGATGGTGACCGCCTTCCGCTGCAGCTCCTCATGCTGCAGCTCCGCCAGCCGTTCCCGGATGGATTCCATGAGGGCGTAAGCGCGTTCGAAGCTTTTTTCAAACAGCAGAATGGCAAATTCCTCTCCTCCGTAACGGGCGGCGATATCCGTGGGCTCAATGGCCTCCCGGATCACCTGCGCCACCCGGGCAAGTACAAGGTCGCCGGTACGGTGGCCGAATTTGTCATTAACCGCTTTGAAGTGGTCGATATCCAGCAGCGCCAGGTGGAAGAGATGTCCCTGGGAGCCGAAATCAATGGCTCTGTCATAGAACTCGTGGAAGGACATATGGTTGTACAGCCCGGTCAGCGCATCGGTTTTGGCCTTGGCTGTGATCAGCACATTTTCTACCATGAGCTCCTGCTTGTCCAGGGTTGTAAGCTCCAGATTCTCCACAATGCCTCTGCCGTTCTGGATGATAACCACGGTGACCAGGGTACCCACCAAGAGAAACAGGGGAATGGCAATCAGGTCGAAGGGATTCAGGAACTGCCGGAACCAGGAATCCGTTCCGTACAGGAGCAAAAGCGCAACTGCCTGAAGCCCCGCAGTGAACCAGGTGACATCCAAGCGGAAGAAGATGGCGGAAGCTATAACCGGAAGAAGCATCGCGGCGGAGATAATCCGGATGTCGCCGTTTAAGTGAATGATTCCCGTGGAGATAATGGTTCCGCAGACGGATAGGGCATGAAAGGACAAGCGGGGCCGGAACCGGCAGATTGCGTAGGCGATTCCTGTGCATATGCTCATGAGCATATGCGGGAACAGCAGGATGTAAAGATAGAATTCGCGGGCGCCGATGTCATAAGCGGGAACAAACAGAAATGCCCCCAACTGTGCGGCAAAATGCAAAGCAATCATAAGCCAGTAAATCCCCAGGAAGCGGTGAATCCAGTGCTTGTGGCGCGGGTTGTCAGCTTCATATAAATGGAGACGGGCTTTCAGGTTCAAGTGATTCACCTTTCATTCGGGCAAAAAGCATCCGCGGATCGTTTTTTTGCGAAAATGCTGTGTACTGCGCATTTTCATTCGGGGGATTGGTTTTGTTTCAGCGTACCATAACCGGAGACAGGGCACAAGGAAGGAGCAGGAAAATGGGAAGTGGAAAAAATTATGCCATAATTCTACTTTATACACAAAATTGTAACAAATAATGTGCAACCTTGCAGGATTAATGGGACCATAGACAGAATTTGTTGTTGAAAATGGATAAAATTCCTTGGGAATGTTATCAATCTGCGTATGAATCTGCTTCTGAAGTAATGAATTAGCTGCGTGTGGATCAAGCAAGCTTAACTGAAAAAGGCAAACCCGTACAAAAGTCGGGGACGCAAAGCCACGGGCCTAAGCCGCCGCATGAGTCGTTTGACATGCAGCAGGTATGGCAGCCGGGCCGCCGGAGGGGCTTGTTTTTTTGTGCCTGCAAAATGCTGAAAGCGACATTTTTCCAGAGAGGAGAAAAACAATGAAGTTGTGGAGAGAAAAGCATTGGAGGCGCATCTGCGCTATGTTGCTTGTTTGCGCCCTGGTATTTTCGGGAGGAGTGCCAGGCCCACTCACTGCCCGTGCCTTAGCTGCTGCAGGAGAGCAAGCCGTTTGGCAGTTCCGGTTTCAAAGCGGCGATGCTGACATTCCCGAGGGAGTGACAGTGGATTCGGGCGGGGTTTACGACCAACAGAACGGTCTTGAATTTGGCTGGAATCATGGGGTGGAGGATCAGACGGTTACGAGAAATACATACAGCGGACCGGACAGCTTTATCCGCACACGGGGAGGAGACCAGTGGGAACTCTCCCTGGCTAGAGGAAAATATGAGGTTTCCGTTACTGTAGGCGATGCGGTTTATTCCAGCGTCAACACCGTATATGCCGAGAATTTGGCTCTGGCTGAGCAGATGGCTTTGGCAGAAGGAGCGGTACATACGGTTAAGCAGTCCATTTACGTGTATGACGGACGCTTGACGCTGACCTTCGGAGATCAACCGGCAACGGCCACTGCTTTGCGGGTTGTGCAGGTTCTCAAGCTGGATGAACCGGAAAAGAGGAAGCCGGCGGCCCCGCAAATTTCCCTGCCTCCGGAGGCAAGAACAAGCTCCGGCAACAAATTATTGCTGTCGGGTCAATCTACTAATATATACAACACGCCCGAATACATTCGGGTAGCCGGGCTGGATGCAGCTATTGGCGGTCATTTGGAAAGCAAGTGGCAGGAGATGGAGGACCAGCTGTCATCATTGCAAGCACAGGCCGTATTTGGAGGGCATGATGTGCCGGCGATTCAGTCGACTATTGCCGGCAGCGTCGGAGCACCGGTTGTGATTCGTTCAGGTCAGCTGAATTTGGACTCCTCCGCCGTATTCGGCTCCCCTGAACGTCCGGTTTTCCTGATTGTGGACGGGATCAATACCAACCAAAAACTCAGCGTTACCGTTTATGGCAGCCTGTTTGTTCGTCAGAACCTTAATGCCAATACAGAGCTTACGCTGAAAATGCTGCCTTCCAACCTTCAGTTGGAGAAGGAGGGCAATATATGGGTAGGAGGCAGTCTTCATCTGAACCAGAATTCCACGGTACAGGCTTCGGGCCAATTGGCTGCGGGAAGTCTGGTCTATAACAACGGCACGCTTCAGGTTTCCGCCAACACCATACTGGTAAAAGGGAACTTGAATATTAATACCCGGGTGGATATGAGCGCGCAGGAAGAAATAACGGTGGGCGAACTGGTATCCAATAATGAAACGGCAAACCTGGTTGTGACCCGGGGCGATTTTTTTATCAAAAACAATGTTTCGGTAAATAACCATCTCCGCATCGCCGCAGGCGGCTGGATAGCCATGGGCGGCAATCTGACTGCCAACAAGCAGCCCGTGATTCAATCGGGTTATGGAGGCCATGGACATACCTTGTTGAAATACGCGCTTCACGGGTTGCGTGCAGAGTATTACAGCGGCGGTGATTTTACCGGAACGATGCTCAATAAGATGGATGAGCAAATTAACGTGCAAACCAGGCCTGTGCTGCCCGCCCCCGGATTCAACGACCAGGATTTCTCCGTCAGGTGGTCGGGCCAATTCCAGCCGGAATATTCGGAGGAATACACATTGGATATGCAGTCCCGTGGACCTGTCCGGCTGTGGCTGAACGATCAATTGGTCATTGATCGCTGGGAGTCCGGCAGCGGGGGACCCCAGACGGTTACTGCACAGGTTTATGCAGGCGAAAGATATAATGTGCGTGCCGAATACTCCAGCAAGGATGGAAATCCGCAGGCTGTGCTGTATTGGCAAAGTGCAAGCCAGGCCCGTGAACCCATCCCGCAGGAGAACCTCTATCCCTTCGGCATTCCGCAGCCAAGCGCCATAGCGGCATCGGATGCACTGACCCTTGAGTGGCCCGCTGTTTGGCAGGCGGACGGACATGAGGTAGAGGTGGATGGCATCATTTATCCGGTGGGGGCTACCCCCTCCTACCGCTATGCGGGCCTGGAACCGGGAACGGTCCATACCTACCGGGTCAGAGCCAACAGCGGCGATATCATCGGGGAATGGAGCCAGCTTGGAGAGGCCTGGACATTGCCGGATGTGCCGGGGAATGTTCGGTTGGATTCCACCATCGATTCCGTACAATTAACCTGGGACGCGGTTAAGGGGGCAACCGGCTATGAGGTGGAGACCTATAACACAGTATTGAATGTGGGATCAGCGCTGTCATATACGGATCAGCATCTGGAGTCCAACATGCAGCGAACTTACCGGGTAAGGGCCTATAACGCCAGTGGCCCCGGAGCCTGGAGCAGGCTGTTCGTAGGGATTACTCTGCCTGCAGTTCCGGCCAATTTGACGGGAACCCCGTCGGATACTGCTATTGTGCTGACATGGGATACAGTGCCCGGGGCGCTTTCTTATGATTTGGAAATAGACGGCAGCCTGACCTCCGGCATTAAAGCTGCCAGGCATGTATATGCACCGGTAGACCCCGGCTCCGTTCACAGCTTCAGGGCAAGATCGGTCAATCAGGATGGGACAAGTCCATGGAGCGGGCAGGTGGAGGTATATGTCCAGCCGTCCGTTCCACAGCATGTACAGGCGATAGCCGGATCAAGCTCTATCCGGTTTGAATGGGAGCGGACACCAGGGGCAAAAACCTATGAAATCGAAATAGACGGCCGGATCACCGACAATGGGGAAGCTAACTTTTACAGCATGAGTCCGGTGGATTCCAGCTCCGAGCATACGTACCGGGTCCGGGCCAAAAGCGCTTATACAGCGGGAGATTGGTCTGTCCTGTCCCGGGTTATGACACTGCCGGATACCCCTGTTCAAATGCAGGCTGTTGCGGTAAGCAGCTCCGTGATTGCACTTGGGTGGAATGCGGTAAAAGGCGCACAGGGATATGAAGTGGAAGCAGATGGGGAAATCATCCCTGTATCTCTTCAGGGCGCCTACCGCCATGAACAGTTACTTCCCAACAGCACTCACAGCTATCGGGTGAGAGCCTGGAATGCGGGAGGCGTCGGGGCATGGTCGGAGCAGATCACCAAAACCACCGGCTTAGGCCAGCCCCAGCAGGTTGCCGTAATGTCTAACGAGAATACCATTACGCTTTCCTGGGAACCGGTGGAAGGGGCGGAAACCTACGATGTTCTGGCAGATGGCGTGTTAATTGACAACGGCGCCTCCAACCGATTTGAACATAGCGGATTGGAGCCTAATTCCCGTCACGTGTATCGGGTGAGGGCACGGAGCGGGTCAACAGTCGGGGACTGGTCGGAGACCGTATCCAGCCTTACGGCTTTGGGAACCCCCCGTATTATCAGTGTGGTATCGGGCAGCCAGCATATTGACATCAGTTGGAGCCAGGTAGAGGGTGCGGCAGGTTATGAGCTTGAAGCGGATGGGGTTATTCTTACAGTGGGGCAAGCCACCGCTTACAGCCATACGAACCTGTCCTCCAACAGCCTGCACACTTATCGTGTCAGAGCAGTCAACGGAACAGTAGTGGGAGAGTGGAGCAACTGGAGCAGTCTGGCTACCAGCTCCACCGCTCCCTCCATGCCGATGAATCTGAAAGCGGAGGCTTCCGCCACGGCCGTTGTGTTGAGCTGGGATAAGGTCATGGGAGCAAATGGCTATGAGGTAGAGGTGGACGGGCAGACAGTTCCGGTTTACAGCGGGAACAGCTATACCCATGGGGGACTGGAGCCCAATACCATGCACACCTACCGCGTCAGGTCAACAGGAAGCGCAGGCGCAAGCGATTGGACAAGCAAGCTGAAAAAGAATACATTGCCTGAATTGACCGTGGATATTCCCCAGGACACCCAGTTTAATTTTGTATTTGCCGTCCCCCGGAAAGCAGGCCAGCTTCAACGGAAGATTACAGTCACCTATGATCCGGACAAGCTGGAGGTCCTGGATTTGAGCTCCATTACACCGGAATATGAACGAACTGCCGGTGCAATTCAGGGAACAAACATGGTTGTTGCCAGCTATACGCCAGGCACCATTGTATACATCGTATATGACGCGGACAAAACCATTGTAAACAGCATCAGATTGCAGACCAAGACTAATGAATATTCCAAGCTGAGATATGTGATTGAATAATTCTTTAATGAAAGAGGTGCATGCCGTGAAAAGACTGGCCATTATTCTGTTGTGTTTAGCCATCCTGTCCCCTTTACTGATAAAACCATCCCCTGCATTTGCCAGATCGAGTGTGGATATCGTGTTTATTATTGACCGTTCGGGAAGCATGAGTCCTTCCATTAATAATGTGAAAACACAGGTAACTGGCTTTGCCAACAAGCTGAGCCGGCAGGGGATTCCATTTCAGCTGGGGCTGATATCCTATGAATATTCCCCAACCGTATATCCCCTCACCTCGGATGTCAGTACCTTTATCCAGAACGTGGGAAGGATTTATGTGGAAGGGGGGATAGAGAATGGGCTGGATGCCATTATGAAAGCCCGGGACTACACCTTTGAACTAAATTCTACCAAGTATTTCATCCTGATTGGGGATGAAGCGATTTTCAGTGCCGGGAGTTATACGGAAGCAGGGGTGATTCAGACCCTGAAAAATGAAAATATTATCCTGACCACAATCGGAGGGGGCACCGCAGTATCCCAATTTCAGCGAATGGCCCCTCTGACGGGCGGGAAATACCTTGATTTATACAGCAATTTCGAGGAAAACCTGGATGAAATCTTCCAACAGATTAATTCCATGCCATCTATTGAAGGCTATCTGCCCCAAAATAATCAACTGGTGTCGGATTTAATTCCTTTTTCGCCTGCGGTCACGGTCAAGGATGTGGATAACGAAGCCTTGCATGTGGAGTATTACCTGGATGGAGAGGGGACGGCAAGAGCTGTCCAGACTATTTCCAATACCCAGATTCCCCAATATGTGGCGTTTCCGCCGCTTGATACAGCAGCACTATTGGAAGGAACTCATACTATTTTGTACAAAGTCCGGGACGCATCCACAACTGTTCAAGCCCAGACCACCTTCCGTCTGGATAAATCGCCTCCCTATATGGGCAATGTCGGAATAGCAACGACGGACAGCTCGATTCAGATAACGGGGTCAGCTGCCGATCATTTTGGACTTGATCCCGCTCCATACCGGTACCGGATTGATTCCGGAGACAGCGGATGGATACAGGATACTGCCTATATCCAATACGATCTGCTTCCCAATACAGCCTACTCTGTTTTATTCCAGGCGAGGGACGCAACTGGTCATACGAATCAGTGGACTGGGACGGCTCGAACGAAGGCGCAGACAC
This sequence comes from Paenibacillus sp. YN15, assembly GCF_003285005.1. Lineage (GTDB taxonomy): Bacteria > Bacillota > Bacilli > Paenibacillales > NBRC-103111 > Paenibacillus_AR. Next base: position 18,772 of record NZ_QMFA01000008.1, on the reverse strand, counting down.
CGATGCCTGTCATTTCCTCCAAAACGGAAACGGCGCTGCAGATTACCTTTTCGGATCGCAACCCCGGCCACACCCAGTACCAGATCCAGTTGAACAATCAGTTTCTGGACCAAAATGGACAATTGTCCGCCACGGCACAATGGATACAGCTGCAAGCCCAGAGCATTACCGCTGCAGGCTTAGCTCCGGGAACTGTCTATACTATCCATGCCAAGGCAAGAAATGATGAGGGGATCGAGTCCCCCGGCAGTCAGCCTGTACAAGGCATTACTCTGGCGTATCCCCCGGCTAATTTCTACGGATCAGCCGCCCAGCGGTCCATTGCCTTAAGCTGGGAAGCAGCAGCCGGCGCATTGCATTATGAGGTAGAGCTGGACAGACAAGCTGTGGCTGTGGCCAGTTCCACCGCTTATATTCATTCCGGGCTTAGTCCCAATACCAGACATGAGTATCGCGTCCGGTCTGTAACGGGAGGAGGAGCGGGGGCATGGAGCCCCTACCTCACCGTGTTCACCCTGCCCGATCCACCCCCTGTGCCGGCTCATGTAACAGCAGTGCCATCACAGACGGAAATTACACTGGAGTGGGACATTTCAATCCGTGCCGAAGCCTATGAGGTGGAGGCGGACGGCGCTGTTTATCCGGTCGGTGCTCTTCCCCAGTTTGTCCACCGTGGCCTGGAACCCAAATCCCTCCATACCTATCGGGTAAGGGCCTTGAATCCGGGAGGGGTCAGTGACTGGAGCCCGGCAATTGCCCTCAAGACATTGCCATACCCTCCGGTTGCGCCGGAGCGGCCACTGGCCCAGCCCTCCATTTATTCCATGGCGGTGTCTTGGAACAAGGTCGAGGAGGCCGATGCCTATGAGCTGGAGGTAGATGGCCTGATTATGGATGTGGGGAATACGGATACTTATCTTCATGAGGGGCTGGAGCCTGTATCCGGACACACCTACCGGGTAAGGGCCAAAAACGCCGGAGGCAAAAGCCCGTGGAGCGCCCCCGTCGATATGACCACACATCCGGAAAAGCCATCCGTACCAACCAATATTATGGGGACGGCAGATGAAGCCTCCATTACGCTGACCTGGTACAGGGTGCTCCATACCGACCGCTACGAAATCGAAGTGGATGGCGCTGTCCTGGGAGATGAAACCGACAACCAATTTGTAGACAGCGGACTAGTCCCCAATAGTCGGCATACCTATCGTGTACGGGCGGTGAACATCAGTGGCAAGAGCGATTGGACTGCCCCTGTCAGCATGAAGACTCTGCCGGAAGGAAGCGGGGCAACCATGTCGTTAACCAATGTGGTGGCACTGGTAACCAATAACCGCATCCTCATCTCGTGGGACACAGTGTCTCCGGATGCCAGATACGATGTGGAGGTTGACGGCGTTGTCCGGGATAACGGGGCGGGGACAATCTACAACCATACGGGACTGGCAGCCAATGAGTTCCATACCTACAAGATACGGATTCAGGATGAAGACGGCAGCGGCAATGGTGAGTGGATTGCCATTCTCAGCCTGTCCACCCTGCCTGATCCCCCTGATGCACCTGAAGGTCTGGAGGCATTCCCGGCGGATAATTCCATTGAGCTGCGTTGGGAAAGAGTCGACGGGGCCGACGGCTATGATATTGAGGTAGATGGTCAGGTTTACGATTTGGGCGCATCCAGAATATACCTTCATGAGCAACTGGCATCGGGAACTTCTCACACCTACCGCATTCGCGCCAAAAATCAGACTGGCGTTACCGCCTGGAGCAATGCCATGGTTAAAAGCACAACCAGCCCGGATTACACTGCAGCAGTTACGGCCGATCAGAGCTTTGAAGTATCTCTCCTGGGATGGAATGTGCAGGATTTTAGCGAACTGTCCTTTGTAGTGTCCTATAATCCGGAAGAACTGGAGATCACCGACTTATACAGCTTCACTCCTGTGGCAGACCTGATGGCTTCCGGAACCATTCCGGGCTCCCCCCTGAAGGTAGAATACACCCGGGGAAAGGTGATCTATCGCATGAGCCAAAGCATCGAGCCCGGCACATCATGGTCAGGAGAATTGGCGGCGGTCCGGTTCAAGTCGAAAATAAACGGAGCGGCCAACATCCGCGTGACAGTCGAATAATAGGGAAAGAGGTCGATGAAGGTTGAAAAAAAGACATACCCGAATCATTGGCATCGTGCTGGCCGTGAGTCTTCTCGCGCCCTCTTCGGTTTACTTCGGCGCTCTTGCCGCCAGACAGCCTGACGGGGCGGAAAATCCCGGCTCTGCAATTGCATCCGCAAGCAGCGATCAAGAGATTCTCGCAGATATTTCTAATATGACAGGAGTGCCTACGCAGGAGATAACCAAGCTGAGGGCGGAAGGGCTAAATTGGAATCAGGTACTGGTCCGCTTGCAAGCTGACCCATACGCCTCCATGGAGGAAGACCGGACGTCCCGGATTGAGGCCCTTATGGGAGAAAAGGATGGGGAAGCAGTCATTAATGAGCTGATCCAGGCAGGCTTTTCCCGGGAGCAGATTCTTCAAGCCAAGCTGCTGGCAGAGCGGGTACAGGTGCAGCTGGCAAGCATTGCCGATAGCCAGACATCCTGGAGCCCGGCCCCTCCGGCAGCCGTTATGAATTCAGGAGGGGCTGGAGAACTGCTGGAGGACAAAGAGGAAACGGAAGCTTACAGCAAATTGGCCGAGGCCTTCCAAACATCCGGGGCAATTGCGTTTATGATCCGCCTGCAAGACGAGTTTGGCGGGTTGGAGCAGGCCTTGAACGAATATTTGCTCGCACTCCAATTGGGGCTGAATCCGGAGGACCGAGCGGCTGAGCCCGGGGCTTATGAAGAGGCAAAGAAGAAGCGGTTGTCGGAAAATCCCCTGTTCCGGGCCATTACCATCCAGAGCTTGGAAGAAAAAGCGTTGGAGCAGCTTCAGGAGAGCAACCGCCAGGAGCGGGAGAACAATGTGTCCACCGGACAAGCGGGAGGTACAGCCGGGAGTGTTTTGTCTCCGGCGGCGCAGGAGGACGGACCTTTGCCGGCCGCCCCTGCTTCCATGGCTCCCGATGTCCGGGATGTGAAGCCGGTTAACCCCGCGGAGCAGATTATGAAGGAAATTGAGAATCTCAATCCCAACAAGCAGAAATGAGGGTTAATCCCATGAGAAAATCCATTCTGGCCAAATTCACTGCCGCCATGCTTGTGCTGGTGCTGCTCTTATCCGGCGGCACGGCATTCTATTCCTATGCGAAGGAATGGGGCTGGGCAGGTCCAGCCCCGGCGCGAGAAGCGGAATCTGCCGGAGCAGCGGCAACGGCAGAGGCCACAGCAAGTCCGCAAGCGATCAGCGTACTGGATGAACAGCTTCGGCAGACTCTGAAGGCGCAGGCCGAGGCGGAGGAAGCCACGCTGGAGGCAGCCGCAGGCGCTATCGAATTGTCCGGCTTGGTATTGGAGGGATTGCAGCGCTCCAATCCGCAGGGCTACAAGCAGGATGCGGAGCATTACAAGCGGCTTCTTGCGGAGTTCCACGTGCACGAGGCCTACCGGACCAAGCTTGATGATCTGCTGGCCAGTGGTGCCAAGGCTGCGGATGTGCTGACGGCCTACGAATTCGCCTACCGCCAGTTCGGCAGCTTCGCAGACGTGGAGAGCTTGCTTGCTCTCCGGCAGACTGGCCGTAGTTGGGCCGAACTGTTTGCCGCCTATCTGCAGGATGCGCAAGAGTTTGTCCCGCAGGCCTTTGACTCGGACTATCTTGAGACGCTATTGAAATCCCCGCGGCTCACTGCAGACGATATCATGATCGCCGACCAGATTTCCTTTAAAACCGGCAAACCGTTTAAGGAACTGATCAACAGCAAGCTGGAAGCGGCCGCCCCCGGCTGGAGGGAGCAATGCGCCGCCGTGGGGCTGTTGTTCAGCGGAACTGCGCTGCCGCGGGTATCCGTCACTGAGGAGCAGCTGAAGAAGTTTACGGAGGCAGGGGTGATGAGTGAGGAGCAGGTAGTGGAGGCTTTCGTTCTGGCCGGCAAGCTGGGGCAAGAGACGGAGCCGGTAATAGCCAAGCTGAAGAAGGGCACTTCGGAGGCTGCGCTGTATGAGGAAGCATATGCGCTCAAATATGACAGTGTAAACAGCAATCTGTGAACGGAGGTGAAATGGTGAAATTTTACATAAAATGGATAAGTACCGCGATTTTATTCTTTTTCATGCTTATGCCGGCGGCAGCCCATGCCGAAACACTGGAGGAGCAGCTGAACAATCTGATTGGCCCCACGGAGAAGTACAGCACGATGCTTTCCCCGGTCTATCTGCGGACAAGTGCGGCTGAGGAGAGCATCAATCCCCAGAACGGGGAACTGACCATTGCCCAGACGGATTTCATCCTTCCCGGCCGCAATGGCTTGAATGTGGAGCTGAAGCGTATCTACAGAAACAACTCCTCCAATGTGCAAGAGATGAAGGTGAAGTACGTTAATGGCGCCTGGGTGGATTATGTGTACTCCGACGCCAAAACCGCCTCCTTCTATGAAGAGCGCTATAATTTGGGGATCGGCACCCGGTTTTCCATTCCCACTATGGAAATCCGGGAGAATTCCGATGGTACCAGCCATAAATTCCTGCACACGGAAAGTGGGGATGTCTACCGCTTGAAGGCGTACACCGATCACGGGGAGCTTATCTATCTGCCTGAAGGGCAGACGGTGCAGGATGTGGTGGTGAAAGAAACGGATGCCTACAGCAACGGCCAGGATGACGGCAAGTCCAAGTATGTCATGGCCGGCAATGATGGCAAAAAGAGCTATTTTACCGAGGACGGCAGATTGGTGGGGATTGTGGACCGCTATGGAAATGCCATCCGCTTCGAGTATAGCTCCTTCACCTACACGATAGACGGAGCAGCCAGTACACGAAAGCTCTTGACCTCCATTACGGATACCATCGGCCGGGTTATTACTCTTGAATACAAGGAGGACGAAGGCTTCACGGTAAAGCCTCTTGAAGGCGCCGGTGCGCCTGCCGAGTCCTATCTGGCTTCCCAGAATCCCACAGCGACAGATTCCGGTGATCTGGAGGGTAAATTTCAGGTGATTGCCCACGTTCCCGGCGGCCAGACCATTGTCTATGACAAATCCGCTGTGCTGGTCAGCTCCTCCAAGCATGTGATGCGGACCCGCCTGCAGCGGGTATACGATCTGGACGGGCAGGTGAAGGCTCATCTATGGTATGAGCAGCCGGATCTGGGTTTTACATTCATGAACGGCAGCACCTATTCGGTATTCAACCGGTACGAGAATCTGACCCAGATCGACTATGTCAAGACCAACCGGATCAAGCGCTACGTGTACAATACCTATACCAGCGGCCTCAATGATAAGGGCAGTATGCAGGTCCGCAAGGTATTTGAAGCCAAGGAATTGATTAAGCAGGGCTACGATCCCTCCCCAAGCGGTTTTTTGGAGAGATTTACCACTGCGGAAAAGGACAAGACCCACTATGCCTACACCAATGAGTCCGACGGATATGGCATTGCGGATTACCAGAAGAACGACTATACCTATCTGAAGGATACCTATCGTTATTCCAGCATGACTACAGACATGAAGGGCAATACCACAGCCTACAGCTTTGACGGTCTTCACCAGCTGTTGACCACGGAGAAGAATGGCGCCGACCACAAGGAGATTCTGACCACTGAACGGGATGACATGAAGCTGGTCAAGAAGCAGGAAATCGTGCAGTATCCCATGTCAGGCGGACAAAGCAGCGGTGTTCCGGTGAAACGAACCGAAAATTACCGTTACGACCAGTACGGCAATCTGACCAATTATACAGGGCCTGAGGCGGAGCGGGACGAGAATGGCAATCCGGTGGACAATGAGCATACGGTTGTGTATGCCTACGCCTATGACAAATACCATGTCCTGACGGGGAAGACATGGAAAACAGACAGCGGCACCACAGCGCAGATTTTGTACGATGTGGATGAGCGCGGCAATATTTCCAGAGAAACGAAGATAACCGGCGGCTCCGGAGAAGCGGCCGTTATAACAGAATTCGGCTATGATGCTTACGGCAATATGATCCGCAAGGAGGCCTTCTCGGGAACAGATGGTCAGCACTTTATTACGGCGTACAGCTACGGAACAGACGGGGACGGAGCCGATACCCAAGGAGCCTATCTGACAGAGGAGCGGGTTGTTTCCGCTTCGGGGGAGACGGTTTCCCGCAGGTATGCCTACGATCTGAACAGAGGGGCAGTCACAGGAAAATGGGACGGCAACGGCAACCGTATCTCTTACCAGTATGATGCGCTGGGGCGGGTATTGCGGATTGTGGAGGCAGACGGCACGGCCAAGGAATATGCTTACCGGGAAAAGCCGTATCAGAATCTGGAGATCGAGCTGACCGATGCCAACGGCAATGCTTTTCTCCACCAGTATGATATTCTGGGCAATCTGGTCAAGAAGGACATCCGGGAGAAGGGAGTATGGTCCTTCCAATATGCCGGGGAATATGATGGCAAGGGCAACAAAACCAGGGAAACCGATGCCAATGGCAATGCCGTCCTGTATGAGTATGACAGCCGGTACAGGCTGGTTTCCAAAACCTTTTTCGATGCGGGGAATGTCAATAAGGGAACCATTCGGCTTGCTTATACCCTGACGGGGAATTCGGCCCTTCCCTTGGCAATGACTGCGAAGGATGAGGAAGGAAACCCCAAAACCTATTATTACGATGCCCTGAACCGGTTGGTTAAGCTGGAAACCACGGCGGACGGCTTCCGTACAGATGTCACCTTGTTTGCCTATGACTATGTAGGCAATAAGGTCAGCGAAACGGATGCCAACGGTCATACTGCTTTTTATACCTATGACGCCTTGGGCAGATTAACAGGCCGTAAGGACCCGGCAGGCAATGAGATCAGGCAGTCCTACAATGCCCTGAATCAGGTGGTGAAGCAGGAGGAGCCGGAGGGGCGGATAACGGAATCACGCTATGACGATGCCGGACGGCTTGCCGAAGGGAGGGTTTATCAGGAGGGACAGCCAGCCGCTTACACCTATACCAAGTACGACTATGATGCTGCCGGCAACCGGATTCGGGTGCGGCAGGGCCAGCAAGAGGCCGGCGCGGACCGGATGGCATCGGATACGGAATACCGCTACGATGCGCTAAATCGGTTGACGGACGAATATCGCACCGTTGACGAACAAACCCGCTCTCATATCAAGGTTTCCTATGATGCGGCGGGCAATAAAACCGGCGTGGTCCAATATGCAGACGCCGCAGAGACCCAATACCGGATTTACGAGTATGCCTACGATTATGCAGGCAGAGTGCTTGTGGAAACAGGCGCTTACAGGGAGCAGTCTCCCGCAGGCATTGCGGAGGATTACGGCTATTACCGCAAGAGCTACCTTCGGGACGCGGCAGGCAATGTGCTGGAGGAGCGGGATCTCAATGCCGCCGGGGAAGAGTTCGTCACCACCTATGCTTATGATTACCGCAACCAGATTGTGGAGAAAAACAGCCCGTTTACCGCTGGCCGGACGAAGACGATCCGTTATGCGTATGACAAAACGGGAAGGCGTGTCTCCGAGTCCATGACAGTGGGCGGGGTGGAGACAACGGTGTTGTATGCTTACGACGGCCTGGGGCGGCTCATCGGGCAAACGGATGCGTTGGGGAATATGACCCGCTATTTGTATGACGCTGCAGGCAACCGGGTGAAGCAGATTGATCCCCGGTACGGCCATCTTCCGCCGGAGCAGGCGCCGGGAATGGAGTATGAGTATGATGCCAACAACCGGCTTTTCCGCACCGCGGCTTTTGATGGAACCGCCAGAACGGTTGTGGGCTACAGGGAATACGACGGCCGCGGCAATATTGTCAAGGAGGTTGCAGGAGAGGGTTACCGGCAGGAGGACCCCCGGAAGTCGGTGGGGCGGCTGTTCGTCTATGATGCCAACAACCGGAAAATCAGTGAAACCTCTGCACAGACAGCGGCGGATAATGCAGCCAACTCCACAGCCAAGGTCAGCCAGCGCTTCACCTATGACGCATTGGGCAATCCGCTGACCAGGACGGATGCTCTGGGGCAAATGACCTCCTTCGCTTATTACGGAAACGGGCTGCTCAAGAGCCGAACGGACCCCGACGGTCTGACGGAGACATACGCCTATGATCTCACAGGCAAGGCGTACTTGGCGGTAACCAATCGTGCGGGAGCTGTAACCCGCACCCGCTTCAACATTTTTGACAAGCCCTACCGGACGGAATATGCCGATGGCACTGTCCAGACCTTCAGCTATTCGCCCAAGGGCGAGCTGCTTCAGAGTGTGGATCAGAACGGGGGCATAACTGACTACGGGTACGATGCCTCGGGAAATATGACGGAGAAAAGGGCCTGGATTTCCACTGAGGGAGCCAGCCGGCTCTTCAAGGTGAACCGTTACGAATATGATGAGGCCAATCGGCTTGTGTCCAGTGAAACCTTTCTGGAGACGGCTCCTGCTTCCGGAAGCCGCGGTTCCCTGGTATCTGCTGGGGACCGGGTGGAGCATGAATACGATCAAGCGGGCAGGTTAATCCGCACCTCCGGTCCCAATGGCCGGGAGGTCAGACAGGAATATGACCGCAGCGGCAAGGTGCTTGTGAAGAAAACCAAGGTGACGGAGGGGACAGAAGAGGTCAGACGCTACGAGTATGACCTGCTGCTCCGGGTGACAAAAGAGATTTTATTGGTGCCGACCTCCGATCTGCGGATGAATGATGTGCGCAATCCCGTCTATGATGACGAATATTATGACCGGCTGCAGTCGGCAACGGTGTATCGCTACGACAGAAGCGGCAATATGACCGCCGTCACTGATCCCAACGGCTACACCATCACCATGAATGTTGATCTGGATGGCAAGGTGGTCAAGAAAATCAATCCGCTGCAAGCCTCCGTGTCTTACCGTTACGATGGCAACGGAAATGTGATGGAGGAGAAAAACGCCAATGGAATCTCTACCTTCTATGAGTACGATGCCCTAAGCCGGCTGATCCGCAAGAGTCAGGCGGCAGACGGGGAGGCAGCCGTCACCCGCTATGTGCTGGATGCCATGGGCAATGTGGTGAAGACCATTGCTCCCAACCAGTATCAGGCGGAGCTGGATCAGCCGGATACAGTGGCCTCCATGACAGGAATTTCTTACACCTACGATGCTCTGAACCGGCGGACGGCAACCCTCTCACCCGAGGGCCCGGCAATGGAGATTCTCCAGTATGACGGCAAGGGACAAGTGGTGAAACAGGTGGATGGGTTGCGCTGGACCGGGGATATGTCCGGCTCCGCAGGTATGGAAATCCGCTATGACGGCCTGGGCCGTCCTGTAGAGTCCAAGGATGCCATGGGCGGGACCATTCGCATGTCTTATGATGTGCTGGATCATATTGTGCGCCGCACCGATGCGCGGGGGTTTGCCACCGCCTATGTTTATGACCCGGACGGAACCTTGCGCCGGGTGGACGACCCCAATGGAGGCGCGACGGAATACAGCTATGACAAGCTGGGCCGGATGCTGTCGGAGAAGAATCCGCTGGGGAATGTGACTGCCTATGCCTACAACGCCTTCGGCCAGGTAAAAGCTGTTACGGACGCGCTGGGCCATACCATGGAGAACAAGACGGATCTGGCGGGCAATCTGGTTTCAGCGTCGGACAAGCGGGGCAGCGCGGTGTTATTCAGCTATGACGGCGCCCGCAGAGTGACGGAGAAGCGCACGCCTCTGGAACGGGACGAAAGCGGCAATACGGTCTATGCGGTAGAGACCTACCGGTATGACCCGGCAGGCAACATGATCCGCAAGAGCCTGTCCGGCTCCCGGGAGACGGATTTCCTGCGGACCACCGCTTACACCTACTATGAGAACGGTCTGCTCCATACGGAGCTGGACGGCAGCGGCGGGCTCACACAGTATGCCTATGACAAAAGCGGGAATATGGTCAAGCGGGAGCGGCTGCGGGAGGCGGACCGGTATGATACGGAGCTGTTTGAGTATGATGGTCTGAACCGGCTCACCCGCCATATCCGCTTGGCGGAGCAAGAGAGTCTGGAGATTGATTCCGGGCTGGCGGCGACGCCTGCTTTGCAAGATCCCGCTTATCCCGGCATGGTTCGTCTGATAACAGGCTATGAGTACGATCTTTTGGGCAACAAGGTGAAGGAAATTCGTCCGCTTGCCTATGCCTATGAAGAGGCAGATACAGTCAACCGGGAGCTGTATGCCACCCGTTATGTCTATGATGCCCTGAACCGGCCCGTGGCGGAAATTCGCAAGCACCAGGGAGCCGATGTACAGGTGCGGTACAGCTATGACGCAAGCGGCAACCGGATAGCGGTGGAAAATGAGCGCGGCGCTGTGACGGCGTATGCCTATGACGGGCTCAACCGGCCGGTGTCCATGACAGACGGAGAAGGACAAACGCTTCATTATGCCTACGATTTGGCTGGCAATAAAACGCAGGATACCAATGCCAAGGGCTACAGCATGTCCTACCGGTATGACGGACTGAATCGGCTGGTGGAGGTAATTGACCCTTATGGGGCGGCCGTCACCCGCTATGCCTATGACGCCAACGGCAACATGACGAAGAAAATGGACGCATCGGGCATCCTCTCTGCCGATACGGATGAGGCCAGGGACGGTTGGGTGTATGAGTACGATCTGGCCAACCGGCTGGTGAAGGAGACGAACCCGGAGCTCGCGGCCTTGCACGATGCCAGCTGGTTTTCCGCTTCCTACCGGTACAATCCCGCAGGGGAACTGGTGGAACAGACGGATGCCCTGGGGAATGTGACGGCCTATGCCTACAACGAAGCAGGCTTGCTGCTGTCTGTGACAGATCCGCAGCAGGTGACCACTGCCTACAGCTATGATCTGGCCGGCAACAAGCTGACCCTGACGGATGGCCGGGGCAAAACCACCCGGTATACCTATGGCGCCCTCGGGCTGCTGTTGGAATCGGTGAATGCCGCGGGGAGGAAAGAGAGCTACCGCTACAATCTGGCGCTGCAAATGGCTCTGGTGCAGGACGGCAACGGGAATCAGACCCGGTATAGGTTTGACAACCAGGAAAGGCTCACGGGCAAGTCTGTGGAGGAAACCGGTGACGCCATCGCTTTCACCTACGATGAAACAGGCAATCGGGCCAGTATGACTGATGCCAGCGGCGGAAGCGTATATGCCTATGACCGGAACAATCGTCTGCTGCGTGTGGAGAAGGACGGGGCGCCGCAGGTTGCCTATACCTATGATGCTATCGGCAATGTCGAGACGGTCACGGACAAGCTGGGGCATGTGATTCGCTACAGCTACGACAAGTCCAGCCGGATGGAGACCGTAGAGGCGGAGGGCAAGACCACCTCTTATGCCTATGATGCCAACGGCAACCGGGCTTCGGTGACCTATCCGGGCGGAGTCAGCGAGACCTACGTGTATGACAAGGCATACCGTCTGCTGGCGATGGTGAACAAAAAGCCGGATGGCAGTGTCATCTCCCAGTATGCCTACACCTATGACGAGAATGGACGCCAGATCAGCAAGACGGACAGCTATGGGCGGACCGACTATGCGTATGATGAATCGGGCCGCGTCACCAAGGTGGAAGCACCGGGAAAAACCACGGTGTATGCCTATGATGCCGCCGGCAACCGGCAATCCCTGCAAGAAACCTATACCTCCAACCAGCCCAGCGGATACACGGAGCCGGGCAGCGGAGAGCAGACGGAATACCGGGTGAAGAAAAGCGAGTACCTGTATACCCGGGACAACCAACTGGTGAAGCTGATTGAACAGATGCAGGACGATACGGGGAAAGAGGTGCTGGAGAAGACTACCGAGTATCTGTACGACGGCAATGGCAATGAGGTGAGGCAGAAGGTAAGCTACCTGCACCCGCATACCCGCAGTCTGCGGCAAAGCACCGGAGGCAGCTTGTACGGAGACGGAGTAGAGAGCGATCCGAACGCGGTGATTGAAAAGGTAAGCAATAGTTTTGATGGGTTCAACCAACTGGTGACCACTGAGCGGGTAAAAGGCGGCGAACGGACCACCATTGGCTTCGTCTATGATGGAAACGGCCTGCGGACGCAGAAGACGGTGGAGAGTTCGGCCAACGGCTACGAGGCCCAGGTGACCCGTTATCTCTATGACCGCCAATACGTGATCCTGGAAACGGACGCTGCGGACAGCCTGTCGGTACGGTATGTGCGGGGCATCAACTACATCTCGCGGACAGGGGTCACAGGGGACGCCGCGGCGCAACCCTCCTACTTCCTGTACAACGGACATGGGGATGTGGTGCAGACCGTAAGCGAAGACGGTACTGTCGAGAACCAGTACGATTACGACATCTTCGGCAGCCCGACGCTGACCATCGAGGAGACATATAGCAACGCCATCCGCTACGCAGGCGAATTCTACGACGCCGAATCGGGGCTATACTATCTGCGGGCGCGGTACTACAACCCGTATACAGGCCGCTTCATTTCGGAGGATAGCTACTGGGGTGAGGATAACCGTCCGTTGTCGTTGAACCGGTATACGTACGTGCTCAACAGCCCGCTGATGTTCTGGGACCCGACGGGTCATTGGGAAGCGGGGGATGAATATCTGAGTGCAGACGACCAAGCCAAAATTATTGCTTTGACTTCCGCCTATTATTCCACGGTATCGGAAGCGGATCGCAAAGGCATTCAACAAGAAGCGATAGCGATTCGGGAGCAGGCGAAGAACAACGCGAATTATGATAGGGATCAAGTAACGGTTTTGCAAGTAGAAGCAAAGCAAACCTTGGAATATGTCATCGACAATGCGAGTGAGTATGACGACAAGGATTTTGACAAAGCAGCATGGGATGCGGTCCTGCGGTCAGCGAATCAAAAAGCGGAAGAATATGCAAACGATCATGATTCTACCTATGTTTCTATCGAGTATACCAGTTCCCCGTATACGTCGGGATTGAACACGGGAACAGAGACCACCACGACCATCGGGCGAACCCAGCTACTGGTGACTACCTCCAGCAATGAGTATGAGAATCCGGAAGTGGCATCGGTGAGCATGGGGAAGAATTATCTGCTCACCCCGGCGGAAGAGTTATTTGTTGGGCAAGTATTGGCTAACACGGATTCCTCTGTAAGTTTGGATCAGACCGTTACTTTGTTGGCAGTGATGGAGAAGAATGGGGGAACAATCAGCGACCCAAATTTGGAGAAGATATTTGGTAAGGATCAATTTGTGGAACGGGACAGTTGGTGGAAATTCTGGAACTGGGCCACAGGAGATGTGCTAGAATTAACCTATAACACAAGTATGAGAAGCGGAATGTCCATAACGGAGATCGATGCGCAACTTCAGTCCGAAAGAATGCAGGAAGCGCTTGGACTAATCGGGATATCCGCGGCAATGGGGCCGAGGTCCACCTACACCGCCGTTCGCAACGGGGCCGTGAATAACGGTAAGGCCAAGACCTATAAGGAGGCGAACTTTAATCCCTGTAATTGCTTTGTAGCAGGGACTGAGGTTCAAACAGACGAAGGGGAGAAGAATATCGAAGACATTGAAGTCGGAGATAAGGTTCTCGCCAAGGATGAGAAAAACCCTGATGGAGAGTTGGATTTTAAGGAAGTGACTGGCTTATATCGCAACCAACGTGATGATATAATTAAGCTGTACGTTGGGGAGCAAGTCATCGAGACGACCGACAACCATCCGTTCTGGGTGGAAGGCAAGGGCTGGGTCTTTGCGGATGAGCTTCAGGCGGGTGACAAACTCCAAAAGGCTGACGGAAGCAACCTGATAATTGATAACGTTGAGTTTGTAAAACTGGATGAAAAGGTGACGGTGTATAACTTTACGGTTGCGGACTACCACACGTATTATGTAACGGATATTGGTATTTGGGTGCATAATACGAATTGTAATGGAGTGGGTTTAACTGGTGGCAACTGGAAATATAATCCCAATAAAGACGTGGATCTGCGAGGAACTGGAAAAAGATATCAAGATGCACTTGATGAGGCCTTCAAGCGAACGGGTGTACCTAGAGATCAGTTTAATGTGACTAAATGGGGAAAGGATGAAACTGGAAAGAGTATTCCTGTAGAATGGTCAGGTCCGAACGGTGCAAATGTAAACATGGATATACCAAAATGGAATAATGTTAAGCCAGATGGAACTTTGGGTGAAGGACCTCACCAACCACATATTGGGTATCAAACATCTGGAAAAGGTGCAAATAGAACAAGGGGACATATATTTGTAGACGATGTTCCTGCAACGAGGTGATGTATATGAACAAACCAAATAAACAAGAGCTAATTCAAGTAAGTAGCAAGTTAGGTATAGAAATAGAAGTTTTGGATGATGATTCTTCAAAAGATTATATTAAGAGAGTAATTAGACAGTTTACACCTTTTAAGACTGCAGGTCACTTAGCGATTGGAGCAGATTCTCATGCTATTTCATTAGAGAAATATGAATTTTCATATTCAAAATATTTAAATAGTGAGCCTGCATTTATATTTTTTGATCAAGAAGGTCTTGATAGGAACACAGTAGTTGTAGTCAAAGATGCTAAATTAGCTGGGGACTTGATGGAAAATTCTTTTGGAATGGAGTATTTTTTAAGCAACGAAAAATTGGATTATCTTATTGCAGTAAATTGGTATGTAATAGAAGTTGCAGGGTCTGTAGCACCTCTCCTTACTAATCTGGATTGTAGTTAAAAACTCAACTTTCGTAGCTTGAAATCGGCAAATAAGCCTTAATGTGATTAGGCAAAGCCTCGATCCATTGCTGTAGTTGACGCTGAATCAGAGTGAACCTTGATTGGCCTCGTGCCTTTCAAGGTTCCTCTTTTTTGAGCGGGCGGGTGACGAATGAACACACCTATACCTCCAACCAGCCCAGCGGGTACACGGAGCCGGGCAGCAGAGAGCAGACGGAATACCGGGTGAAGAAAAGCGAGTACCTGTATACCCGGGACAACCAACTGGTGAAGCTGATTGAACAGATGCAGGACGATGCGGGGAAAGAGGTGCTGGAGAAGACCACCGAGGAGACATATAGCAACGCCATCCGCTACGCAGGCGAATTCTACGACGCCGAATCGGGACTCATCTACCTGCGGGCGCGGTACTACAACCCGTATACAGGCCGCTTCATTTCGGAGGATAGCTACTGGGGTGAGGATAACCGTCCGTTGTCGTTGAACCGGTATACGTACGTGCTCAACAGCCCGCTGATGTTCTGGGACCCGACGGGTCATTGGGAAGCGGGGGATGAGAATTTAAATGTGTATGCCCAAATTAAGATTATCGAATTGACCAATAACTATTATAACGCGACTACAGAGGAAGATCGCCAAAGGATTCAAGCAGAAGCGAATGGAATCCGAAACAATCCCAGTTCCAGTGAGCCTGTTCATTCCATTATAAAAATTCCAACCGGAGCTATTGAAGAGGCAAACCGGCTGGGAGACGAAACAAGAGGATGGCTTTTAACAATCTTGGAAAAGCAGTATCGGGAGTAGTCAATGGCACGGAAATCAAACGCTCCCCGTAAGTAGACCTCCCCCACGAAACATATGCACAAGCGAGAACATCCTAATGTCAGCATAGCAGATTCTCCGTTTCCAGTTAGCATGTCTTAAAACAGGTGAAGCTGTTTTGTCCACCAAGATTTTACTGTATAATGGCGTTACATGTGTATCGATAAACCATATAGAATTTAGAGGACTGCGTATGAAAAATATATATTTGATCGGCGGTACAATGGGCGTAGGAAAAACAACGACTTGCCAAATCATAAAGGATAAATTGAACAACAGCGTTTTTCTCGATGGGGATTGGTGCTGGGACATGCGTCCCTTTCAAGTGACCGCGGAAACAAAGCAAATGGTCATGGAGAATATTTGCTTTCTTCTAAATAATTTTATCAAGTGCTCGGTCTATGAGAATATCGTGTTTTGTTGGGTTATGCACGAGCAGGCAATTATTGACGAGATAATTTCACGCCTTGATACAACAGGCTGCAAGGTACATCGTATATCCTTGGTTTGCAATAAACAGGCATTGCATGAACGACTGACCAAGGATATAAATGTGGGAAATCGTACAGAAGATATCATTCGCAAAAGCTTGGAACGCATTCCCCTTTACGAAAAACTGAACACCTGTAAAGTGGATGTTTCGAATATGACGCCGTGGCAAGCAGCCGACTTCATTATTCAGAATTGCTGAGTTTCAATTTAACCAATGGAATGTGTGAACAATGTGGTCAAACGTGTTCTGAGCATAATATTCATCAATATTCATAAAAAAGGGGGGATTCATCCATGGTGAACATTAAAAATGAATTGGAGAATACTTACGATGAAGCGGAGGACATGAGGTTTAATGATCTGGATGTAGATCCCCAGGCTATTCGGGCCATCATGATCAATGAGATCGTGCCGTCCGATCCCAAGCAGGACTTCTATGGCGGGGGAAATCCTCAATATTTGGAGACGGTCATTCCCTTGTTCCAAAAGGCAGGGCTGCCTGTAACCTCCATCGAAGACATTCTCAACATGGGCATTTATCTTACCAATGTGGTCAAGCGGCCCAAATCTCAGTATACGGTAGAGAAAAGCAGCATTGAACAGAGCCTGCCGTTTCTGGAAAAGGAGCTTGGCTTGTTCCCCCATGTGAGGGTGATCATGCTGATGGGGGATGTAGCCAAAAAAGCGTTTAATCTCCTTGCCAAGAAAAAGACCGGAAAAAACGCCGTGCCATCGATTTCAACCTACAAGATTCGCCACAGTGAAATCTATTATGGTAATGTACGGGTCATGCCTTCGTATATGATGACTGGAGGCAATATTTTGATTGAAAAATCCAAATTTGAAATGGCCTCCGAAGATATAGCGCTTATGGCCAAGCTCGTTCGTGAACAGCCTTAATTCGATCAGATTGGAATAAGGGCGGAACTGTTCAAGGTTGGTCCGTGAACGGATGTTATGCCCTGACGGCAATGCATCCGTACATGCGTCTTATTCCCATTTGAAAAAACGAAGAGACAGACATATACACAGCACTGTGAGCACAATCATCACTACTACGGGAATGATCACACTATCCAGAGGCAAGCCGAGCGAAGCGGCTTTCAACATCTTAATACCCTGTGTAAGCGGCAATAGATCGGCCGCGTTTTGAAGCGCCGCGGGCATGATCTCATAAGGCAAGGTAGCCCCGGAGAAAATCAGCATGGGAAAGTAGAGCAGGCTGGCCACAGCGCTTGCTGTTTTCATGTTGGGCGCAAGTCCGCCCACCAGCAGTCCGATGCTGAACATGGACAGCATGACCAGCAAGTATGCCCCTGCAAATGGCAGCCATGAACCATGAAATTGATAATCAAAAAAAAGCGTCGAAGTCAAATAAACAAGGATAAGCGAAGCGATGGAATAGATCGCATAAATGACAACCTGTACGGCCAAGATGAGGGCGGGAGGGGTCGGCGTTACCTTGAAGCGTTTCAGTATCCTCCTGCTTCGGTAATCGGATACCACCAAAGGAAGGCCCATTACGCCTCCGGCGCAGATCGCAATGGTCGCCAGCGCTCCAAAGGATTGCTCCAGGAAGGTATAAGCTGCACCATCGTAAGCCGACTTATTGCCGAAAATTGCCCCTATAATGATCACTGCGACGACAGGCATGCAGATGGCAAAGATGAACATATCCATCCCGCGCAGCGACAGCTTGCCTTCGGTTTTGAGCAGCGTTCTAAATGCTTTCATTTTCGTTTCCCTCCTCGTCTGTATACCAAAGATAGGCATCCTCGAATGTTTCATACGGGCTGGCCGCAATCGCTTCTTGCACGGTGCCGTAAAAAATGCTTTTTCCTTTTTTCAGAATCATGATGTTGTCACAGAGCGCTTCCACCTCGTCCATAAAGTGAGAGGTCAACACAATGGTTAATCCTCTTGCCTTTAGATCGGAAAGACTTTTCCAGACATCCCGTCTTGCTCTCGCATCAAGCCCGGTAGTCAGCTCGTCCAAAAAGACGACCTCGGGGTTTGGAATTAACGCAAGCACGATGAACAGCCGCTGCTTCTGTCCTCCCGATAGCTCGCTTACTTGGTTTTTCAGCTTGTCGGACAGCCCGAATTGTTGCAGCAAGCTCGTATAATCCGCGGCGGTCTGGTAAAGGGATGCTGTAACCTCGCAAAGCTCCGCCACTTTGATTTTGTCTTGGTAATAGGCTTCTTGAAATTGAACGCTAATTTTCTCAAACAGCTTCTTTCGTTCTTTTTGCGGGTCCATTCCCAATATGGTCACCGTGCCGCTGTCCGGTTGTTTGGTGCCCAACATACATTCCATGGCGGTGCTTTTGCCTGCGCCGTTTGCGCCCAGCAAGCCGAACACTTCCCCGCGGCAAATCGCCAGATGGAGTCGATCAACCGCTTTGACGTTGGCGTAAGACTTGCTCAAGTTTTCTACCTTGATCGTAGTTTCCACGTGATCCCATCCCTCCTACATTTGTGTTGCATCAATAAAATAACACCAGCGCAAAGTCTGGTGTTAAAGTGGAGGGTTTGTAGCAAATTGCTTTTTCATCTTCTCCAATTGCGTGAGCATCAAGTGAGCATTTGTCTCGGCGTGTTGTAGGGTAAGCGTCAAATACGGACCACCTAGCAAAGCTGTCAAATCTATGAGATGCTGGCATTAGGACGAA
>NZ_QMFA01000079.1 GCF_003285005.1 Paenibacillus sp. YN15 | reverse complement strand
TATTCTCCTGCTCCTCCTCAAAATAACCGAAGGACGTGAACAGATTCACCACGGCGTCAAAAGGGCCATCCAGGGGCAGGCGCCGCATGTCGCCCTCCACCCAGGTGATCCGTCCGCTATTGTCCAGCTTGCGGGCCTCCGCCAGAAGCACCTTGGACAGGTCCAGGCCGGTGACCCGGTAGCCCTCGTCCGCCAGCGCCACAGAATGGCGGCCCATGCCGCAGCACAGATCCAGAATGCGGGACCCGGCTGGCAGCCGGAGCCAATTGGCCATCCGTTTGACCTCCACCTGGGCTCCGTGCAAATCCCGATGCTTATATACCAGGAGGTAATCCTCCCCGAAGCTTTCCTCATACCATGCCGCCACTCTTCGTTCCTCCCAAACCGGATAATGATCTTGCTGGTTGCTGCAGATTCTTTACCCAGTATACCACGGCAGCGCAACAACGGGTTAATGGGGGGGAAGCGGCGGATATGAAAAGAGAGCGGAGTGCTTCCCCAAAAGAGAAGCCCCCCGCTCATCATAACCGTTCCTCCGCTACTCCCGGAGCCAAACCGCCATCTCGCCCTCGCCCCGGTTCCCCCACAGATAGTAGGGGATTGCCTTAAAGCTTACGGGCGTGGCCTTTTTCTCGGCAGCGCTGTACAGCCCGCCGCTCCAAGCCGCTTCTTCCTCCGCCATAGCCTGGCCTTCAATGACTACCGCGCCGCCCAGCAGCTTGGGATCAAAACGCGCCGCAAGCGGAGCATCCTTGCGGATCACAAGCGAGGACACGGGACCATGGCCGTTGTCCGCCTCCTCCACAGCGTAAACCAGCGGTCCCCGCTGAATAGCCACCCGTCCGGCGTTGGCGCGGAGCTGCGGATGGGAGCGGACCAACTGCGCCTCCATGGGCAGGGTCAGCTCTACCCGGTCGCCGGGGCTCCATACCCGTTCAATGTACGCATAACCGTCCCTAACGCAAGCCTGCACATCCACAGTCTCCCCGTTTACGGCCACATGGGGAGCGCTGCACCAAGCGGGCAGCCGCAGGGCCAGCGTAAAGGCCGCGGCAGACGGCAGCGACAGCTCCAGACTGGCCTTGCCTTCCCAAGGAAGGGCGCTCTCCAGCCGCAAGCGTGCAGACAAGCCGCCGTCAAGCTCCACCTCGGCCTCGCCGCCGATATAAAGGTGGACAAACAGCGTCTCTCCGCTTACCGTATACAAATATTCGCCCAGCGAGGAAAGCAGCCGGGCCACATTGGGCGGGCAGCAGGCGCAGGAGAACCAGCCCGGCCGGACAGGCTTGATGTGATGCTTCCCGGGATTGCCGCGGCTGGCCTTCGGCCATACCTCCAGCGGGTTCACATAGAAGAAATGCCGGCCGTCCCGGGCCATCCCGCCAATAACCGTATTGTATAACGCTCGCTCCAGCACATCCGCGTATTCCGACCGGGCCTCAAGCCGCAGCATCCGGGAGGCGAAAAAGATCAGCCCGATGGAAGCGCAGGTTTCGGCATAAACCGTGTCATTGGGCAGGTCGTAATCGAAGGTAAAGGCTTCGCCATGATGAGTAGAGCCGATGCCGCCGGTAATGTACATCTGCTTGTGAACAATGTTGTTCCAAAGCCGCTTGCAGGCGGCAAGCAGCGTCTCATCACCGGTATATGCGGCCAAATCCGCCATCGCCGTATACATATAAACCGCCCGCACCGCATGGCCCACCGCCGTCTCCTGCTCCCGGACAGGCAGATGAGCCTGGTGGTAGCTTAAGTTCGGGGGATTTTTGGAGGGGACAGGGGACCAATGGCCAAGACCGTTCCTCTTTTTCCACTCCTCCACCAAAAAAGAAGGCTCCACTCCCCGCTGGTCAATGAAATATTGCGCCAGCTTCAGGTATTTCTCCTCTCCGGTGGCCTGGTACAGCTTCACCAGCGCCAGCTCGATCTCCTGATGCCCGTCATAACCGGGAAGCTGGCCTTCCCCTGTTCCGAACACGTCGGCTATATGATCGGCGAACCGGCACACCACATCCAGCAGCTTGCGCTTGCCTGTGGCCCGGTAATAGGCCACCGCCGCTTCCATCATATGGCCGGCGCAATACAGCTCGTGGCAGTCCGTCAGGTTGGTCCAGCGTTTGCCCGGCTCCTTGATGGTGAAAAAGGTGTTCAAATATCCGTCCGGCTGCTGTGCCTTAGCCACCAGATCGATCACCTCATCGGCTCTTTGCTCCAGCTCCGGATCGGGATGCACGGCAAGGGAATATCCCACCGCTTCCAGCCATTTGGCCACGTCGCTGTCCTGAAAAACAAAGCCGTAAAACTCTCCCTCTTCCTCTCCCGCCGCAATCTTGAAGTTTCGGATGGCATGGCTGGGCTCCACTCCCGGCACTCTGTCATGCAGCGTTTCGTACTGGTAAGGGATGACCACTTCCCGGACCAGCTTCAAATAGTCCGTCCAAAAACCATCCGTAATCCTCACATGCTCCAGCAAAACCGGCTTTCCCGCTTGCACCGCTGTTTTCATTCTTGCACAGCCTCCCCTTGGCATGAACGTTTTAGTGAGAACTTTTTTCCTCGACTTCCTTCATTTTAAGGGGTAAAATAACAGGCAGCTATAGCGAGATTCCCATAGTTTTTTATACAATTTCACACATGCAAGGAGAGTGTCCGCAATGGCTTCCTCCACCGAAACCCTGACCATTCCCTCCACTCCGCTGCCCTTTTATTTGGAGTGCGGCGTCACCTTTTATGCTCCTGGGGATCATCATCCCAACCGCCGCAATCTGGGCATGTATGACTTGATTGTCGTACATGACGGGACACTGCTGATGGGGGAGGAGGACCGGGAGTGGACGGTGGAGCCGGGGCAGATGCTGCTGCTGCATCCGCAGCGCTACCATTATTCACGGGGGCCATGTCCGGTGGAAACCCGGTTCTACTGGCTGCACTTCGGCGTAGCCGGCCCGTCCGGCGATCTGCTGCGGCAGCCGTATGAAATCCACCTCCCCCAATATTGGACCCTGCCGTCCCCCGCAGGGATTTATCAGCTGTTTGAGGGGCTGCTGCAGCTTTTTGCCGCGCCGCGTTCCGGGGCCTTTTGGCAGGAGCAGACGCTGTTTCTGGAGCTGCTGAAGCAGCTGGATGAATCCCGGTTCCAGCGGGAGGGCTCTCAGGTTATGGCTGTGGCGGAGGCCACAGAGGCGTTTATCCGCGCCCGCTACCAGGAGCCGCTCACCAATGGGCGGCTGGAGGAGGAGCTGCACTATCATCATAATTATTTGGCCCGCTGCATGAAGGAGACCCGGGGCATCACGCCGATGGAATATGTGATGCAATACCGGCTGGAGCAGGCCCGGCTGCTGCTGTTGAAGACCGATTGGTCCATGGCGCGCATCGCCGAGGAGGTGGGCTTCGTCTACGCCTCTTATTTCTCCCGCTGCTTCACCGCCCGCAACGGGATCACGCCGCTGCAGTACCGCAAGCAGTATTCGCAGTAGAGTTTAGGCTGCGGCCTCCGGCGTTCTCCCGGCAGGGGCCGGGCTGCAGACTCCCGGCTCCTTCTCCGCAGAGAGGGGGCCAGTACGCAGACTATTGGCGCCCTCCCTCAGGGGGCCTACTGCACTTCCGGCTGCACTTCCGGCTGCAGACCACAGGGACCTCAACCGCCCCTCCCCGTTTCCTCCCCCAGGAAGACGGGCCATCACGTCCAATTGCGAGCCTGCCGCCTATCCGGACCGACGATCCGTTATTTTGCGGATTTTCGCCCTTTTGCCAATTTCACGGACCGACGATCCGTTATATTCCATTTTCAGCTCCCCATTCCCCGCTTTTCCCCCACATAACGGAACCATTGTCCGCTCAAATAGAAAAACACCTGTTTTGCTCAAAATAGCGGATCGTCTGTCCGGCTGGAGCTTCACCATTGGAATGTTGCAGCCGCAGGGTACGCATTCACAACAAAAAACAACCGCCAGAGAGCCATTCCCCCGACGGTTGAGTCGTTATTCTTCCTCTCCGGCTGCTTCCCCTGCACCTACTCCTGCTCTTTCACCCTCGCCTGCACCCATGCCTTTATCTGTTGCTCCACCGGCTTTTTCCCTTTCACCGGCTTCACCGGCGTTCCCGTCCCGGCGGCAATCCGCCTCCGCCTCGCCCGGCCCCGCGTACGACACCGGGCCCAGGGTACTGATGATGCCGTCCACCTTGCCGCAGACCACCTTGCCCATGGCGCTGACATTGCCGCCCACATCGCCGCAGGAGATATCCCGCGCAGAGCTGGCGTCGCCGCTTACATTGCCGCAGTTCACATCCTGCCCGGCGGAAACACCGCTACCCACATCTGAACATTGCACATCCCGCCCCGCGCTGGCATTCCCCTGCACACCGAAGCACAGCACATCCCGTCCGGCGTTGGCCTCGCCCCCTACTTCGCCGCAGCGGATGTCCTGTCCGGCCTGGACGCTTCCGCCTACGTCCCCGCATTCTACGGAGATGCGGCTCTCCACATTGAGCGCCGCGCCTTCATAGTGGAACACCATCTTCAGTTCCCCCGCGTCCTCGGATTGGAGCAGCGTCCGCCCTTTGTACAGCACCACCCGGAGCGTCCCGTCATCCTCCCAAGGCAGCCCATGCGGGCTTGTCCCCGCCGGAACGGGCAGCGCAGCGGTCGGCTCCTGTTCCTTTACCGCCAGTTCCTGCTCCTTTGCTTCCAGCTTAGGCTCCACCCCCGGCTCCGGCTTCTCCATTCCAAACAACCGGTCAACGGACACCCCGAAAATCTCCGCCAAACGGGGCAGCAGCTGAATATCCGGACTGGACTGGAAATTTTCCCATTTGCTCACCGCCTGAAAGGTTAACCCCACCTGCTCCGCCAACGCCTCCTGGGTCAGACCCTGCTGCTTGCGGAGACTGCAAATATTCAACGCCAAATTCTGAAGATGGCCGGTATCACTCACATGGACTCCTCCTCCCAAAAGATACAGCCATTATAGCTTGCGCAGACCAGACAACGTAATAACCTGTCCGTTGATGTCCTCATGAGTTTATTCAACCGTCAGTTGAGTGGCGCAAAACGCTCTTGTCCAGCGCTTCTTCCTGCAGCTCCAGCAGGGCTTCCAGCTCCCGCCTGTGCCGCTCCACCTGCTCCAGCCGGGAAGCTGTATCGGGGATCTGCCGCAGCAGCATGGAGGCGTCATCCACACCGTCCCGGTAACGCCCGAGGAAATGCAAAAATACATCCAGGCTGCGCAGCTGCATCAGCTCCGGGATCACCCGGCGTTCCTCAGCGGACAGCAGGCGCACGGCGGCAAAGCCCCGCCAGAAGGCCTTCAGGCAGGCCCATGTCTGCGCTGTCCCCGCCGCATCCGCTCCGGCCTCCGGCAGCAGCCCCCACAAACAGACCGCAGGCTCCATGGCTCTCAGGTCCCGGGTAACAAACTCGAAATCCAGCAGCGCAGCAATCTCCCCGTCCCCGGCAACCAAAGCGTTGGAGGCATTCAAGTCGCCGTGAATCAGCTGATGCGGCAAAACAGCCAGCCCATCCAATACAGGAGCAAGCTCCTCCAACTGGCGGCCCAGCACCAGAAGGGCCTCCCGACAGCCGGCAAACTCCTCCGGCGGCTCCCCGCAAAACCGGCTCACCTCATCCAGCCCGCAGGACGGGTGAGCGGAAGCCAGCGCATAATAAGGCGGATACGCAGGCAGGTCCAGTCCCGCCGCCTCCAGTTGCTCCTGCTGCTCCAGCCGCTCCAGGGCCCGGGACAGCTCTCCCGCCGCCCTCCCGAACGCCTCCGCTTGCGCCGGGCGGCCAAAATCCGGCGTCACGCCGTCCAAATACCGGAACATGGCAGCCAGCTTGCCGCCGGCCAGCCTGATCAGACTGGTCCCTGCGGCTCCTTCCGCAGGCTGCGGCACCCCAAACGGCAGCCCCGGCGCGAGCCGCCCCAGCGCCTCCAGCAGGCGGTGCTCAAACTCCGCTTTTTCCCGCTCCTCATGGGTATTGTACAAACGCAGCATGTACTTTTTTCCCCCGCTGGTCAGAAGTCCGGTGGTATTGTTGGTTCCCCCGCCGCAGTCCTCCAGGCAATAATCCTCCTGGCCGCAAAACCGCTTCGCCGCTTCATGAGCGAGGGTCTCCGTTGCCGTAAGCCCGGCTTCTTGCGCTGATAGCCGGACTTCTGTCACCGTATCCACCCTTCCCCCATCATTTTCCCACGGCTCTGCGCGTTTCTCTCCCGGTTCAACCCTCTTCCCTATCCCCTGCGTTCCATTATTCATAGCATTTTCCGCCTGTATCCTTGCGCCTTCCTCCAGCCGCCCCGCTTTTTCCGCCATCATCCGCTCTCCTCGTATAGTATTTCTTGAAGGTTGTCTTGAACCGATTTCCAGTACCCTAGGGTACTGGCGG
>NZ_QMFA01000078.1 GCF_003285005.1 Paenibacillus sp. YN15 | reverse complement strand
ACCAGTATTTATAAGGCTTTTTGTCGGTCTATTTTATTGCCTCGTTATGTTTCCGCGGGAATCCAGGTGGCAAGGGAAAAGTCGCTTTTGTGAGTGATGGCGTAGATGGATTTGGAGGTGAACAGTCGCAGGGTAGTGAGGGCTGAGGTGTAAAAGCTGCCCTTGGTACGGGAGGGAGCCACATCAGAAATACTGAGCAGGGCCCGGGCCGGATGGTGTTGGGGCAACCGTTTGATGTACTCCTGCATCGGCGTTTTGTTGCCCATCTGCCGGTTCATCTCTGCCAAGAACCAGTAGACATTGGTCAGGTTCTGGTAATCCGGGCGTTTGACGTTATCCCATACGACGCTGAGAATGGAGGCGGCAATGACGGACATTTCGCCGTTGGTCCAGATTTTTTCGCCCTGAGCCTTGCCCACCAGCACCTGAGTCATGTCCCAAGCCAGCATTTCCGCCTGCTCTTGATTCCCCTCCAAGGTTGCCTCAATGACCGGCTGGAGCAAATTATAGTGGTGGCTCTTTTCCGGGTGACGGAAATCCAGAGCCAGCACCTCGTACCCCAGCTTTTCCAATAGCACATGACTGTAATGAAACAACTCTCCTTTGGGGTCGGACACCACCAGCGATTCCCCAGCCAACGCCAAGAAGCCGATGGATTGCAGCACTACCGTTCGGGATTTGCCGCTGCGGGTGGCCCCGATGCACAGGGAATGGACATCATCGCCGATATAGAACAAGCGCTCTTTCTCTCGTTCTCGATGCAGTCCCAGGACAATGCCGCCGGAAGGGATGACAGGCGAATCAGTCGTTTTTCTCTTTTTCGGGATATTCTTCAGGTGGGGCAGGGTCACTTGGCGATTCCTCCTTGGCAACAGCTTGCAAAAACTCCAGATCGTCATAGCCGGTTTGCATCAGTTGTTGAATGAACGGATGAGACAAATCCAGTATCTGACTGTCGAACACGCGAGGCATTTCCTCCTTCCGCAACCAACGAGCAGAGCCGTGCTGATGCTGCCCCACGGGAACGGGCGTTTCAATGCCCGGAGCAACCTGCTTTAGCTTGCTTTGATAGGGCTGGCTGTTGGTGACAAAAAAGAGAACGGCCAGCAACAAGGTGATTCCCTGGAAGCAAAGAAACAGCAGGAAGTGGGCTTTTTGGGTAAATAGACTGGTCAAGCTTTGTCCCAAGGAGGGAAGGGCCAACGTTTTCGTCGCGCCGGATAATGCGCCATGCAGGGCGGTGGTGAAGAACAGGTTGAAGACGGCTCCCCCAACAAAAAGCAGCCCGCATAGCAGTAACTTTTGCTTTGCTTTCACCACTCCAGGTCCTCGCTCGGTTCAAAAAAATCCTCCGGCAATTCTCGGGCTTGCAAGGTGGGAATGAGGTCTTGTTGCTTGTAGGTTGCCTGATCCGGCGTCTGCTGCCAGGAGGCATCAGTTGTGTTTTGTCGTGGTTGCTCCACTTGCTGCGCGGCCCGATCCAATTGAAGCTGCAAAAACAGTGACTTGGGAGCAGGGCGGTCATGGATATGGCCCCATTCCTCCGTATGCAAATTGTGCATACCTACATACTCTGGGTGGTCGTTGCACAGCGTATGCAACAGACTGTCCTCGTTTACAATTTGCTCCAGCACAGCGGGATGGGAGGCGGACAATTCATAAATCGGCATGGCGCAGTTGTCCAGGGGGTACAGCAGGTACACCCCCTGCCCACCGGCCTGATGAATAGCCATTTCCGACAATACCTGCTCTCCGATAGTTTGATGCACGGCCAACAGCGGTTGACCGTCATGCTCCACGAAATATATCCCGTTGTCCAGCGGCTGATGATTCGTCAATTTCTTCCAAGCTGTATCCTGCGGCGGCTCAAATGCTCCAAAGTATTCCGGCGCATAATACTTGCCGTTCTCCGCCAGCTTCTCTGGTTGTTCGGTGAGGTCACTTAACTCAGGATGAGTGATCGCCCCTTGTTTGGCCAACTCATAGGCAGGCACCACACTTTTCACATCGTCAAAATAGATATGCTCTCCTTGTTTGTGGCCGAGCTTCAGCGCGTCCTCGCTCAACGCCTCCTCGGCATAATCCGCATCCAGCACCAAGCCTTGATTTTTCTCCGCTTGCAGCGCATAAATGTGCAGGCCAATCTCGACGCAGGTTAAAATCGTCCCCCAAATGGACACCTCCGGCTGGGGCATAGCCATCCCTTCCTTCTTTTTAAATAGTGGTGAAGCATGAGGTGCCTACCGTTCTTGCTCTGCAAGCCCAACAAGCTCCAGTGCCGCCGGGTTACCGTCATAGTCCTGGGCAAATTCCGTCTCATAATCCAGATGAATCTCCCGGTCCTTTAAGGCGGGCAACAGGTCCTCCAGACGGTCGATCAGGATCTGCACCTGTTCAAATTGCTCCATGGACTTGTCGTTGGGGGTGATGAGGAATTTGACCATTTCGTCGTGAATCAGCATCAATTCCGCTTCGTTGAATAGCTTTCGGGCATCCACCAGCCCGCTGCGAACAGCGAAGCTTTCCAACGCTTCGTCCTTGTTGTAAAAATATTGCCGCTGCACCGGCGCTTGACTGTCCGGGGCCAAGCGGTAGGTGGAAAAGACATATTCAAACAGCGGGTGATGCTTGCAGGCCAGAACCACATCCCCGTATTCACTGAGCTTATAGACGCCGTTGGCGATTTTCTGGTCCTTGTCGGTATACGGCTTTTCTGTGCAGATGCCCAATTGCAGCGCCGTCTTTCGGGCCAGGTCCTGGATGCCGCTCATCAGCCGGTCCGGGACGGTGACAAAGGGGTTTTTCTCGATGCTGTCCATCCGGGTATAAAAGGCAATGAGCTGGTCGTTTTGATACAGGTCAGCCAAATAATCGGCGGAGGTGGAACGGCGGACTTCGATGCCTTGGGTGGTCAGAGTGGCAAAGAAGGCTTTGTAAAACTCGCTTTTGCTTTTCATGGGCGGTTCACCCCCTGTCTTCTACCATGTCTTGTTCCATGTCTTGCTCGGCCTCCCACAACGCGCGGTCAGCGGGCAGCAACAGGGCATCCAACCGTTGCAGCACGTGATCGACCGCCTCCCGTTCAACGGCTTGCAAGCCTTTGTCTTCCATGCCGCGAAACAGCAGCGCTTGGCGGATGATGCAAAGCTCGTCGGCTTCCAGCCGGACCAGTCCCTGAGCTAACTGGCTGCGATGCAAAAAGTCCTCCTTGGCTTCGGCAAAGGCATTGCGCTGGAAGTATCGCCCATATAACAGCCGGTTCCGGTCATAGGGCGCATATTCCCAGTTGACAAAGGTAAACTGGCCTTGCCCGTCATAACGCGCCGCCAGTACATACTGCCTGGAGGATAACAATCGGCGGTATTCGTGTGGAGGAGGAACATCCATTACAGGGGCTTGTTGAAAGGCGCGCTCCATTTCCCAAACCTGGGCGGCGATTCGGGCAATGTGCCGTGTTGCCAGTTGCTGGGGCCGATTGGCAGGAGGCCAAAGAAATCCGTCCCCTGCGAGATAGGCTAATGGTTCCCCGCCTTGGGAGACAGTAAGCGGATCGTCGGGATGAGCGGGCGGCTCCAGGACAAACTGCTCCTGCGCCAACTGGTAACGCAGCACCTCAAGCAAGCGGTCGGTGATCTGCATCGGATTTCTCCTTTCGCGGTTTGGGTGGGGAAGGAGGAGCGGCTTTCGGCGGTTGTCTGCCGCTGGTTTGCAGGGGGCGGCGTGGGGGTTGCCTCATCATCTGTTCAAAAGCTTGCAGTCTGCCATCGGTAAATAACATGGGATTCTTCCTTTCTGCGTTGGTTTCTGGAGGCACAGGCGGAGCTACACGCCGCACATGCCTTCGCATTCGTCATCAAACAGGTCGATTTGATCCTCCGGCAAGCACATCTTGTCCCAGGGGGTAAGTGGACAATAAAAAAACACGCTACCCGGAGCGTGCGTGTTTGTACCCTTGATTATCTTTCCAGGCCCCGGTCCTTGTGCCGGAGCAGCCATTCCTTTTTCGCCTGTTTGGAAAGGTCCCCTCCTCTCACCTTCGCTTTGTCATCGTAGTCCAGTTGAGCGTGCATGGATAAGCCTTCCATCAGGTTCAGTAGGTCCAGGAGCAGTTGCTCGGCCAAAGCAAGCCGTCGGTCGGCTTGCCGAATGCCGAAGTCCGCCTCCTGCTCCAGCTTGATGATGGTACGGATAGTCGCCAGAATGCGGTTGGCAATTCGCTTTTCCTCCTCCGCCACAACTTTACTGCGTTGTTTCTCCAATTGCTCCGGGTCAGAGGTGTACAGGCGAGCCATGTCCAGCTTGGCCTGTACGTAGTCCTCCACCATTTGCGCCAAATAACTGTTGTTTTGCAGCAAGTCTTGCACCAACACATCCAACAGTGTTTTCGTTTCCTGTGGTAGCAACTGATAAACCAATCTGCCGGATTTCGGCATCTGGCGGCGCAGTTCAAACAGCCGTTCGGCCAACTGCTTGACAGATGCCGGTTCCATCAGGTGGTGCTTGGGAAAGCGCAGCAGAGAATCCTCATCCTCCTGCTCAAAACGTTGTTGCAACGCTCGAAACGCTTTGGGATTCAGCCCCTTCAGATAGGCTTCAAATTCTTCCACGATGCGGTCCGTTACTTGGGTGACGTCGGATTTGGCGGCATCTCTCTGGGCACAAAACTCTTTGAGTTTAAAGGCGAAGGTATCCTTGATGAGCTGCTTTCGGATGCGGTTGGGAATTTCGGGGTGAGTAAAGTTTTTCATGATGGTTTGTTTCTTATCCCAAAAGACCACATGCAAATGGGGATGGTCGCGTTCATTGTGAAACGCAGCGGCCCAGCATAAATTTTCCGTTTTGATCTGGTTCTGGGCGGCAAGCATGGCCATGTGTTGCTCGATATAGGCTTGCCAATCGGAGAAGGTGGAGAGGCCAAGTTCCAGCGCTGTTTCCGTGCGAAAGGAAATGACACTGCGGTACATGTTTTTGCCTTGCTGGGATATTTCTCTGGCTGTACATGCCACTTCCTGCCAAGAGGCGAACATTTGCAATTCGCCGGGACGCAGCTTGCCGAACAAGCCATGGGTCCTATTCTTATGCCGGACTGCACCGGGGCGGGTGGCAATGTAGCCGATATGCACATAATTGCTGACCGGGGTTTTGGGGTGGTTGGGATGGAAGAAGCGCTGCTTATAGATCAGGGCTGACATCGGCGTCGCCTCCGCGCAGTCGCTCAATGTTCTGCTCAAAGGCATCCCCGGAGAGGAACAATTTTTCGGCATCGGTCAGCTTCATTTTCATATACTCCACGGCAAGCTGCCGGGCCTTCTTTTCAATTTCCCGGAAGGTGGTGTAGCGGTTGGTATCGATGAGGTCGGTGATAATTGCGATGGTGGAATAGTACGCCGCGGCAGACATGATGAGGTCCTTGCTGGCCAATCCGGCCAGCCGATTGCTTAACCCGTCGATGGCGACTTTTATCTCCTGCCGGATAATAGAGGTGATAAAGTCGATTTCTTCGGTGTAGGCTTCTACGGACATGCCCTTCTGGATGAAGGCGCGGACGATATCCGCCATGCTGAGATGCTTCGCAGCGGCATACTTTTTGAGGGCTTCATATTGTTTTTTGGGCAGCTTGACGGTGATTTGCACCGCCTTCTCGGCTTGGGCCAAGAGCATCACCTCGTTATGGGCCTCCGGCCAGCGACATTCGATTGCCGGGGGAAAAGCCTCAAAAATGTCGGTGGAAGCTCTGCTTCCACGCGGTTTCCTACGCCAAATGACATTTGGCTATTCCTGCCTTTACACCCCTCCCCAAGAGGCGGGCCTCTTGGGGAGGGGGAAGGCAGAAATTTTATCCAATGGAAAAAAGGAAAGAGGGGCATTATTAGATCTCTCCTTTCGAGATAGGAATAGCAAAAAGCCACATCCCTGAATATGGAATGTGGCGAGTTACAGCCATTATGTTTCTGTCGTTCGCAGTTTTTCTTCAGTCTGAATCTGACTTAGCTCTTCTTGAGGTTATTACCTAAATTTTTCTTCAAATTCATTAATCTTATGACTGGTGGATTTTGTACTGTTGATGGGATGATAGGATTGTCCTCAATTGTAATCGCAAAAGATAACCAACTGTCTTCTCCTACCTCCCAAGCATCTTTGATTTCAATTTTATTTTTCTTGATTATATTCTCATATTTTATATCATAATTAGAGACTTTAGGATTAAAGAAAGCAGGAGCGATAAAATAATTGAAATTTGTCATATTAATGCGTTCGATGAAATTTGATAAGTTTGTATTATTATTTGGTTCCATTATATGAATTCTACTAGGCACCATAAAATAGCCTTTCTCTAAATTAGGTAACGATCGAGCAATATTCTCAGAGAAAACAATCTTATAGTGGAATGGATTGTTTTTATCTATCCCCTTTATAATACCTATTTTTATCTTATTGTTGTGATCACTTTTACCAAGTTCTTCAATCCATTTTTGAAAGATTAAAGATCCATAATTAATATTACTGAATACTGGAGCCAGAATAGGTGGGGTGTTAGATTCCGGAGTGTGTAAGAACATAACACCCTTCCATTTTGCTTGATCCCATAATGATATATTAATAACTCAACTTTCGCACCTGAAAAAATAGCTTAAACCCTTGAGTACGTAAGAATAACTCAGTA
>NZ_QMFA01000077.1 GCF_003285005.1 Paenibacillus sp. YN15 | reverse complement strand
CCTCTCGTGTACTGGTTTATATTACCCAGTATTGACAGGCGCATTAACTGCTAACAGCGAGGAAGCGGAAATAATGACCAGAATTTGGTCCTTCATATTTCCATCCAGATTATCAAATTTCCAATTCCTCAAATAGTTTGTGGAATCATGATCAGTTCCTCTCTATTAGCTCGTTAACCTTTGGCGGCTGGCTCTTGTACAGTCAGTGTGATTTTTTGTTCTGCACCGTCCCAATCCAGATGCAGGCCAAGGCTTTCTCCTACAAAACGAAGCGGGATCATTGTCCGGCCATTAAGAATAATGGGAGCTACATCGAGTGTCTGCTCCACTCCGTTGACCAATGCGGTTGGTTTATCTACCCACAAGATAACTGTCGAACTATTCAGATGGATGGTTATTTTTTGTTCTTGATTCTGCCATTCAAGAGTACCTCCGAGTTCTTCAATTAAAGCCCGGATTGGCAAAATAGTTCTGCCATTATACAGCAAAGGGGTGGTTCCGTTCCCCTCATCAATTTCCTTTTCAACTCCATTGACCGTCATAAGGGGATTGTCCAGTTGCATGACAATTTGTTTTGCTTTGGCAGTTGCGAGGACTTCATTGGATGCTTGTGACTCTAGCCCTTCTTTATATACCGCCTTACAAATATAGTAGTACTCTTTCGTAACATCAACGTTAGAATCAGTAAATTCCGTAGTCTGTAACGGGAAGTCGGTTAACGGTGTGGAGGAATATTGCCCATCAGTTGCTCTTCGATATACATAATAGCCTTTTAGCAGGTCAGTATGCTCAACGCCAAGCCATTGTACTTTTACACTTTCATTTATGAAGCTTGCCTTTAGTCCCGTTGGTTTATTCGCAACTGCAACAGGGATAGAAGCCTCCAAATCACCGTAATGTGCTGTAAGGGTTGTAGAACCTGTAGAACGCCCGTAAAACGTGCCGTCCTCCATGTCTGCAACATAGAAATCCTTTACTGTCCATTTGGCCTTCCCTATATCCAATTGCTTTTTGGTCCCATCAGAATAAAGACCGTTCAGTTGCATTTTTTGGGATTCGTTGACTCCCAAGTTGATTGAAGCTGGTTCAATTTCAATTTTGACCAAACGAAGAGTCAATGCGGATGCGTCCAACAAGGTCACATTCGCTTCCTGATTAAGCCTGACAACAAGATATTTCCCATTGGCAGTCAAATAGGAAAACGTGGGAGCAATTTGTGATTTGGCATTTAACGCATTGATTTTGTAATTCTCTTTGAATTGCTTTTCAATGGGGTAAGCATGGTCACCCACGATAAGCAGTTGACTGTCGGCAGTGAATGAGAGGCTGCCGAATGTTTTTAGAGTGGCAATCTGGTTATACCCATTGGCTGCATCATAGATGAAGGTCCCGGAATTTTCACTACTGTCAAAAGACAGAGCCATGAATTTGCCGTCAGGAGAATAAGACACATCGTAGAAATTAACGTTCCTGAAATCCTTCCACATGATTCCGAAGGATTTGGTAACAGAGGCGGAAGCGCCGTCCCGGATTTGCATCAAACCGCTGCCATATCCAGTGCTGTTCTGCTCTCCAATCAATACAAATTCATTCTTGCGCGGATTAAAAACCAGCTTCTGAACTGTACCCTGAATTGGCACCGAATAGGTTTCTTTTTGGGAGTCAACATCAATGATACTGATTCGTTCGGCTCGGATTCCCGCGATTAATGTTTTTCCGTCATTGGAGAATTGGATCGCTTCCGGCTCCAAAGCCTCCTCCAATCCATATTGAGATTCGTATGGATCAAGCACCCTTCCAACGATTTCTCCGGACTGGGGGTTGAGAAACATTAATCCTTCATAGCGGCCTGCTACTGCAAGCAAAGAACCATCGGGACTGAAGGCAGCATCTTCAATTGTCTCTATTTTCAGTTTGGGAGATGTACTGCTTCTACCGCTGTCCAGATGCCAGATGGAATTTCCGTATTCGCTTGCCGTCAGCATAAATTGTCCATCTCTACTAAGACTAATCTTGGTGGTGTAAGAATCGATGGTGTTAAAAATGGGCAGTTCTGCTTCACCTGCACCGTAAGCAGAAGCGTTCGCAATTATCATGCTTCCAATCAAAGCCAAGCTCAAAATCATGCTTCGTATCTTTTTCACTTTTTAGAACCCTCCTTGGTTGTGCTTTCCTCATAGACCGTTTGGAAGAATGAGTCATGCTCCAGCGGGTTTAATTCCTCATTGTCAACCTTGATGGATTCTACCTTTATGGTGTCATTGAGGATTGAAAATGTGATTACTGCGGTAGCGGGTTCATTGTTGAACAAAATTTCTCCCTGAAAATCCACATATTTCTGTATGCCTTGCTCATAAGTCTTCCATTTAGGATCATTAAAGAAGTTGTCGAATGCTTCGCCAATAGTCACTTTGCTGCTGTAATCGGTCAGGTAAGAAGTGCTTACACGATTTGATTGTAGCTGTGGAGCAACTTCTTTTCCTGTAACGAAGATAGCCGGAATCAAGAAAATGCAGAATATCAAAATCAGAATAAACACGGGCTTCTTTCTATCCCTTTTGAATCGAACGAATTGCTTGTAGGCATCTACAGGCGCGGCTGGATTAAAGAGTTTATCAAGGTAGTGCCCAATGACTACGGCCTCTAGAATACAATTGGTCTCCTTGCCCAAACCACCCTTTTTTCCGCGCTTGACAAAGAGCTTGTTGTTTTGGATTACCAGTTCATGTGAGGTGTACTTGCCTTCAATTACGACATTACCGTTTTCGTTATGGCGCATGTTCTTTAACTCAGGGTAGGTAAATCCCTTTTGCTGAAGGAGGGATAAAAGCTCAGCAGGGTCAAGATCATCAGGAATCGTGATTCCTGTTTTGTCTTTCCCATACTTTGCGTTTACGACAACTGGCTTAATGATCAGGATATAAATGATATAGGCAAAGGCAAGAAGAAGAATAAAGGTATTCATGGGGGTTGCTCCTCTCATTTTTTGATTAGCAGTCTTGGCAAAGATCGGTTGGTCAGGTCTCACATCCTTTGCTGCAAAGTGGAAACAGTGTGATGATGTCCCTTCTTCTTTAGGAAAAAAGTCCCTGTATTATCTAGAAACTGATAAAAGTATACCGAATTCGATCCATTAAATCAATGACTATAGGCGCTGATAATAAAAGCGACTATAAAGCGTTGTTTGTATCCCTTGAAGCCTCTATCGTTTTCCTATAAAGCTGGAAAATAGAGGTGGATGAATGGGTGAGATTGCAGTTCGCGTGGGAGAGGTAATCCGCGACTTGCGCAAGCAGCGTGGCCTGAGTCAGGAGAAGCTGGCGCTAAAGGCAGGCATCAACACCAGCTATATGGGGCAAATTGAGCGGGCGGAAAAGTCTCCGACCTTGGATACGCTTGAAAAAATCGCCGTGGCCTTGGACGTAGAGCTGGAGCAGTTCTTTCAGTTCGACCTGTTGGATCATAGCGCGGCGGATATGACATTTATGGAGAAAATCCAGTTTGAGTTGAAGCATAGAACCCCTAACGAGCAGGAAGCGGTGTACCAATTCGTGAAGCAGCTTCTATGGTTCCGAGATTCCCGTCATTAACACAGGAGCATAAAGCAATGTGGGGGATTATCAATGACGAGAATGTGAGCCGTGACAGGCCGCGGCGCTGTAAGGGCGTGTTCTTTGCGGTAATAAGGATGCTGCTGGCAATGAAGTACAGTCAAGTGGTAGCTTCGGGGATCATCTGTCTTCGGTTGGCTGGTCAATCGAAAGGATTGAACGGCGCTCTGAACTGGAATGTCCATGGTTTCAAGCACGTACCAAATAACGTTTTGCAACCAGAGGGGAACAGCATCTTGAACCGATTGGGAAATAATTTTTGTTCCGTTGAACATGGGAATCACCTCTTTAATGAAGAAATAGGCTAGAACAGCCCATGCTCCTTTAGACTGAAGAAGCTGTGTCCGCCGATGACAATATGGTCAAGCACGTCTATGCCGACAATTTCCCCCGCTTTTGCCAACCGTTTGGTTAACGTTTGGTTAATTCAACATCTTCGGAGGAAGGCGTGGTATCCCCGCTGGGATGGTTATGAACACAGATAAGAGAAGCGCTGCAATGCTTGATTGCCGCATGAAACACTTCCCGCGGATGCACCACCGTGGCATTCAGAGAGCCAATGGAAATCACCTCCTTGAAGATGACGTGATTCTTGGTATTCAGAAACAGGCCAATAAAGTGCTCCTTCTGCTCATAACGCAATTCGGGTTCTAGAAGCGAATACACATCCTGTGGTGAACGAATGACGCTCGGTGGCTGGCATGGCAGCATCAGGAGCTTCGCCAGCTTCATAATGGCCGACAATTGTCGTGCCTTCCCTTTGCCAATACCCTTAATGAGCGTTAATTGCTGCTCCGAAGCATCCAGTAGAGCATTAGATGTGGGAAAGTGCTGGAACAACTCCTCAATAGTGTAACTGTTGGCCTGCTCCCTTAGTGACTCGGAGACGAGATGCTTTAGGGCTTCCGGTGGGTACATGGGCGATTCCTCCTATATATTGATCAAATGATAAAGCCGGACACCAACTGCGTGTCCGGCTTTAGGTAGTTTTCATAAGAATAATATATACTTGCAAGTCGCAGGTGTAATAAATCGTTGTATATTTTTCCATAATCAAACATATGTTTGGAAGGTATTGGGACCTAAACGACGAAATGTTATGACGAATAATGCAATATATCGTAGGTTTTATTAATCCCCATGTTTAGGTGGAGATGGATATGTCGACAAACATTCATTCTGCAAAAAATCCAATGCTGGGATACCGCTTTCAGCCATTGTATGCCCTGTTAGTGTTATGGAATGAAGCAGAAGATGATACAGATAGAGTACAGGTAGAAGCTGATGATGATGTTACTTTAAATGGAAGCATGATCAATCTTTATCAACTTAAGCACAGTACAGATAATTCCAAAACACTTACAATAAAAAATGATGGGTTTTGGAAGACCATAAGAATTTGGGCTAGCTTTGCCGATTCTGCTAAACATAGATTGTATTTTGTTACTGCTGATCAGGTAAAACCTGATGATCCGCTATATAAATTAGTACAAAAGGATTCTGAAAGAAACGATTTAGTTAGATTGATGGAGGATGAAGCAAACTCAATTATTGAAGCCAGAAATAAAGCGAAAGCAATGGGTAAAAAGCCTCTCCCATATGAAACGAGAATCGATGGTTGTTTAGCATTTAACAAGTTAAGTCCCGATCAGCGCATTAACTTGGTTAATAAAATTTTAATCAGGCCCCGGACATTCGACATTTTTCAAGTGCAGGCTGAGGTTATTCGTATTTTATCAAATATGGCTGTTAGTAAGTCGCGGCCATTAATTGCTGAGCGATTACTGCAATGGTGGGATAAGAGGATGCTTGAAAGTAAGGATGGCATCACTAAGTCAGAGCTTGTCTTTAATGTCCACTACCTAATCGCTCAATTTCAAGATAATAATCTTCCTGATGATTTTTCAATCGTAACTCCTGCTTCCATAGATTCAGAATTAGGTGGATTTATGGAAAAGCAAATTGATTTGGTAAATGGAGGGTTTAGCAGAAAAAAGCGAGCAGCTATTGCTAGATGGAGAGCCAGAAACCAAAGAGAAAGATGGATACAGGATGATCTTTTATATGCGATGGAATTAGAGGGATATGATGAGGTATTACGGCAAGTTTGGGATGACAGACATGCTCCTATGAAGGATGACTTGTTAGGTGAATCAGAAAATGTCTGCAAGGAAAAAGGTCGCTGTTTGTTGGATTGGGTTCATAATGAATCGCATCTTCATATTAACCCTATTAGAACAGAATGGAAGCAGCATTTTTTAATACATGGTTCATATCACCAATTGGCAGATGAGTTAAAGGTTGGATGGCACCCCGAATTTAAAGATAAATTATCTCAGGATAAATAAGAGGGAACATATGATTTCAACGGATGTTTTCACAATAACGAATCCCGCTCTTGGTGGACTAATTATATGGTCTTTCTTGCAAGGCTATGAGTCAAATGAAAAGAAAGGCTGTCCATTCCCACTTATTTTTTTACCTCTTCCCTTAATACTTTCCAAAACAATAAGAGATGAGTTTAAAGGGACGAATGCCGGAACCGGATTATACACGTGGGTTGCAAAGAATCCTAAAGTGCTTGTTAATCTTAAAATAAGGATCGAAAGCAGCAGCCAGGTCACAAGAAATGCTATTGTATTTGCTAGTGCAAGTCAGGTTTTAAAAATATCTGAAG
Organism: Paenibacillus sp. YN15; assembly: GCF_003285005.1. Classification (GTDB taxonomy): domain Bacteria; phylum Bacillota; class Bacilli; order Paenibacillales; family NBRC-103111; genus Paenibacillus_AR. The sequence continues at coordinate 2,770 of NZ_QMFA01000077.1, read as the reverse complement.
ATGGAGTTCTCTTCTCAAATAACTCAGGTATTGCTAAAAATAAGATTAAAGACTCATCTGAGGAAATTAATGAAATGGTTAGAGTAGCAAATAGACTTGGTAAGTGGTTTTCTCAAATAAATTCAGTTTCCGATATTTATAATAGTTTGGGGCTAAGATTATGAAACGATGGAACATTAGGAAAATTGTTATATATAGCCATAATGGAGAAAAGAATGAACTAACTTTTGACCTCGAAAAAGTAAATATTATTACTGGTGAATCAAGGACTGGAAAATCTGCAATACCTGAAATTATTGACTATGTAATGGGTTCAGGAGAATGCCATATACCTGCTTATGTTAGAAGAACTCTTAGCTGGGCAGGATTAGTATGGCAAAAGAATGAAAATCAGTTTGCCGTGTTTAGAAAAGTACCTCGAGCAGGAGCGAATTCAAGTAGTGAATCACATTATGTATTAGGCACAAACGTAAATATACCAAAAAGAGCAGAAGAAATTCCTTCGCATACTAATATTGATACTTCCATGCGAAAGTTTGAAAGCTTATTAGGTATGGGGGAAGTAAAAACCGAAACATTTGGCTCAATTCGCGATAGCAAATCAATCACGATTAGGACCGTTTTACCTTATATGCTTCAAGATGACAATATTATTACGAATAAGTCCATTTTATTAAGAGGGACTGACGAATACCAAAAAAGGCAGCATATTATTGATTCACTCCCGTATTATTTAGGAATAATTGATGAAGAAACCATGCAAAAAGAAATACAGATGAGAGACTTAACAAGGCAAATTAGAAGGTTGGAAAAGCAAAAATCTGAGGATGATAGTATTGCAGGCGTAGGCACTTCGAAAGCATACGCTTTGCTTTATAACAGTTATGATTTGGGTTTATGTGAATCACCTCCACCTAATCTGACCGAGGAAACGATTCAGCAGCTCTTATTTGATGTTTCCCAGTGGAAGCCTTATTCGCCTTCTCAGCAAGAAGGCAGACTTTCTAACCTCTATGAGAAATTAACTGGATTGCAAAGCGAAGCTGTAATCATAAGAAGAAAGATCAATTATGCAAAGAAATCAATTGAAAGTGCAAGCGAATTTGAAACAACAGCTAACACGCAGGGAAAACGATTAGAAGTAATTAATATTTATAAAAAGCCCCATGAAGTTAGTAGCTGCCCATTATGTCAAAGAGAGCTTTCCACAGAAAATAATGCGGTAAAAAGCATTAACGATATGGTCAAGAAGGTACAACATGATTTATCAAGTGTTAGGAAAGAACGCCCGAAACTGGATAAGTACCTAAATCATTTGCAAGAAACATTGTACTCAATGAATGAACAAATTACTCAAACCGAATTCGAAATTAGCCAGTTAATAAAAGAAGACGATACCCTTGAAGCAGGATTAGACTTACAAGATAGACGAAATAGGCTAGTTGGTAGCATTGATCTTTATTTGGGCTCTGTAGCAAAAGTGGCAGAACGAGGTGGAACTAGAATTGGCAGTAATATTGTGACATTAAAGGAAATGGTAAAAAAACTAGAGGAAGAATTAGATGCAGATTACAAAAAGGAAGCATTAGCAAATATTGAGCTAAGGATTGCAACTACTGCAAGAGAAATAATCAAAGAGATACCGTTTGAAGAAAAGTACAGGGAAGAGCCAATATATTTGAATTTAAGAGATATGAAGGTTGGGATTGCGCTTAGAAACCGAATCGAATTTATGCGTGATGTTGGCTCAGATGAAAATTACCTAAGTTTGCATGTTTCAGTTTTACTTGCGTTCCATAGGCATTTTGCCCAACAGAATAGGCCAGTACCAGGGGTTCTCCTTTTTGATCAAATAAGTCGCCCTTATTTCCCTCCAGACGAAGAACCTAATTTGGTTGAAATTTCTGAAAACAGTGATCGTTCTTCATTAATGCAATATTTCAATCTGCTATTTAAAGAAACTCGTCGCGGCGAATCATTGCAGGTAATTGTATTAGAACATGCTGACTTTAAAAATAGCAGCGAGTATCAAAATGCTGTGAAAAAACGTTGGAAAAAAGGAATTGATGGTTTAATTCCTATTGGTTGGCCGGAGAAGGATTGACCCGTATCAAAGAAAATGTGACATCCCATTGTTGTTTGAACATACAACGACCCGATGGCGAAGCAATTGCTAAAGTGGTGGATAGGTACATATATTTATCGTCTTTACATATCTTAGAAATTGGTTAATCAACAAATGTGGCTAATTACAACTGACATAATGAGAGATAAAAAGTGTAATCGATTAGGAAGGAAGTAGTGTTCAAATGATCAATTATATTCCAGCGATTATTACTGCATCAGTAGCGCTGATCGCAGCTGTAGGAACTCAATTTATATCCCATTTTTTAACTGCTAAAAGAGAAAAAGATAAAGAGAATAAATCCATATATCAAGAATTTATTACACCTTTCTTAAGTGATGTACTATTCTATTTTAGCACTGAAACAGATTGGAGAAAGGAGCATGATGTTGAAAGAACCATCGATAGAGATCAGGTAGTTCAACAAATAGCAGAAAAGATCAGCTTTGGAGACTCCAATCTTATAAATGCTATTTTTGATTACACCTCTTCTATAACTTTTTTTGACGGGCGAGGAGAATCTAAAAATACAAGTGTTTTAATTGTATTTTTCTGGTACTTAAATTATTCTTTTCATATTACTTGAGTGTTGCGAATTTAGCATGAACGCCCCCTAAATGGGCACACGCGTAGTGCATTCGGGCA
>NZ_QMFA01000076.1 GCF_003285005.1 Paenibacillus sp. YN15 | reverse complement strand
TTGGAGCATGCCAAAAACGAAGGTGCGACAGCGGCGCTTGACAGGTTTCGTTCATATCAGCGGAACTCCGCGACGCTTATGGGGAGGGAAAGGCTCACTGAAGCTCAATTTGCCCCGTGTAAGGGTTAAATAGTTCCGTTACCAGCTCAAAAACCGTATTTTACCGCCATAAGGTCTCCTCAGTTCCGTCACGAAGGAGGGTGGAGTATCCGGACTACGCAACGGGGAAGAGCAGAGTGTCCGAAGTGATCGGAGTATCCGAATACGCAACGAAGAGGCGGAGCACTCGAAGGTCCCAGCGGCCTAAACGCTCAGGGGACAGTCGCCCATCTGCCAAAACGGCCGGGACGCTGATTGTGTCCCGACCGCCATGCATATCAATCAAAGTTGGCGATAATCCCCCGCGGCCGTACCGGCAGCCCCGCTTCGTAGAGATGGGAGACGTCGCCGAAGCCGATGCAGCGGGGGGTGGCCCATTCCTGGGAGCGTTCGTCGAACAGAATGGTGGTCACCGAACTGGGCGGCATCCAGAATCCTGCCCACACCAGAGACAGAGGAATCTCCAGCAGATGGGCCAGCCAGGTCAGCCCGAATCCCCCGTGGCAGAAAACGGCCACCCGGTCTTGGGTTTTCTTCAGTATCCGATAACGTCCGCCTACCCGCTCAAAGCCTTGACGCTTCAGGAACTCGTCGGAGAAGGCTTGCAGCTTTTCAAAGGTTTCCCGGCTGGGGGTGCCTTGGTAATAGGAGATTTCATGCCAGTTCTCGGCGGTGGGCATCCGTTCGCCGGAGCGGATCACTTCTCCGGGCAGGTCCCAATGGGACAGCCGGCCATAGGGAGTTTCCTCCAGCTTCAGACTAAGCTCCTGGGTCCACTCCTCCACCTCGTGGGTCATTCCCAAAGCCTCGGCCGTGTACCGCATGGTATCCTGAGCTCTGCCCATAGGGGAGGCGTAGATCCGGTCCAGGCCATGGGACGCCAGACGTTTGGCCAGCGCCTGCGCCTCCAGATGCCCTTCCGGGGTAATGGTATTGTTGGGATAATCGGGGTCCGCATGGCGGATTATGTATAGCCGCATAGTTATTCTCCGTTCTGTCATGGCATTGGCTTACAGGGTCAGCCGGACGGATCAACCTGGCCTCTTAAGCCCTGTCCGCTGCTCTCATTATAATCGCCTTGCCTGAAAATTTGAAGCCATGCCGAGCCTCAATCAGCGGCAGCCCATCCGGTTAAAGCCACGCGGCGCAAAGCACAGCCGTACAAACCGCCACCATAAGGGCATATTGCAGGAACCTGCGGCTGGTCAAATAACATTGCATCCCCGCAACCGAGGCGAACAAAAACCCGTATGCCACCAGAAAAGGATGAAGGGCCATGCCTACGCCCAATCCGCAGCCATAGGCGATGGACCGCCTGGGAGTGGCCTGTTCATTGGCAAAAAACGACACCGCACAGTATACCAGAAGAATCGTCATGCAGGTGTACAGGGATTCGCTGTTGAAGCCGGATGAGGATTGGATAATAGCCGGATGAAGGTAGTACAGGCTTCCTGCTGCCAGAGCCAGCCAAGGCTGGTTCACCAATAGGCGAATCACAGCCATCAGCAGAAGCAGCGATAGGGCATTCATACCGTTTTGCAGAATTTGAACGGCAAGCATAGGGGGTTCAGCCGCGGAGCCGAACAGACGGTAGCAGAGGGTGAGGAAGCGGGCATAACCTGCCGGAAGCGGAGCGTAAGCGGCGGCGGAGAGTCTGGCGGCTGTATGGCCGTCCGGCAGTCCGATGTTGGTTTCCAGCGGGAAACGGCTGCGGATTTCCCGGTCCACAAAGACCTCCGCAGGCGTGAGCCTGACTCCGGTGGCAGCCATTTGGCGGCTCCGGTTCCAGTCGGTCAGCTCCAGCCGCAGCACAGTGCCGAAGATGAGCAGCATAGCCGCCAGAATACTCAGGGTGACTTGTTTCATGGCTTGCCCTCCTCCTGCATATGCGTACTTCCTTGAGAACCGCCAAGGAGCCGTAGTTATTTTTCCACGGCATCCATGATTTATCCCGGGCGGTTTCCCGGAAGCTCCCCATCAGGCAGGGGCAATTGAAAAATTAGCCACAACAGAGTAAGATGAAAGGAGAATCCGGCCGGAGGTTGTTTATGTCAGAAGAGATGTCTTATACGACAGAGGAGATTGCGAAGCTGCTTCGGGTCTCCAAGCTTACTGTTTATGATTTGATCAAAAAGGGCGAGCTGCCGTCCTACCGTGTCGGCAAGCAGATGCGCGTGGACGCCTCCGATCTGGAGGCGTACAAGTCCAGAGCCAAGGGCGGCCGGGTCCGTCCGGCCGCAGCCGTTTCTCCAGCGGAGGAAGCCCCCCACCTGGCGGCTGTTTCCCCCATGGTGATGGCGCCGGCTCCAGGCTTAAGCTCTGCGGTAAAGCCCTTGGTCATTACCGGGCAGGATACCATTCTGGATATTCTGGCCAAATATATCGAAAAGCAGAACAGGAGCGTAAGGCCGCTCCGTTCCTTTGTAGGCAGTATGGACAGTCTAGTGTCCATGTACCACGGGGAAGCGGATATCGTCAGCACCCATCTGTTTGACGGGGATACGGGGGAATACAATATTCCTTATATCCGCAGACTGCTTATGGGCTATTCTTACGTGGTGGTCAACATTGCCTACCGGAACGCCGGTCTGTATGTAGCCAAGGGCAATCCCAAGGGAATTGCAACCTGGGAGGATCTGAACCGTTCCGATGTGCGGATTGTCAACCGGGAGAAGGGCTCAGGCGCCCGTGTGCTGCTGGACGAGCAGCTGCGCCTGAAGGGGATTTCCCGTTACGCGCTGACGGGGTATGAAACCGAGGAATCCAGCCATCTGGGCGTGGCCGGCAAGGTGGCCGCCGGACAAGCCGATGCCGGAGTGGGGATTGAAAAAGCCGCAGCGATGGTCAACGTGGATTTTGTCCCATTGATCCGGGAGCGGTATGATCTGGTGATGATCAAGAAGCCGGCCAATCTGGAATGGATCGAGACGGTCCTGGGCATCCTCCGTTCCGAGGCGTTTAAGAACGAGCTGTCCCTGATCCGCGGCTATGATCTGTCCCTGACCGGCACCATCGTATGGGAAACGGAATAATAAAACGCAAAAAGAGGCGGAAACCGGATTGCTCCAGGTTCAGCCTCTTTTTTTGCGCGGTGCCCATTTTTGTTAATGCAGGAAAACATACCAGTACAGCCAGCTCAGGAAGGCGGAGGCCCAGGAGATGAAGCCGAACACCATGACGATCTTATTTTCCGACCATCCGTATTTCAGGCTGAAGTGATAGTGGACCGGCGCCATGCGGAAGAGGCGCAGCTTGGTTTTTTTGTAATACCAGACCTGAAGGATGACCGAAATCTGCTCCGCCAGATACACGGAGAACAGAACGGGAATCAGGATTTCCACCTTTTCCAGAACGGCCAGAAAGGATAAGGAGCCGCCGATGGCAAGGGAGCCGGTGTCTCCCATAAAGGCCCTTGCCGGGTAAAGGTTGTAGATCAGAAGGCCCAGGAGGCATCCGATCATGACCAGGGAGAACATCTTCACCTCCGTATGGTCGGAAATCAGGAAGAAAAAGAAGTATGTGGGAATGGAAACATTAATCAAGAGACCGTCCAGCCCGTCGGTGAAATTGATGGCGTTGGCGGTTCCGACGATAAACAGCATCATGACGCCCAGGTAAAGCAGCAGGGGAAATCCAATGGATATCGTCCTGGTCAGATTCAGCTCCGGACTGGCGTTGAAGAACCTCAGCAGCAGATACAAAAGCGCCGTAGTAAAGGCGAATTGGAACACCAGCTTGGTTTTCCCGGAGATGCCGTTGGGGTCCTGGAAAGCGGCTTTTTTGAAATCGTCGGCAAATCCGATCAGGCTGAACAACAGGAAAGTGCCGCCCAGGAAAATCACCAGCGGCCGCGGGTAGAAGCTGATGGAAACCGCCACCCCCACCAGGAGGATCATGCCTGCCATCAGAGGCGTTCCCCGTTTGGCCTGGTGGTCGGGGGGAAGCTCCGCACGGATCGGCTGGGTCAGCCGCAGCGTCCGCAAGCCCCAGATCAGGACGGGAGTAAATAAGGTCACCAGCAAAAACGAGAAGGTAGACAGGCTTAAGAGGGAAGCAGCCATGGATATGCTCTCCTTTGGGATTTCTCTATCCTTTTGATCAAGATGTATATGCAGTGGATAGGACAAATATACCGATATTCCCAGTCAAATGCAATGGCTGTGCATAGAACCCGGAGACAGGGGCATTCTCATTAGGTGAGAACGCAAAAAGCCAAATCCATACAGGAGGCCCATATGGCACAACAAACAGTCGTCAGCGTAACGGAAGCATTGAATAAGCAAATTTCCAACTGGAGCGTCCTTTATATCAAGCTTCATCATTACCACTGGTTCGTCAAAGGGGGGCAGTTCTTCACCCTTCATGCCAAGTTCGAGGAGCTGTATGGCGAGGCGGCCCAATACATCGACGATCTGGCGGAAAGAGTGCTGGCTATCGGCGGCAAGCCGCTGTCCACCATGAAGGACTATCTGGCCCATTCCACGGTCAAGGAAGCGGCGGGCAATGAAAACGCGGAAGCGATGGTCCAAGCGCTTACGGCCGATTTTGGGACGGTGATCGGGGAGCTGCAGGAAGGCATCAAGGCTGCGGAAGCGGCCGGGGATGAGAGCACCGTGGATATGTTCATTGGAATGCATACCGCCTTGGAGAAGCATGTGTGGATGCTGAAGTCCTTTTTGGGATAAATTCGGATGTTATAATGAACAGCCCCTTCGTTATGAAAGTGGGCTTAACGAGAGAGAAGAGATGGCCGGGAAATGGTCCCGGCGTCTCTTTTTTTGCATTTCATGGAAAGGATATAATAGGCTTGTGTTCGACAAGAACAGATCGAATCCCTCATAATTCATCAAGATTCGACACTAAATCGACACAGATCATGTTCATCTCCAGGAGGGTATTCATTTGAGCAAAAGACGCCTGATCATCGCAGTTGTCCTGTTGGCTTTGTTGGGCACACCGTTTCAGCCTGTCGCCAAAGCCGCCGGAACCGTAACGCCCGGAATCCAAGGAAGCTGGGATGGGGTAACGGACAAGGCCACATTGGAAGGAGCTTACATCGACCCGTTTCAGCAGGAAATCCCCTTCGGCATTCGTTCCTATTTCACCGTCCCCTGGAGAAGCTATATGGATACCTGGGACAGCCGCCGTTATCTGGACACTGTAGGCGTCGTGTTCAACAATATCAAGCAGGAGGAGGCAGCGGCTACGGCAGCGGTTATGGCTGAAGCCGGCATTACCTCCGCCCGCCTGGAGATTGGCTGGTCCAATCTGGATTACAATGACGAAACCAAGATTAAGGCCGTTTACCGGGAAGCCTTCCGGGCCCAGTTGACGGCATTGAGGAACAATCATATCCGTCCCCTTATTCTCCTGAACATGAACTCGGGTATGCCGAGCCCCAACGTGGAGGTGAAAACGGCCGTTACCCAAAAGGCAGCCAAGGGCGACCGGGTCATCTATTTGGATAAAACGGCGGGCATCAAGCCCCTATACACCGGTCTAAAAGGAATGGGGCCGGCCATGTTCCCGATTATTACTGCCGTGGATGCAGCCACAGGCCAATGCACCTTATCCGCTCCTCTCCCCAATGACGTGCCCAAAGGGGCGATTTCCCTGGTGAAGCTGAAGTACCAGCCTTTTTCCGGTCCGGTGTTTAAGGATGGCACCCCCAATCCCGCCTCCCGGGAGACCCTGGACGGCTGGCTCCGGTACATCAAGACGGTGGCCGAGATTGTCCGGGAGGATTTGGGCACCGCCGGCCAGCCCGATGCCGGTTTTGATTTTGAGGTGTACAACGAATATACCTTCGGCTACCACTACATGTACATGGACAACTATTACGAGCCGAAGCGGGGCTTCGCCCAGGAGATGACCTACAGCAAGGACGGCAAATCCGTCACCGGCATCGAGGTTCTGTTGCCCATCACTGCCGATTTTGTCTCCGATCCGGCCAACGGATTGCCGGGGGTCCGGGTGATCAGCGGCTTCTCCAACCAGCGGCCCCACGATAACGGAACCAGCATCTGGCCCAATCAGGCGGGTTACAGCCGCCATTATTACACCGGCTACGATCCGGTAAAATCCATTATCGGTCCGGGCTCCGCCTCATCGTATACGTCGTCCAGCAAAATCTATTACAACGCCCTGGGACGGCTGGATGGGGTTCGCAAACCCGCCAATATCAATGAATCCATACCGGGCAGCTATTTTATCCCCAATCATGTCATGACCATGCCAGAGGAATGGACGTATCTGTATACCACCGAATCCATGATCCGTGACCTGACTCCGTTCCCCGGACCGTGGCAGGACCACTTCCGCTATGCCAGCCCCGGCAACGGCAAAACGGCGGAGCTGTGGATGACGGAAACCAACTATTACCGGCTGCCCTTCGCCCAAAAGCTCATGGAGCAGTCCAAGGTCGCCGCCGCGGACCAGCAGCTGTCCAACGTGATGATGGAAACCGGGGCCAAGGCGCTGTCCCGCCTGTATACCTTCTATGCCCACAAGGGTGTTGAAACCATTACCGCCTATAATATCCGCAACCAGGACAATTGCTTCGGCATTCTGCCGGAGGGCTTCTTCGAAGAGCTGAAGAAGAATAACTACCAGCTAAACGATGCTGTCCGCTCCAAGATCGGTCCGCAAATAGCGGTGCTGAAGAATATCGCCAATCTGATGAAAACCGGCCAGCCCATTGATACGGCCCGTCCGCTGTCGGTGACCAGGCTGACGGAATACAAGCCGCAGCTGGTGTTTGCCGGCGACGGGACCGCGGAGCATCCCAGCCGGTACAACCGGGATGACTTCGCCATTCTGCCGTATCAGCTGGCCGATAATAAATTCGCTTTGGCGTATTACGTCATGACCCGCGACATTACCCGCTCCTATGACGAAACCAAAGGGCCTCTGGACCCGGCGCGCTATCAAATGCCGGAGCAGGAATACGAGATCAGCCTGGCCAATGTGGCTGGTCAGGGCGCCAAGATTTCCGCCTATGATCCGATGACGGACCAAGCCGTCCCGGCGCAGCTCCTGCGGGCGGATGCCAATTCCATGGTGGTCAAGGTGAAGGCGGCGGACTATCCCCGCTTCCTGATCATCGAGGAGGCCAAGCAGGGACCGCTGATCAGCGCTCCCATGCTTGCCAAAACCGCGGACGGAGCCCAACTGGGATTCTTCAGCAATGTGAGCGGCGTGGTTGAGGTGACCTATGGGCAGTATCCGGCACGCACTGCGGGAACGGTTACGGAAACCGTATATGCCGATGTGAAATTCGGCAAGCAAAGCGGGCAGAACGTGCTGGATTCCTTAAGCAATCTGACACCCTCCGGCATCGGTTCCTGGAAATGGACGGGGACGATTGTGCCGAAGTATACGGAGCGTTATTCCTTCACCGCTCACAGCGACAATCTGAATGAAACCAAGCTTAAGATCAACGGGCAGGAAATCAACGTAGGCGGGCCGGTGGGAGCGGCCATCAACCTGAAGGCGGGAGAACCCTACCAGATTGAGCTTTCCTTCCTGAACCGCTACAACTCCCAGCATTATGTGAACCTGTATTGGTCAAGCCTAAGCCAGGAGCGGACCATCGTCTCCTTGCAGCCTCTTCCCGAAAGCGTCATAACCCTTCCGGTGAAGGCGGGGGAATATGTGAATCTCCCCATCAAGGGTATGGAGGTGGGCGACGGGGTAAAAATCAGGCTGATAGGGGAAACCGGCATTACCGCCAGATACCCCTTCTGGGATTATGACCGGACCGCTGTACTGTATAATTAAGCTTTGTCAAATGAAAGCGGCTGTAAAGCCGCTTTTTTTTGCTGTGAAACTATGAAAAAAGTTGGTAATTTGTAATATCTATTGAGAGGAGATATGCTTTAAAATGGATAGGAATACATATAACAAGGAGGATAATCGAATGAGTGTGGAATTGACTTCGGTACTGAACAAACAGATCGCCAACTGGGGAGTTCTGTTCGTAAAGCTGCACAACTTTCACTGGTATGTGAAGGGCACCCAATTTTTCACCCTGCACCTGAAATTTGAAGAGCTTTACAACGAAGCGGCGCTTCATATTGACGATCTGGCTGAGCGTGTGCTGGCCATCAAGGGCAAGCCGCTGGCAACCTTGAGCGATTATCTGGCCACTGCTTCCGTCAAGGAAGCCAAGGGCACGGAAACTGCAACTGAGCAAGTTGCCGCCATCATCGCCGACTTTGAAACTGTCATCGCCGAGCTGAAGGCAGGCATGAAGGTGGCCGAGGAAGCCGATGACGAAACTACCGGCGACCTGCTGCTGGCGATTCATACTTCTTTGGAGAAGCATGTTTGGATGCTGTCCTCCTTCCTGGGATAATTAGGGCAACGGCCAAATGGCACGGATCAGGGAACTTTCCTTGGTCTGTGCTATTTTTTTGCAAAAAATAAGGATTGACACCTATAATGATAATGAATATCATTATCATAACAAGATGTACATTCCTTCTGGAGGTCGAGACGATGAGCGGTATTGCGGTGGTTTATGCCAGCATGACAGGTAACACGGAGGATATGGCGATTCAGATTGTGAAGGGCATTAAGGAGGAAGGCTTCGAGCCTGTTGTGGAACGGGTGGATGATGTGAAGGCCTCCGATCTGGCCGGGTACGACGGCATTGTGCTGGGAGCATATACTTGGGGCGACGGCGAATTGCCGGATGAATTCCTGGATTATTTCGACGATCTGGACAGTGTGGATTTGACCGGCAAAAAAGCGGCTGTGTTCGGCTCCTGCGACTCCTCTTACTCCGAATACGGGGTAGCCGTGGACATTCTGATCGCTAAGCTGAAGGACCGCGGCGCAGAGGTTGTCCAGGAGGGCTTGAAGGTGGAGCTGACCCCCGGCAAGGCTGACAAGGAAAAATGTGTGGCCTTCGGCAAAAGCTTCGCACAAGCGCTTCGGGGTTAATAATCAGGGTAAGGGGTGCGCGCATGTTCGTAGAAATGAAGACCATTACGGTCAAGGAAGGTTTCGCCCAAACGGTTGCCGAGCGGTTCGGCAAACCTGGCGCGGTGGAGCAGATGCCGGGTTTTGTGGATCTCAGCGTGATGGTAAAGCGGGCCCGCCACGGCGAGGAGCAGGTGGTGGTCATGGTCCGCTGGGAGTCGGAGGAAGCCTGGAAGGGATGGGAGAAAAGCGACGTCCATATCCAGGGCCACCGCCAAAGTGCAAAGCAAGGCCGGCCTGATTACATCATCGCCTCAAGCCATGATACATACCAGGTCAGCGTACTGAAGCCCGCCGCGCCGGCAGCGCTTTAGTTAAATGCGCCGCAAGCCTCTCCAAGAGAGCAAACCTCCGGATGTCCTCCGGAGGTTTTTTGGCGCGGTTGCGGAAATTTCCCCTCAACCTTGACGTTTCTTGCGTTTTCCTTCACTATTAGAAGGAAGAAGGAAGCGACGCAACGGGGGATAGCGATGTCCGAATCCATAACAACGGAAGAAATGCTGCGGAAGATGAGTACAGGCGGTCTCCGCGTGACAGAGCAGCGCAAGAGCCTGGCCCAGCTGTTTGCCGAGGCCAGCGGTTATCTTACGCCCAAGGATGTGTATGAATCCATGCGCCAGAAGTATCCCGGGGTCAGCTTTGACACGGTGTACCGCAATTTGCGCATCTTAAGCGAAATGGGCGTTCTGGAGCAGTTTTATTTTTTGGAGGGCGGCTTGAAATTCAAGGCCAATTGCCAGCATCATCATCATCACCATTTGATCTGCACCCAATGCGAGAAGACCTTTTCCATGGATTTCTGTCCGATGACGCATCTGGGGGAAGGGCCGGAGGGCTTTCAGATCAGCGGGCACCGGTTTGAAATTTACGGCACCTGCAAGGAATGCCGGGAGAATCCGGCGCCGGAGGAAGAGGAGCGTGAACGGCATGATTGAGGAATTGATCCTGAGGAACAGGACGTACCGCCGGTTTTATGAGGATACGCCCATTGCTGAAGAACAGCTGAAGGCTTGGATTGATCTGGCCCGGCATACCTCGTCGGGAGGGAATCTGCAGCCGCTGAAATATATTCTTTCCGCGGACAAAGAGAAGAACGGGCTGATTTTTCCCCATTTGCGCTGGGCGGGTTATCTCCGGGACTGGCCGGGACCGGCGGAGGGGGAACGTCCCTCTGCATATATCGTCATGCTGCTGGATAAGAATATCAGCTCCAATCCGTCCTGGGATCATGGCCTGGCATGCCAGAGCATTCTGCTGGGAGCGGTGGAGAAGGGCTTCGGCGGCTGCATGTTCGGGGCCATCGACCGCAAGGGGCTGGCTCAGGCCCTGAATATTCCCGAGCAGTATGAGATTCTTCTGGTTATGGCACTGGGCAAGCCGAAGGAAACGGTTGTGCTGGAGGAGCTTGCCGATCCGAAGAATGTGAAGTATTGGCGGGACGAGCAGGGTGTCCATCATGTGCCCAAACGGAAGCTGGAGGATTTGATTCTGCCTTAGCTATGGACGGGCGCTGCCAGTCATGTTATGCTAATGGCATATATAAGGTTGCGGACGCAAAGCATGCGCCGATTGTTCCTCATTAAGGGGAGCAGTCGGCGCTTTTGTGTTTGTTTGAGAACAGAAAGAGGGTGCCAACATGAAGCGAAATCGTTCCCCATCCCATGACGAAGCTNTGCCAACATGAAGCGAAATCGTTCCCCATCCCATGACGAAGCTTTGAAAAAGCTCCTGCAGACCTTTTTTGCCGAGTTTTTGGAGCTGTTTTTACCGGAGGTGGCTGAACAATTGGACCACCGGGAAACCCGTTTCCTGCAGCAGGAGCTGCTGGTGGATGTGGTGGGCGGCGAATCCAGGGAGCTGGATCTGCTGCTGGCTACCCGCTTCCGGGGTACGGATGCCTACGTGCTTGTCCATTTTGAGCCGCAATCCTACCGCGAAGCGGACTTTCACGAGCGGA
>NZ_QMFA01000075.1 GCF_003285005.1 Paenibacillus sp. YN15 | reverse complement strand
ACCTCTCGTGTACTGGTTTATATTACCCAGTATTGACAGGCGCATTAACTGCTAACAGCGAGGAAGCTCTTTTTATAATCATGACAAGAACTGTCACTATTATAGTTTATAGTAAGTGTTGAGGCCAGCAGTGAGTATGCTGGAAACGTTAACCGAATGGGAGTGTATCCAAATGACAGCCGTTCAAGAGCTGCAGCACATGTTGTTTGAGGAATTGGAGCTTATCGTCCGAACCACAACCAATCTTTTGGCCAAAGTGAAGCGGGAGGATCTGGAGTTTCGTCCGCAGCCCAATATGCGAACCTTGCGGGAGCTGGCCGAGCATCTTGCCGCCATTCCCAAAGTGGATTTGCTGATCCTGCAGGAGCATTCCGCCGAGGAGGTCCGTCAACTGGAAGGCCGCTTTGCGGAGACGGATTTTGCTCAACTGGGAGCCAGCATGGCCGAAGGTTTGGAGCCGCTGCGGCAGTACATGGCCGCTTTGTCGGAGGAGGATTTTTTGCACAGGAAAACCGTCCCCTTCTACCTGGACCACGGAACGGCCCAAGCCAAGTGGCTCATCGAAATCGTCACCCACGCCCAGCACCATCGCGGCCAGCTCTTCACCTATCTGAAGATGCAAAGCTACGACGTAGGCATGTTTGATTTGTATTGAACGACAAAAGAGGGGGCTGCGTTCCCCTCTTTTATTGTTTTGCAAAAGGAAAAAAGCCCCTATAGGCGGCTCTATCAAAATTTGGTATAATTGGTCATGTGCAGGCTTGCAGGGCGGTCGGCTATCCTCTATGCTTACGAAGCTGGCTTTCTCACGAAAGCCCTTAGGTGATGCCGTGGAGGTAAAGGATGCTTTGACGCTGATGATTAGTTTTGCCGGGTTGATGCTTGCCCTGTTGACGCTGGTCATCCGAGTCATTGAAGTCTTCCACCGAAACAAGAAATAGACCGCCCTCGCCAAAGGTCGCGGTCTATTTCACTTGACCAAACACTGAGGCCGACCGCCTTTCAAGCGGTTGCTGCACACTGAGGGGCTGTTGACGCAGCTCCTCTTTATCATTCTACCCACAGTATAGCACAAACAGAATGCGGTGAGAAAATGTTTTAGAAAAATCCCGCCATATTTACAGGAGAAAATAACGTAAGCCTCTCCTCAAAACAAAAAAGAACCGCAGTATGCGCCTTTTGAAAAATCTGGTATAATCANCGTAAGCCTCTCCTCAAAACAAAAAAGAACCGCAGTATGCGCCTTTTGAAAAATCTGGTATAATCATCATGCAACTATATAGCGACAAGGGCGGACGGCTAATCTCCCGGAAGGGAGGTGATGCCATGAGTGTTTATGAAACTCTCGTACTAATGATTGCTTTCGCAACGTTGGTCGTGCATATCATGAACAAAAAGAAATAGGCCGCCCTTGACAGGGGACACGGCCTATTTCTCCGGCTTAACCCATAAAGCTTAACCGCCTTTGAAGCGGTAGTTGCTACTGAGGGGCTGTTCGCGCAGCTCCTCTTTATCATTCTACCCACAGTATAACACAAACAGAATACAGTGAGAAAATGTTTTAGAAAAATCCTGCCGTACTTACGGACGAAGGCTGCAGTTGTGCCCCGGAAACGCTTCTTCTCCGGGTTGGGCAAGCACCATTCCCCGCGGAAGAACGTTCCTTTCCAAGACCAACCATTGGAACTTCATATGATATAATGAATGAATCAGAGTCGAGAGGTCGTGATTTCGTGAGTGTTAACCGTGAAGAATTAAAACGCATCATTGACCAAATTCCTGAACAGGATGCAATTGTTGTTGCTGACTTTATTGGTTATTTGAACGCAAAAAGAGAACATGAAGCACTAAAAAACCTGGAAGAGGCAAGTATGACCAGCATGAAGTTCTGGAACAATCCCATAGATGATGAGGCCTGGAATAATGTATAAACCAAGGAGATATCGTATTAATTCCACTTCCATTCAGTGACTTGTCCACCACAAAACAACGTCCTGTTCTCGTCTTGTCCAATACAAAATATAACTTATCCTAATCTGATCTTGTTGTTGCCGCGATTACCTCCAACTTGATTACCAAAACTTATACAATAAACGACATCAAGAATAATCTTTTCAAAATAAAAGGGAGCCACCCATTCACAACCAAAGTCTGGGCCAGCTCCTTTTGTCTATTTATTTTTACTCTACTATAGCACTTTGCCAAACAAAATTGAGCATTCCTCCACACTTTCAAGCAATCTCCCTCTCAAATTCACAAGCCAATCCGGTTCATGCTCCCACTTCTCGGCAGCTGAGCGCAAAGTCCGAGCATACCCGTATAAACGGGCAAAACGCCTGCATGCCGGCAGTAAAGTCTCAGCATCACCCGATAGCTCATATTCAGTGCGGTATCCATCCACAAAGCATTGCTTCTTCTGTTCAAAAGCCTCCGAAGGGATGTTCTCCCGCAAGCTATCCAGCGCCTGCTCCATATCCATGGCATACCAATGGTACATGGCATCATCGAAATCAATGACATGGCAGATCTTGGTTTCATCGTCATAAAAAACATTATCGTATTCAAAATCATAATGGATGAGGCCATATGCATCCTGTGGCTTGGGGATCGAGGCGAAATAATCCCGCAATAATGCCGTTTCCGCCAATGCAGCTGCTTCTCCGGGAAATTGGGCTAACACGTCCTGAATCCAATCCAAAACATCACTATACGACCATCTTCTGTGGTGCTCCGGCGTATATTGGCTGGACAGACGGTGGAGCTTCCCCAGTGCCTTACCGTAACTGAAAATAATCTCATCTGAAAAATCGGTACGATCCATCTGCATACCCGGAACACGTTTAAATACCGATGCAATGTATCCTCCCCATGGAGTCTCCGCTTCCACAAGTTTTTCACCCTGCTTGGATACAACCGCCTCCAAAACGCCATAGCCATGGCTACGCAGATAATCAATAAACTCTAACTCCGCCAAAAGATTCGGCTTCCATTTCTCTTCCTCGGGAGCAAACCGCAGAAAATGAGTCGTCCCTTCCCGTTTGAACGGATAGATTGCGTTGGAGGATACACGGTAATGCTTAAACATTCCGATGTCCTCATACTGCCAATTCTTCAATAGCATTTCCGCCAAATCCCTGTTATCAAAAAGATACTTCAGCTTCAGCATGTAGGTAACATCTCTCCTTTTAAGCTTAGGTTACATTCGCGTTCCTTGTACCCTTTAGTTTACAAGAGAACAACTAACTGCTACAGGGAGAGTTTGTTTATAGTAAAACTGAACCTCCTCCATGTTTCGGCAACTGCCTCATTCATCAGGAAAATTGCTCAGCAAATGCTTCCAGAAAGTAAGGCTATCCCTAAGCCCGGCGAAATACAACCATTCCTTCTCCAGTGTACAACGGAAGTTGATATTCTCTTCCCAGTTAAGAATCTGCCGGTACTGTTCTAATGTTAATTGAAGCTTCAGTTCAGCAGACAAGCATTGCTGATGTTGGACAAGCTCATTGATCTCTTCCAGATTGGATGCCTCTAACGCCCGTTCTAAAAAACGCAAATCAAAGGCAGGCCTCACCCATTCCGGCCAAGGTTCTGGCATGTGGTTCACTCCTTCTTCCCCGTGTTATCAAGGTCAATATTTTTCTTGAGAATACATAATTGATTATACATTTGACTATTATAAGTATCAAAATATAAATTAATGACTATTATTAGTGTATTTCGTAATGACTTCGTTGCAACTACACTCAACATGAGGTGTAGGCATATGTCTGAAATCCTGGTTAATGTAGGAAAGCGAATCCGTGAAATTCGAAAAGCCCGCGGCCTGTCCCAAACCGCTTTAGCGGAAAAGTGCGGGTTTACCTTTTCCTACATCGGTGGTGTTGAACGGGCAGAAAAGAACATATCTCTGTTAAATCTGGAGAAAATTGCAGATGGTTTAGGCGTAGGCGTTCATCAATTCTTTATGTACTCTTACCAGTACGAGCAATTAACGGCTAATGAAACAACAATTAAAGAAATCATCTCCTTGCTGATTGATCAGGATTCCCACTCGATTGAGATGGTGAAGAATATTGTAGCTGAAGTGTTGAAGAATCAGCGGAAGTAGAAGCCAAACTTGTGAACATCCATATTTTCCAGAAAAATAAAAGAACAAGCGCTCTCGAAACGCTTGTTCTTTTTATGTAAGGAAGTATAATGTGTACAGAATATAATGAGACAAATTGTCCGAGGTGTTCCTTTGATATGAAATTGAGCGAACTCTCCGACCGTTAATATCGCGCTGCATATTTGCGAAATCTTAGGCGTAGACCCGCGGGAAATCGATGAATGGAAAGACCGGAGGAAAGAAGTGAAGCTGTAGAGTGAGGCATTTATTTTGAGCCAGATATTCAACATATGCGACTCTTGAAAAATCTGGTATAATCGTCATGCAACTATATAGCGACAAGGGCGGACGGCTAATCTCCCGGAAGGGAGGTGATGCCATGAGTGTTTAGAAAAATCCTGCCATTACTCGCAGGCGAAAGCCGCAGTTACACCCGTGGAGATGCCCCTTCTCCGGATCAAGCAAGTGCTCCCCGCGGGAGAGCGTTTCTTTCCAAAGACTGAGGTTCTCGTCCTTTCCTGCCGGATGCCATAGAATCACCATCTGTCCATAGATGCAACCATTGTCCTCCTAAAGGCGTTTAAATACCGATGCGATGTATCCCCCCCATGGATTTTCTGCTTCCACAAGTTTTCCACCAGCCTTGGAAACAATCGCTTCAAGAGCACTATAGCTATGGCTACGCAAATAATCAATAAACCCCAGATCCGCCCAATTTCGTGACTCAGGTATCAGGAATATATCTTTCGAGATTGTAAAATGCTAAATAATTTAAAATGCTTGGTATGTACCCGGGATATTCAGAATAGACATTCTCAATAGAAATCCAAATCTTCCTCGAAAATTCGAAAGCAAACTCATGCTTCCCCTGTTCATTTCTTAGAAGACCTATATTATGAAATAATCTAAGCTTAACACTTTCAAGCAAATATTTTATTTGGCAATATACTCTATTGATCATCTCTTCGTTCTTTATAATATTGATCAAAATATTAATAACCTGAAAATGGGGAATTTTTATGTATTTATTCCAAATTGGATATTGATAACATTCCTCTTCTAGTAGATCTCTAAATACACCTGTAAAAACATTGTAATCATCACTTTGCAAATCCTCACTTAAATCTAGTAAATCATCAAGAATTTGCGTGGATATTAATATATCTAATATAATTTTTTTTAACATGTCATAATTTTCATAGTCATATTTAATAATTAGAATTTCCGAAATTGCTGCCATTAATTCAAATTTACCTAAACTCATAGTTGTGTAATAAGAGAAATTATTTGAGGGCCCTGCAAAAAGACACTTAGATAGCTGAGATATTAAAAATTCGTTTTCGTAGAATTCAGAGTGCTTACTATACCCCATCTGCAGAATCAAGTTAAACTGATGCTGGGTTTCGGAGTCTTTTGCCAGGCATAATATATTATTTTGTAATTCTTCATAAAGTCGCCTCTCTAAATGCCGCAATCTTTCTTCTTTATAATAGGTCTTATAATCGTTTTTAAATTCATGAATTGTCATACATAATCCAGCCAAAATTAACTGCTCTTGAAACATTGCATAATCATCTTTTTTTATCATTGGGAAAAGTGTTGGAAAACCTATAATATACGCCGAACCATTATACTTGTTTATAGTGTAGGTGACTAGCTCTTTAAGTAATTGAACCTCCTCTTCCTCCCACCTTTTATCCAATTGCATAATTATTGAATTGGTTCGTTGCTCAGTTTCAGAAATCAGTAGATTCTTCTTGTTAATAAAGCTGTACGTCATTCATTTCCCTCATTTCAATCTTCTCATTTTTTCGGCGAAAGAATTTTGGGCTGTCTCATCTGATCTCAGATTAGAATTCATTGTCATAACATAATTAAATAACTCAGGTATTTCCTGAATTTCTACATACATTTCCATTACTTCTGCAATCAATCCCTTTTTAAATTTACAAATTAAATGTTTGAGTTGATCATTGTCTTTCATTTCTTCTCCTACTTCGTAACACATTCCTCCGCATAATCGTTTTACCCAACATTTGCTGCATTCTACATCCCCAAAATCATCAAAGCCTTGATCCATAATGAAGGAATTTCTTTGTTCAATATTAAGAGGATTGGATGTTCCAATGTTATCAATATTACCGATTATTTTAGTCTTATCAGTCGTTCCTAAATATCGATGGCATGGGACAATTTCTCCATTTGGTGAAACGGCTACATAACGCCGAATTGCTCCACAAGTGATCATTTGAGGCCTATATGCGTACAGGTGAAACATTGTATTATGAAATATTCCTAATCTAAATGCAGCCCCCATTTTGTATTGTTCAATACAATATTGTCTTAATTTTTTTATACCAATTAACAATTCATTTACAATGGTTTCCCCCTCCTCCATCTCAACACTTTGTAAAATATTGGAGAAAGGAATACCTGTTGCGATATTGTTAAAACCCAATTCTATGCAACTTTTTACTGCTTCAATAAAGTCAAAGTTTTTTGAAGAGGCTGTAATCCTGCAAGTACGCACTGTCCCGTCGTATGTTTCCAAGAATTCTTTTAGTTTCCTAGCAATTAACATATAACTGCCAGAACCGTCCTTAAATATTCTATGTTTATCATGTTGTTCTTTAGAGCCATCAATACTAATGTAAATACTTACCTTATGTTCATTAAGAAAAACTGCCTTTTTTTTGTCCAGCAGAGTTCCATTCGTGTTTATTGAAAACCGCACACTGCGGTTTATGCTCAATGCTCTTGCTTCTGTTTCAATAATAATTTTTTTTACTGACTCAAAATCCAACAACGGCTCTCCACCAATGAATTGTACAGACAAAACATCATTGTCATGTAATAAACATAATGCGGATTCAATGACGTTCATCGCAATATGATGGTCCATTTGAAAAATATCTTTTCTCCCGTTTTTTTCGAAATGATTATTGTTATAGCAGTATGTACATGACATATTACAGTCTGTCCTGGTTCCTAATGAGATAGCTAAAATGCTACTTGCATCAGTCGTAAGATTTAAACTCATCTTTTTGTTTTTTTCTTCAAGGGTCAAAAAGGTAATTAGGACCTCTTCTACAGAAGAAGTAAATTTTTCATTTAAGATATCCTTACCAACTTGTTCTTTTAATTCTGCGAATAATGCAGTGTCTGGATCATATATATAGAAACTGTCTTTCTGCCTGTCTATGATAATCCGAACCGAGCGATTTAATATTTGCACGTCTTTATGAACAAACCTCATTTTTATATATCCCCTCAATAAAATTTTCTCATTACTCATGCCCTTATAGTTTTGCCGAATAACTGGTAGACCTCAAATTTAAATATTATGTTAAATTTGAGGTCTATTTTTACTAATAGCCACCATCAATTCCAATCTCATTCTCTGTACAACAAGTGCCACAATTATCACAAGCGGCCGCTACAGCTTTTGACGACAGTAAATACAGCTCGTCTAGAGTTAGCGACTTGAGGCTAGTGATGGATTTTAAAACATTATCTTTTTCATCATCTGAAAGTTTCTTGACTGATTCCATTGCGCGCTGATACATTTTTATTTTATCATTATCCATTAAATCAACCTCCTTTCTATCCAAATTATTTACTAATTTTGTTTTAATAAACATTAAAATCAATTTCTCTATCTTATATTTCCATTTGGATGACACCAATAAGATAAAAAAACGTTGACCCTACGGTCAACGTACCAAATATCCCTAAAGCAAGGTTGAACATTCTCCAGATACCAATTACACATCAACCTCTCTCTCCACCATACAAACCGGTTCCTCATTCCGTTTTTTCCCCGACCTCAACATAAAGGTCAGAGGAATCGCAGCCAAGCCGATTACGGTGGCCAGCAGGAAAATGTCCTGCACGCTCATGGCCATGGCTTGGGCTTTCACATGTCCGTTCACCGTTTCTGCCGCGCCGCCGGCCAATGTCTTCTGATGCGCCAGAGAACGGAAGCTTAGCACGGAGCTGAAGAGGGCAATGGACAGGGCCCCGGTGGCTTGGCGCACCCAATTGGTGACGGAGGAGGCGTGACCGGTGATTGCCTTGGGAACGGCGGACATTCCGGCGTTGGTGACAGGCATATAGGACAGTACAATGCCGATGCTGCGCAGCGCCATCATGACGGATACATAGATATGGCTGCTTGCCATGGACACATTGCTTAGCTCCCAAGTAGACACTCCCAGCACCAGGATTCCTCCGAGAATCAGCCAGAAGGGGCCGACCCACGAATATAATTTGCCCACCACCGGGGACATCACGGCCATAATAATCGAACCTGGGAGCAGCACCAGCGCCGTATCCAGCGGCGTAGCCTGCTGAATGTCCTGCAGAAACACCGGAATCAGGAAGGTGCCCGAGTATAATGCGATGGTAATGATGCAGTTCAGGATGAGGCTGTAGGTAAAGCGCCGCTGTTGAAACACCCTCAGATTCAGCAGCGGTTCCTCCAAAGACAGCTCGCGGCGGATGAAGTAGAACAGCGTCGCCCCACCGATAATTAACAGGGACAACGTCTTCCATGAGGTCCAGCCCCAGGCGCTGCCTTTGTTGAACGTGAGGATAATCAGAGTGCTGCTCAGAATCACGGTGATAAAGCCCATCGTGTCAAAAGATTGGGTCTTGCTTTTCTGCCGCTGGTAAGGCAGGCATTTCAACGCTACCGCCACGGCAATCAGGCCCACGGGCAGATTGATCAGGAACAGGGATTCCCAGCCAAAATAGCCGGTCAGCCACCCTCCCAGGGTAGGGCCAAAGGCGGGAGCCAGCATGGACGCCAAACTCCATAAGCTCATGGCAAAGGCTTGTTTTTCCCTCTCAATGAACTGGTAGATCATAGTCATGGTGGTAGGAATGATGAGGCCGCCGAATACAGCCTGTGTGATGCGGAAGGCAATCAGGGAATGGATGGACCAGGCAATGGCGCACAGCCCGGAGAACAGCGTAAACCCGGATAAGGCGACTACGTACAGAACCTTATAGCTCCATTTGTCCCCAAAGTAACCGACAACCGGCGCCACGACCCCGGTAGCCAGCAAGTAGCCGGTAATCATCCACTGGACGGTGCTGATCTCCGCATGGAAGTCTTTCAAGAAAATCGGGAATGCCACATTGATTGTCGTTGTGCTCAGAATAGCCATAAAATTGCCGAAGAATATGGCTAAAATAATCAGCCCGAATGAAGATCGTCTCGCAGTTTGGTTTTCCACTCCATGTTCTCCTTTAATATATGTGTATGATACACCTATTTGACTTATGTGTATTATACATCTATTATTAGAGATGTCAATCCAATGTACCCCCTAAGGACGGAATACACCATGGACGAAAAAAATCTGAATTCCCTGAATATCGAACTGATGACGCTCATCCGCCGCTCTGCTTTAGACAAGAAGCTTGGAGGGTTGGACCGCTCCTCCTATACGCTGCTCTGCCATCTGGCGGGCTGTTCCCAGCTTGGCGTGAAGGCCTTGGCCGAGCAGCTGGGCCTGGACTCCTCCACGATCAGCAGGCAAACGGCTGCCCTGGAAGCAAAAAGCTATATTGAACGGGTTCCCGACCAGTGCGACGGAAGAGCCAGCAACTTCCGGATCACCGAACTGGGCCGGCAGACTCTGGAGCAAGCACGGGAAATCCGTCTTAGGCGGTACGGGCAGCTTTTTGAGGATTGGTCTGCCGCGGAGTGCCGGATGTTTACGGAAATGCTGTCCAAGCTGAACCGCAAGCTGGCGGAATAATACCGCGGCAATTCGGCCGGCCTGCCGCTGTCTTGCTTCCGTTCACAACGCCTTCCCGGATTGCGGAGGGCGGCCTCCCCGCGGTCTGCCTTTCAGTCTTATCCCCAGAATAATAAGGGCTATATAAATGATGATAGCGATGGAATCGGTGAACGTGCTTCCAAGAGACGAAGCATCCAGAATGGCGGTTGCCCCAAGAATGACAATCAGCCGCACAAACAGAACGGACACGATCATTAAAGCGGCCAGCCTGCCCTTTAACGGATCGTTTTGAATGGACAAGATCATGAAAGTTATGCCAAAAACCAGATTTTCAACGGTGATGATATGCCATACATACGTGAATACGGTTTGAGTCTCCACGGATACCGCCTCAATATCCAGCTTGGGCAGCACAGCAGCTTGCCCGTTCCATGCATGTGTTGCCGCAAACAGCACGGCAAGGACGCCGGCAATGAAATAATACGGATTCTTAATCCTGATGCGCATTGCATCCCTCCTCTCCCATTACCGGATCATGGCCACGCATGCTCCGGTAAATCTCCCGTACCATTTCCGCCAGCCGCCGGTCGCTTTCCGGATTGAAATTCCGCAATGTTTCGGCTGCCTTACCGAGCAGTTGGCTGATCTGCTCCAGATGCTCAATCTTCCTTCTTATTTCTGCCTGTTTGGCATCGAGAAACGAAGCTGCCTCCCCGCAATAAGTGGGATCAATATCCTCCATCCTCCTGAAATTGAACTTTCCCTTCATTTCCTCCAGGGTAAAGCCCGCAACCTGCATCATTTGAATATTCATTAAATCGACGACATCAGTTTTGGAATACCTGCGGTACCGGTTTTCCCGGCGTGACGGCGAAACAAGCCCGATCCGGTCATAGTACCGGAGCGTATCCTTCGGAATCTGAAGCATCCGTGAAACCTCTTGGATCGAATAGTTTTTCTCCATGAAACAAGAATAACATTGGAGTGCGCTCCAATGTCAAGGGAGCTTTTTACAGGCATGGGTCCCCGCTTCTGAAAAATGCGCACAACCCTCACGCCACGTTTCTCCAAATCTGCCGCGTCAGCTCTTGATCATTTTTGTAGAGCGGAAAAATGCCCCCATTTTGCTTGCCCTTGATAATTGGTGTTTTTTGCCGGTTGCCTACTTGTCCATCCGGGAAGATCCCGGGGTATGCAAGCAATTGATCCTTTCCTTTGTCGGCAAATTTTTGTCCATAGAGGTCCCATCCGAACTAAGCTGGTCTGAAGCGGAAACCCTGCGTTATGCCCGGAGACTGATGCGCCCCTTTACACCGAAGGAGCTGTCAGCCCATCTGCGGCTTACGGAACAGCACACCAGGCTTGTTCTCCGTGATCTGGCAAGCAAACAAATACTGGAGGTTGCAAGCGGAAAGGTGAGGTACCGGACTTACCAGCTGCTGGATTCGAAATTCTAATGGATTTTGCGCGCTGTGGGGGGCAGGGGGGTACAGATACACTCCGGGATATCATGCTGGAGCTCTAACGAATATCACAATGCTTATTTCCGAAAAAGCAACCGGTTTAAAAATGTAACGAATATGAGCCACGCTATTTCTTCATATCTGGCCGTGCGCGTTCATTTTTTGTGAAATAAGGCACTAGCGATGCATCAAACCTTACATGAGAAAGGAAGCAGAAATCCTTCTCCAAATGTTCATAGAAT
>NZ_QMFA01000074.1 GCF_003285005.1 Paenibacillus sp. YN15 | reverse complement strand
TGAGCACGCGAAGCGTGGGAAACAAAAAACCACCTGCTATGCGGGTGGTGTAGGAAAAGCTTATAGCCAAAAAATCACCTTGTGTGGAATCCGCTATAATAAGTCAGCAACGACAGGCGCTTACTTGACCCGGAAGAAGCACCTGCGTTAATATTGCAGGGAGGATGGGTCTTCCGGAAGTTATTACGCAAGCAGCCGCACCTGCTGGGATTCAGCACGTGCGGCTGCTTTTTTGCGGGGCCGGACCCCGATTGTTATTGCAGATGGTACAACTCGATTTCGTTGATGGTCGGCTTGTCGGAGGCGCTGTTCACATACAGCCGGAAATACCGGGCGGTGACGGAGGAAAAGCCGTTGATTTTTCTGCTTCCCAGGGTCGATCCGGCCCCGCCGGGGACTGCCGTCCACACCTGGCCGTCCTGGGAATATTGCCATTCGTATCCCGTCACCCTGGGGTAGGAGGTTTCCCGGACAATAGCCGTATTAACAGCGGCGGGTGCCCCCATGTCAATGGCGATCCATTGCCCCGTTGTGCTCTGGGCTGCCCAGCGGGTGGAGAGATTCTGGTCGAAGGCCCGGCCCGCTTCATAGCCGGTATAAGTGCTTGAGGCGGAATAGGTTTTCCCCTGCGCCAGATCGGGAGCCGTGAAGGGAGCGTTGTATACCTCCATCTCGTTGATGGTGGGCTCTCCCGTGGCGTCCAGGATATACAGCCTCAAGTAGCGGGAGTTCACAGGCACAAAATGGACGGTCAGGCTGCTGCCGATAGCATCTCCCGCAGCGCCGGGGATATCCTCCCATACGCTGCCGTCCGCAGAGGACTGCAGCTTGAAGGAGGTCACTCTAGGGAAGGAGCTTTCCTTCAGCACCACCTGGCTGTACTCCAGCGGTGTGCCGAAATCCACAGATACCCACTGATTGGTGCCGGAGCCTCGGGCAGCCCAGCGGGTTGCCGGATTGCCGTCGAACATCAGCCCCTCCGGATAGGAGCTGTAGGCGCTGGAGGAGGCATAGCTTTGGTTCCTGGCCAGATTGTTGCTGTACTCCGCCGGATTGCCGTTGCCCTTCCAGGCGGCCAGCTGTCCCCAGATGCTCCCCTGCCGCTGCTCCGGGGTAGTCACGTTGTTCACCGCCTGCACGCCCAGCCGGTCTTGGAGCTGCTGGAGGTAGAGACTTCTGGGCAGCACAGGCTCTCCCCAGGATTCCCAATACCCGCCGTTATCCTGCACCTGCTCCTCTCCGCTGCACCCGATGGCCATATTCTTTCCTCCCGCAGGACTGGCCACCCGCACATCGTCGTTGGTTGTGCCCAGGGGGTTGTAGGTTCTGCAGTTCCAGAATACGATCTGCGCCCCGGTCCAGCCCTGGCCGGTTCCCAGGCTGCCCCGGTTCCATACCCGGAGGGCCCCTGTCTGGATGTTGTCGTACAGGGTTCCGGTGGCATAGCGGTGGTGCGGACCGGAATCGGCGTGTGAGTTGATGGCATAGGAATCCAGAAACACATTGGGCCCGGCCACCCGGGAACTGGTGGAAAATTCATGGCGGCCATCCTGCGCATAATTGCGCTGGAACAGGTTCATGGAGCTGGTCTCGTGGTTGATGGCGAAGGGGTAGCGCCTGCCGCCCTGAACCAGGGAGACCATGTCCCGGACGGCGGAGTCCTGGACCGTCAGCCGGGTATTCCACTTGTTCAAGCTCACCAGGGAATGGGCCAGATGCAGGCCGGTCACATTCCTGACCCAGCTGTCCTCTGTGTAATCGAACACAATGGCATCCTGGACATGAAGCTCGTCCGCAGCGCCGGCATAGAAGGAATCGAAGCGGAGGTCCTCGACGCCAATGCGGGAAATCCGCTCCGCCCGGTATCCGGCCACATATCCGCCGCCGTAATGGCTGCTGATGGATTGCACAAGAGGGATATCCACAGTCAGAATGTTATTCTCAATGGCGGTAATGGTCCGTTCATATTTAGCGATATACGCCTGGGGCGTCCAGCCGTACTGGGCCATGTCCAGCTCGTTGATCCATGCCCAATTGGGCGTGCGCACCACAAAAATTTTTTCCCCTACCCGGTAATCCGCCGCAGAAGCCACTTTCAGGGTCCGGGCTCCCGTGGGCACATAGGAGCTTGTGACGGGTTGGCGGGTTTGGGGAACCTCGCTGACCAGATCATTCAGCACATTGAGCCAATCGATATTCAGGATATTGCCCCCTGCCGGATTGCTGAAGGTCAGGTACAGATCATGAACTCCGTCGGTGGGCTCGATCAGCACATAAGCATTGGCAAAGGTGGTCCAGCCTCCTGTGGAAGCATTGGCATATTCCCCGATGACAGGCCCGTCCACACTGTTCAAGCGGACCTGCATGGTCCCGTTGGAATGGCTGGAGGCCACTCGGAAATGGATTTCCTTGGCTCCGCTTATATCTACGGATGCATATTTGATCCAATCGCCCTCGTTGATGGAGCCGATATACCGGTTGTCTCCTCCTGTATATAGGGAAGTCCCGGACTGGGCGTTCCGGTCCTCCCCTTCTATCCGTACCTCCTGAGGGGCAGGCCCCGCCTGAAGCAGATTGTAAGCGGCCGGGGTATTGCCCAAAAGAATGGTGCCGTCCGCTCCCTGGCCCTCTCCCCGCAGCACGACGCCGCTTTGCCGCATGTACAGGGTATCCGGCACATAATAGGTTCCTGCCGTCAGCAGGACTGCGCCGCGGAACCCGTTGGCGTCCGCGGGAAGGGCGGAAACCGCGTCGATGGCGCTCTGAATCCGGTCCCGGTCATCTCCGCCCGAGGGCCCGAGGACAGCCTTCACCGGAATCTCGGACCGCTCGGGCAGGGCGACTCCCCCGCCGCCGTAGCCGGCATGGGAGAAATCCGGGATTTGGTTGACCGCATTGGTTTCTTCTTCATTGGCGTAGGTATTGTAGTGAAGCGTTCCGTTCTCCAGATAGACCAGAGGCCCCCCGGCCGCCCCGGCCGTAACAGGAGAGAGCAAGGGCAGAAGCGGCAATGCCAGCAATACAGCCAGAAAACACCTTCCCAATCGGTTGAACACCATAATCATCATAAACCTCCTCCATCATAATGACAGCGGTTGCAAACCGCTTGCAAGGCTATCCTATCAAATTGGCGCCCGCCGCAATACCCGGCAGTTGTTTCATTTTCGTAGCAATTGTTTTATGGCTGCAGGATCATCCTCCAGGTCGAAACAATCCCACGGATTTTACAACACGGGCCCGGTTTTGAAGAGGGGGGATTCACGGTATAGTTGGTTTTGTACCCGACAATAAAGGAAAGGCGGTTGCGCTTTGGACACCGTTCGTTATGGCAGCACAACCCTGCTGCGTTATACAACACCCGCCGCATCCTTCAACGAAGCCCTGCCTGTGGGAAACGGGCGGCTGGGAGGAATGGTCTACGGCAGGGCGGGAGAGGAAAGGATATCCCTAAACGAGGATTCCGTCTGGTATGGGGGAAGCCTGATGGCAGACAGCTCCGGTGCCCGGGAGCGGCTTCCCGCCATCCGGGACCTGCTCCGGCAGGGCCGGCAGCAGGAGGCGGAGCATACGGCTATGATGGCCATGATGTCATCTCCCAAATATATGCATCCCTATCAGCCGCTGGGGGACCTGATGATCCGCATGGAGGACCGCTCGGGGGCAGTCATGAATTACCAGCGCCTCCTTGACGTCAGCACCGGTATCGCCTCCGTTTCCTACTGGAAGGACGGCTGCCGCTATATACGGGAATATATAGCCAGCGCCGTGGCCGGAGTGCTGCTGATCCGCCTGGAGACGGAACATCCCGCAGGCATGAGCTTCGGCGTCCATCTGATGCGGCGGCCCTTCGACGGCGGCTCCCGCCCGGCGGGCCACGCCACCGTTATCATGGGCGGGGACGGCGGGGGCAAGGAAGGGGTGCAATTTCAGGCCGGGGTAAGAGCGGTTGCAGAAACCGGCAGGATGGAGACCATCGGGGATTTCGTAGCTGTAGAAGGGGCCAGGGCAGTTACGCTGGTGGTGGGAGCGGAAACCTCTTTTTATCACGGTGAGGGGTACGGACAGGTCTGCCTGGAACGGATCGAAGCCGCAGCGGCAACGCCTTATGCGGAATTAAAGCGGGCCCATGCTGCGGAATACGGAGCCAGATACCACCGAATGGAATTCTCTCTGTTTTCGGGCAAGGAGGAGCGGGAGACCCGGGCTGAGGCGGAATTGCCTACGGACGAAAGACTCCGTCTGTACGCCGCGGGCCGGCAGGACCCCGGATTGGAGGAGCTGTTCTTCAATTACGGGCGGTATCTGCTGATTTCCTGCTCCCGGCCGGGGACCCAGGCGGCCAATCTCCAGGGGATATGGAACGAAAGCTATACCCCTCCATGGGAATCCAAATATACCATCAATATCAATACGCAAATGAATTATTGGCCGGCGGAGGTCTGCAATCTGTCCGAATGCCACGAGCCCTTGTTCGATCTGATCGAACGGATGCTGCCCCATGGCCGGGCTACGGCCAGGACAGTGTACGGCTGCGGCGGCTTTGTGGCCCACCACAACACCAACCTGTGGGGCAACACTCACATTGAAGGGGTGCTGTCCACCTCCTCCATCTGGCCCATGGGGGCCGCCTGGCTGACCCTGCATATGTGGGAGCGGTACCGCTTTGACAACGACGAGGCCTTCCTCCGGGAGCGGGCTTATCCCTGCATGAGAGAGGCGGCGCTTTTTCTGCTGGAATATATGACGGAGGATGACGAGGGCCGCCTGCTGACAGGCCCGTCCATATCGCCGGAGAATAAATTCATTCTCTCTTCAGGGCAGCAGGGCGCCTTGTGCATGGGGCCGGCCATGGATGGCCAGATTGCCGCCGAGCTGTTCCGGGCCTGCATCCGGGCAGAAGAAGTTCTTGGCGGGGACGAGGCGTTCCGCAGCCGACTGAAGGCGGCGCTGGGCAAAATCCCTCCTCCGGCCGTCAACGATAACGGCACCCTGAAGGAGTGGACACACGAGATCGAAGCGGAGGCCGATCCGGGCCACCGCCATATCTCCCATCTGTTCGCCCTGTATCCCGGCCAGTCCATTGATATTCATGCCCAACCGGAGCTGGCCGGCGCCGCCCGGCAGACCCTGATGAACCGCCTGGCTCATGGTGGAGGCCATACGGGCTGGAGCCGGGCGTGGATCATTCTGTTCTTCGCCAGACTGCAGGAGGGCAAGCAGGCGTATGACCAATTCAGGCAGCTGCTTACCTCCTCCGTCTATCCCAATTTGCTGGACTGCCATCCGCCGTTTCAGATTGACGGCAATTTCGGGGGGACAGCGGCTGTGGCGGAGCTGCTGCTCCAATCCCATGGAGAAGCGCTGGAGCTGCTTCCGGCGCTGCCCGAGGTGTGGCCTGCCGGACGCATAACGGGCTTACGGGCTCGGGGCGGCTGCACGGTTGATCTGGAGTGGCGGGAGGGTCTCCTGTGCAAGGCGCGGATCACCGCCGGCCGGGATGGCCCCGTCGCCATCCGGTACCGCTCCGGCCGGGTCAATTCCTCCGGCGGAGCAGTCCGCTGCTGCTTGCACATGTCCTGCAAGGCGGAGGGACAGGCGGCGGAGGGCAATGGGGAAGGGCTGCTCTGTTTTGAAGCGCGCAAGGGGGAAGTGTATGATGTGGAAATCAAGCTGGAGGTACGAAAGGGAGGCTGAGCCAAGTTGGCAACAAAAGCTGCATCCGTGTCCTTAAATAATCAGGCAGGGCTGTCCAAGCGGAGGGGACGATTCCGCAGGGCGCTGTCCGCCTATCACGCCCTGTATATCATGCTTATTCCGGGCCTGTTGTTTTTCGCTGTGTTCAAATATTTTCCCATGGCGGGCAGTGTGATTGCCTTTAAGGATTACAACATATTCAAGGGCTTCTGGGACAGCTCCTGGGTGGGATGGCACTGGTTCGAAATGTTCTTCCAGGCCCCCAATATCCGGCGGGTGTTGTGGAACACGGTGGTCTTAAGCTCCTATCAGATTCTGTTTGCCTTTCCTGCGCCGATCATATTGGCCCTGATGCTCAATGAACTGCGCCTTATGCATATGAAGCGGATTGTCCAAACGATTCTGTATCTGCCCCATTTTCTGTCCTGGTCGATTATTTTCGGCCTGGCCGTCATGATGCTTTCCCCCGGCACGGGGATGGTGAACGGTTGGATTCAGGCGGCGGGCGGGGAGCCCGTTGCCTTCCTGCAGAAGGCCGCTTATTTCCGGACCCTTATTGTGGGCACGGGCATCTGGAAGGAAATGGGCTGGAGCGCCATCATCTTTATCGCCGCCTTGGCCGGCATCAATCCCTCCCTGTACGAGGCCGCCAAAATGGACGGCGCGGGCCGTTGGGCCCTGATGAGGCATATCTCCATTCCGGGCATGCTGCCGGCCATTGTCATCCTGCTCCTGCTGAAGATCGGCAACATTCTGGATCTGGGCTTTGAGCATATCTGGGTTTTCCTGAATCCGCTTACTCTCTCCGTGGGGGATGTGCTGGATACGTATATTTACCGGGAGGGCGTCACCCAGTTTAAATACAGTCTGGCCACCTCCGTCGGTTTGTTCAAGTCGGTAATCGGCCTTGCGCTGATCCTGACCGCCAACAAAATCAGCAACCGGATTTCCGGCGAGGGTTTATTCTAAGGCAAGGAGAGGTCCCCATGAGAAAGAAAATGGAGCTGTTCGATATTATCATTATTCTGGTCCTGTCCGCCGCCTGCGTCACCATTCTGCTTCCCCTGATGCATGTGGTGGCCGGCTCCCTGAGCGGGAAGATTCCTTTGATGAAGGGGGCAGTCGGCCTGTGGCCCAAGGACATCACCTGGATCAATTACCGGCTGGTTCTGGAAAATTACGCCTTCTGGCGCGCATTCCGCGTCACCGTATTCCTGGTGGCGGCAGGCACCTGCCTGAACATGCTGTTTACCGTAGTCACCGCCTATCCGCTGTCCAAGCGTTATTTGCCGGGCAGAAGGGTGATGATGGTGT
This sequence comes from Paenibacillus sp. YN15, assembly GCF_003285005.1. Taxonomy (GTDB): domain Bacteria; phylum Bacillota; class Bacilli; order Paenibacillales; family NBRC-103111; genus Paenibacillus_AR. Next base: position 5,178 of record NZ_QMFA01000074.1, on the reverse strand, counting down.
ACATTATTATTACGATGATTTTTTCCGCGCCCCTGATTCCCACCTATCTGCTGTTGAAGAATCTGCTGCTGCTCAATACGGTATGGGTCATGATTGTTCCCGGTGTCATTAACACCTTCAATCTGATTCTGGCCATTACCTTCTTCAAGGCGCTTCCCGAGGAGCTGTTTGAGGCTGCCCGGGTGGACGGCTTAAGCGAATACGGCATGGTGCTGCGGATTGCCATGCCCATGTGCCTGCCCATTGTGGCCACCCTTTCCCTGTTCTATGCCGTCGGGCATTGGAATACGTACAGCAGCGGCCTGTATTTCGTGACCAATGCCGCCCTCCGGCCGCTGCAGGTCTATCTGTACAACATCATATCCGCAGGCAACGTGGAGGATTTGGCCGGAGGCTCCTTCGTGGATGTGGATATTACCCCCGAAGGCCTGAAGATGGCCACCATCGTGACAGCCACCTTGCCTATTGTCATTATTTACCCCTTCATTCAGAAGTATTTCATCAAGGGCTCCACCTTGGGTTCCCTGAAGGAGTAACGGCTTCAATTATTTTCATCATAAAAAGGGAGGCAAATGCAATATGAAACAAAAAGGAAAATGGGGAAAGCTTTCGGCAATAACGGTCTTAACGGCAAGCCTGCTTGCGGCCTGCACCTCCAATGAGGCTTCCACACCCAAGGAGGGGAATGTCTCCCCTTCCGGCACGGCTGGCTCCGGCGGCACGCAGCAGCCTGTGAAGCTGAAGCTCTTCCTGCGGGATTTCGCCAAAGTGGTTCCTACCGGGAGTACCATGAGCGTACCCATGTTCAAGCATCTGGCGGACAAAACCAACACGGACCTGAACATCACCTTCCTGCCCCATGGGGAATACGCCACCAATTTGCAATTGAAATTTGCCGCCGGGGATATTCCCGATCTGTATCATTCTCCGGGACTGACCGATGATCCGCTCGTGGCCAACGGCCAGGCGCTGGTTCTGGATGACCTTATTGAGAAATACGGGCCTAATCTGAAAAAGGTTATTACTGAGGATGCCTGGGAGAGCGCCAAAATCGACGGCAAGATTATCGCCATTCCCCGTCCGGCGGTGCCTGCCAATTATCGGCTGCTGTACATCCGCAAGGACTGGCTGGATAAGCTGGGCCTTCAGGTGCCCGGCACAAGCGACGAACTGCTGAATGTGCTGCGGGCCTTCCGGGACGGCGATCCCAACGGAAACGGCGTGAAGGATGAAATTCCCTTCTCTATGCGGGAGAAGCTAAGCTGGGCGGACAATATCTTCGGCATGTGGGGGCTGAATTTATATGCCCATGTGCTGCATAACAAGGAGCTGATTCCCGCCGAGGCGCATCCGGATATGCAAAAGGCGCTGGCCTATATGCATCAGCTGTACCAGGAGAAGCTGCTGGATCAGGATTTTCTCACCAATACAGCAGCCACCTGGAACCAGAAAATCACATCGGATCTGGTAGGCGTCTGGAACCACAACACGGATCTGCTGGGCAAGTGGAACAATGATCTGAAGACTGCGCTGCCGGATAAAAAGCCGGAGGTCATTGCCATTCCGACTCCTGTCGGCTCCGGTTATGATGGGCCTGTAGGACGGCTGAAAATGCCCACTTCCAAATATCTGGTGATCCCCTCCAAGGCAAGCAATCCGGAGGCTATCATCAGGATGTTGGACTGGTTGGCCACGGAGGAAGGAGACCTGTATGTCAATCTGGGCGTGGAGGGGATTACCTATAAAACCGAAAACGGCAAGGCGGTATACGACAGCAAGGCGGATGAGAATTTCAAGAGCCTGCGGGACTTCAATCTGGGGATTGCTCCGCAGATGACCAATAAAACTGCGCTGCTATCCACGCTTGGTGAGGAAGGAGCCCGGCTGTATCAGGAAACTGTCGATATTGCCGTTAAGGAAGGGCTGCCCAACCTGACCCTGAATGTGCCTTCCTTTGAGTCCAACAGCGCCCGCCCGGCGGACACCTTCTTCCTGGAAACGGCGTCCAAAATCATTGTCGGCGAGCTGAGGCCCGACGCGTTGAGCCAGGCTGTCCAGGTGTGGCGGACCAAACAAGGCGGAAACAAGTATATTCAAGACTATACGGAATGGTATAATAAGAAAAAATGATTGCCGGAAGGTCCAACCTGCGCCTGCGCGGGTTGGACCTTCCCGCCAATCAGGCAGGAGTGGGAAGCTTGCTCAGAAATTCGTTAAAATGGAAGCTGACCTTCATCTTCACTCTTCTTTTTGTGGGCAATATTCTGATTCTCGCCTGGTCTGTCCATAATTCCTCAACGAAGGTGATTATCCGGGATTCTGCCCGGTTCGGCCAGCTTGCCTTAAGCCAGGCGATTCTGAACATTGAACGGTATATGGATTACACCCGGCAATTCATGTACCGGATGGGCGTCAGCGGCGAATTGCAAAGATGGGCCAGCACCTCTCCCGGTCTGAAGGGGGAGCTTGTCTCCCGCAGTCTGCGGCTGGAGGAGGAGTTTGTGGTTCCTTTTTTTGGCCTGAATGATGATATTGTATCCATCACCATCTACAATGCCTCCAACGGAAATGAGCATCACTTCACCAAGGGCTTATTCTTCGGCCTGAATTATTCCATCCGGGACGAGCCCTGGTTTGAAGCGGTTCCCGTCTTCGAAACCACCGCCTACTATGTAAGCTTGAACGACCGTTACGTGGACGGGGCAGGCAAGCCTGCACCGCTGCATGTGGTCTCTCTGGTCAAGCGGTTCGGGATGTCTGGCGATCTGTACGTCAAAATCGATGTGCGTCCCAATCTGCTGCAGCAAATTCTGAACGACCTGCGCCTGGGAGAGAGCGGTATCGGCTTTATTGTTGATGCCGACGGCAGAATGATTGCCCATCCCGACTCCAGCCGCTTGTTTGAGATGCTGGATTCCAGCTATTTGGAGCCTATGGCCGAGGCGCCCGCCGGAACCTTTACACCCAAGGGCTCCAATCTCACCGTGATCTTCGATACGATTCCCGACAGCAATTGGCGCTCCGTCATTCAGATTCCCAGCGGGGAGATCGCCTCGGGCATCCATGTGGTGCGCAATGCCGTGTATTCTATCGCCCTGTTTAATCTTGCCGCAAGCATTCCCCTGATCTGGCTTGTATCCGCTTCCCTGACCAAACGGCTGATCTCGCTGAAGAAATCCATGGTGTCCACGGGGCAAGGAAATTTTCACAGCCCCATTACGGTCCGGGGCAATGACGAAATTGCTGTGGTGGCCCAGTCCTACAACCGGATGCTGCAGGAGCTGGAGGCTCATGTCATCCACCTGTCGGAGGCAAGAGCGCTGGAGCAGCAGGCTGTAATGCTGTCCCTGCAAATGCAGATCGACGCCCATTTCCTGTACAACACGCTGGAAATCATCAACGCTATGGCCTATAAAAATAAAGCGGAGGATGTGGAGGTCATTACCCATAATCTGGCCGGGATGCTGCGGTATACCGTTGAGCTGAAGGACGGCGGGACCAGCCTCGCCGAGGAGGTGGAGCAATTGCGGCGGTATCTGCTCATTGTCGGCTACCGCTTCGGAGGGACGGTTGACTGTTTCGTTACGGTAGAAACGCCTGCGCTCCTGCAGGCCGAGAGCATCAAGATTCTGCTGCAGCCCTTGGCGGAGAACAGCATCCTCCATGGTGGCTTCGATGAAGACCGGCTGCCGCAGCTGGAGCTCTCCATTGCCGCTTCGGTGAACGGAAGCAAGCTGCTCGTCCGCATGCGGGACAACGGGAGGGGCTTTGGGCCGGAGCGGCTTCTGGAAATCCGCCGGTCCCTTGCGGCAGAGGGGCCGCAGGAGCTGCTGGAGCGCAAAATCGGGCTGCGCAATATTTACAAGCGGCTTGTAAAAAGATGGGGCAGCGGGAATGTGGAGCTTCGTCTGGACAACGCGGCGGGAGGCGGGGCAGTCGTGGAGATCGGCTTTCCCTTCACCGAAGCAAAGGAGGGGGAATATGCAGTTGCGCGTACTGATTGCGGATGATGAGCCGATTGTCCGGGAGAGCATCGCGGACAAAATCGGGCAAAGCGATGCCCGGCTGATTATTTCCGGAGCGGTGGGCAACGGCCGGAAAGCGCTGGAATGGCTGAATGTTTACCACGCAGATATTTGCGTTACCGATATCCGCATGCCGGAGATGGGCGGGCTGGAGCTGATCCGGCATATCAACCGGACCCGGCCGTGGATGAAAACGGTGATTGTGTCCAGCTACAGCGATTTTGCGTATGCCCGGGAGGGCATCAAGCTGAATGTGTCCGATTATATTCTCAAGCCGCTGGACCGCCAGCAGCTGAACGGTGCTCTGGGGAATGTGATCCGGGAGCTGGCCGACCAGCGCTCCCATGAAACCCGCCGTTTGCTGATGCGCCACCTCTCCGGCATGCAGTCCTTGATGGAGCAATGGAAGCAGCTCATTCTGACAGTGCAGGTCAGCGCCTATCCCATGCTGGTGGTGGATACTCTGAAGGCCATGGAGCAGTGGGTGGGGGAGAGCCATTATTTGCTGGAGCCTTTTGCCCGGCTGTGGCTGGAGCTGGTCTCGGAGAAGGTGGATCTGCCCTTGACGGGGCAGGAGGCGGGCTTGCCGGATGTAGGCTTCCCCACGCAGCGGCTGGAGCGGGAACGGCTGCCGCTGTATTACCGCCTGATGGCGGTTTCCCTACTGGAGACGGGGATCAGCCGGCTTATCGGCCAAAGCAGGGAGTCCAGCTTCACCATTCACCATCAGATCGTCTATAACCTGCAGACCTATCTGAAGGAGCATTACAACGAAAAAATCAATGTTTCGGATTTAACCCGGCAGTTTCCCGTCAGCCGCTCCTACCTGTCCATTCTCTTCAAGCAGGTCACCGGCACCACCATTTTTCAATTCCTCACGGAAATCCGGATGAAGGAGGCCAAGAAGCTGCTTATGAATCCGGACTATAAGGTGTTTGAGATTTCCAACCGGGTAGGTTATGAGAACAGCGAGCATTTCACCAAGCTGTTCAAGGAATATTGCGGGATTACCCCACGAGAGTACCGGAACAATCTGAATCCGAGCAAGGCGGGGGAGTAACGGCCCCCTTGCAGAAAAGCCGCCCGCCGCGGCTTTTTTTCATTATGGCTTTAGCCGGTTGAGCACGCGAAGCGTGGGAAACAAAAAACCACC
>NZ_QMFA01000073.1 GCF_003285005.1 Paenibacillus sp. YN15 | reverse complement strand
CCGCCAGTACCCTAGGGTACTGGAAATCGGTTCAAGACAACCTTCAAGAAATACTATACGAGGAGAGGCTAATATGCAAATTTCAAAATTGCACTTGAAAAACTTTAGAAGCTTCGGGGATGAAGGTACAACGGTCTCTTTGAATAAGCTTTCGGGTTTTATTGGAGAAAATTCCTCAGGCAAGACTGCATTAATACATGGTTTGGTTAAACTCTTTGGTGTGACTTCTCATGAACGTACACTAGAAAAGTCTGATTTTCATATTCCAAAACAAGTTAAAGCAGACACTATGAAAGAATTGTCTTTATTAATTGAAGCCAGAATTGATTTTCCAGAATTGATGGAAGACACAAACGATGTTTTGAGCCGAACGAGTATTCCCCCTTTTTTTAATCACCTCGTAGTTCGTGATACTGCTGAGGCACCTTATTTGCGTGTAAGATTAGTTGCAAAGTGGACTGCAGATAATACTCCCGAAGGAGAAATTGAACAGAAGCTATATTTTGTTACTGTTGCTGAAGATGTTGACGAAACAGAAGAAGACCTGGTTCCAGTTACACCGCACCAACGTTCAACAATTCAAGTCCTATATGTTCCTGCTGTAAGAGAACCATCTGCTCAGTTACGAAATGCTTCAGGAACAATACTTTGGAGAATTTTAAATAACATTTCTTGGCCAGATGATATTAATGATTCCATTAAAGCAAAAATGGAACCTGTGAATGAATTATTTGATGGTATTGATGGAGTTTCACAAATAAGAAGCGTCATCGGAGAAGAATGGAAAAAATACCACAAGGATGCTAGATATCAAGATGCGAAATTGCAATTTAGCAGTTCGACACTCGCCTCGATCCTTAAGAAGATTGAAGTTTCCTTTTCTCCAACCCATGATCTAGGTGAATACAGCGTGGAAAAACTCGGAGATGGTCTCAGATCTCTGTTTTATCTTTCTATGGTCTCATCTTTGCTCGAAGCTGAAATAAAAATAACCGGTAAATCTAATGCGACCCTAACAGTTCTCGCGGTAGAAGAGCCGGAAAATCATATCTCGCCGCATCTTTTGGGTAGAGTAATGGAAAACTTAAAGGATATTTCTCATAAGTCAAATGCTCAGGTTGTTTTAACTTCACATAGTGCCTCCATTATTAAACGGATTGATCCGGAAAATCTAGCCCATTTGAGAGTTGATCAGACGAATTTTACTACACTAGTAAAGAAAGTGATTTTGCCTGGTAAGGCATCAGATGCATTTACATACATTAAAGAAGCTGTAAGGGCCTACCCTGAAATTTATTTTTCTAGATTAGTAATTCTAGGTGAGGGGGATTCAGAAGAGATCGTAATTCCCAGAGTACTATCGGCTTATGGAATACAACCTGATGATTATGGGATTTCTATAGTTCCTCTTGGGGGAAGACATGTTAACCATATGTGGAAATTACTCAATGAATTGAATATTCCACATATTACTTTGTTGGATTTGGATCGTGAACGAGGTGGCGGTGGATGGAGCAGAATTAAGTATGCACTCAAACAGCTACTGTTGAATGGTCGGAATCGTGAGGAATTACTAAAGGTTTGGTATAACGAAGGAAATACTCACAGAGAAGAAATTCTAACTGAAGATCAGCTTGAAGAATTTGATAACTACCCAATGACTCCAGAATGGGTAGCTTCAATGAATAGCTTTTGGTTGCCGAGACTAATGGAAGATAAATATAATGTTTTTTATTCGGCTCCCCTTGATTTAGATTTTCTTATGTTAGAAATATTTCCGGATGCATATAAGAAAACAGTGCCGCGAGGACCCAATTTCCCGGATCGCACTGAGTTCCCTGAAGAGTATACGGATAAAATTAGAGGCGGTATTACTGCAGCATTAAAAAACGAGAAGGCAACAGGGTATACTTTTACTCCAGAGCAGCATGAGCTTATGGTCTGGTATAATACCTTATTTCTTGGACGCAGCAAACCGAGTACACACATTGAAGCCCTTTTAAAGATCGATAATGATGACTTGATGATTTTCATGCCTGAGCTTTTTAGTAAGCTAGTTATGAGAATAAAAGAAATACTGCAAAAGGAAGAATAGGTTATGTCATATAACAACCCAGAGAATTGGAATCCGTCAGAAGGAATTATTTTAGAGCCCGCGGCAGCATTAGCAGTTAAATCCGAATTAAACAATCTTATTTTAGCTGGTCCAGGTGCAGGGAAAACAGAGTTGTTAGCCCAACGTGCCTGTTATTTATTACAAACAAATTTATGTCCATCTCCGCAAAAAATCCTAGCTATCAGTTTTAAGACAGATGCTGCGGAAAACTTGAAAAAGAGAGTAGAACTAAGGTGCGGAAAAGAACTCGCTAAAAGGTTCGAGTCTAGAACATTTGATTCATTTGCTAAACAATTATTAGATCATTTTCGATTAGGGTTACCAGATATTTATCGTCCCGCAAAACATTACAATATTGTAACTTCTCAAAGGGAACTACGGGATATAGCTACTGGCTACATAAGTGAACGTCATCCAAATCAGCCTAACTGGCAGCATGAAATTAACTTCAATGTTTTATTTAGACGTTTGTCTGAAGTTGAATTGCCTGTTTTTGATAACGGGGAAGATATATACACTTGGCTTATAGTAAAGCTTTGGGATATCATGGTTCACGGAAGAGGGGGATTTCCTAGCACTTTAACTTTTCAAATGATTTCAAAACTTGCTGATTATTTGCTCAAACAAAATCCACTAATTAAAAAGGCGATTCAGATGACTTATAGTCACGTTTTTCTGGACGAATTCCAAGATACAACTTATCTTCAATATGAATTGGTAAAGACAATTTTCTTAGGTTCTTCAGCAATAATGACAAGTGTAGGAGATGATAAACAAAGAATCATGGGGTGGGCTGGCGCCCTTTCCAATTCTTTTGAACAGTTCAGATTAGATTTTAATGCTAATCCAATTGAATTAACACGTAACCATAGGTCTGCTCCAAGATTAGTAGAAATACAGAATGTTATGGCAAAGATAATTAACGAAAATGCTACGGATGCTACAGTTTCTAGCCAACACAGTGAGTTGGAAGGAGTGTGTGAGGTTTGGAATTTTCAAACTCACATAGACGAGGCTATTTTTGTAGCGTCAAGTGTAGCAAAAAGAATTCAACAAGAGAATGTGACTCCACGAGACATTTGCATACTTGTTAAGCAACAAGAACATATATATGCAAAAGCCATAATTGAAGAGCTGGAGCAACAAGGTATATATGCAAGAATCGAAAAAGAATATCAAGATTTGCTGGCAGAAGAGTGTATTCAACTGATTATTGATTTCCTTAATTTAGCAACTTTAGAAAGGAATCATGATTCCTGGGTGAGAGTTTCGGAAATTCTCTCTTTTGCACAAGGATTCGATCAAGATCAGGATCAATCGAAAATATTGAAAATGGAATCCGAGCTTAGTGCGTATATTAATCGAATAAGTCGTGAAATCAACCAAATGGTAAATGACGAAAGGTACTGTAGACGAAATATTGGGAATGTGATTAATGGTTTCTTTTCGTTTATTGGATTGGAAAAGTTTTTCCGTTTATATCCCAAATATGCTAAAGGGACTTTCTTTAATCAGTTAATTGATAATGCGACTGAAAAACTTGCAGCGGCCTACTTGAAACACTCAAATTGGAATGATGCCGTCTCCGATTTCTTAGGGTTGCTAAGTATACCTATAATGACAATCCATAAGAGTAAGGGCTTGGAATACGATACCGTCATATTTCTGGGGTTAGAAGATGATGCATTTTGGAGCTTTAAATCGCAGAGGACTGCCGATATGTGTGCATTCTTCGTTGCATTGTCGAGAGCAAAGAAACAATGCTACTTTACTTTCAGTGAGTCCAGAGAAATTTTGCATTATGGAAATGTTCAAGTGAGACCTCAGTTCAGTCGTAATATTTCTTCTCTATATCAGATACTGCAAAATGCAAACGTTGAAGTCAGAAATATTACGGAAAGTTAACCAGTAGAAGATAGGTGATAAGAAATGAAAATTTGGGGTATTGATCTATCCGTAATTATTGTGGCATTGGTGACTGCGTATATAGGATATCAATTCAATCTTCGTTCCAAAAAAAGAGAGACATTTCTAAAGGAATTAGGTGCAAGCTACAACGAAATCTATTCTCCAATGTTTGAGCAACTATCACTAATTATTGAGACAGAAGAGAAATCCGAAAAATTAAGGATGATCGGTATTTTTGTTCAGGAATATTCAAATAAGGATTCAAAAATCCGTTTAATAGCTTCATCGTTTATATTGGACTACTTTCACAAACTTAAGAGAGTTTATTTTAAATATATACAAGAAGAAAATAGGGTAAATGAACGTGAACTTTTAGAAATGGTAAATGGACTCTATTCTATGATTGAAGATGAATACTGGAATGCTCATGATATTATTTACGAGGATCATAAGCAATTTATCAGTGACACATTTAGCAATCCTTTCTTCGTTATACTTTCAAATATATTTAGAATTGTCTATCACTTTTCAGTATTTGTTTTTTGGATTAGTGTAGTTATTCTTTATTTTACCATTACCCAATTGATCTCACCTGTTGAATGGTTCCCAAAATGGTGGAATATCACTAATGCGTTTTTATTTATTCTTTTGGCAATCATGTTTATGGGGATTATGATGATGTTCAAAGAAATCTTAATAAAGAAAAATAGAAGAGAGAGCAAGTTTGTAAAAAATTTAAAAAAGAAAATAAAAAGATTTTTTGTTAAAGTAAGTAATGGTGAAGAAAGAACATCTTAGTCGTCATCTTTGGACGTCATGTTCTGCTTTACTTTCTATTTGCATGACGTTTACCTTTACCTGCCGCATTTTCAAGTCTTCATTGATATCTTTACTTTGGGGTGCTTCAACATATGCTTTGTAGCCTAAATCCTTATACTTTTGAGCAAATAAAGCAGCAGCCTCCTGCCCCCAATTAGGGGCGGGACTGCCGTTATGATAGGTGGCAAATTCATCATTGTCCAAACAAAAGACAATCTCCTTCATTTCATACAATCCCAGGAATCGTTCTAAGGCCTGGTCAGACAAGCAACCAAGTGAAATGTAGTGGTCTGCTGTCCAGTCCTGGCCCTTTAATTTGAGGAGACTCGCTCGACTCATGGCATCAATCGGTGATTCACAAACGTAAACCCTTTGGCTGTTACCCGCGATATGGAAGGGATAGCTTTTATCCGAATGCTCACAATCTTGCTTGAACGGGCGTTCGGGTCTGATTCCACGTAAGGAGCAATATTTCGCCGTTCCAAACTCGTCATAGCCGACAAAGACGCAATTGCTAGTTTTGTCCTGCTGGTACAGCTTTTTTTCATGCATGAGTCGAGAAACAATGTCTGCCTCAATACAACGGATGTGAGTCAAGTACCATGCTATGCGGCGGTAATTGGAAGCCCTGTCAGGTAAAATAAGCTGTCCCCGTTCTCTCGACGCAGAGATAGGAGTATGCGCTTCAAGATTTGCTCCCAATAAATGTGTCACCGCCTCTCTAAAGCTCATTCGCTCGAATTGCATCAGAAAATCGATGGGCCCGCCGCGGCTATCAGTTGAGAAGTGGTAATATTTATTACTGTCTCGAAACAGATACAGACCACCGCTTTGCTTGGCATGAAGGGCGCGGCGTCCACCATTTTCCAACTGGTAGCCGCAGGATTTAACCAATTCCATGAGATTGATTTGGTTCGCCTCGTTAATTTGCTCTTTCGTAAAAGGGAGTTTACTCATCCATATATCCCTCCTGCTCGTTGTTACCTCCAATGAATAAAGCTATAATGAAACTATGAAGAATTCTCCAAAAGGGGCGATGAACCCGCATATGGACGATCATAACCAACAGGATCAGGAGCAGCCGGAGGGCATTCATCAGCCTCATGATACGGCGTACAAATACCTGCTCTCCTCCAAAAAGCTTTTTGTGCAATTGTTGCGCTCGTTCATTCAAAAGGGCTGGGTGGATGAGGTGAATGAAGCCAATCTGGAACCGGTTCCTCATTCCTTTATTCATCCTGATTTCAAGAAGAAAGAAGCCGATCTGGTGTATTCGGTGCAGGTGAACGGTCAGGAAGTGTTGTTTTATTTCTTGGTGGAGCTGCAATCCAGAGTGGATTACCAGATGGCGTACCGGCTGTTATTGTATCAGGTTGAGGTGTGGCGATTCTGGATGTCCAAGCAGGAGGAAAAGAAAACGAAGCAAAAGGGCTTCCGCTTACCGCCCATCGTGCCGATTGTGCTATATAACGGCAAACGGCGCTGGACGGCCAGCCGCCAATTTCGTCAGGTCATCGCCCGGGAGCAGTTATTCGGAAGTCAACTAATTGATTTTGAATATCTCCTTATTGATGTGGTACGATACAAGCAAGAAGACCTGTTGGAGCTGACCAATACCATCGGAGCCGTGTTCTATATTGATCAGGCCCGGGATAAGAATGAATTACTGAACCGTCTGGAACAGTTAACGGATATTGTGAAGGTGCTGCCGGAGGAAGAGCGGGATCGCCTATTTACCTGGATGGATCGGATTGTGTCGCGAAAGTTGCGCGGAAGCCGGAAGTCCATTACGGAGTTTATTCATAAAACGGGAGGGACGACCATGAGCTTGGAACAAACCCTGGATGCCATTGAACGCAAGGCCAAGAAGGAAGGCATAAAAGAGGGCATGGAAAAAGTAGCTAAACGTATGCTGGCAGAGGGCGTGGATGTATCGCTTATTTCCAAAGTGACGGGCTTCCTGCCGAAGCAAATTGAGCAATGGCGATCATAAGTGCGAATGCAGCCGTTCCGTGAGAGCGGCATTTTTTGTGTTCTGTTGCTCATTGTTCTCGTTCCTCATGAAAATCTTCTCCCGGTCCATCTGCTGTTTCCTCATCATTCACCTCTGACATGATTACTTGTCCCTGTAATTCCTTAAATTCCAGCGCCGAATTGATCTCAGATTGCCGTGCCACGAGTCGCTGAAGCTGTTCCTCACATTCAAATGGCTTCCCGATCTCCTTCTTCGCCGCTTCCAACTGCCTTAGTGTGTTCTCCTTTTGCTGCTGGGTGTCTTCCATCCGGGCAGGGATTTTCTCCAGCAGATGCTCCAATCGGGTAATGTTTCCCAGTGTGGATTCCCCCAGTTCAACGGTATAGGACACCTCGCCTCGCAGATGTAAGTTCACATGATCGAAGCCCAAACGAGACAGAAGAACATCGAAACCGCAAAACTGTCCTACTTGTACGGCCTGCTGCTCCAGCTCCGTGACTTTGGACAAGAGTAGCAGCACTTCCCCGGCTTGGGGGCGCTCCATGTACACCGTTCCGTCTAACGTGATGGAAAAATCCGCTTGCCTGTTCTGCTCGACTCGCTGCCAATCCGCGTTGTATTGCTCCAGCTTTTCTGCGCACGACGCGATCACCTGGGGATAGTGATGGTGAATCTGGCGCTCCAACGTGACCTGCTCGTTATGCCAATTAGTTTTGAGCAGCTTGAGACGAATCACTTCATTATCCACTTCCATCTTCTCCGCCAGCATCGGATTGCCCACTGCGACAGCCTTCACTTCGGCTGCGGACAACACGGTTTCGTCTGCATCCTGGCAGGAGCGGGAAATACTCTTGCCGGTCATGACCTGGGAGATGTAGCGCATTTTTTGCTCCTGGATTTGCCACAGGTATGAGTCGAACGTTCCCTTGGTCACGTAACGGAAAATCTGCACCACCTCGTTCCGATTCCCTTGCCGTATAATGCGGCCGTCCCGCTGGGTGATGTCGGAGGGACGCCATGGACAGTCCAAGTGATGGGCGGCGATGAGCCGGGTCTGCACATTGGTTCCGGTTCCCATTTTTTGCGTAAAGCCTAACAATACACGGACTTCGCCGCGGCGAACCTGCTCAAACAGAGCTTCCCGTGCCGCATCCGTATTCACGTCATGGATAAAGGCAATTTCCTGCTCCGGCACGCCGCGTTGAACCAGTTGATCCTTGATTTCATTATATACGTTGAACTGCCCCTGCTTCGGCGTTCCACTGTCACTGAAAATGACCTGGGTCAAGCGCTCAGTTTGTGTCTCCTGCCAAATCTCGAATACCTTCTCAATACAACGGTTCAATTTTGAGTCCGGCTCCACCGGAGCATTATCATGGATCAGCCGCGGGTCGATAGACATAAGCTTGGCTTCGTGGGTCAGCTTGAGCATGTTGTCCTCGCTGACATCCACTTCGTTATTACGGATTTTCTCCGCGCGCTCCACAAATTCATCCATCATCATCTTCTGGAAAGGGGAGCATTCGCTGACTACAATGGTTGCTTTCTCGCCCTCCAGCTTTGGCGTAGGCAGTCTGAGCATGTCGGCAGTTTGAATGTCGGCCACCAGCCGGAACATACTCATCAGCTCGGGTAGGTTGTGAAACCTGGCAAAGCGGGATTTCATCCGGTATCCGCTGCCCTCGGGGGTAATTTCCAGAGAGGACACCACCTCGCCGAAGGTGGCCGCCCAGTTATCGAAAAAGTTCAGGCCCAGCTTTTGCAGCAGCCGGGGCTGGAGATAGCGCTGCATCACATACATTTCCGACATGCTATTGCTGATAGGCGTGCCTGTGGCAAATACAACGCCGCGGCCTTGGTTTATCTCCTGCAGGTACTGGCATTTGAGCAGCATATCCGTTGCCCGCTGGCTGCTGGCCTTACCGATTCCGGCCACATTGCGCATTTTGGTGAAGGTGAAACAATTTTTGTACGCATGAGCTTCATCCACAAACAGCATATCCACGCCAAGCTGCTCAAAGGTGAGCAGATCGTCCTTTTTGCTTTCATTGGCCAGCCGTTCCAACCGGGATTTCAGGTTGTTTTCGAAAACGACCATCTGCTTGATGCTCCAGTTATCCCCCTTTTCTTTTTTCATCTGGTCGATCATACGGGAGACGTTGCGAATTTCAACCTCTAGAAGCTGCTCCTGTCGCTCCCGGGAGATGGGAATTTTCTCAAATTGGCTATGTCCGATGATGATGGCGTCATAATCGCCCATGGCAATCTTGGACACAAAGCGCTGGCGGTTGGCCAGGGCAAAATCCTTCTTCGTCGTCACCAGAATGTTGGCGGCAGGAAAAAAGCGTAAAAACTCGTTGGCCCACTGCTCCGTGAGATGGTTTGGTACGCAGAGCAAGGGCTTGTGAATGGCTCCGATTCGCTTCAAGTACATCCCCGCAGCGATCATGGCAGCGGTTTTGCCGGCCCCGACTTCGTGGGCCATGAGCGCAGTGCCGGAGTAGATGATGCGGGCCGCTACATCCTTCTGGTGCTTGCGCAAAGTCATTTCCTCGTTCATGCCCTGAAATACCAGATGATCGCCGTCATAGGTTCGGGGACGGAGGGTGTTAAACTTCTCGTTGTAAATGGCCAGCAGGGTGTCGGTGCGGTCCTTGTCCCGAAATAGCCAGGAGACAAAAGCTTCCTTCATTTGCTGCTGTTTGGCCCGGGCGATCATCGTTTCCTTGGCATTAATCACGTATTTGATTTGTTCATTGCCACCAGCGTCAAGGTAGGTCACAGGGTCGCGGACGGTAATGCTTTGCAGGTTCAGACTGCTTTCGTAAATCTCATATGCATTGGCCCGGCGGGTGCCGTAGGTTTGATTCACCTTGATGGAATCTCGCTCCAGAGATTTACCCGATATCCGCCATAGGTTGGTATATTCCAGGTAATCCACATCGACGGTTTGCGTGTTTTGCAGCACCTGAGCCGTACCGAAGGTTTCGTACATAAACTCCCGGTAATAGCGAACGGGAATCCATGGACTACCGATGCGAAAGTCGATGTCGCCAGGCAAAAGTGGCGGGGGTTGAACCCGGGTAAGGGCGGACACATTGCGCTGAAATAAATGAGGATGCTCCTGGGCCTTTAACACAGCATAGGCCAGTTTATCCTTCACATTGCCGGATAAGTATTCCTCGTCCAACTCCCAGCCTTCTTCTACGTCACCAGCGAATTTGAGCGGATTCAAGAAAATACGATCTCCTAGTGCCTCTCGCACCTCATCGGTGGTTTTGCCACACAGATGAGCAATATAGGGCAGGTCCACATGGAGCCGATGGTTGAGTGAGATTTGCAAGGCTTCCAGCGGATCGTCGGTATGCTCAGGCAAAGCGTTGACGCGGATGGTAGGCCGCGTAAAAATGGCGGCTTTGCTCCAGGTTTTCTCCGGCGTCAGGTCTTCGATGGAGCGCAACAGCGGCAATTGGTCGTCGTCGGCAAAGGCGGACGTATTAGTACGGTCATTGATGGGGCCGTATTGCAGGACGAAGCGGTCGTAAACTTGGTTTAGTGCTTGCTGGGCCCGCTCCAGTTCAGCCGGCTCATATCCGTATTCACTGGATTGAATCTGGATGAAATCCAGCAAAGCCGCTCTGATGTCACACAAACCCTTGATCCGTTCCGCTTTTTTGCCTTTGATGTCCTGGTGCAGCAATTCGCCGTTTTCACAGTAAAATATCCGGTCCTGTTCAACTACATAAGTAAAATTCTTTGTCCCCGGCATCACTTTTCTGACTTGCAATTCCTCTTCATCAATCGGGATGGAGAAAGGAGAGGCGTCATTCTGTTCCACTTGCTCCGGCAAAGCCGGAAAGCTTGCTTGCAATGTTGCCAGGGCTTGCTCCAGAGCCGAAATCAGGAGTTGGCCCTCGTGAGGAAGACAGGCACTGGTTTGTTCTGCGCCATACATTCCCCGATCCCAGGCCATGCGTCCCAGTACCATGTGAGGATGGGACAGGTAGTAGCGATTGACCGGCACGCCGTCAGCGGTTTCACCGATGGTTACCCATTCTGGCATATCATCCTTGGTCAAATGGAGCGGCTGTTCCCGTTTTTGCAGAAATACAATATCCGTTGTTACTGTTGCTCCGGCCAGCGACTGGAAAGTGGTATTGGGCAGGCGCACCATACCGATCAAGTCTGCTTGTTGCGCCAGGATCTGTCGGACAGTGGAATCTTGCTTGTCCATGGTGCCTTTGCTGACAATATAGGCCAGGATGCCGCCGGACTTGAGCAAATCCAGGGAACGGATAAAGAAATAGTCGTGAATGAAATAACTGCTGGTATAGCGCCGATCATGGATACGAATATTGTGAAACGGAATATTGGAGAACATGGCGTCAAAGCGCATCTCGCGCCAGTTCACCGTTTCAAACCCCTGCAGGTGAATCGTTGCTTGCGGGTAAAGCTGTTTGGAGATGCGTCCCGTGAGGGAATCCAGCTCCACGCCATGAAGCTCGGCCCCATCCCACTCCGGGGGCAAAACCGAGAAAAAATTGCCGGTTCCCATGGAAGGCTCCAGCAACCTGCGGCCGGCTCCGTCTGCCAGTCCAAAGCGTCGCAGCGTGTCATGGATCGGCCGGATCACCGCTTGCTCGGTGTAAAAGGCAGTGATGGTGGAGTTTCGAGCCGCCGCATATTCTTCCTCGTCCAGTAGTTGCTTCAGCTCCTGATATTCGTTCTCCCAGCCGGAAGCGGTGGGATGAAAGGCGTTGGCTAACCCGCCCCAGCCCACGTATCCTGCCAGGATCTGCTGCTGTTCCGATGTGGCTTGCCGCTGTTCAGCCTCCAACTGCTTAAGCAAACGAATGGCTTCCACATTGCGT
The DNA here is from genome assembly GCF_003285005.1 of Paenibacillus sp. YN15. Lineage (GTDB taxonomy): Bacteria > Bacillota > Bacilli > Paenibacillales > NBRC-103111 > Paenibacillus_AR. Next base: position 652 of record NZ_QMFA01000073.1, on the reverse strand, counting down.
TTGTACTTGCTTTTCGAGCCAGACACGTAAGGGGAAGCCTTCGGGTGGAAGCGGTAGTTGACAGCGGAAGGAACGCGGAAAGGGGATTCCAAAAAAGTGTCGGTTTTAGGCCGGACGGCAGGCAAAACAGAACCGTTTATCGGTGATTGGGCAGAGATATCTGTCTCTGGTCCGTTTTGCTTGATGTCTGCCGGACCATTGGTTTCGGCTCTTGTGTGACGAGTCTGTTGGCCTGTCAGTTGTTCCTCCATTTGGGTCGCATAATCGAACAGGGTCCATTCTGCTTCCTCCGGTGGCGGAAAAGGGGCGAATCGATCATCGTAGCGTCCTTCCCGGATAAGGCGCAGCACTATCGACGCCACTTTGTTCCAGGTCAGCGTTGCTTCCTGCTTGCCGCCTGCATCACTCCAGCCCAATTCGATGCCTTTGCTGGTTGTCATATACCGTTTCAGACCATTGCCCAAGTCGCTCCAGGCTCCGCCGATTCCGTAGGCGGTTTTCAAGACCGGCACAAGGTCGGCTGGCTTCGCTGGATGCTGTTCCGTCACAAAGCGGTACATTCGGGGCTTGATGACTTCCTTATCTCCTGGATTCCCGCGGAAACATAACGAGGCAATAAAATAGACCGACAAAAAGCCTTATAAATACTGGT
>NZ_QMFA01000072.1 GCF_003285005.1 Paenibacillus sp. YN15 | reverse complement strand
CTTGTCCGATTTTCAAAGGTTTTAATGACTACTAACTGCTGTTTGCATCGCTAACGGCGAAGAGCCTAAAAAGAAGAGGGAGCTTGCCCATGTCCAAGTCCAAACGGCTTATGGAGCTGATGCTAACGGTTCACCGTAAACGTTCATTCACCGTGAAGGAGCTGGCCGATGAATTCGGCGTATCCTCCCGGACCATGCTGCGGGATTTGCAGGAGCTGGGCGAATTGGGGGTGCCGCTGTATTCGGAGGTTGGTCCCCATGGAGGCTATCGGCTGCTGAATGAGCGGATGCTCCCACCCATTGCGTTCAGCGAGGAGGAAGCGGTTGCTGTCTTTTTCGCCAGCCATGCCCTCCGGCATTACCGCGATATCCCTTTCCAAACGGAAATTTCCTCTGCCCTGCAAAAATTTTACCTGCATATGCCCCAGGATGTCCGCAATAAAATTGATGAGATGCGGGATCGGGTGGATTTTCGGGTGCCCTATCGAAGCCAGGCGTCGCCATTCCTGAATGTGCTGCTGCAGGCGGCGATCCAGCGGCAGGCGGTTCGTATGGGATATGACGGAAAAGCGGGGGTGGAGGAACGGGATATTCTGCCCGTTGGCATCTATGCCAGCAACGGCTTCTGGTACTGCCCGGCCTATTGCCTGAACCGGCGGGATTACCGGCTGTTCCGCTGCGACCGGATTAAAGAGGCAGAAGTGATCGCGTATGAAGAAGCCAAGGAGCCGGAAGTGGAGCAGGTCCACCTGGGAAATTGGGAGACCGCCCACGGCAGAGATTCGGAGATGGTCGGCATCCATGTGGAGCTTAGCCGGGAAGGCTGCCGGAGATGCGAGACGGAAATGTGGCCCCAACCCCGCATCCATAAACGGGAGGACGGAACCGGGTGGATCGAAAGCCGGGTTCCCAAGTTGGACATGGAATATTATGCCCATTATTTTATGGGGTTGGGGATGGAGGCTTATGTATTGCAGCCTGCCGAGCTGGTGTCATCTATCAGGCAACTGCTGGCGGCTATGGCGGAGAGATATGGGGGGGAAATGATGGAAACTGTGACCGTTGACCGAATGATAATGAGAGCGGCTATGGGGATTCCGACGAATCAACGGCTCCAACGTGGACAAAATCTGCCGCGGGACGGCAGTGTTTCAGATAGCTTCATTTAATTAATGTTCCGTCAACCAATTCAATAATCCTGTCGCATTTATGGGCAATTTCCAAATCATGGGTTACAATGATGATGGTTTTTCCTTCTGTATGCAGCTGTTGAAGGAGGCTCATAATTTCTCCGCCTGTTTTTCTGTCCAAGTTCCCGGTGGGTTCATCGGCCAAAATGAGCTCGGGCTCTCCCACCAAAGCCCGGGCGATTGCCGTCCGCTGCTGCTGCCCACCGGATAATTCATCCGGAGTTTTATAGGTATGTTCCTCCAGACCTACTTTTTGGATGTATCGTTTTGCTTTGGCAATCCGGTCCTTATGGCGTAATTTTCGATAGGTAAGGGGGAGGACGACATTTTCCAGAACAGAATAATCTTTTAGCAATGCAAAATACTGGAAAACAAATCCGATCATTTGATTTCTTGTTTTATGCATGCTGCGTTTTCGGATTTCGGCCAGAGGCCTGCCGTCCAAAACATATTCGCCTTCCGTTGGTGAATCAATCAACCCTAATATATTCAGCAGAGTGCTTTTTCCTGAGCCTGAAGGCCCCATAATGGCAATCATTTCTCCGCGGTGGATATTCAGATTGATCTCATGCAAGGCATATGTAGGATGATTCCGGCTTCCGTATACCTTGTTTATATTTTTTAATTGGATTAACTCCATTATTCCATTCCCCCAATCATTGCTTTTGGCTCCAACTTGCTAACGAACCAAAACACAATAAAATTCGATATAACCATGATCAAAAGGAGAATCAGAAATACAAGGAAAAGAATGACCACATTCAGTTTGAAGTCTAGCGGACTTGCTAAATCCAGGCTGCTTGCATACTGCATCAACCCGTTGAATTTCCATTTGAAATGCAGAAGCGATAACCCCATGCCCGTTATGCCAACAAGAAAATTCTCCAGTGCAATTTGGCTGTAAATCCCATATTTGCTTTCACCCAATACCATTTTAATACCGAAGTCCCGTTTTCTGATCAAAATAGAGACAATTGTTGTTACCAGGATTCCCATGACTGAGAAGAGCATAAAGGCTGCGCCAAGTATGAGTTGAGGAAGTTCCATATAAGCATTTGCGCGTATATTGTGGCGTACATACTCGCCTAAATTTTTCAAGGTTAATGAATCATTCCCCGGAAGCTGGAGAATTGGATTGAACTCCTCCGGATTTGAACCTTCACGCAGCTTTAGAATCATGCCATTGTTTAATCTTCCGAACATGGATTCCAGGTTAGTAGTCCTGTCGTTAGGCATAGGAAGGATCATCGCTTTATCCAGTTTAAGGTACAAGTTGGACATATTATTGTTAACGATGTATTGGTCACGCAAAAATCCAATGATCACATACTGGTCATTTATTATATCGCCAGTTCTAAAATAAGATTGAAAATAAGGGCCAACCAGGACATTTATTTTTCCAGCGCTATTTGTTGTAAAGTCCTGTTCCTCGAAGCTTCTACCTTCTGCTAATGGAAGTTTAAAGGTCCGGCTATAATTCTCATCTACAACGATTCCATTGATGCCGATATGCGAATGCGATTTAGTCAGTTCCTTAGCCATCTTGCCTGGGAGATTTCCCGCAACGTTATCCAGGAAGATAAACTGTTCCTCATAAGTACCATATCCGATTACGTTGGGATGATTATCCAAATCCTCGTAAATTTCCCTTACCCGCTCCATATTTACATTTCTGCTATCCGGTACGCCGGTGAACTTTTCAGGGATAACGAGATAGGTACTGTTCATATCCAGCACAGACTGATGGCTAAGATAATATAAGTTATAGAATACATTGGCTGAGCCCGTTATGGTGGATAAACCATAGGTAATTTGAATAAGAAGAAGCAATGAAAATATCCATCGTTTTTTGAGACCCATGATTGCGCTTTTTAATTTCAGCATAAGGTTTACTCCTTCAACGCCTTGGCCGGTTCGATTTTCATAATATGAAGAAGCGGTATAACAGAAGTAGCGAATGCTATGGCAACGGTTATCAGGATACTGATGGCAATACTGTTCATGTTTAATCCCACGTAATAATAAGTAAGATTATAAATATTGGCGCTGAGCTGGTTCAATAGCCATAATACGATGGTCGAGCAAATTGCGGCCGCAGAGGCGCATATGAACAATTGGCTCACGATATACTGAAGCAGATTGAGATTTCCGGCGCCAAGAGCTTTCCTCAAGGAGATTTCTTTTTTCTTCAGGAAAATCCAAAGGTAGCTTACATTGATGCAGTTAATCAGTGCGATCAGCACAAGCTTATAGGGGTAACTGAGGATTTCTTTTACGCTATCCCTTGTGTTTTTTTCTTTCTTGTAGTTTGGTCCTTCATTCGTTACCTTTGCGTTAACCTCCGGGTTAAACTGTTTCATTTGTGACATAAAACGGTTGATTTCATTCTCCGGATTCCGGTTGGAGCGGACAATGAGCTGAATCGCGTTTTGATTTTCAATTTGATGCTTTAATGCTTCCGGCATTTCACGAAGAAATACATAAACATTTAAATTATACTCATTCCCCATATTCAGACCGGCAACGCCTTTAACCTGATACTGCCGGTCAAATAGCGTTAGCGTTCCTATGGTATTGGAAATCAGTTTTCCGGCTATAACAGAAGCGGAATCATCAGGCTGCAAGGCTGCACCATCGATTAAAGGGGGAGACCATAGTTTATCGTTCAGTAATCCGGTAACCTTGGCATAGCCGAGTTTCGGGATAAGTGTGCTCATATCGCTTGTTATTACGTTAGATTGTTCGTAAGCAGCTTGTGCAATTTCCTGAAGCTTGTCCAACCCCACTGATTGGATATTGGTCAGTTGCACGGAATAATAGTATTTGAAAAATCCGTTTTTGGAATGGTAGAATTGTTCATCGTAATATTGTTGGGTCGAGATGGCGATTTGCGTGGGTAATATTGTGAACAGGAATCCGATAAAAAGCATGAAGAAAATGCCTTTGTTTGCTGCAATATCCCGAACCGTCTGTCTCATAGGAACCTCCGGTATTGTTGGGTGAAGGCTACATTAATTTGCGGCTGCAACCCCAATATACCATTCGTTTTCCTTCTATAAACATTTTAAGTATATTTTTTATAAAATATTTATAAAGCTTCCTTATATGTTTTGGGACCCGTCCACTTATTCCCAATCAGGCTCGTTTTTCAACCTCTTTTCAGATGGTGCAAGATCCGCGGCAAGCGGGGAAAGTCCAACACAAGCTCATGGATGTACTGTTTAGGGCGGCTCGTATGGGATATGAGGAAAAAGCGTTCTATCAGGCAACTGATGGCCGCTATGGCAGAAAGGTATGGGGATGAGAAATAAACGCGTAGGCCCTTCCGCCCGTTCACAGGCGAAAGCGGCGGATATGGTCGTGAAGCTGCTCCTTCTCCAGAATTTCCTTCTGCTTCGGGCCCAGCAGGTCGAAGTGGGGGTAGGAGGAATGCTCATGAATATAGGCCGGATTCAGGCCGTGGCGCAGGCACCATTCCGCCAGCCGCTTGCGGTCGGAGCACCCTACCTTGGTGACGGTGCGGACGGAGGGGAACCGGGGGTCTGTCCAGTAGTGGGTCAGGAAGGCGATCTCCCCGCGGGAGACCGCTTCTTTCCAATGCTCAAGCTCAGGGCGTTTCACGCCGAAGGCCACTGGAATCACCGCCTGTCTGATGGATGGAACCAGTGTACCGCTAATCGGCGGCAGGATCAACTTTAGCGAAGGGGACATCTTAATCCAGCCGTATAATTCTTGTACACAAATGTCTGTTAATTTAGTAACATAAAATGAGACAAAGAAAAGGGCAGTCAGGAATTTTGCTAAAGGGGGATTTTTATTGGATAGACAAAGAGGCCGCGGAATCATGATGATTTTAGCCAAGCGTTTGCTGAAGTATTTTTCTTTGCTGGCTGTTTTGCTGCTTATGATTACACCGTTGTTCTATACCTCCTATGCCTTGGCCAAACAATCGACCATTGAACAAAGCCAGCTTAGGTTGAAGGAGGGGATGGATTTTCTGGAAGCCCAGATCATCAAGGCCCAGGAGATCACCAATATTTTAAGACAAGAAGACTCGTTCAAAAGGCTGTTCTTTCTGGAGGGATTTCCTCAACCCGAATATTACGTGGACATGAATACGCTGCACACCAAGCTGAAAAGCCTTTCCTTGACCCAGGATATGCTGTCCAATGTTTACATTGCGTTCCGAAATAACCCGGTGTTTATTTCGAACTACACGCCTTCGGATAACTACCGGGTTGCATACGGACAGTACTTTCAATATTCCGGTATGGAAGTTGGCCAATTTCATGAAATGTTGTTCGAAAAGAATGAAGGCGTCAGGATACTGCCCGCGAAGAAAACGCTCTCAACATACTATAGCCGCGATTATTTCGACGGAATAACCGTAATTCTCAGCAATTCTTATTTTTATGGTACGGACGAAAAAAGTGTAATGGGGATTGTTTTGAACCAGGCGGATATTCTCCGCAGTGTAATGTATGAAGAAGACTATATGAGTCATTTTATGTACATGACAGATAGCGCAGACAACCTGCTGCTTGCGCATAATTACAACGGGGAGAAACCGGAGGACTCCGCCGACCTGGATGAAATTACCCTGCCTTCGGGAAAATTCATGACGCTTACCTACACAACGAAGAAGCTTGGGCTGAAAACCGTGGTGGGCATTCCGATGAGCGCATTTCAGAAAAATGTAAATTCCATTCTCCAATTGGTTACACTCTATATTGTAATCGGAACCTTCGTCATTATTATCCTGTCGATGCTATTTTCGATGAAAGAAACGTTATGGCTGAAGAGATTGCTGGAAGCAGCGGCCAAGTCAACCAATACCATGATCAACACAGGCAATGAATACCGGTATATTAATAATGCCTTTTCCAAAATAAGCACCATCAATCAAGAACAGTTGGATAAGATCGAGACTTTGAACAGCTCTGTGAAAAATTCCGTGCTTAAGCACCTGCTTATTCTCGGTGTCCACACAAATCAGGAGCTGGAGGAAGCGCAGAGCTACTTCGGAAATCGGTTTGACCGCTTCTGTATCGCAAAGCTCGGCTTCCGGCATCATGAATCCGGCCAAGCCACGCGTTCGATTCAACAAGGTTTTATTATCCGGATAGAGGAAAACTTCAAGTCGGCAATCAGCTATGAATACGCTGTGGTCAACTTTCATTCCGATGAAGTAATATTTATTCTCTTTCTTGATGATAATGTCCATTTGGACAAAATAAGGGAGCAGCTGTCGGAGCTTATCAGAATTATGGATAATGCCGAGGCTGTTATAATCAGCATTGGGCTTAGCCCGATTACGAGCGGCATCAAGCATGCAAAAACAGCCTATCAACAGGCCAAATATGCCCTGAGTATGAATGAGAATGTGATATCTGGCCGGTTATACACCTTTGATGTGATTCCGGAACAGACCGATAAGCAAACCTTCGATATGACCCTGTTGCTCAAACTTCACGATGCTCTTTTGTCTGGAGAAAAAACCATTGTGGAACGGATGTTTGCGGATAGCATCAACAACATGATCAGGCTGCATGCCGATGAGCAGGAGCAGCTTCAGGCATTTTTTCTGTTTAGACAGGCGGTCTCCAATGCTCTGGGAATGATTGCGGACGAAGGGGTTCTGGCAGATGGAAAATGGGGGTTGGCATTGCCCAAGTATGACCAGGTTAAGGATACCATTCGGCTGTTCCATGAACTGAAGCAAACAGCGCTCAACATAAGCGAATATGTCAGAATGAACAAGAAAAGCAATAATGAAAAGCTCAGAGCGGATATTCTCGCTTATATCGGACAGAACTACGGGACAGTGACCTTGTCAGCAAGCAGTATTGCCGCGGATTTATTGATTTCGGAGAAGTATGTGTTTTCCTTCATCAAGGAGCAGACCGGCAAAAGCCTGGGAAAATATATTGAGGAAGTCCGCTTGAATCATGCGGAATGGCTGCTATTGGAAACGGACTACTCCAACGGGAAAATTCTGCAGCTGTGTGGATTTGGCAGCGAAAACACCTTTTATCGGGCATTCTCCAAGAGGCATGCTGTGTCTCCCACGGCCTGGAGAGAGATGAACAGAAAATAATTGCAGAAATTCTTACGATTTGGGGGTCCGGAAGTAAACTGACAGTGCCCAATCTGACGGGATGACAGGGGAAAAAGGAAATGCCTATTTCATGAATTTGGGGAAAGCGATATATTGTAAGCGGTTACCGATAACAAAAGCAGGTTGTATTGAAAACAAAAGGAGGCGTTGAGTTTGAAGAGAGAATGGAAGGAAAGGGCAAAGCGTATCGGCTGGGGCTCAGTTGCTATTGCATTAACAGGAAGTCTGCTTGTCGGATGCCAGACCAATGGCGGCAAACAAGATGGGACGAGTCCCTCAGCTACCACCGGTGCGGAGGCTAGACAGAAATTAACAGTAGCTGTAACCGCCAATCCCAATGTAGAGGATTATGAAACAAACTACTTTACCAAGATGATTGAAAACGCTATGAATGTTGATTTGGATTTTGTAGTATTGCCCAGCAATGTGAATGAGGCCAAAACCAAGCTGTCCCTGATGATTTCTTCCGGAGAGAAACTGCCTGACATCATTAACTTCTATTTGGATTCCACAACCATTAATGATTACGCGAACAAAGGGGTTATTGTAAAACTTGATCAATATTACAAGGATTCGTCCCTGGCTGTTAATTTCAACAAAATACCTGATAAAGATTATGTTTTTACCAAAATGAAGCTTTCCAACGGCAGTGTGTATTCACTTCCCAAATATATACCGTTGGACTGGAATGAAGGACCCAACCGGGCATGGATTAACGCGGAGTGGATGGAGAAATTGAAGCTGAAGACTCCCACCACCACCGACGAGCTGTACGAAGTGATGAAAGCGTTTGTTGATCATGACGCCAATGGCAACGGCAAGAAGGATGAAATCGGCATTATCGGCTCCAAGGACGGTTGGGCGCAAAGGCCCTTGGTATTCCTGATGAATTCGTTCATTGAGGCCAATCCGGACCGGAGCTTCTTCTATCTGAAGGATGGGAAGGTTACGCCTGCGTTTACCCAGCCTGAATGGAAGGAGGGTCTGGAGTATATGAACAAGCTGGTGAAGGAAGGGCTGCTGTCGCCGTTAAGCTTCACGCAGGATCAGACTCAAATGAAGGCTCTGATTAATGTGAAGGGCGGTATGGCCGGTGTTGTAGCCTCCGGGAGCTATAGCGCATTTGATCCGGCTCAGTTGGAAAACAAGATGACTCTTCTGGCTCCGGTTAAAGGACCCAAGGGTGTGGCGTACTCCCCACGGAATGCCACATTGCCGGATAAATTGTGGTTGATTACCAAGGATGCGAAGAATCCCGAGCTTGCCTTTAAAGTGGGGGATTACCTGCTGGGAGCTGGACCTTCCTACGTGAGCCGCTATGGGGAGAAGGGTGTGGATTGGAGCGATGATCCTGCCATTGTTGCCGAATATACAGGAGATTTCGAAAAAAGCGAAGGAATCAAAGCCAAGTACGCTGTTCTAAAACCGCAGATTTGGAACAATCCGCAAAACAAACATTGGAATCAAATGGCGCCCGGTTATTTGCCCCAAGAAACGGCCAAGGAAACAGGCACAATCAAAAAAGGAGATACTACGGCAACCCCTGTTTGGCAGCCTATCTATAACAAGCTTTATGTGCCTTATTTTCCTAAAAATCCGATTTCGAGCTTTAACTTCAGTCCTGATGAACTGAAAAAGATTGCAAACAGTAAAACGACCATTGATCTTTATGTGAATGAAAGCGCCGTAGCCTTTATTACCGGGAATAAGCCGATAACCCAATGGGAGAATTATATTAAAGAATTGGAGAAGATGGGCTTGGCTGACTATATTGCAGCTTCTCAAGCCGCATATGACCGTGACAAGTAAATTGGGGCGGCAATTCTATGACAGACAGGTGGAGAGGCAAGATGACATCATCCAACTTTAAGAGGGATTATTTGCAGAACTGGCAGCTATACTTGTTTCTATTGCCCTCGCTTTTGTTCATTATGATCTTTGCCTATATTCCGATGGCAGGGGTGCAAATTGCCTTTAAGGAGTATGATTTTAATCTGGGTGTCTGGGGCAGCGAATGGATCGGCTTTGATAATTTCCGGCGCTTTTTTGACTCGTACCAGTTTTCTGCAATTTTCTGGAATACGATTGCCCTGTCCTTTTATGTCTTGGTTGCTTCCTTTCCATTGCCGATTATTCTGGCTTTGCTGCTCAATTCCTTTCCAGGAAAAAGATTCAAAAAATGGGTTCAATCCGTTTCATACATGCCCCACTTTATTTCCACTGTGGTCATTGTCGGGATGCTTATACAACTATTCAATCCCAGGACAGGGGCCTTCGGAGCATTGTATACCTTTCTTACCGATTCTATGCTGCCTGATGCTTTTGGCAAGCCGGAGGCCTTCCGGCACCTGTATGTTTGGTCGGGAATCTGGCAGGGTATAGGCTGGAGCAGCATTATCTATATCGCTGCGTTGTCCTCTGTGGACGAGGAGCTTCATGAAGCCGCCCAGATTGACGGAGCTTCACGTTTTCAGAGAGTGCGGCATATCGATTTTCCCTCCATTCTGCCGACTGCCACCATTCTGCTTATTCTAAATGTGGGACATATCATGGATGTGGGCTTTGAAAAAGTATATTTAATGCAAAATGATTTGAATATTTCCAAAAGTGAAGTGATCTCAACTTATGTTTATAAGGTGGGCATGACCATCGGTTCAGGGGATTTTTCCTTTGCCACGGCTATCGGCCTGTTCAATTCCATGATTAACTTTGCACTCTTGATTACGGTTAATCTGGCATCCAAAAAATTTAGCAACTCCAGTCTTTGGTAGCTTGCGGAAAGGAAGAGAGGCAGATGGCTGCGACAGGAAAAAAAATCAGATACTCCAATTCCGACCGCATTTATTTCTCTATTTCAGGCGTTTTGCTGACTATACTGCTCATTCTTGTATCTTACCCGTTGATTTATGTCTTATCGGCATCCTTTTCTTCGGGCAGCGCTGTATCGTCGGGGAAGGTGATGCTATGGCCCGTTGAGTTTACCCTGGAAGGCTATAGAGCGGTATTTAAGAATAAGGATATTGTCGGCGCGTATCTGAACACCATTTTTTATACAACGGTCGGCACTATACTGAATGTTTCTATGGTGATGACATGCGCCTATGCTTTATCACGGCGTACCTTGAAGGGCCGCAACCTGTTTATGTTCATTTTTACATTCACCATGTTTTTTGGAGGAGGTCTAATTCCTTTTTACATTCTGTTGAAGGACTTAAGTATTCTGAATACAAGATGGGCAATGATCCTGCCTGGCGCTTTATCGGTTTACAACATGATTATTGCCCGCACCTTTATCCAGTCCTCCATTCCCAATGAACTCCTGGATGCGGCCAAGATAGATGGCTGCAGTGATGCCAGATACTTCTTTTCCATTGTCCTGCCCTTGTCGAAGGCGGTTATGGCCGTCATTGCCCTGTTTTCTATGGTCGGTCACTGGAATGCGTACTTTAATGCCCTGATGTTTCTGAATAATAGAGACCTGTATCCGCTCCAGATCATTCTGCGGGAAATTCTCATTATGAATCAGTTTGATCCGACTATGATTATAGATCCCGAGTTGCAGGCGGCCAATGCGCAAGTTGCTGCGGTTCTGAAGTATTCGCTTATTGTGGTAGCGACTGTACCGATTTTGTGTGTATATCCGTTTGTTCAGAAATATTTTGTCAAGGGTGTTATGATCGGCTCCCTGAAGGGATAAAGAAAGATTGACGGGAAAGGATGATGGGCTATGCTGAGAGCATGTCTCGAAGCACTTCCCCAGTCTTGCCGGAGAAAGCTTATGGAGGAGCCTCTGGCTCCTTTCCCCAGGGCCGGCGACAGAAGGCCATGGGAAACCGTTCCAGGGAGCTTGCGGGAAAAATGGCTGTGTCAAGCGGAGGAGTTGATTAACTTTCCATGGCCGCTCATAACGGCAGGGGATTATCTGCAGTTCAGGCGAAATGGCAACCGCAGTGCCTTCGAAGCTGTTTATTTCCAGCGCCGGAGCGTTCTAACCTCGCTTGTGCTTGCGGAATGTCTGGAGGGCAAGGGGCGTTTTCTGGAGGATATCATCAATGGCGTATGGCTCATCTGTGAGGAAAGCTCCTGGTGCATTCCTGCCCATTTGTACATGTCCGTCCGGGGAGGAGAGGGACTTCCCCAAACAGAGGAGCCGATTATCGATTTATTTGCTTCCAATACGGCAGCTCTGTTGTCCTGGATCGTATATCTGTTGAAGGAACAGTTGGACGCCTGTACGGTTCTTATTGCGGAGAGGGTGCGCATAGAGGTGGACCGGCGTATTTTGAGCCCCTATCTGGCAAGGGATGATTTTTGGTGGATGGGCTTTCACGGAGCGAAACCAAACAATTGGAATCCGTGGTGCAATTCCAATTGCTTGACTGCCGTCCTGCTGCTGGAGAAGGATCGGAAGCGCAGAGAGAAACTGCTGCAGAAGATTGCAGACAGCATTGACCATTATCTGGCCGCTCAATATTCTGATGGCGGCTGTGACGAGGGAGCCTCTTATTGGAGTATGGCGGCAGGGAGCCTGTTTGATTGTCTGGAGCTTCTCTATCTGGCCTCCGATGGAGCATTAAATATTTATGATAAACCTCTTATCGGCAAGCTGGGACAATACATTTGCAAGATGTTTATCGATGACGGATACTATGTAAATTTTGCCGACGGAGAAGCCAGGCTATCCCCGGATTATGCTCTCATCTACCGGTATGGGCGAAGAGTGGGCGATGCTTCCATGAAAGCGCTGGGGATATATGGACTGAACAGACGAACAGGCACAAAAAGTGTCAAAACCGGTCCGGTATTTATTTTTCGCGAGTTGGCTGCAATGTTTACCAGCGTGTCGGAAAAGGAGCCTTCGGCCATCGAGCTTTACCCCCAGGAGGCCTGGCTGCCCGCAGTTCAGGTGATGACCGCCAGAGAGCAAGCCGGGTCTTCCAAGGGTTTGTACGTAGCGGTTAAAGGCGGGCACAACGATGAAAGCCACAATCATAATGATATCGGCCAAATCTCCGTTTATCTGGATGGGCGTCCTGTTCTGATAGACCCTGGAGTGGGAGTGTATACGGCTCAAACCTTCAGCCCCCGGCGGTATGATATCTGGACCATGGGATCGAGCTGCCATAACGTTCCTATAGTGAACGGGTTTGGGCAACTGGCCGGACGGGATTATATGGCTCAGGATGTGAAATCCTTTCTAACAGATTCGGAAGCCTGCATATTCCTGGATATGGTTAAGGCATATCCCATTGAGGCTGATATAGTGTACTGGAGGAGATGCGTGACCCTCCACCGGCCTGGGGATGCCTATATTGAGCTAACGGACGATTACAGCCTTGGATCGGCAACTGTTCCCGCTGCCTGGACCTTTATGAGCTGCTGTGTTCCCCAACTGGAGGAGGGGCGGATTATACTGCGGCATGAGAACGGCCCGGGAGTCTCGTTGAGCTACGATGCCAGTATGCTGGAAGCCAGCTTCACGCCAATTCTGTTGGATGACAGTAAGCTGCGCGGAGCTTGGGGCGAGAAGATCTACCGTCTCCAGCTTGTGCTGAAGGTTAAACGAAAGCAGGCGGTTATCTCTTTTACCTTTAAAGCGCTGCCCCAATAATAGTAATATTGATGTGTCTCCACAAATACTATTTAACCAAATATTAATATTTTTATGCTTAATGTAAATATATGTAATAATATTGAGGGATTATCCCACGGTAGTACCGGAACAATCTGAATCCGAGCAAGGTGGAGGAGTAGCCGCTCCCTTGCAGAAAAGCCGCCCCCCGCGGCTTTTTTTCATTATGGCTTTAGCCGGTTGAGCACGCGAAGCGTGGGAAACAAAAAACCACC
>NZ_QMFA01000071.1 GCF_003285005.1 Paenibacillus sp. YN15 | reverse complement strand
GTTCGGATCAGATGAATCGAAAGATGTTGAATATGCGTGTCGCTGGAAATTTGATGCGTGGAGCCTGGGAACCCTCAAGTCCAGTTGCTTCAAAAAACCTTTATCATATACAATGGGGGATGTACAAGCGGATTGCAAAGAAGGAGATGTGGCATATGAATTGTAAAATTTCCCGCAATGCGGCCAAAAAGATTCTTGAGGAATTGGAGAAGGAAGAAAATAAAGAGCTGAAGCTGAGGGTGTACATTACCCATAAGCACGGGGATCACGCCCACTACGGCATGGATCTGGATACGCCCAAGGAAAATGATGCAGTGATTGAGACCGATAAGGGAATTGCGGTGCTTCTGGACAAAAACGAGCCGCTTTTGGACGGCATCCGCATCGACTATTTCTATGTGCCCCAGGAGGGCTTCGCCATTACCAATCCCTCCAAAGGAAATACCGGGGATCACTAATGTCCAAGAACAACATCCAAATCTGCGACAAATGCAAGCACACCCGGGTCAAAACACTTCTTCCCAAGCTGCAGAAACTGTCGCCTGATGCGGATATCAAGGTGGGCTGCAAATCCTATTGCGGCCCCTGCTCCCGCGGCGCCTTTATATTCGTCAATGGGCGGTATGTCACCGGCGCAACCGAGGACGAAGCTGTTGAAAAGGTCAAGAAATTTATTAAATAATAATAAAAAAGTCTCTGTCCGGCCGCCCCACAGGCGTCATTGGACAGGGATTTTTTTATTGGAGGGCCATGTTCATATTGACAGGCAGGAGTGATAAGGATTATCATTTGATTTATTTGGATGATAATAATTATCAATAATAGAATTGAAGCGGGAGGTTGGCGATTCATGCAATCCATCAAGCTGCCCGATTACGAGGCGATGTTTTCCGTGACAGAAAGCCGTGTTGCCAAGCCGCTGCTGGATTTTGAGTTGGCCTGTCTGGCATCCGCCGCGGGTGCGGAGGAGTTTGTGGAGGTATATGGGCCGCTGATTAAAGCGCAAAGCCCGGATGTGTGCGCCACCTATTTTGCCTCGTGGATCGGGCGGCTGTGCGCCGCTGTTGCTTATGCCATGTGGCATGACAGGCTGGATCTCCAGCTTATGCCGGAAGGAGTATTTATTCAGATGGAGGAATCTCCCCGCGGGGCGGCCATTTCCTTTCGGCTGGCTTGTTTGGAGCCTGTGCCGCTTCCTGTTGAGCCTGATGCGGAGAAGGAGCGGATACTGGAGGGGCTTGCTTCCTTTTTCGGCCAGACCATCCGGCCCGTTGTGGAGGCGGTTTCGGCGGCGGGAGGCGTTTCGCCGGGGGCTGTTTGGGCTCTGATGGGCTCAGGCCTTCATTACATGCTGGACAAGTGGCGTTCCGAGGAAACGGATATGGAAATGAAGGCCAGGCTGGAGGCTGTGGCGGATATTCTGCTTCAACGTCTGCCGCCGGAGGCCTTTGGACGGCCGGGCAATCCATTCCAGCTGAAGTTCCGGCTGACCCAAAATCTCAAGAAAGACGGGCAGGTCAGGCTGAAGCCCTCCTGCTGCTTGGCCTACAAGACCAATACCGGGCACGGCTATTGCTTTACATGCCCGAAGCTCAGCGAAGAGGAGCGGGAGGCAAGGCGGGGGGCAGCCGCCCTTGCTTAGGCGGAGCTCGGAAATTTACACGTAGCAGTGCTCTTCCTCCTCAAGCAGCGGCTCAATATGCACATGGGCATTGAAAATCCCGTGCTCCTCCAGCATTCGTTTCTCGATTTCGTCGGAGATGTCGTGGCTTTCGGCGACGCTTAATTCGGGATTGACCAGCACCACCATATCCACCAATACATTGCTGCCCAGGAATCTGGCTTTCATATCCTTGATTTCCAGCACTCCCGGTGTAGCCGCGGCTGTCCGGCGGTAAGCGTCCAGATCGTTTTCGTCGAAGCCGTCCGTCAGATTGTAGGCGGATGATTTGAAAATCTCCACTGCCGTTTTGGCGATCATTACACCAACCACCAGGGCGGCTACCGGGTCCAGCCAAGGCAGTCCCAGGTGGGAACCGATTACGCCCACAACGACCCCCAGACTGACCATGGCATCCGAAAGATTGTCCTTTGCCGCTGCCATTAACGACTCGCTGCCTGACTTGGCGGCGAGTTTTTTGTTGTAGGAATAAACCGCGTACATCACGGCCGCGGAGCCCAAAGCGGTCCAGGAGGCCCAGATGTCCGGAGTATCATAGGTTTGGGCAATCAGCGTCCGCCCGGCCTGCACCATAACCTGCAGGGACACGGTGATCATAATGAACGAAGCCACCAGGGAGCTGATGGATTCCGCCCGGAAATGGCCGTAGGCATGATCCTGATCCGGGGGCTTCCGGGAAATCTTCAAGCCCACCAGCACAGCCAGCGACAGAATAATGTCGGTGGCGTTGTTGAAGCCGTCCGCCGTCAGCGCTTCGGAGCCGGTCCAATAGCCGATGGCTGTTTTCAGCAAAGACAGCATAATATACGCGCAGATACTCACCCACGCGCCTTTTTCACTTTCTTTTAACTTTTCATAGGTTTCCAAAATGCCGACCTCCAAGTTAAACATTGAATGCATTTATCTTACCCGACAAAACTCGTGTGGGTCTAGAGAAACAGTGTTTCCACAATCGTGAAAATGTGCGCAAGGGCAAAACGTTTTTCGTCCGGAAACATCATAGTCATAATTTGGAAAGGGATGTTGTATACTAGGATCAATAGATTTTGAGATTCCGAGAACCGATGGAGGTAACCCGAGTGAACATCCAGCTGTCCAAAAAATGGCCGATTAAGCTTGCGAAAAGCCAAATCTTTACGGTTTTTTTGGCGGGAGTTGCTATTTTATCATTTTTGATGACGGTTTGGCTAGGGGGAATGCTTATGTCCGCCCCTGACGGTCTGACCGCCAGAGGCTACCGGGAGCTGAAGGCGGGAAACGGCGTCAGGCTTCACGCCGTCCGGGCATCCCCGGAGAAGATAAGCTTGAAGGCCATCGAAACCAATGTGACCGATGATCCGGAGGACGGGATGAACGGGGGATTTTTTTGGGAGGGGCAGCTTCTGAGCATTGCCGTCATTAACGACCGCCCTGTAAAAGGAGCCCCAGGCGACTACGGCTCCGGGTGGTACAATATTGACCGCCCCCGCGGAACGCTGGTATGGGATGGGGCCACAGGCGAGCTGTCGGTCCAGGTGACGGACCGGGCGGAGGAGCTTGCGGTAACCGACCGCTCCAGATACTGGGCCCAGGGAGGGGTCAGCATGGGGCTGCACAATGAGCGGTTTTGGCAGGAGCAGGCGCTTCTGGAGGAATTCCCGGTGATGGACGAAAAACGGCTGCGCTCCGCCATCGTCTATGATACGGACCGCCGGTTATGGCTGCTCTTGTCGGACGGGCCCTGCACCGGACCGGAATTCCGCGCCGCCATCAAGGAAACAGTGGCTCCGGGGAAGCTGGACGACGGTATTTTTCTGGACGGGGACGGCTCCTCCCAGCTGAAGCTGGGGCAGTTCAAGCTGCCCGGCGACAGGCGAACGGTGTATCAGATGATTACCCTTCCCGGCGGCTGACCTTAAAAAAAATGTAGGCAAGCCGCTCTTGTTCCGGTATAATGGGCAGAAATTCACCAACAACGGACCGGGAAGGGTTGTAATAATGCCGCAGCCAGCTTACGCCACATCATACATAAAACGCACTTTGAACGCCGCGCGTTCGTTCTCCAAGGAATATCATCCCATTGTGCATTCCATTCTGCTTGGCACCATTTTGGCCCGGGCGGGCTCATCCATGAGCTTGCCTTTTCTGGCTCTCTATCTGGCCAAAAATACGGACATGAATCCCGTTATGATCGGCTTCGTCAGCGGAGCGGGGGCCTTGGCCAGTATGGTCGGGGGCTTCTTCGGCGGCGCCCTGTCGGATGCTTTCGGGCGCAGGCGGGTGATGATGGGCGCTCTTTACCTGTGGGGCGCGGTTTTTATCGGGTTCGGCCTGGCCTCCGCCACCTGGATGTTCCTGGCGCTGAATCTCTTGAACGGCCTGTGCCGCTCCTTCTACGAGCCTGTCTCCCAGGCGCTTATGGCCGACCTGACGCCGCGGGAAAAGCGATTCCGCATTTTCTCCCTCCGTTATCTGTGCATCAATATCGGCGTTTCCGTGGGGCCGCTCCTGGGGGCGCTGTTCGGCATGATGTCGGGGCGGCTGCCTTTTATCATCACCGGGAGCATCTATCTGTTCTATGCCATTGTGCTGCAGCTGCTTCTAAGGCGGTTCGGCATCCGCAATATCGAAGGGGACAAAAAGGAGCAGGTGTCCATCGGTTCGGCCTGGCGGGTCATCCGCAAGGATACCGTCTTCCGCTGGTACCTGGCGGGCGGCGTCATGGGCGGCATCAGCTATTCCCAAATGGGCATCACCCTGTCCCAGTACATTGAAATCAAAGGGCTGAACGAAGGCGTCAACCTGTTTGCCTTGCTGATGAGCATCAATGCCATTGTGGTAGTGCTCCTGCAGGTGCCGCTTTCCCGCTGGATGGAAAAGCGCAAGCCCATCGTTTCCATTGCTGTGGGCAGCGCCATGTATGCGCTGGGCAATCTGGGCTATGCCGCGGCGGACGGGCGTATTCTGTTTATGGTTGCCATGGTGGTGTTTACCCTGGGAGAAATTCTGACCTTCCCGTCCACCAATCTGCTGATTGACGGTTTGGCTCCGGAAGGGCTTCGGGGCACGTATTACGGGGCGCAATCCTTTAACAATCTGGGCCAGTTTCTGGGCCCTTTCCTGGGCGGGATGATGCTGGACGCGTGGAACGGCTCGGTGCTGTTCACCCTGATGGCGGCTGTTCCCATTCTGGGCACCGGCTTTTATTCTTACGGCCAAACCCTGTTTCATCGAAAAAAATGATTACAAATTTGTAAATTTCGATACAATCGCGCGATTTTGTGGTACTCTTTTTCAGGAGACGCTTTTTGGGGTTTACTTGTTTTGAGGATTAGGAGGAAAAGAACGTGGCAAAGCGCATCAAAGGCATTTTCCGCAAGCTGCTTCAACAGCCCTGCATTCCGTTTTAAAAAAAGCTGCACTTAATACCGCGGCACAAGCTTGACAGGCCTTTCCCGAAGAAGGGCTTTTTTTGTTGGCCGGGGAAATGGCGATTCATGCCGGGAGGGGACGCGCATGTTTTTCTTCAGCAGGTTTTTTTGGCAAATGGTCCGGATGAAAAGCGGGCTTATTATTGCGTTCGGGGGCGCATTCGTCCTGGTTTGCTCTTTGTTGGCGTATTGGCTGGAACCGGATACATTCGGCAATCCGTTTAATGGATTCTGGTGGGTGATGACCACGGTAACCACCGTGGGGTACGGGGATTTTTATCCGCATACCATCCCGGGGAAATGCCTGGGGGTCGTGCTGTACGTATTCGGCATCGGCCTGATCTCCATTGCCATCAGCAAGGTGGTGGACAAGCTGTTTATCTATCAGCGCAAGAAGGAGGAGGGCAAATTGAAATATACCGGCAAGGGGCATTTTGTCATTATTGATTGGAACAGACAGGCAGAGTATACACTTGAGGAAATATTCAGCACAGACCCGGACGCGGAGACGGTGCTGATCGCCCAGCTTCCGAAAACGCCGTATCCCCATCCGCAGGTTCATTACATTCAAGGAAACCCGGTGCGGGAGGAGACTCTCGAAATGGCCAATTTGGGGGAAGCGCGGGCAGTGTTTATTTTTGCGGATGATACCATGGGTCAAGGCCCCGGAGCGCAGGTCATCACCGATCCGGCTTTTGTGGACGGGAAAACCTTGCTGGTGGCCACCGCTATCGAGCGGAATTACGCCCATGTCTATTCCATCGCCGAAATCCGCGACCGGCATAATCTGGGCAGCTTCAAGCATGTGAAAATCGACGATTTTGTGTTCGGCAATGAGACCATTTCCCATATGGCGGTCCGGTCGGCCTTCAACCCGGGAACCTCAGCCATCTTCCACCAGCTGTTGACCCGCAATAACGGGGAGGATCTGTATGAGGTGTGCAAAAAAGCCCACTGGCATACCTTCCGCCATGCCTTCGAGGACCTGCTCAACCAGGGGGCTACGCTGATATCGGATGGCGTTCATCTCAATATCAACCAGCGCCTGAATGAGCCGATCCCCGAGCATTCACGGCTGTTTGTCATTTGTACGGCAGAAGTCTACGAGAAGGTGAAGGGCTGTTAACGGCTAACCGCTCATTGGTGCTGTGCCATAGGCGCTCCCGCATAGGGGCGTCTATTCCTGTTTGTTCTTCTCCAGGGCGGCCTTCAAGGCATCGGCCAGACCGGTGTTCAGGCTGACATTGTCGCTGTATTGCTCCACTGCCTGCCGGGTGGCCCGGGCTGCCGCCTTCCGTCCGCCCTTGGCTCCGCCGCCGGCGGTTTCTTCCAGCTTCTCCACCACATTGCAGCGGCGGCATTGAAAGAACTTGCCGGCTTTGCCTTCCCGCAGCTCCATCTTCTTGTGGCATTGGGGGCAGCGGTGGTTGGTGAGCATCGGCTCGCCAGCGCGGCGGTAGCCGCATTCCCGGTCGCTGCACACCAGCATAAGCCCGCGTTTGCCCTTGATCTCCTGCAGCAGCTTGCCGCATTCAGGACATTTGCTGGTGGTGAGGTTATGGGGCTTGTACTCGGTGGAGCTGGCCACCACTTGGCCCACCAGCTGCGCCGCCTGCTTGCGGATGGAGGCAAGGAACTGCTCCATGCTGCCCTTGCCCAAGGCGATCCGCTCCAGCTCCTCCTCCCAGCGGGCGGTAAGCTCGGGGG
Source organism: Paenibacillus sp. YN15 (assembly GCF_003285005.1). Lineage (GTDB taxonomy): Bacteria > Bacillota > Bacilli > Paenibacillales > NBRC-103111 > Paenibacillus_AR. The sequence goes on along the minus strand of NZ_QMFA01000071.1, from coordinate 7,167 downwards.
ACCGCAGCTCCGGCGAGGCCAGCTCGATCAGCTGCTTGCCCTTGCCCGTAGGCTGGAGGGCGTTGCCCTGGCGCTCGATGGTGTCGGTTTTCACCAGCTTCTCGATAATATCCGCCCGGGTGGCGGGGGTGCCCAGCTTATGCTTTTCCATGGCCGTCAGCAGGGAGGCTTCGGTATACCGGGCAGGCGGCTTGGTCTGCCGGGACAGCTCCTTGGCCTGCCTTAAGGGGAGGGAGTCCCCTTCCTTCAGTTCCGGCAGGCGCTGCTGGGCCAGCGTATCCTCCGGGGCGTTGTCCTCCTCATCCGGATCGGAGGTATCCGTCAGCCCGTAGGCCTCCTTCCAGCCCTGCTCCTTCATGATGGAGCCGACGGCATAGAACTTCTCGCCTGCCAGCTCCACGGTTACGGTAGCCTGCTGGAAAACGCAGGGGCGCAGGAACAAGGCCAGGAAGCGCCGCACGATGAGATCATACAGCTTGCGCTCCTCGTTGGACAGGGCGCTTAGATTATTGAATTGCTCCGTAGGGATGATGGCATGATGGTCGGTCACCTTGCTGTCATCCACGAAGCGTTTGGTGACGGCCAAGGGCGCCTTCAGAATCTGCCGGGCCAGGGGAGCGTATGGGCCCACGGCCACGCTTTGCAGCCTGCCTTTAAGGGTAGGCACCATATCCTGGGTTAAATGCCGGGAGTCCGTCCGGGGATAGGTGACCAGCTTATGCTGCTCGTACAGCCGCTGGAGCAGGGAGGAGGTTTGCTTGGCGGAGAAGCCGTACCGCTTGTTGGCATCCCGCTGCAGCTCCGTCAGGTCATAAGCCAACGGCTGCGGGATGCTTTTGTCCACCCGCTTCACCTGCTTCACCCGCCCGGTTTTCCCGGCCATCCGCCGGACCAAATCCTGGGCGTCTTCTCGCTTCCACAGCCGGGCTTCACCGCTCTTGTCGGCGCGCCATTGGGCCTGGAAGCTGCCGAAATCCGCCTGGACCAGCCAATAATCCACCGGCCGGAAAGCGCGGATTTCCTTGTCCCGCTCCGACAGCAGCTGCAGGGTCGGGGTTTGCACCCGGCCCGCCGCCAACTGGGCGCTGTACTTGCTGGTCAGCGCCCGGGTAACATTGAGGCCGATCAGCCAATCGGCCTCCGCCCGGCAGACGGCGGACTGGTACAGCCGGTCATAGTCCTGCCCGGGCTTCAGCCGGGCGAAGCCCTCCCGGATGGCCTGATCCGTCTGCGAGGAAATCCATAGGCGCTTGAAGGGCTTCCGCCAGCGCACCAGCTCCATGATCCAGCGGGCCACCAGCTCGCCTTCGCGGCCCGCATCCGTGGCAATAACCATCTCCGATATATCCGGTCTTTTGCACAGCTGCTCAATGGCCTTGAACTGATGGGAGCTCTCCCGGATCACCTTGAGCCTCATCTTGGGAGGAATGATAGGCAGATCCTCCAGATTCCAGGTTTTATATTTGGGATCGTAATCCTCCGGCTCCGCCAGCTCCACCAGATGTCCCAATGCCCAGGTGACTACGTATTTCGGGCCCTCCATATGGCTTTTATGCTTTTGTCCGGCTCCCAGCACCCGGGCCAATTCCTTGGCGACGCTGGGTTTTTCGGCCAATACCAATGTTTTCACAGCGCATCCTCCTTCCGGTTCCGGGGAGGCAGCGGCCCCAGATATTGATGCAGGGCGCATTCGATCCGCCCGTTGAACAGCTTCCGCTTCTTGGCGGCGGGACGGCCGAAATAATGGTCCATCTGCTTGCTGGGAGACAGCACAAAGGACGACCAGCTGGGGCTGCCTGCAGTCAGGGCTCCCAATTGCCGCAGGGCGCGCTGCACCTCCTCGGGATCGCCGATCCGCTCGCCGTAGGGCGGATTGGTGATGACGCAGCCGTAATCGCCGGTAAGCCTGGCCTTGGCCACTGGCAGGACGGCCAGTTGGATTTCGCCGGTGAGACCGGCGGCCTTTACGGCGGCTTCGGCTACGGCGATGGCGGAGGGATCAATATCGCTGCCGCCGATATGAAGCGGAGTATCATCCCTCACGGAATCGATGGCCTCGTTGCGGGCATCCTCCCACAGCTGGGTGCCGATGGCCGGCCAGGCCTCGGAGGGGAAGCTCCGCCGCAGGCCGGGAGCCAGATTCCAGCCGATCATGGCGGCTTCCACCGGAATGGTGCCCGAGCCGCAGAAGGGATCGTAGAGAGGGCGGTCCGGCGTCCAGCGGCTCAGCAGAATCATGGCGGCCGCCAGGGTTTCCTTCAGCGGCGCTTCCGTCACCAGCTTGCGGTAACCGCGTTTATGCAGGCTGGGGCCGGTGGTGTCCAGGGTAAGGGTGGCGATGTCATTGAGCAGAGACACCTCTGCCACATAGCGGGCCCCATCCTCGGGAAACCATTCCCGGTGGTAGCGTTCCTTCATTTTTTCCACCATGGCTTTTTTGACAATGCCCTGGCAGGCAGGCACGCTGGACAGCTGGGATTTGTGGGAACGGCCCTGGGCGGGAAATTCCCCGTCCTCGGGTATCCATTGATCCCAGGGCAGAGCCTTGGTGCCTTCGAACAGCTCATCAAAGGTTGTGGCCTTGAACTCGCCCATCTTGATCAGCACCCGGTCGGCGGTGCGCAGCCACAGATTGGCCCGGCAGATGGCCAATTCGTCTCCGGTGAAGGTGACCCTCCCGTTTTCGGTCATTTGGTCCTCATAGCCCAGCAGCTTCAGCTCCCGGGCGACCACAGCCTCCAGCCCCATGGGGCAGGTGGCGATTAATTGCAGTTTGGACATGGCAGCAAACTCCTCATTTCATATAAAGCGGACAACCGCTCCGTTGCTTTTCGGCGCGGCATGTCCGTATAATACCTTTTAGTATAGGCGATAACGGCTTGAATGCCAAACCGCATTCTTAGAAGAAGGCAGGCTAAACATGATGATGACCCATGAAGAAGAATATATTGAATCTCTGTACCCCTCCGATCCCCAGCTGGAGTACGTGAAGGAAACTCTGCGGGAGCTGGGGGTGCACGACATCTCCGTAGCCCCCGGCTATGGGCGCTTATTGACGCTGCTGGTGCGGCTCTGCGGGGCGAAGCACGCCCTGGAAATCGGCGCTTTGGGCGGGTACAGCGGCATTTGCATCGCCAGAGGGCTGGTGGAGGGCGGAAGCCTTTGCTCCCTGGAGCTGGAGCCGGAGTACGCGAACCTGGCCAAGCGCAATCTGGAGTTGGCGGGGCTGGGGGAGAAGGCGGAGTTCCGGACCGGGGAGGCGCTGGAGCGCATGAAGGAGCTGCAGCAGGAGGGGAGACGGTTCGACTTCATCTTTATTGATGCGGACAAGGGCAACTATCCCGATTATCTGGAAATGGCCATCGCCCTCAGCAATTCCGGGGGGGTGATCGCTGCGGATAATCTCTTCCTCCGGGGCAAAACCTTCAAGGAAACCAGCCAAGGCCGCTCGGCCACCCGGGTCCGCCTGTTCAATCAGCGGATCGCCGCGGACCCCCGGCTGGAATGCGCGGTGCTGCCGGCCTTCGACGGCATGGCTATCGCCCGGGTAAAGTGAGGCTGGCCCATTTGCAGCTTTTATATGCGAAATTTCATATCCATATGCAAGGTGATAGGGGCGGGCCCTGACTCGACTGTTCCGATCCTGCCCTTGGCCGCGCAATTCCTGCTTTTTCTTTTGCGCCAAAACATGTATCATGGAAGCGGAGCAACTTGCATACAAGTTGGACACTATCATTTTGCAATCGATTTCCCGATAGGAGGCAGACAATGGTACAGAAAAGCGATGGAATGAATTATGCGCCCAAAGGCAAGCCCAATGCGGTGGTGAAGCCGGGAGAATTCGTATTTGCCGCTGTGGCGCTGGATCACGGGCATATCTACGGCATGACTAACGGGCTGTTGGAAGCGGGAGCCACTCTCAAATGGGTGTATGACCGGGACCCGGCCAAGGCGGCTGCATACGCCGCTAAATATCCTCAGGCGAAGATTGCCGCTTCCGAGGAAGAGGTGCTGCAGGACCCTGAGGTCCGCCTGATCGCCGGCGCTGCGGTTCCTTCCGAGCGCTGCGCCCTGGGGCTGCGGGCCATGGACGCAGGCAAGGATTATTTTACCGACAAGGCGCCTTTCACCACACTGGAGCAGTTGGAGTCCGCCAAGCAAAAGGTGAAGGAAACCGGCAGAAAATACATGGTGTATTTCAGCGAGCGGCTTCATGTGGAAGCGGCTATCTATGCCGGCCAGCTGATTGAGCAGGGCGCCATCGGCAAGGTGGTCCAGGTGATCGGATTCGGTCCCCACCGTTTGAGCGCGCCGAGCCGTCCCGAGTGGTTTTTCAAAAAGGCAAACTACTGCGGCATTCTGGGGGACATCGGCAGCCACCAAATCGAGCAGTTCCTGTTCTACGCAGGCTGCAAGGACGCCAAGGTTCTGCATTCCAAGGTAGCCAATTACAATAACCCCGAATATCCCGAGCTGGAGGATTTCGGCGACGCGACCCTACTTGGGGACAATGGGGCGACCCAGTATTTCCGGGTGGACTGGCTGACTCCGGACGGCTTGGGCACCTGGGGTGACGGACGGACCACCATTCTCGGCACGGATGGCTATATCGAGCTGCGCAAGTACATTGACGTTGCCCGCGACAAATCCGGAGACCACGTGTATCTGGTGAATCATACGGGAGAGCATCATTTTGAGGTAAGCGGACAGGTGGGCTTCCCGTTCTTCGGCGAGCTGATTCTGGACTGCATCAACCGGACGGAAAAGGCCATGACCCAGGAGCATGCCTTCAAGGCTGCGGAGCTGTGCCTCAAGGCTCAGGAGCAGGCCATCGTCATTCAATAATCCCCATGCGAAAATGCAGCGCAAAAAAAGGGCGGCGGACTTGAGTTGGGTCCGGCCGTCCTTATTCTTGTCCGCCCTGCAAATATTTGCGGGCTTTGGTGACCCAATCGCCCACATAGCTGCCGGTGGCCCATTGGGCCGAAACCAGCGCTTCACCTGGCTCTAGCGGCACCTCCAGCGCCAGCTTGCTCCGCTCAATCGAGCTGTCGGGGATATACAGCGCCAGCTTCTTGTCCGTGATGACCACGGCCAGGTCCTCCAGCGGGGACACCAGAAGATCATTGCGCTTCTCCTGGAGCTGGGCATCGCGGACCCATGCAGCGTCGGACAATTTGTCATGGGAGGTCACCTGCTCCGGCAGCCGGACCGGATAAGCGTGAAGCTCAAAGCTGATTACCCGGGATTCCGGCTCATACAGGGGTTCCGCCACCTGGGCCGTCCACCTGCCGGGTTTGCGGATGATCGCCCAATTGTTGCCGCCGCTATAAGGCAGGGGGGAGCTTCCCTCCACCAGATTCACCTCAGCCGGGTTTTCGCTGCTCCAGGTAACGGAGCTGTCGCCGGCATACGCCATCCGGGCAAGAATCTGCTGCGCCCCTTCGCCAAAAATATCCTGTACGGTCACAAAACCCGCACTGGCAAAGGAGGTTGCTTGAGGCACGGCGGCTTCGTTCAGCTGGCTCAGCTTGCGGACCCACACCTTGCTCTCTCCGGCAGGCAGGCTGCCGCTCTCCCAAACCTCGCTTTCCTGCACCGATACATATTGATTTCCGGCAAACAGCAGCTTTTCCCGGAGCACAATGCTTTCGCCGGGGTCGTCAATGATAGGCCGGGAGTCTGTTTTCTTGTCGGCGGGATAAGCAACCAAATAATGGAGCTCATCCGAATCGGTGGTTACATCCTTGGTTTCGATCTTCCAAAACTTCTGGCCATAGGGCACAAGCACCCCGTCGCCCTGGGCGGCCACCTGAAGCTGCCCGTCAATCTGGGCCAGCATCAGCGTCCGGTAGCTGCTGGGACTTTGCTCCGCGGCCCCGGTTGCGGCGGCATCCGCTTCGGCGTCCTGGCGCAGGCCGATCAGCAGGCCGGATTTGACATTGAACTCCTCCATCAACCGCGTCTGCGCTGCATAGGTTTCTGGCGTGGACTGCCCAGCCGCCGAACTTGAGTCGGCGGCAAGGCCGGCATGGATTCCCCTGCCGGCTAGAAGAGAAAGCCCGCCAAAGAAATACAGGGCGCAGCCTCCCGCAACCCCGCAGAGGGCAGCGGTCGGCCACAGCCAACGGCGGCGTCTCTTTTCCCTCTGTTCCACCTGATCTTCAATTCTCCGCCGCAAATCATCGCTGAAGCCTTTGCCGCCATGAGGCCGATCGCCCAGCTTTTTTTCCCAGTCGGAGTCATTCCGGCTCAATCAGGTCACGCTCCTTCAGCTTCAGCACCCTGGCCCTGGCGTGGAATAGCCGGGATTTGACGGTGCCTTCGGATAGCTTCAGAATTTCCGCCATCTCCTTCATGGACAGCTGGTAATGGGCGTATAAGATCAGAACCTCCCGGTACTTGACGGGCAGCTCCATCACCTTCTGCCAGATGTCGTTGATGGCAAACCGTTCGATAGCCTCATGCTCGGCGGAGGGCTGAACCGCTGCGGCTGCGGTGAAAATATCCGAGCTGGTGATCCGTTTCCAGAATGAGCTGCGCTGCATGTCAAAGGCTGTATGCCGGGTGATGGCCAACAGCCAGGTCTTGATGGAGGATTCCCCCCTGAAGCTGCCCAGCTTGCGGTACACCTTCAGAAAAACCTCCTGGGTAATATCGTCGGACATGTCGGAATTGCGGCAAAGGCTAAACGCGTAATTCCATACGTCGTCCCCATATGTAGTCATCAGATCCCGCAAGGCGGTTCTGGTATCCGTCGTTTCGGCTGCTTGCTGCAAATATTCAAAATTGGCTGTTCCCGCCTCAGTGTTTACATTCATCTTTTTATGCACCCTCCTCTACCCACTTTATATAGACGCACGGGAGGCGGAAAAAGTTCATGCTTCGCCAAAATTTCTTGGGAATATAGGAATCGTAATGCAAGAAAATGTTCACTTTTCAAAGATGGTACCGGAAGGTCATTCTAAATCGTTCATTATCAAGAGGCTGTCCGAAAAGTCAAATGGGAGGAATAAATATTCAGCAAGCTACAATCTCTCCCGGAAAAAAGGCTGTCTTGAGAGCTTCAAAAATGGGAGAAATTCTAACGAATCTATGTACACTAGCGTTGCATCTACCGTCCCATGAGAGGCGTTCTCAATAGCCGAACCAAATAGACCAAATATT
>NZ_QMFA01000070.1 GCF_003285005.1 Paenibacillus sp. YN15 | reverse complement strand
TGGTAAGCTCGTCACTTCCATGATACCAAACAAGTAGGGTGCTTTTGTCAATATGAGCAAATCTACTAAGTTATTCTTACGTACTCAAGGGTTTAAGCTATTTTTTCAGGTGCGAAAGTTGAGTTATATATTACAACAAGAAAATCTTTTTTGGTTTTTTGTAGGTAGGGTAATTAAATAAAAGCTGAATTTCAAAATCACGACTTCTTATAAATAACACACAGACCTTCACATATAGAGTTAATAACGGAAAAACGGTATCTATTTTGTTTACATATGCGTTTGGTTAATCCTAGAGGAATGTCCGAGGCATCGATTAAACTTGCTGACGATGCTTTTCCACCGGAACAGATCCCAGCAGTGGTTTCAGATGCCGTGCTCGTCCGCTTCGCTCCCTGCGCGAGATTGAACCCCTGACCTCAACGCTGTCAGCAATGCGCTCTACCCCTGTAGTTGGCTCATAGCCCCAAAAATTATGGAGCAAACGAGTTTAATTTCGCAAACAGCATGGAGGTAGAGATTATGGAGGTCTTTTTCATTAGAAGGAATGTGCAATTCCATGTCGAAATAAAGGCCAAGAGCAGGTTAAACTACCAATTGGAGGAACAAGAATGGGTATCAGGTATCGTAGGAGGCTCCCTAATAAATGAATAAAGCCAAAAAAATTTCAGCCATCTTAATTTTGCTTTTAATTGCAGGTGTTACTTCAATAACGCTTTACAGAAATTTAAATGAAAAGGAGCCAACAAGTTTTTCATTGGCCGATATAAACGGTATTCAACATAATATAACTTTTGAAGATAAACCTACTATTCTTCTTTTCTTTACATCATGGTGCCCTTACTGCAATGAAGACGCCCCTAGAGTTGTGTCTTTGTATGAAAAGTATAAAGATGAAATCAATCTTTATGGAGTGAACATCATTAATCGTGATGATTTAGAAGAAGTAATCGATTATGTCAATAAGTATGAAATTAAGTACCCCGTGTTGCTGGATGAGGAAAGCAGCTTGCATAAACAATACAAGTCGCCTGGTTTCCCCACGTTAATTTTTCTCAATAAAAACGGCAAGGAAATAAATAGAATCGTTGGCGCATCAAGTATTGATATAATCGAAGCGCAATTTATCAACGCCATAAAAACATATTGAATTGCATGGTTTAACAAGTTGGTGATTACACGGACTGTACGTCCGCTATTTTGCCGATTTTCGCGGTTTTGGGATTTTCGCGGACACAGAGTTCGTTATTGCCCCGAAAAACCATCCAAACTGAACCGTTTTCGCCACATAACGGACCTACGGTCCGGATAAAATGAAAAGCAGCCATTTTTCGCTAAATAGCGGATCGTCGGTCCGGCTAGCCGGGAGATAGCCTCGCCGAACAAACCACTGCTGAGTTTTGATCGTTTCTTTGTTCCAGTATGCCGCCGCGGTCCGCCATAAACATGACAGGAGACAAAAAACGCCGGGTTATGAAACCCGGCCGTTTCTTGTCTCCTGATATTTTAAGGCCATAGTGTAACGTCGGTCAAAGGCCGCAGTGTGGATAAGCTATCCCAGAGATAGACTCTCATATAGTGGCCTGTCAGATCCTCCGGCATGGTAAGCCCCACATTGAAGGTTACGGTGCTGTTTTCCGCTACCGCCTTTTCATTTGTCCCGTATTTGACAAGGCCTTCAGCGGAGTATAACGCGGCAATCAAGGTTACCCTCATTTTTCTTTCCGTAGAATTAATCAGGGTTACAGAGGTATTCACCGTCCCCTGAACCAGTGAGTCTATAGCTGCGCCGCCGGCATTTGTGAATTCGGGTTCGTATATCTGGAACACCCTGCCTACAAATATTTCAAGCTTGTTGCTGGTGACCTGAACGCCGTCCAACATAACCTTGACACTTATAGAAGTAATTCCATCTGTCTCCCCGGTTACAATCCCGTTCTGCAAGGAAGCAATCTCCGGATTATCAACCACATACTCAAGCTCGGCGCCGTCGAAGACCAGGTCCAATTGTCTTCCAAGCCTGTCAACACCCATTACCGTAAGTCTGGCCGTGTCACCAACGCCAAGTTGAAGCTTATCTGCGCTGATCATGACCGATTCAATATCATCAAAGCTGTAATCATCGAGATAAACCAATTTTACAGCATCAGCCGTTACTGTTCCGTCAGCATTGTCGCTGATCTGCACATACCCGCCGGTTCCCTGCTGGAGCTTCTGGATGCCCAGATGCTTCCATCCTTGTGACAAGGGGGTCTGATCCACGATATATGTTTTGGATTGTCCGCCGGAGTGTACGGTATAAGGCGCATTTCTGGCTCTGCCGGCCCCGCCCCTGGTGGTCCAGGCATATATGGCATAGTAGCCGGTTTCAGGAATGTCCGTTGCCCAGGTTAAGGTTCCTTGCCCGCTTCCTGCCGGAATCCGTGAAATAATACCGTCATAAGTTGTCAGGTCAGTGGTGGAAACGGTCCAGTTCCCCACCTTAACCCCTTCCGGCTCACGGAGCAAAACGGACTTCCGGGTTGTGACCTGAATATCGTCGCTTTTCTCGGAATAATTTCCTGCGGCATTGATGACTTTGATGTAAAACGTATAGGCCGTATCCGGTGTCAGGCCCGTAATGGTATATTCATTGCTGAAAAATGCAGAGGCGATTTTCTCATCGGTAGCCGCATCGAAAATATCGGCATTTAACGGAACACCGTTTTCCATGGAGCCGGATGAAAGCCTTACAAAGGTATCCAGCACCTCAACAACAGCAACCTGCGGCTTTGCCGGCGCTTCAGTTGTCTCACCGGCTGTGCTTCCCGGGGATTCAAAGGCTCCCATATCCCCTCTGCCTAAGTACAGGAGGTTGCCCCAGAAGTCCTCGCCGCCGTTGTCGCTGATGGCCGCTCCCGCCCCGATCAACGGAGAACCGGGCTGCAGCTTGAAGCCGTCAACCGTATGCCTGCCGTCACCGCTGCCGCCAGGGTTTACAAACATCGGGTCCCCTATGATGCTGGCCTTTGCCTGGGCCGGAGCCGGCTGGCCGTAGAACGCGTTATAATAGAACTGGGCGCTGGCGGGGTATTGGGCAACATATGCTCCGGACGGATTGCTGGTATAGTAGAAGATATTGTTTACAAAGGTGATTCTGGGGTTTTCCTTCATCGAAAATCCCGTACCCTGATCATTATAGAAAACATTATTGTAAAAAATGCCGGTGTCGGTGGTGTTGATCACATTGCTGCTGTGGCCGTCCCGCCTGTCGTTGACGCTGATATTGTAACGGAGGATGTTTTTGCCGTTGACCAATCTGCCCATATCCATGTAGAATCCGCCCTCATTATGATGGGAGTAATTGTACTGGAAGATATGGTCGCGTGTTGCCAGGATATCGGTGTCAAATGCAGCAGAATCTGAATGGGCCTTTTCCCGCGCATAGACATGCCCTACCTCGTTGTATTGCATTAAAGCCGTGTCGGTTCTCCAAAACCACATACCGGCAATCCATCTGGAGCCGTTTCCGTACCGGCCTGCATTGTAGCTGACGTTATACTCAACAACAGGCCCCTGAGTGACGCCCACAATAATCCCGTCGGCGCCGGTGTTGTTGATGGTGTTCCCTCTGATGACAACATTCTTGTTATAGCCTGACGGATTCTGCATATGGCCGTCTATGGAGACACCCGGACCTGCAACGTTATAAATATGATTGTCTTCAAGCAATACATCTTCATAAACAGCATCCGGCGTACCTTGCGTCCATTTCCAGGCATTTAACAATATTCCCGCATTGGCGTTTTTATTGACATTTGTATCCCCTTGCACAGTTGTTACTGTGGTCTCGCCGGTGATGGACATGCCATTAATATCATGGATGGTCATGTCCTTTATGGTAATGCCTTTTTTGGCGCCCTGATGCTCGGTTGAAATCCAGATACCGGACCTTCTCCAATATTCCGTCAAAAAATCATCCGGATTGCTGATCTTATAGTTGGTGATCTCAAGGCCCTGGATGGTAAAATACTGCTGATTTTTAACACGTATTGCGGCATATGCGCCATTGGCGTTAATAATCGGCTTGGGCCCCTGTCCATAGCTGCCGATGACGATGGGATGCCCTTCCGAACCGGAGCTTGCCAAAATCAAAGCGCCTTCGCTTTTATTGCCGGTAAACGTATGCGTAAACACCGAACCGCTTTTCAGCAGAATTTGATCTCCGGGTTGAAAAGTGGTTTTATCATTCACCTTGGCAAGCGTTTTCCAGGCTGTACTCTCACTCTTCCCATCACGGCTGTCATTTCCGTTGGCAGAATCGATATAATACGTTGTGCCGACTTCAGCGGCAGCACTTGCAGGAAACGCAGAGACAGACATGGAAACCGCCAATGCAACTATAAGCATCAAAGAAATGAGCTTCTGGACAATTGGTTTTGCTTTCATTGTATACCCTCCTCACAAGTGGCACTAATTGGGAAATACCTCTACATCGGATAAGGGCAGCATCCCCTCCAGACTATCCCATACAAATACTTTTATCCGGCTGTTTGCTATATTTGCCGGAAGATCGAACCCGGCTCTCATAACGGCTGTTTCACCGGCCGTCATATTTTTTTCCACTGTACCGATACGCTGCAAAGTGTTGTTTGCATTATACAAAGCAACAATCATGGAAGCCTGTGCCGGTTCATTCAAATCATTGGTCACCGTTATGTTTGCCATAATGAACCCGGAACCTGTCAATTCCGTGACTGCAGCGCCGGAGAAATCGGTAAACTGCACCTGCCCGATGGTAAAGCCATTGCCTGTTTCCTCTTCCTCATCTGTCAAGCTAAAGGAAGTCTCCTTCGGGACGGATATCCCTTCCCCGCCGATGAGGACCGAATATACACCGCTGCCCGCTCCGCTTCCATCGGGTTGATAATGGAAGGTAAAATAACCGTTTCCATCGCTGCGCACCTGTTCAAAGGTGGAAACATTCCCGGAAGGATCTCTGACCAGCATGGCTACAAATTTGTTTTGCACATGTAACGTACGCCCGGTAATAGTCACCGCTTGGGTTCCAGAGTCCACATTTGCCGTCGCTTCAATTTCATCCGCAGGATCGGGCGCCGCTTCAAAGGCAACCTTCCCCCACAGCCCCCTGGATTTCTTCGTCTGCTCTCCATTGGTCGTCCAGCCCCAATGTCCTCTTCCGCCAAAGCCGCCATCACTTAAAACCACATTCATAATGGCTTTCGTTCCCCCGTTCTGCCATGGTTTTATGAAACCCAGTGTTTCAAGGGGAATAGCTGCTTCCATGGTGTAGCCCTTGCCATCCGCATCCGGCTTAATATGCATCAGCATGGCCGGGTAAGAATTTACGCCGCCTACATTCAGATAAGACTGGTATCCGTTTATTGTTCCGCCGCTTAAGACAATCTGTCTGTCACTGGGCGCCATGCCCCCTGGCGGATACACAGAAGATTCCAGATCCTCGTCCCCAATAAAGATTTCAAGAGCGTCGCCATTCCAAATGCCTGACCCGGTATGGGCATTGACCATAGGCGTCGGATCTTTGATTTTTGCGCCGATATAAAGCATTTCATAGTCATATTTCATAAAAACGTCGGCAGTCCGCACTCCTGTACCGTCTGTTGTACCTTCCAGCTTGATAAGCTCCGCTCCTGCCCACTCGCCGCTTTGCGCATCCACAATCCCATCCAGGGAGACACCCGCTGTGGTTGCTTTTATCGATACGTCCGTATTCACCGGAAAACGGTAATTGAACTCCACGATATCACTATCGTACATAAATGGCGGATTAGCCGCTTTCGCGGTGATTTTCTGGGCCGTGTCCACATGGATAGGCCCGGTATACTCTGTCCAGGAAGGAGCTGCATCGATTTTATAATAGATGGTCGCCCCCGCGGTTGACGTTGACAATTGTACATCCGTCGGCGCTTCCAGCAATCCGGCAGGCGGATTGGCGGTTACTGCGGAGACCTTTTCAAGCTGGGCCTTTTGCAGCCTGATGTAGTCGAGCCCTAAATTATACCCGGAGCTTTCGTCATTTTGCCCTGCAATCTCAAACCTGAAGATTTTGACGCCTGCCGCTTCTATGGCTACCATTCCAAGGTCTTCTTCCGTATAGGCTGCGGAACTGGCGTATTGATCGACTTGCGGCCCCTGCGCGGCGCCGTCAATATAGAGCTGATAGATGCCTCTGTCCGAATCCGTTTTGTTGTTCACCTTGACGGAATATACGCCGGATTCCCCCACATCTGCTGAATATTCGATATAGTCCCCCACGCCGGTCATATTAACAATGTTTACACTGCCTTTGCTGGCCAGAGGATCGGGACTATTGAACTGATAAACATTCTGCGATACTGTCTTTGGAAGATTCTCATTTTCATACTTGTCTCCCCGCGGTGTCAATACCAACTGGGGCTTTCCTTCAGCAGCTTCGGCGGAATGAAAGATGACCTGGTTATTTGCCGCTTCCCCGTTGACAGAAGTCTCCCTTATCCATAAGACGAAAGACACTTCCTGATCGTTGATCCTGTCTTTTACATAGTTTGTTACGTCTACTTCATACCACTGCCCTCCGGTCCACTGGGTACCCGGGGTTGGATTCTGGATTTCCAAATTTGCTATAAAAGTGCTGGCATTCTTGGCGGAAGGCGCTGCCGTACCCGCGCCGCTCCATGTAACGGTATTCGCCGACCAGGTGTTGACCACACCGCCGATTTCTACAATCCTTCTATCCGTAGCGCCAATGGTTGCAGCATGCAGCCTCAGAGTTGCCTTCTCGATATTTTTGTCAAAATCGGCAAAATTAAATTTGATGTATGACCTGCGAATGTTGGTGCCTGTCATGTGATGTCTGACTTCCAGCTTATTCTCCTGATAAAAAGGATTCGGAGTTGTATTATTGGAGCCGGCTACGTATGTATCTTCTTTTGGAGTATACACAGCCGGTGCATCCGGTTCAGCCGGACCTCCCGGGTTACCTTCAGACGTCTCTATGACAAGCTCCGGCTTGGCGCCGGCATTTTCCCTGGAATTAAAGTTGACATGGTTCGTATCCGCCGAATTCTTAATCAGCACTACAAACGACACGATTTTGTCATGAAGCTGGCTTTGCACATACTCCGTTACATCCACTTCATACCAAAACCCGACGCCTCCATGCTCGTGATCCCTGTATACGGACCCTGGCGTGGGATTGGTTATGGCGATATCTCCCACATGGGTAAAAGCCGGGTTAGCGTCCAGCGATGTAGAATTTGTGGGTGCGTTATTCCACTTAATCCCGGATTCAAGCCAGCTTTTGTCGGCAGTACCGTAAATGCTTACAGTCCGGGTGGCATCCTGGCCTATTGTGGCGGCATACAGTCTGAGTGTTGCCGCATCAATATCCTCGCTTACTTCATTGTAATCAAATTTAAAATATGCCAGGCGGTTCCCTTCCGCAAACCCCTGATTTCTGACTTCCAGCACTGGATTGGACCCATAATTCACTCCGGCATATTGTTCACTGCCCCTTATGTAGGCATCGGCTGCCGGATTCAAAGTCGTTCTGCCGTCTATCGATGCTGCAAACGCCGCCTCTTCCTGTACCAGAAAGCCAAATGATGCAAAAAGGATTGCGATGATACAAAGGATTGAAATGATTCTGTTTCGTTTTTTAGTCATAATGTACCTTTCCTTTCCTGCAGATTGGTATTCAGCCGTTATCTTACATACCTTTCGTCCATCTTCTGGTAAACCTTGTCGTTGATAACCACCTGCGCATCTGCAATCCTCTTTGCAAGGCTGTTTTTATATTCCTTTTCAGAAAGCTCCAGCTTGATAAAATCTTTTGCCTCATCCAGCGGAATGGTTGCTCCCTGGGTTCTTTCCATACACTTGATTAAATAAAAAGCGCCGTTGTAGTCAATGATTTCACTGATTTGCCCTGCCTCCAGCCTCTGGGCCGCATCAAGCAAATCCCGCCACATCATGGCGTCGGCTTTGGCAGTCTGCGGTTCAAAGCTCTGCTCCTCCAGCTTAATTTCAGGCAAAAGATTTTGACTTTCAAAAGCCTCCCCGTTGTTGATCCGGGTTTGGATCGCCTTGATGACCAACTCTGCCTTATCCTTCGCTTCCGCCTGATCCGGATATTTTACAGATATTTTTTGGATCTTTACGGAATCGCCCTGCTTAAATTGATTGATATTTTCCCGGTAGAAGCTTTCAAACGCAGTTTCAGTAAAAACCATTTCATCTTGCAGCTGCCTTTTCAACTCAGCCCTCATATTGTCAAAGACAATATCGAAGTAGCCCGTTTCGTCATACTGCTTAGGACCATAAATGACCTGATTCTTTTTTAGCGCATCGTGCCGTCTGGCATTTTCGGCTGTCAGCTCCTTCAGAAAGCTCTCATAGGAGATGTCCTGAACAAGTCCCTTTTCCTTTGCCAAAATCTGCTGAACCTTCACATGCACAATGTCCTCCAGGGCTTCCGCCTTTATTTTATGGAGGGGCACTTCTCCGCCATAATCGCCTGTCCAGAATTCCGGATGATCGTCTACACCGTGAGCCTGTTTAAAATAGGCATAAACCTCCGCCCTTTTCCGCAGCAACGCCTGAGCATACTCCCTCACCGTTACCGGCTCGCCGTCGATGTGCGCAACGATATCGGCGTCATTTAAACCCGCATAGCTGTGTATGACCAGTGAAACAGATGAGAGCAGGACCATAATAGATGCCAGAACCAGTATTTTTTTCTTCAAATCAAGCTTTTTCCCAGTTCTCAAGCGAATCCGCTCCTATCCAACAAGATCCAGAAGCTTTCTCATCACCACTGCCGACCAGGCGCGGGACGGATGGTTTCCCGGTTGAATCCCTTCCTCTATAAGACCAAGCCTGAGCGCCGATGTTACAGCCCCAACAGCCCATAAACTGACGTCATCGGTTATAAGAAGCCTTTCTTGGCCACCGGCCTCCGGCGCTTTCCCGCCGGCGCGGTAATAAGCCCTCATGGCCAGGACTGCCATTTCCTCTTCCGTGATGCGGTCATTGGGTCTGAACTTGCCAGCATCGCCTTCAAAAAGACCGGCTTCCGCAACGGTTCCCACAATATCCGCATACCATGCATCCGGCTCTACATCGCTGAATGTATGGTTGTATGGAAGCGCATCCAATCCAAGTGCCCTGACCAGAATAGCGGCAATTTCCGCCCTTGTTATGGTTCTGTCAGGCTCAAATTTATGGCTGTCTACGCCAAAAAGGATATGCTTTGAAGCCAGGATTTCAATATCCTCCCGAGCATGATGATCTTTAATATCTTCAAATGAACGGATATATTCCATGACAGCATAAAGACTGAAATGCCCTGTGCCAAAGACTACTTTCTTCGTTTCCCTATCAGCCTTTCCACCTGCGTAGTCCCATGCTCCGCTTTCAGGGTTATACCTGTAAACCCCGAGCTTATCCTCATGAACCGGCGCGCCTGTGTAAGATAATTCTACGGATATTTTCCCCTTAAAGCTCTCCAGCTTCTTTCTCGTACTGCCTTCAATGGCCTCCACATTCAAGTCGAATATCTTGCCCTTCAGAATGAGGCTGTTATCTGCAGCAGCAGATGAACGGAGTATACCGGCATATTCTGCCGTTTCAGCTTCATCCAGCTCCGCCGCAGAAATCTCAATAGAACTGCCGGCTGCCATTTCGTTCATTTCCGGGTCTGTTAAAGCCCCGGGCGGTACTGTAAAGGCAACCTCCCGGTTCTCTATGGAGAGGTATATATCATTTGCAGCCAATTGATTTAACGACTCCGCCAAAAGCCCTACGCTGACATTCCGGTTCTCGTTGTCATGAAAGGCAACCGTCAATTCTTTTCTGCCAATACCTATACCGGCTGCATGATCAAACCCGGATTTTTTCAGGCTTTTGGACAGCTCGTCTACAGCTTCGTTGAGCAGGGTTATTTTTTCTAAAACAACGGCTTTGCTCAAACGGGCTGCCAAAGTATGATCCCGTGTTGTCCTGTCCATGGCGTCCTGATCCACACTGCCGGCTTTCCTGAGCACGATCTGAGCCAGAGCGGCCAAATCATCCCGAAGCTGGGACTTTTCACTGTCATTCAGCCCCGCAGCATTTTTTATCGCTTCCAGTGCCCGGTCAAGCGCCTCTTTGGCTGTAATATTGGATTTCTCTATATCTGCCGCGATAGTTTTGACTTTTTGCTGCATATCACCGACTCCCGCAGGCTTCGGTGCAGGCCCCTCCGATGCAGGCTCCTCCGGCGCAGGCGTTGGCGTTGGTGTTGGAGTGGGCGACGGCGATGGGGAACTGCCATTATCAGACGGTTGATATACAAAGGTCCCTGTTAACAGCCTATCCGACTCAACATCATAGATATGAACCGTATATGTCCCTTCCACCGCGTTGCCGATCCTGTAGGAAAACAGGTAGCTTCCTCCCTGGCCGCTTCTGATCTGGTCAATATAGTCTATGGACTGGTTGGGATTGGTCACAACGACTGTTAACCATTTCCCTTCATTGGAAGCGATATAGCCATGTATTCGGACTTCATTGGTATCGGAATTGACTTCAGCCAACAATGACGGAGCAGCCTGATTTCCCTGGTGATTGGTCTCAGCCGATACACTGCTTATACCTGTCATGCTGGTACTCGTCCATATAAATGCGGCGGCAATGATAATAACGACTATCTTGGCTATGGATTTCTTCACTGATATGCCTCCCTACCGAAAAATACGGTTATTTCCAACGAAGCAGGCTTTCTTGAAATTCCAATGCAAATTTCATAAAAGTGGAACATAGCCCTCTCCTTTCCGGATTGTCCTCTAATTAAATCAATAAACAGAGGGGTTGAGCTATACAGTAATATGACTCTAATCTTGATTTTGTTTGTAATGTGACCCTGAAGTAACAAAAACCGTAGGTATGTCATAAAGCTGTATTGTTGCGCGCGGCCCCATTAGGTTTAATGAAAGGGGGGAATTCAATTGAATCTATTAGGGACGGTGGTACAATGTCACTTTCAGATATGACCGGGCAGCAGGATTCCGGAATCAGTCCTCTTGTCGCCCAGGCGGTAGAGTTTACCAATACCTATAAGAGGCATCGGCATGACCCTGCGGCCATCCGGGAAGCCATGTGTCTGAAGCAGCAATACCCGGCGCTTATGGGTGAAATCCGGATGGAAGACTGGTTTGCCGGCCGCAGACCGGGGGAGCGGATTGTTTATGCAGGCTCCATCTGGTGGGCCGCTTTTCCGGGGCATCTCCATAAACCGCTGATGGAAGGCAAACAAGGCGGCTATGTTTTCGACTTCGCTGCTGTTCGCCGGTTTGCGGGCAATCCGCAGGAGAAGAAGCTGCTGGAGGAGTTAACGGAATTCTGGAGGCAGGAAGCGACTATTCTGAAGATGATCCGCTCTTGGGACGACGAGCTTGCCCACGAGTTGAGCCAGCCGGGTCAAATTTCCGGGTACAGCAACGGCTTTTCACTGGCTTTGGATTTGGATCGTCTGGTGCAGAAGGGGATTCCGGGGTTGAAGGAGGATATCCTCTCCAGAAAGCTTGCCGCGGAAGATACAGACAGCGAAACCGGCTTTTTCACCGGATTGCTGATTGCAGTCGAGGTGCTGGAGGAGGTTTGCCGCCATTACGAAGCCCAAGCCCGGGATTTGGCCCGGAAGGCCGTTAATCCGGATGAGCGCTGCAGGCTGGAGGAAATCGCCCGGTCGCTGGCCGGGATCATCGCCCATTCTCCGGAATCCTTCCGGGAAGCCGTTCAGCTGGTTTGGCTATACGTGCTGGTGTCGGGAGGCAAACATCTGGAAGCATGGGGCCTGGATGTAGCTCTTGGAGACTTGTATGCCCATGATATGGATCGGGGCGCCATCACCGAGGAAGAAGGCGTCGGAATGCTGGCCTCTCTTTGGCGGCTGTTTCATGAAAACGGTGAAGCTGCCACCTGCCGCATCGGAATCGGCGGCAAGGGAAGGCGCAACGGGGAGCATGCGGACCGCGTGGCGCTCATTGCCATGGAGGCCACCAAGCGCCATAAGCAGGTGACTCCCCAATTGATGCTGCGTTTTCACAAGGGGCAAAACCCGCTGCTGCTCAAAACCGCGTACGACACCATTCATGAAAGCTGCACGTATCCCCTGCTCTACAACGATGATGCCATTATTCCCGGCATTGCCCGCATTTTCGGAGTTTCCGAAAACACCGCAGAGCGTTATCACCCCCTCGGCTGCGGAGAATATATGCTGGCGGGGTTAAGCCCCAGTATGCTAGACACCAATTGGAACATTCCCAAAGCTTTGGAAGCAGCCCTGCATGATGGCTTAGATGCAGAGGGAAACCGGATTGGGCCCTGCACCGGGAGCATCAGTTCCCTGGATACCTTCGGCAAGCTGTACGAGGCATTCACAAAGCAGGTCCGGTTTGCCGCGGATTTATCCGCCAGAGCCTACCAAAAAATACGTGAGGTGTACCCGAGGGAGTGCGCCTTTCTTTACGCCAGCCTGCTGACCGATGACTGCTTGGAGCGGGGGCGCTCTGCCTTTGATGGAGGAATGCGGTATATCGGAGGCTGCGCAATGGGCCACGGCTTTACCAATGCCGCCGATTCCCTGACAGCAATCCGGCAGTTGGTTTACCGGGAACGGCGCATGACGCTGGCTCAGTTGGTATCTGCCTTGGATGCGGATTTCGAAAATCAGGAACCGCTGAGAAAATTGTTGCTGAATGCCCCGAAATACGGGAATAACCATCCGGAAGCCGACGAGACGCTGGCGATGCTGTACAAGGACATCAACCGGGCCGCACGGGAAGCGGGATTGACCGTTGGCCTGGATTTCCATACGGTGAGCAGCGTCAACCCGGGAGGTTATGGAATGGGCTTCGGCAGCGGCGCAACTGCCGACGGCCGAAAAAAAGGCCAGCCGTACGCCATCGGCAATTCCCCCACCTCCGGTTTTGACCGGAACGGCCTTACGGCCCTTCTGCAATCCGCAGCCAAGGTGGACCCGGCCAACGGAGGAGCCGTGACAAACTTTAAGCTGTCCAGGGAGTTTTTTACCGGGGAGCGCGCCAAGCTGGAGGCTTTATTCTCTGCCTTTTTTGCCAAAGGAGGCTTGCAGGCCAACATCACGGTGGTCAATAAACAGGACCTGGAGGCCGCTCTGGAGAGACCCGACCAATACCCGCACGTGCTGGTGCGGGTAGGCGGATGGACCGCCCGGTTCATTGATCTGGAACGAGGCATCCAGGAGGACATAATCCGAAGGACCATGTACTGATGACGGCACAGACGCAAGGTACCGTCTTTGCGCTGGAACGGTGCTCGCTTCACGACGGACCGGGCTTGCGGACCACCGTGTTCCTGAAGGGCTGCCCTCTGCATTGTCTGTGGTGCCATAATCCGGAATCCCAATCCTATCGGCCGGAGCTTTATGATTTGTATGAGAAATGTGTGCTCTGCGGCATCTGTACAACCGTTTGCAGCAAAGGCTGTCACCGGATAGAGGATAACGGCCGTCACATCCAACGGAGCCGTTGTGACGCCTGCGGGGATTGCGCCCGGGCTTGTCCACAGTCAGCGCTGGAAATCAAAGGCTACAGCGCCAAGGCGGAAGCGGTAATGGCTATTGTGGAGGAGGACCGGGCTTTCTATGACGCGTCCGGCGGGGGAATGACGGTTTCCGGAGGAGAGCCGATGGCCCAGTTTGAATTTACGAAGGCGCTGCTCTCTCTGGCAAAGGCAGCCGGCATTCATACATGCATCGAAACCAGCGGGTTTGCTCCCGTTCACAGATGGCGGCGAATCAAGGAGAATACCGATCTTATTCTGTTTGATTTCAAAGAAAGCGATCCGGGCAATCACCTGCTCTACACCGGAGTCCGTCTGAATATCATCCTGAACAGCTTGTTCGAGCTGGAACGGCTGGGGGCTCCGGTCATCCTGCGCTGTCCGCTGATTCCGGGAATGAACGACAGGACGGATCACCTGCATGCAATCGCCGCGCTGGCAGGCAAGCTCCGGAATATCACGGAAATCAACATCATGCCCTACCATCCCATGGGCAAATCCAAGAGTCATCGAATCGGCAAATCGTATCCGCTGGAGGAAACCGGCTATGCCGAGCAGGCGCAGTGGGAGGAATGGGTCCGGCAGATCCAGGAGAGAACCGACGTCCCGGTAAAAAAGGGGTAATGGGGTGGGCTTGCGGGCAAGGGATTTTATTGTGGAGGCTGGGGGGATGCACACTTCGCTCCCTGCGCGCGGGCAAGCCCTTCGTCAGGGGCTCCGTCCCGGCCTGCGGCTCCAAAGGCAAAGAAGCCAGCNTCAAAAATGGTAGAGACGCTAACGAATCTATGTATCGCTATTTGACTATATGCGAGCATGTTTGAAATCTAACGAATCATAGTATCGCTATTTGTCCGAATTTGCGCCGAAATGCGTTCAAACAGACGAATAACGCGATATAGATTCGTTAGATTTTTTATCATACCCGTTTTTGCGAAATAGCGTGATAGAGATTCGTTAGCCAGATTCGGCTGCCGAATATGTATTCACGTTGGGGTACTTTTCGGACAGCCCCTTCTGCTACTTATTTGGTGCGACTTCGTCCTTTATCCAGTTAACCCTTAATAACCTGCTTCCTGTAACGGTAAACATCGCCGCCTAATTTGCTGACATAATAAAGATATTCGTATCCTCTCTTTACCATTTCATCGCTTAATAACTTCTTTCTGTCATCTTCACCCATACAATCAAGAACCCATCCACCGTTTTTGGCAACTCTTTCAAGTTCGGTGAGTTCAGTTTCATAATTGTCACCGACAACATGAGCTGACATTACAATATCAAAAGTGCTATCCTCATATGGAAGGCAATCAACGAATCCGTCAAGCACAGTCATATTTTTTATGCCTTCACGCTTAATTTTTTCACGCATAAACTCACGCAGTTTATCAACCGGCTCGCTGGCATACACATGCTTTGCCTTTTCGGCAGCAGCGAACGCAAGCCGTCCCGTACCGCTTCCTACGTCCAGAACGATCTTCCCATCAAAGTCGGCAAGTTCAAAGAGTCTTTGTTTATCCCATTCGTAAATATAAGGGCAATTAGTATTCATAACATTCGGATACATGTAAACAACAGCCCAGTCATGCCGGTCGAGAACAAAACACTCGGCAGCTTTGATTTCTTCAGCGGTACAATTAGAAGGTGCTGATGAAACCAGTTTGTCAACCGTTTCAGCCACTTCGGGAGCTTTCGCCTTGCAGTACCATTTTATTGCCGGATTGTTAGCAAGCGCTATGCCAAGGTGCCTTTGGTATTCTTCGTGGTTGCCAAAACTTTGTGTGCAAATTCTCCTCACAAGGTATCTATCCATGAGCAAAATACAGTTGAAGGAAAAATCGTTTGGGTTAATCCAATTAAATGACATATGTTCCTCCATTTTATTGTAGGAGGGTTAAAGTATAGTCGCCCTCCTATATTGTTTTGGGATGGCCAGAACTGTGTATTTCATTATAATGACACCCTCTCGTTTTTAATTTATTATAACGCCGAAGCGGCATAACCTTTCTGCCATCTTGCCACCAGTAAGCTGACATCCATAATGATGTACAGAAATACCAATAATCACATAAACGAATACCAATAAGCCCCCCCCCCGCCTATCACCATAGTAGGGCCTCGTGTATAGTGAGCATCCTTTGATTTTATTTTAGAACAAATTTTGGCATAGACGATATAGAAATTATCATTTTACAAAAACACTCCGCTTAGCTTCAAGTGCAATGCAGCGGCCAGCAGCCCACAATAGTGTTGAATTAGTAAATAATCATGACCACCCGTCAAACGGGTGGTTTGCTCTGCGGCTATAAGCCTTTGTCACCGGCTAGTACAACGTCTCGTAAATTCGTTCCCCATTAAACCACTCTGTTGCGTTATGGTCTTTTTCGGG
>NZ_QMFA01000007.1 GCF_003285005.1 Paenibacillus sp. YN15 | reverse complement strand
GTTCGGATCAGATGAATCGAAAGATGTTGAATATGCGTGTCGCTGGAAATTTGATGCGTGGAGCCTGCGCCATCTTTTGCCCCCTATGGTATTGGCGAAAACCTGTGGTATAATAGATAAGATTTATGCCGAAAACTGTTAGAAGACGTTGCAAAAAGGCAAACCGGGGTTTTCAGGCTCTTGTGGGAGGAACAAAAGAATGGGCAAAGTTTTTATTTGTGATCATCCGCTGATTCAGCATAAGCTGACCTTTATCCGGGATGAGACCACCAACACGAAGGATTTCCGGGAGCTTGTGGATGAAGTGGCTACACTGATGGCCTATGAAATTACAAGAGATATTCCGCTTGAAAAGACGACTGTGAAGACGCCGGTTTCCGAAGCCGAATGCCGGATCATCTCCGGCCGGATGCTGGGCCTGATTCCGATTCTGCGGGCAGGCTTGGGCATGGTGGACGGGGTGCTGAAGCTGATTCCCGCCGCCAAGGTAGGACATATCGGCCTGTACCGCGACCCGGAAACCCTGCAGCCGGTTGAATACTATGTGAAGCTGCCCACCGATGTGACCGAGCGCGAGCTGATTGTCATCGACCCGATGCTGGCCACCGGCGGCTCCGCCATCGCAGCCATCGACGTGCTGAAGAAGCGCAACTGCACCCAAATCAAAATGATGAACCTGATTGCTTCTCCTGAAGGCATCCGTGCCGTCCAGGAGGCCCATCCCGATGTGGACATCTATGTGGCCGCCATCGACAGTCACCTGAACGACCATGGCTATATCGTTCCCGGCCTGGGCGACGCAGGCGACCGCCTGTTTGGAACCAAATAGGCGGTCACACGTATAAGAATAGAACTTTTGCCAGGCGGAGTTCCTCCCATAAGGAGAGGAAGCTCCGTCCTGCTCTATGAAGAGAAAGAAGGGGAATATCCCATGAAGCGGATCAAGGTCATGACCATCTTCGGGACGCGGCCGGAGGCCATCAAAATGGTTCCTCTGGTGCTGGAGCTCGCGAAGCATCAATCCGAAATCGATTCCGTGGTCTGTGTGACGGCCCAGCACCGGCAGATGCTGGATCAGGTGCTGGACCATTTTGAGATCAAGCCGGAATACGATCTGGATATTATGAAGGAGCGCCAGACGCTCTCCGGCCTGTCGGTCCGGGTGATTCAGGAGCTGGAGCCGATCTTGGCGGAAGCGAAGCCGGATCTGATTCTGGTGCACGGGGACACCTCCACCACCTTCCTGGCCTCCTACGCGGCTCTTCTCCAGCAAATCCGGGTAGGCCATGTGGAAGCGGGGCTCAGGACCTGGAACAAGCTGTCGCCATTCCCGGAAGAGATGAACCGTCAATTGACGGGGGTTATTGCGGATATGCACTTCGCGCCCACCAACTGGTCTGCGGACAATCTGCGCAGGGAGAACAAGCCGGAAGCCTCTATTTACATAACCGGAAATACCATCACCGACGTGATGCAGTATCTGGTCCGTCCGGACTATACCCATCCGCTGCTGGACTGGGCAAAGGGCAAACGCCTGATTCTCATGACCGCCCACCGCCGGGAGGCTATCGGCGAGCCCCATCGCCGGATTTTCCGCGCCGTGAAGCGGATTGCCGACGAGTTCGAGGATGTGGCGATTGTGTATCCCGTCCATCTGAATCCCGATGTGCAGAAGCCGGCCCAGGAGATTCTCGGGGACCATCCCCGGATCAAGCTGACCGCGCCCATGGATGTGATGGATTTGTACAACTTCTATCCCCATACCCATCTCATCCTGACCGATTCCGGAGGCATCCAGGAGGAGGCCCCCGCCTTCGGCATCCCTGCCCTGGTGCTGCGGGATACCACCGAACGCCCGGAGGGCATCGACGCCGGCGTGCTGGAGCTGGTGGGCACGGATGAGGAAGCGGTGTACAGCCGCGCCAGAGCGCTGCTGACGGATGAGGAGCTGTACCGCAGAATGAGCCAAGCCTCCAACCCGTATGGGGACGGCAAGGTTTCCGCGCGGATCGTGCAGGCGATCAAGCATTATTTCGGTCTGGTGGCATCCAAGCCGGAGTCTTTCCAGCCATAAAGAGCGTTTTACATTATATACCAGATAGCGCTGTCAATGATGAAAATCACACCATACAGTTGTACTGTCTGGTTATGCTTCAAAAACCCTTTAAATTCAGGCATTTTTCCGCCCTCGTTCATCAAATTGCCTCAATTTGTGCTGATTGACAAACCTTGCTCGGCGACGATACAATAAGTAACGATTGATGCCTGCGGCAAAATGGACAATTAAAGCCTATTGGAACGCAATGCCATTAGGGAACTGCCTCAGTCTCTAAGCGGCGGAAATGGACGGGATTCCATGAACAAACCCCCTATCCGTAGTAACCCCTGGAAATATGCGGGTATTGCCAGTGCAATCGGCATGAACCTTGTGGTTTGCATTGTGCTGGGGTATTTCATCGGCACATCTCTTGCCAAGCGTACCGGCTGGACGCCATGGTCTGTGATCGGAGTATTGGGCGGGCTGTTCACCGGCCTGGGAAGCATTGTGCTGATGATCATGAGAATTCTGGAGGAAACGAATGAATGAACTAGACATTCTGATGCGCCGCATTATCCGTGCCTCCCTGTTTTTCATGTCGGCTTGCCTGTTTGCCTGGGCGCTTGTTCCGGCCCTTAAGCCATATGCGGCCGGTCTTGTTCTGGGAGTATGCACCAGCCTGATTAACGGGCGCATTTTACAATCCCGCATTTATGCCATTACCCGGATTGCCCTGGCCAACACCGGCAAACGGGCAAGTCTGGGCTTTCTTAGCAGGGCCAGCACCATTTTTATTGCGCTGGCCATCTGCCTGCGGGTTCCCGCATTTCACTTAGGCTCCACCATCTCAGGTTTCTTTTTTGTCCAAACCTTGGCTTTCCTGTTTGGTTTGGGCTCTGCAATACAGCACAAACTTCACAGTGAAAAGAGGTGAAAACATGCATGATTCACCGATTCTTCAGATTGGCGGATTGAACATTGACATCTCCATCTTTTTGCCCATTATTGTATCCTGTATCATCACGTTTGTGATTGCCAGGCTCGCAGTCCGGAATCTGTCTGTCGAGAATCCTTCCCGCATGCAGAACTTCCTGGAATGGGTGGTGGACTTTGTCCATAATATTGTGGCCAGCGCCATGCCTTTATCCCGGGCGAAGCCATTCATTGGGCTCGGGATGACGCTGATTATGTTCATCTTTGTCGCCAATCTTCTGGGATTGCCCTTTGCGGCGGTTTTTGAGATTCACGAGCCGCTGTCCTGGTTTGGATTCCCGATTGTGGATGCCGATATGCTGGCTAGCGCCCATGAGGCGGGCAAGCATATCGAACTCAATTTCTGGAAGTCGCCGACAGCGGATATGTCCGTCACTTTGGCTTTGGCCCTGGTTGTTTTTCTGCTGATTCACTATCTGGGCCTGACCAAGAACAGGAAGCACTACCTGAAGCACTATCTGGAGCCTTATCCAGTATTTTTGCCATTAAATCTGGTGGAGCAGATCGCCCGGCCGCTTACGCTGGCCATTCGTCTATTCGCCAATATTTTTGCCGGGGAAATCCTGATCGGGGTTATTCTTATGGCTCAATGGGCAAGTATACCCATGCTTGCGGTTTGGCAGGGCTTCAGCGTTTTTGTAGGCGCCATCCAGGCGTTTCTCTTCACAATGCTCACCATGGTGTACATCTCGCAAGCTGCGGTGCATGAGGAGCATTAAGCAAGGCATTATGGGCTTGGCTGCGGCCATGTCCCGACAAACCACTATACTTTGGGAGGAATATCAATCATGGAATTTTTGTCAGCAGCTATTGCAGTAGGTCTGGGCGCAATCGGCGCCGCTTTCGGTAACGGTATGATCGTCAGCAGAACAGTAGAAAGCATGGCCCGTCAGCCTGAGCTGCGCGGCGCACTGCAAACCACCATGTTTATCGGTGTCGGTATCGTCGAAGTTGTGCCTCTGATTGCAGCGGTTCTTGCGTTCCTGATGTATTTTGCCGGAGTGTAAGCCTCCCATAAGGAGCTTGAGGCGGGGAAGGTCTCACTGGAGCCATCCGCGCCTTCATTTTGCATAAACAGCCTGTTGAAGCAGGCAATCCTTTCGGGAGGGAGTGACAACATATGAGTTTTCATTGGGAGTCCACGCTTTTTGCTGTGCTTGCTTTCGGGTTGCTGTATTTTGTTTTGAATAAATTTGCTTTTGGGCCTTTATTCAGCGTGATGGAGAAGCGCCGCGAGCTGGTCCAAAGTCAGCTGAAGGCTGCGGAAGACAGCCGGACCCAAGCGGAGCAGTTCATGCAGGAGCAGAAGAAGGCCATGCAGGACGTGCGCAAAGAGGCGTTCCAAATTGTGGAGCAAGCCCGCACCTCCAGCCTGCGCCAATCCGAAGAGCTGCTCAAGCAGGCCAAGGATGAGTCCGTGCGGCTCAAGCAAGAGGCGCTGAACGATATTCAAGCGGAGAAGAACAAGGCTGTTGCGGCTTTGAAAGGGCAAGTGGGCGCCATGTCCGTCCTGATCGCGTCGAAGATCATTGAGAAGCAAATCGATGAGAAGAGCCAGCAGGATTTGGTTGAGCAATACCTGAAAGAGGTAGGGGACAAAGGATGACCAAAGACTTGACAGCAGCCAAGCGGTATGCCAAGGCGTTATACGAGGTGGCAGCGGAATCGGGAATCACCGAGCAGGCCATTGCTGAATTGAAAGAGGCGGTAACGGTGCTGGCGCATCCCGAGCTGGAGCTTGTTCTGGGCCATCCCAACATCGACGCCAATGTCAAAACGGATTTGCTCCGCCGTATATTTGAGGGCCAGGTATCGGAGGCCGTGCTGAATCTCCTCCGTATTTTGGTGGAGCGCAAGCGGGCTCTCTTGATTCCTGCTGTCTGCGATGAATTTGTCCGAATTGCAGGGGAGGCCCTTGGACGGACCGAAGCGGTTGTCTATTCTCCCATGCCGCTTTCAGAGCAGGAGACCGCCTCCATCAAGGCGAGCTTCGGCGCTGTGACGGGGAAGAGCATTCAGGTTACCAATATTGTGGACCAAAGCCTGCTGGGCGGCATCAAGGTGCGGATCGGCGACACGCTGTATGACGGAAGCCTCTCCGGCAAGTTGAAGCGGCTGGAAAAGACATTGCAGGCGTCTCAAGTAATGTAGATAGGGGTGAGGGCAGTTGAGTATCAAGCCAGAAGAAATCAGTACACTGATTAAAAATCAGATTCAAAACTATAAAGCGGATATGGAAGTGGCGGAGATTGGCACCGTCATCCACATCGGCGACGGTATTGCCCGCGCCCACGGTTTGGGCAATGCCATGGCGGGCGAGCTCCTGGAGTTTGCCAACGACGTAATGGGTTATGCTTTTAACCTGGAGGCCGACAACGTCGGTATTATCATCCTGGGCCCGTACACGGACATCCGTGAAGGCGACCAGGTCAGACGGACCGGCCGGATCATGGAGGTTCCCGTAGGCGAAGGCCTGCTGGGCCGCGTCGTGAATCCGCTGGGCCAGCCGCTGGACGGACTGGGGCCGATCGCCTCGACAGAAACCCGTCCGCTGGAGGCGGCCGCACCGGGGGTTATGCAGCGGAAATCCGTGCATGAGCCCATGCAAACGGGGATCAAGGCCATTGACTCGATGATTCCCATCGGCCGGGGACAACGGGAGCTGGTTATCGGCGACCGCCAAACCGGTAAAACCGCCATTGCCATCGATACCATCATCAACCAAAAAGGCAACGGCGTGAAATGTATCTATGTGGCCATTGGCCAAAAGCAATCCACCGTTGCCCAGGTTGTGGAAACTCTCCGCCGCCACGATGCCATGGACTATACCATCGTCGTGACTGCAAGTGCTTCCGAGCCGTCTCCCCTGTTGTTCCTGGCTCCGTATGCAGGCTGCTCCATGGGCGAGTATTTCATGTACAAGGGCGAGCATGTGCTGATCATCTATGATGACCTGTCCAAGCAGGCTGCGGCTTACCGGGAATTGTCCCTGCTGCTCCGCCGCCCTCCGGGACGGGAAGCCTTCCCCGGCGACGTATTTTATCTGCACTCCCGTCTTTTGGAACGTGCGGCCAAGCTCTCCGATGATCTGGGGGCCGGCTCCCTGACGGCGCTTCCCTTTATCGAAACCCAAGCGGGCGATATCTCCGCTTATATTCCGACCAACGTGATCTCCATCACCGACGGCCAGATCTTCCTGGAGTCCGACCTGTTCTATTCCGGCCAGCGCCCTGCGGTTAACGTGGGTCTGTCCGTGTCCCGGGTAGGCGGCTCGGCGCAGATCAAGGCCATGAAGAAGGTAGCCGGTACGCTGCGTCTGGACCTGGCCCAATACCGCGACTTGGCGGCGTTTGCCCAGTTCGGCTCCGACCTGGACCGCGTAACCCAGGCCCGCTTGAACCGCGGCGCCCGTCTGATGGAGCTGTTGAAGCAAGGCGTCAACCAGCCGCTTCCCGTTGAGAAGCAGGTGGTCAGCATCTACACTGCAACCAAGGGTTATCTGGACGAGATTCCGGTGCCCGATATCCTCCGTTTTGAGCGGGAATTCCTCATGTACCTGGACAGCAACCAGCCGGAGATTCTGGCTTCCATCCGGGATACCAAGGATTTGACCGCCGACAATGAAAAGGCGCTGCAAGCGGCCATTGAACAGTTCCGCAAGGGCTTCGCCACTAACGTATAGGGCGGTGACTTTTAATGGCTAAGAGCATTCGCGAGATTAAGCGGCAGATCGTCAGTGTTAAGAGTACCCGGCAGATTACCAAAGCCATGGAAATGGTGGCGGCATCCCGGTTGAAGAGAGCCCAGCAGTCGGCGGAGGCTTCCCGGCCTTATGCCGAGAAAATTCGCGAGGTGCTCTCCCATGTTACTGCGGTAGCCGAGGACGTGGAGCATCCCATGCTGGAGACCCGTCCGGTGAAGCGGACCGGCTATCTGGTTATCACGTCGGACCGCGGGCTGGCGGGAGGCTTCAATTCCAACCTGCTCCGGAAGCTGATGCAGGTTCTGAAGGAGAACCACAAGTCTCCCGACGAATATGCCCTGATGGTAGTGGGACGGAAAGGGCGGGACTTCTTCCGCAGGCGGAATATTCCGATTCTGGACGAAGTTACCGGACTGCCCAACACCCCTGATTTTTCCGACATCCGTCTTCTGGCGGGCAAGGCAGTGGATTTCTACGCCAACCAAACCTTTGATGAGTTCTATCTGGTTTACAACGTATTCAAAAATGCTTTGACGCAAATTCCGACGGTAAAGCGTCTGCTGCCGCTGGAACATATCTCCCAAAGCGCTGAATCCGCGGATTATGAATACGAACCTTCACCGGAGGCTGTGCTTCGGGTGCTGCTTCCCAAGTATGCGGAAACACTGATCTACAGCGCTGTGCTGGAGAGCAAGGCCAGTGAATTCGGCGCGCAGATGACCGCAATGGGCAGTGCCACGAAGAATGCCACGAAGCTGATTTCATCGTATACCCTGCAGTACAACCGTGCCCGCCAGGCGGCCATTACGCAGGAAATCTCGGAGATTGTCGGAGGCGCCAACGCCCAAGCGTAAGAGGGGGGCGCAAGCCGCATAGGAGGAGAAACCAATCATGAACAAAGGCCGTGTGCTTCAGATCACCGGGCCGGTTATCGACGTTGAATTCGAGCGCGGACAACTGCCCGATGTGCTGAACGCCATTCATATTTCCAAAAAAGCAGAGAAGCCCGGTGAGCAGGACATCAACTTGACCGTTGAGGTTGCCGTTCATCTTGGGGACAATATCGTCCGCTGCGTGGCCATGTCCTCCACCGACGGACTTGTCCGGGGCATGGAAGCGTTGGATACCGGCGCTCCCATCACCGTGCCGGTAGGACCGGCAACGCTCAGCCGGGTATACAATGTATTGGGCGAGCCCATCGACGGCGGCGGCGCAGCCGACCGCACCTTCACCAGCCCGATCCACAAACCGGCGCCAACATTCGAAAACCTGACCACCCAAGCCGAAATGCTGGAAACCGGCATCAAGGTTATCGACCTGCTGGCCCCTTACATGAAGGGCGGCAAGATCGGCCTTTTCGGCGGCGCAGGCGTAGGCAAGACGGTTACCATGCAGGAGCTGATCCACAACATTGCCCAGGAGCACGGCGGGATCTCCGTATTCGCCGGCGTTGGCGAGCGTACCCGTGAGGGCAATGACCTCTATCACGAAATGGTGGACTCCGGCGTTATCGCCAAAACGGCGATGGTGTTCGGCCAAATGA
This sequence comes from Paenibacillus sp. YN15, assembly GCF_003285005.1. Taxonomy (GTDB): domain Bacteria; phylum Bacillota; class Bacilli; order Paenibacillales; family NBRC-103111; genus Paenibacillus_AR. Next base: position 189,781 of record NZ_QMFA01000007.1, on the reverse strand, counting down.
ACGAGCCTCCCGGAGCGCGCCTGCGCGTAGCGCTCACCGGCTTGACCATGGCGGAATATTTCCGCGACGAAGAGGGCCGGGACGTGCTGCTCTTCATCGATAACATCTTCCGCTTCACCCAAGCCGGCTCCGAGGTGTCCGCGCTGTTGGGCCGGATGCCTTCCGCGGTAGGCTACCAGCCGACTCTGGCAACCGAGATGGGCCAGCTCCAGGAACGGATTACCTCCACCAAGAAGGGCTCCGTTACCTCCATTCAGGCCATCTACGTGCCTGCGGATGACTATACGGACCCGGCGCCGGCAACGGCGTTTGCCCACTTGGACGCCACAACCAACCTGGACCGGGGCATTGCGTCCATCGGTATCTTCCCGGCGGTAGACCCGCTGGCCTCCACCTCCCGGATTCTTGATCCCCAGGTGGTCGGGGAAGAGCACTACGAGGTCGCTCAAAACGTGAAGCGTCTCCTGCAGCGCTACAAGGAGCTTCAGGACATTATCGCCATCCTCGGTATGGATGAATTGTCCGATGAAGACAAGCTTGTGGTCAGCCGGGCGCGGAGAGTGCAACGCTTCCTGTCGCAACCGCTGCACGTGGCCGAGCAATTCACCGGCCAGCCCGGTGTGTATGTGCCGGTTAAGGAAACCGTGCGCGGCTTTAAGGAAGTGCTGGAGGGCAAGCACGACGACCTTCCTGAGGCGGCTTTCCACAACGTGGGAACCATTGAGCAGGCAATCGAGAAAGCCAAGTCCCTGTAATAGGGGCGGGGCCGTCAAGTTGGCTGCGCCAAATTCGACGCTTCAGGATAGGAGGAATGGTCCGTGAGTACATTTTTATTGGAAATTGTCACTCCGGAGCGGAAGGTTTACGGGCAGGAAGTGAATATGATCATCGCCCGCGGCGCGGGGGGTGAGCTGGGCATTCTGCCCCATCATATTCCCCTGGTAACCCCGCTTGAAATCGGTCCGCTGCAGATTAAGAAGGACGGCGCCACCGAAACCATCGCAGTCAGCGGCGGTTTTATGGAAGTGCGCAGGAATAAAGTGGTCATTCTGGCTGAAACCGCAGAGTTTCCCTCCGAGATTGATCTGGAGCGGGCGCTGGCGGCCCAGCAGCGCGCCGAGAGACGCCTGCAGGCCAAGCGGGATGATATCGACCACCGCCGGGCGGAGCTGGCGCTGCAGCGTGCGCTTAACCGGATGAAGGTGGCCAAGAAGGAGCATTAATCGGGGGGAGTCCCCATGCATCCCAAAAAAATAGAGCAGCTCCGGTGAGATCGGGGCTGCTCTATTTGCAGTTATGAGAGTTATTCCTGGGGCACATGGGTGATCATATCCTCCAAATCGGTCAGGTAAAAGTCCAACGGCGGTCTTTCTTTTAAATAATAGTTGTTTTGAAGCAGCGAGTAGCTGATCTTTTTGCGGGTGTCGCCGGGCAGGACAGGGATGTTTTTTTCTTCGGTAATGTATTCGTCCACTGCCCGCTGCACCACATCCAGCCATATGGCAATGTGCTTGTCCTTCTCCGGGAAAATTTCAAAGGTCTCCCGGGACATGTAGTATTTTTCCTGGGGAATGCCTCCCAACGCAGGTATGAGCAGCTGGAAATTAATCTCGTTATCCTGTCCGATGAGAACGGTACGGTTGATTCCTTTGGGCAGATGCTGCTCGAACTCGCGGATAACCCGTTTAACGTCATCGAGGGTAGCGGAAACAACCGGGGGAGAAAGCTCTGTACCTGCTTCCGTTTCAGCGGCATTCTTGGCGGCGTGGCGTTTCTTTTTGGACCAGAACATACAAGGCAACCTCCTTTTCTCGAGTTGTATGCGCTTTCCCACATTTCTATTATACCATATGAGAGTTTTTACGATCCGTTCGCGAACGTTTTGTGAACATTTACCACAAGCTGTAATATTTTTGCTTTTATCTGCATTATGGTCATCTCGGATTGCTTTTAATCCGTATCCGGGAATAAAATAAAGCAAGAGAGGATATTTTACCCTTTATTAAAGGAGACGCATCATTCTGTATAAAAGTTTATTTAAAATCATTTTTATTAGACACAAAATTGTAGGTTTGTTATAATTGGAAGGCGTTTATAAGGTAAATTTAAGTACATCATATGAAAAAACTATAGCTTACGGAGGTGATGGCGGTTATGTACACCAACAACTATGTTCTGGTGGCCATATTCATCGGCTTGGGCATCCTGCTGCCCATCGCTGCGTTATCCATCGGCCGGCTGCTGCGGCCATCCAGACCGCTTCCTGAAAAGGCGACTACCTATGAAAGCGGTAACGAGCCGGTGGGAGTGGGTCAAGTCCGTTTTAACATCCGGTATTATCTGTTTGCGCTGATGTTTGTCATTTTTGATGTGGAAACCGTATTTTTATATCCTTGGGCCGTAGCATACAACAAGCTGGGGCTTTTTGCGCTGGTGGAAATGATGGTGTTTGTGGTTCTGCTGCTGGTTGGTCTCATCTATGCCTGGAAAAAGAAGGTGCTGCAATGGACTTCACTTTAGCGGATATTTCTCCGGCGGAGCGGGCGGAGCTGGAGCGCAACGTGTTTATGACCACCTTGGAGCAGCTGAAGGGCTGGGCAAGAAGCAACTCCCTGTGGCCGCTGACCTTCGGGCTGGCCTGCTGCGCCATTGAAATGATGGGAACCGGGGCGTCCCACTATGACCTGGACCGGTTCGGCGTCATATTCCGGACCTCACCCCGGCAATCCGATGTGATGTTGGTGGCGGGAACGGTGACCAAGAAGATGGCTCCTCTTTTGCGCCGGCTGTATGATCAAATGCCCGAGCCCAAATGGGTCATTGCCATGGGCTCCTGCGCGACGGCGGGAGGGCCGTATATCCGGTCCTATTCCGTTGTCAAAGGGGTGGACCAGGTGGTTCCGGTGGATGTGTACATTCCCGGCTGCCCGCCCAATCCGGCTGCCCTGATCTACGGTATTAACAAGCTGCAGGAAAAGATACGGTATGAAGCCAAAACCGGGAAGCAGGTGACGGCACGTGAGTGACGAAATCAAGGAGCCCTCGGTGGAGCCCCCTGCAGCGGCGGAGGGTGGGGCGGATGAGGCTGCGGCCAAGGAGGCTAAAGCCAAGGCTGCCGCCGAAGCGAGAGCGGCCCGGGCGGCAGCGCGGGAAGCGGCGAAGAAGGCCGAGGCGGGCCAAGAGGGAGGGGCGGATGCTCCGCCCAAGGCCCCGTCCCCCAAGCAGCCGGTGCTGGAAGGCTTCGTCGGCATTCTGAAGGAAGCCTTGGGAGAGGCGGCGGTGCTGGAGGCTTTTATCAATGAGCGGGATGACCATATTCCCTGTGTGGTGCTGGACCCCGCTTTTATGAAGGAGGCCGCTCCTCTGCTGCATGACCATTCCGGCCTGGGGATGAACTATCTGCGCAGCCTGGCAGGGTCTGATCTGGAGACTCATCTGGAAGTGATTTATCATCTTCTAAGGCTTGCGGATATGCAGGAGCTTTGCATCAAGGTGAAGCTGGACCGGGACGCTCCTTCCGTTGCTTCTGTCACCGGGGTTTGGCGGGGGGCAGACTGGTATGAACGGGAGGTATTCGATTTATTGGGGGTGGATTTTCCGGGGCATCCCAATCTGGTGCGGATTATGCTGCCGGACGATTGGGAAGGCCATCCTCTCCGCAAGGACTACGAACCGCTGGATCCGGAGGTGTGACACAAGTGGCATTGCGTACTGAAGAACTGCTCTTGAATGTGGGCCCGCAGCATCCATCCACCCACGGCGTGTTCCGGGTTATTGTCAAGCTGGACGGCGAGGTGATCACCGAGGCGATTCCCGTCATGGGCTATCTCCACCGGGGCACCGAGAAGCTGGCGGAAAACCTGAATTATACGCAAATTATCCCCTATACGGACCGGCTGGATTATGTGTCGGCCATGACCAACAACTATGTATTTGTTCACACGGTTGAAAAAATGATGGAGCTGGAGATTCCCGAGAAGGCCCAATTCCTGCGGCTGATTGTGATGGAGCTGCAGCGGGTTGCCAGCCACCTGGTTTGGTGGGGTACATATTTGTTGGATATCGGAGCCATGAGCCCGTTCCTGTTCGCCTTCCGCGACCGGGAAACCATCATCGATCTGTTCAACGAGCTGAGCGGAGCCCGTCTCACCTATAATTACATGCGGGTAGGCGGTGTAAAGTGGGATGCTCCCGAGGGTTGGATCGAGAAGGTGAGGCAGTTTGTCCATTCAATGAAAGGCAAGCTGGAGGAATACCATACGCTGGTCAGCGGCAATGAGATTTTCCTGGCGCGGATCAAGGGCGTGGGGCGTTATGATGCGGAGACGGCCATTAACTTTGGGCTAAGCGGGGCCAACCTCCGCTGTACCGGTGTAGATTATGATTTGCGCAAAAAACAGCCCTACTGCATCTATGACCGCTTTCAGTTCGATGTGCCGGTGCAAACGGGAGGCGACTGCTATGCCCGCTACCTGGTGCGGATGGAGGAGATTGTCCAGTCCCTGCGGATTCTGGAGCAGGCGGTGGAGCAGTTCCCTCACGAGGGCGAAACCATGGGCAAGGTTCCCCGGGTGCTGCGCGTGCCGGAGGGCGAGCTGTTCGCCAGCATCGAATCCCCCCGGGGGGAAATCGGCTGCTACATCATATCGAAAGGCAAGGATAAGCCGTACCGGCTGAAGTTCAAGCGGCCCTCCTTTGTCAATTTGCAGATTCTCCCCAAGCTGCTGGTTGGGGAAACCATGACCAACCTGATTACCATTCTGGGCGGAATTGATATTGTCGTCGGAGAGGTGGATGGCTGATGACGGACTTATTGACCCGAGAGCTGACCCTGGGCAGCTTCGGCCGGTTTCTTCTGCTAGGGGTGACCATGCTGCTGCTGGTGTTGGGCTTTGTAACCTATGCCATCTTTTTCGAGCGCAAGGTCATCGGTTGGATGCAGCTGCGGCATGGTCCCACCCGGACGGGGCCTAAGGGACTGCTCCAGACGGTGGCGGATGTGCTGAAGCTGCTGATTAAGGAGGATACCATCCCCGCCAAAGCGGACCGGCATCTGTTTATATTGGCCCCGGCGATTGTGTTTGTCCCTTCCTTTGCCGTCCTGGCAGCGATTCCCTACACCAGCTGGGGGTATTTCTCCAGCCTGAATGTGGGGGTGCTGTATTATGCGGCGCTGTCCAGCATTTCCACCATCGGCATTGTGCTGGGGGGCTGGGCCTCCAACAATAAATATGCGCTGCTTGGCGGAATGCGCTCCGCCGCGCAGATGATCAGCTACGAGATTCCCCTGGTCATGTCCATGACGGGCATTATCATGATGTCCGGCACCATGAACATCCGGGACATTGTGCTGCATCAGGGCTCCGGCTTCTGGAACTGGAACTTCCTGCCGCAGATTGTGGCCTTTGGGGTGTTCCTGATTGCGGCCGTATCCGAGCTGAACCGGACGCCCTTCGACCTGCCGGAGGCGGAATCGGAGCTGGTGGCTGGCTATCACGTGGAGTATAGCGGCTTCCGCTTTGCGTTCTTCATGCTGGCGGAGTATGTGTACATGTTTGCTATCGCGGCCCTGACCACCGCCATGTTCCTGGGCGGCTGGTATGCGCCACTCCCGTTCCTTGATTTTATCCCGGGCATCATCTGGTTTCTGCTGAAGTTCTTTTCAGTGGTATTCCTTCTGTACTGGCTCCGGGCGACCATGCCCCGGGTTCGGGTGGATCAGCTGATGAGCTTCGGCTGGAAAGTGCTGCTGCCCCTGGCCTTGGCCAATATTTTTATTACGGCGCTGGTGATGGAGCTGTTCTGACCGGCTGGTCATTCTTGAAGCGAATACTTTTGCGAGGAGGCGTTGGCATGAGGGGAATTGTCAAGGGAATGGGCTTCACCTTCAAACAGATGTTGAAAAAGAAGGTCACATACGCCTACCCGGATGTACCGCTGAAGATGCCTGACCGCTTCCGGGGGATTCAGCATTTTGATCCTGAGAAATGCATCGTCTGCAACCAGTGCGCCCGGATTTGTCCCACGGAATGCATCACCCTGACGGGCAAGCCTAATCCCGACCCGGAGAAAAAGGGCAAGGTGATCGATACCTACGATATCAACTTTGAAATCTGCATCTTATGCGATTTGTGTACGGAGGTATGCCCCACCGAGGCCATTGTGATGACTAATAATTTCGAGCTGGCTGCATACAGCCGGGATGATCTGTTCAAGGACCGGGAGTGGCTGGACAATAACAATCAGCTGATCCGGCAGGATAATATCTCGCAGTTGCCGAAAGGGAAAGTAGGGGCGGCCAAGGAGTAAGGGGCTTGCCGTTTCAGCTTGCCTGTGCGCATTGGGCTTTCTAAATAGGGGCGCCGTGAGGTTGGTTTGTACAGGTTTTCCAAAGGTTTATACATTGTGCGTGAACGTTGGTAAAATATGGTGTATACTTGCGAAGTAGGCTTTCCCTTTTAGGAAAGCCCAGCGGATGCTTACGAAGTCAGTTTTTGCTTACGCAAAAACTTAGCTTATCCTTACGAAGTAGGCTTTCCTTCCAGGAAAGCCCAGCGGATGCTTACGAAGTCAGTTTTTGCTTACGCAAAAACTTTTAGGAGGTACTGGCATGTTCGGTTCAATCTGGGACGGCCTGAAGGATTTGTTTACGATTCCTGCCAATCTGATGTTTTTTGTGTTTGCCCTCTTGGCTATCGGCGGGGCTATCTTCGCCATGAACCTGACCCGCGTGATCCACATGGTAATCTCTCTGGCCGTGACTTTCCTGAGTCTGGCCGGGCTGTATGTGCTCCTGAACGCGGAGTTTGTGGCATTTGTGCAGGTGCTGATTTATGCCGGGGCCATCTCCATTCTGATGATCTTCGGCATTATGATGACCAAGCACGAAAGCGAGGAGACGGAGCTGAAGCGCCCGCTGCATAATTGGCTTCTGGGCATCGGCATCGTTGCCTTTTTCGGCATCCTGTTCTACGCCATCCAGAACACCAGCTTTCCGGCACCCGCTGCCTTCGATCCCGGCGAAAACAATACGGAGGCCATCGGCACCCAGCTGTTCAGTGTCCATGTGATTCCCTTCGAGCTGATGTCCGTGCTGCTGACAGTGGCCTTCATCGGCGCTATTGTGCTGGCCAAACGAGAGGAGGAGTAGCATGAATGACCAAATCAGCTCCTATCTGATGCTGGCCGCCATTCTGTTCTGCATCGGTCTGTACGGGGCTTTATCCAAAAAAAGCGCCATTATCGTGCTCTTATCCGTAGAGCTGATGCTGAACGCGGTAAACCTGAATCTGGTGGCCTTCTCCAAGCTGGGAGTGAATCCCTCCATTACCGGCCAGGTATTCTCCCTGTTTAATATTACGGTAGCGGCGGCGGAGGTTGCCGTAGGCGTAGCCCTTCTTATTGCCTTGTACCGGAACCGGGGCACCACGGATGTCAATGAAATGGATATGCTGAAAAAATAAGCTTGCCTTGGCCTTTTCCGGCCAATGTCCGAGTAGATGCTTCTAAGGGGGGTTCGTGTTGGAATTCTCACATCTGGCGTGGCTAGTTCCCGTGTTTCCGCTGCTGGCCTTTCTCATTCTCATCGCCTTCGGCAAGCAGATGAAAAGCACCGGTACAATAGTGGGTACCTTCGGGGTGCTGCTGTCTTTTATTTTGTCGCTCTTCATCCTGTTTGAGCGCCTGGGGGATGTGCGGGATTACCGGTGGGATGAGTTTGAGTGGCTCAAAATCGGGGATGCTTCCGTCCGCTTCGGCTTTGAGGTCACCAATTTGAATGCGCTGATGCTGGTGGTGGTGGCATTGGTGAGTGTGCTGGTGCATCTGTATTCCACCGGCTACATGGCCAAGGATGAGCGCATTACCGTATTCTACAGCTATCTGTCGCTGTTTACCTTCTCCATGCTGAGTCTGGTGATTTCGCCCAATATCCTGCAGCTGTACGTGTTCTGGGAGCTGGTAGGGGTGTGTTCATTCCTGCTCATCGGCTTCTGGTACCACAAGCCCGAGGCCCGGGCGGCGGCCAAAAAGGCCTTTATCGTCACACGCATCGGGGATGTGGGGCTGTTTATTGCCGTGCTGCTGCTGTTCTGGTATGTGCCCGACCACAGCCTGGACTTCCCGTCCATTCACAATGCCTTTCAGGGATCAACGGATATCAGCCCGGGCATTATTACCTGCATTGGGATTCTGATTTTTATCGGCGCGGCAGGCAAGTCCGGCCAATTCCCGCTGCATGTCTGGCTTCCCGACGCCATGGAAGGGCCAACGCCCATCTCCGCCCTGATTCACGCGGCCACCATGGTGGCGGCAGGCGTGTATCTGGTAGCCAGAACCTATGACATCTTCCTGGCTTCGGATGCGGCCTTGGCCGTAGTGCTCATCGTCGGCGCCTTTACGGCCATCTTCGCCGCCACTATCGCGTTGGCGCAGAATGACATCAAGCGGATTCTGGCTTACTCCACGGTCAGCCAGCTGGGCTATATGATGATGGCCATGGGATTGGGCACCTGGATGGCGTATACCGCCGGGATTTTCCACCTGTTCACCCACGCATTCTTCAAGGCGCTGCTGTTCCTGGGAGCAGGCAGCGTGATCCATGCCGTACATACCCAAAATATTCATGAGATGGGCGGAGTGGGCCGCCGCATGAAGCTGACCGCCTGGACCTTTGCCATCGGCGCGCTGGCCTTGTCCGGCATTGTCCCCCTGTCCGGCTTCTGGTCCAAGGATGCCATCCTGGCGGTTGCCTATCACGAGAATAAGCTGGTGTTTGCCGTCGGGCTGCTTGGCTCCTTCCTCACGGCCTTCTATATGGCGAGGCTGTTTATGCTGGTCTTCACCGGCAAAAGCAAAAGCGAAGGCGCGGCCCAGGCCCATGAATCCCCGGCTGTCATGACCGTGCCGCTGGCCGTATTGGCGGTGCTGGCGGTTGCAGCCGGCTTCGTCTTTGTTCCGGGAGCCAACTCCTGGCTGGGGGACTGGCTGACGGATGGCAAGGCGGGAACGGAAAGCCTGGAGTGGACGGTGATGCTTCTGTCCACGGCGGCGGCTCTGGCCGGCATCGGCTTAGGCTGGTTTATGTACCGCTCCGCCAGGGAGCGTACCCAAAAGGAGCCAACCGGATTGTACCGCGTCCTTGGCCGGAAATATTACGTGGATGAGCTGTACCAATGGATTATCGTCACTCCCTTGCACAAGCTGGCCCAGCTCCTGCAGCTGGTGGACGACTTCATTATTGATGGAGCGGTCCGCGCCGTTGCCGCCGGTGTGCGGGGGATCGGCTATGTGGGCCGGCGGGTGCAGAACGGCCAGGTTCAGACCTACGGTCTGGTGACCCTTCTGTCCATTGTGGTGCTGATCCTGGCCTTTGCAGGAAGGAGGTTCTTCCATGTTGGATGATCTGCCGATTCTAAGCATGATCGCCTTTTCTCCGCTACTGGGAGTGTTGGCGCTGCTTTTTATCCCGAAGGAAAACGGCAAATGGCTTAGGCTCACCGCTATTATCGCCACCTTGCTTCCCCTTGCTCTGGTCACCTGGCTGTATGTGGATTTCAATACGGCTACGCCCGGCTACCAATACGCCGAGCAGTACAGCTGGATTCACCTGCCGCTGCCGGTAAGTCCCGATTTGGCGGAACAGATAAGCAGCTTGACCCTCCGGTTCGACTATATTCTGGCGGTGGACGGCATGTCCCTGCCGCTGGTGTTCCTGACGGCGCTGGTTGCAGCCATGGCGGCGCTGGCATCCAAGTTCATCAAAAAACGCTGGAAGCTGTACTATATTTTATTTCTCCTTCTGGAGACGGGCATGTTCGGTGTTTTTATGGCCCAGGATCTATTCCTGTTCTTCCTGTTCTTCGAAAGCACTCTGGTGCCCGTGTTCTTCCTCATCGGCATCTGGGGATTCATTCACCGGGAAAAGGCGGCCAACCGGTTCCTGCTGTATAACGGTGTCGGTTCGGCGATTATGCTCATCGCCTTCCTCATTCTGGTAGCGACGGCCGGGTTCGGCCAGAACGGAAGCGAGTTTTACTTCACCGGACACTTGGGGGAAATCCAGAAAAACCTGTTTGGATCAGGTGAGGATTCCTATGTAAACATGATTGCCGAGGGCAACCCCTTCCATCTGAAAGATGCTCTGGAATGGACCATCCGTTTGGGTCAAAGCTGGTCCTGGACCATCAGCGGCAGCCATGTGATGTTCCTGCTGATTCTGATTGCCTTTGGCATCAAGCTGCCCATCTTCCCGTTCCATACCTGGATGCTGAAGGTGCATGCCGAGGCTCCGCCCTCCATTGTCATGATCCACTCGGGGATTCTGCTGAAAATGGGGGCGTACGGGCTGATCCGCTTCGGGGTGCTCCTGTTCCCGCAGGAGGCTAGGGCCTGGGCGGTTGCCCTTGCCGTGCTGGGTGTCATCAATGTTGTCTACGGCGCGGTGCTGGCGCTGCGGCAGGAGGAATTCAAGCTGCTGCTGGCTTACTCCAGCATCAGCCACATGGGTGTGGTCATCCTGGGGATCGCCGCCTTTAATCTGGCGGGACTGGAGGGGGCCATTTTCCAAATGGTGTCCCACGGGCTCATCTCGGCGCTCCTCTTCCTGTTGGTGGGCAGCTTGTATGAACGGACAGAAACCACCAACCTGCGGGAGCTGGGAGGTTTGGCCAAGTCGCTGCCGTTTATCTGCGGCATCCTGATGCTGGCGGGCATGGCCTCCCTGGGGCTCCCGGCATTGTCGGGCTTCCCCGGCGAGCTGATGGCCTTCCTGGGATTATTCGATTCCATTCCGGCTGCCGCTGTGGTGGGGACGTTGGGCATTATTTTGGCGGCGGTGTACGTGCTCCGCGGAGTGCTGGGAATCAGCTACGGTCCGGCGCGGCCGGCATACAGCGGATTAAAGGATGCGCGGCTGGTGGAGGCGATCCCCATGATCATCCTGGCGGCGTTTATCGTCCTCCTGGGTGTATATCCGGGAATCCTGACCCAGACCATACACCAGACAGTGGCCGATTTCGATTCCTTCATTCAAACCATTACGGCAAAGAAATAGCGTATGCTTACGATGCCGGTTTTCACTGTTGCGAAAACTCTTAGGAGGTTAGATCAATGGGTCAATTAAGTGGACTTCGCATCGGGGATTTAGGTTATATGGCCCCGGAGCTGGCCTTGGTCATCTCCGCCATCCTCTTGTCGATTTTGGATTTGTTCTTGCCTGCGCGGCAAAGGCGGACGCTTCTGGGCTGGCTGACGGTGCTGGCCTTGGCGGTTTCGGCGGCCCTGGTTATCCCGCGGCTGGGTACGGATGAGCCGATTTCTCTCTTGAATCAGAGCTACCGGATTGACGACTTTGCCAATCTGATCAAACTGGTGCTGCTGACAGGCACAGGACTTGTGGTGTTTATAAGCCTGGGCAGTGTGAACAAAGAGGAGATTCAGCACGAAGGGGAATTTTATTATCTGTTCCTGCCTGCGGTATTGGGCGGCATGATTATGGCTTCCTCGGCGGATTTGATCACTCTGTTCGTCGGCCTTGAGACCTTGAGCATTACCTCGTATATCATGGTCGGCATCCGCAAAAAGCATCATCTGGCCAATGAGGGGGCCTTCAAATATTTGATCCAGGGCGGCGTCTCCTCGGCGGTGATTCTGTACGGCATGTCCTTTCTGTACGGCATGACCGGCACCACCAATCTGCTGGATATCCGGACGGCGCTGGATACGACGGCTGCGGGGCAAAGCTTCGGCCCGATCCTGTATTTGTCCTTCTTCCTGCTTCTGGCGGGCTTCGGCTTTAAGGTAGCGGCGGCTCCCTTCCACACCTGGGCGCCGGATGCGTACCAGGGAGCGGCTACGCCGGTTACGGCTTTCCTGGCGGTGGTGTCCAAGACGGCAGCCTTTGCCGTCACGTTCCGGGTTCTGATCTATGTCTATTATGATCTTTTGGCAGGCAGCACGGACACCCCATTGGGGCATGACGCTTTCCTGGCCGTGTCCGCCCTGGCGGCGGTTGCGATGATTGTGGGCAATACCATGGCCTTGCGGCAGACGGATTTGAAGCGGCTGATGGCGTATTCCGGAATTGCCAATGCCGGTTATCTGCTGGTTCCTATCGCCACAGGGTATTCCATGGTGCATCACAGCACCTTTGAGGAGCTGCTGTTCTATCTCATCGCTTACCTGTTTATGAACATTGGCGCCTTTGCCATGATTATGCTGGTGGAGCGGTCCAGCGGCGCAACCGCCCTGAAAGGGCTGGCCGGCCTGTATTACCGGGCGCCCTGGTCGGCGGTGGCCATGGTGCTGATCATTCTCTCCCTGGCCGGCATTCCGGTGACAGGCGGCTTCTTCGGCAAAATCTTCATTATGTTCGGCGCCGTGACCAATCACCAATATTGGCTGGCCGCGGTGATGATCCTGACCAGTGTGATTTCCTTCTACTATTACTTCGGTCTGGTCCGGCAGATGTTCATGCGCCGGGACGAGGATGAAACCCCTGTGCGCCCTGCTGCGCCGCTGATAATTACCCTCTGGCTGTGTGCCGTTGCCGGTGTGCTGATGGGCTTCTTCCCCCATCTGCTCATGGACGGAATCAGTCAAATTTTCTCTTTCACTTCCGATCTCTGGTCAGCGTAACAACAGGTTATGGATGCCGGTTTCCCTTGATATAAAGGGAGCCGGCTTTTTGTATCTGACAACAAAATGGATGCGCTTCCACAATAAGAAATTTCCCCCATTTTCCCCACAAGCTCCGGATGTAATGTATAATGTGATTTTGGAGTGTTCTTTCATGAAAGGATTCCGTCCGACAGCTGGCAGCCACATAAATAATCGGAATCCGGGAGGTGCCGGGAAGATGAAAATGGAGCGATCCATTGGATATAGATGTTTGATGATGGTGTGCGCGCTGGCGCTTCTGGTTTGCGCCGGCATCATGGTTCCCTCCGATGCCGGAAGCGCCGGGAAGCAGCCGGGCAAGCTTGCTGCGGCAAGCGGGGAATGGATCATTCAGTGGCGTCAGGACCCGCCTGTGGCCTTCCTGGCGGAGAGCAGGATTATCCGGGAATATCCGGCATCCCATGTCACCGTGGCCATGCCGCTGCAGCCGCTGGGGGAAGAGGAATGGCTTGCCCGCTGGAAGGAGAGCCCGCTGGTGGAGTCCGTCTCCCCCAACCAGAAGGTGAAGGCGGCCCGGGCGCCCAATGATCCGCTGCTGCCCAACCAGCATTATCTGAAGCAGATTCGGGCGGAGGAAGCATGGGATGTGGTTACCGGCTCCGACCTGATCATTGCCGTGGTGGACACAGGGGTGGACCGGAGTCATCCTGATCTGGAAGACAAGCTGGTGCCCGGCATCAATCTCATTGAGAACGGGGCGTATCCCGACGACGACAACGGGCACGGCACCAATGTAGCCGGTGTGATCGCGGCGGCTGCCGACAATGACAAAGGGACGGCAGGTTTGCTGTGGAATGCCCAAATTATGCCCATTAAGGCGCTGGAGGCCGACGGCAACGGAGACGAGGATAAGCTGGGGGAGGGCATCCGGTATGCGGTTCATAACGGCGCCCGTATTGTGGTACTGTCCCTGGGGTTGAACAAGCGGTCCGCTTATATGGAGCAGATTGTGGCCGAAGCGGAGCTGGCCGGCGTGCTTCTTGTAGCCGCCTCCGGGAACGAAGGGGATGCGGTGAAATACCCCGCCGCCTACGACACGGTGTTGGCGGTCGGCGGAGTCGGGCCCGACAATGCGCGGGAATCGTTGTCCAATTACGGGCCGGAGCTGGATATTGCCGCTCCTTGGATCGTCTTCACCACCGTCCGGGGAGGCGCTTATGAGTACCGGGACGGCACCTCCATGGCGGCGCCCCAGGCAGCCGCAGCCGCTGCCCTGGCCTGGTCCACCCATCAGGCCTTAAGCCCTGCGGAGCTGCGCAATCTGCTGAAGCAGACCGCCCAGGATCTTGGCCCAACCGGCTGGGATCAGGAGACGGGCTACGGTCTGTTGCGGGTGGACAGAGCCGTCCGGGAGGAGCTGAAGCGGGATATCTACGAGCCCAACAACCGGCAGAATGCAGCCAAGCCCATTTCCTCCAATAAGAGCATTGCCGCTTATTTGGAACAGGGGGATGAGGACTGGTTCTATTGGGAGGCTCCTTACGACGGCTACGCCCAGTACAAGCTGAGCGGGACTGCGGCCGAATTGGCGGCAACCCATGTGACCGAAGGCGGCACAGAGGTGGCCGAGATCCGGAACCCTTCCGGAAATGCGGTGCCGGTCAAGAAGGGCAGACATTATGTCCGCATTACAGGCGCCGCCCCCTCTCCTTACTCCCTTGAGGTGAATTTCCGGATTTATGAGGATCCGTTTGAGGATAATGACCGGCAGTACAAAGCCTATACCCTCCCGTCACGGAGCCAGCTCTTGGTAGGCACCTTCAGCCATAACCAGGACCAGGACTGGTTCAGTCTTCCTGTGGACCAGCCGGGTACCCTGCGGCTGAAGGTCACGCCGGACACCTCGCGGATGGACCCGGTGCTGACGTTTATGAAGAAGGGCGGCAAGGAGCTGGTTATTGACCACAATGGAGACGGGGAGCTGGAATCCTATCAGGCGGAGGTTACGCCGGGGCTCTATTATATCCGGGTTTCCAATCTGGCCAGCTATACCTATCCCATTGTGGGCGAATATATTCTGGATATTCATTTGGCCACCTCGTATGAAGACCCCTTTGAGCCCAACAACAGATCCTATCAGGCTACTACTCTGACGCCGGATGAAAACTATCTGGGTGTGATTGATCCGGATACGGATGTGGACTGGTACCGCTTCAAGCTGGAGGGAGAAAGCAGCATCCATGTGGAGTTTAACCTGTTCCCCGATTCGGAAGGGGTGAGCCTCCAGCTGCTGGATGGAACCCTGAAGGAAATTTCGATGCCGGTTACACCGATGGATAGAGACAGCTGGGGCTCCAATCTGACCTTGCCTGCGGGCACTTATTATATCAAGGCCAACTCTTCCGCCGGGGTGCGCCAGCAGCTGTACAGCCTGCAGCTGCATGTGGACCGGCTGATCGAGGGATTCTCCGATATTTATGGGCATTGGGCTGAGCCGGTGCTGAGCAATCTGGTGCGCAAGGGATATATCGATGGCTACGGCGGGCGCAATCTGTATCCCGACCGCCCCATTACCAGGGCGGAAGCGGCGGCTATGCTGGACCGGGCGCTGCGCCTGCAGAGCGGCGTCTCTCCCGGTTTTGCGGATTTGCCGCAGGAGCATTGGGCGTATCCGGCTGTGGCCCGCCTCTATAAGGCGGGGATTGTGCGGGGGGTAAGCGCCGTGGAGTTTGCCCCTGACCGCAGCATTACCCGCATGGAAATGCTGAGTATGCTGGCCAACGCCACAAATAGACGGGGCACCACCGGGTTTGGCTCCCCGTTTCCGGATGTGAATGAATCCTATTGGGGCATTTCGGTACTCCGCCAAATGAAGGATGAGGGCTGGGCGGAAGGATATCCCGACGGCACCTTCCGGCCGGAGCGGTCAGCCACACGGGCGGAATGGATGCATTTGGCCGCCCGAATGCTGAAGCTGTAAGTCCGCTGAAGAAAGTTATTTCCACTCGGGGGGATCGAGATATGGATAATGATGCGTTTTTTACCAGTCTTGGCGTAACAGGGATGACCTATATTGTGGTGGTGCTGATCTGTATTGCGTTTTCCTGGTGGGGGCTTCAGCAGCTTCGACTGGATGTCTTTTTGAAGAATCCCAAAAGCACCCCGGCCAAAATCCTGCTGATTTTTCTCTCCATTGCTCTGGGCTATCAGGTGGCCAGCTTTTTGATCGCCTATTTTGAATGGACCGGGATGATGAAGGGGTTGTTCTAAACGGGATATTAATGCGCGAGGGGCGATTAATCCGCCTGCTTGCCGGGCAGATTCGGGTATGGCGATTATAAGCGGCGGGCTGCGGGTAAAGGTAAAAGAACCTGCAGCCGAATAACATCCGCACAATTTGTCAACAATGGGAGTAAGAAATATTGCCTGATTCGCGTCCGCCCTACGGCTCCAAAAAGAAGGCGGCTCTCGAATGCTTTGGATAGTGTGCATGGAATGAAAGACGAATCTGTTACGCGGAGGTTAGCCATATGAGCCATATCATCGTCCGCGGCGGCAAGCGACTGGCGGGAAGCGTCCGCGTTGGGGGCGCCAAAAACGCTGTGCTGCCCGTAATTGCAGCTTCTTTATTGGCTTCGGAGGGCGAAAGCGTCATTCATGACGTGCCATATCTGGAGGATGTAAAGGTGATGCACCGGCTTTTGGCCACGTTGGGGGCCAAGGCGGAATATTATAATGAAACAACACGCATCAATTCGGAACATATTACCTCCTTGGAGGCTTCCTACGAGCTGGTGCGCAAGATGCGCGCCTCCTTCCTGGTTATGGGGCCGCTTCTTTCCCGGTTCGGGGAGTGCCGCGTGTCCTTGCCCGGAGGCTGCGCTATCGGCACCAGGCCGATTGACCAGCATCTGAAGGGTTTTGAAGCTATGGGAGCCCGGATCGAGGTAGGCCAGGGTTCTATCGAAGCAAGAATCAAGGGAAGGCTTAGGGGTGCGAAGATTTACTTGGATGTAGCCAGTGTAGGAGCGACGGAGAATATTATGATGGCCGCTGCTCTGGCCTCCGGCACCACTCTCATTGAGAATGCCGCCAAGGAGCCGGAGATTGTGGATCTGGCCAATTACATAAATGCAATGGGCGGGAAGGTCCGCGGAGCCGGAACCGGCGTGATCCGGATTGAAGGGGTTGAACGCCTTCACGGCGCTGTACATACGGTGATTCCCGACCGGATTGAAGCGGGCACCTATATGGTTGCCGCCGCGATTACCCAAGGGGCAATCCGAATCGAAGGAGCCATTTACGATCATATGATGCCCATCGTCAGCAAGCTTCAGGAGATGGGGGCGGAAGTCCGCGAGCTGGAAAACGGACTGTCCGTTTATGCCGACCGCAGACTGACGGCGGTGGATGTGAAAACCTTGCCGTATCCTGGCTTCCCTACGGATATGCAGGCCCAGATGATGGCCCTCTTGGCTGTGTCGGAAGGAACCTCCGTTATCACGGAAACGGTCTTCGAGAACCGCTTTATGCATGTGGAGGAGCTGTCCCGGATGAAGGCCCACATCCATGTGGAGGGCCGCTCCGCCGTCATCAACGGCCTGCACCGGCTTGCGCCGGCCAAAGTATGCGCCACCGATTTGCGGGCGGGAGCGGCTTTGATCCTGGCGGGACTGGTCGCGGATGGGGAAACGGAAATTACCGGCCTGCACCATATCGACAGGGGCTATGTGGACATGGAAGGCCGTCTGGCCGCCATGGGCGCCGACATCCGCCGGATAGACCCCGAGGCGGAGCGGGAGCGTGCGGAAGAGCGCCAGGATGTGGGGATCTTCGCCATTTCCCCTACATGGGCGTAGGTTTGCGGCATAATTGAAAGCAGAAAAAGCAGAAGCGCCAGGCATTCCTTGCCTATAAAGGATGTCTGGCGCTTTTTGGCTTTTCCGCGGCAAGCTTCCGGGTTCTATCAAAAAGAACGGGCTCATAGGATAGATAACAACCTATTCATTCTACTACTTGGGAGCTGCGAGGAAATGAGTCAATCATATTTCACCGCAGTCTACTTGGAACCAAAGGAGCCCGCTATGAATCTCACGAACCATATCCGCAAAAACGTCCCTGTCTGGATGGCTGCAAGTCTTGCAGCCGCCTTCCTGCTGACCCTAGCAATCCATGCGCTGCTGCCGGATTCCCCGGCCGGGCAGACGCCGCTGCCGGATGTCCGCCAGTCCGAAACCGCTGCTTTGGCCAACGCACAATCCATTGAAGCCTCCTTGCCCCTTGTGCCTGTATACCTTTCCCGGGAAAAACGGATTGACCAGGTGCCCATCGAGGCGTATGTGCGGGGGGTAATTGCCGCGGAAATGCCGGTGGACTTTGAATTGGAGGCGTTGAAGGCCCAGGCGCTGGCTGCCCGGACCTATATCGTCCGCCGCCTTCAGGAGAACGACACCAGCCAGGTTCCCGCCCCGGGCGCAGTTGTTACGGATACGGTGGCCCACCAGGCCTATTTGACCCAAGAGCAGCTGACCAGCAAGTGGACCGGACCTGCGGCCGCGGCCAACTGGGAGAAGCTAAATCGGGCGGTGCTGGAGACGGAGGGGCGGATTATCCTGTATGACGGCAAACCGATCAATGCGGTATTTTTCTCTACCAGCAACGGCTATACGGAAAACTCCGAGGACTATTGGGGAGACAAGGTTCCCTATCTGCGGAGTGTGCCCTCCCCCTGGGATGCCAAGCTGTCCCCGCGCTACAAGGAAACGGTAAGCATACCGTACAAGGATTTTCTCAAGAAATTGGGTCTGAGCGGGACGGTGACGGCCTCGGCCACCCTCTCCGGCAGTAAGGTTGTCTCCACCACGGCGGGACACCGGATCGCCAAGATCAGCATCAGCGGCAAGTCCTTTACCGGCCGGGAGGTGCGGGAAAAGCTGGGCCTTAATTCCTCCCAATTTGAATGGAAGCTGTCGGGCGGAGAAGTGAAGATTACCACCTACGGCTACGGGCACGGAGTAGGCATGAGCCAATGGGGGGCCAACGGCATGGCCAAGGAAGGCAAAAGCGCGGAGGAAATTGTCCGCTATTACTATAAAGGCGTGAGCCTCGGCAGTACAGGTTATCCCAAAAGCTAGGCTACTAAAATCAAAAACAAAAAATCTATCACCTCGCGTATAAACCGATTCTATCTGGCAACACTGGTTGATGAGGTGATATAAACATGGATAATCAAAAGAAAAACGAGCAAGAAACCAAAGGAACCCGCGAATCCCAAGAGGCAGTTCCTGCGGAAGCAACCGCATTTTCCTGGAGGAGATTGTTTAGCAAGAAGTGGGTATTTCCCGCCGTGTACATGGCAGCAGCCGCCCTTATTCTAACCTTGGTATGGGTCTATCAGGGCAGCGGCGGCACGGTGGAGGATGCGGCAGGCAAACAATCGGTTACTGAAACGGTAATGAATCCCGGCGAGGATGCCGTTCCGGTAGCGGCCCCCGTGGAAACCATGCAATGGCCGGTGAAGGACCGCGGCGAAGTGGAGCAGATTATGTCCTTTTATGAGGAAAAGGCCGCAGACAATATCAAGCAGGCTGCCCTCGTAGAATACGGCGACACCTTCACTCCGCATCTTGGCTTGGACCTGGCCCGCCAGGATGACAAGGAATTCGATGTGCTGGCTGCACTGAGCGGCAAGGTATCGCTGGTGGAGAAAAATCCGCTGGTGGGTTATCAGGTGGAAATTACCCACCCTAACGGCCTGGTCACCGTCTATCAAAGCTTGGCCAGTGTCAATGTGCAAAAAGGCGCAGACGTGAAGAAGGGCGATGTTATCGCCAAGGCAGGCCGCAATGAGCTGGAGAAGGACCATGGCACCCATCTTCACTTCGAGGTCCGCCAAGGCGCCAACGGCGCATCCGTCAATCCGGAGCAGTTCCTGAATCCGGTGGGCGCCACGGCCGGCACCGGCGACACCGGTACTGCGGGTACTGCGGATGCCGCCGGCACAACCGGCACAGCCGGAGCCGCAGCCCAAACCGGCAGCGCTGCCGGCCAGGCAACGGGGGCCGGCACCCAAACCTCCGATGCAGCCGCCAAGAAATAAGGCAGGCAGGCCAACCGAATAAGCGAAAGGCAGGGGATTCCCCCTGCTTTTTCACGTTCGATCCGCCTTTTTGTGGGGTTTGGCTCAACTTGCGCAGGAAACAACGCATATATGGACTCCCTCCTCATATAATGTACCAAACTATCTCGAGCACAGGAGGCGAGGGGCGTGCACGATTACATCAAGGAGAGGACCATCAAGATCGGCCGAAGTATTGTGGAATCCCGCAGTACCGTCCGCACCATAGCAAAGGAATTCGGTGTGTCCAAAAGTACGGTCCATAAGGATTTGACAGAACGGCTTCCGGAGATTAATCCCGAACTGGCCAATCAGGTGAAGACGATCCTGGACTACCACAAGTCCATCCGGCATCTGAGAGGCGGCGAAGCCACCAAGGTCAAATACAAGAAGACCCGGCATACCCGGACTCCGGAGCAGCTGGTATCGGCTAAATCGTAAGCTAATCGCCCCCTCCCCACCCGATAAAACTTTTCCTGTGATGAAAAAGGATATTCCGTTTTGATGTCGAAATATATCCCTAGCCTGTTTACATTTGAAGCACCGGTCTTTTTTGTGGGGACGGACGGTTGGTTTAGGAGGATACGTGTAACATGTTCAGCAAGGATATTGGAATTGACCTTGGGACGGCGAATGTCCTGATTCATGTGAAGGGGCGCGGCGTGGTTCTCGACGAGCCTTCGGTAGTGGCCATTGAAAGCGATACGAAGAATGTCCTGGCCGTGGGTGAAGACGCGAGGAAGATGGTAGGCCGTACACCCGGCAACATTGTGGCTATTCGCCCTCTCAAGGACGGCGTCATTGCCGACTTTGAGATTACGGAAAAGATGCTCAAGCATTTCATTGCGCGGATCGGCGGCAAGCAGTGGTACAGCCATCCGCGGATTTTGATTTGCGCGCCGACGAATATTACATCCGTGGAGCAGAAGGCCATCCGCGAGGCGGCCGAACGCAGCGGGGCCAAAGAAGTGTACATGGAAGAAGAACCGAAGGCCGCGGCGATTGGCGCCGGTATGGATATTTTCCAGCCTTACGGCAATATGGTCGTGGACATTGGCGGAGGAACTACGGATGTTGCCGTGCTTTCCATGGGCGACATCGTAACCTCCTCTTCTATTAAGATCGCAGGGGACAAGTTCGACAATTCGATTATGAAGTACATCAAGAATAAGTATAAGCTGTTGATCGGCGAACGCACCTCGGAGGATATCAAGGTGCGCATTGCCACGGTTTTCGGCGATGACCGCTATGAAGAGATGGATATCCGGGGCCGGGATATGGTGACCGGACTGCCGCTGACCATCACCATCAACTCCAACGAAATCCGCGAAGCCCTCTGGGAGCCGATTTCCGCCATTGTAACCTCAGCCAAGTCGGTGCTGGAGCGGACACCCCCGGAGCTGTCGGCGGATATCATCGACCGCGGGGTTATTCTCACCGGAGGCGGCGCGCTGCTTCACGGATTGGACATGCTCCTTGCCGAAGAGCTGAAGGTTCCCGTGCTGGTGGCCGAGGACCCGATGCACTGTGTGGTCAAGGGAACCGGCATTATGCTGGACAATTTGGACAAGGTTATTAAAAGAAGGATCTGATCTGCCGATATATGTCTGGTATGAGTCCGGAGAAGTCCCGTTATTTCCAGGATAGGAGGCATCTTCCGTCATGTTAAGAGGCATGTATACGGCAGTGGCCGGAATGATTACCCAGCAGCGCAAGCATGATACCATTACCAACAATATTTCCAATATCAATACGCCGGGCTTTAAGCAGGGCAGCGCGGTATCCCGCTCTTTCCCCGAGGTGCTGATCTCGGCTATGGACCCCGGAACCAGCCAGCCTGTGAAGCGGCTGGGCCTGATCAATACCGGCGTGCTGGCGGAGGAGGATCTGTCCATCTATCTGCAGGGCGATCTGCAGGAGACGGGCAATTCCCTGGATGTGGCTCTTGTGTCCAACATCCTCCGGGATGTGAACGGCAATAATCTGCCGCCCTTTGACAAGTCCGGCAAGTATGTCTCTCCCGAGGGGGAGAAGACCTTCCAGCCCCAGGCGTTTCTGACGGTGGAGAATGAAGCCGGCGAACGCCGCTATTCCCGCAACGGGAAGCTGACGGTGAACGAAAACGCGGAGCTGGTCACCCCGGAGGGATACCGGGTGCTGGGAGTGGACGGCCAGCCGATCACCCTGCAGGATGCCAACGGCCAGCCTATCGGCAACGTGAAAATCCTGGCCAGCGGCCAGCTGTTGGATGCGGTCAACGGGTTGCCCCTGACGGATGACGCGGGAGCCGCCAAGGCGCTCCTTATCTCCCGGGTGGAGAATCCCAACCGGATGGTCCGGGAGGGCAACGGCGTGTACCGGGTGAACGAGGAGGACGAGGACGGCGTGACCCAAGCGGTGATGGACGAGCAGGTGCAGCTCCATCAAGGCTATTTGGAACGGTCCAACGTGGACCCGACCCAATCCGTGGTGGATATGATGGCTGCGGCCCGGGCTTATGAAGCCAACCAGAAGCTGGTGCAGTTTTACGATAAAAGCCTGGAGAAGGCGGTTAATGAAGTGGGCCGTGTCTGATAGGGCCGGAGGTGAGGACCGAAGATGAATCACTCTATGATTAATGCCATGGTATCCATGAACAGCATGCAGCAGAAGCTGGACATTCTGGCCAATAATATGGCCAACCTGAATACGACGGGCTTCAAGCGCAAGGAAGCCACCTTCGAGGATGTCCTGAACAACATCAAGGAGCAGCCCCAAAGCTTCCGCAAGGAAGGCCGCCTGACTCCTCTCGGCTTCAATCAGGGCTGGGGCACCAAGCTCTCCCAGGTGTCTGTCAATTTCCAGCAAGGCACCTTCAAGGATACGGGAATCTCCACGGATCTGGCTATTGAGGGCGACGGGTTGTTTAAGGTTCGGGTGCCCGACGGCGACCCGGAGCAGCCTGCCCGCATTCTGTACACCCGGGACGGCGGGTTCCAGCTGACCAGGCTGGATGACGCCCAGGCGGCAGAGGCGGGAATCGCGGACACGGGCAACCTATATTTGGCCAATCAGGAGGGCCATCTTCTGTTGGATGAGAACGATAATCCGATTGCCATCCCCGCTGAGGATAAGATCAGAGTGGATGCCGATGGCACCGTATGGTCCTACAGCGGCTCCAACCCGGAGGAGGGCGCAGTGGAGCAGGGCAGAATCGGCCTGGTGCGGATTCTCCGCCCGCAGTTCCTGCAGCAGGTAGGGGATAATCTCTTTACGGTGCCGGAAGGCACCGCTGCCAATGCGGAGGAGCTGGCTGCCATTGTCCGCCCCATTGCCCAGGATACGGCACTGGACAAGCCCATCAGCGTGAAGCAGGGTTTCCTGGAGCAGTCCAATGTCAATCTGGCCGATGAGATGACGGAGCTGATGATGGTGCAGCGCGCCTTTCAGCTTGGCTCCCGGGCATTGACCTCGGCGGACACGATGATGGGGCTGGCCAATAATCTGCGCGGTTGAACCGGACAAGCAAACAAACAAGCAGGAGGAAGTGGCGCTCCAATGGCAATGAACAAAAAAGCATTGGCCCCGCAGTCCAAACCTGCCAAGAAGAAGGGAAGCTCCTTCGGGCGGGGATGGCGGCGGTACGGGTGGCCGGTCCTCCGGCATATGATTGTCCCTCTGGTTTGTGTGCTGGCGCTTTTTGCCGGCATGTCGGCCGGATATGTGGTATTGGGGGACAAGCCCTTCTCCGATGTTTTGGAATGGAATACGTGGAAGCATATGATTGATCTGATATTTGCAGATTCCTAAGCGTCTGACATAAACTCCCTTGCGGGAGTTTTATTTTTGCCTGCGGGACGGTATAATGTTAGGGATGTGGAACTTTGTGGAGGAGCGGATGAAAATGAATCTTCCCAATGCGCTTTCGGTCCTCCGTCTGGCTATGATACCGTTGTATGCCGCGGTTTTTTGGACAGGCCATGTGAAGCTGGCTTTTCTGGTGCTGCTGGCGGCCGGGCTGACTGATGTGCTGGACGGCTATATTGCCAGGTCCCGTGGGCTGGTGACGGGATTGGGTACCGTTTTGGACCCGCTGGCCGATAAACTCATGATGATTACGGTTATGCTGTCTTTGGTGCTGTCCAAGATGATTCCCTGGGCGGCGGCTGTGGTGTTCTTTGTCCGGGATGTGGGCATGATCGTCGGAGGGATGTATTTTCATTTCACCGGGAAGAAGCCTGTCCCTGCCAATGGGTTGGGCAAGCTGACCACGGTGCTGCTGTATGCCGCTGTGCTGGCCATCATATTTGACTGGCCCTATGCCGTATGGTATTTATGGGGAGTATTGGTATTTGCTTTTTTTACTACCATTATGTATATGCGCTCCATCCGCGGCTCGGGCCGCATGCCTCAAGTGAAAGGGAAAAGAGCACATTTCTAGACCCATGCCAAACCGGGCCTATAAATATGCTCTCTTATATGAACCCCTCACACCTGCAGAGAATGAAGGGACATTCCTAGTGTAAGTTGTTTGAACCGGATTTATGCACAATTTCGCAGTCATTTGATAACATGTTATTTCAGAATTACTTCAGAGTGGAGGAGTTGACTTTATGCTGGATATTAAAGAAATACAGAAGATTATCCCGCACCGCCAGCCGTTTCTTCTGGTGGACCGGATTCTGGAGCTGGATGAGGGCAAAAGCGCTATCGGCTTGAAAAACGTGTCCATGAACGAGCCGTTTTTTGCCGGACATTTTCCCGAGTTTCCGGTCATGCCGGGTGTTCTCATTGTGGAGGCGTTGGCCCAGGTAGGCGCTGTCGCCATTCTCAAATGCCCGCAATACCAGGGCAAGCTGGCTATGTTCGCCGGCATCGACGAATTCCGGTTCCGAGGCCAGGTATATCCGGGAGATACCCTGCGCCTTGAGGTGCAAATTACCCGGATGAAGGGGATTGTAGGCAAAGGACATGCCGTTGCCAGCGTGGACGGCAAGGTGGTCGCCGAAGGCGGAATCATGTTTGCCTTAACTGATCCGGGAACAGCAGACTGACCGTACATAAACAGAATTTCGAGGAGGAGATGGACATGGCATTGGATTCAAAGGTAGAACAGCAATACCGCGCCTGGCTGAATGACGCCGGCATTGACGCGGCGACAAAGGCGGAGCTTCAGTCCCTGGAAGGCAATGAGAAGGAGATTGAGGACCGTTTTTACCGTGACCTGGAGTTTGGAACCGGCGGCTTGCGCGGTGTTATCGGAGCCGGCATCAACCGGATGAACGCCTATACGGTGGGACGCGCAACCCAAGGGCTGGCTCAATTCCTGCTGAAGGAATTGCCGGAGCCCCGTTCTGTAGTAATTGCATACGATTCCCGCAACCAGTCCCCGGAGTTTGCCCTGGAGACTGCTCTGGTTCTGGCCGGCAACGGCATTACCGCCTATGTGTTCGAATCCCTGCGGACCACGCCGGAGCTGTCTTTTGCCGTCCGCCATCTCAAGGCATCCGCCGGAATCGTGATTACCGCCAGCCACAATCCGCCGGAATATAACGGATACAAGGTCTACGGACCGGACGGGGGCCAGTTGGTTCCCCATATGGCCGATCTGGTCATCGGTGAAATCCGCGATCTCTCCTTCAACCAGATCAAACGTCTGGACCGCGCCGCGGCTGAGTCCCAAAAGCTGCTGCAATGGATCGGCAAGGAAGTGGACGACGCTTACCTGCAGGTCGTTACCGCCGTAAGCCAGCGTCCCGAAGTGGTCAAGGACATGAGCGATAAGCTCCACATTGTCTACACTCCGCTTCACGGAACGGGCAATCTGCCGGTGCGCGCCGCTTTGGCCGCTGTTGGCTTCGAGCATGTCCATGTGGTGAAGGAGCAGGAGCTGCCGGATTCCCAATTCAGCACCGTCAAGTCCCCCAATCCCGAGGAGCGGGATGCCTTCAAGCTGGCGCTGGAGCTGGCCGCCAAGGTGGACGCGGATCTGATCATCGGCACCGACCCGGACTGCGACCGGATGGGCGCAGTGGTGAAGGATAGGAGCGGAGAATATTTCATTATGACCGGCAACCAATCCGGCGCCATTATGGTGGATTATCTGCTCAGCAGCCTGAAGGAAAAGGGGCGGCTGCCCGCTGACGGGGTTGTGGTGAAGACCATTGTAACCAGCGAAATGGGTGCGGTTATTGCCCGCTCCTATGGCGCCGAAGTGATGAATACATTGACTGGCTTTAAGTATATCGGCGAAAAAATGACCCAGTTTGACCAAGAGGGCGGCCACACCTTCCTGTTCGGGTATGAGGAAAGCTACGGCTACCTGGCCGGCAACTATGCCCGTGACAAGGACGCGGTGGTGGCTTCCATGCTGATTGCCGAAGCCTGCGCCTATTACAAGTCCAAGGGCCTGAGCTTGTACGATGTGCTCCTGAAGCTGTATGAGCAGCACGGTTATTTCCTGGAAAAGCTCGAATCCAGAACCATGAAGGGCAAGGACGGCGTAGCGCAGATTCAGGGGATTATGAACGACTGGCGCACCAACCCGCCTGCGGAGATTAACGGGCGGAAGGTTGTGCAGGTTCTCGATTATTCCCTGGGCCTGGACGGACTGCCCAAGGAGAACGTGCTGAAATATGTGCTGGACGACCAATCCTGGTTCTGTCTGCGTCCTTCGGGCACAGAGCCGAAGATCAAGGTGTATTTTGCCGTATGCGGCGAAAGCGTGGATAACTCCAAGAGCCTGCTGGAGGGCCTTGTTCAATCTGTTATGAAGCGTGTTGACTAGAAGCAACTGTCCTCCAAAAAGTAATGAGCTGCTTCGAAGCTAATTCCGGATGCTTTTGGAGCCCTGTATGAAAAGGACGGGAAGGAATGGCGGGTCTGCCATTCCTTCTCTTCCCATGGGGCTTCTTTGAAGAGAGCGGCGGATAAGAGAAAGGATTGGTGGATCGTTTGATTCAGTGGTACCGTCGGACAAATCGTATGTGGCAAAAAAGCTTGTGGTGGCTGGTAATCGCCTGCCTCCTCCTGTCCCTTCCGGTGGCGGCCGACCGCTACCGTACCGAAAGCACCTCGAAAAGGGTAGAGTTTGTTTTTGATTACCGGGATTTGCTGGAGATCTCCGACACCAAGCCGAATCCGGCCCAATTCGTGGAGGAGCAGCTCAAAAAAATGAAGCAAGCCGGCATTACCAGTCTGGCCGTGTATGAAAGCACGCTGAATGAGCTGCGGCTTTCCCGCCGCATTGAGCTGTACAACTCTCATGAAGCCATGGCGTTGACCCAGACCCCGGTTTCGGGCAATGAAAATTTCGCTTATGTGCTGCTGACGGATGCTTCCTCCCGCGCCACGGTGCAGGGAATGATTGAAGAGACCTTCAAGCGGCTGGGTGTAAACATACATACCTGGTCCTACAAAAATACGCCGGGCTTGGTGCTGGAGCTTCCGTTGGATGATGCCGCCATGAAGCCGCTGTCCCCGGACCCGCTTACCTTGCGGAGCTTGAAGGACAAGGGCTTTCAAATTGTGGCCCGGGTAGGCAATCGGAATGCGGCCTTCTCCGCTGAAGCGCTGGAATCCACCTTGGCCATGCTGAAGGAGTTTGGCGTAACCTCTATTCTTGTGGATGGGGATTCCGTTCCGGGTTATTCTCCGGATCTGAAGAAGACACAAACCCAACTGAAGGCTGTTGCCGGACTGTTGAACAAATATCAGATGGCTTTGGCGGCCATTGAGCTGCAGAAGTCTCCCCAAAAAGGCTTTACCACATTGGCCCGGCTGACGGACTACAATGTAATCCGGCTGCATTCGTTCACGGAAAATGATGCCGCCAAGCTGGCGGAGAACATTACCGCCGAAGAGCTGGAGGGCCGGATCAAGGGTGTGACGGACCGGCTGGTGCTGGCGGTGAAGGACCGGAATATCCGTCTGGTTTTCCTGAATGCCCGGGCCGGCAAGAATCTGGACCGGGGGCTGATGACCGACCCGCTGGATTCGCTCTATAAGAGCTTGGACGGCAAGGATGGCGCGGTAGAGAAGGTTAAGGATAAGGGCTTTACCATTGGCAAGGCCCACGCTTTTGTCCGGTATGAATCCTCCCTGCACAAGGTAGGCATCGTGGCTGCTTACGCGGGAGCCGTGCTGCTGATTGCGCTCACCTTATCCTATTTTGTACCCGGATTGACATTCGCTATCAGTTTGCTGGGCTTGCTTGGGGTGGGCGCTCTCCATGTGCTCTCCGCTCCTGCCGCACAGAAGCTTCTGGCCTTGGGGGCCACCAGCTGCGCTGCGGCTCTGGGAATTATCGCAGCCATCTCCTGGCTGCAGAAGCGGCGCAAGGAGCCGGCGGCCTCCGGCGCTTGGTGGAAATCGGTGGGGATGCTGTTTGTGATCACCGCTGTTTCCGGTTTGGGGATAATGGCTGTGGTGGGTGTGGATCATAACATGACCTACATGCTCCAGCTGGAGCAATTCACCGGCGTGAAGGTGCTGGCGTATCTGCCGGTGCTGATTGCCGCCGTTTATGTGCTCTTTTTCAGTGAGGGGCTCTCCTTCCCGGAAATGCTGGGCAAAGCCCAACGGATTCTCTCCTCCAAAATTAGTGTGCTGTGGGTCCTCTGTGCGGTGGTTATCGGTGCAGTCGGCATGTATTATCTCTCCAGAACGGGCAATGAAGGCAGCGCCTCTTCCCTGGAGATGGCTTTCCGCAACTTCCTGGAGAATACCCTGGGAGTACGGCCGCGGAATAAGGAGTTCCTGTTTGCCTATCCGGCTCTGGTATTCGGTATTTATTTGTGTCTGAAACGCCATATGGCGGGATTGTACCTGATGATCGTGAGCGCCATCGGTCCAGCCTCCTCTATCGGAAGCTTTACCCATCTGCATACGCCGCTTCACATTTCGTTTATTCGGGTGCTGCTGGGCGTGGGACTTGGGGCAATCTTCGGGTTGGTGCTGATCGTGGTGTGGGAACTGGTTGTGAGAGGATGGAACAAATGGGTAACCCCGTTAAACAAGTCGTAATCTCTGGCTACTACGGCTTCCGCAACAGCGGCGATGAAGCGGTGCTGCAGTCGATTCTGCTGGCTTTGGAGGCAGAGGGCAAAGCAGCCGGCGTCACTATTGAGCCGGTGGTGCTGTCCATTGACCCGGAGCTGACCTCCCGGATGTACGGTGTAAAGGCTGTCCACCGGATGAAGCCGAGGGAGGTGTGGCGGGCGCTGCGCGGCTGCGACGGATTGATCAGCGGCGGCGGCAGCCTGCTTCAGGATGCAACAGGCTGGAAGACGATTCCGTACTATCTGGCGGTGCTGAAGCTGGCCCAGTGGCTGAAGAAGCCTACATTTATATATGCCCAGGGGCTGGGTCCTGTGAACAGGAGCATCTTTTACAACCCGATTGTCTCCACCTTTGCCAAATGCGCGTATGTCTCGGTGCGGGACAAGGAGTCCGCCGATCTTCTGGCGAAGATGGGGTATACTAAGGATGTGGAGGTTGTACCCGATCCGGTCATGGGACTGCCTTTGCGGGAGCATGATCCGGCGCCTGGCAAGGGACAAGCTGGCGGCAGAGCAGACGATCCTGCTGAAGGGCCTGCCGTTATCGGTGTTTCCGTCCGGCATTGGAATAAGGATGGCTCTGATTTGAAGGGGATTGCCCGGAGTCTTGAGCTTGTGGCAGCGGAATATCCGCGGGGGATTGTCCTGCGGTTTCTGCCCTTTCATCCTCCCGGGGATGCCGAGGCTTCCGGGGAAGTGATCCGGTTGCTGAAGGCGGCGGGGGTTAGCGGAGAAATCAGTCTGATTTCGGATGTGGAGCATCCCCAGGCTATGCTGGGGGAGGTGGCTTCCTGCGATCTGCTGATCGGCATGAGGCTGCACTCCTTAATCTATGGCGCTTCCCAGGAGATTCCGGTGGTTGCCATTTCGTATGATCCGAAAATAGATCAATTTATGCGGCGTTTGGATGCTTCGGCTGCTTCATCGGCTGCTGAGCTGGATGCCCGGGCGGTTGCCGACGAGGTTCTCCGAATGCTCACGGCCAGCCCCGAATGGCGCTCCGCCCGAGCAAAGCGCATCCATAATCTGAAGAAAGAAGCACGCCGGCCGGCGCAACAAATTATCGCCCAGCTGCGTTTATAACAGCATATGCTTACGAAGTCGGCTTTCCTTACGGAAAGCTCGGTGTATGCTTACGATGCGAGTTTTGCTGACGCAAAACTTTTAGGAGGAAGATGGAAATGAATGTGCCCAAGGTGAATATTTTTGGGGTGCCCATCTCCAAGCTCGGCTTCCGCGATACCCTGGCGCAGCTGACCGCCGCAGTGGAAAGCCGGAAGCCCCATCAGGTGATTACGGCCAACCCGATTATGGTGATGACGGCTATGGAGGACCCCTCCTATATGCAGATGATGAAGGCTGCGGAGATTGTGGTCCCGGACGGAGCCGGGGTGGTTTGGGCCGCCGGGTATGTGGGTAATCCTGTTGCAGAGCGGGTTCCCGGCATTGAAATGATGCAGGAGCTGTTCAGCATAGCCGAGGAGCAGGGCTGGCGGGTGTATTTTGTAGGGGCTTCGCCGGAAGTCATTGCCGCGGCAGTGGACAATGTCCGCAAGAAGCATCCGCGGCTGATTCTGGCAGGCTACCGAGATGGCTATTTCGGGCCGGAGGCGGATGCCGAGGTCATTGCGGAAATCCGCCGGGTTTCGCCGGATCTGCTGTTCGTCGGCAGGTCCGCTGCCACGCAAGACCCGTGGATCGGCCAGCATAAAGAAGCGCTTGGCGTACCCATTATGATGGGGGTTGGGGGAAGCTTCGATATTCTGGCGGGCAAGCTGAAGCGGGCGCCCAAGCTGTTCCGCCAGCTGCGGCTGGAATGGCTGTACCGGCTGATTCAGGAGCCGTACCGGTACAAGCGGATGCTTGTGCTGCCGAAATTCGCCCTGAGAGTGATCCGCGAAAAAGAAAATGTGCAAAAAGCTTGAACATTCCTCCAAAACCAATGGATACGGAAGCTTTTGCCTAAAAATTAGATTGGTGTTTCTGCTTGGTTCATCGTATAATGAGTGGCGTTGGACTTATGGACTTTTAAGGGGATGAATGGTAAACCATGAACTGGTGGGTCTATTGTATAGGATTCTTCGCTGCTTGTGCGGTTGCTGTCCTGATTATGCCATATATTAAGAAGCTTGCATTCAAAATCGGCGCTGTGGCGATCCCGAATCACCGGACTGTACATACCAAGCCGATGCCCCAAATGGGCGGGCTCGCTATTTTTATTGCATTTGCTGTTACGTATCTGATTGTGGCGTTGTCCATCGGCGAATATGATCTGGATGTTATGATCGGTATGCTGGCGGGTGGCGGCATCATTGTTTTGGTAGGCGTTATTGATGACCGCAAGAATATCTCTCCCAAGCTGAAGCTGCTGGGCCAGATTGTGGCTGCCAGCATGATCCCGGCCAATGGCTTGTATGTGGATTATATCCAGCTGCCCTTCGGCGATGCCATTAATGTATACCCCTGGATTGGCATAGCAATCACAGTGCTGTGGATTGTGGGAGTGACCAATGCAGTCAACTTGATTGACGGTTTGGATGGTTTGGCCGCCGGCGTGTCGGCTATTGCCACCTTGACCATTATGGTGCTGGCCTTTATGACCGGCAATACACCTGTTGCCCTTTTGAGCGCTATTCTGCTGGGCAGCATTATCGGCTTCCTGTTCTTTAACTTCCATCCCGCCAGCATCTTCATGGGGGATACCGGAGCCCTGTTCCTGGGCTTCAGTTTGGCGACCCTGTCTATTCTCGGTTTTAAATCGGCTGTGGCCATATCCTTCCTGGTGCCGATTCTCGTTCTGGGCGTGCCGCTGTCGGATACATTCCTGGCTATTATCCGCCGCAAGCTGAATAATAAGCCGATTTCCGTAGCCGATAAGGGCCACCTTCATCATTGTCTGGTGGAAATGGGCTTCAGCACTCGCAAGGCAGTGCTGATCATCTACGGCGTTGCCGCCATCTTCGGCTCCTGCGCCATGCTGCTCTCCCAAACCAAACAATGGGGCACCATTACCCTGGTGGTCATTGTCCTCCTGATCATGGAGATCGGCGCGGAAGCAGTAGGCATCATCAGCAAAAGCAGAAAGCCCGTGCTGCAGCTCCTCCAGCGCTGGCTCTCCGACAGCCCCTCGCGTTCGAGGGCGTCGAAGTAGGAGAAGGAATGGCAATTAAAGGGCTCTGTCTTCCTTGAGGAAGCAGAGTCCTTTTTGGCTGTTAAATTCGACATTAATTCTAAAAAAACGGAATTTGCAAACCGATAAAAAGAGTACGAACTTATTTTGGTTGGAAGGAGCCTAAAGATACGTAATGCTTATAAAGGAGGAGAAGACATTGAACCAACTGTGCAAAAAATGGATAAGTCTGCTGGTTGCTGTTGTGTTACTGGCGGCTTTTATTCCGGCTGTGCCGGTTCAGGCGGCGGGCGCAAGCTTGTCCATTTCCAGTTTGTATACCGGTACGGATTATGATGACCCGACAAACCTCAAACCTGATGACGACACTAAAGTAGGACGGGTCACCAGCAACCCAATTCAAGTCAAAGCCAACTATTTCAATATTACCGATTCCGATCTGACTAATGTTTACTATGAAGTGACCAATGCGACCAGCGGAGTGGTAACTGCTGAAAAGAGCGATAAGGCCGTTCAAACGGGAAGTAATGAAATTACCTTCCAATCGGTGGATCTTACTGAAGGTCTTAACAAGGTCGTTCTGAAATACGGCAGCGGATCGACTACCGTAGATTCAGAAATCGGCTGGGTGTACTATACACCCACAACAACCATCACCAACCTGAAAATTGGTGAGGAGCAGGTAAAAGACAATGGTTTTTATCCATCCACCTATAATTCCAGCAATACAGCAGTAATTATATCTGGTAAAGCCACCAACGCCAGCATCGTGGGTGCTTACAACATGGGTATGGACAGCTACGAAAAAAATTCATACCCTGACAATGATGGCCTCTTTTATCTTATCGGGGATGAATCGGTGGACCAAAAATATGCCGATTCTCCTGGTGTTCTTGCTCTCCGCGGCGGAGACAATTATATCCGGTTTGAAGCAAGAAATTCCTCCAATACATACAAACTGGAGAAAAATATTATCTATAACAACGGCAAGCCGTTTCCATTTCAAACGATGCTTTATCCGTTAGGTGGATCGTCGGGAACAGATTATTTGATGGCCAGACAGCTTACAGCTACTACTGATCAATTGACCCTTAGCACTAAGCTTAAGGTCAATAAAAACTCTAATGGATTAGAGTATAATAATATAAGCCTAACGTTGAATAATTTACTGCTCCTAAAGTATGATCTACAAACATTGACGCTTGATTCTTCCTCCACAAGCAGCAACATTAGTTCACCTGTCTTGACTTTGGATTCCAACTTAAACTCTGAATACAACATTTACGACCTAAGTTTCAACATTGAGGGTATTACCAATGCGGAAAGCAAAAATTCCCTGGCCTTTGTTTTCGGAAGTGTTACAGTACCCAGCAGCTCAAGCTTCAATTTTGCATACGAGAATTCCAACAATCCGCTGGTAGTTTCCGTTGCCCGCAGCAATGGTACCATTTTGTCTGAGGATGTAACCAATGATATCAGCACCTTGCCTGAGGAGCTAATCGTTACAACCAGCAATGCTAGTGGAGTTCATTTTTACATTGACGATGTGTTGCAGTCGACTAAAACCGTCTCTTCGGATAAGGCTGAGTTTACCATAAGCAACCTGAGTGAAGGCACGCACACCTTTAATTTTCAACCTTATGACAGTTCTGGGCCATATTCAGCTGGAAGAAAAGTATACACGATTCAAGTTACCAGCACCCCGTACATTATTCCCCAAAATGTATATAGCGGTAGAATTCTAGATGGTGATGCAGCTATTAGTGCTTTCCAAAGTCAGGGATTACTGGGGACTGTTCAAAATTATGACGAATCGGGCAACGGAAATTCACTGAAAGCTTATGTCAATGGGGTTAAAATTGCGGATTCATTAAGTGGTTCCTTTACATTGACCTCAGGCAGTTTTACGCTTCCTATCCCTGCGACTGAAAAGCTAATTGAAGGGAAGAATTCCATAAAGTTTGAGATTTATTACAATGGGAGTTTAATTCGTACACAAATATATGAAATTTATGCATTTACCAAAAAAACTCCTTATTTTGAAAACCTTTTGCCTGTCGGGGCAGGCAGCACTTTTGTTCTGGCTCAAACCAGTGATAAATATGCCACAAAGGCAAGTAAAGTGGCTTTTTCGGGAACGGTGTATAATGCCACCAGCCTAAAGGTCACCAAATATTACAAGGATGCTAACGGGATGGACCAAGCAACAGTCCTAAGTGCCGCTGAAGTTGGTTTTAGTTCCGGTTCGGGTACTATTGCGAGCTCAGAGATCGTTTTGCCTACTTACAACTCGGATGTTCGTTTTGAATTTGTGGCCAGCAATGATTTTAATCTTACCGCCACTACCTCCATTACTATAGTACGGGAACCGACGCCTTACAATATCAAGAAGCCTGCCTTGTTTACAAACCCCAAGGGTGTTTCTCAGGCCAATATCAATAGCAACTTTGTAGAAGTTATTATCGAAGCGGACAATGCGGACAGTGTGCTTGTAGGTAAAGAGACAGCCACATTACTGGATCCAAACGAAAACGGCGGGCTTTATTTGTACAAGTACACTGTCAAGGATTTGAAGGCGGGCTCCAATACCATTAAATTTTCGGTTGTCCGTTCGACAGAGACAGTTTCAGGCAGCTTTATTGTGTATAATGCTAATACCAATCAGCCTGGAGCAGCGAGTCTTGTCACCATGTCCACCAAAATGAGTGCCTTTAATTCCAGTGTTTCTTTAACATTCCCCAAAGGAACGGTACTTAAACGGACAGAGCCTGATGTTAATAACAGCAGTGAGAGCTATCTTACAGCAACCCGTAGAGTGCTATTCGGCATCGCAAACAGTAGCACCGGCAAGGTTGACTTGACAGCCTCAACAGGATTTGAATCTTTGGCCAAATCCAGATTGGCCAATACATCCGCTGTTAATCGGTTTAGCGCAGCCAGCCAATTGTTCTGGATAGACGGAGGCGTAATTCCCAATTCACCTGTCACTTCTGATCAGGACGATATTGATGCGCACCGCCAGAACGCTTTGACCGGTAATGGTTTGGACCCTTACGATAGCAGTACCACATTGTTTACCCAGAGCCGGGTGTACGGTCAGCAGGTGATACCTACAAATTTGGGAGAGCTCACCCTTAAATTTGATCCCAATGTGAAATATGAGGCCTGGCGGTATATTACCGTATTCCGGTTTACAGTAGAAAAATCCCCTACAGGGACCCAAAGTATTGGATGGACCAATATTGGCGGCGTGGTGGATATGAGTAAAAACACGATTACTGTTCCCTTTGAAAAGTTTGGTTATTACCAGGTAATGTATATGGACCGAAGCTATGATGATGTAACCACTCACAGCTACGCTCGCGATGGACTGGATATTTTGTTCTCCAAAGGAGTTATGAACGGAAAGTCCGACTACACGTTCTCCACTACGGAGTCTATTACCCGCGCTGAATTTGCCGAGGCTCTGGTCAAGGTGTTTGAAATTCCGCTTAATTATGACGAATATCCTACGTTTGATGATGTACCCATTAGTTATAAAACAACTCTGGCCGAGTATAAGTACATTGAAACGGCGGCAAGAGCTGGTATCATCAGAGGCACTTCCATGAACCGCTTTGATCCGAACAAGTCCATTCTTCGGGAAGACGCTTCAATTATGATTGCCCGCGCCGCGGAACTGAAGCTTGAGTCAGATCTGAGCAAGGCGGCTGCAGCACTTGTAAAGGCTTTTACAGACGGTGCAAACGTGTCGACTTACGCTGGGCCATCTGTTCTGGCAATCACCAAAGCGGGCCTTATTGAGGGCATTCCTAATGTGCTTACTGAAGGACAAACCAAAGAAACGGTTCGGTTTGAGCCCGGACAAAACTTAAGCCGAGCAGATGCCGGATTAATTCTCATTCGGGTTATGAAGAACCAGAAGAAGCTTCCTAAATAATGCTCAGGAGCATGCAGCGGCGCCAAGTCTTAGGACTTGGCGCATTGCTGTCTTATAGATAAAATGGTGCTTTGTTATTTTACTTCTGCTGGAATGGAATCTGGAAAATTGTTCGTAATGACGCCGATGTATATTCACGATATACTTGGTTTCGTAGCCGGATGATATAACGGTTGATATACGAAATGATACATCCGGTTCGGTTGAATAATTTAAAAGTTTTTTGTTTCGCCCCGCAACTTTTTTAAAACCCCAGCGTTTAATACTGTGAAAATGATGATAATCAGTTGTTAAGGGTTGAATTCCTGAGCTTTGGTTAATTTTCACAAATGACTTTACGATAACCGCCTGCCATTGTATAATGTTAAAGTGGCATTTGAAGTCTAATCTTTTCCTCATAGTTTACTAGTTTCTGTGGCACAATCTGCTGCAGACTTTACATTTGTTA
Source organism: Paenibacillus sp. YN15 (assembly GCF_003285005.1). Taxonomy (GTDB): domain Bacteria; phylum Bacillota; class Bacilli; order Paenibacillales; family NBRC-103111; genus Paenibacillus_AR. The sequence continues at coordinate 153,490 of NZ_QMFA01000007.1, read as the reverse complement.
AATGCGCTCAACTCTGGGAAGGGGGTGAAACAACGCATGAGGGAATCGAGCTTTCTTTTTAGCAAACAAAACTCTCAACAACCGAAATATCAAGGAGGAGAAAAAAAGGTTATGAAAAAAAGTTTGTCTCTGATCCTTGCGATTGCTATGGTGTTCTCGATGTTCGCATCCGTAGCCTTCGCAGCTGAAGCAACAACCACTGATACTCCTAAGACAACCGAAGAGAAGTACGACGCCCTGAAGGCTCTGGGCATCTTCGAAGGCGACGAAACTGGCGCCAACCTGGAAGGCGACATGACTCGCGCTCAACTGGCTAAAATCGTAGCTAAGCTTCTGAAAGTAGAAGAAAACAAGGCTGCCAATACTTACACTGATGTACCGGCTGACCACTGGGCTGCTGGTTTCATCGGTGCCGCTACTGAAGCTAAGGCTTTTGACGGCGTAGCTGAAGGCAAATTCGATCCGGAAGGCAAAGTATCCTACCAACAACTGGCTACTGTTCTGGTTCGTCTGACTGGTCTGGCTCAATCCACCGACGAAGTAACTGGTAAGGTTGATGACTGGGCTAAGGGTTATGTTGCAGTTGCCGTTAAGGAACTGGGCCTGACTCAAGCTGACTACACTGTGAACGCAACTCGCGGCGTATTCGTAGAACTGACTTTCGCAGCTCTGCCGAAGGTTGTAATCCCTGGCAAGGTTTCCGTAACCGAAGCTAAGGCTACTGGCGTGAAGACTGTAGAAGTGAAGTTCAACAAAGCTGTTGACACTGCTGCTGCTAAGCTGGCTCTGACTAAGGGCTCCATCGCTGTAGCTACAACTGCTAAGTTCTCTGACGACAAGACCTCCGCTGTACTGACTCTGACTGACGTGAAAGTATCTGAAGGTACTTACACTGTAACTTTGAGCGGTTTGGCTGCTGACACTATCGGCACTGCAACCGGAACTTTCACTGCTGAGAACGAAAAGCTGACTAAGCTTGATTTCGTAACTACCAGCGACACTCTAGCTGAAGCAACTACAGTTATTGTCAAGCTGAAGGCTGCTAACCAGTATGGTGAGAATGCTTCCTTCTCCGCTGGTGCATACACTGTTGTAGCTAAAGTAGCTGGATATGACATCAACAAGAAGCTGACCAGAAATGATGCTGGCGACTTGCTGTTGTATCTTGACACTAAGTCCAACACAAGCACTATCCAAACTGGTATTGGTGTAATTCCTGTCATTGTTTATCACAATGATACTCGCATTACCGCTTCCAAAAACTTCACTAAGGGTACTGCCGCATTTATTTCTAAGACAGAACTGGGTGCTGTTAAGTACTCCAACGGTGGCGACTCCATTAAGCAATCTGGAGAAACTGCAACTTTCGACGTACTGAACTATGATCAATATGGTAACATCATGCCTTACCTTGCATCCCGCGACACTACTTCGGACCAAGGCGGAACTGCTCAAGTATATGTTTCTCCTTATGAATCCAATATTGTTGCCGTAGCTTCCGATAGCAACAACGACGAAGTTGCTGATGTTAAGGTGAACCTGAGCGGTAACGTTGACAGGTCTGGTGAGTATACAGTTACTGTTTACAACGAAGCAGGAACTGCATCCACAAAGATTAAGGTTAACTCTGCTAAGCTTGCTACTAAGATTGAAATTGGCGATCTGACTAGCGACATTGCTGCTGGCGATGACGAAGCATTCATCTCGTTGGTTGGTTATGACGCTGATGGCAACCAATTGAGCGTTGAGGATCTGACATCTGACGAAAACACTAAGAGCAGAATCACCCTGAGTGCTTCCAATGTTGATAGTGTTGAAATCGTGAAGTCCGGCGAAAACAAGGGTAAAATCAGGCTGGCTGGCATTTCCAATACTCCTCAAACCATCATTTCCTTGACTGGCTACATTGTTTCTCCTAACACTACTGGTGGTATGGTGAACAAAACTTATACTGTTAAGGATGCTCGTTACCCTGACTCCATCAAACTTGCAACTGAACCTGCTAAGAAGATCGTTGCTGAAGCAGAAAGTGCATTCAAGTATGTTGTATATGACCAATATGGTAAGGAACTGAAGACCTTCGCTAACATCAATGCTGCATCCAAGGTTAACGTTGGTGACGCAACTGGTACTGGTATTACTAAGTACCAAGTAACTGTAACAACAACTACCTATGGTGGCGTTAAGGTTTGGAGCTCTACTGATACTCCGGTTTCTACAAAAGGCGCGTTCCCTGCAACTGTTAGCTATTCCGGTTCTGATGTTGGCAGCTACTTTACTAGCAAGGAACATAAATTCTACACTGGTACTTCTGTTGCAGCTGGCGGTTATGCAACTGTATCTGCAGTAATTGAGAAGATTACAGATGTAGGTACTGCTAGCGCAGCTACTACTGAAATTTCCAGCAAGATCACCAGAAAGATTGAAGCATTTGATTCTACTAAGGATCTGACGTACTCTGTAAATGCAGTAAGTGATCTGTATGCGGCTGTTTCTAACGTAACAGACAGCACTTATGTTAGCAGCAAGGCTATTCACAGTTTCACCTATGACAATGGCTTAACCCTTTCCTACACAGATCAAATTAATCCTACAGTGAGTGCTCTTGCTCGTGAAGTAACCGTTGCTGCTAAGGATAGCGCAGGCAACACTGTAGCTGTTCCGAAGAAGATCAAGTCTTTGACTGCTTCTGACCCTGCAGTTGCAATTACAGGTCTGGCTACTGGTACCAGCACTTACACTGGCACTGGCGACACTAACAGCCAAGAGAAGGCATATGTAATCGGTAATGCAGCAGGTTCTGCTACCCTGAATGTATCCTTCGTAACTGCTGATGGAAACATTTCCTACAAGACAGCAACTGTAAATGTTAAGAATGATGCATTGACTTCTACCGCAATCGTAAATGATACTCGGACAACTGCATCTAAAACGACATACGGTCAAGTTGGCCAAAATGTGTTTGTAGTGTTTGGCTTTAAGGTAACTGACAACTATGGCAAGACTTACGCTGGCTCTACTCTTCAAAAGTATAACTACCTGTTTGGTGTTGTATTCTCTGTCAAGGTAACTGAAACAACCACAGGCGGTACTGATACTAAGGTAGTAGTAGACCAATACGGTAATCTGACATATGTTGGTGCCGATGTGGTAGCCTTCGAAGTAACTGCAACAACTGCTTCTGGTAAGTCTGTAACAGGATTTATCAAGGACTAATGTAATTAGCTTTTAATTACTAAGGAGACCTTCGGGTCTCCTTTTTGTTTGCTTAGAGTGCAACTATTTGATTCCTTCTAGCGTCCAATAGGGTATAATGGAAAACGTATATCAGGAGGAGCAGAATGAGAAAGTTGAAAAGAGTGAGACGGTTTGGTTCATTCGTTATTGCCTGTGCGGTGGCAGTTGGCCCAATGGCGATTGCATATGTTCAGCCACATTCGGTAGCCGCGGCAGAGAGTTCCGCGCAGTCTATACAAAGCGATATTCCAGTAATTGATTCTGTTAACCTGAATGGCAGTCAATCTGTATCTTTAAGTGATATTAGTGTATATCCAGATGGGAAAAATAATCGGGTTACATTCACTTTAACATTTACCAATAATAGCTATACGGATTTGGACTTTATTAATTATTGGGTAAGATTGCAATCCAACTCTGGATTAAGTTACAGTGTGAATTTGCTCGCTGAGGATAAGGATAAGAATAGAATTACTGCTCAATCCTCAGAGAGCTTTAGCTTTTATGCCAATGTAGGTAAGGATGTTTCCCTGCAGGATTTACGGTTCAAATTAATCCAATGGGATTTTAGTGTTGCCGGATATGAGCGCACATTGGGAACCCTTCAAATTCCCGCTGACTTTACATTAGAAACTAAAGTTGGGCAGTCTCGAACTGTTTGGATTAATCAGATTAAAACCTCTTCGAAAGCAGAAAGCATGAGAGTTACAAAGCGTGATAAGGCTAACCAGGTTAGTTTAAAGTTTTTTCTGAAGAATACAGATATTCAGCCACTGGCACTGCCTGATTTGCAGTTTAAGCTAAAAACGTCCAATGGATTACTGTACCCATTGAAAATTTCTGTTTTAACTAAAGATGCGGTGATTCAGCCCTTGGAAGAAAAGGAAGGCGCATTAACCGGCAGTGTTCCTTCAGAGGTATCACTTGATGGAGCACAGTTGGTTATTACAAAAACAGAAGCAATCAATAATAGCTCCGTAACTACCGCAATCGCATACTATGAGTTACTGGAAAAGAAATCTGACCCTCAAGAACAACCTGCGTCAGAGCAATTATTTATGACTGAAGACGGTACATATGGTGCATTGGTGAATCATTTCCACCGAGTTCCTTGGGAAGATAAAGATATTGTCATATTAGATGTAACTGTTACAAATCGTGGACAGGATTCACTTCCTGTTCCGCAATTGGGAAGTTATTTAATGCTTGATGATTCCATTAAGGTTGAGTCACAAAATGTCAGAATGGATAAAGCCATTGCTTTAAAGCCAGGGCAAAGCACGAATATTCAAGTTACTGGAAAAGTCCCCTACACATATGAATTTGAGCAAATGAAGCTGGTCCTGCAGGAATTGAATAAAGAGGGTGACAAGAACTCGGCTTCTGATCTAACAGAAATGATTGTAAGAGCGGATCAATATGATAGTCCAACCATTGCAGTAGGCGATGCGTTCATTACGGATAGTAATCTGATGGACAAGGTGTCTTATACGGTTAATAATGTAAAACGATATTCCAGTGAGGCAGAAAGTATTTATGTTGCTCAAGTGGAAGTCAAGAATCTGGAGAAACGTCAGTTAGAGCTTAGCAGTCTGGTGGGTTACTTTAAAATGCCTGATGGGGTTACTGTTTCTGCCATCAATATTGCCGGTAAAAACAAGGTGGCTCCAAATGGGAAGGCATATGTTTATTTTTATACGGTTGTACCCGAAGCGTACGATCTTGAAGGAAGCAGTTTAATTATGGGCCGTGCTGTTTCGGAGGGAAAGCTTCTGGAAGGTGAAACTCAAGCCGATTCTTATGTAAATGCGGTAACCTTTGGTCTTCCTGTGGAGAATAAGACCGTACAGGATAATCTTAAAAATGTTTCAATTGGACATTATTCACTAACCCTTCAGAAGTTAAAGACAACAGTGGATTATCAAGAAAATCGTGTGAACTTAGGTTTCGACTATCAACTTAAGAAAGAACTCTTGCTCGCAACTGATCCCGCTACCCATAAGTTGGAGATTGAGATGGTGGATCCCGATGGAAGGGTCAGCATGACACAAATATATGATTTGGAAAAGGGCGGTTCACCTCTACTTCTTGGCAGTCAGTCGACAAAAATCAGTGAGGTAGAAGAAAATTTAGTTTATGATTTGTCGAAATTAAAGAAATACACCATCAATATCTATGATCTTATGCAAGTGGAGGGCGGCGAGTACAACTTTAAGCGTTTGATTGCCTCCAAGAAGCTTGACTGGTTTATTACTTCTGACTAATAAGTATATAACAGCCTGAAAGGGGTCGTACGAATTGCGCAAGCAAAAATGGATCATTGTTTTTATGGCCCTTTGCATTGGCGTATGGGTGGGCAGTGTCACATTGGAGTCCAAGGCGGACGGTGCCGCGGGGCAAACGGGTACGGTGAATGATCCGTTGATCACCAAAAGTTATCTGGACCAGCAGTTGGCTGATTTGGTTGCCAAGGAATTAGCCAAACAAGGCGGTGGTGCTCCTGCGGCGACAGCGACACCTGCTCCCTCCACTGGCGGGACGGATACTGAGATGAAGGTGGTACAACTTCAGGACGGTCAGACGCTGTTTGCCAAAGCCGGCGCGGAAGTTATTGTCCGTACCGGTAAAACGGTAGCTGTTAGCACCGACGGGGATGGGATTCCCGATGTAACCTCCGGCAAGGATTTAGCTGCGGGAACGGCCATTGAGCTGAATCATCTGCTTATTTTCCCGCGTGATGGACGGGGGCTCAAACCCGCAGCCAAAAGTGATGCGGCCATTTATGTGATGGTCCGCGGCGGCTATTCCATTCAGAGTGCGGATGGAACAATCCTGCAGTAAATGAGTGAAAATCCTCAATTTGACACCATGTCAGATTGGGGGTTTTTATTCAGATTGGGGATTTTCATTATGTTGCAGGCACCCTCCGGGATATGGTCCTTTCGCAATAGCTGTGAGCTTTTACCCATGCTGGAATGATCTTATTCGGTTGTTGTATCCCTATGCGGCCATACTATGGGTAGACCCATTACAAAGGAGATGACTCGCATGGCGAAAAGCAGCAATCAGAAGGTGGTTCCACAGTGCAAAGCCGCATTGGATATGATGAAATATGAGATCGCCGCGGAGTTGGGCTTGCCTGTTGGCAAACAGGCGCTTCAGTCTTTTGGCGCCGACACGGAATTCGCAACGGAATTAGGCGCTGTTCCCGCCGGCTCCATTAAGGAAGATTATTGGGGCCATATTGCATCCCGGGATACGGGGTATGTGGGCGGAAACATCACCAAACGGCTGATTCAAAAAGCGGAGGAAACACTTTTTTCTTTGGATTAGGGCCTTTGCGCCAAGGCTAATGGTTAATCTGCCCATTTTTATAGAGGTCTATACGCAAATTAAGCCATAAACTTCTTGTCGAATTGACAGTCTTTATTGAATCCAGTATATTAAAAAAATGAAGGTCTCCCACAGCCCACCACCTTTAGGGAGCGGTATAGACCATACTTTGCGCCCGCAGGCCACACTCCATATGGAGTGTGTGGATTGGAACGAACAGGGAGCGGTACAGATGAGCTGATCCCCTAAGCGCGGCTACTCGGACCACGAGCGCCTTGTTAGGGGATTTTTTTAGTGACATTTCAGATTATTTTCGAGGGAGGTCGAGAATGGTATGACGACTTCAAGACATTTATTCACGTCGGAGTCCGTGACGGAAGGACATCCGGACAAAATATGTGACCAAATATCCGATTCGGTGCTTGATGCTTTTTTGGCGGCTGATCCCAATGCCCGTGTAGCCTGCGAGGTTTCGGTCGCTACCGGACTTGTTCTGATTATCGGGGAAATTTCCAGCCGCGCGGATTACGTGGACATTTCCGCCATTGCCCGCAACACGATTAAGGAAATCGGCTATACCCGGGCCAAGTTTGGTTTTGACTATCAAACCTGTGCGGTACTGACTTCGCTGAACGAACAATCCGCAGACATAGCCATGGGCGTCAACAAAGCGCTGGAAGCCCGAGAAGGCACTATGACCGACGAGGAAATTGAAGCATTGGGCGCAGGAGACCAGGGTCTGATGTTTGGCTTTGCCGTCAATGAAACACCGGAGCTGATGCCCCTTCCCATTTCCCTGGCGCATCAACTGGCCAGACGGTTGTCCGAAGTGCGGAAGAATGGCACATTGCCCTATCTTCGCCCTGACGGCAAGACGCAAGTAACGGTTGAATATGAAAATGACAAGCCAGTCCGGGTTGACGCCATTGTGGTTTCCACCCAGCATGCCGAGGATATTACCCTGGAACAGATTCAGCGGGATATTAAGGAGCATGTGATTAAGCCTATTGTGCCTGAGCATTTTTTGGACGAGGGTACCAAGTTCTTTATTAACCCTACCGGCCGTTTTGTCATCGGTGGCCCTCAAGGCGATGCCGGGTTGACCGGCCGCAAGATCATTGTGGATACATATGGCGGATATGCCCGTCACGGCGGCGGTGCTTTCTCCGGCAAGGACCCGACCAAGGTAGACCGTTCGGCAGCTTATGCAGCCCGTTACGTGGCTAAGAATATTGTCGCAGCCGGTTTGGCCGATAAGGTGGAAATTCAACTGGCCTACGCCATCGGTGTAGCCCGCCCTGTTTCCGTCAGCGTGGATACCTATGGAACAGGCAAGGTCACGAACGAGAAGCTGGTTGAGCTGATTTATAAGAATTTTGATTTGCGTCCGGCTGGTATTATTAAGGAACTGGGCCTCCGTCAGCCCATCTACCGCCAGACAGCCGCATACGGCCATTTTGGCCGTACGGATGTGGATTTGCCTTGGGAACGTACAGACAAGGCAGAGCTGCTTCGCAGGGAAGCTTTGGGCCAATAAGCGACATTTAAGCAATCCGTGAAAGCCGTGGCGCATCCGCCGCGGCTTTTCTTTGTTCAAAAGCGTAACTTTTTGCTGGGTCAAGCGGTCTATAGGTATAGAAAACAATAAAAAGCTACAAAACGGAGAGGAGTATTTCCACGTGCAATACGATCACAACAAGACCAGCATGGCCCGAGTGCGCAATTGGGGTGTAATCCTTCAACAAAAAGCCGCTCAAACAGGCGCATTTATCCGCAGCCGTATTTCCCGGTACAGCAAACTTTCGTTGGCGCTGGCGGTGGCCCTTCCCGTCGTCTCTTATACCCAATCCCTTCCGGCTTATGCCGAATCCAAGCTGCAATTGCAAAGCGAGGACATCCTCACTTCCGGCGCGATTCTCAAAAATTATATGTGGAACACAGAGCGAAGCGGTAAATCGGTATCCGTTCAGGCCAAGGTCATTCAGGTGGATCTGCAGAACCCGTATGTCAAGCTTGACGTAATGACAGGCACCGGCGGTCAATTTACGAAGAAACAAACCGTTCTGGGCATGGCATCGGAAACGGGAGCTGTAGGCGGAGTTAACGGAGACTACTATAATACCCAGTATGAAGGGGTTCCTGTGGGGCCTCAGGTAGCCAACGGCCAGCTTATGGCGACACCGCCCTATCTGCCGGGGTTCTATACCTTCGGCATTACCCAGGATCGCAAGCCCATGGTGGAGCTGTTCACCCTGGATACGGAATCAAAGATTATCGCCAAGGACGGGGCATCCTACACCTTGGGCGGCATCAATAAAACGGCATATTGGTACGAGCCCAGCGGTGTCCACAGCATGATTGACGGGCTGTACATGTATACCAGCGCCTGGGCGCAGATCAGCCGGGCCAATGACGGCGTGACCGGACCTCTGGAAGTATTGGTCGTCAATAATGTGGTCAAAGAAATCGCCACAAGTGCAACAAATGGGGTCATCCAGCAAATTGCCCCTGCAGACGGCTACATTCTGCGTTCCTCCGGCAAGGCGGCGGATTTCATCCGTGAGCATGTGAAGGTGGGCGATCCCATCCGCGCCGAATACAATGTGTATCCGGCAGACCGCAGCATCCAGGTGGATTATAAGCAATTCCAGATGATGATTGGCGGGCATACCATCCTGGTGGATGAAGGCAAACCCTCCTCCTTTTCTCGGAGCATCAACGATGTAAGCGGCTATGCGGCAAGATCCCGCACGGCAGTGGGGTATTCCCAGGATCAGCGGTATGTGTATCTGGTTACAGCAGATTTGAGCGGGGAGAGTAAAGGAGTCACCATCCCTGAGCTGCAGCAGCTGCTGATTCAAATAGGGATGTGGAAAGGCATGAATCTGGATGGGGGAGGCTCCACTCAGATGGTGGCCCGCCCACTGGGGGAAACCGGGCTTCAGGTGGTGAACAGCCTGGAGACGGGCTCTCAGCGCAAGGTTGTCAATGGACTGGGCGTGTACTCTTTGGCCCCCAAGGGTCAGGTGAAGGGCTTGAAGGTGGAGGGGCCTGAAGTGCTGTTTGTAGGGGAAAAGGCTGCTTACAGTGTGAAAGGCTATGACGAGTTTTACAACCCGGTAGCCTCCGGCGACATGAAGCCCCAATGGAGTGTAACCCCGGAGCTCACGCAGACCGCGGAAAATACCTTCATGGCCGCCAAGAAGGGAACGGCGACATTGACGGTACAGGCGGATCAAGCCAAGGAAAGCCGCCAGATTCAGGTGGTGGGCAGCGAGGAGCTGGCCAGCCTGAAGGCAACGGCCAATCCGCCAGTGCTGCGTCCGGGTGAGACAGTCGCCCTGAAGATTACAGCCACCACCAAATCCGGGGCTACCCGCACACTTTCTCCTTCCTTGCTCACATGGGAGCTGAGAGGCTTTCAGGGAACGGTAACGGATGAAGGACTGAAGGTACAGCAAATTCAAGATCCCCAAGGCTGTCTTTTGATTGGCACCTATGACGGCTACAAAACCATGACGGCACTTTCCGTGGGGGAAACCAAGATTTTTGCCGATTTTGAAAAGCTGACCTACCCAATTTCCTTTGAATCTACCGACGGAGTGACCGGCATTGCCAAGCTGTCCGCCAAGCAAACGTATCAGAACGGATATTTCGGCCATCTGGAATATGACTTTACCAATGGCAGCGGAACAAAAGCGGCATACGCCGTGTTGGCCAACAAGACGGCAGCTGTGCCGGGAGAGCCTCAAGCCATCCAACTGGAGGTAAGTGGAGACGAAAGCCTCAATTGGCTTCGCGCGGAGTTCATTGACGGCGATGGAGACATTAACCGGGTGGATTTGGCCAAGAATATTAACTGGAAGGGTTGGAAAACCATCACGGCCGATTTGACCAGCCATCACATGACCTATCCCGTTACGTTGACCCGGATCTATGTGGCCAGCGTGGAGGAAGGCCAGGATGAGCGGAATCTGACCGGAGTTATTGATTTTGACACCATCCGCTTCCAGTACAAGAATGAAACTGCGCCGCTTCCGCGCAACCAGGTTGCGCTGACCATCGACAAGCGCAATGTTCAGGTGAACGGAAAGAACCAAACCATTGATCAGGAGCCGTACATTGTGGACGGCAATACGCTGGTGCCCTTGCGGTTTGTAACCGAGGCACTGGGAGGGTTGGTGGAATGGGACGCGGCGCAAAATAAAGCTACCATCATCCGCGGGCAGAATATGATGGTGTTCCAACTGGGACAGAAGGATTATCTGGCGGATGGGGTGCGAAAAACGGCGGAAGTTGCTGCAGAGTTGAAGAATGAGCGGACTATGGTCCCGCTCCGTGTGCTTACTGAGTACCTGGGATGGAAGGTTACTTGGGATCAAAATACCCGTACAGTCGTACTGGAGTAATGAAAATAGTTCTTCAATATCACTAAAAAAGTGGCGAATTATGATACTATAAAGAAATAGATGCAACTTTATTCGCTTACGAAGAAGGAGTACGGTCCGCTTGCAGCAGGTAGATGCCATTGATCGCGTTATAAAAAATGCCATAACCGTCATGGAAGACAGCAAATATCAAATCTATGAGATTTGTGAGAGTGCCCGGGCTGAACGAGAGTCACTCAATAAAGAGCTTCAGTCCGTATTGGCGGATGTATCCGGCACGATTGATCAAGTGGACAAGCTGGAGCTGTCTTATAAACGTGCGAGACTCCGGCTTACGGAAGTAAGCCGGGACTTTCAGAAATTTACGGAGAATGACATCCGGATTTCGTACGAAGCGGCTACCAGCATGCAGCTTCAGCTGACCCTGGCCAGGGAAAAAGAAAATTATCTGAAGCAAAAGCGGGATGAGCTGCAAAAACGGATCAAAAATGTCGACAAGCAGGTGGAACGGGCGGAGACCCTGGTCTCCCAAATGAATGTGGTGCTGGAATACCTGACCGGGGATCTGAATCAGGTGACCCGCATTCTGGAATCCGCCAAGAACCGCCAGCTCCTGGGGCTGAAAATTATTCTTGCCCAGGAGGATGAACGCAAGCGTATTGCCCGGGAAATCCATGACGGCCTGGCCCAAACCATGGCTAATGTAGTGCTGCGGACGGAGATCACCGAACGTATGCTGAACCGTCAGGAAATTGACTCCGTTAAGGAGGAGCTCCGGGACCTGAAGGGCCAGCTGCGAAGCGGCCTGGAGGAGGTCCGCAAAATTATTTTCAACCTGCGGCCTATGGCGCTGGATGATCTGGGACTGGTTCCTACCTTGCGGAAGTTCATTCAGGATTATGAGGACAAAACTAAAATCCGCACCAAGTTTGAGCTGTATGGCCGGGAATGCCGGCTGCCGTCAGGGATGGAAGTGGCAATCTACCGGTTGGTTCAAGAGGCGTTTTCCAATGTGTACAAACATGCCAATGCTTCTTATGTGACCCTGGATGTGACCTTTCAGGCCAAGATGGTCAAAATCACTGTGCAGGATAACGGCACCGGCTTTGACGTTGGCATTGTGGAGGCTAAGCTGGGCAAGGGTATCAACTTCGGCATGATTGGCATGCAGGAACGGGTGGAGCTTTTGGAGGGGCGGATGGATATTGATTCCCAGCTGGGAGCAGGGACGAAAATTTCCATGCTCATCCCTATCGGCTCTCCGGAGGACGGGAGATTGGAATAGGCCCTTCACCGGGCCGTTTCATACATAATATGGGGATGATGATGTCGGTGGCCTGTCTGATGCTCCATATAACCAGATTTGATGAAATTCAATAAGGAGGCACATGCATGGACAAGGTAACCACTTCTAACCGCAAAATCAAACTTATCCTGGCAGATGATCATCAGTTGTTTCGGGAGGGAGTGAAGCGCATCATCAATATGGAAAATGATCTTGAGGTGATCGGCGAATGCGGCGACGGCATTCAGGTGCTGGAGCTGTGCAACGTGCTGCGTCCGGATATCGTATTGATGGACATCAATATGCCGGTGGAAAACGGCGTTGCGGCAACCGAGAAGCTGCGGGAATTTTTCCCGGAGATCAAAGTTATTATTCTGTCCATTCACGATGATGAAAGCTATGTGTTCGAAACGCTGCGCAAAGGAGCTACAGGGTATCTTCTGAAGGACATGGAGGCGGAGGCGCTGCTCAATGCCATTCGTTCCGTAGTGGCCGGGCATTCCTATATCCATCCCAAGGTAACAGGCAAGCTGATCAACCAGCTCCGCAGAATGACCTATCTGAATGATGCCGGAGTGGCCGCGGCGGATGTAGGCGTAAAGGAAGCAGGCGTCAAGTATATACATACCCCCAACAGCCCGTTGACCCGCCGGGAAGCGGAAGTGCTCAGGCTGATGGCGGAAGGAAAGAGCAACAAGGCAATCGGGGAAATTCTTTATATAAGCGAAAAGACAGTGAAAAATCATGTAAGCAGTATCCTGCAAAAAATGGAAGTAGATGATAGGACACAGGCCGTTATTGTAGCTATTAAGAATGGATGGGTCACGTTGTAGGAACTCTGGGCGCCGCACGAGCATATACTGTTCCTAAACAGGAATATGGGTTGGCTTGTGCTTGGGACGCCGGCTTTTCTTCATGAAAAGCCTTAAGGAGGGACTGCCTGTGATCTGGGGATTAATCGTGATTATCGGAGCCTACGGTTTGGCTGCGGCCATTCTTCACGCGGCATATGCGGTAAAGCGCCGCCGGCGCGGCGGATTGGCTTGCACGACATTTGTGCTGATTACGCGCAATAACGAACTCCAGGTGGAATGGTATTTGCGTTCACTATTGTTTGTCTCCAGATTAAGGGGCAGGAAAATTGAAATTGCAGTCTCCGATGAGGACTCCGAGGATGAAACTCTGGCCATCGTGCGGAGGCTGGCAGCCGGCAAGGAAGAAGGTGTGATCCGGGTCCTGGATTCCAGTGTGGAATCATATCTGGCCGATCATCCCAATGACCCGATTGTGATTCACCGGATTTCCCAAGGGGGAAACGGTGAAGGGTTGGCTGTTCTGTGGGGGTAACCGCTTACAGGGCAGACTGGTTTCTGTATACTTTAGCACCAGCATAGGTTGAAATGTCGGAGAAGCACTCCTCCATTTGAATGTGGCTTCACTGTCCGGTCTGGGCAGGGGCTCCAATTTTGAGGGGAGGCACGATTCCGCAATGAAAGCAGAATTGTATGGGCTTCGCAATAACCACGGGTTATGGCAATGGAGAATTACCTTGGATTATGAAACCGACGCGGCTCTGTTGCACGCATCGCTGAGTGCCTGTACGGCTCTTGTCCGGTTCAGGCCGGAGGTTTCGCTGGGACAAGCGTCTTACCTGGCAGCCAGGCTGCAGCGGAATTGCCGCAGGAATACAAATCCGACGGATGTTTGGAGGGAATTTGTGATCGGCTGCCGGGAGGCAGGAATGAGCCGGGAAAACTTGGCCCGGATCAAAATGGAACCATTGCTTTTTCATACACAAGCATCGACAAGCAGTCGCGCTCCGCTCAATTTTAGGGTGCTGGATCAATTGATCCGCATTCTGGCGGGGCGTTCTTTATTGCCGGAGGAGCTTGCGGGATTGATGGAGAGTGCCTGTTTAGGCGAATGGCAGTCCGATTGGAAACGGTATGTCCAGGCCGGAGTTTGCTTGGGTGCTCTGCAGGTGGAGCCGGGAATGGAGTGGGTCAGCCGAAAAAGCTGGACAGGCAGTATCCGCCATACGGTAAAATGCCGGAGATGCGGTACGGAGAGCAGCCGTGAGATGGGGCGGGAGTTTCACTTTCTCCGGAAAATTGGGCGGCAAGTGCTGCGTTTCTTCGCCATTGGGGAGGCTTCATCCCGAAGAGCGACTATCCCTTCTATGCAGGATAATTCCGGACATCAGAGGGCGGTCAACTGGTCAATGTGCAAGGAATGCGGAGGGCTCTGTGCATATTGTGAGGAGTGCCTGACTATGGGGCGGATCAGGCAATGCAGTGTGCTGATCAGAGGTGATCCGGCTTGGCTGGAGCGCGCTAACCAACATGGAGCGGGGGAACTCTGCAAGGAACCGGATTGGGGACATTGGGGGCTAAGTCCCGCCCAGAAGGATGCCGCTTTTGCAGGTGTTGGATTTCTGAAGGCCACAGCGGCCAGATCGGCGGTGGTGCCTGCAGATAAGTTAAGGGCCCAGCCGGCAGGCTTGCCCCGTTTTCTGATTTGGGCAGTAACGGGGGCAGGGAAAACGGAAATGATTTTCCCCTTGATTGAGTATGAGCTGGCGCATAACCGTCAGGTGCTGATCGCCACTCCCCGCAAGGATGTGGTGCTGGAGCTGGCTCCCCGGCTGATCAAGGCGTTTCCCGAGTGCTCAGTGGTGTCGTTGTACGGCGGCAGCGAGGAGCGCTGGAGCAGAGGGCAGGTAACACTGGCCACGACTCATCAGCTGATGCGGTTTTATCAGGCTTTTGATTTGGTGGTTATCGATGAGCTGGACGCGTATCCATACCATAATAATCCTATGCTTATCCACGCGGCGGAGGGGGCCTGCAAGCGGTCGGGAAGGTATGTTCTGCTGTCGGCAACGCCGCCTGCAGCACTTGCGAAAGAGGCAGCCCGGGGAGCCCTTGCTTGTGTCCGGGTTCCCGTCCGGTATCACCGGCATCCATTGCCTGTGCCCAAACGCCTGGTTTTGCCCCGGGTGGAGCAGATGCTCAAGCAGGGACGTATTCCAGGGAAGCTGCGGAGCGTATTGGCCGATTCCCTCCGGCGAGGGGCGCAGGTCTTTGTATTTGTTCCCCGTATCGCATGGGTGGAGCCGCTGGTCCGGCTGTTGGGAAAGACCTTTCCCGAGTTTGCGGTAAAAGGCACCTCCTCCAAGGACGAGAATCGGCGGGATACAGTTCAGGGGTTCCGCGACCGGACATTTGCGCTGCTGGTGACCACCACCATCCTGGAGCGGGGAGTAACGGTGCCCAAATCCGATGTATTTATTTTGGGTGCGGACGCTGCCTTGTTTGACGAGGCTTCTCTGGTTCAAATGGCGGGAAGGGCGGGGCGCAGCAAGGATGATCCGGCAGGCAGAGTATTCTTCGGGTCCAGGGAATGGACAGCCTCCCAATTGCGGGCCATTGGGCAAATCCGGGAGATGAACAGGCTTGCCGGCAAGAAGGGATATTTGCTGGAATCGGACCAGCCGGACCGCCGGCGGGAATAATCCATACCGGTTGCCAGTTGCGCTGCAAGACTATTGGCAAGATCCGCGTGGAAAAAATCGTGGGCACTATTGAAAATCGAGGTGACGGTATGCATATAACAGGTGAAAATCGTATGAAATCCATACGCCAATGGCTTCTCCATAGCATGGCCCATCTGATTGCCCCGCCTGCCCGTTTATGCAGCTTATGTGGGCAAGCCAGGCAGTATGCGGGCTGGAATCCGCTCCGGGTATGTGATGCTTGCTTTCAGTCCATGCCGTGGATTCGGGAGGTAGAATGCCCTGTATGCGGCCGTGCGGAGCATTGTCCGGATTGCCTGCGGCTGGGGCCGCGGGCTCTTGTCATGAATCGCAGCGCCGTGAGCTATGATGACGATATGCGCCAGCTTTTGGCCATGTACAAGTACCGGGGCAACGAGCGGCTGCAGGTGCTGCTGGGGCGTATGCTGGTTCATGCCTACGGGCTATACATGCTTGATCCAGCTATGAAGAAACGCGGCTTCGATTGCATTACCTTCGTGCCGGTTAGTCCGGAGCGGGCCGCGGAAAGGGGCTTTAATCAAGCGGAGCAAATGGCGGTTATTCTCGGCGAGCAAGTCGGCCTGCCTGTCGTCTCTCTTTTGTCGCGGCAGCGGCATACGGGCAAACAAAGCAAGATGTCCCGTCACGAGCGGATGGAGAACATGCGGGGAGCCTTCGCTGTCATTCCCGGCCGGGCCGCCAAGCTCCAAAGGGCGCTCAAACGGCAAAAGCTCCGCATCCTCATTGTGGATGATGTTTACACCACAGGCAGCACCTTGACCCAATGTGCGGAAGCCATCTGCGGGAGCTTGCCTCAGGCCCGGATATATGGCTTGTGCTGGGCGAGATGATATTTTCCACTATTGTCGGGGTGCCTAAAATATCGTATGCTAGATGGACAGGGAGGGAGCGGAATGGACGACACGAAGGAGCTGTTGCTGGCGTTGCTGAAGAATGTGGAAATTATCAATGCCAAGGTAACAGGCGGGCTGGACCGGGTGGAGACAGACTTGCGGAGCCTCCGGCAGGAGCTTGGCGAATTCAAAAGTGAAATGCATGAATTCAAAAGCGAGATGTACGAATTCAAGAACGAAATGCATCAATTCAAGGATGAAATGTACGCCTTCCGGGATGAGACCAGCCGCAACTTCAAGGAACTCCGCGATGATCTGGGTGAGTTCAAGACCGAAACCAAAACTGAGCTGCGCCGTCTCCGCCGGGGACAGATTGCGCTGGAGCATGATCTGGATCAGACCATGGCAGATGTAGAGCAGCTAAAGGAACAGATGAACCTGCAGAAGCAATAAACGAAGTTTTTGCCGGGGGAGAGGTGTTTTTCAATGGGGTTGAATGTAGATAATTGCAGCCGCTGCGGCCGGCTTTATGCCAAGAATAATATCCATGATGTCTGCCCTGCGTGCGTAAAAGAAATCGACAAGATGTATGAGGTTGCCGCTAAATATTTAAGGGAAAACCGGGGCTGCACCATCCAGCAGTTAAGTGATGAAACCGAAATCCCGTTCCGTCAAATTGTGAAGTTTATCCGCGAGGGACGAATTTCCATTTTAAATATGCCAAATATGTTCTATCCATGCGAATCCTGCGGTGCGCCGATCAAGGAAGGGCATATCTGTCCGGATTGCCGGAAGAAGATCACCCGGGACATGCAGCATGCCAAGGAAGACGAACAGCGCCGGGAGTCCTTGAAGCAGAAACAACCGGAGGGTACCAGCTATAACATTAAGGAACGACTGCAGAAGGACCGCTTCTTATAAATGAACTTGATCTAAACAATCCTATGTGCAATGCCGATAATAGGGATATACTATTATCGGTTTTTTATTTGTCGGACCCAAAGAGGTGACTCGTTATGAAGATCAATGAACCATCCCGCATCGGGAATGTCAATCCGTATAGGAAGAATATGAGCGTTGCGCCGACATCCTCGGATGTGAAGAAGCGAACGGATGAAGTGCAGATTTCCTCAGAAGCCAAGGAATTGCTGAACGTGCAGAACTCGAAGAAGCTGGAAGAACTGAAGCAGGCTGTTTCCACGGGGACCTATCATGTGGAAGCAGGGAAAATTGCCGAAAAGCTGTGGCCCTTTTTGAAATAGACCCGAATAACTCAGGCGCTAGAAATCTTAGTTCGGAAGGCAGGTTCACATCATGTCCATCAACGATGTCATTCAATGCCTGGAGGAAATGAATCTGCTCTACGCAGCGATGCTTGATCTGGCTTGTCGCAAGAAAGAGGTCCTGATCGCCAACCGGGTGGAGGACCTGAACCAGATTGTGCACAAGGAGAATCTTCTGGTACGCCAGCTAAATGAGCTGGAGGGTAAACGGACGGAAGCGGTAAATGCGTTTCTGGTCCAGAAATGCTACCGCCCTAACCCAAAGATTTCCGTGAGCGATTTGATCGTGCTTCTATTCAAGGCAGAGGACAAGGCCCGTCTGCAGCAGGCGCAGCAGACATTGAGCCACACTCTATCCCGGTTGAAGGAAGCAAATGAGCTCAACCAGCAATTGATCAGGCAGTCGCTGGCCTTTATTGAGTATTCCATGGATCTGGTGCTGGGCCCTCCCGAGGATGATGTGGTGTACCATAATCCCTCTGCCGCGCAGCAGGGCTATAAACGAACTGGTATGTTCGACTCAAGAGCATAAGAAAGGAGGAGCATGAATGGGATCTACATTCGGTGGAATCGAAATATCCAAAAGAAGCTTGTTTGCCCATCAGACGGCATTATCCACAACAGGCCATAACATCGCCAATGCGGATACCAAGGGCTATTCCCGGCAGGTGGTCAATTTGGTGGCCTCCCGTCCCATCGAAGCTCCGGGCCTGATGCGGTCCAATGCTCCCGGCCAATTGGGCCAAGGCGTGGAATTCGATTATATCAAGCGGGTGCGGGAGAAGTTTCTCGACAGCCAATATTATAACGAAAATAAGAGTCTTGGAGAATGGTCGACAAGAGCGGATACCCTGGAGAAGCTGGAGGCCATTATTAACGAACCCTCCGATACGGGAATCCGTCAAGTTGTTCAGAATTTCTGGAATGCCTGGCAGGAACTGAGCAAGGCGCCGGATAATCTGACGGCCCGGGCAGTTGTCAAGGAGAATGCACTCGCACTGACGGATGCCTTCAACAATACCTCCCAGAAGCTGAAGGATCTCTCCGCAGACTTAACCAGCGGCATAGATGTCCAGGTTGCGCAGATCAATTCCATTACGCAGCAGGTGGCAGCGCTGAATCAGGAAATTTACCGGATTGAAGGGCTGGGCAATGACGCCAATGATTTGCGGGATCAGCGTGATTTGCTGGTGGACGAATTGTCGGGGATTGCCAATGTTAGCGTTACCGAATCAGCCAGCGGGTATGCGATTCGGGTTGGCGGAATTGAACTGGTTAACGGCAGGACCGTTAGTACAACGGTTACCTCACAAACCTTGCAAGATGCTTACGCCTCCGGAGATTTGAGCAGCGGCGAAGCCTATGGCCTGATCGTGTCCCGAGACAGTTATGTTGCCAATTATCAGAAGCAGCTGGATACCATGGTGAAATCCTTCGTTGAAGGGGAAACAACGGTTACGATTCCCAAAGGCAGCGTATTGCCGGAGGGGACGGTGCTGAACGGAGTGACTTATACAGGCGCCTCCAGAACATTGACAGCTGATTTGACGGTAAAGGTGAACGGCATCAACCAGCTGCATCAGCTGGGATATACCGGGGAAGCCACATTGACGAAAGGGGAACCCTTCTTTACCTTAAAGGCGGGCGCTACGGAATTTAATGCCGAGAGTGTTACAGTAAACCCCAATATCGTGAATAATGTAGCCAAAATTGCCGCTTCCATGGGCACTTATCAGGATACAGCGACTGGCACTGAGAAGCTGTTGGTGGGTAATAACAACTTGTCGCTCGTAATCGCCGGACTGAAAAATTCCCAATTTAATTTTGATCCAACCAGTAGTGGAGGGGTAGCACTGGCCTCAGGTACGCTGGACAACTTTTTTCAGGCTTTTGTGGGCCAGTTGGGCATCCAGTCTCAAGAAGCCAGTCGGCAATCCACCAATCAACAGGTGCTGGTGGATCAGGTGGACTCCCGCCGCCAGTCTGTAAGCGGAGTGTCCCTGGATGAGGAAATGGCCAATATGATCAAGTATCAGCATTCTTATAATGCCGCGGCAAGAGTTCTGACTACCTTTGACGAGATGCTGGACAAGGTAATCAACAGTATGGGCGTTGTCGGCAGATAATAATAGCACCGCGTAAGGGATTGGAGATGGAGAACAGATGCCAAACCGTGTGACGCAAGGCATGATGAATACGCAGCTGCTGCGTAATCTGAGCAATAACGTAAAGAAAAACTCCTATCTACAGAATCAGCTGGCTACAGGCAGAACGATTAACAAGCCGTCGGATGATCCTGTTGGAATCAGCTATTCCATGCGGTACCGGAGTGAGCTGTCTTCTAACGATCAGTACCAGAAAAATGTGGACAATGCCCTCTCCTGGCTGGAATATACGGATACCACTCTTGATCAGGCCAATTCGGTGCTTCAACGGGTGAGGGAATTGGCAGTGAGCGGAGCTAACGGAACTAATCCAGAAACGGCTCTTGATGCTATAAAAAGTGAGGTTGACCAGCTTCGGGAGCAATTGCTGACGATTGGTAACAGCCAGTTTAATGGTAAGTATGTGTTTAACGGACAGAAGACGGATACCAAGCCTTATGATCTGGCAACAGCTGCTACTGATCCCGTTGACACCGGCAGCATCCAGTTTGAAATCGGTGTCGGCGTGACGCTTCCTGTAAACATTAACGGGGCTGCCGTTTTTGGAAGCCCTGGCGCTGCGGACAACGCCTTCAAGGTGCTGGACGATTTGTCCAATGCTCTTGGATCGGGGGACCAGACAACGGTTTCCAATCTGATCGGCACTCTGGATGACCGGATCAACTCGTTTTTGGCTTTGCGTTCGGAGATTGGCGCCAAAACCAACCGAATTGAGCTGGCCCAGGACCGGTTGGAGGATATTGGCGTGAATCTGCAAAGTCTCCAATCCAAAACAGAGGATGCGGATATTCCCACGGTTATTACTAACCTGAAGGCTGGCGAAAATGTGTATCAGGCATCCCTGGCTGTAGGGGCCAAACTGATCAGCTCCAGTTTAATAGATTTTCTGCGTTAATTGTATTGAGGGAGGGGGAAGAATATGCCGTCCATCCCTATGATCAGTATCCGGCAAGAGCCTGCCCTGCTGGGCATTGATGCTGACCTTGGCCGTTACGACATGAAGCAGCCCAGACCTACTTTGGAATTGAAGACTACCCGTCCGCAGATCTCCATCCATTCACCCAACGGCGAGCTTCAAATCGATCAGTCGGCAGCATGGGACGGACTGGCCATTGGCGGACACCTGCAGACCATGAACCGGATTTATTCGGAAGCCGCCAATGTTGCGCTTCAAGGGGTAGCAAAGGCAGTAGAGCGGGGCAATCGGCTGGCCGCTATTCATACCAGGGCCAACGCCATTGCGGATATCGGGCAAGAAGAGGCCTACAAATTTCATGAATTTAATTACCCCGGCCCTGCTTCTTATGACAATGTGGAGCTTCAATATACAGCGCACAAGCCGGACATTCAAGTTCAGGAGGGACGGTTGGATGTGGAGGCCAGAGTAAACCGGCCCGAGGTCAGCTATATCCGGGGCAAGCTGGATATTTATATGCAGCAGTACGGCAAGGTGGAAATCATACCACCCCAAATTGATTTACAGATGTAGTTAGGTATAATCAGGCTATGGATGATGCTTCCGTAGCTTTTTTTGTTTGAATCATAAGAACAGGAGTGATTCTAAAGTGGCAATTGTTGAGACCATGGTCATGGGTACGGTGGAGTACGAAGATAAGGATATTATCCACTTTCGAAACGGGATACCTGGTTTTGAGGAGGTGCATCAGTACCTGTTGTTAATGCCTGACCCTGAGCTGCCCTTTTCCTTTCTGCAGGCGCTTGAGCCGGCGGAGCTGCATTTCCTTCTGGCAGATCCGTTTCACTTCTTCCCGGAGTACACGGTGGATATTCCCGATCAGGTGCAGAAGGAGCTGGGCCTGGAGACGGAAGAAGATGTGGCCCTCTATTGTGTGGTAACCGCAAGCGGCGAGTTTGAGAAGGCTACTGCCAATTTGCTTGCCCCTATCGTAATGAACAGACGTACCTTGAACGGCAAACAACTGGTGCTTCAGAATACGGGATATACCACTCGACACAGCCTCTTTCCAGCTGATCCGTCCGTGCAGTCTTTTGCAGAGGAGGGATAACGATGCTGGTACTTTCGCGCAAAAAAGGAGAAGCCATTATCATTGGTGACGGAATTGAGGTCACGGTCCTGGGAGTGGAAGGGGATGTGGTAAAGCTGGGCATTCAAGCCCCCAAGGAGGTGGATATTTACCGAAAGGAGATATACACCGGAATTCAAGAGGCCAATAAAGAAGCAGCCAAAATGACGATAGGGCTCGAGGGTTTGAAAAAACTCGAAAAACGGGGAAAAACATAAATTTTTTTGCAGAAGACTCTTCAAAAGCGGACAGGATTGTCCGATAATAGAAATAGCAGCTATTCGACAAGGGCGGCCGACCTTAGTCTGATAGTCCTAACATCCACAAGGACGTGGATGCTACATACCACTTCAGGGAGGAAGTAATATCATGAGAATTAATCACAACATTGCGGCTCTGAACACCAACCGCGCTTTGGCTTCCAACAACTCCGCATCTTCCAAGTCTTTGGAAAAGTTGTCTTCCGGTCTTCGCATAAACCGTGCTGGAGATGACGCTGCTGGTCTGGCCATCTCCGAAAAAATGCGCGGTCAAATCCGTGGTTTGGACATGGCGCAAAAGAACTCACAAGATGCCATCTCCTTGATTCAAACCGCTGAAGGTGCTTTGAATGAAACTCACAGCATTCTGCAGCGTATGCGTGAACTGGCAGTCCAAGCTACCAACGACACCAATACTGATACCGATCGTGGAGAGCTTCAAAAAGAAATTAGTCAATTGGTTGACGAGATTGATCGAATTGCAAACACAACTGAATTTAATACCAAGACCCTGATGAAAGGTGATTTTGGTACCAAAGCAGTGTCTAGTGATGTAAATGCAGCAAGTGTGAAGTCTGCATTGGCAGGTACGATTGTATCGGGTACCTACGCCGTTGAGGTTACAACTGCTGCAGCTAAAACAACAACTGTTGGTACTGCTGATCTTGCATCCGGAGTAACGATTACTGATAGTAATAACTCGCTTGTTCTTAATGGTACAACAATTACTTTTGAAAACGGAACATATACTGCTGACCAAATCGTTAACAAGATTAACGAGTACTCTTCTAAAACCGGTGTTGTTGCATCTATTGATGCAGACGATGCTTTGCAGTTGGATAGGACAGAATTTGGTAACAAGTCGATTACTCTTGCTGGTAATGCATTGGCAACTTTGTATACTGCCGCTGATGCTGGCAAAGCTGTGACGGGTGCCGATGCAGCGATTACTATTGATGGTGTAGCAGCTAATGTAACGGCTGATAGCAAAGATGGCCGCGTATTAACTGTTAACAGCGGAGCATTAAAAGGTCTTGTTCTGAATGTTGGTGGAGCTGCTACCGATACAGCAACTTTGACAGTTAATAAAGATGAACTGACCATGCAAATTGGTGCCAATGAAGGTCAAACCTTCAAGATGACAATTGGTGATATGGGAGCCAAGTCTCTTGGCGTAGACAGCATTGATGTTTCCACTGCTGAAAATGCATCCAGTGCAATTGCTATAATCGACAAAGCTTTGACTTCTGTCTCCGGTGAACGTGCTAAGCTTGGTGCTTACCAAAATCGCCTTGAACACACCATCAACAATCTCGGTACTTCCTCCGAAAACCTGACTGCTGCTGAATCCCGTATTCGCGATGTAGACATGGCTAAGGAAATGACCGAGTTCACCAAGAACAACATCCTGACTCAAGCTGCCCAAGCCATGCTGGCTCAAGCCAACCAACAACCGCAAGGCGTACTGCAATTGCTGCGTTAATTTTAGATTCATCAACAAGGGAGACTCTACGGGGTCTCTCTTTTTATATTTCCCAAAGGAATGAGGTCGTATATGCTTTCCTATTCGACTTTGCATAATTTGTACTCCTGTTGTGGTTATATCATGAATAGTGAACCTTTTTTGCGATACCAAAAATACTTTGCCCAAAGACTTGCTGGCGCTTTGGTATCAGGATATTTAGGGAAAGGCAGCACAGAGCCGAAACTGGTAAAAATAATTGAGCATATTGTTCAGAATTTAGATGGGTTCCACACAAAAGGTACGATTGATCCATATTCATTTGAAATTTCTACAAACGCTCTTTTCATCCATGGAAATAAATCACAAGTTACGTTTGATTGTTATGGGCGGCAGGTTCAACGTGAACTGGGAGATCTTATTTTTATTGTATCCTTGGTTTTTCAGAACGCGAAATATGTGGAGAAAGTGACCATTAATCAGTTTAAAAAGGCTAAGGAGCAAACACGAATTCGTTCATGGGATATCCGCAATAAAGAACAATTATATCTTTTGTCTAAATTTCCCGAATTTCAGGGCGTCCAAGGATCATATTTTTCTGGCCCAACCTACCTTCTTCCAAACATATCAGGATGTTTAGGCTCGTATGGTTTACTTCATGCTCCAGGAGATTTTGTTTTTATAGGTGCGGAATTGCTTGATTCTTTTATAAATCCGCGAAAAAGCGCCATCCTTCAAGAAACGCATTTATCCAGTCTCCAGCCTTCAAGCGTTTCCTACCTGGCCCCTTGTCTGGACGTCCAGAGCCGAAATGTACTGATGAATTATGTCTTTGAGACTCCGGAGCTACTGAGCCTTGAGATGTTCTATAGTCATCGCTTTGCATATGATTTGTTTGACTTTTCTAAGAAGTATCTGGCATTGGGGATTGGAGAACCTGTTCATATGATAGCCAATTTTGGCAATCAGCTTGTCAAGACGTTCCTGGGGGACTTGCTAGGGCAGTTATATAGCTCTTGCATATTTGAAGAAGACAAACCGGTACGCAATTTTATAGAGAATTTCTACACCCATCCATACTCTGGTGATGAAAGGAAGTATTTAAACACAGATTCTTATTGTGTTGGCGGTCTTGGAAGTGTCGGTATCATTCACACCGAGATTAATATCCAATAGTCCTATAATAATTCCTCTCTCCTTCTCCGATATATATCATATAATTGATGAGCGTGGGAGGAAACATTATGGGAGCAAATGATATTTCATTCGGCCAGTCCGGTTATCCGGCTTCTGTACCGGAGCTGCCGGTTCGCGTGAAGGAAATTGCGAGAGACATGACAAAAGATGTTGTAACGGTTCAAACCAGCAGAGACTTAAAACAAGCCGAGCTTCAAGGCGAAGCGGTCCCCATCAGCGAGGAGCAGTTGATCCGGGCCATTGAGCGTTCAGTGAAGGCGCTGCAAGGAACTCAGACTTCCCTGAAGTTTTCTGTTCATGAGAAGACTAACCAAATTATGGTCAAGGTTGTAAACAGCGATTCCGGTGAAGTGATTCGGGAGATACCGCCGGAGAAGACCATGGATTTTGTAGCGCGGCTATGGGAGATGGCTGGCATTCTCGTTGATGAACGCAGATAGGAGGGGATCATTATGAGTACGCGCATTAGCGGGTTGGCTTCCGGTATGGATATTGATACGCTGGTTGCCAATCTTATGAAAACAGAAAGAATACCTTTTGATAAAAAAAAGCAACAGAAGCAAATACTTCAGTGGCAGCGGGATACATATAAAGAATTGAACTCGAAGCTGCTGGACTTCCGTAATAACAAGCTTTCTGCGTTTAAAATGGAAAAGACGTTGGCTGCGAAAAAAGCCACTGTTAGTGGGGATACAACTGCTGTTACAGCGACTGCAACAGGCGGTGCTGCTAACGGCAGCTATACGATCAAAGTAGACACGTTGGCTGTTGCCGCATCAAAGTTCAGTGGCGATATCCGGGATACTGCCAATGGCTCCTCTTTCGATCCCTCCAAAACATTATCTTCACAGAATGAAAACTTGTCTGGCGATGTAGGCTCTTCCTCCGTGGCAATCAAAATTAATGGCACATCGGTAACTATTGATCCAACAACTGATTCTCTGAATGATGTCATTAGCCGGATTAACAAAACAACTAATGTAATTGCATTTTATGATTCTGCCCAGGGGAAGATCAGCTTCACTGCCAAGAATACAGGTGCAACTAACGGAACGGAAAAAAATGAGGAGTATATTACGTTTGAAGGCAGCTTCCTGACGGATGTTCTTCAGGTATCAGCTACAAATTCTACCTCTGATTCAGTGAAAGGCTCCGCTGCTGAGCTACAGATTAATGGTATGTCCACAACCCGCGACAGCAATACCTTTACGATAAATGGCACTACTATTACGTTGAATGGGAAAAACACAGCCGCTTCTACTGTAACAGTAGGTACGGATGCAGATGCTATTGTAGAATCTGTGAAATCATTCATAAGTAGTTATAATGAGTTGCTTAGCACGCTAACCTCGAAGATTACAGAGAAACGTTACCGGGATTATACCCCTCTGACTGACGAGCAGAAGAAGGAAATGGAAGAGGACGATATCAAGCTTTGGGAAGAAAAAGCCAAAAGCGGCTTAATGAAGAATGATACCATCCTTAGCGAACTGGTCAGCAATATGCGAATGACCATTTCCAGTTTTGTGGAGACTGGCAGCAGCAAATACAAGACGCTTAGCTCTATTGGCATTACGACGGGAACCTATTCGGAGAACGGCAAGCTGTATCTGGATGAGACCAAGCTTAAGGAAGCTATTGAGGCCGACCCTGAGGCTGTTGCCGCCATGTTCAATTCCAAGGGGGATGCATCCGGGAATAACGCCGGAATTGCTGAACGGCTTTACGCTCAAACCTTCAAAGCCATGGGCAGCATCTCTGAAAAAGCGGGAACTTCTAAGTACGGAGATATTTCATCTTTGAATGAAGACAGCCTGATGGGTAAGCAGCTCACCCAAATGGATAAAGAAATCGACCGATGGACTGACCGGCTGACAGATCGGGAGACTATGTATTATACTAAGTTTACGGCTATGGAAACCGCAATTAATAATTACAATTCGCAATCGGCCTATTTAACCAACGCTTTTAGCAGTTGACGGAAGAAAACAGGGGGAATTCCGCATGAACGTGCAGCAGCAGGCGCAACGCAATAAGTATCTGGAGACATCTGTGCAGACGGCTACGCCGGCGCAATTGCTGATTATGCTCTGTGATGGCGCGGTTCGCTTCTGCAGGGCGGGCATCGAAGGCATTCGCAATCAGGATTATGAGGAAGCCAACAAAAATCTGGTGAAGGTGCAGAACATTATCAGCGAGTTCGCTATTACCCTGGACCGCAGTTCGCCCATTGCCGAGAATCTCCTCCGGCTTTACGAGTATTACAACTACAGGCTGATTGAAGCCAATACGAAGAAGTCGACCGAGCCTGCCGAGGAAATTCTGGGGTATCTCCTGGAACTGAAGGAAACCTGGATGCAGGCGGCGAAGCTGGCCGCGGCTGCTCCTGCCGGATCTGTGCATCATGGATGAGCTTATTTTGTCTATGCATCGGATGACGCGGGATATGGTCAACAGGTTTGAACAAGCCACAGAGGATGATTTGACCGCTTATGTGGAAGAGCGCGGCGCCCTGTTTGAGCAGCTCGAAGACCTGACGCCCACCCCGGTTGAAAAGGCCCGGCATGCTGCAGCCGTCCAGGAGATTCTGGCTTGGGACCGGCTAATTGTGAATCGGATGGAACAATTGAAGCAGCATGCATCTCTCCAGCTTAATCGCGCAAACGCCAGCAGAGTGCAGAAGGCTGCTTATGATGCGGGCTATACGCCGGATAGCTTGTTTTTTGATCGGCGGAAGTGATCACCCAACCATTAGGTCCTATGGCCTGGTGGTTTTTTGTTGAACTGGCTATCCATGATTAAGGATTTGTGCAGTACCGCGATCACGGCTTGCTGCTTCTCCTCCTTTACGGCCTTCAGCCACAGCAAGGCCCATTCCTGCTAAGACCGGAATGGGCCTTTTTGCATGGGTTTGTACGGCAATCAGGCCTACACCTTTTGCTCCCATATGAGATTAATATATTGAAATATGCTCTTATATAGGTTTATAATAGAAAAAAGCGAAGCTTTTTAATCTCATTTAGGAGTGGCTGCACAAAATAGGGCTGCAGAAGGGGTGGGGGAGACGATGGGTGTATACATCCGGCTGGAGATTTTGCCTAATGAGATGGACCCGCAGGAGTGGGAGCGGGTATATGAGGAGTCGCTGTTGCTGTTGGAGGCATATCCGTTTTTGGATCTTTTGCTCGATGAGGAGACGTACAGGGTGATTTGGGCCTATGTGGACCGGGCCAGGGAAAGGCCGCTTCCGCAGGTGGGCGGCAAAAGGGGCTGGCATGTGTTCGGGGATGAGATTTCTCTGCAGACGGCGGAGTCCTTTGAGCTTGTCCGGCATCTGGATGTTTATCGAAGCCGGGTGGCGAGGGCGGGGGATACGTACGGCAAAGACATCTTGGCCACGATGCTGCCGGAGGAATGGCTGAAGCTCCCGGGTGTTCCGACGGGTGGAGTGATGGTGTTTGATGCCAAAACCCAAGGGTATCCTTATCATTTGTACGTGCTTGCCGTGGCTTGTCTGATTGAAAGCCGGTTTCCCGGCAAGGCGGTTGTGAGCGGCGATTCGACCCGGCAGCAGATGGAGCTGGCAGTCGGATGGGCAAACTCCCTTCTCCCCCGTCCCATCCAGCTTTCCGAGCGAACGGAAGGCAGGCGGCTATTGGATAGAATTCGTCCTCTGGTGCGGGATGAAATAAGTGCATTAAAGGCTTGGATAAGGCTATCGCTTCTGGAGGGAGAGGAGGAGCGGGGCGCATTCATTAGACAGGAGTTTTCCTCTTCTGTGATTGAACGCTATTATCTTGCCCGGTTTCAGAGCCATCAGCTGGGAACCTTGGGTTTCCGTTCTGTGCTCCGGGAGTTTCTGCTGCAAGGGTTTTCGCTGGCGGATGCTTGTCGAATCTGTGTGCTGGACCCGGCAGGCTGCCGGTATGATGCTGCCGTATTTGCGGAATCTGTGCTTCAGTTGGGCTGGCCCGATGCCCCGGAGCAGGAAGGGTACGAACGGTTGTCTGCACTGCTGGAGCCGCGGGGGGAAACGCCGGAAACGGTGTATTCTATGCTGGGGAAGGTGATTCTGAATGTGGCCGGGGTCCGGGAGCCCATGCGTACCGGTTTTTCCTATTCGGATGCAGTGGAGGCTCTGGAGAAGGAGCTGGGGGAGCTATGTGATGTGAAGGCGCTGGCGGGGCAACGGACAGAACCGGAGAAGCCTGGGAAAAGGAACGCTTTTCTTGAGCAGGTGGGATCGATCATGGATGAATTGAGCCAGAATGCGGTTCCGGGTTATGACATTGACAGCGTGGAGGATCTTATTGGATGGACGTGGGAGGATCGCATCCGTCCCAGTATTCTGGAGAAGCTGAACCAGGTCAGCGCTTATGTCACCGGGGTTGGCCGGGAGGAATACCGGGAAGAGCTGGAGCGCTTCCATGCCGGTGACCAACGGAAGAGAGAACGGATGCTGATTTCCAGATGCAGATATTATTATATTCACAAGCATGCCTGGAACTACATATTGAATCTGAAGGACCGGCCGGATCAGCTGGAGCGTGTGTACCTGCTGCTGTCGGTCAAAGCGGAAGAGTACAGTCTTTATCATATTTGCAAAGCTCTTGCCAATAACACCAGGCTGCTCAGAAGCTTTATTTTGAAGGAGGAGCTACTTCACTGATGATCTTGCCTATGACAAGGGCATCCTTCAGACCAGTGAAGGCTTCTACGGCAAAACCGTCTGTTGTCCGAACTGCCACCAAATCCCCGGGCTCATAGCTTTCCCGCGGTTGGACGATGGCATAACGGGGATGGGTGTCCGCGTTTGGCAGCTCCCCGTGTTTTCCGGGAGAAACAGGAATGGCGAAGCAATGCTGCAGGGGTTCCGCCACATGGAGATAGCCGTGAATATGATTGACCCAATCTGCTGCTATGCTGGCCGCCTCCGGTCCCAGCAAAGGGATGATTCTCCCTACATCAAGAGTATAATCCGATGCATCTTCCCGGACAGCCTGCAGCTTCTTCAATGAAAGCGGTCTTGTGCGGCGCAGAAGCTTGCTTAAGGATTTTCTTGATGGGATGGAAATCTCCTTATCCAGAAGAGCCAATTGAATATACCGCCTGACAAAGGCTTGATCCTGATCGGGCAATTCACGAAACAGGCGAATCAGCTCCATCTGTTCCTCGGGAATATCGTTTCCTTTCAGAATCCAGTCGGCGGATACCTGAAAGTACAGGGATAAGGCAATTAATCCGGGGGCGGAGGGGTTTTTGTAGCCGTTTTCCCAATCGCTGATTTGTCCGGAGGAAATGGTGACGCCTGTCTGCTCCGTGATCTTCGCCGCCAGCGCTTTCATGGAAAGGCCTGTTCCCAGGCGAAGTGATCTGATCCGGGTTCCAATTGACTTCAAGTCCATGCTTGTCTGTCTCCTGTCTTCATTATTATGATCTCTATCATAGCATATTCAAGTAGGGGAACGTGATAGATTTCAAGGAAAACAGGTATATGGCCGTTCGTTATCTTCAGGTGGAGATTGTGGTGCGCAGGTGTTCAAATTGGATAAGGGGTGTCGGACAGGAGTGGGAATGTGCCAGGAGTTGGTTGGGCAAGGACGGAGATGCGTCAGGAATTGGCTGCGGTGAGAATGAGGGGATGTGTCAGGAGCTGGCTGAGGCAAAGAAGGGCAGGAGGCGGTGATCAGGCAGCAATCCAAGCAGAGGGTGCAACAATAATCCCCACAACCTGTGCACAACTTCATCCCCAGCCTGTGGATAATGTGAATAACTTTGTGGATAGTCAATGAAAACAAGGTTTCATCATGTGCGTAGATTGTGTTTATTGTGTGCATACCGGAATTTTTAGAAAATTGAGGAGAATAATATCTACTTTTGTCGAATGGCTTCCGCGGCCGCTCATTTCAATTGACATCGGTTACATCCGGTGATATAGTCAGGATGTGAGCGTGACTCACAGCTACTTGAACACGAAGGGAATGTTCTGCATGCAAGGTAAAGTGAAATGGTTTAACGCAGAAAAGGGTTATGGCTTCATCGAGCGCGAAGATGGCGGCGACGTATTCGTACACTTCTCCGCAATCCAATCCGAAGGTTTCAAGACCCTCGAAGAAGGACAAGAAGTGGAATTCGATATCGTTGAAGGCGCACGCGGTCCGCAAGCAGCTAATGTGGTAAAACTGTAATCAACCGGTCTTGGCGACCGCTTGAATAAATGGTACCATAAGCAGAGAGGCACCCCGATTCGTTCGGGGTGTTTTTCTGTTTGTCTGGATACTTTCAGGTATGCCCATTTCCCGGAGGCCTTAACCCTGGGAATAAAAATTATTTGGCCAATGTAAAGGGTTTTTGAAGGTGGGTGGCGAATAGGATATACTAGAGAGAGAAAGGAGGAGTTTATCCATGAAATTCAGCATCAGAGGCGAACGCATTGAGGTTACGGAAGCGTTGCGTGACTACGTGGAGAAAAAGCTCGGCCGGCTCGAAAGGTATTTCGAAGCTCCCCCTACATCTGAAGTGAATGTAACATTGAACGTTATCCGGGAGAAGCAGAGTGTTGAGGTAACCATTCCCTTAACCGGCGTTCTGCTCCGGGCGGAGGAAAAAAGCGACGATATGTATGCCTCCATTGATCTGGTGGTAGACAAGCTGGAGCGCCAAATCCGCAAGCATAAGACCAAGGTGAACCGCAAGGTGCGCCAGGAGGCAGGCTACAAGAACCTGTTTAAGGATGACGTGGTAACCCCGGTCCATCTTTTGGAAGAGGAAGACGAGTATGAGGTCGTACGTACGAAGCGGTTTACCCTGAAGCCCATGGATGTGGAGGAAGCCATCCTCCAGATGAACATGGTTGGGCATAACTTCTTTGTTTTCGCCAATTCGGAATCCTCCCAGGTGAATGTAGTGTATAAGCGCGCCGATGGCAAGTACGGCTTGATTGAGCCGGCTTTGTAATTATTAACAAAACCAGCAGGCTTCGGGGGATTCCCTGAAGTCTGTTTTTATGTATACTGGAAGTATGCCACTGGAGCGGGAGCGGCCGGAAGCGGCGGCGCAGAAGTTGAAACCTGCAGGGTGTTTTCAACGTATAGATTCTAATGGCCGCAACGCTTTTGGCTCATGTGTTGTGCATTCTTGCTACCGGGGAACGAAACTGTTACAATTTCTGTATGTGTGTCCATCGATAATGGATGTTGAAAGGGGTACGCCCATGTTGGGACTCGTGAAGAAGATTTTTGGCGACGCCAATGAGAGAGAAATCAAGCGGATGATGAGGAATGTGGAAATCATCAATTCCCTTGAACCGAAATATCAGGCCATGTCCGATGAGGAGCTGCGTGCCCAGACCGAAGTGCTGAAGGAGCGGGTGGCTAAAGGGGAGGAGCTGGACGATATCCTCAATGACGCCTTTGCTGTTGTCCGGGAAGCCTCCGTACGGGTATTGGGCATGCGGCATTTTGATGTTCAGCTCATCGGCGGTATGGTGCTGCACAGTGGCAGGATTGCCGAGATGAAAACCGGCGAAGGCAAAACCCTGGTAGGGACGCTGCCGGTTTACCTGAATGCGCTGACCGGCAAGGGCGTTCATCTGGTTACCGTCAATGATTATTTGGCCACGGTAGGCCATGACCTGATGGGCAAAATTTATAATTTTCTCGGCATGACCGTGGGTCTGAACCTGGCGCAGATGAGCCATGAGGACAAGCAAGCGGCATATGCCTGCGATATTACGTACGGTACCAACAATGAGTTTGGCTTCGACTACCTGCGGGACAACATGGTCCTGTATAAAGAGCAGATGGTGCAGCGCCCCCTTTATTATGCCATTGTGGACGAAGTGGACTCCATTCTGGTGGATGAAGCGCGGACGCCTCTTATTATTTCCGGACAAGCCTCCAAGTCCACGGACTTGTATGTGACGGCTAACCGTTTCGTCATGACCCTGCGGGAAGAGCAGGATTATAACGTGGATGTCAAACTGAAATCCGTGACGCTGACGGAGGCGGGCGTAGCCAAGGCCGAGAGCTATTTCAACATCGAGAATCTCTTCGACCACGCCAATGTAACCATCAACCACCATGTCACCCAGGCCCTGAAGGCGCACGCCATTATGAAGCGCGACGTGGACTATGTGGTGCAGGAGAATGAAGACGGATCGCAAGAGGTTGTGATCGTCGACGAATTCACCGGACGCCTCATGGTGGGCCGCCGGTACAGCGACGGCTTGCATCAGGCCATTGAAGCCAAGGAAGGCATCAAGATTCAGAACGAAAGCATGACTCTGGCCACCATCACCTTCCAGAACTACTTCCGGATGTACCGCAAGCTGGCCGGTATGACCGGTACGGCGAAGACGGAGGAAGAAGAGTTCAAGAAGATTTATGGCCTGGAGGTTGTAGTGGTGCCCACCAACCGGCCGATGATCCGCAAGGATTTGCCAGACGTGGTGTACAAGTCCGAGGCCAGCAAGTTCCGTGCGGTAGTGGAGGAAATCGTCAAACGCCATCAGAACAAACAGCCGGTGCTGGTTGGTACCGTCTCCATTGAGAACTCTGAGAAGCTGTCCGCCATGCTGAAGAAGAAGGGCGTTCCCCATCAGGTGCTGAACGCCAAGTACCATAAGGAAGAGGCGGAAATTGTAGCGAAGGCCGGTCAGCCCGGAGCCGTTACCATCTCCACCAACATGGCCGGCCGCGGTACCGACATTTTGCTCGGACCGGGAGTACCGGAGCTGGGTGGTCTGCATATTATAGGTACGGAGCGCCACGAGAGCCGCCGGATCGACAACCAGCTGCGGGGCCGGGCAGGCCGCCAGGGCGACCCGGGTTCGTCGCAATTTTACCTGTCCATGGAGGATGAGCTCATGCGCCGGTTTGGCGCGGAGAATATCATGGGCATGATGGACCGGCTTGGCTTCGAGGAAGATATGCCCATCGAGAGCAAGATGATTACCCGTGCTGTGGAATCCGCCCAGAAGCGGGTGGAAGGCAATAACTTCGACGCGCGGCGGAACGTCCTCCAATATGACGATGTGATGAACCAGCAGCGGAACATCATCTATAAGCAGCGGAAGGAAATTCTCGAATCCGAGAACCTCCGTGGTGTAGTAATCGGCATGATTAACGAAACCATTGATCGCATCGTCAACGCCCACTGCGGTGATGATGTCATCCCGGAAGAATGGGATCTGGAGGCAGTGGTGGAATACTGCAACCGCACCTTCCTTCACGAAGGAATGCTGTCCCGCGACGATATTTGGGGCAAGGAAAAGGAAGAGATTGTGGAGCAGCTGAAGGGTATGGTGGATTCCCTCTATAATGCCCGCGAGGAGCAGTTGGGCGAGCTGATGCGGGAATTCGAGAAGGTTGTTGTGCTTCGTGCGGTAGACTCCAAGTGGATGGACCATATCGACGCCATGGATCAGCTACGTCAAGGCATCCATCTGCGGGCATACGGCGGCACCGATCCGCTGCGGGAATACCAGTTCGAGGGTTTTGAAATGTTCCAGGAAATGATCAGCGCCATCCAGGAGGAAGTCTCCACATATATTATGAAGGCCCATGTGGAGGCCAATATTGAGCGTCAGGCTGTCGCCGAAGGCCAGGTTGCCGGAGATAAGGGCCCTGTGCGGCGCGAAGAGAAAATTGGACGCAATGAGCTGTGTCCCTGCGGCAGCGGCAAGAAGTATAAAAACTGCCACGGCGCAGGCTGAGTAAAGAATAACGAACGAGGTGCATACAGCATGCTGGAACCGGAAATAAAGCAAGACCTCCGCGAAATTGCGGAGCGACTCACAAACCTTAGGGGGTCTCTTTGACTTAGATCTGAAGCAAGAGCAAATTTCGGATTTTGAGGAAAAGATGACGGCTCCCGATTTCTGGGACGACAATGAGCGGGCGCAGAAAATCATCGGCGAGCTGAACGCCATCAAAACAGTGGCAGAGGAATTCAGCGAGCTGAACAGCCAATACGAGGATCTGGAGCTGACCCGGGAGCTGGCGGAAGAGGAGCAGGACGACAGCCTGGCCGCCGAACTGGGAACCGGCGTCGCTGCTCTGATGAAGAAGCTGGATGAATATGAGCTGCAGCTGCTTTTGAACCAGCCCTACGATAAGCTCAATGCCTACCTGGAGCTTCACCCTGGGGCAGGGGGCACCGAGTCCCAGGACTGGGCGGATATGCTTCTGCGCATGTACCGCCGCTGGGGTGAGAAGCGGGGCTTCAAGGTGGAAGTGGTGGACTATCTTCCCGGAGATGAAGCGGGTGTCAAGAGTGTCACTCTCCTCTTCAAGGGCTTCAACGCTTACGGCTATCTGAAGGCGGAGAAGGGGGTCCACCGGCTGGTGCGGATTTCGCCCTTCGATGCTTCGGGTCGCCGCCACACCTCCTTTGTCTCCTGCGATGTGATGCCGGAGATTGACGATTCCATCGAGATTGAGATCCGTCCCGAGGACCTCCATGTGGATACCTACCGGTCCAGCGGCGCGGGCGGACAGCATATCAACAAGACGGAGTCCGCCGTGCGGATTACCCACATGCCTACGGGCATTGTGGTATCCTGCCAGACGGAGCGCTCGCAGATTCAGAACCGGGAGCGCTGTATGACCATGCTCCGCTCCAAGCTCTACGAGAAGAAGATTGAGGAGCAGCAGCAGGAGCTGGCCAAGATCCGCGGCGAGCAAATGGACATTGCCTGGGGCAGCCAAAT
This sequence comes from Paenibacillus sp. YN15, assembly GCF_003285005.1. Classification (GTDB taxonomy): domain Bacteria; phylum Bacillota; class Bacilli; order Paenibacillales; family NBRC-103111; genus Paenibacillus_AR. The sequence continues at coordinate 117,735 of NZ_QMFA01000007.1, read as the reverse complement.
CCGCTCCTATGTGTTCCACCCCTACAGCATGGTCAAGGATCACCGGACCGGCGCCGAGTCAGGCAATATCGGATCGGTGATGGACGGGGAAATTGATTTCCTGATCGACGCCTATCTGCGGGGCCAAATCAACACCAAAAACGACAGCGATAATATCTAAGGAAAGAAATCCTACATCAAGTCCGAACCCGAACCGGCAGGGGGTGGCGGGACGGTGTAGGATTTTTTTGCGAAGCCGTATGCGTACAGGAGGCAGGGGAAGGCATGTCCACAAGAGAACATACGAAGAATCCGCGGGAGGGGCATGAACGGGGAAAGCCGGAAAAATTGCGCAGGCTCCCGTCCAGAAGGAAGCACTACATCCCCCGCAAGGGAACGGCTGTACACCATATGCTGGAGTACGGCCTGCTGCTGCTGGGCTCCCTGCTGATCGCCCTCAGCTTCAACTATTGTCTGAAGCCCAATCAGGTGGCCTCCGGAGGGGTTACAGGCATCTCCGTGATTACGCTGGAGCTATTCGGCTTCCAGCCGGCGCTGGTCCAGTGGGCGCTGAATATTCCGTTGTTTTTGCTGGGGGCCTTTGTGCTGGGCAAGCAGTTCGGATTGAAAACGGCAGTGGGTTCCTTCGTGCTCCCGCTGTTTGTGCTGTTGACCCAGAAGGTTGAGCCGCTGACGGATAATCTGCTTTTGGCTACTATATACGGAGGCATCGGGATCGGCGTGGGACTCGGCATTGTGTTTCGGGGACGGGGCTCCACCGGCGGCCTGGACCTGGCGGCGCAGCTGATCCACCGGTTTACAGGCGTCAGCCTGGGCATTGCCGTCGCAATGCTGGACGGGCTGGTGATTTTGACGGCGGGGTTGGTATTCGATGCGGAAAAAGCATTGTTCGCCCTGATCGGTCTGTATGTTACCAGCAAAACCATCGACGTGGTGCAGTTGGGCTTCAATTACGCCAAAGTGGCGTATATCATCTCCGAGGAAACGGAGGCCATTGCCGAAGCGGTGCTCCATGATCTGGACCGTGGGTTGACCAAGCTCAACGGCGCCGGGGGATACACCGGTGCGGAGCGGACGGTGCTGATGGTGGTTGTCAGCCAGAATGAGGTCTCCCGGCTGAAGGAGCTGGTCAGGGATGTGGACCCTGCAGCCTTCATCATTATCAGTGAAACCCGGGAGGTGCTGGGCGAGGGCTTCAGGCTGGAGACCTGACAGGCCGCCCAAGCAGCGTCACGAAAAATGCATTGAATTTTTATACCATGAAACGTATAATAATACATATCTTTTTGGACGGCGGGAAAGGAAGGGATTCATATGACAGAGCCCAAATGCAGAGTGGCCATTGTTGGTTCCACAGGATACGGTGGGGTGGAGCTGATCCGGTTGTTGCTGCAGCATCCCCACGTGGAGATTACTTCGGTGATTTCCTCATCCAGCTCCGGTGTGCCCATTGCCGACGGTTATCCCCATCTGAATCAGATTATGGTGGAGGATCTGGACGGTGTGGATGTGGCAGCTATGAAGGAGAAGGCAGATGTGGTCTTTACCGCCACTCCCTCCGGCGTCAGCGCCAAGCTTGCGCCCCAGCTGTTGGAGGCGGGCCTTGCGGTTATCGACCTGTCAGGCGATTTCCGCCTGAAGAGCCCTGATGTATACAGCAAATGGTACAAGAAGGAACCGGCGGCACAGGCGTATTTGGATGAAGCGGTGTATGGCTTGGCGGAGATTTTTGGCGCGGATGTTCCGGGCAAAACCTTCATCTCCAACCCGGGCTGCTACCCCACTGCCACTTTGTTGGGCCTGATCCCGGCAGTACAGGCGGGCTGGATCGATCCGGCCACCATCATTATTGACGCCAAGTCCGGCGTGTCGGGAGCGGGACGGGGGTTGGGCTTATCGGTGCATTATTCGGAGATCAACGAAAATCTGGCGCCGTACAAGCTGAACAAGCATCAGCATATTCCCGAGATTGAGCAGGTTTTGGGCCGGATTGCCGGGCGGGAGGTAACCGTTACCTTCTCCACCCATCTGACGCCGATGACCCGGGGGATTCTGAGCACGATGTATGCCACCATTCAGGGCGGGTATAAGGAAGAGGATTTTATCGGGCTGTACCGGGAGTATTACGAGGGAAGGCCGTTTGTGCGCATCCGCGAAAAGGGCAGGTGGCCGGCTACCAAGGAGGTCTGGGGCTCCAACTACTGCGACATCGGCTTTGCCGTGGATGAGCGGACAGGCCGCGTCACCATCCTGTCGGTGATCGATAACCTGGTGAAGGGCGCAGCGGGCCAAGCGGTGCAAAACCTGAATTTGATGATGAACTGGGACGAAGGCGCAGGGCTGGCGTTTACGCCGGTGTATCCGTAAGGACCGGGAGTTTACAGGAGAGGATGAACAAGATGACGAAGCGGTTCGCCGTAGTGGAAGGCGGGGGCATTACCACGCCCCTGGGATTTAAGGCAGCCGGGCTGCATTGCGGCCTGAAGAAGACGGAGCGCTACGATCTGGGCGTTATCGTTTGCCAGGTGCCTGCAGCGGCGGCTGGTGTGTATACCACCAACCAGTTTCAGGCGGCGCCCTTGAAGGTGACCCGGGAGAGCATTGGCCATGGCGGCAAGCTCCAGGTGATGCTGGTGAACAGCGGCAACGCCAATGCCTGCACCGGCGTACAAGGGGAAGCGGACGCCTACGAAATGCGGGCGCTGGCGGCCAAGGCCTTCGGGGTGGCAGAGGAGCTGGCGGGCGTGACCTCCACCGGCGTGATCGGCGAACCGCTGCCTATGGAGAAGGTGCGCAAAGGGATTGCCGGTCTTCCGGAGGCGCTCAAGGCGGACGGCAGCGAGGACTTCTGCCAGGCGATTATGACCACGGACCTGGCGCAGAAGCTGGTTTGCGTAGCCGTAACCGTCGGCGGAGAGACGGTGCATATTGCCGGGGCGGCCAAAGGCTCCGGGATGATTCACCCCAATATGGCCACCATGCTGGGCTTTATTACTACCGATGCCAAGATCAGCCCCGAGGGGCTGCAAAAGCTGCTGGGCGGCGTAACGGATACCACCTTCAATATGATTACGGTGGACGGGGATACCAGCACCAATGATATGGTGGTGGCCATGGCCAGCGGGCTGGCCGGCAGCGGTGAGCTGACGGAGGCGCATCCGGATTATGAGGCTTTTGCCGAAGGCTTCCGCTATGTGGGCGAATATTTGGCCAAGGCCATCGCCCGGGACGGGGAAGGGGCCACCAAGCTGATTGAGGTGAACGTGGCGGGTGCGGAATCCCAGGAAGCGGCGCGGGCCATTGCCAAAACCGTCATCGGCTCCTCCCTGGTGAAGTCCGCCTGCTTCGGCGCGGATGCCAACTGGGGCCGGATTATTGCCGCTGTAGGAAGAGCCGGCTATCCGGTGAATACGGAAACTGTGGATATCCGCATCGGCGATCTGGTGACGCTGGAGCAATCCCGGCCGGTGAAATTTGATGAAGAGAAGGCGCTGGTTTATCTGCGGGGGGATTTGGTCCAGATTTTTGTGAACCTGCATATGGGCCGTGAAACCGCCACAGCCTGGGGCTGTGACCTGAGCTATGAATATGTGCGGATCAATGCCGCATACCGGACCTAATCCGTTCATCCGTTACAAGCCCGAACCGGACAGGAGGCATAACATACGTGGCGCAAGTGAATAATCAGCAGCAAGGCAAGGCTTCGGCCTATGTGATCAAATGCGGAGGCAGCACCCTGGCGGCTCTGCCGGAGGATTTTTTCCGGGAGATGAAGGAGCTGGCGGAGGAGGGCTTCGTGCCGGTGATCGTACACGGCGGCGGCCCGGCCATATCGGAAACTCTGAACCGGCTGGGGATAGAGTCGGAGTTTGTCGGCGGCCTGCGCAAAACCAGCGAAGCGGTGCTGGATGTAGTGGAAATGGTGCTGGCCGGGAAAATCAACAAGGAGATTGTCCGGCGGATTCAATTATCCGGCGCCCGGGCCGTGGGTTTGTCCGGAGCGGACGGGCGGCTCATTGAGGCGGAGCCTGTACCCAACGCCCATGAGGTGGGGTTGGTTGGCAACGTCACCCGGGTGAATGGGGAGCTGATCCGGAGCCTGGCGGACCTGGGATATATCCCGGTGATTGCCCCCGTTGGCCTTGGAAAAGACGGGGCCCAGCGGTACAACATTAACGCGGATACGGCAGCCGGTGCGGTAGCCTCGCAGCTGGGGGTTTCCCGGCTGGTGGTGGTGACGGATGTGCCCGGCATTCTGCGGACGGACGGCGAAGGCGTCAAGAAGGTGCTTCCCGTGGTAACGGTAGCGGAGATTGAAGCGATGATTGCCTCCGGGGAAATCTACGGCGGCATGATCCCCAAGGTGCGGGCCGCTATGGAGTGCATCCAGGGCGAGGTGCAGGAGGTCCTGATCGTCAACGGCGCGGAGCCGGGGATTCTCCGGCAAGCGGTGGCGGAAGGTTCGGCAGGCACGCGAATCGTGCGTTAGGCAGTTCATAAAATACCCATTCCGTTTTCAGGTGAAAGGAGAGTGAGTGACGTGAGCAATCAGGAAAGTGCCATTTTTCCATCGTATGCCCGTTATCCCATTACTATGGTCAAGGGGGAGGGCAGCCGGCTGTGGGATTCGGAGGGCAAGGAATATCTGGATCTGATGAGCGGGCTGGCCGTAACCAGTCTGGGCCATGCCCCCAAGCAGGTGGCGGAGCAGATCGCCGCCCAGTTGAACCAGCTGTGGCATGTGAGCAACCTGTTTTATTCGGAGAATCAGGAGAAGCTGGCCCGGATGCTGACGGAGAACAGCTGCGCCGACTATGTCTTCTTCTGCAACAGCGGAGCAGAGGCCAATGAAGCGGCCATCAAGCTGGCCCGTCGTTACAACAGCAAGATTTTGGGCAAAAACCGCTACGAAATCATTACCTTCCATCAGTCCTTCCACGGGCGTACCCTGGCGACTCTGACGGCTACCGGGCAGGATAAGGTTAAGGACGGCTTCCATCCTTTGCCTGAGGGCTTCGTCTATGCCCCGTTTAATGATGCGGCGGTCCTCTCCTCTTACATTACGGACAACACCTGTGCGATCATGCTGGAAATGGTGCAGGCCGAAGGCGGCGTCATTACGGCGGAGCAGAGCTTTATTGATGAGATTGTGCGGCTCTGCAAGGAGCATGACCTGCTCTTGATCGTCGATGAGGTGCAGACAGGCATGGGCCGCACCGGCAAGCTGTTTGCGTATGAGCATTACGGCATCGAGCCGGACATCTTCACCCTGGCCAAGGGAATTGCCGCAGGGCTGCCCATGGGCGCCATGCTGGGCAAGGCCAAGCTGCGGGACGCCTTCACGGCGGGGGCCCACGCCTCCACCTTCGGCGGAACGCCGCTGGTTTCCGCAGCAGCCATCGCTACGCTGGAGATTATCCTGGGGGAAAAGCTGCCGGAACGCGCCGCGGGGCTGGGCGATTATACCATTGCCAAGCTGAAGGAAGGCACAGCGGGCAATCCGCTGGTGAAGGAGGTCCGCGGTCTGGGGCTCTTGATCGGCGTGATTTGTACGGAGCCCATGGCCGAGGCGATTGCGGACATTCATAAGGCCGGAGTACTGGTAGTGCCGGCGGGACCCAATGTGGTGCGTCTTCTGCCCAATCTGCTGGTGACCAAGGAAGAGCTGGATCAGGGCATCGCCGTGATCTGCCGGGTGCTGGCCCAGTACGGGGCGAAGAAAGCGGCGGCTGTAGCGGAATAATTCGGTATTTATTTTAAGCGGGAGAGGGGCACAATCCATTCATGACGCAGTTTGTGGAGCAAAACGACAAGTTTCAGCTGAAGGGCAGGGATTTCCTGGACCTGGAGGACTTCACCAGCGAGGAATTGCAGTACCTGCTGGACTATGCCATCGAGCTGAAGCGCAAGCAGAAGGCAGGCGAGGTTTATCAGCCCCTGAAGGGCAAAACGCTGGGCATGATTTTTGAAAAATCCTCCACCCGCACCCGGGTATCCTTCGAGGTGGGCATGTACCAGTTGGGCGGGCATCCGCTGTTCTTAAGCCGTAACGATCTGCAGATTGGCCGGGGCGAGCCTATTTCCGATACCGCCCAGGTTCTGTCCCGCTATGTGGACGGCATCATGATCCGGACCTTCGCCCACACTACCCTGACGGATCTGGCCAAATATGCCTCCGTTCCCGTCATCAACGCCCTTACCGACTGGTCCCATCCCTGCCAAGCCATGGCCGATTACCAGACGGTGCTGGAGCACAAGGGCAAGCTGGCCGGGCTCAAAACCGCCTTTATCGGGGACGGCAATAACATGGCCCATTCCCTGATGATGGGCGCTGCCAAGTTCGGAATGCACTTTGCCATTGCCGCACCGGAGGGATATCTGCCGGATGCGGAGATGACGGCCCGCTCCATGACGGTAGCGGCGGCTACCGGCGGCAGCGTGCTGGTTACCGGGGATATCCGGGAGGCCATTGCCGATGCGGATATTGTTTATACCGATGTGTGGGCCAGCATGGGCTTTGAAGAGGAGCAGAAAATCCGGGAGAAGGCCTTTGCGGAATACCAGGTCAACGAGGAGCTGGTAAAGTACGCCAAGCCCGATTACATGTTCCTGCACTGCCTGCCCGCTCACCGGGGGGAAGAAGTCAGTGCGGGAGTTATTGACGGCCCCAATTCCCTGATCTTCGACGAAGCGGAAAACCGCCTCCACGCCCAAAAAGCGATTATGGCAGCCATCATGTAATGTTGTAGAATATAGGTTGAATGTGAAATGAGAGGAGCATCAATTTCATTATGGCAAAACAAAAGATTGTTCTCGCATACTCCGGCGGTCTGGACACCTCGGTGATCCTGGCTTGGCTGAAGCACACCTATGATGCGGAAATCATCACCTTCACCGCCGATATCGGCCAGAAGGACGAACTGGACGGTCTGGAGGCCAAAGCTCTGCGCACCGGCGCCTCCAAGGTTTACATCGACGACCTGCGGGAGGAGTTCGCCAAGGACTTCATCTATCCCATGTTCCAGGCAGGGGCCCTGTATGAAGGCCAATACCTGCTGGGCACCAGCATCGCCCGTCCGCTGATCGCCAAGCGGATGGTGGAGATTGCCCGGGCAGAAGGCGCTACCGCCATCGCCCACGGCGCTACCGGCAAGGGCAATGACCAGGTCCGCTTCGAGCTGACCGCGGCGGCTCTGGCTCCCGAGCTGGAAGTAATCGCCCCGTGGCGGCTGGAGCAGTTCCGCGACCAGTTCCCGGGCCGGGCAGAGATGATCGCCTACGCCGAAGCCCACGGCATTCCCGTGCAGGCCTCTGCGGCCAAGCCGTACTCCACCGACCGCAACCTGCTGCATATCAGCTTTGAAAGCGGCATTCTGGAGGACCCCTGGTTTGATCCCAGCGCCGAGTCCAACAAGGGCATGTTCGTGCTGAGCGTATCCCCGGAGGATGCGCCGGACCAGCCGGAATATGTGGAGCTGGATTTCACCCAGGGTGACTGTACCGCCATTAACGGCGTGCCGGTTACCCCGCTGGAGGCCATGGAGAAGCTCAACGAGCTGGGCGGCAAACACGGCATCGGCCGGGTGGACATGGTGGAGAACCGCTTCGTGGGCATGAAGAGCCGCGGCGTGTATGAAACTCCCGGGGGCACCATCCTGTTCACTGCCCATCGAAAGATGGAGTCCATCACCATGGACCGGGATGTGATGCATCTGCGGGATTCCCTGATCTCCAAATATGCGACGCTGGTGTACAACGGCTTCTGGTTTGCCCCGGAGCGCCTGGCGCTGCAAGCGCTGGTAACCGAAAGCCAGAAGAATGTGACCGGAACGGTGCGGCTGAAGCTGTATAAGGGCAATGTCATCGGCGCCGGCGTGAAGAGCCCGGTCAGCCTGTACAATCCCAATATCGCCACCATGGAAGCCGATCCGACCCAAGCCTACAACCAGAACGACGCCACCGGCTTCATCCGCCTGAACGCGCTGCGGTTGAAGGTAGCAGCCGGAGTGGACCAAACCAAGTAAGCGGCTAGTTGGAAGCATCGTACCGTAAGCATGTAGATGAAAAAACGGGCTGCCGGAGGGTTCGGCAGTCCGTTTCTTGCAAAGAAAACAGACTTGCGGGCGGTGGAGGCCAGTCCCAGTCTCCTTTTGGACACTATCCCCTTGGCTCAGGCAACTCCCGGAAAGGATGGGCTATCCTTCCGGCATCCCGCCGGTTCATCTGCATACCTGTGTTTTCCTGAGCAAAAGGGATAGTAGGCGAAGGGAAGGGAAAAAGGCAAACCGGTGACTTTTAAATCCATATATTAGAAGTTGTTACAGGTTTTATCCTGATAAATTGCCTGCCAGCAGGGAAAAAACGTGGAATATTGTGTATAATAGACGAAGGTTGCAAGTGCGAAGCAGATAGAGGAGGACAAGCGCGTGTCAAAATTGTGGGGTGGACGTTTTACCAAACAAACGGATCAATTGGTGGAGGAATATACGGCTTCCATTACCTTCGACAAGGAACTGGCGGAAGAGGATATTCAAGGCAGTCTGGCCCATGTGGCCATGTTGGGGAAATGCGGGATTCTTCCTCTGGAGGACGTGGAGAAGATTACCGACGGCCTTCATCTGGTCTCCAACCGGATCAAGCGGGGGGAGCAGGAATTCTCCATCGGCGACGAGGATATTCACATGAATATCGAAAAGGCGTTGATCGACGAAATCGGGCCGGTAGGCGGCAAGCTTCATACAGGACGCAGCCGCAATGACCAGGTGGCCACGGATATGCACTTGTACCTGCGCAAGCGGGTGGTCCATTTTGTCGGGCTTCTGGCCAAGCTGCAGGAAGCGCTGATCGGACAAGCCAAGGCCAATCTGGATACCATCATCCCCGGCTACACCCATCTTCAACGGGCCCAGCCGATTCTGTTCGCCCATCACCTGATGGCGTATGTCTCCATGTTCCAGCGGGATGCGGAGCGGCTGACGGACAGCTACAAGCGGGTCAATACCCTGCCCTTGGGCGCGGGCGCTCTGGCGGGAACCACCTTCCCCATCGATCGGCATTTTGTGGCCGGACGGCTGGGCTTCGAGCGGGTTTACGAGAACAGCCTGGATGCGGTCAGCGACCGGGATTTCATCCTGGAATTCTTAAGCAACGCCTCCCTGATCATGATGCATCTCTCCCGGCTCAGCGAGGAGCTGATCCTCTGGTCCAGCACCGAGTTTGCCTTTGTTGAGCTGGACGACGCCTTCTGCACCGGCTCCAGCATTATGCCGCAGAAGAAGAATCCCGACGTGCCGGAGCTTGTCCGCGGCAAAACCGGACGGGTGTACGGCAATCTGATGGGTCTCCTGACTGTCCTGAAGTCCCTGCCCCTGGCCTACAACAAGGACATGCAGGAGGACAAGGAGGGGATGCTGGACACGGTGAAAACCCTGAACGGCGCCCTCCAGCTGTTTGCTCCCATGATTTCCACCATGAAGGTGAACAAGGAGCGGATGCGCCAGGCGGTGAACCAGGACTTCTCCAATGCCACCGATATCGCCGATTACCTGGTGAACAAGGGCTTGCCCTTCCGCCAGGCCCACGAGGTTATTGGCAAGCTGGTGCTTTACAGTATCGAGCATAAGAAGTATCTGCTGGATCTGGAGCTGTCCGAGTTCCATAGCTTCTCCAAGCTGTTCGGTGATGATATTTACACCGTGCTTCAGCCGGAGCATGTGGTCAACGCCCGCAATGTGTACGGCGGCACCGCTTCCGCGCAGGTGGCGGCGGCTGTGGAGCGGGCTGAAGCGGCGCTGCAGGAGCTGCAAGCCTGGCACGCTGAGTACACGGAGAAAAGCAAGTAACAGACAAAACAGGCACCGGGCTGCGCCCATGCGCCTGAATGGAAAAGCCCCGGACTCCCTCCTTAAAGGAGCGCCGGGGCTTTTTGCAGCGGACAAAAGCAATTAAGGGTTTATTTTACCACAAGCTCAATATCTCCCGTATCTGTACGGGCCTGCAGCAGCGGACCGCCGCCGGACAGCTGCCCCTCCACCCGGCGTTTCTCCATTCTCTTGGCAGAGAACTCGTTCTGGGAGGGAAGCTGCATGCTGGTCCGGCCCGTATCCGTGGAGAAATCCACGAGCGCAGGGAACACCTTGGCCATGGTCAGCCGGATATCCCCTGTATCGCTCTCCAGATCCGCGGATGCCGGAAGGGCGTCCAGCCCGGCAATAATATGCCCCGTATCGGTGCCAAGAGACAGCTTGGCGGACAGATGGTCCAGCCGCAGCGTGCCGGTATCGCTTCTGGCCGTAAGGCTGGTACCGGTAAAGCCGTTCAGTATGATCTCGCCGGTGTCGCTTTTGACCTCAAGGGTATCCGCTTGGAGAGCGGGCAGGGAAATTCGCCCTGTATCCGTGGTGAAGGACAGGCTGCGGTATACCTTCTCCGGCAGCTCCACGGTGACCTCCAACTTGTTGTTGAACAGCTGGAACAGTTGGGTCACATCGATTCCGATGGAAACCCGTTTGGAGGTGCGCGCCACCGCTCTCACATCGCCGCCTCTATTGTCCAGCTCAATGGCTGCATACTTCGCATCCGCTGCGCGGACCCGGCCGCTCAGCTTGATGCGCATTTGATTGCCGGTGGCGGAGACCACCGTAATATGAGGCGTATCCGTCTGCAGCGAGAAGGATTGGACCGAGGAGGCGTCCAGCTCCTTTTGGACATCCACGGCTGCGGCGGAATTGTCAATTACCCCTTGCCGGTACAACAGCAGCAGCCCGCCGATGCCGATCAGCGTACAGGCCAGAGCCGCCATGACGATTTGTCTTAAGCTCCATCTGATGTTCATTCTAATCCCCCCTGACCAGTCTAAGGTTAAGCGCTATATAGCGTTTGACCAGAGACCAGAAGGCAATATTCAATTTCCACATTGCTGCTCCCAGCAGAACCCCGATTCCGCTCAATGTCATAGTGGCGAAAACCTCCAGAAGCAGCACTTCCAGAGTCGGGGGAATTCCTGTCCCGATGATAACCCAGACAAGGCTGAAGGCGAACAATACGGCCACCAGGGAAAAGGAGAACAGCAGTGAAGCAATGGCCACAAAGGGAGCAAGCGCAAAAATCAGGTTGAACAGCAGCAAGGCGCATGCTGCCGCGAAAGGACGCAAACCGCCCCCGGCGGGTGGGTAAGGCCTGTGGTTATGCGCCCGGGGCGACTGCTCCACGGGAACGGGTATAAAGCCCAGGGAGCGGATAATTTCCTCTTCACTTTTGCCGCCGGCCTCGGCCTGACGGAACAAATCCTCATAAACGCCGAGAATGTTCTCTTGCTCTTCCGGAGGCAAGCCGCGGAGGCGGGTCCGGAGCTGCAGGAAAAAATCGGCCTTCGACATAAGCATCCCCTGCTTCTTTTCTTGATGAAGAACTTGATTCTTAGTATAGCAGGCAAACGGTGAAGGACGAAGTAACCGCGGTCATGTGACCTGTCACATTCTCGAAAAGCGCCGGCGGCGGAGTAATATGACGGGAGTGAAGGGCTAAGCCGGTCTGCAGACGGGGATGGAGACTATGCTACCGGAAGCGGGGGCCCTCCACTCCATCCTCCAGCACTCCCTCCTTGCCCTCCCGGTTCTGTCCGGCCCCTTGGCCGACTTTGCCTCCCACTGCCATCAGAGTGGGCTGGGGCTGGTAGCGGTCCCGGGAAATCAGCTCCCGGGAGAGGATGGTGCCGTTCTCCCGTTTGGTGCGGTAGGTTTCCACCACATAGCCGGGTTTGCCCTTCTGCAGCACCTCCCGCTGGCCTGTGCGGAGAGCGGGATTGATGACGGTTTTCACCGGGGCCTCCAGCTCCTCCACCGTCACCGACTGGATATCGAAGGACTGGCCCTGGGGCAGCCTGCCGAACAGCTTGACCGTCAGCTTGTTGGATTCAGTGAAGGTGCGGATCAAAAGATGGGCATCGGTATTGTTCCGGAACCGGAAGTTGATATAGCCCTCCGAGAAGGTGGCGTCCTGTCCCAAGGGAACATAGCTCACCGGCAGGGAATGGTTGCGCCGCTCCACAATTTCAAGCCCTGCCCGCAGCACGGCATTGTACAGGGTGGAGGATACCTGGCAGATGCCGCCGCCCACTCCCGGCACCAGCTTGCCGTTATAAATCACTGGCGCTTCCTGAAAGCCGAAGCGGCTCTTGGTTTCCTCAATCACCGGCGCATAGTCGAAAATGTCTCCCGGCGCCAGAACCCGGTCATGGATGGTTTTGGCCGCGGAGACGATATTGTGCAAGCGGCCTTCGCCGCCGGGCAGAATGGTGGTGGCGAACTCGCTGATTTTGCGCTCAATGCCTTGACCGGCCAGGGAGTCATAGGTCACCTCGGCACGGACCTCCGAAAGCGGTACGGTCATGACCACGGGATCGGCCTTGGCCGCCTCCTGCTCCGGGGCCAGCCCGCGCCACATGGCCAGCCAGTCCGTGGCCAGAAGGCTGTCCAGCAGTTTTTTCTCATCCACCCGGTAAACCGGAATGTCGGGAATGATCTCCACCTGGTCCTGGCCGGTAATCATCCGTTTGGCGGCGGTGGGCTGCTTGGCGTTGAGCTCGGCCCAGGTTTGCTTTACGAAGCCTGCATAAGCGCCCTCATCGTATAAAATCCCTACGGGCAGATCGGTTTTGCGCAGCTGCCACTTGCGCCAGGCCCGCAGGAAGGGGCTGCCTTCCTTAAGCCGCGCCAGCGCCTGTCTGGGCGCGGAAGCATCCCAGCGGAGTCCGGTGCTGCCGAAAACCGCCGTTTGCTCCGCGGCGGGCATCTCCGAAGCAAACCGGAGCCGCCAGCCTGCCGTTTGCTTAAGGCGGGCGTCCAGCAGCTGTTCCGCCTGGTCCAGGGGCAGTCCGCCCACAGGAATACCGCCGAAGGCGAGGCCGTCAGGCATCCGGCTGTCCAATCCATATAGTCTGATTCCCCATAAGCTTCCGGCTGCCAGGAGCGCCAGCAGGCCCGCGGCGGCGGCTATGCGCTTGCGTTTATCCGTTAACATGGGGACACCTCCCTAAGAGTTTTGTGCGAGCAAAGCTTGCTTCGCAAGCGTGGTCTCGGAGTCAATGTCCAAGCATCGTCTCCTTCCACTATATGAGCGTGTCCCGCGAAATAGTTCACCCGGCACAACGCGGTTGCTGCCGGATTTCGCCCGGAAACCATTCCCGTATTTTCACAGAAAAGTGGACATTTCATGGAATCTTACGGAAAATCGCTTCCGCGATAAAGGAATAACGAATTTTCTGTCGAAGTTTACTAAGCTGGGTATGTTCTTGCGTGACCTGCGCGCTGTCCGATCATTATGAAAGAGTGGATGTGATACTGTGATCGAAATGCAAGACGTCTGGAAAACGTATCCGGACGGAACACACGCCATACGGGGCATCAACCTCAAAGTGGACCGCAATGAATTCGTATACGTGGTAGGGCCTTCCGGCGCAGGCAAATCGACTTTCATGAAGATGATTTATCGCGAGGAGAAGCCCACCAAGGGGCAGATTTTTGTCAACGGTTTTAATCTGGCCAAGCTGAAACCGCGGAAAATTCCTTTTTTGCGGCGGAATATCGGGGTCATCTTCCAGGACTTCCGGCTCCTGCCCAAGATGACGGTGTCGGAAAATATCGCATTTGCCATGGAAGTTATTGAAACGCCCAAGAAGCTGATCCGAAAACGCACCCTGGAGGTGCTGGAGCTGGTCAAGCTGCGGGATAAGGCAGATTCGCTGCCGACCCAGCTGTCTGGCGGCGAGCAGCAGCGGGTGGCCATTGCCAGAGCCATTGTCAACAGCCCATCGGTCATTATCGCAGACGAACCTACAGGCAATCTGGACCCGGATACCTCCTGGGACATTATGAAGCTGATGGAAGAGATCAACTACCGGGGCACCACCATCATTATGGCGACCCACAACAAAGAGATCGTGAACTCCATGCGCAAGCGGGTCATCGCTGTGGAGAAGGGCCTCATCGCCCGCGACCAGGCGAGAGGGGATTACGGTTATGAAGATTAGCACCCTGGGCAGACATTTCCGGGAAGGCGGCAAGAGCCTCATCCGCAACGGCTGGATGACCTTCGCCTCCATCAGCTCCATCGCCATATCGCTGTTTATCCTGGGCATCTTCCTGCTCTTGGCGGTCAATGTCAACCACATGTCCGAGCAAATCGAATCCAAGGTCGAAATTAAGGTGTTTCTCGATGTGAATATCCCTCAGGAAAGTGTCGCCATGCTGCGTTCCGAGCTGGAGGCGCTGGAGGGTGTGGCCAAGGTGGATTACATCTCCAAGGATGAAGGGCTGGCCCTGATGCGGGAGCGGATGGGCGAGGCGGGCAAGCAGTATCTGGAGGGGATGGACGGGGAGAACAACCCGCTGAACGACGCGTTTACGGTAATTGCCAAGGAGCCGCGGGAGGTTGGGGAAGTGACCGCCCGGATCGTGGCCCTGAACGAATCCAAAAACCCGAAGCCCATGGTGAAGGTGGACTACGGCAAATCCACAGTCGATACCCTGTTTAAGATAACCCGCATTGTGCGCAATATCGGCCTGATTCTCGTGGCCTGTCTGGCCTTAACGGCGATGTTCCTTATTTCCAATACCATTAAGCTGACCATAATGGCCCGCGACCGGGAAATCAAGATTATGAAGCTGGTTGGCGCCACCAACGGCTTCATCCGCTGGCCTTTCTTTATAGAAGGGGCGCTCCTGGGCGTGATCGGTTCGGTCATCCCCGCAGGCGTGCTCCTGTACGGCTACTACCGTCTGGTGGATTCCAGCCGGTCGGGGCTGGAGACCATGATGCTGGAGCTAAAGTCTTTTGATGATGTGCATCTGCAATTGTCGGCAATCCTCCTGGCCATCGGCATCGGGATCGGCATCTGGGGGAGTCTCTTGTCTGTGCGTAAATATTTGAAGGCCTAACATATCTTTTTGTTCAGGAGGAAACGGTCGGTGAAAAAGCGTGTACTTGTCCCTTTCATAGCCGTTGCAGCGGCCGCCAGCCTTGTGTTTGTGCCTGTGAGCGGGCATGCCGGGGTGCTGGAAATTCAGAAGCAGATTGATCAGATTGCGCAGCAGGAGAAAGCCAGGCAGAAGGCTAAAGAGGAAGCCGACAAAAAGGTCAGCGGCATTAACGGCCAGATTAAGCAGGAGCAAAAAGGAGTGGACGATCTCCAGAAGGAGATTGATGAGCAGAGCAAGCAGGTGATGGCGCTGGAGCAGCAAATTGCCGACACCAACCTGAAGCTTGCGGAAACCGGCAAGCAGAAGGCGGAGGCGGAGGAGCGGGTGGCATCCCGCAAAAGTCTGCTGGAATCCAGAGTGCGCCTGATGTACATGAACGGCTCCGTTTCATATCTGGATGTTTTGTTGAGCGCCACCAGCTTCAGCGACTTTATCGACCGGTTCCAGAATCTCAGAACCATCGTCGGCAAGGATACGGAGATTCTCCAAGCCAATGAGCGGGACAAGGAAGCCATCACCCAGCAGGAGGCCGAAATCAAAACGCAGCTGGCCCAGGTGACCGATATGCACAGCCAGAAGGCGGCGATTACGGCAACCCTCCAGAAGAACCTGAAGCAAAAGGAAGTTACCATCGCCAGCCTGACCAAGGAGGGCCAGAAGCAGGAGAACATCAGCGAGGAAGAGGAAGCGGCGCTTGAAAAGCTGGTGAAGGACAAGCAAACCCTCTATGCCAAGCTGGCCGAGGAGAAGCGCAAGGAAGAAGCCAAGAAGAATGGAACTGCGGCGGCTGCCAAGCCTGTTTACAGCGGCGGCAAGCTGGGATGGCCGCTGACCATTAACGGCACCATCAGCTCGGAGTTCGGCTACCGGATTGATCCTATCAAGAAGGTAAATAAGCTTCACAAGGGCATTGATCTTGCTGCGCCCAAGGGCACCCCGGTGCTGTCGGCCGATGAGGGTACCGTTATTTTGGCCAGCTGGGTCAGCGGATACGGCAATACCGTGGTGGTAGACCATAATAACGGGCTGGTCACCTGGTACGGCCACATGTCCGCCATCAGCGTCAGCGAAGGCGACTCCGTGAAGCGCGGCGGCAAGGTGGGCGAAGTGGGCTCCACCGGCGATTCCACCGGAAATCACCTGCACTTTGAGGTGCGCAAGGACGGCGGAGACACCCCGACCAACCCAAGACCGTATCTGGGCTTATAGAAAAACCCCCATTTTGAAAATGTGCATTTCCCCAAAAGCCTGCATGCGATGCAGGCTTTTGCAGACTTTTTTTCCAAACGAAGGCCGTTCTTTTCCGGAAAAGGCTTTATATTCCGGACGCGCTTGTCATATACTAGCCAAAGCACGGCAAGAGAGCAAAAAGGTGGTGGTTTTGTTTGATGTTTCGCGGACGGGCAGTTCTTACATTTGTGCTTCTGGGCATGTTTGCCAGCAGCATTCTCACTCTTACCATCGTTGGTTCTCCTGAAGGAGCGGTGCAGACGACTTCGGCTGCGGTCTCCACAGCCGCCCCCGGCGGCGGCTTGTCGAAGGAGGATTTGAAGAAGCTTTCCACTACCTATGATCTGATCAGCTCCAAATATCTCAGTCAGGTGGACCACGACAAGCTTATGAACGGCGCTATCCACGGCATGGTCAATGCCCTGGAGGACCCGTTCACCAGCTACATGGACGCGGAAGAGGCCAAGCAGTTTGACGATACCATCCATTCCTCCTTCCAGGGGATCGGCGCGGAGGTATCGCTGGAGAACGGCAAGGTGACCATCGTGTCTCCCATTAAGGGCTCCCCGGCGGAAAAAGCCGGTTTACGGGCCAATGATGTGATCCTGACCGTCAACGGAGAATCGCTGGACGGGCTTACGCTTACCCAGGCCGTTGTCAAAATCCGCGGTCCCAAAGGAACCCAGGCCAAGCTGGGCGTGGTGCGCTCCGGGTTGACGGAGGCCATTGAAGTGATTGTGGTGCGGGATGATATTCCCGTGGAGACGGTGTACGGAGAGATGGTCAATGATACCGTCGGCAAAATCGAGATCCGCCAATTCGCCACCAATACGGCCGTCCGCTTCAAGGAAGAGCTGAGCCGTCTGGAGACCAAGGGCATGAAAGCCCTGATTATCGATGTGCGGAACAATCCGGGGGGCCTGCTGCCAGTGGTAGTGGATATATCGGAGAATTTCGTGGCCAAGGGCAAGCCGATTCTGCAAATTGAGGACCGGGACGGCAAGCGTGCCCCCACCTTGTCCAATGGCGCCGCGGCTCCCAAGCAGCTTCCGGTAGCGGTGCTGATCAACAGCGGCAGCGCCAGCGCCTCAGAAATCCTCGCCGGTGTGTTCAAGGACACGGGGCTGGGCAAGCTGGTGGGTGAAAAAACCTTCGGCAAGGGCACGGTCCAGATGACCTTCGAGAAGGAGATGGGCGATGGCAGCAACATCAAAATGACCACCTACAAGTGGCTCACGCCCAAAGGCACCTGGATTCACAAAACGGGCATTGAGCCGGATGTGAAAGTGGAGCAGCCGGCGTATTATCACGTGATGCCCTTCTCCAAAAAGAATGAGCTGTCGACGGATGCCAACAACGATGAGGTCAAGTCGCTGCAGGTGATGCTGGAGGGGCTCGGCTACAAGCCGGGCCGTACGGACGGGTATTTCAGCCAGCAGACGGCAGAGGCCCTCAAGCAGTATCAAACCAGCCGCAGCCTTCCTTCCACAGGCGCTGCAAGCATTGCGACGATGGAAAGTTTGGAGAATGACATTATCAATCTCCTGAAGAGCCCGGACAATGATGCCCAATTGCAGGAGGCCATCCGGCTGTTGAGCCAATAAATTGTCGTTCTATGGAATATTAAGGGAAATTAGTGGGCCCGGCAGGAAAAAGGGCCGCCCATGTAGAATGAAGAGAAGGTTAAGGGGAATAAGCTTCCCCGCCTTCTCTTTTTTTGAGCTTGCAGCGATGCATATTTGCATATGGGAATGATTTTGGGATAGGGGGTTGGTGTACGGCTATGGACCTGGCTTTGAATCTGTTGTCCGCGTGGGGAAGAGCGCTGCTGGGGCTCTTGGTGAATCCCTTTTATTACCTGGGGCTGGTGGTGATTCTGCTTCAATACAGACGGCAGATTCGGCTGGAGCGCAAGCTGTTCCATTCCCGCTTTCACTATATGGGCAGGGTCGCTTGGAGATTGGTGGTATGGGGGTTGGCCGCCGGGCTGGGGGCTTCGTTGGTGCTGGCGGTTCTGGGCTCCGCCTTCACCATGGAGGGTATGGTGCTGTTATGGTCGCTGTCGGCGGTGCTGATCCTGTTCCGGCTCCGGTTTTTGTGCCTGGCGTATGCCGCGGGCATCCTGGCCTTGGCCGATGCAGTGATGGGCTGGCTGCCCCAAGGGGCGGATATTCCGGCGCTGGGGTGGCTGTACCGGTGGATGGAGGGAGTGGAGACGCCGGCGCTGCTGGCTTTGGCCGGAATGCTTCATCTGGCGGAGGCGCTGCTTGTCCGCTATCAGGGGAGCCTGACCCGGACGCCGTTGTTTTCGGAGAGCAAACGGGGCCGCGTGATGGGCGGCTTTCAATTATATGCCTTTTGGCCGGTGGCGCTGTTCCTTCTGGTGCCGGCCCAGTCGGGGGGCTTCCAGCTGCCGTGGGCGCCCTTGTTCGGCTCCGGTCTGGCTTCGTCGGGCTGGACCATTCTGGCCTTGCCGGTGGCCATGGGTTTTATGGAGTCCACCTGGACCCAATTGCCGGAGGACAAGGCCCGGAGAACCTCCGGACGCCTCCTGCTGTATGGGTTGGCGGTAACCGGCCTGGCCCTCCTGTCCCACTGGGTGGGGGCATTCCTGCCCGCGGCTGCGGTGCTGACCATCGCTCTCCACGAAGGGATTTTGTGGTGGGGACGTTGGGAGGAGTCCAAGGAAACGCCGCTTTTTGTCCATGACAGCCGCGGGCTGAAAATCCTGGCGGTGCTCCCGGACAGCCCTGCGGAGGCGCTGGGCATCCGGACCGGCGAGATTCTCGCCAAGGTGAACGGACTGCCCGTACACACCAAGGACGAGCTCCATGCCGCTCTGCAGGCCAATCCGGCCTACTGCAAGCTGGAGATCGTCAATCTGCAGGGAGAAAGCCGCTTTGCCGGCAGAGCCATCTTTGCGGGGGAGCATCACCAGCTGGGCATTCTCATTTGCCCGGACGAGAATACCCGCTATGTGGTGGAGGAGCGGCGGCAGCAGGGGCTGGTGTCGGTGCTCGCCCGGTCTCTGGGCGGCTTGTTCGACAAGCAGGGAAGCAGCGACAGAGCGATGTAGGGTCCGCCTTGGGCTGTGGCTGGAGTAGTTTTGCCAACAAAAGCGGGTACTCATTTCCCCATAGCTCCTTAGGGTACATAAAATGTATGCTATTGTTCAAAAGTGGGGGGCTTGGCGGAAGCAGCGTACATAAAATGTATGCTATTACGTGTAAAATAGGAATTTTTGAGCCGTGCAGGCCCCTTAGCGTACATCCTATGTATGCTAAGCGGGCTTTTTTTGGCGGATCAGGGAAATAGCAAACATTGCTTGCCGCTTACATCCGCTGCAAGGTGGGGACTGGCGGTTGATCCGTGAAAAAAGACGCCGGCAGAATTAGAATCCATCGGCGTCCTTATGCGAAGCAGTTGCTGATAGGCAGGTGCTTACACTACATCCAGCACTACCATTTGGTGATTCTCCAAAAGCGGCAGCATGAAGCTTACCGCTCCGTCGCTGCTGTCGGCGGTGAAGGGCAGCTCCGTCCCCTGCGGGGCCAGGTAGACCCGTTTCACCGGCTCGGGCAGGCGGAGGGTGACTGCGGTATTATGCAGCGGGATGATATCCTCGATCACCTCTACGCGTCCCTTTTTCACCGGAGTGTTATAGAGCAGGTGCTGGACATAACGCCGTTCCTTATCCTGGCGCTGGAGGGTGATAATCCCCCTGGCCGGCAGGCTGGTTTCCACCATCGGCCTGGGCAGCAGGCGTTGCAGGGCGTAATGCGCCATCTCCTTTAGGATCAGATGGCCGTTGTCGGCATAGTCGGAGAACAGCTTCCAGGCAATATAGATGCCCGCCTCGCTTTCCACCATGCCCGGTCCTCCGTCCTCACCACTGGTGGGGGTATGCTGATGGGAGCAGAAGGAGAAGACATCCCGGTTGAAATAGGGATTCTCCCGCCTGCCCAGCTGCTGTCCGCCGGGAGCCAGCTCCACCTGTTGGCCCTCCGCATACATGACGAAGGCGGCAGGCTTCAAAGGCCCAGGCACAAAATCCGGCCGGAAATAATCCGGGCAATAGGGGTTTGCGCCCACATGCCTCACCCCAAGGTCCAGGGCAAAGGCCGACTCCGTCTCATCCAGGCCGGACTGTCCGGTGGCCAGCACTTTGCCGCCTCCGGCGATAAAGCTGCGGACCCGGTCCGCCAGCTCCGGCCACAGCACCGCCTCATCGGGCAGCACCAGCACCTTGTATGCGCCAAAATCGGCCTGCGTATCCACCACATCAAACAGATAATGGCATTCGGTCAAAATCCGCACAACTCCGGGATCGGCCAGCTTGTTGCGCTCCTGCTTCTTCAATGCCGGCGGAGCCGCCTCCTGCACCGCCTCCAGGGACAGCACCGCCACCTCCGCCACACTGGACACGCCGGTGCACCAGGGCTCCTTGGCCTCTACCTCGGCGTAGGCCTCCCCGATCAGCGAATAGGTGGCCGGGTCCATCAGGCCCTTGGGATGAAGCTGGTCGCCGATGGAGCAGCCCGCCCCGTGAGCCAGGCTTAAGGCCGTCTCGAACCGGAGGGCATTGGGGTGCTTATACCCCCCGAACTCTCCCCACGCCTGATGGAATTTTCCGGTCATGCCCAGGAAGTCCATGCCCAGGGTTTGGGCGTAGCGGGCGGACAAGGGGAAATGGTCATAGCCCCAGCCGCCTGTGGGCAGCGACTCCAGCTCCAGATGGGTGTTGGCATGGGCCAGCTCCCGGCGTCCGCGGGTTTGGTGGCCGCTGTTGTGGAAGATGGGCAGGCCGGGCTTGATGCTGTGCACCACCTCCCGGACACGGTCGGTGTAGCGGAGATAGGTTCTGCGGCCAAGGGCGATTACGGCATTCAGGTCGCGGGGGTCCTGCCCGCTGCGGCGCAGCTCGGCGACACAATACTGGCAGTAGCATCTGCGGCTGCCCACAATATCCAGAAAGATGCCGTCGGCGTCATAGTTCTGAACCACTTCTTCAATTTGAGCCAGCAGGATGTCCAAATAGGGGGTGTTGAAGCAAAATTCATGGTACCCCGCCTCCATAAACCCCTTCACCCAACGGGTTTGATCCTGAATGTCGCGGATCAGCCAGTCCGGGTGGCGGCGGGCCAGCTTTTCATCCAGTCCGGCGGAGAGATACACAGGAGTTTTGACCCCGATGGCATGGGCCGCTTCAATCATCTCTCCCAGCAGGTCGAAGGAGAGGCCGGGATGCATCTCATTGGCCTTGCTGGGATGGTAGGCCCAGCCGTGATGGCATTTGGAGAATACGGTAATGGAGTCGACATGGCCCTCCCGCAGCATGGCCTGGAATTGGGACTTGGAAAAATCCCTTCCGATATCGGCGATGGCTTCGGAAGTATGAAAATCCAGATGAACCTGACGCAATCTCATAGTGATCTCTCCTCGCTCTTTCGTTCATCGATCAGGGCAATCTCCCGCTCCAGACGGCGGGCGGCTGCCAACGCTTCCTCCAAGGGCAGGGCATCGGCCGCTTTGACGGGATGGGTATGGCCCACATGCTCTTTCCAAGCATCGGCCAAAATCCGGTGGCGCTGGAGAACCAGGGGCAAGCCCGCCCAATTTTCAAGTGCAGCTGCCAAGTCCGGCATCCCGGTCACATCCTCGCCAAACAGCTCCGCCAGCAGGGTGCGGGCCATAACCCCGTGTCCAAAGGCATTGGGATGGATTCCGTCTCCGGATGAATAGCCGGGCTGCTGCGCTCTTCGGGACGCGGTGGCCTGGAGCAGGGGAGTCCGGATGTCGATCACGCCCTCCGCCTCCGGCGGCGGATCGGACAGCAGCCAGTGGGCGTACGCACCCAGCACATGGTCGTATTCCCGGTGCGGGGACAAATAGCTGTAGTCCGGCTTGCCGTCCTCCCCGATTCCGGGCGGAGGAAATGCAAAGGAGGCGGCGTCAAACGGCGGCGGGGTCAACACAACCGGTTTGGCTCCCGCGGCTTTGATGGTTTTTAATAGCGCCAGCATCCCGGTCTTGTAAGCCTGAAAACGCTCCTCGGACAGGG
Organism: Paenibacillus sp. YN15; assembly: GCF_003285005.1. GTDB lineage: Bacteria > Bacillota > Bacilli > Paenibacillales > NBRC-103111 > Paenibacillus_AR. The sequence continues at coordinate 95,466 of NZ_QMFA01000007.1, read as the reverse complement.
GATGGTAAATCCCGTCGTTCATTCCGTAGCAGCAGACCACCCAATCGGGCTTTGTTATCTCCAGGGCATTCTCCACCCGGTCATGGACGCAGGGGCGGGAAAAGGGATGTCTTTTTTCGCTCAGGCCGGATGCGGTTTCGCTGCTCACTCCCAGTGGAATCAACTCCAGCCCCGGCTTGGGCTGGCCATGCCGGAAATAAGCCTCCAGATAGGCGATGTAAAGGCCGTTGTCGGTGACGCTGTCCCCCAGGAACAGGACTCTGGCCGTAAGCGGCACCGGGCCGGGTTGATGAGTCTGTAGAGACATGTGCAGCCTCCTTTCAGGCAATCTCTGTTGAATGGACGCTCCAAGCATACCTTCGAACGGCGCAAATGTTTACTGTACATACGCAAGATTCCTGTATAAGCTCCTGTACATACTCCAATAAACTGCAAACCCCCTAATGCGGAAGTGTCCGCAAGGGGGGTTTTGAGGTATGGCGCCGGTATGTACCGCGGTACTCCCGGATATGCAGCATCACGTTAATTCAGCTTCAGCGGCTCCCGCAGGACGACGATTTCCACCCGCCTGTTTTTGGCCCGGTTTTCCTCGGTATCATTGGGGGCAACGGGCATGGTGTCCGCATAGGCGGAGGAGACGAACATATTGTCATTCATTCCCGGGGTGCTGAGCAGATAGCGGACCACGGAAACGGAGCGGGCCTGGGAGAGTCCCCAGTTGTCCTTGTACAGGGAGCCGGTTTGCAGGGGCAGATTATCCGTATGGCCCTCAATGCTGACCTTAGTGTCGAGACTCCGGAACAGCGAACCCAGCTTGTCCAGAATGGGCAGGGAGGCGGGCTTCAGATCGGCCTTGCCCAGATCGAACAGCACCATATCGTTCAGCTTGATAACCACACCCCGCTGAACATCTCCCGCAGTGACCTGCGCCTGAAGATTGTTTTCCTGAATGTATTGGTTCACCTTGGAGAGCAGGTCCTGCAGCTCCCGCTCCCTTTCCTCGCGGGCGCTGGCGGCGCTTGGGGAAGGAGAGGATGTAGGCGGGGGAGTCACAATCTCCCCTTGCCCCTGCTTCAGGTCCCCTGCAGGTCCATTGTGCTTCTCCAGAATCGTTTCTCCCTTGGCAAATTCCAGATGGAGGGATTTGGACAAAGCCTCATATTTAGCCGTGTCCACCTTGCTCCAAGCGTACATGACAACGAAAAAGATCAGCAATAGCGTAATCAGGTCCGAATAGGTAATGAGCCAGCGTTCATGATTCCCGGAGGTGTTTCCCTTTTTCCTATTGCCCCTTCTCAATGCCGGCACCTGCCTCCCTAATGCTGCCTCTGTCCTTCTTGAACTGGGTGAAGGAAAGCAGCTTTTTGCGGATCAGCTGCGGGTTCTCGCCGGCCTGCAGAGCCAGAATGCCCTCCAGCATCAGCTCCCGCTCGGAAATTTGCTCCTCGCTTCGGGTCTTGATTTTGGAGGCGATGGGCAAATAAATCACGTTGGCGCTGAATACGCCGTACAAGGTGGCGGTAAAGGCGATGGCGATGGCGGGAGCCAGGGATTCCGGATTTTCCAGACTGCCCAGCACATGAATCAGTCCCAGCACGGTGCCGATAATCCCCATGGTTGGCGCATAGCCCCCTGCCGCTTCAAAAATCTTGGCATGGCCTTCATGCCGGTCCTCCAGAGAATCCATGTCCAGCTCCAGAATCTGGCGCGTCAGCTCCGGGTCTGTGCCGTCTACCACCATCAGCAGCCCCTCGTGCAAAAACGGATGGGGATTCTCCAGAGCGCGCTGCTCCAGGGCCAATACCCCCTCACGCCGGGCGATTGTGGCCATATCCACGATTTCGTCAATCAATACAAGAGGATCGCTTTTTTTCTGGACAAACGCCATTCTGAGCGCTTCGCCGATTCCCTTCAGCTGCGCTCCCGGAAAGCTGACCACTACCGCGCCGATGGTTCCGCCGAACACAATCAGCAAAGCGCTGGGCTGATACAGCGCATCAATATGCCCTCCGTCCAAGGCGTATCCGCCGATCAAGCCGGCAAAGCCGATGATCAGGCCGATTAAGGTTGTCATATCCACATCATGTTTCCCCTTTCATGGGCTGGTATGAAGTATGTGTGTAAAACAATTACAGATAAAGCAGAAAAAAGTGCCCCGTTTTCTTTGCATTCGCCAGGGAAAGCGGGTATAATATATGGGAACAGGCATTCCCATTGTACAATATTTGTAACTTTGTCAATTTTTTTATCGGGTTTTGTCGCCGAAAAGTTTAGTATAAATCAATCAAGCGGGTTTTCCGTTGTGAGGGTGATCGTATGAGTGAATCTGCATTAAACCAGCGGAAGTTCCAGCTGGTATCGGAATTTTCGCCCCAAGGGGATCAACCGGCGGCCATTGAGGAGCTGGTCAAGGGCATCCAGTCCGGACAGAAGTTCCAGACGCTGCTGGGCGCTACGGGAACAGGCAAGACCTTTACCGCAGCCCAGGTGATCGCCAGGCTTAACCGCCCGACGCTGGTCATCGCCCACAACAAGACGCTGGCGGCCCAGCTGTGCAGCGAATTCAAGGAGTTTTTTCCGAATAATGCGGTGGAATATTTCGTCAGCTACTATGATTACTTCCAGCCGGAGGCTTATATTCCCTCATCGGATACCTATATAGAGAAGGATTCCAGCATCAACGACGAGATTGACAAGCTGCGCCACTCGGCCACCAGCGCTTTGTTCGAACGCCGGGACGTCATTATTGTAGCCAGCGTCTCCTGCATCTACGGCTTGGGCTCGCCCCAGGAATATAAGGATCTGCGCCTGTCCCTGCGGGTGGGCATGGAGCGGCCGCGCAACGATATTCTCCACAAGCTGGTGGATATCCAGTACCAGCGCAATGACCTGAATTTTGTCCGGGGCACCTTCCGGGTGAGAGGGGATGTGGTGGAGATTTTCCCCGCCTCCCAAGGGGAGCATGCGGTGCGTGTGGAGATGTTCGGCGACGAGATCGAGCGGATTACGGAGATCGATGTGCTCACCGGGGAAATCCTCGGCACCCGGGATCATGTGACCATTCCCCCGGCCTCCCACTTTGTCACCCAGCAGACCACGCTGCAGAAGGCGGTGGCCAACATTGAGGTGGAGCTGGAGGAGCGTCTGGCGGAATTGCGGGGAGAAGGCAAGCTGCTGGAGGCCCAGCGTCTGGAGCAGCGGACCCGGTACGATATCGAGATGATGATGGAGATGGGCTACTGCTCCGGCATCGAGAATTACTCCGCCCATCTGACCTTCCGTCAACGGGGCGAAACCCCGTATACGCTGCTGGATTATTTCCCGGACGACATGCTGTTTATTATCGACGAGTCCCACGTGACCCTGCCGCAGATCCGGGGCATGTACAACGGCGACCGGGCCCGCAAGGAGATGCTGGTCTCCTACGGCTTCCGGCTGCCGTCGGCGCTGGACAACCGGCCGCTGCGCTTTGAGGAGTTTGAGAGCAAGTTCACCCAGGGCGTGTTCGTATCTGCGACCCCCGGCCCCTTCGAGCTGGAGCACTGCCCCAAGATGGTGGAGCAGATCATCCGGCCCACCGGGCTGCTTGATCCCATTGTGGAGGTGCGTCCCACCAAGGGGCAGATCGACGATATGCTGGGAGAAATCCGCGACCGGATCGCCAAGGACGAGCGGGTGCTGGTTACGACTCTGACCAAGAAGATGGCCGAGGACCTGACGGACTACCTGAAGGAGCTGGGCATCAAGGTGCGTTATCTGCACTCGGACATCAAGACCATTGAGCGGATGCAGATTCTCCGGGAGCTGCGTTTGGGCGTGTTCCATGTGCTGGTGGGCATCAACCTGCTGCGGGAGGGCCTTGATCTGCCGGAGGTATCCCTGGTGACCATTCTTGATGCGGACAAGGAAGGTTTCCTCCGGGCGGAGCGCTCCCTGATCCAGACCATCGGACGGGCGGCCCGGAACGCAGGCGGCAAGGTCATCATGTACGGAGATAAAATAACCGAATCCATGGAAAAGGCCATCAGCGAGACAAAACGGCGGCGGGCCATCCAGGAGGAGCATAACCGGAAGAATGGCATTACGCCCCAGACCATCCAGAAGCGGGTGCGGGATGTTATCGAAGCCACCAAGGCGGCCGAATCCAAAGCCGAATATCTGGCGGGGGTCAAGGGTGCGAAGATGTCCAAGAAGGATCGCATGAGCCTTATCGAGCGTCTGGAGAAGGAAATGAAGGATGCGGCCAAGAACCTCCAGTTCGAAAAAGCGGCGCAGCTGCGCGACGCCATCATGGAGCTGAAGGTGCAGGATTAGAGAGGAGCCTACGGCTCCAATACGGTTGAGGAGAAAGGTGGAGGCCTGAAAGTGGCAAGCGAATCCATAGTTGTGAAGGGCGCCCGCGCCCATAATTTGAAAAATATCGATGTCACCATCCCGCGGGACCGGTTTGTGGTGCTGACAGGCTTAAGCGGCTCGGGCAAGTCATCCCTTGCTTTTGATACAATCTACGCGGAAGGACAGCGGCGCTATGTGGAGTCGCTGTCTGCCTATGCCCGGCAGTTTCTCGGCCAGATGGACAAGCCGGATGTGGACTCCATCGAGGGCCTCTCTCCGGCTATCTCCATCGACCAGAAAACCACCAGCCGGAATCCCCGGTCCACGGTGGGTACCGTAACGGAGATCTATGACTATCTGCGGCTCTTGTTTGCGCGGATCGGCCGTCCCCATTGCCCGGAGCACGGCATCGAGATTACCTCCCAGACCGTGGAGCAGATGGTGGACCGGCTGATGGAATACCCGGAGCGCACCCGTCTGCAAATTCTGGCCCCGGTAGTATCGGGACGCAAGGGAGAGCATGCCAAGCTGTTGGCGGACATCGGGAAGCAGGGTTTTGTCCGCGTCCGTGTCAACGGCGAGCTGCGGGAGCTCTCCGAGAAGATTGAGCTGGAGAAGAACAAGAAGCACAGCATCGAGGTTGTGGTCGACCGCATCATCGTCAAGGATGATGTTCAGACCCGTCTGGCCGATTCTCTCGAAACAGCCCTCAAGCTGGGCGAAGGCCGGGTGCTGGTGGATGTGATGGAGCATGAGGAGCTTCTGTTCAGCCAGAACCTGGCCTGCCCCGAATGCGGCTTCAGCATGGAGGAGCTGTCCCCCCGGATGTTCTCCTTCAACAGCCCCTTCGGCGCCTGCCCGGAATGCGACGGCTTGGGCATGAAGATGATTGTGGACCCGGATCTGCTGGTGTCCGATACGGACAAGACCATTGAGGACGGGGCGTTTGCCGCTTGGGCCGGCAGCACCTCCACCTACTATCCCCAATTCCTGGCATCGGCCTGCCGTCATTATGGCATTCCCATGGATGTGCCGGTGAAGGATCTTACACCTGAACAAATGAAGATTATCATGTACGGAACCGGCGGGGAGCGGATTCGCTTCCAGTACGAGAATGATTTTGGCCAGCGCAAGGATGCCATGGTTCCCTTTGAGGGGATCGTTCCCAACCTGGAGCGCCGGTACCGGGATACGGCTTCCGAGGGCATCCGGGAGTTTATTGAGCAGTTTATGGCCTCCAAACCCTGCTCCAAGTGCAAGGGGCACCGTCTGAAGCCGGAAATTCTGGCGGTTACGGTGGGGGGGGAGAACATTTCCTATGTCACCTCCCTGTCCATCGGCGAAGCCCAGGAATTCTTCGAAAAGCTTCCCCTGACCCACAAGGAGGAGACCATCGCCCATTTGATCCTTAAGGAAGTCAAGGCACGGCTGGGCTTTTTGGTCAATGTGGGGCTGGATTATCTGACCTTGAGCCGTGCCGCGGGCTCTCTCTCCGGCGGCGAAGCCCAACGGATCAGGCTGGCCACCCAGATCGGCTCCAGCCTGATGGGGGTTCTGTACATTCTGGACGAACCCAGCATCGGGCTGCACCAGCGGGACAATGACAGGCTGATTCAAACCCTGCACCATATGCGGGATTTGGGGAACACCCTGATTGTGGTGGAGCATGACGAGGATACCATGCTGGCCTGCGATTATATTATCGATATCGGTCCGGGAGCGGGCATTCACGGCGGCCAAGTGATTGCCGAGGGTACGCCCCAGCAGGTGATGGAAAATGAGGCGTCCCTGACCGGACAATACCTGAGCGGACGCAAATTCATCAAGGTGCCTCTTGAACGCCGGAAGACCAATGGCAAGTGGCTGGAGATCAAGGGCGCCAAGGAGAACAACCTGAGGAATGTCAATGTGAAGATTCCGCTGGGTGTGTTCAGCTGTGTGACCGGGGTGTCGGGCAGCGGCAAGTCCACCTTGGTGAACGAAATTCTGTACAAGACCCTGGCCCGGGACTTGAACGGGGCCAAAACCCGTCCCGGCGAATATAAGTCCATCAGCGGACTGGAGCATGTGGAAAAGGTCATTGACATCGACCAGTCGCCCATCGGGCGGACGCCCCGCTCCAATCCGGCCACTTACACTGGCGTGTTTGACGATATTCGGGATGTCTATTCGGCCACCTCGGAGGCCAAGATCCGCGGCTACAAGAAGGGCCGCTTCAGCTTCAACGTCAAGGGCGGGCGCTGTGAAGCCTGCCGCGGCGACGGCATCATCCGCATTGAGATGCACTTCCTGCCGGACGTGTATGTTCCTTGCGAGGTTTGCAAGGGCCAACGCTACAACCGGGAGACGCTGGAGATCAAATACAAGGGCAAGAGCATTGCCGAGCTGCTGGAAATGACCATTGAAGCCGCGGCGGAGTTCTTCAAGAACATTCCGCGGATTCACCGGAAAATCCAGACGCTGGTGGATGTGGGCCTGGGCTATATGAAGCTGGGGCAGCCTGCCACCACCTTATCAGGCGGCGAGGCCCAGCGGGTGAAGCTGGCGGCGGAGCTGTACCGGCGCAGCACCGGCAAGGCTATCTATATTCTGGATGAGCCGACAACTGGACTGCACACCGATGACATCGACCGTCTCTTGACGGTGCTGCACCGGCTGGTAGACAATGGCGACTCGGTGCTGGTCATCGAGCATAACCTGGATGTCATCAAAACAGCGGACTACCTTATCGACCTGGGCCCCGAAGGGGGCAGTCGCGGCGGCACAATCGTTGCCACCGGCACGCCGGAGGAGATTGCTGCTGTGGCCGGGTCCTATACCGGCAAATATCTGAAGCCGATTCTGGAACGGGATTTGGCCCGGACCCGGAAGGCATTGGAGGAGGAGCCGCAGGAAGTGGAGGAAAAGGCGGCCAGCCTCTAAAAATGTAGGCAGCCTGCCAACGAAAACAGTCTGGCCGGCAATCAAAACGCCGCATATCGTACAGGAGGCTTGTACGGCATGCGGCGTTTTTGTGTTAGAAGAGTTATAGTTCCTACCAGCCAAAATCCAAGGTTTTCCCGGTTTCCGCCAGGGTTTTGATGTTGCTCAGGATCATCCACCAGCTTTCTCCGGACCGTTCTATAGCGGGATGGCCGGGTGTGAACTGGTCATTGACCAGTCTCATTTTGGTGCAGCTGCCTACAGGCTCAAAGGTAAAGGTTACCCGGGATTCCAGTTCGGCGTGATTCGGCGCATAAGAAGGGCCGGGATGCTCCACATAGCTGAATTTGCGATGGGGCTCCCATTCCAGCCAGGTTCCATACACATGAACCGTTTCCGGACCGTCATTGCCGGGACCAACGTAGGCAAAAGCCTCCCCGGGCTGAAAGGTGGAACGCAATTCGCAGCCGAAAAATATTTGCCGGACCCCCTCTGGCCCGGTGAGGATTTGCCACAGCTGCTCCGGGGTAGCCGCTACATAAAAGTCATATTGATGTCCCATAAAGCTTCCTCCTTTTTTGGCAATTCTGCTTTTACTATATGATGCGGGGGCGGACAAGTCTTGTAAAAACGCGACAGCCGAAATCAAGCTTGCAAGAAGCTTCTTGCGAGAGGCTTCTTTTGGGCAAGCATCTTTTATTCAGGGAGAGTGATGCCTTGTGAACCATAACATACCCTCACCGGCCTTAGGTGTGCTTCATATGAATGACGGGACACAGCGGTTCCGTCTGACCCGCATCCCTCCTTCGCCGGAGCTGGCGCCTTTCATTAAGCACTACTGGGGGGTCAGATGGGAATTGGCCGAGGGTGAACGCTACAATCAGGTGGTGGTGCCGAATCCATGCGTCAATTTAGTGGTGGAGCCGGGAAAAACGGCCTGTTTTGCTCCGGGAACGGCGACCTTCTCTTATCTGCTGCAAGGAAGCGGCTGTGTCTTCGGCGTAAAGTTTCACCCTGGAGGGTTCTATCCTTTTTTGGGGGAGCCTTTATCCAGGTGGCGGGGCAAGCCTGTTCCGGTAATGAGAGTGCTGGGGCTTACTGGTGAAGAACTGGAGGAGCCGGTGCTCGGCCTTAAGGATGAACAGGCCATGGCAGAGGAGATGGAGAGGGTGCTTATGCGCCGTTTACCCGAACCTGACCCTCAGGCGCAGCTTATCCGGGAAGCCGTGGAGGACATTGCCAAGGACCGGGAGCTAACGAAGGTGGACATGCTTTGTGTCCGCATGGGATTGCATAAGCGGACTGTTCAGCGTTTGTTTGACCAATATGTAGGGGTCAGCCCCAAATGGGTGATCCGGCTGTACCGGATACAGGATGCGGCAGAGCGGCTGGACAGCGGCAGGCATGGCGAACTGGTAAAGCTGGCCATGGATTTAGGCTACCACGACCAGGCCCATTTTATTAAGGATTTCAAGAATGTGACCGGGCAAACTCCCGAGGAGTATATTCAGGGTCCGAGACCAGCATCCGGGTAAATCATGCCGAGTATCCTTGCTCTGCTCTGCCGGTCCGTTTTTGGCAACGGAACTATCCGACGCTTACAGGGGAAAATCCAGATGAATACGACCATAACGGAAATGAGAAGCTGTAAAACCACAAAGATACCGCCAATCGGCCCAAAAGTGACCGGAAATGCCTAATAAGAGCTTCTGAGTTCCGCAAGAACGCACAATGGCGGATTTTCGGCATATAAGCGTCGCTGAGTTCCATTATGGCGGAAGCTTGGTCAGGCAGGCGCGACCAGCGGCCATCTGCCGGGAGGCAGCATGAGTCCAAACAAAAAGAACCTGGGGGCTGCCGCCCCGTCCAGGTTCTTTCACTTTAGTTGCGCATATTAGGAAGCCGCCAGAATGCCGTTCAGCACATCCTGGAAGGCCGGTACGCCCACCCGGGCCACAAACCGGTTGAAGGACTCCCCTTCGTTGCGGTTTTCCTTGTAATACAGGATCAGCCGGGCCAGCACCGGGCCTACCTCATCGCCCTTCACCCGACCCTTCAGCGGCTGGTTGAATTGGGCGCCGGGGCCCAGGGTGCCGCCGATGGCAATATCGAAGGCGTCTACCGTGCCCTCCGGGGTTTTCACCAGAGAGCCCTGGAGGCCGATGTCGGCGATTTGCTTTTGTCCGCAGGCATTGGGGCAGCCTACGAAGTGAATGCGGATATCCTCGTTTAAGTCCACATGCTCATCCAGATACTCGGCTACACGCACTGCCCGAACCTTGGTTTCCACAATCGCCAGATTGCAGAACTCATTGCCTGTGCAGGAAACGGTGCGGCTCATGAAGGTGTTGGGATTGGGCGTCAACCGCTTCAGCAGCGGCTCTGCCAAAAGCGCCTCCACCTTGCTGTCGGGAATATCCGAGAAGATAATATTCTGGGACATGGTGGTGCGCAGGGAGCCTTGGCCGTATTCATCGGACAGCCGGGCCAGCTCTTCAAGCTCATCTCCGGTCAGTCGTCCCACAGGCACATTCAGGCCCACGTAGTTCAGGCCGGGCTGCTTCTGGGGATGGACGCCGTCAAAGTAGGCGGCATTCCAGCCGACGGTCTTATCTTCTCCGGATGAGGGCAGCTCCCCGATGATCTCTGTCAGCTTCTCCAGGAACTTCTCCGGTCCCCAGTCCGCCATCAGGAACTTCAGCCGGGCATGATGGCGCTTTTCCCGGTAGCCGTAATCCCGGAAAATAGTTACAGTGCCCACAGCCACCTTCAGCACATCCTCGGGACGTACGAACACATCCAGCCGTTTGGCCAAATGAGGCTTGGCAGACAAGCCGCCTCCCACCCATACATGGAAGCCGGTCACTTCCTGGCCGTCGATCACCTTCACAGCGGGAGTGAAGGCCAGGTCATTGATTTCCGCATGGGCGGTATTGTAGATATTGCTGGAAATGGACATTTTGAATTTGCGGGGAAGATTGGAGAAATCCCGGTTCAGGATGAAGAAGTCATTCACCTGATTCACCAAATCCTCCGTATCCAGCAGCTCATTGGGGTCAATCCCGGCCAGGGGATTGCCGACAATGGTGCGGGGGCAGTCGCCGCAGGCCTCGTAGGAATAGAGCCCGACGGATTCCAGGCGCTTAAAAATATCCGGCAGATGCTCTACCTTAAGCCAATGGAACTGTATCGCCTGGCGGGTGGTAATATCCAGCAGGTTGCGTCCGTAATCCCGGGAGATGCCGGCCAGCACCCGGGCCTGGTCAGCGCTCAAGATGCCGGTATTAATCCGCACCCGCATCATGAAGTGGCCGTCCCGGGGCTTCTGCTCATACACTCCGGCCCATTTGAACCGGTTCAAATCATCCTCGGTAATGGAGGCATAGCCTCCGGCTGCATATTCCTCAATAATGGTACGAATGACATCCAGACCGTCTTTTTCAAGCTTGATCAGCTCGACCTTGTTTAACTTTGAGGTGTCTTCCGCCCAAATAGGTTGATAAGCCATAGCGCCCGTATCCTCCTTCGGATTCCAAAAAATAAATCCGATTAATCTAGTATGTTTTTGTACAGCTATCGTACCACATCCCAAGCCTAGCGTAAATGCCAGGTGCCATAAGGCTTTGTTATAAAAAACAGACATTTCCGTTATATAACCGGACACGAAAAAACCGCAGAGCTTTAAAGCCCTGCGGTTGAAGGTGCAACGCAGCCAGCATCCTTTCCTAAATCCACCAGGCCTCGCCCAGAGGCTCCTTGATCAGAACCTGCTGCAGGTTGGCGACAGCCTTGGCAAAGCCCTCGTCAATGGACATCAGCCCGTCTTCATGCTCAATGCTGACCACGTAATCATAACCCACCAGACGCAGGGCGCTCATGATATCGGCCCAGGTCTTCAGGTCATGGCCAAAGCCTACGCTGCGGAACTGCCAGGCCCGGTCCAGCATGTGGTCATAGGTCTGCATGTCCGTAAGGCCATACTTGTTCACATTGATGGGATCAATGGAGGTATCCTTGGCATGGAAATGGTGGATGGCGCCGGCGCGGCCCAGGACTTGCACCGCTTGCACCGGATCAATGCCCTGCCACCACATATGGCTCGGGTCCAGATTGGCGCCGATGGCTTCCCCGGCTGCATCGCGCAGACGCAGGAGGGTTGCCGGTGTATGGACGGAGAAGCCGCCGTGCAGCTCCAGCCCAATCTTGACTTGATGATCGGCTGCGAATTTGCCCATTTCCGTCCAGTACGGAATGATTTTTTCTTCCCATTGCCACTTGAGAATCTCTTGGTAGTCGTTGGGCCAGGGAGCTACCGGCCAGTTGGGATACTTGGCGCCTTCGTGGTCGCCGGGACAGCCGGAGAAGGTGTTGACCACCGGAACCTCCAGCTTTTGGGCCAGCTTGACGGTTTTGATGAAGGTATCATGATAGTCCTTGGCGACGTCCTTCTGCGGATGCAGGGGATTGCCGTGGCAGGATAAGGCGCTGATGATCAGGCCGCGGGACTCCACCGCCTGCTTAAATGCTTTCAGTTTGGCTGCATCGCCCAGCAGCTCATCCGGATTGCAGTGAGCGGTGCCGGGATATCCGCCGGTGCCGATTTCTACGGCTTGCAGGCCTTTGGATGCCACATGATCCAGCATTTCCTCAAACGGCTTTTGTTGGAACAGTACAGTGAACACACCCAATTTCATTAAAAAAAGCACCTCCGTTATGGATTGCATACTGCTTTCATTGTAGAAAAAAAGCCCTGCTCTTACTATGTCCGAAGTTGCGGAGTTTGTATCCGATTTTGTACCTTCAGAAGAAGGAGGGGAAATGAAGCAAGCCTTTATAAATGCGGATGACAATTTCATGGTTGGGACAATATACGATGACTGCCAGGGTCACGATGGATTGGGTCAGAAAGCAGCGCCAGTAAAAGTACAGCTTGGACACCTTTTTGCGGTTGACCAAGGATTTTTTCAGCAAGGATTCTGCAGCGATGATGATGCCATGGTAGACCCCCCAGGCCACATAGAGCCATGTGAAGCCATGCCACAGGCCGATAAGCACCATAATCAGGACGGATAACCCGGCGCCGGTCCACTTGGAGGGGGATTTCCGGGAGAAAAACATGTAGATGTGGTCACGGAACCAGTCCCCCAGAGTGGCATGCCAGTTGCGCCAATATTGGGTCAGGGTAGGCGACATGAAGGGCCGTTTGAAGTTCTCGGGCACCTGATAGCCGAACAGCCGTCCGAAGCCCACGGCAATGTCCGAATATCCGGAGAAATCGAAGAAGATCAGGATATAGAACCATACCATGAGAAACAGCGAGGTGAAGGTGTTCAGCGTCCCTGCCGCCACATGGTCAAAGGCGGTGGTCATCCAGGTGACCAGCACGATTTTTTTGAACATGCCGAGAATGATCCGCTTGACGCAAGCCTCCGCCATCGCCGCATCCACCTGATAAGGAACCTTGGTATCCGCGATGAAATCACGGAACTTCAGAATCGGGCCGGAGGTGAAGGTAGGCACAAACAGCAGGTAGTTGGCGTAATCCACCGGCTTGCAGACGGCGTCCCGTCCGATAAAATAGGCAAAGTAGAGAGCGTCAATGGCTTTAAGCACGTTATAGATAATGCCGATGGTGACCAAAGCGCCCAATACCGGATGGTGGAAAACCTCCATATCCGCCAGGCGGAGCAGGACGACGCCTCCCACATTCAAGGCCAAAAACAGAATGAACCAGAACAGCTTCCGGCGCTCTATCCGGGCCAGGAACACAAACAATGCATAATTGATCAACGTATACGCCGCATAAAAAACAAGCAGCCGCTGGCTGTACAAGCCGATGAAGGCCAGGTTGAAGGCCAGAAGCAGCCACCGCTTCTGGCCGGGCAGCCTGCGGGTCAGCCCCATAATTACGGACATGCCGGCAATGGCCAGCACAGCCGTCATATTCAAGTACCACATGTGTCCAATCTCCTCATTCCTAACGAAAGCAATAAGAGTAGTATAGCATTTTTCGCCAGCGCTGTTAACAATGAGACGCATGACTGCTCACGCAAACAGGAAGGGAGTATTTTTCGGAAAATTGGAACGATCTGGATGGATAGTCGTATAATGAAGAAGGCGTCCGCAGCTTGTCCGTATGAGCGGGAGGACAGCGGTCAGGACAATATATCTATGAAGGAGGAGATCAGTTGTTCAAGCAAACACTTCAATCCATGCGCAAGATCAGCGTTGGCATTCTGCTTTTGGCACTTATCGCAACTTCCTATTTGCCGGCGGCCCAGGCGGCTTCCGCTGCCGCGGCAACCGGGCAGTCGGCCGGAACGGCAACTGCGCTTGTCAATGACGGCGGCGAATATCTGCGTTCGCTGATTACCCGGGGGTACATAGAATTCACCGAGGATTTGCAAAATGCGTCCGACCCCATTACCCGGGCCCAGGCGGCTGTGCTTCTGCAGCAGGCGCTTCAGTTCCAGGCGCCCGCAGCCCTTGTTGGCTTCCCCGATGTATCGGCGGAGAATGCGGCGGCGCCTGCCATCTACGCCCTTCGTGAGCAGGGCATCGTGCAAGGCGGCGACAGCGGCTATCAGCCGGACTCCGCGCTGACCCGGGAGCAGCTGGCCTCCCTTCTCAGCCGGGCATTCCTGCTGAATGACAACGGCATCCAAACCGGATATGCCGATGGGCAAACCATTGCCACCGTACATGCCGCGGATGCGCTGAAGCTGAAGCAGCATTTTATCTGGGACGGGCAGAATTTCGCTCCTCAAGCAGCGGTCACCAAGGGTGAATTTGGCCGCGCCCTGTATCTGACTCTGGGGCTGGATGTGGCTGATCCCGGCGCTATCCCTCTGGAGGAATTCTTCCGGGAGTCGGACCAGCAGGGGTTCCAGCTTTCCCCGGACGGCAAGCACATGGCCTTCATACAGCCAGTGAATAACAGGCTGAATCTGTTTGTGATGGAGGTTGGCCAGGAGAAAGCGGTTCAGCTTACCCATGAAACAGAACGGAGCATCGCCGGATTTGCTTGGGTGTCCAATGACCGGCTGATTTATGCCAAGGACAGCGGCGGAGACGAGAACTACCATCTGCTGGTGGTAGGCATCGACGGCAAAGGGCAGCGGGACCTGACTCCGTATGAGAACACGACCTCCCAATTGATCGACATTCTGCCGGATCTTCCGGATCATGTGCTCATTGGCATGAACAAGCGGGACCCGCGGATTTTCGACGTGTACCGGGTGAATATGAATACCGGCGAGGCGGTGCTGGCGGCGGAAAACCCCGGCAACATTACCGGCTGGATGACAGATAACAACGGCAAGCTGCGGATCGCTATTTCCAGCGACGGAAATGTTTCTTCCTTGCTTTATCGAGAAAAAGAGGAGGATGCCTTCAAGCCCCTCCTGGATACCGGCCTGGGCGAAACCTTCAGCCCGCTGATGTTCACTTACGACAATAAGCATCTGTACGCTCTGTCCAACCTGGAGGCGGATAAGGCGGCAGTGGTGGAATTTGATCCGGGGGCCAATAAAGTGGTGAAAACCGTATTTGCCCATCCGGATGTGGATGTGTCGGGCATTGTCCCGTCTCGCGCCACTAAAACCATCGTAGCTGCCGTTTATATCACGGACAAAGTACACTATACCTTCTTTGATGCCGATTTGGAAAAGGTCTACGACTCCATCCGCAAGGAGCTGCCGGGTATGGAAATCGCCATCGGCGTTCCCGACGAGAAGGGCAATTTCCGCTTCCAGGCTTACAACGACAAGAACAAGGGTGTGGACTACACCTATAATGCGGAAACCGGCAGTCTGGAAAAAATCGCCGAGCTGTCCTACTGGCTCGACGAGAGCAAGCTGGCGGATATGAAGCCGGTCACCTTCAAATCCCGTGACGGGCTGACGCTGAACGGATACCTGACTCTGCCGAAGGGCAAGGAGGCCAAGGATCTGCCCTTGGTGGTCAATCCCCATGGCGGCCCATGGGCCCGTGATGCCTGGGGCTACAATCCGGAGGTGCAATTCCTGGCCAGCCGCGGCTATGCAGTGCTGCAGGTGAATTTCCGCGGCTCCACCGGCTACGGCAAGGCTTTCCTGGATGCCGGCAACAAGGAATGGGGCAAGGCCATGCAGAATGACCTTACCGACGGTGTGGAATGGCTGGTGGAGCAAGGCATTGCCGATGCGGACCGGGTGGCCATCTACGGCGCATCCTACGGCGGGTATGCCGCTTTGGCAGGCCTGACCTTTACGCCGGAGGTGTATGCCGCCGGTGTCAGCTACGTGGGCCCGTCCAACCTGTTTACGCTGCTGGGCTCTCTGCCGCCGTATTGGGAGTCGGAGCGGGAGCTGTTCAACCAGCGGGTAGGCGATCCGGTGAAGGATAAGGAGCTGCTGGAGGCGATTTCGCCGCTGTTCCATGTGGACCAGATCAAAGCGCCGCTGTTTGTGGCCCAGGGAGCCAATGATCCCCGGGTGAACCAGGCGGAATCCGACCAGATCGTCCAGGCCCTCAAGGAGCGGGGAGTAGATGTGCCGTATATGCTGAAGCAGGATGAAGGGCATGGCTTCTACAATACGGAGAACCAATTGGATTTCTATCGGGCGCTGGAGAAGTTCCTGGACCGCCATCTGAATCCGTAATCGAATAGCAGTAATCATGCATACATGCAAAACCCTTTTACACAAAACAGCAGAACTTTGGATCATGTCCAAGAGTTCTGCTGTTTTGCTACTTGTAGCCGGCCCAGACGTAGTAGGCCATCAATCCATATCAAAATCCAGAGGATTTAACTTTCACCTCATATTCAGCAATATTTTTCGGAGGATTTATAAATTGAATATCAAACGACCCTGTCTCATTATTATCCAGCCCCCCAAAAGAGCTTAAATACCCAGACTGTGTTCTCAAGACCTTTTTATTCTTGTCAAGTAAAGTTACAGTAATTTCGATAAATCGAGATGTCCTTTCTCCGGAAATATTCTTGACTTGTCCAGTGACGTGATAGATACCTAAGAGGCCATCATCGTAGTAATCATTCAGTCCTGAAAATTCAAAGTTTTGATTTGTTGATTGAGCATTGCTATTAGAAGGCTTTTTTCCAACAAAAACAGACTGTGAGTCACCATCCCATGAGATTTCTCTGCCTAACGCTTCTGAAATGACTCGGAGCGGAACCAATGTATTCCCATCAACTACTATTGCAGGAACTTCATTATTAATTTCTTTTCCATCGATAAATAATTTAACTATAGGAAACCCTTTGAAACTTCCATGCATGACTTCTGAAAAAGCTATTCCCGAGAAAAAAAACGATCCTAGTATTGTTGCTAAAAGGATTTTTCGTTTCATTTCGCGTCCTCCTTTAATGTTCTGGATTATTTTGGCGCAAAGCCCGTTATAAGACGGGGAATCCCTTGTCCCATAAATCTCAGCGAATGCCGGGACCCCAGCGACATACAACAGCAGAAGAGCGCTCTTCCAACAAGGTAGCCGCTCTTGCAAAATCGCTATGGAACCACTTCGGCTTGACCAGCCCCGCATACATCAGTTCATCGCCACCAACACCGTGTCGTTCTCAGCTTAGCAACTCATTGGAGAATGAGAGCAAAAACGCCAATACACCAATGAGCAAAAAAAAGCCTAAAATAATTCCATATAGTAGCAACATCGCTTTAAATAAATTTTTTTTCGTACGATTGCCTTCGCCAAACGCGAATACAAACCACATCACAAAATTGACAAGTGGAATTAACATCAGTAGCAAGGTCAGCATCCATTCTTTGACCGAAATGACAGGGGACATTTCTTTGTTATAGTAGGGTTCTTGAGGCGGAGTACCAGTGCAAATGAATTGAGACTGCACGTTATTGTCCAAATGTATCGCTCCTTTAAAATTTATGTAAAGTTGTATATCCATCCTTTTTCCTCCAGGCTGTTAGACAATAATTTTGGCCTCCCCCCAAAAGAAGTATCACTTTCTTCTAAATTCAAGACCTATGCACCCCAATTGATGAACAGCAACTTTGTTCAGTAGTATTTTATCATACAAAATCCCTTTGGGGTATATTTTCAAATAAAATACCCTATCGTCCCTTGGGGCAATGATTACCCTGCTCTATGGTGGGCTTGGGGTGATTATCATGAGTGAGATGATGAAAAAGGTCGGTGAAGGCATCCGACATTTCCGAAAAGAGAAAGACATGAGCCAAGAAGAACTGGCTCATGCGGCAGATGTTCATGAAAGCTATGTGGGAAAACTGGAACGTGCTGAAAAGGTATGTTCAATTGATGTACTCGCCAAAGTGACTGGAGCCTTGGGTATTTCACTTACGAAATTCTTTCGTTATGTGGAACCAGAAGGCAGCGAGAATGAAGGAACCACGTTAGGGGAAATTGTAGATAGGCTCCGCGGCAGGAGTATTCAGGAACAGAAGAAAATTCTGCGGGTGATTGACGCGGTATTAGATAATGAGATG
Organism: Paenibacillus sp. YN15; assembly: GCF_003285005.1. GTDB lineage: Bacteria > Bacillota > Bacilli > Paenibacillales > NBRC-103111 > Paenibacillus_AR. Next base: position 77,731 of record NZ_QMFA01000007.1, on the reverse strand, counting down.
ATGGATTAATGTCATCTTGTTTTTCTTTTCATTCGCATCTATCATGATTGCCGCCGGCCCTTTACAGAACGCAGACGCTCCTTTAATCCGCCGCTAACACGGGGCTGGTATACTGCTTTTACATCGGTGGGAAAGGATGCTGCCATGGCAGACTTCCTCCCGGCACACAACAAGCAGGCAAAGGAGAGTGGCAACAATGGGGATTCACACGTATTTCCGGTCGCTGAACGAAATGGAACGGATTTACCGCTGCCCCGGCAAGTTCAAGTTTGAGGAGCATACGGTGGCGGCTCACTCCTGGAAGGTAGTCCAATACGCCAAAACTTTGGCGGATATTGAGGAGATGCACGGCACCCCGGTCAATTGGAAGAAGCTCTATGAAATCACCAGCAGCCATGATTACGGGGAGATTTTTATCGGGGATATCAAAACGCCGGTGAAGCATTCCTCCATGGAGTTGCGTTCCCTGATTCAGCAGGTGGAGGAGGGAATGGTGCATCATTTCATTAATGAGCATATCCCGGAGGAATTCCGCCCGATTTTCTTCAATCAGCTGCGGGAAGGCAAGGACCAGTCGGTGGAAGGGCTAATCCTGGAGGTGGCGGACAAGCTGGATCAGGTGTATGAGGCTTTTGCGGAGATGCAGCGGGGCAATACGGAGAAGGAATTTGTGAAGATGTACCGCGAGGCGCTGGTGAAGATCAAGAATATTCCCCTGGCGTGCGTGGAATATTTCCTGAGCCACATTCTGCCCGATATGGTCAATGAGGAATCTCTGTCCCCTATCGACATCAGGCGGATTACCGAGGAAGCGCTCAGCCAGTGAGGCGCAGAGGCGCAGCCCAGAAAAAGACAAGCCAATTGACGGTCAATTGACTTGCCTTCCCAAGAACCCCATTGCCGCTTGCGGATGAAGGGTTTTTTTGTTTTTTTAGAAGCCCTCATAGATGAACAGACCGTTGCCGGTAAAATAGACCAGCACCAGAATCAGCATGATGAGATAGGCTAGGAGTTCGACGGTTTTGCGAATGACCGGAGCCATTCATCCACCTCCTTCGTAAACAGGGGAGCCCCTTCCTCCCGGTTCAGATGGACCAGATCGTGGAAGTAGGCGGCGCTGTAGCGGTCCATAACGTCCAGCACCGGTGTTCCATGCTCTGCAAGAATCCGGTTGGCTTCCGCTTTCAGCGGTTCCACATATGGCGGCTTGGGAAAATCCTTGTGCCAGGGCATCCAGATAACCCGGAGGGCCAATCCATGCTCGGCAGCGTAATCCGCCACCCAGGCCAGAGCGTCCAGGTTCTCCCGGAAATCCGGCAGAGTCAGATCGCCCCACAGCTCATCATAGTAGTCCCAGCGCTCCGCCATCCAGGCTTTTTCCTTTTGACCAAAATACAGCTCCTTGTCAATCCACCGGGGCTGGTAGGCCAGCAGCTTCCCCGCATCCAGCTCCACCGCCCCTGCATAGAGGCTCTTCACGGCCTCTGTTCCGGAATCCCGGAAGTAGTCCCGGTACGCATAAACGTAGGGTTGATAGGGCTTTTTGAACCACTGGTAGGTCGGGTCCGTCTCCATCTCGTCGATCATGGTATGAACGTCGATGCCCACCACCAGCTCGTCCTTGACCTGGTACAGATTTTTCTCCAGAATGGCCTTCAGATCGGTAATTCTGCCGTAGGAGAGGCCCATTTCCGTAAGCGGGCGGGTGGACTTGTCCTCCATATAGGCGCCGGTTACTGCGGAGTTTCCGAAGAACACCGGGCCGGAGCGGACCCAGCCGTGATGGTACAGGGTTTTGGTAAAATCATTCTTGTAGAAGCGCCGGGAGGATTCCATGGGATTCCACCAGGCCAGCGCCAGGTCCGTCAGGATAAACAACACCGCCAGAGCAATCAGGAAGCCGTACCGGCGGGTTCGCGCGGCGGCTTTTGTGAAGGGCTTGCCCGGATTAAAACTGCTTTTTCTGCCAGTCCGCATATTGCTCCCGGAAAGCGGCGGGCCAGCGGGTCTCGTCCAGGCCGTATTGGGCCAGGAAGGCAAAGACCCAGCGTTCGATGCCAAAGCCGACACAGCCGGTTACGGCGCTGCGTTTGCCGAATTTGATGTTGAAGGCATTGCCGAAGGTGTTGCTGTGGAAGTTGACGGAGCTGGCGGCGATGGACTTGTCCAGATAAGGGACAGACAGGCGCAGCTCGTACTTCATCTCCTGATTGCGCTGGAAGGAGGCTTTTACCTGGAAGTCATTGGTGAAAAAGGGGTCGTTGGCGATTTCCATCCAGCTGTCCACGTTCCACTCAACCGCCAGTTCCTTCAGGTACTCGATGGCCTTCAGACGGTTTTCCTTTACATAGTCGGGTTTGCCCACGAAGATGATCTCCCGCATGCTGAAGTCCAGCAAACGGCCAAAATCCGTATGGTTCCGGGATTCGAACCGGTGGCACTTGGAGATGGCGGTAACGGTAATGCCGTCCCCTTCCAGCACCTCGTCCTGCAAGCCCTCGTAGCAGTGGTAGCAGGTGGAGGGGTTCATGGTGAACTTGGGCTTGGGCATGCTGGCATTCAGGTCCAGCGGCGCGTCTTGTTTCCAGCCACCGATTTCGCGGATGGTTTGGGAGAAGCCCTCGATCACGTCCAGATCCTCCCGCAGGTGGGTCAGGAAGTGAATGTGCTCGGGGAAGGAGGTAAAATGGTTGGTTTTGTTCAGGGTATCCGCGTGGATGACGGCGGGATAGTGCTCTTCCTTCAGACCCTCGAAGCGGCGGGCGATCTTGGCCACGAAGGAGTCGTCCATAAACCGCATCAGGCTGGAAAAGGGCTCCCGGAAGATAAACATGCCGGGCTCCAGCACCTTGATGATTTTTTTCTCGACGAGCTCGGCAATAATGTCTCCGCGACTGGGAACGTTCACCCGGTGCTCGAACAGAATGTTCTCCTTAAAGCCGAAATCCCCCTTGGAAAAGCGCTCCGCCAACCGTTTGGCCCGTTCCTCGATAACCGCGTTGCCCAAGGGCGAGCTGTGGGTGATGCGGAGCGTGTCCCCGTCAATGTCAATCCCGGTAATTGTCTCGTCCACAAACGCGCAGGCATACTTCAGCTGGCCGTATTGGGAGGCGGACAAACCCTCCAGGGAAACCGTGCATTCCATGATCCATTACCTCGCAATCTTGCGGCTGATGAAGGCCGCGATTTCATTGATGGTGTTCAGGGGGTAGAGCATCAAATCCTGGTTGGTCACCTGCAGATTGTAGGTTTTTTCGATGTGGGCAATCAGGGCGGTGGCGCCGATGGAATCGATAAAGCCGTAATCGAACAAATGCACATCCTGGGAAAAGTCCTCGTCGTCCGGATCAATTTCGTAGCGGGCGCGGATATGCTCCTCCAACTCTTTGGCAATCGCGGTCATGGTAATTCCTCCTAAGGGCTATCCGGAGGATAGCCTACTTCGTAAGCATAAGCTAAGTTTTGCGTCAGCAAAACTCGCATCGTAAGCATAAGCTAAGTTTTGCGTCAGCAAAAACTCGCATCGTAAGCATAAGCTGGGCTTTCCGCAAGGAAAGCCTGCATCGTAGGCACCACGGGGCGGTTCGCTGCCCTGGAAAATTTCTAACGGATGTATAAGCCGCTATTTGGCGGAAATCCGGCCATCTCACATCCTAACGGCAGCCACAGCCCTTATTTGGCCTGTTTGGCCCCCAAGCGGCCACGTTTGCTCCGAATAGCGGCTCTCACCGCCGTTAGAATTTCTAAGCCCCGCTTTTGTCCCAGATAGCGGCTTCTACCGCCGTTAGAACACCCGGAAGCTTCAACTCCCGGAATACCCAACTTCGGAAGCTTCAACTCCCGGAATACCCAACTTCGGAAGCTTCAACTCCGCAAGCCCCAGCTCCCGGAAGCTTCCGGGAGTCTGCTCCCGCCATGGTTGCAGCGGGCGTCAGCTGCGGCTCCGCTAACTAATCCCTTGCCCATTTCAACGTCACAGCGGTTGCTTCCCCATAATGGGTCACCGTATAGGTGTGCCCGACTTGGCCCGGCTGCCCCGCCTCGCTCTCTTCAATCTTCAGATTATCGCCGGCGATCAGAAGCGGCGTCGGGCTGTACAGCTTCACCTGCTGCATTCCGCCGTCCAGAAGCTCCAGGCGGACCTCACCCTCCTTCACCTCCGTCCACCGGAAGGGGACATTGCTGCGCTCCAGATGAAGACCTGCCGGGCTCCAGTCCACCGTGAGCTTCACCGGCTCCCCAAGGCCCGTATACAGAACCCCATTTTGCCGGGTATAGATCCGGGCATCTACCCCAAGAGGCGACCCCTGGTAGGGTTTGCCCGGGTCAATGGCCACCCCCGGCGTGCTCTTGTACACTCCCGCCAGCTCATCCGGCACCTCCGAGGTATCGGCAGACAGCGTAAGCGTCAGATGGACGCCGCGGCCCAGCTTATTCTTCACCTTATCCATCAGCCAGGCGGCATAGCTCTGTTTGACATGAACCTTGGTTTTCAGGGTGGTCAATGCAGAGCGGGCCAGTTGGGGCTCCGTCATAAAGTTATAGTTCTCCGAATTGCGCAGCTGGTCCAAAAAGGTCACATAAGGCAGCAGCAGATTAATCTGCCCGGGAAGCTTGTACTCAATATGATCAAAATAAATAATCGGCATATCCAATGCTGCGTAAGCGTGGTAAATGTCCTCCGTGGCATAATCGGAACCCTTGGCCCGGAAAATCATGTTGGGCGAGCTCAGCACCATGGGCTGCTTCAGCGTGCTGTCCTCCAGCAGAAACGGCATGCTCCACACATAATCCTGGCCGTACTGCGGGTCCATGGGATTATTGGGAGGCCGGAAGCCGAAGTTGAACCACAGGCCCGCTTCATTCTCGTTGCGCAGGGTTTGCAGCCGGTCGGCATTGTTGATCCGCCAGGTATGCTGGTTGGTGCCCATGGCCGTCCAGGGGATGCCCAGTTTCTCGAACATTTGGCGGTGAAGCTCAATTTCCCGTTTCTCCTGGGCGTCCGACAGATAGCTGTGGAAGAAAAGATGGGGATACAGCTCCAGCTTGTTGGCCTTGGCGTAATCCACAAATTTCTTAACCTCATTGGGGTAAGGGAAATCCGGGTCATCCAGCGGCACCGGCAGGCCGAATTCCAATTGGCCCACCACCAGATCATCCTTGCCGTCGTGATTCAAATCCGCCCACAGCGGCACTGAATTATGTCCGCCTACCAGCGCCTTGGTGTTCACCTGGTTGGAGGTGGCGCCGTTCACTGTGCCTTGCTTGGCATAGCTGCCGCCGGGGGATCGGATGTAGACTGTGATGTCTCCGTCCTGGCTGCCGGTGACGATATCCGGCAGCCCGTCTCCGTTCATATCCCGGACGGCGGGTGCGGCATAACGGGAGGAATGGGTGAGCAGCAGCAGCCCTTTTTCCCATTGGCCCGGCTTGCCCGGCACCCCGCGGTAGCCGTATATCCGGCCCACGCCGTCACCGACCACCAAATCCGGAGTGCCGTCTCCGTCATAATCCCCGAAGGCGGGGGCTGCGTAGCTGTCCACCCGCAGCTCCATGCCGCCTGCGCGCAAGGGAACAGGCTCGGTGAAGCGCAGGCCCTGCTTGCCATAGGCCACCCATACCCGGCCTTCCTTGTCTCCCGCCGCCAGGTCCATCATGCCGTCTCCGTTCAGGTCCGCCATAGCGGGAGCCGAATAGCCGGCGGGCAACTGCAGCTCTTTGCCGGAGGAGGTCAGGAGCAGCTCCTTTTTGCCAAAGGAATCTGGGGCGGTCAGCCCTTCCGGAAGCCGTTCGCCTGCATAATCCGGCGGTTGGCTGCCCAGATTGCGGAAGAGATACAGCTGTCCGTCGGCGCTGCCGGCCACCAGATCCATACGTCCGTCTCCGTCCAGGTCGGCCAAGGCCGGATAAACCCGGTACGGGTTATCCAGCTTGTCGCCCAATTGGGTGGGGACCGGATATTTCTCCAGTGTCAGGGTCCGGCCTTCACTGGCCAAGCGCACACCGCTTCCATAGAAGGAATTGTCCAGTTGCCCGATAAACGCCGGCTCCCGGGAGCTGCCCGTATTCAGATGTACGGTCAAATCCTCAAACCATTCGTTCCACTCGTAGGAGGAGCGGACGATGGAGAAGGATGGAATCTGGTTGTACTTGCGCAGCAGCTCGGTCCACTGGATTCCTTCGTCATGGAAAAAAGCGCTGGCCACCTCAAAGTGGTTCTGGTACGCCATGGCCGGACGCCCGTAAGGACCGTGGACCTTGGTCACGCTGTACCCCAGCTTTTCCTTGGACACGTAGTCCAGATAGGCGTTGCGCAGCTGGTAGTTGGCGGTGGCGAAAGCAAACTGGAAGTAGGGCTCGAGGGGAGCTTCATTTTTAAAGCGGAAATATGTACCCCCTTGAGCAAGCTGGTACGTGCTGGAGGCTTGCTTTTGTTTCTCGGCAAAGCCCTTTGCCGGGTCCATGCCGCTGGCCAGATCGAAGCCTGTAATATAATAGTGGGTAGGCAAAAGCGCACTGGACCATAACACGCTGCCCTTGCCGTAACGGTTGGCGGTCATCACACTGGCGCCGTTCATGCGCACCAGGGTTTCCGCTGTAGTTGGAGTCATTCCGTAGCCCCAGTCGTAGCCGGGCAGCGCATTCGATTGTCCGTTGGCCGTCTGGCTGTCCGTCAGTTGGTTCTGGCTGGCGAAGCTCTCCACAAACAACCGGAAGACCTGCTGCATGTTTTGCAAATGAAGGTCCACATCCGGGTATTCAAAGGATAACTCCTTGGGCGAGCCCATTGGGACCAGCTCCGATCCTCCCAGGAAATCGGGTGGAAAGTCGGCGGCAAAGTCATTTTCAAGGAACAGATGGCCGCCTTGCTCCACATACCGGGACAGCTTGTCCAAAGCCCCGGACAGCGCAGGCGTTGCCTTCAGATTATAGTCCAGATAAATGGCATCATACCGGTTCAACTGCCGTTGGCTCAAGTCCGCGAGAGGGAGCTTCCGCACGTTGGCATTGGCCGCCAGGGTCTGGCTGAAATGATCGTAAGCGGCCTGGTCGTAACCATCCGCGCTTACGGCAAACAGGAGGCTTACCCGCTCCTCCCGCTGTATAAAAAACAGGGCGCATACGGACACAACAAGAAGCGCCAGCAGCATGGCGATGGAAAATTTGGCTGCTCTCGTCGCTTTCAAGGGACACTCCTAACTATGGCTTATTAGTTAAAATTACGTCTGCTCCGGATGAACCGGGCAATAAAAGTAGTATAGCATTTTTTGCGAATGATGTTAACCTTCGTCGGATTCTCCCGTCTCCTTCTCCCACACCTTGACATAAATGCCACAGCTGGTAAGATGGAAGCAAGGCCTCTATATCCTATAGGGGCCTTCTATTTCTATGGAGGAGGAAAGCGCTATGATTATACCCAAGCAAGATATGATCAGGTCCAAGATGCTTTATTTAGGAGGTGATATCTACTATGAACCCTAGAGTCAAGGAGAGTGTTTGGCGTGAGCTTTTTGTCCGTCAGCTGGTTATGTTTGATGATGAGAGGCCCCGGTTTCTTGACGCTTATTTCCCCGACTTCGGCAGCGGGCGGTCCCAAGCGGATCAGCTCCTCTGCGACTATATTGAAGTCCTGAAGAGCTATCTGGCCAGTGAGGAAGAACGCTGGTGCGAGAAGGTGCTTGTAGGCAGCCGCGTATGCATCTCCTACCTGGACGATATGTCCACTGAAACTTTAACGATTATAAGTCCCCATCATGCAGTCCTTCCTGAGGACGATTCCGGAGAATGCCCGGTTTCTTTCCTGTCGCCCATGGGAAGGGGACTCCTGATGAAGCCATGCGGGGAGACGGTTCATGTCCAGACCCCCTCCGGCAAGCTCTCTGTAAGAATTGACCGGATCAGCCTGTCCGAAACAGCGCTTACAGCAGGAGAGGGGGAGTAGCTTGAATTTTAAGGAAATGGATCTGTTGGGAATTGGGCACTAATCTGGGGGCAGGCATATCTCCCGCGGGGAATTCCATTATTATGGCCAACAAAACCCGGCCCTGGAAGCCGGGTTTTTCTGTGGGTTTATTTATTCGGTGCAATCCCTTTAATCAGCAATTCTGTCCATTGGGCTGTATAAGGAGTAATCCTCTCGTAGATGTGAGGGCTGGAGATGCCTTCTACAAGGGCCTGGAAATAAATCAAAAGAAATTCGTCGGAATATTTCAAATCAACCTTGCCTTCTTTACGTCCGCGGTGGAATAAATCCAGCATAAGGCTAAAGCTTTCGCTGGCGTATTGCCGCATCATCAAAGATAAGCCATCATCACCCTTTTTGGTGAAAAAGTCCATTAAATCCAAATAAAACTGCTTATTCACTTTTTCCAGATAATTGATTTTGTTCTGACTCATGGCAATGAGGGTTTCTTCGAAAGGTTTATTTTCGGCCATGATTCCTCGGGCGGTTTCCCCCATTTTATTCAAAAAATACTTAAAAACCTCATGGATAAGATTTTCTTTACTCCCGAAATATTTAAAAATTGTTGTTTTTCCAACCTTAGAATTTATGGAAATCTCATCCATTGTTAAATTTTCCACGCCGGCATCTGTATTTATCAAGTTAAAAGTCGCTTCCAAAACTTGATTTTTCTTCTCCTGTGTGCGCCGTTCAAATCCATTCATTCCCAATTCCTGCTTTCTATCCTTAATGAATAAAAAATTTTCTTTCCTAATTATATAGCAATAGTTATGAATTATCAAACGAATGAAAGTTCAAAACTCATGCATTTTTAATTGACTGGGCTAATAAAAAGGTGTATAACTGAATCTGTAAATGAACTTTGGTTTAAAACAAAGCGAAAATATGAGAATATGGATTCTTAATACTGTTAAGAGTTCATTATTTTTTCTCCGGATTTAAGCTTTGCCTTAAACTGGAAAGCACGTTACTAAAACTGTTTAAAAAGGAGTTTTAGTGCTATGGATAAAATTGTAGAAGTGCAAGGGCTACAAAAGAGTTTCGGCAAGTTTAAAGCATTGCACGACGTGACATTCACAGTAAAGGCTGGAGAAGTTGTGGGCTTTATTGGACCAAACGGTGCAGGCAAGTCAACAACGATTCGTACTTTGTTGGGAATTATTAACCGCGATGCCGGTAAAGTAAAAATTTTTGGCAAAGACGTTTGGAAGGATAGCCTTGAGATTCATAAACGAATTTCTTATGTTCCAGGTGATGTGGCGCTTTGGGGCAGCTTAACGGGTGGCGAAATTATTGATCTATTTATTAAATTGCATGGCGGCGGAGATAAGAATAAACGTGACTATTTAATTAAGCGTTTTGAACTGGACCCTAAGAAGAAAGCAAAAGGCTATTCAAAAGGCAATCGGCAAAAGGTCGGCTTGATTGCGGCGTTGTCAGTTGAATCGGATTTGTATATTTTCGATGAACCAACTTCCGGTCTTGATCCTTTGATGGAAGCCGTCTTCCAAGATGAGGTAGAAAAGATCAAGCACACAGGGAAAGCAATTTTACTATCCTCCCATATTTTGAGCGAAGTGGAGCGTTTAGCGGATAAGGTGGTCATTATTCGCCAAGGAAAGGTCGTTGAAACGGGGACGTTGGATGAATTGCGTCACTTAACACGTTCTACTGTTACTTTGGTAACCGTAGGTGATGTGGTTAAGATGGCATCCGTTAACGGTGTCCATGATTTCAAGCAAAAGGACAATCAAGCGACATTCTCTGCGGATAACCAATTTATCAATGAAATTCTGTCCGAAGCCGCAAAATTGGGTGTGAAGAAGTTTGAATCTGTACCGCCAACGCTTGAAGACTTGTTCATGCGGCATTATGAAGTCTAAGAGTGGGAACGGAGGAAAACGCGATGAAAGAAAAATTTGCACGTTGGAATGTACTATTTGTGCAGTATTTGAAACGTGATTGGAAAAAAATCATTATCTGGATTTTAGGTCTGGGTTTGTTCTCAGCTGCTTATGTTCCGGCCTTTGAAGAAATCGGCAAGGGGGAAGGTTTGCAGGGGATGTATGAAACCTTGCAAAATCCCGCCATGATCTCTATGGTTGGTCCGACACCGGTCGGCACCGCGGCTGATTATACTTTGGGTGCCATGTATGCACACGAAATGCTGCTATTCTGTGGTTTGTTTGCGATGATCATAGCTGCTTTGCATGTTGTGAGCCATACCCGCAAGGAAGAGGATCATGGGCTTACTGAGCTGGTGCGCTCCTTTCAAGTCGGCCGCCAAGCCAATTCGCTTGCTGTGATTGCCGAAGTAGTGCTTATCAATATTTTAATGGCGCTTCTTATTGGCGGGGTTATGACTGGCTTTGGCGTTGATACGATTTCGGCCGGAGGATCATTCCTGTTTGGCGCATCAGTGGGGATAGCTGGTATTTTGGGAGCTGTAATTGCCTTAGTTATGGCGCAAATTATGCCAACCTCATCCGGTGCAACTGGTTCATCGCTTGGAATTGTAGGATTGCTCTATATTGTTCGTGCTGGTACAGATGTGTCCAATGTCAATTTATCGATGATCAATCCAATGGGTTGGACTTATCTGACTTATCCATTTACTGAAAACAATTGGATACCCCTGATTTTGGCCGCAGCCTTCAGTGTTATTGCGGTGATCATTGCTTTTGCCCTTGAGGGCGGTCGGGATATGGGGGCTGGTTATTTACCGGAAAGAGAAGGGCGGGAGACAGCCAAAAAATCCTTGCTGTCCATCCCTGGTTTGTTTATCAAGCTGAACAAAGGCGTAGTGATTAGCTGGTTAATTGCTTTCGTAATCATGGGAGCAGCCTATGGTTCGATTTATGGAGATATGCAGACTTTCCTTGAAAGCAATGAAATGATGAGTCAAATGTTTACGATAGCAGGCGTTTCAATCGAAGCCTCATTTACGGGAACCATTATGATGGTCATGATAGGATTGGTTTCTATTTTACCCATTGCCATTGTCAATAAACTTTTCTCGGAAGAAGTGCGGCTGCATTTGAGCCAGCTTTATGCTACAAAAGTGACTCGGGCTCAGCTCTATTGGACGAGTGTCATTTTGGCAATCGCTGCTGGAGTTGTTGGGATTTTGCTGGCTTCAGGCGGACTTGGCGGTACGGCAATTTCTGCAATGGGTGATGGCTCATCTATGGATATGGGGGATTTTTTGGCCGCAGGCTATAATTTCTTGCCCTCTGTGCTGTTTTTTACAGGACTTGCAGCTTTGGCTTTAGGCTGGGCGCCAAAACTGGGTAAAGTGATTTATGTATATCTTGGCTATTCTTTTGCATTAAACTACTTTGGCGGGATTTTGGATTTGCCGGAATGGTTTTCAAAAACAGCGGTTCAAAGCTGGATTCCGCGGATGCCAATGGATCAGTTTGATGGAGTAATCTTTATTACTATGACCGTGATCAGTATTGTCTTGATGGTACTTGGCTATATGGGCTATCACAAACGGGATATGGTGGAAGGAGCTTAACGACCTCGGGAACTGGGGAGGTTGGGAATGGAATGAGGACGTGAGCTATTCACGTCCTCATTTTAACGTTGGCCGAGGGCGGCAGGACGCCGCGGCATACGCAATGGCAACAGATTCGCAACTTCATCGGTGAATCTCTATAATAAATTCATAAGGCCACAGATCGAGGTATGGGATGAATAAAATTTTGGTTGTTGAAGATGAGGATATTTTACGTGAAGTGATCATGGACTATCTCATTGAGGATGGGTATCAGGTATTGGAGGCCGCCGACGGGGAAAAAGCTGTAGAGCTGTTTCAATCCAACTCGGTTGATTTAGTTATCTTGGATATTGTTCTGCCGAAGGTTGACGGCTGGTCAGTATGCCGCCGAATACGGAAACATTCCAGTGTCCCTATCATCATTTTAACCGCCCGTTCGGACGAGGATGACTCTCTCCTGGGATATGAGCTGGGAGCGGACGATTATCTGGTCAAGCCATATAGCCCCCGTGTTTTAATGGCAAAAGTAAAACGGTTCCTGGAAAAATACTCGGGCGGGATGGATGGAATGCCCATATCAGACGGCCATATTGTCATCAATATGGGAGCAAGGCTTGTTTCTGTAGATGGAAATACCATTACTCTGACTCATACGGAATTTGAGATTCTCGCGTACCTCATGCAAAATAAGGGGATTGTAATAACCAGAGAGCAATTAATCTCTAGAATATGGGGATATGATTTTTATGGTGATGAAAAGACAATGAACAGCCATATCAGAAACCTGCGTGCCAAGCTGGGCAGCAGAGGCAGCTGCATTGTTACGGTTATCCGGTCGGGATATAAATTCGTAGAGGAACAGCTATGAAAAAAAGCATTGTTTTGAAATGGTTTGTGCTGACAGCATTATTATTTTCAACGATGCTTTTGGTCATTGGCATTACGCAGAATTACTTTTTTGAGAAATATTATATAAATAAGAAGTCGGAAACGCTCAAAATCAATATGAACCAGTACTCCGATCTGGCAGCGAAAAAAGGGGCAGAAGCGGCATCGGTTGAGCTATATAAGAATAACCAGGTCTGGATGACAAAATTGGACCAATATGGGCGTATTCGGGATGTAGAAAATTACTATATCGATGTGAAATTGAAGAATGAATCCCAGGATAATTTGCGAATCCCAATGTACTCCTTTGCAGGGGAATTTTCTTCCGATGTGCTCTCTTCCCTAAAGGTCGGCGATGAGGTCATTATTGATACCGTTAATATTGCGGATGAAAGGATACCTTACCATATACAGACCCATTCGACGGGAATCATCGATTTAAACATTGCCAACAAGCTGCATGGTCCTCATGCCGACCAAGCTTATCGTCATCTCAGCACTGGCCTGTACAAGGGTACGGTCGTGAAAACGATGTTTCCGGAGCGCAGGGAGGATATAGCGTTTCTTTACCAGGAAGGTTATTTTTTGGAACAGGTCAAACAATTTCAAGCCGCCCTGCTGGCGGATAATGCGAAACCTCTTCAGAGTACGGAAGAGCTTAGCGCAACAGCAAATTTTGTGCAATACAGGATAATCATTAAACCGGTTATTGAAAATGGAGGAACGGGATACATTTTTGCGATGACCTCTCTTCAGCCGGTTGATGAAGCAATAGCGGTGATCCGGCAATTCTATCCTTACTTTTTTGGATTTGCTTTTCTGTGTATTATCGTTTTGGCTTTTATTTTTTCAAAGTGGCTGGCTAAACCGCTGATATCCATCAACCAGATTACAGGGAAAATCGCAAAAATGGATTTTACGGAAAAGCTGCCGGTGCATTCCGAAGATGAAATCGGCCAATTATCCGGAAATATCAATTACCTGTCCAGCCAGATGGAAGCGTATATTGGCCAGCTGAAGCAGGATCTTGATAAAGAGAAGCAGTTGGAAACTACCCGCAGGGAATTTATTGCCGGGGTATCCCATGAGCTGAAAACGCCGCTTGCTGTTATGAAAAGCTGCCTATCGATTTTAAAAGACGGAATTGCCGTTGAAAAAAGGGAACATTACTTTCAGGCAATGGAAGACGAAATAGAGCGGACGGATTTGCTGATTGTGAATATGCTGGATCTGGCTAAGTTTGAATCGGGCACCTACAAGCCGGAAATGGCTCCTTTTGAAATCGATAAAGCGATTATCGAAGTATGCAGATCGTTGGGTGAGCAAATACAGGAGAAACAGCTCTCGCTTACATTAAACCTTTGTTCTCAAATGGTGGTGGGGCATAAAGGACTAATCAGTCGCGTGATGACTAATTTTCTCAGCAATGCAATCCGGCATACGGAGAATGGCCATGCTATTGTCATTGCTGTACAAAGCAATGGACAGACGGCGGAAATCAGTGTCGAAAACCAAGGGAAGCCGATAGCAGAGGAAGACAAGAAAAAGATATGGAATCAATTCTACCGTGTGGAGGCGCGGGCTTCCAAAGCAGGTACGGGTCTTGGACTTTCCATAGCCATGGAAATACTGGAGCTTCATCATGCGGTTTATGGTGTAGAAAATACAAAGGACGGCGTCCGCTTTTTCTTTTCATTGCCGGTACAGCCCTATCCTACAGACCATTAAAAATATCCGAACTTCATCTCATCTGCATCTGTTCTGCATTTCGCTGCTGTAATATCTGTGTATCTCATAAAGAAAGAGGGCATGGATATGAAAAAAATAATGACTTGCTTGCTCATAGGCATGTTTCTGATTGGTATGGCTGCCTGTGGAACTAAACCTGCTGAAAAAGACGCTTCCGCTCAGTTTAAGAACAGTGTATTTATGGGGGATTCCATTACCGAGGGTTTTGCCTTTAATGAAATCCTGCCGAAAGAATGGGTGATCGCCGGGGCGGGAGCAACTGCAGGCTTTTCTTATGATGACATTGACGCTTTTGTTGAAAGGAAACCGGATAATGTCTTCATTATGTTGGGGTCGGTTGATATCCTCATGCCTGTGGATGATCCTAAAGAATTATTCAGAAATGATTTAACGAAGCTGATTAACAAGATAAAGGAAGAGCTGCCCGGCTCTAAAATATATCTCCAATCCATAACGCCTGTAACAGAGGAGGCCTTAAAACAAGAGCCCCGCTATCAAAGAATAGAGGAATATAACGGGCTTTTAGAGGAATTGGCGGACAAGTTAGCCGTTCATTATGTAGACATAGGCGCACTGGCCAAGGAGTCCTCCGCTTTATTTGCCGAAGATGGTATTCATTTCAAGAAAGAATTTTATCAACTGTGGCTGAAGAAGCTCTCCGAATCCTTGTAGCGGAGGAGACCATGGTTTTCAGCAGCCTGTTCTTTGCCTTTGGTTTTTTGCCGGTCACAGTCGTTCTATATTATTTGTCGGGAAAATCTTTGAGGAGTATTGTGCTGCTTGCGGCAAGCCTGTTTTTTTATGTCTGGGGAGAGCCTGTCTATGTATTATTGATGTGCGGCTCCATAATGATCAATTACTGTATAGGCATTTTATTAGGTAGAGATGATGCCGGCCGGCGAAAAAAACGGCTTTTTTTCATCATAAGCCTGGTGTTCAATTTAGGCTGTCTCGCTTATTTTAAATATCTCGGCAGGCTCCCCATAGGAATTTCATTTTACACCTTTCAGACGTTATCCTATGTAGTTGATGTGTACAGGGGAAACATAAAGCCGCAGAAAAACCCGATCCTTTTTGCTCTTTATATTGCTATGTTTCCGCAGCTGGTCGCCGGGCCTATTGTGAAATATGCAGACATTGAATCCCAGTTAGCGGGCAGGAGCATAAATTTCGAGCAATTCAGCTCCGGAATGCGGCGCTTTCTGCACGGCCTGGGGAAAAAAGTGCTTCTTGCCAATCAGATAGGCTTGCTGTGGTCCGAAGTTAAAGCCATGCCCGGTACGGAGGTTTCAGTGTTTATGGCATGGACCGGAATGATTGCCTTTGCCCTGCAGATTTATTTCGATTTTAGCGGATATTCAGATATGGCCATCGGATTGGGAAACATGTTTGGATTCCGGTTCAAGGAAAACTTTCGGTATCCCTACATTGCCCAAAGTATCTCGGAATTTTGGAGAAGGTGGCATATCTCCCTGGGGTCCTGGTTTAAGGAGTATGTGTATATTCCTCTTGGCGGAAGCCGCGCGGGCAAGCTGAAACTGATGCGGAACCTGTTCATTGTATGGTTTCTCACCGGGCTCTGGCATGGCGCAAGCTGGAATTTTGTTTTATGGGGGCTTTATTTTGGAGCATTAATAGGAATAGAAAAATTGTTTTTGCAAAAAAGCATGACACGATGGCCAAAGGCTGCCCGCCATATATACGTATTGCTGTTGGTTGTTATAGGCTGGGTGTTCTTTGAATTTACTGACCTGACGGAGGGGGTAAATTTTCTGCGGATCATGTTTGGAATGGGAGACAACGGGCTTATTGATAACCAAGCAATTGTGAAGCTGAAAGCCTATGCCTTCATATATATGGTTTGTATTCTTGCCGCTTCACCTTGGCTGAAGATACGGGGATTATTCTTTATAAGAATGGATTGCAATATTTACAGATTGGCAGCAAACATGTATTATTGTGCACTCCTATTTATTTTGGCGGCATATATGGTCAGTTCTACCTATAACCCGTTTATATATTTTCGGTTTTAGCCTGGAGGATGGATATGCGGACAAATACCAAAAACATGTTTACCATATTGCCGAATATCCTGTGTATGCTTCCGCTTTTATTTATGCTTGCCCTGTTTGTACTGCATCTGGCTCTGCCGGATAAAACCTTTTCCAAGGAGGAGCGGCGTTACTTAGCGCAAAGGCCTGCGTTTCATATGGAAAAAGTATTAAATGGCAGTTATGAGGCTCAGGTCGAGGCTTATTTTTCGGATCAATTTCCTTTCCGAAACTTTTGGGTTCATATGTTGCATGAACTTACGGTGCGTTTAGAAGCAACCCCGAAAAAAAGGTAATGTCCTGCGATTTCTTCGCAGGACATTCTAATTGGGCTTAAAATATGATACCGGTGAGAGGACTCGAACCTCCACGGTTTCCCTCTCGATTTTGAGTCGAGCGCGTCTGCCATTCCGCCACACCGGCATATTTTACGCCAATCCTACGCCTTTTCACCGCACATTATTCGGCTTACCCCGCTCGATTCCGTTAAATCAGCGGACAATCATCCGCAAATGAGTCGAGCGCGTATGAGTCGAACGCGCCTAGTCGAGCGCATCTCAACGTAAGGAATAGTATAGCGGATGTGGGGGTACGCTGTCAATCCGGCATACTACTGAACGCAATTTTGCGTTGAGCACACGAAACGGTGCTCTCCGACTATCCAAAGTTGGAACGTGGTACGTACCACGCTTTGGGGACAACTCAAAGTTGAGCCTTTGTATAACTACGCCCTAAGTTCAACTTAGCCCGTCATTTCAACGTGAAAAACACGGTAAATCACTTATACTTCCGTGGTCCGCGTCTGTTTGCCGTTGTCTTAGAAAGAATGCGACTTACTGGCGAAGCAGTTTCGTGCTGCAACCGTATATCTTCAACGTTGTATCGGGCATACAAGCGTGTAACATCAACGCTAGAATGTCCGAGTATGCGCGCAACAGCTAGAACGTCCATGCCGGATTTTAACAAGTTTAAGCACGCGTAATGGCGGAACTTATGGGGCGATATATTATCCGTTGATATTCCGGCTATCTTGGCGTAGTTCTTTAACATCTTGGCGAATGTGTCAGCGTAGTACCTGTTGCCAAACTGATTTAACCATACATAATCATCATCGTCCGTGCCCATAAATTCGATCAACTTCGCCAGCTCAGAGGCAGTTCGCAAGGACAGCGGAATAACACGCGGTTTATTTGTTTTGGATACTTCCGCACGAACGGTTATATGTCGCATCTTTAAATCAATGTCTGATACCTTCAGTTCAGTTAACTCGCCCCGCCGAAGTCCCGTATCGCATAAAACCAGGATCATACACAGATCGCGGCGACCAGTATATACTTTAGTATTTATTGCCCCGATTAGTTTCTCGATTTCCTCCTCCGAAATGATCTTGAAATTGTTCTCTTCGATCTGATATTTTATGTTCTCCATTGGAGAAACTGGAATGATTTCTTCGCGGACAAGGTGATTGAAAAATATACGCAAATTTCTGGTTGTATTGTTAATTGAACGAGCTGATAAACCGACACCGCTGTTTGGGCTTGTTGGATGGTCATCCCATCTTGTCTTGATTGTCATAAGGTAATTAATGTAATCCCTCATTGTATCCGGATCGACTTTTTTACTTGTAGCACCAATCCACTTATAAAACTGATTAAGTGTATGAGAGTACGCCTTAATAGTCTTTTGCGATCTACGTTCGGTACGCTTTACAAAGATAAAGTTATCAATTTGTAGCTTCAGGTCAATTTTAATGGGCTTGGTATTTTTACTGATGAAGATAAATTTAGGTGTTCTCAAAGTGGGCGCTCCCCTATCATAGTTGTCGTATGGTATATCGGAATTTGCAATCAAGTACTTTAGTGCATTAAATTAACGAAGTACCGACGTAATAAAGCGAACTAGAACGAAGCATTAACGAAGCTTGACGCGGTTTAACGTAAAATTTGCACGAAAATAGCCGCCAGAGAGCGGAGGGGCTACGTTTACCCTTCCGGCAGTCTGCGCGGCTATTTCCGCGTGTTTATGACGGTAAAACAGCGTGTTATTCCGGTTTGTATTCGAGAACAGCGGATAGATCATACTCTTTGCCTGACATCTCGTTCAAGGTATCTATCAGCTTATTGAGCGTGTCTAGGTCGATTCGCTTGGTCTTTCCTTCACACAGTTCATATACAAAGTTGGGGCGGACCTTTGCTTCTCGAGCAAGCGCACCTTTCGTAATCCCTTCAACGTCTAGTGTTTTTTGAAGAGTAATCAGCATAGCCAAGCACACCACCTCAAGAAAAGTATACCGCAATACTAAACAATGGGAAATAATCTATTGACGTTTATCATCAGGCGTTATATACTGACGTTAACGATAGACGTTAAATAATATACGTTAATCAATTGAGGAGGTTTCATTATGAATCCCGCTACTCAACTTCCCAGCAGATCACATAGACACGCCACTTCCCGCAAGTCCAACGCTTCCCGCATTCTGGCGCAAACCGTCGCCTTTATTTTATCCGAAACTCTCCGCCATCTTATATCGTAGGAGGCCGCAATCATGCCGAAATCTGACGCTGAAATTAAACTCGCAGTATATCGCGAAATCCTCCGCATCCGGCACGAAGTATGGACGCAATCCCTCGCTAAAGCTGAAGCTGACGCCCTTAATCCGCTATCGACATGCACAATCGAATGGAAGCGCGGAAGGCTCGAAGCTTTGGCGGAGGTTATGGATGAGATTGAGCGGTTGTTTTGATTCCGCCTGATGAGCGCTATTGCGCCTCGGACTCGCTGCGGAACGATTGAAACCTACGGAGTAACCCTTAGTGCAGATCTGCAGATAGGGTTTCTTCGGATGGTCGCGGATATCCGTTATAGGGACGCAGTTTAGCGTCCACCTACGTTGAAGGCGCTGCCTTCACTTTATATAGATGTAGCATTACTGCAACTGCTGGAAAAACAACACCTGCATGTTCAGGTGGCCCAAATGAACCAGGTGGAAATGTCCAGTTTGTCAGTATTGGACACCTGGAAACAACCAATTCAGAAAGGAGCTGCGATAATATGAAGACACTCAATATTCGGGTTTGGAACAACGCCACTTCCGAGTTTGACCGGACCGAAACGCTGCGTATCGAAAATTGGCCGAAAGGAGGACGCACCATGACGAAAACAACAGCAGATCGGTTAACGTGGTTCCTGCGCAAATACGATCGGTTTACAGCGGATGGATTGTCCCGCAAGAATCTGCGCCGGGGCATACGCTTGTTGGCGTACAAGGACGCGGTATTACGCCGCCACCAATCCGCGGCTTAACTCTGGTTCAAGATGAACCTAACCTCTCTTAGTGGGAACGCAGTTACGCCCGCTCACTTTGCTACGCCCATTTTTCCGCAAAGGAGGCGTCATATGGACGAATTGTCCGCCGCACTCACAGAATACCGCAGCACAGGAAGCCCGCAGGCGTTTGGGACGGTTTACGCACTTACATCACGGCTTCGCAGCTTCCACGCTTATAAAGTCCGCTCATCCAGCTTGGGCGACGATAACGACGCGCTGACACTGTTTGACGATACGCTCCTGAACGTCCTGCAACGCCCCGTAACGGAGGGATTCAGCGCCTACTTGTCTGGAGCCTTACGCTATGCTCGCGCCAGCTTTATCCGGAAGAAGATGCGCGACCGTAGCAGGGCGTACACATTTGCGGACGATTTCGACATTCCGCCTGAACCGCTAATCGACCGTACGACTCCCGAAGTCCTGTATCTCGACGCTGAACGCAAAAAGAGAGCCGCCAGTGTTTGCGCCGCTCTCCTTACTGATCCTGCTTCCGGGCTAAGTCCGCGTATGACTGCAATCATTGCGGACCTGCCGAATCACCGTACCATTAACCGACTTGCCGACGCTAATGGTATTCACCACTCCTATATTTTTAGGAGCCTTGAAAAACTCTCCCGCCGTTACGACGCCAAGCGTTACGGAGATATACGGGATATCATCTGATCTCTTCTCTTCTCGCCCCGACCACCTCAAATTTGAGGGCGCCGTAGTTCCGGGAGCATTTGCGCCAACATCTGCTCCATCGCCACGGACCGCCATGCGGCGCTTTCTTGCTTGTCCTGCATATTTCTACGGGGTGGACGCGCCAAAGTTTCACCCCAACCTAAATTATTTTTTCGAGGAGGGAGTAAATGTTTGAAAAGCGAGCCTATATTGTGCCGGACGAAGAGGAACCGCTTATCCACTTTGATCCGGAGAATGTGACGGAGGTGTTGTCCGACTTCTTTAGAGACTTCGCCCGGCAACGTCCGCACGCCCAGGTTTATCATGGTCCCACTGTGTTGATCGGTAAATTCTTCGGTTCAGGGACGCCACCGACTGGCTTGTATGGAACCTTCACGTCTGGCGATATTTCTTACAGAATCTTTGACTCGCTGGTAATCAAAAAATAATTCCGCTGAAATGCGCGAAACCAGATGTCCGCAGGTAATACTTCAGTAGAAGGAAAACAACCGAAAAGGGAGCGATGGAGAATGACAAAGCTGGCACTGGTGTATAGCGAAGGACAACGTTTGACGAAGGAAGAGGAGCAGCAGATTCTCGATGAGCATGGGGTTGAGCCGACGCTTACCCGCGAGGAGTATGTCGAGAAAATGTCCGAAGAGTGGGCGGATGTTGGTGCGGTGTTAAAGGATCGCCGGGAGAAGGCGCACTTGACCGCGGAACAAACCGCATATAGGGTCGGAGTTTCCCGTAGCACTTTGCGCCGGTTTGAAAAGGGGGAGCCGGTAAAGTCCGCAAAGGTACTCGAGGCTGCTTACTGCAATTACCTCGACTTTATCGAACTGCTCCGCGAAACCCGGCCGCTTCGGATGGAGGCGGAAGCAGACGTTTTGATCGAGATTAAGCCGGACGATTCCGTGTTTCTATTAAGGCGTATCGAACAGCCGATAGCCGTGGTTAACTTTGGCGGTGGACTGGAGGCTAATCTTGACGCAGCCGAGAGACTGTGCAAGGACCAGGGGCTTACCACTCACATTCTGGATTAGAGCGGAGGTAAAGGCGCGGGGGCTTTAACCGGTCTCTGCGCCGACTCCTGTACGAAATGCCCTATAAGAGGTTTATTTATATCTCTCGGAATGGGAAGGAGGCTCGATAATGGGCCGTTACGCCGCTAATTCCGTCATTGACCGCCTATTCGACCTTTACCTAATCCAGAATCACCACTACCTGCTGCAATACGCCGGAGGAACTTACGCCACGATATCCAGCCGCAAAACGCCGATCCGCAAATACTCCGTAGCTGCGCACCTGGACGGAAGGACAACGCTGGGAACGTTCTCCGGTACGTACTGGACGAAGTTTGTGTGCTTCGACGTTGATTACGCGGACATGAGTCAGGCGAAGTGGGCGACGTACAAACTAACCGCCACATTGGACGAACTCGGCGTAAGTCACGCCATATCCTTTAGCGGTGGGAAGGGTTACCACGTTGAAGTGTTTTTCTCGAAGGCGGTCCCGCTGGACTACGCAAGGCGGTTTCATAAGGTAATCTGCGAACGGGCCGACATTGGCGACGTAGCAGGCGGAAAGGTAGAGTACCGGCCGTCTGGCGACCAAGGCGTTAAGCTTCCGCTCGGCATCCATCAGAAAACCGGAAACTATTGCGGCTACTGTACGGTTTCCGACGGATTGACCGTTATGGACTCGGAAGCGTCAACGGCGCACCTATTCGGTATAGAGAAGGTTGATCCGGAGATTATCGCCGCCATTTGCGGAGAGGATAGCGCATACGTCTACGACCAGCGAGACGCTTCCGATATGGAGAACGCAATTTCGCGCCATCGTCCGCTAGAGACGTACGACCAGTCGGAAAGTTACCTCTTATCGCGGGCAGCGGATCGGTACGCAACCGGACTAACCGGACCGGGGCAGCGGCATAAATCGTTCTTACTGCTGGCACGCCTATTCAATCACAACGGAGTGGAGCGCCGGGAAGCGCACGAAGCTATTACGGAGTGGTTTGCGTGGCAGAATCCGGAGCATTACGGTACCAGTTCCGCCGAGTGTGCGCAGGATCTCCAGGAATGCGTCGATTACGTGTACGACCGAGACCTTACGCTTATGCAGGAGCAGCGTGATATAACGGTTTCCTTTGCGGAGATAGACGCCATCATGCGCCGATGCCCGCAGAAGAATCAGAAGGCGCTTGCTTACGCCATGCTCATTCACTCGAAGCGGTGGGCGCGCGGTAACGGGGCGTTCTACATGTCCTATGCGCAGATAAAGGAAGCGGCCGGGATGGACGAGAAGACAGCACGCCGTCAATTAGACAGCCTGGTCCAGTCCGGTATTGTCGAAGTTGTCGCGCGGAATCAGCTTGTGGAGAAGCGTCCGAAGGGAAGCCAGCGACCAAGCGTGACCAAGATCAAAAAGCCGAACGTGTACCGGATGCTCATTTCCTGCGGAGAAAGCGGAACCTTCATAGTGAAGGAAGGCGAGGGAATGGCGGAATGCTTACAGCACTTCTATGATACCGGGGAATTGCGGTCCATGCTTCCGCGCAGGCAGTTTGAGGCGTTGTTCCGCGCGCATAACACTGATTCTGCCTGATTTACTTCTCCTCAAAGATATAAATAAACCTATTATAGGGCATTTCGTACAAGGAGGATTCTAATGTCTAGAGCGTGTGAAATGTACCCAAACAGAACAGCCGCAGCTTACCGCCGTCATGCCGAACACTCGCAGGAGGACCGTATTCGATGGGCGGATACTGCCGCACACACAGCGCTTGAATACTATCACAGTATCCATACCGGAGACGACGGCTTGTTACCGACTCAGGAAGCGTTGGATAGGTTGGAGCGCATATCAGACTTCGTACTAGCGGAAGATCACGTTAAGGGGCTGTCTATTCTCCGCGATCCCTACGACCGCCCACGGAATGAGGATATCAGTGTATTTCCTGGCGAAGGGGCAGCGGCCTATATGCGGGAGAACGGGTTGGATATTGCCTGCCTAGCGGATGCAGAGGCGGTTGTCGGCGGTAATGTGAAGGTGTGCCGGACGTGCGGATATCCCTTCGAGGATCGCAGCCGCCGTAAGAATAAGCTTGATTGCGGACCCTCGTGTCGTACTCGCTATAAAACGTTGTGGATGCGTATTGAACGGTTCGGGACGGACGAACTCGAAGGTGAACGTAACAGGATGACGCTGGAGTATCCGTTCTACAATCCGCAGGAAATACACAGCCTTGAAAAGCGGTCCGAGCGCTCATATGGCGATTCCAATAAGGTTAGCCGGATGACAGCGGCGAAGAAGCGTAAGGAAGCGCATGGACGTCGCATTTCAGCGGTTCTTAAAGATGTGCAAGGTACCGCAGAGAATAAGTACCTCGACGGGCGCTATGATTGGGTGAGTACGCGGAGAGAGTGGAAACGAGAACCGGCAATCTGGTGGGGCGAAATGGTCACGTACTACGTCGCAGATCAACCGTTAACGCCTAGTTTCGTAGATTGTAAAAATAACTATACTGTCCACGTTTCGGCCTAAGGTGGGAAGTGAGATACCTTCCCGTCTTTTTATTTTGTCTGCATGTGACTATTTCAAAACAAAGAGGGGGTAATGAGGATGAACGGTGATGCGGTACGGGCAATCCGAATTTATGCGGGACTTACGCAGGAAGCCTTCGCGCGCAAACTTGGCGTCTCCAAATCTTGCGTAGCCGAAGCCGAAAGCGGTCGCAGACCAGTGTCGCCAGCCTTGCGGATTAAGATTGCGCAAATGTACGGAGTTAGTCCGGAGATTAAAAAGGCTATCGCTGACGCCAAGGCTTCCGCAGAACTGGCAGCGCTGTGAGGCGTGTTTTTTTATTTGCCACGTAACTTTAAGAAATTAACGCGGTAAATCGGGAAAGGATGCAGTTTGGTTGAGCGACGCCAAGAACGCTAGAACCTGGTGCGGCTATTACAGGGCGGAAGACGGTACGTGTGCAATTATGGAGATGCTGAAGTCCGAGGAAAGTCCAGTATGTAAGTGCTTGCGGGACCCTCCGGAAGTTTGCCGCCATCTACGCCACAACGTTATGGGAAGTCGTCGGACGGCCAGACGTAAACGGCCGGACTCGAAAGAGTAGCGGAACAGACGGAGTCAGGCGAAACGCAGCGCCTGCCAAAGGATCACGGTATGAAACTTGTTCTATTTGTGCGCATGGGAGTTGGCGGAACAATCATCAAGATTATTGACCGAGAAACGGCGGAGATTCTTGACGATTGGACTGACCCCTCGGGTTCTCCGATTGACATAGGGGATATTGTCCTAGATGCGTCTGCATACGCCAGAGAGAAATACACACCCGAACGAGTCTACTTTGACGTTGATCGTGTGTAGGAGGCGATAACGTTGTTCTTTGTCGTTCATATTGAAGACATTCCATGTCACAAGCGGCGAGTCGAGTTACACGACCCATCGACAAAACAGACTATTTATCTGACGTATGGTGATTCCGTGTCCGAACAGTATATCCGATGGTCAGCGCCAAGGATCGCAGAGGCGGAAGGGAATAGGCGGAAGAAGAGACGCGGGAAAGGCGGTGACTACGATGACTAAGACGGATTACTCAGGATTCGGCTTTTTTATATGCGCATCCAGCGTGGCGTTCTCTGTTGGGCAGGACCGTGGGAAAAGCACTAATCTGCTCGGGATAATGGTCACTAATGGCTAACTAACTTAGGGAGGTGAAAAGCATGGAACAAGAAACCGAGATTCAGGAACAGCCGGAGAAGACATGGGAAGAGGAAAAAGCGGAAATGCAGCAGCGTTACGACGCTATCGAAGCACAACTCCGCAGCGAACGCGTATCCTCCGCCTTCTACCGCAAGGCGAAAGCAGCCGGTATTGAAGACCCGGATAAACTCGCCGGAATCGTAAACCTCTCCGGTGTAACGTTCGACGAGGCAGGCAACGTAAACGGAATAGACGAGATTATCGCAGCCGTTACCACAATTGCACCCAAGGCGCAGCCGAAGCCTATCGGTAGCCCTAGCCAGTACGAAACGGGAAGAGATAAGACAAAGGCGCAGATTCTATCGGATGCCGCAGCGAAAGCACAGCGAACCGGACGCGCAGAAGATATCGCAGCTTATGCCGCATTGAAACGACAAACAAAATAATAAAACGGGGGTCATTAATTTGACAATTTATTCTAACGAACTTATTGGTAAGAAAGAATCCGTAGTAGACGAAATCCTTCTTCTGAATCCGACTCAGACACCGATGCTTAACCTTCTCGGCTTCGGTAGTCCGGTAACCTCTACTACACACGTTTGGTATGAGGATGAAATGTTTGCCACTCGCGCGAAGGTTACAACAGCGGCCAACGCAACCATTACGGAGTTGATTGTCGATTCCGTAGAACCGTTCCGTACCCGGATGACCGCGGAAGTCGGCGAGGAAATCGTGTTGATTACGGCTGTCGATCCCGCAACTAAGAAACTGACGGTTGTACGCGGATACCAAGGTACAACGGCTGCGTCTATCGCCTTGAACGCGGTAATTGAGGTGATGTACGGCGACGGGTTGGAAGGCGCTGATGCACGAGACGCACGTTTTAAGGCTCGCACCAAGTCCGACAACGTGACGCAAATTTTCGAGGATACCGTAACCGTGACCGGAACTGCCGAGGAGATTGCGCAGTACGGAATCGGAGGCGCTGGCCTGTATGAGTACGAGAAGGCTAAGAAGCAGCTTGAACTTGCGCTGCAACTCGAAAAGGCCATTATCGGCGGGCGGAAGTTTGATAACAGCAACTACCGCAATATGCGCGGTATTCGCAGCTTCATCAGTACGAACGTTACCGTCGCCTCCGGTGCGGTCTCGAAGACGATTCTTGATGACGTCGCACAGAAGATTTACTCTGCTGGCGGTTTCGCGGCTGGTAGCGCTGGGTACGCCTTTGTTGTTCCGGCAGCACAAAAACGGGCAATCAGCGATTTTACCTCGACTCAAATCCGCTTGACTCAGGCAGAGAATGCGCGTGGTCAAGTCGTAGACTATATCGTGAATGATTTCGGCCGGTTTCAGGTTGTCTTGAACGATAACCTTAAATCTGACGAAATCTTTTTCATCGACGCAAACCGCATCCAAATCCGTCCGCTCGGCGGTCGTTCTTTCAGCCATACTTACCTCGGCAAGCAGGGGGACTATACTTCCGGCCAGATCGTAGGGGAGTATACGATGGAGTTCAAGCAAGAAAAGGCCCACGCCCGTATTAAAGGACTTACCGCCTAATAACTAACGAACTATTACGGGCCATCGGAAACGGTGGTCCTTTCTTTTTATATCAGGAGGGATTACGAATGGACGAGGTAACAAGGATAGCGGTCGAGTTTATCGCGCTTGCAGCGCAGCGTATCGAGGAAATCACGCAAGCAACCGGAACCGCGGAAGAAAAACGGGAAGCGTACCAAATGGCCGTAAGCAATATCATTATGGCGCTGGAAGAAAGCGGAATTGTTCCGGAGCTTTCGCCTGAAATGCGGGCATTTGCGGAAACTATCTCGGTTGCTGCGGTTGAGGAGGCGGTTAAGTGTCAATAGGAGCAGCGGATGTCGGCGCGATTAGGGCAACGCTCACACTGAAAACAACGGAGTTTAAGGCGGGTATGGACGACGCCCGTAAGCGGTTGAAGGAAACGGAGACTAGCGCTAAATCTACCGCCAAGAGCATCGGCGGCATTGAAACAGCGCTTGTATCCCTCGGAGCCTCGACCGCGTTAGTCGGACTTGTGCGCACAATTAAGTCACTTACAGCCGAAGCCAACACCGCGGCAATGTCCGTAAAGGGACTGGCGGAAGTGTCGAAGGCACTTAACGTCAACATTGCGGAATCTACCGGATTAGCGCAGGAACTCGCCAACAAAGGCTTTATGACGCTGGCAGAGGCTTCAAGTTCGGTTAAGACGCTGTTATCGTCCGGGTTAGGGTTGGATGAAACCCGTAAGCTGATATATGCAACGGCCGACGCAGCAGCTTATAACCGAGAAGCACACTTATCCTGGGGTGAGGCGATCGTACAAGTAACGCGCGGTATCAAATCCGGTAACTCCGAATTGACCGACGCAGCGGGCATCACTACCAATTTGTCGGTCTTCCAAGACCGTTACGCGAAGTCCATCGGGACTACGGCGGATAAGTTATCCGAAGCGCAGAAGGTTCAGGCGGCTTATAGCGGCATTATGCAGGAATCCGCTCTTTACGCTGGGAACGCGGATACGGCGCTTCAAGGCTATGCGGGCACGCAAGCGGTATTCAACCAGACGATTACCGTCGCACGCCAAGAGCTAGGTGAAGCGTACCTTCCGGCGATACAGAAGCTTATGGAGGCGCTGACCCCGCTCATTTCGGACTTCGGTAAGTGGGTCGGAGAAAACGAGGAAGTTGTCGCAGGTATTACGGCCGGTACGCTGGCTATAACGGGACTTACCGCAGTTCTTAGCGGAATGGTCGTCGTGATATCAGCGGTAAGGACGGCACTTCAATCGCTGAATATTGCGCTGGGTCCGGTTGGCTGGACGATTACGGCTATCAGCGTTGCGGCTGCGGGCATTTTGGCGTATAAGGCTGCGGTTGACGCGGTTACTCCGTCAATACTGGCGTTTGCGAACAGCCAAGACGAATTGAACAAGAAACTCGAAGCGTCTCCGCTCAATCGCACAACTGAAGAACTGAAAAAAATGCAGGCCGACTACGACACGCTTAACGATCTACTGCGGAAAAGGACTCAACTATCTGAAGAACTCGCACGTGTCGAGGAGCAGATGGGTAGAGGGCTTGGAACTGCTGGAGCAAAACTGACGCCGCGGTACAGTGAACTGGCAGACGCGGTTGATAAGGTAGACGCCAGCTTAAAAAAGCTCGGATTCACTCCGGAACAAGCTGCCGCTGCCGTCGATAAGCTGACCGCTTCTATCAAAAAGGCCGTACCGGCGCAGCTTGACGCGATGAAGGCGGAACTTGCCGACGTAGCTGCCAAGACGGAGCAAATTGATAAACTCGAGCAGCTTCGCGACCGCTATACGGAATTGTCCAAAAAGCAATCCCTCGACGCGGAGGAAAAGGCGCAGCTTATTTCCGTGATACAGGCGCTTAAAAAGGAGATGCCTTCTTTCCATGCACAACTGACGGAGGAAGGCACAATACACTCCGACAATATCGATATGATCAACGACCGTATCGAGGCGGAAAAGAAGTTAACGAAGGCATCCGCGGACGAGATTAAGGCCCGCTTACTCCTGCTTAAGGAAGAAACAGCAGCGCAGAAGACGGACGTTGACGCTCAGATTGCGAAATGGGAATCGTACAACGATGCGTACGAGAAGGCTGCGGCTGATCCGAATACCGATAAATCTACGATGCAGTATCGCGCTATGTCCTCGGCTGCTTCACTGGCACGAAGTAATCTCGCAAAGCTGACGGACCAAGCCGCTTTACTGACGCAGAAAAACGGACAAATTGACGACTCCATTGCGAAGATTACCGCAGGAAACTACGCTGCCTTTACGCCCAAAAGTCCGCTTGCTCCGGTTACGCCTACCACGCCGAAGGATGCGCCGAAGAAAACCGGTAAAACGGCAGCGGAAATTGCTGCGGAGCTCCGCCGTGACCTATTTGCGCAAGACCTCGCGACGATGCGCTATAACGCGGCCATGTACGATCAGAGCGCAGACGATCAGATTGCCGCTATTGAGTCTATCCGCAAAAAACATGCACAATATCTGACTGAGAGCATCGAGGACGAACGTTCGCTCCAGCTTCAAATAAAGGCGCTGAATGCGACGAAGGTTGACGACACAGAGAAAGCGGCCAAGGCGCAGTATGACTATTCCGCGGAATGGATCGCCATGGAAGAACGCAGACTCCGGGAGAAGGGCGCTACTGAGGCGGAAGTTGCACAGATGGCGCTTGACGCCTGGACACGGGTTAAGGCGGAGTACAAAGAGAACTCCGACGAATACAAAGCCGCAGATAAGGCGCAGTATGACGCTAGGATGACGCTGATTAAGGAAGCGGAGAAGGCCGCTAAAGAGGCTGACGAAGCTACGGAGAAACGCAGAACTGACGCAAGTAAAGCGGCCATTGACGCCATCGACCGGGAAAAGAAAGCGGAACTCAGCGCGATTGAGGCGCAGAAGAAGGCGCGCAAGGACTACTATGATGCGCAAATCAAAGCGCTCGATTCCGTAGAGAGGCAGCGCGACCGGTCCGAGATTCAGGCAGAGGCGGAGAAGTACCGGCTTGCTACGTCAGAACAAGGCCAGAAGCATTATGCCGAGTTAATCGAGCAGCTCCGGAAAATGGACGTTGACGATCAGAAGTCCGCGCTTGCCGATGCAAGGGACGCCGAGATTGACACGCTCGACCGTAGGAAGGACGATATCGAGTCGTGGTATGACGAGATTAAGGCGTCAATTGAATCGTTTAGCGGTGACGTTTCGTCAATCTACGCTGCTACCGAGGATTCCCGGTTCCAAGCGTTTGTGACGACGAATGCGCGCATCAAGGCGGAAATGGAACGGTTCACGGCGGAAATGTCCGCAATGAATAGCGTCTCTACACCGCAGTCTTCATACGAAGCTTCGATTATCCGGCAAATGAAATCGAACGCTGCTGCGTGGTGGACCGCGAGTGAATCCGGCCGGAAGCAGATAGAAGCGGAATCTCAGACACTCGGCGCATCCATCGGGGCATCGTACAATAACGGGTCATGGTACAAGAACGGCGTACCATTATTCCACTCAGGCGGTGTTGCTGGCGGAATGTCATTCGCTAGCGGGTCCGCGTTGGCTTCGGATGAGCTGCGGGCGATACTCCGTCAGGGTGAAGTGATCCTTACTCCGGATCAAGTGCGCTCGGTTGTCGAATCGGTATCCGCCAGAAGTGGTAAGGGCGGGGGAGATACCATTATTACAGTAGGCGACATAATGCCGATTGCAAATGCAACATTCGAGGACGAGATCGATATAAAAGCAGCGGAACGCGTAGCAGGAACCGAGATAGAACAGATTCTACGTAAATACGCAAGTACAGGAGGAGCAAAATAAGTGAAATATCTCGAGCTATGGAAAGATGGTATGCGCTACGTCTTGGTTTATGCTAAGGACGTTGTTGTAGTAGAGTCCTTGGATGACCCGCAGTTTTACACTAGATTTACTTACCTGAAGCTTAATGACGATATCCGCTATGACTTGATTACGGAAGGAGGTGAAATCCGTTTTCCTAACACAGTCGAGCGCGGGCAACGCTTTATTATCCGGTCAGTAAAAGAGGTTCGCGAAGGGCCAAAGGTGTATAAAGTCGTTGAAGCTCATCACGTCGCTTTTGGACTCGCGCGCTATTTCTATGACGGATATATCGACTTTGCCGCAGCGAAGACATTAGCGGAAATGTTAACGCTTCTTGGCGCGGACACTCCGTACTCGTTCGCTATACAAGGCGATTTCTCAGCGCAGGATATTTACGAGTGGGGCGAGAAAGGGAAATTCGAGTTACTGTCAGACCTCGCCAAGCTGTATGGAGCGGAGATAGCTTACGATAATTACGAAATTACGCTCACAACACGTAAGGGAGCGAACCGCGGCGCTACAGTTCGCTATAAGAGGGACTTAAAGGGCATTACTCGTACGTCTCACGACCTCGAAAGGGTCACGAGATTGTTCGGTTATGGAAAAAACGGTCTGACTATCGAGGGTTATGCAGGCCATACGACTAAATACATCGACTCCGAGTATTACGACCCTGCGAATCCATTCGAGGCTTCAGTGACATTCACAGAGATCGAAGATAAAAGCAAGCTGCTCATGGAGATGCAGAAGCACCTTGCGAAATACCAACTTCCCAATATTGCGTATGATATCGACTTTGTTCAACTCGAGAAGGTTGATTCCGCATTTGAACCGCAAAAAATAGTTGAGGCTGGCGACACTGTAACAGTTTACGACTCGCTACTTGGGTACGCATTTGACGCGCGTGTCCGTGTGTTCGAGAGATACCCGTTCGCACCAAAAAGTGGCCGCGTTGTTTTAGCGAATTTCAGAGAATTTAAAGTGGCTGACTATATATTTCAGGCTACCGTAGGCTCAAAGAAAGCCCTTGTCTATACTTCCAAAAACGCGGTACTCAAAGGGATTACGTACGATGATTCTTTGACCTTGGTAGATGGTTTAGGAATGAGGGTATCCAACCCAGCAGGAACGGAACTTGTTAGACTCGGCCAGTATGAGCCAGCTAAATATGGACTCGCGCTTTTTAATCTCGCTGGCGCAAAAACGATATGGCAAGACGCTGCGACCGGTAATGCGTACTTTAGCGGAAATATTACGGCGTCTACGATATCTGGCGGAACCATTACGGGTGGAGCGATTAGTGGTGGAAGTATATCCGGAACTTCGATTAGCGGCGGTACGATAACAGGCGGCGCAATCTCTGGCGGAACGATTACGGGAACGTCGATTAGCGGTGGAACAGTTAGCGGCGCGAACATCGTAGGCGGAACGATAAGCGTAAACACAGATATATACGTTGGTCGGAACATTTTCATGGAAGCGTCTGATAACCTCAACTCAAAACGTCTATATTTTGGACCTGCTAGCACCGGTGTAAACATCCAAGGAGATGTATTTACCCACTCGCTATACCTCAACGCGGGAAACAGGATTTACTTGAACGGAACGGATGTCTTGTCTAGTATCGGTTCTTTGCAATCGGACATGATGCTTGTATGGTCCAATATCAATGCTTTATGGACAGCAATAAATTCTTCCAGAGGCGTCTAATAAGCGGTATAATTGGCACATACCACTTGACACTGGAGGTTTTTGGATTTGAGAAAATATATTATTGGGGCATTTTTCGGTTTCTTGTTATCACTCACTACTGTTGCATTTTCTGCCAGCACGTTACAGAGGGTCGATGCCTACCTTCGCCCTGATTTTAACGTTAATGTAGATGGAAAGGCTGTGAAGTTAAACGCGGTCCCAATCGTCTATGACGACACCACCTACCTACCGGTTCGTGAACTCTCCGGGATTTTGAATAAAAAAGTAGATTGGAAGGATGAAACCTTGACGATAGAAATTAAGCAGAACGGGATTATCGGAAATCCTGTATTTTCAGGCGATTACCAAGAGAAGATTGCTACCGAAGCAGGCTATGCCTACACTGGTAGTATAACGCGGAAGTTTGAGTACGAGGGAATCAAGGCTATTGAATACAAAGGCGTTGAATACTTTTCGAGAACCGAGTTTAACGATAAGTACGCGGATCGTTATAGATCTGCTGCTTTCAAGCCTTTTGAAGAGGTAAGCTACGAAGAAGGTACTATTTTCAGAAACAAGGACGGAAGCGAAACAGCGCGAGTAAGATACCCCGGAAAAGAAGGGTATTGGATCGTTTTCGAGGACGGAAGTACGTGGATTAATACAGCGTACTACCCGGCTGACTTCCGCTAATAACGCAGTAATACCGGGGCCTCCGCGCGAGGCTCTTTTATTTTGCCTCACGAAAGGAGCAAGCGTTATGGCACGGAAACGTAAGCGCAAGGGCAACTATCCTAAGCGCAGACCGCCGCTAGACGAGCGCCATTACCGCGCTATCGAAATGCTAACGAGAGTCCCGCGCATGAATTACGAGGAGATAGCAGCGGAGTTAGGCGTTGACCGGCGCACATTATACCGGTGGCGCGAGCGGCCGGACTTTCAGCGTGCGTACAAAGAGCTGTCTCGCGCGGTAGCTAAGGCGAAGTTCAAGCATATGAAGGCGGACATGTTGTCGTATGCTCTGTGTGGAGAGACGGGCGTTGTTACGTGGTTCTTCGAGAAGTCCGGTTATCTGGCGTAGACAGTCGGGTTCTTGTAGCGCCGTGTAACCTTTTCGCTAAGTGGCGTTGATACTGGTGATATTCCGGTTTCATACCGTGAAACTACGTGTCCCAAAAGGTTACGGATTCGAGTGTGGTCCGAAACAACACGCACACTGTCCCGTTTGGTGGCGTAAAGCTACGTCCTGAGCGGGATTACGGCGTCAAATTGCCGTGTGATTTAGTGTGAATTCCTTCGTATTTTTTGAAAATATTCCGCAGCAGCCTCGAGACGCGCGACCCCTCCGAAATTTTCAGCCGCAGCAGCCGCATACCGGACGATAGCGCCAAACTCAGGGGGTTACGCAAGGTTACGCCAGTCACCGTATGTATAACGTAATAATTACGAATGTATACGCAATGTATAGCGCCGACCCTGCGTAACTTTACCGCAATAAAGCGGACTCAGTAATGGCGCGGCTTTTAACGTTTAATGGCGTTAAGCAATCGCCTATGTATAACGTATGTATAACGGGTCATTTCGGACGATAACGCATGTGAGGTATAAACGTAGATACGGCGCGGGTTTGTGAAGGGTGTCAAGTATTTATAGTTTAGTATAAAATTCGCATTTTGTGAGGATATCCACGCATATTTATGCATGGCGTTTATGCAGTCACTATCGCATATAGACGCGTCAGTCTGGTAAAGCAACGGGGTATGCGCGGACCCCCAACCCACCCCCGAAGGACCGCCGCATTTGCTGTTCGGAGTTTGCGCGCAGCAAAAATAACTCGCCGGGTTACGTCAGTAACAACGAAGGGACTACGCATAAGGCTGCGGATAATTCCGTTACCTTGCGTAGTCCCTTATTTGCGTTTATAGGTTCTCTAGTGGGCTGAATTTGCGGTGATCGTCCTTTACCTCGCTGCTGAATAGGCTAACGTATGTCCTAACCTGGTCCAGGCTAGCATGGCCCAAAACGGCTTGGAGAGCGAATATATTGGCTTTGTTCTGTACGCTCATCTTAGCGAACGTATGGCGCAGCGTGTGGCACGAACATCGTACGCCAGTTATTCCGCCGCGGCGTCCGTACAACGCAACCTGTATCTGCACCTGTCTCCGCGTAATCGGCGTGTTATCAATCGTCACGAACAGCGAGTCATGCTCTAGTTTACCGCGTAACTGCACATACTTCGCAAGTTGCTGCCTCATCGTAGCTTGAAACGGTAGAGCGCGATCCTTGCCGTTCTTCCCCGCTACAAGAATCATCCCCGTTTTCCACTCGATATCCGAAAGACAAACGTCGGTAAGCTCCCGAACGCGGATTCCAGTTTCTAACATAAGCATTAGCATCGTTTTGTCCCGCACGCCTATAAACGTCCTGGTGTCTGGCTGAGCGAGAAGAATATGCACCTGCTGCTTAGTAAAAGTAGGGACCGCCTTCTTCTTTTGGCGTATCAGCTTCATTTTACGCATTGGGCTGGCTTGCATGTGTCCTTCCCGTACAAGGAAGTTAAACAGCGCTCTCGCGGCTCTGAGTAGGCAGTTTATAGACGTCTCTTTCTGGCCTTCATCCATCATGCGGAGGATAACGTTCTCTTTCATGATGTGTTCTGTGATCGCGCTAGGAGCCGAGTCTAATCCCTGACGTTCGAGCATCCGCTTAAATATACCGAGTTCAGTCCGGTAGAAGTCAAGCGTATACTTGCTAATATTGCGAATCCGGCCGTCGCGCAAAAATAAATCAATAGCGCTGTCCATATCGTCAACCGCATATACCGGCTTATGCTCCGGTAACAACTCCTCCTGCGTTAATTCGTTCTTCCTCCGAGCCATCCGCGATCCTCCCGAATTGTATTCGCTGAGGCTGCGTTAATCGACTAGAGTCGAGCGCGGTGATGTAGATAAGCGTACAATTCCGGTTCACACGATTAAAACGAAAAACGCCGACTGTATACGGTAAATCACCGTTACAATCAGCGTAAATTTCCGGGATTATGCGTGTTCATGCGGAATGCCGATTTTGAGTCGAGCGCGTCTGCCATTCCGCCACACCGGCATAAAAAAAGCGGACGAAGGGATTCGAACCCTCGACCCTCGCCTTGGCAAGGCGATGCTCTACCACTGAGCCACGTCCGCATGCTACGAATGAAATTTGCCGTTTTTAGCGGCGAAATTTATTATAGCATCTTCATTTGTTAAGCGCAAGAGGCTCTGTGCTGGGCAATTCTAGAACGGCGCAGACTGGGTAGTGGTCGGACGGGTACCGGCCTTCGTACCGATGGCGGTCTACCCGCACAGCTTCCACCACACACTCCGGAGAGGTGAAGATATAGTCGATGGGCAGCCCGTCCACACCGCCCCGGAAACCATGGAAGGTCCGGCCGGGTTTGCTCTCCCGAGGACCAGGCGGCAAAACGGCGTAGGCGTTCCGGTATCCGGCCTGCTCCAGCCCGCGGATAACCGGGTGCTCCGGCTCCACGTTCATATCCCCCGCAAGAATCAGCGGCGTTTCCGGCGAAGCCTGCTTCAGGCGCTCCATTCGGTGGCGGATCAGCTCCATACCCTTGATTTGGGCCTCCTGGCTGATATGGTCCAGGTGAGTATTGAACACGGCGATGTTCTGGCCGTTCCGCAGCGACCGCAGCCGTACCCAGGTGCACATGCGGGGGCAAGCCGTATTCCAGCTTAACGTTCCCAGTGTCTCCGGCTGCTCGGACAGGCTAAAATGCCCCGCTTCTTCAGGCAGCCAATTGGCTGTGTTGTAGAAAATCGTACAGTGCTCGTCCTCGCGGCCTCCCCGGCGTCCCTCGCCGATCCACCGGTAGCCGGGCAGCTCCGCCTGCAGGTCCTTCAGCATGCCGTAGCGCCCTTCCTGAGTGCACAGTATATCCGGCTGCTCATGGAGAACAGCCTGGGCCGCAGCATGAATGCGGCGGGTCCAGGCATTGTCGCCGTCGGCTTCCACCATCACCCGGAGGTTAAAGGTCATTGCCTTTAGCATCGTCATATGCGCATATCTCCTTTCCAAGCGTTCTCCAGAACGTTTCGATGTAATCATAAACCTCTTCCCCGCTTTATGCCAGCTTTTGGGCAAAAAGAAAGGGACTATGGATACCCCTCTGTTAAGGTTCCATAGTCCCGATTGCCTCTCCGCTGCATGGGAAAACAAATGAAAAGCGGACGAAGGGATTCGAACCCTCGACCCTCGCCTTGGCAAGGCGATGCTCTACCACTGAGCCACGTCCGCATGTTACGCATGAAGTTTGCCGACTTTTTGGCGGCGAAAATCATCATAACATCTTCATTCGTTTCCCGCAAGAGGGGGCGCAATTTTTTTTGCAGAGTCATTCCGGTTTTATTCCACTTTGCCAATATCCTTGGGCGGCCACACCCGCAAAACGGCTTTGCCCTCAATGCTGGTCAAAGCGATAGGGCCCAACTGACGGCTGTCCGTGCTTCTCTCCCGATTATCTCCCATTACAAACACATGTCCCTCCGGAACGGTATAAGGCACGGCCAAACCCGCGGCGTACGTCATCCCTTTCACATACGGCTCTTCTTGCAGCTCGCCGTTTACATATAACCGTCCGTCCTTTATATCAATAATATTCCCGGGCACCCCGATCAGGCGTTTGATCAGGCGCTGTTCATACTCCGGCCCATCAAGAATGACAATATCTCCACGGCTAGGGTCACTGAACCGGTAAGAGAGTTTGTCCTCAATCAACCGCTGGCCTTCATATAGAGTTCCCTGCATGGAGACGTTGCGGACTTCCGTTTGGGCAAAGGCGTAGGTCTGAATCAGAAAGTTGGCGGTGAAGGCGATGGGAATAATCAGCACCCATCCCAACACCTCCCGGATCAGACTGTGTTTGGCCAAGGCGGCCTTCTCATGTTTATCCAAGTGATATTCTCCTCTCCGTATCTTCGTCTGTAAAAATTAGGTGTTTATGTATACGCCGGAAACAAGCGTTAGTTTCGTTTGTTTTGCGACTGTGACCACGAACGGCATTCGCGGCGATCACTCATTATCGTGTATAAACAACTACACGCAGCATGATATAATGAAATTGAATTGGAGTTGATAACCATGGAGTTTGAATTGCTTGATCCAAGAGTCGATGTGATTTTCAAGCGAATTTTTGGAAGCGAACATAACAGGGATGTATTGCTGGCGTTCTTGAACAGCACCTTCCGGGAGGCCGGAGAACCTCTCTTGACGGAGATAGTGTTACTGAACCCATATACGGAGGCAGACAGTCCCAGTGATAAGCTCTCCATCATGGACATCAAGGCCAAGACAGCAGACGGACAGTTGATCAATATCGAAATGCAACTATTCAATCCGTACCATATGGAGAAGCGGACGCTTTTCTACTGGAGCGAAATGTATTACCACCAGATTCCGAAAGGCCACAATTACAATACACTGAAGAAGTGTGTCACCATCAATATTCTGGACTTCACTCTTCTGAACAATGACCGATGCCGCTGGAGGAAGGCGGGCTGGTCAATTGGCTGTTGTTTTTGAAAGGTGTGGACAAATCCAATTGGGAGGTGCTGGCGATGAATGAACCGATGCTGAAGAAGGCGATGGATACGCTGGAATTCTTGAGTCAGGATGCCGCGGCCCGGATGGAGTATGAGGCCCGGATGAAGGCTCTTAGTGACGAGAAGTCGCGGATCGAAGGGGCAAGGCTGGAAGGTGAGGCAAGAGGAGAAGCGAGAGGCCAACGTCAAAAGGCAGAGGAAATGGCTCGTGAGCTTCTGGCTCTTGGGGTAGACATCTCCATAATCTCCAAAGCCTCCAAGCTGTCAGAGGAGGAAATCAGAAAGCTAATGCCTCTACAATGAGGAGAGCAGATGCGGGAGAAAGCAATGGATACACTGAACTTCTTGAGCCAGGATGCCGCACGAATTGAAGGGGCGAGGCTGAAGGGCGGAGGAAATGACTCGCAAACTTCTATCGAGTGTCTCGTAGTTCGATTCATATTTCATAACAAAAAGAAAAAGCCTTGATATCAAGGCTTTTTTCATCTAACATATAGTGCGGTCGAGAGGACTCGAACCTCCACGAGCTTTCGCCCACTACCCCCTCAAAGTAGCGTGTCTGCCATTCCACCACGACCGCATATTCTATTAAAATCAGGCAAAACTAACAATAACATGCTGAGGGATAAAAATCAAGAAAAAGAAGCATGAGCCATGTAGGACTCGAACCTACGACACCCTGATTAAAAGTCAGGTGCTCTACCAACTGAGCTAATGGCTCGCAAAGGGAAGGGCGATCGAAGGGAATTGAACCCTCGAATGTCGGATCCACAATCCGATGCGTTAACCATTTCGCCACGATCGCCACGGACAAAACAAGGTAAAGTGGTGGAGGGCGATGGATTCGAACCACCGAACTCGTCAGAGAACAGATTTACAGTCTGCTGCGTTTGGCCACTTCGCTAGCCCTCCACGTAATGGTGCCGGCTAGAGGACTTNGGGAATTGAACCCTCGAATGTCGGATCCACAATCCGATGCGTTAACCATTTCGCCACGATCGCCACGGACAAAACAAGGTAAAGTGGTGGAGGGCGATGGATTCGAACCACCGAACTCGTCAGAGAACAGATTTACAGTCTGCTGCGTTTGGCCACTTCGCTAGCCCTCCACGTAATGGTGCCGGCTAGAGGACTTGAACCCCCAACCTACTGATTACAAGTCAGTTGCTCTACCAATTGAGCTAAACCGGCATATAAGGTACGGAGCCGACGAGATTCGAACTCGCGGTCTCCTGCGTGACAGGCAGGCATGTTAGGCCTCTACACCACGGCTCCGTATTAAAACTAAAAGTTCTTGGGCCCCCGCAAAGTACTCGGAATCAGCTTCGTCAGCTTCTCTTCACTTTGTGGGGATTTTACTATTGCGGGGGCAGGATTTGAACCTGCGGCCTTCGGGTTATGAGCCCGACGAGCTACCGGGCTGCTCCACCCCGCGTCGTCAACATAATAAGGATTAGCTACGGAGAGAGAGGGATTCGAACCCTCGAGACGCTTGTGGCGCCTACACGATTTCCAATCGTGCTCCTTCGACCAAACTCGGACACCTCTCCATACAAGTCGAACGTTTGATATTGTAACCGACCGAGCCGAAAAATACAACAGCTGCTTCAAAAAAATTTCTAAAGTGTCTTAGCGCATTTATGGCCGGACCTTCAATATAACATGATGTTTTTCAAAATGCAATGGCGTTTTCCCAAAAAAACCGGGAAACCAAGGGAAAACCCTCTCCAGCAATGGAATTGCTGCGGGCGGCATGCTACACTAAAGCAGTCCGGGGCAAGGCCCGCGGGCGAAAAGCAAAAGCTTATGCTTACGAAGCAGGCTTTCCGAAGGAAAGCCCTGAGGAGGAACAATGATGTCTGTTCATATAGATCA
Source organism: Paenibacillus sp. YN15 (assembly GCF_003285005.1). Classification (GTDB taxonomy): domain Bacteria; phylum Bacillota; class Bacilli; order Paenibacillales; family NBRC-103111; genus Paenibacillus_AR. The sequence continues at coordinate 38,304 of NZ_QMFA01000007.1, read as the reverse complement.
CAAGGAAATAGAGCTGCTTGCCCCGGCAGGAGACTGGGAATGTATGCGGGCGGCAGTGGCCAATGGAGCCGATGCCGTTTATTTCGGCGTGGAGAAATTCAATGCCCGGGCCCGGGCCAATAACTTTACCATGGACGAGCTGCCGGATATTATGGCGTTTTTGCATATGTACGGAGTGAAGGGATTCCTGACCTTTAATATCCTTGTTTTTGAAAATGAATTGGAGGATGCCCGGCAGTTGGTGGAGGCCTGCGTCAAGGCGGGAGTGGATGCAGTCATTGTCCAGGATCTGGGCCTGGTCCGGATGATCCGGGAGATTTCCCCCGACTTCCCCATTCACGGCTCCACCCAAATGACCATTACCTCCGCCGAGGGAGTAGAGTTTATCAAACCCTACGGCCTAAGCCGCGTGGTGCTGGGGCGGGAAAACAATCTGAAGCAAATCCGCGCCATCGGAGAAGCGGCTGCTATGCCGCTGGAGATTTTTGTCCATGGGGCCATCTGTGTCTCGTACTCCGGGCAGTGTTTGACTAGTGAAATGTGGGGCGGCCGCTCCGCCAACCGCGGGGAATGCGCCCAGGCCTGCCGGCTGCCGTATGACCTGGAGGTGGACGGGGATGTGAAGCCCATGGGGGATGTCGCCTACCTGTTATCCCCCAAGGATCTGGCTGCGCTGGACCTTGTACCGGAGCTCATCGAAGCGGGCGTGTCCTCCTTCAAGATTGAAGGCCGGATGAAAAGCCCCGAATATGTAGCCAATGTCACCTCCAAATACAGAGCGGCCATTGACCGGCATTTGGAAGGCAAGCCTGTTGAACCCAGTGTGGAGGAAATCCGGGAGCTGGAGCAGAGCTTTTCCCGGGGGTTCACCCATGGATTCCTGAGGGGCACTAACCACCGGAAGCTCCTGGATGGCACCTATCCCAAAAGCCGCGGCGTTTATCTGGGCAGAGTGAAGGAAGTGCTGAAGGATGCGGTGCTCTGCGAGCTGGTGGGGCCTGTGAAGCGGGGCGACGGCATTGTGTTTGATGCCGGGGACCCCACCAAGAAGGAAGAGGGCGGACGGGTGTATGACCTGTGGCGCGGGGAGCAAAAGGTGGAGGGGGAATTTCCCGAGGGTACGGTGCGGATCATTATGGGGCGCAATGATGTGGAGGTCGCCAAGATTCACCCCGGCAACCGCATCTGGAAAACCAGCGATCTGAAGCTGGACAAGCGGCTGCGCCAAACCTTTGAGACAGAGAAGCCTTACCGGGTGTTCCCCCTTGCCGTGCGTGTAGCCGGTTCCCTTGGGGAGCCCCTCCGTACCTGGTGGACAGATATGGAAACCGGGAATAGCATCTATAAGGAATCCGAGCTGCTGCTGGAGCAGGCCATGAAGCGGCCGATGGACCAGGCTTTTCTGGAGGAGCAGTTGGGGCGGACGGGCGGAACCCTATTTGAACTGGAACAGCTGGAGGCCCACCTCAAAGGAGAACTCATTCTGCCCATGCGGGAGCTGAACCGGCTGCGCCGGGAAGCGGTGGAGGAGCTGGAGGATGAGCGGCGGAGAGCCCCTGCATACACCATGCGCCCCATCCGGGTCTATGAAGATGCGCACCAGGCAAAGCCGAAGAACCGTGCGGCGGTGAAGCCGGAGCTGACGGTGCTGTGCAGAAGCATGGAGCAGGTGCAGGCTGCGCTGGAGTGCGGGATCGGCCGGATATATGCCGACTTTGAGTTTATCAAGCAATTTCCCGAGGCGGTGCAGGCTGTCCGTGCCGCCGGGCCTGACCGGCAAATCGGCTTGGCCGCTCCCCGCATCCATATGCCGGGCGAAGGGGGATATTTCCGCAATATTTTGCGGCTTGAACCGGATGCCGTGCTGGTGAGAAATACGGGAGCCCTGCAGGCTTTTTTGGAAAGCGGACGGGAAAACCCGGATTTGGCTAGACCTAAGCTGGTGGGGGACTACTCCCTGAATATCGCCAATCACAAGGCGGCTGCGCTTTTCCTGGAGGCGGGCTGCTCCTGGATTGTGCCCTCCTATGATTTGAACATTCAGCAGATGACGGATCTTCTGGAGCGGTCCGACACCTCCCGGATGGAGATTGTAATTCAGCAGCATATGCCCATGTTCCATACGGAGCATTGCGTATACTGCACCTTCCTAAGCGAAGGCTCGGATTACACCAACTGCGGCCGCCCTTGCGAATCGCACCGGGTATCCCTGAAGGACCGGGTAGGCTTCTCCCATCCTGTTCGGGTGGATGACGGCTGCCGCAACACCGTGTACAATGCCATCGAGCAATCCGGGGCCGAGTACTTGCAGCACTTTATGGACCTGGGTATATCCAAATTCCGCATCGAGTTTCTGGAGGAGACGGCGGATAAGGTGCGGGAGGTAATCAAGCTGTACCGGGAGGCGATGGCCGGACGGATTTCCGGAACGCAGGTGTGGAAAACGCTGAAGGCCACCAACCAACTGGGGGTCACCCGGGGCCAATTGACGCGCTAAAAAGCAGGACTGTCTTGATGCCATTGCAGGATGGCAGGGGGACAGTCTTTTTTACAAGATAATTTAATTTGGGGGAATTTTTCTGAGAGCTTCGCTGATGCCATGCTATAATAGTCTCGTACCCATAAATTGAAGCGTTTTAATTTGCTGAAATGGTGTCAAGGAGGGCTATTCCGTGTACAATTTTCGTGAAATTAGGGAAGCCATCTGCTCGGAGGCAGCAGGATGGACGGCTTCTCGGAATCCTTTCGGAGTGGATTGGAAGGAGAAGCTGAGAAAGCTGAAGACTGAGAAAGTGTTTAGCGGCTATGTGGAGGAGGCGACTGCAGAGGCTAAACGGGCGGCCGACGAGCCGATTGGCGTGTTGCCGTTTTCCCTGTTTCATTTGTTTGAAAAGCAAGGATCGCGCCTGGAGTTTGAGCGGCCGTACTTTGACCGCCGTGGCAGACTGGCCGGCCTGGTGTTTGGCACGCTGCTTGCGGATGCGGATGAATATTTGCCTGCTCTGGAGGATCTGATCTGGGAGATCTGCAATGAGTTCACCTGGTGTCTGCCGGCCCATCTGGAGCAGGGGCTGGAGAAGGTGACCGCTTTTACCCATAAGCCGGAAGCGGTTATTGATCTATTCGCGGCGGAAACCGCCCACAGCCTGGCAGAGACCCTGTATCTTCTGGAGGGGCGGCTGAACCCGTGGATTGTCCATCGTGTACGGACGGAGATTGAAAAGCGGACCTTCCGCCCGCTGTATGAAGAGCCCGCCCGGTTCAGATGGGAGTCGCAAACCCATAACTGGTCGGCGGTGTGCGCCGGAGCTGCGGGCATGGCCTTGCTTCTTCTGGAGACGGACAAGGAGCGGCTGGCCGGTATCATTGACCGTCTGGTGCGAACCATGGAATGTTACCTGGAGGGCTTCCAGCCGGATGGCGGCTGCGCCGAGGGGATCGGATACTGGGTTTACGGCTTCGGCTATTATACGTATTTTGCCGAGATGCTGGAGACGTACACGGGTGGAAAGATCCGGCTGTTGGATAATGAAAAATGCCGCAGGATCGCCGAATTTCCGTTGGCCGCTGCCCTGTCCGACGGCTGCTTCGTCAGCTTTTCCGATGCCTCCGACAAATCGAACCTGAGCGCGGGTCTGGTTGCCCGGCTGGCCGAGCGTTTCGGGCTGGAGGTGCCATATTTGCCCGCCCCCCGCTTCCACAGCGACCATTGCTACCGTTTTGCCCATCTTTCCCGCAATTTCTTCTGGTCCAAGGCAGAGCTTATGGGCCGGCATACGCCGGAAGGGGAGTGGGAGCTGGAGGATCTGCAATGGGTGGTCAGCAGACGGAAGGCGGAGAATGGCCTGGTATCCTTCTCAGCCAAAGGCGGTCATAATGAGGAGCCCCATAACCACAACGATGTAGGCAGCTTCATTATTCACGCCAGCGGCAGCAGCATTTTGACTGACCTGGGAGCCGGGGTATACACCAAGGAATATTTTGGTCCGAAGCGGTACACTTTCCTTCATAATTCCAGCCGTGGGCATTCGGTTCCGGTAATCGATGGGCAGGAGCAGCAAGGCGGTCGGGCATACGGCGCAGAGGTCCTGGAGAAATCCCTGTGTCCGGGCTCCGTGCGCCTCACGCTGGATGCCACAACTGCATATCCGGTGCCCCATCTCCGGCAGTACCTGCGGAGCTTCGATTGGTCGTTCGCCCCGGGCGGGTCCAAAGGCAAGCTACTATTGACCGACCGTTTCAGCTTCGGCAAAGCCCCGGCATCCCTGGAGGAGGTTTTCATCTCCCTGGAGGCGCCGGTGCTGGAGGAGGGAATTGCCACCTGGAAGAATGGCAATGGTGCTGTGTCACTTGCATATGACGCCGCCGCTTATGCGCCGGAGGTGGAGGTTATTCCCACCCAGGCCCATCAGGGAGAGCCGATTACCGTCTACCGGCTGGTGCTGAAGGCGCTGGAGCCGGCAGCGGAGCTGGTCTTTCGCGGCGAGTTCCGCGTGGAGGCGGGCAGCGGAGAGTAGCCCCGAATGGATATAAACCACCGCTTGTTGTCTGCCCGCCGGCAGAGGACAGGCGTTTTTTTTCGATTGAGCGGGAAATCTCTTCAACCTATGATTTGTCCCCCCAAAAGTAAATGCAGCGGGATTGTTTGTAAGCCCTTTCAAATCTAGTATCGAGCTTGGGTAGACCAACCCTGCATACCAAAAAGGAGGCAGATCATGAAAAGGAGACTATTTACGCTGATGTTGGCTGTAGCCGTGCTTGTGACGGCATTCGTGCCCCAACTTGCATTACCGCCAAAGGCGCAGGCGTCGGGGGGCACCGGAGAAAAGCTGCATTACTACCTGACCCCGAACAATTTTACTACCTTCGGGTCCTGGACACTGACCGGCACTTTCGTAACCGGACGTACTTCCCCCAATCCGGGAGAGGGGGAGGCTCCCGAGGGGGAGCCCGCCATCGTCAAGGTCAATATTCAATCCGGCGGCCAGTACAAGCTGTGGGTCCGTGACCGGGATTATGCCACCAACCAACCGGGTACAAGATCCTTTCATGTAGGTGTGGACGGGGTGAGGCTGGAGAAAAAATTCGGTACTCACGGCCAGGAAGGCTTCCGCTGGACGGAAGCCGGCACCTTCAGCCTGGAAGCGGGCGTGCATGAGTTGGCATTGCATGACACCTCGGCCTTTTTTGCCAGGTGCGAGGGCTTTTTTCTGACCAAGGATCTGGGCCTGGTGCCTCCGGAGGATAAGAACCAACTGCTGGCGCTGACCCCGCCGGAGGACTCCTTCTCCTTCCTGCCTTCGGCCGGATTCCCGGAGTGGGCCACGGAGGATGCGACTGCTGCAGAAACCGCCACAATCGAGAACGGGCGGGTTAAAGTGGTCTTTTACAAGGGAGAAGGCCAGCAGGGGCCTTTGGTGCAGAATGAGATTTACGTGAAGGACGGAGAGGCATGGACCAAGGTCAAGGCCAAAACCGAGCAATTGGGCTTCCTGCTGATGACCGCGGCGAACAGCCGGCTGGCGGGACAAGAGGAGCAGTTTGCCCAACTGCAGCAGGAGGTGGCTGTTGATGGAGGAGGCACGGTCAGTGCTATTGTCACGGATTTCTTCCGCACCGGCATCCCCGTCTGGTTTATCCCAAGCGGCTTTGAGAAAATCAGCGAGGATCGGGTTGATCTCCACTTTGACAATCCGCAGGCCGAGCTTACAGTCCGCTTCGAATTTGACGAACTGAGCTATGAGCCGAAGGTGACGCTGGAGGCGCAATTCCCGGAGAAGGGCGCCTATTCCTTTATGTTTTTCAACGGGAATGAAACCCCTTACAATGATTATGAGACGGTGACCGCTCCCCTTCTGTACGTAAAAAAGACGGTCCCCTCCGCTCCTACAGTGATTCCGGAGTCTTATTTGTTCACACCCATGGCCACCTTGCATTACGCTGCCGGCAATGCCCGTTTTGCCGGTAAGGAAATGACCTCTGGGATCGTGATGGACCCCTCATCCGTTCCCCAAGATTACGCCTATCCGGAGACCTCCTCCTTCGGTCTGGTGCTCCGGGGGCCCAAGGGAGACGTGCGGCCCCAATTTACCGCGCCTATGTTCGGAACGGCGCATAGTCTGTTTGAAGCCGGCGACCATTATACGGTCTCCTACCGGATTATCAATGAAGCAGGCTCCTGGTATGACACCTTCAAGCATGTGGCTCAGGATTTGTTCAACGCCAAGGATGTGCGCACCAACTATTTCCATTCGCTCAATGAGGCCATCTACAATGCAACCGATCTGATGATGGACGATGATTACGGCGGCTGGGACCCTGCGAATATGGCCTTTTACAATATGGAAGAGCAGGATTTGACCACCCAGTCCAACAGCATGTCTGCGCTGCAGCGTTATTTGCTTACGGAAGACAAGGATATTCTGGAGAAGCGGGCGATTCCCACCTTGGCTTACCTGTTGGGAAGGCAGAAGTATCATTTCAAGATCACCGGAGAAGGAACAAGCACTTACGCAGGCGCACTGCCATCGCAGGTAGGCGGACCCGTGAGCAATTACAGTTCCCATATCTATGGCGGTCTGTATGAGATGACACAAGGCCGGATGCCGTATCTGCTGGATCATGCCCTGCAATCGCCCTCCAGCGGGGCTAATCTTACGGGGGTAGCTGACCAGGCGGCCATGTACAAATTCACCGGCGATGAAGCCAATCTGGCCAATCTCCGGGCGCAGGCGGATCAGTATCTGGCTACCAACCCCGGCACCAAGAGGGAGAGCCGGTTTGTCAGCGGCTTTATCTACGGCGATTATATTCCGATGGTAGCTACTCTTCTGAACGCTTATGAGGCCACTGGAGAGTCCAGGTATCTGGAGGGGGCCAAAGAGAGTGCGGAGCTTCTCCTCACCGGCCTGTGGACAACGGGCTACCATGACAATTACGCGGAAACTGATTATACCGTTACTCAGGAGAAGTCGGGCACACGGCCACTGAACGCCAACAAGTACAACTTCTGGTGGCATGGCGAACAGCAGTGGCGGCTGGGCAATGTGGACGGAGAGGCCAAATCCGCCCAGGAGCTGGGCGTTCCCCTGGAGGAGGAGACGGCTCCGGGCTGGCTGGGCGGCCGTGTGGGTATGGGCACAGAGCATCCGGTAACCCCGGGACACGGCAATGTGATCACTATGAACAACTGGGCGGGCATGCTGTCGAAGCTGTCGGTGTATACCGGCGACCCCTTCTTCTATACCATGGCGCGGAATGCCATGATCGGCCGCTTCGGCAATTATCCCGGATACTACCAGGACCGCATCATCTTCCACCAGATGAAGGAAAACTACCCGTATACGGGGCCTGATTTCACTTCCATTTACTGGCACCATATTCCCGTCTTCATCAGCATGCTGGAGGATTTTCTGATCAACAGCGCCTGGGTTAAGTCGGAAGGGCATGTTTCCTTTCCTTCCTTATTTCAATCGGGCTATGCCTATTTTGCCAGCAATCAATTCGGCTTCGCTCCCGGTTCCTTCTATGGCGAAGAGGACATGTGGCTGTGGCTGGACCGGGGCATCATCCAGCCGGACAGCGTGGAGATCGATTACGTTGCCGCCAGGAAGGACGGGGTGCTGGGACTGGCATTGATGAACGAAGGCAGCCAGGACCTTGCGTCCACCATCAGGCTGGGGGAAAAGGTGGACCCGTCACGGCAATATTCCGGTCTGGCTACTGTGTACGAGGCAGACGGCAGCACGAGTACGGTTCAGGTATCCAACGGCGAGTTTGACATTGTGATTCCTGCCAAGGGCATCCGGTCGGTGGTGCTGCACGGGATTTCCGCCGTCCACACTCCGGCGTTTGCCAACGCAGATTACCAATACTCCAATTTCACGGATACTACCCTGGTGGAGCATATCCGGGGTGAAGGACATGTCATCCAAGTGACCCCGGACAGCTATTATGCCTATGTGTACTCGGAGGATATGAACGATACCGTAAGCAAGATGACCATCAACTACTCCATCGGCGAAGAGACCTTCACGGCGGAAAAGAGCGGATATCCCTATGAGTTCCTGATTAAAGTGGAGGATGCTTCCAAACTCTTCAGCTATCAGCTCATAGCCACCAAAATCGGCGGACAGACGGAGCAGCTGGGCGGCGGGGAATTAAAGCCGTATGACTTCAGCAAGCCGGGTATTGTCACCAAAACCGAAGAGCAAGGGCGCACCGCGGCCTTCCATACCTGGGGGGTATACAGCAGCACCGACAATGGTCTCTTGCAGGTGAGTGTTCCGTCAGAGGATTTCCTCCCGCTGCTTCCTGCCGACAACAATCTGCAGGGAGTGAAGGTTACCGGCCTGTTGACCAATTCTGCCAACGGCAGTATCAGAACGCTGAACAGCGTCATTGCCGCCAGCAAGCCGGACAGCAGCACAAGGAGGGTGACGCTTTCCATCAAGCCCACCAGCGGAGTGCCGCTGGCGGATTACAGCGGTTGGGACTTCTCCCTTTGGGTAAAGGTTCCCGAGAATCTGGCAGTAACATATGGGCGGATTGCGGTTCCGGTAAATACGACGGGCATGAATGTGGACCGCAACGAAATCCGGTGGGTGGTTCCACTGTCGGTTTTTCCCTTCCCTGTAACGGACAATAAATTAAACGGCTTGCGTATTTACGGCACGCTTACCAACAAAACAGACCAATCGACACTTCAATTGGATTCAGTCATTCGCCGCCACGAGCCGAGGGGGACTGCAGGAGTCGAGACCGTGCTGGTGGTAGAGCCTACAGCGGCGGTTCCGCTGAATGATTACAAGAACTATACCTTCAGCATTGGCGTCGATGCGCCAAAAGGATGGAAAACCCCGCCTTTTGCCGCGCCCTTCGATGCGACGGTCAGAACCACCGGTACGGTCGGTACGAACTTGAAAGTGGTTGTGGAGCCGAACGACTTGCTCTTGCCCTTGCCCTTCACCTTCACGAAGGATTCGCTGAACGGTTACCGGATTGCCGGAGAGTTTAAGAATTCCACTGGAGCGATCATCCATAAGCTGGACAGTGTCATCCTGAGCAGCGCAGTGCGTTCAGACGGCGGAATTGATCTCGTCGTACCGCCCACCTCCCGCATTCCGTTGCAGGCAAATTACGTTCGTACACAGGTGACCATCTATCCCCAGGTGCCGGGCTTATGGAACCAGGACGCATTATGGGACGGGGATTTCCTGTACAAGGTGAATCCGGCAGGGAACGGCGTCACCATTACAGGATATGCCGGAAGAGGGGAAGTGTCGATTCCGGAACAGCTGGCAGGCCTGCCGGTCACAGCCATCGGTGAATCGGCTTTTCAGAACAAGGAGCTGACTGCGGTGTCCATCCCGGAGACAGTTACGAGCATCGGCGCCTCCGCCTTCCGTGACAATGCCTTGACTCGTGTGGTGCTGCCCCCTCAGGCGGCCTTTATCGGGAATGCGGCGTTCCGTCTGAATTCACTGACGGAGTTTATTGTAGGAGGGGCTGATACTGCCTTCGGCAACGGCGTACTGGCCTACAATCCCGCCGAGATGACCGTATACGGATATGACGGCTCCACAGCCCAGGCTTATGCCGGGGGAAACAGCCACAGCTTTGCGATCATTGCTCCCCCGGCCATCAGCCTCCAGCCCGATGGGAATGAGAGCTGGTCCCAGACCGCCGCCACTCAGGTAACCGTGTCTTCCGCGGGAGCCTCCCGGCCTGCCGGTGTCTGGACGCAAAGCGAGGAGACCCCGGACGGTACTGCCGATTGGGAACCCATCCAACCGGACGGAGCCGTGGACAAATCCGGCGGCAGCGGCCCTTGGTATCTGCATGTGCAGGCGGAGGATATGGCCGGACAGCCGGTTTATGCCCATTCCCGGCCGTTCCTTCTGGATAACACGGGTCCGGTCCTGGAAGTAGGGATGGAGACGGAAGACGGTTTGCTGTACGTACCTGGAAGCTGGACCTCCCAGTCCGTCACCGCCAGCGTCTACGGAACGGATCTGCATAGCGGCCTTGCCGCATTGCTGGTATCCCGGGACAATGGAGCAAGCTGGGCGGATATCACCGCCAGCCAGCAGGTGACGCTGGAGGAGGAGGGCATTGCAGCCCTCCGGTTCAAGGCTGTGGATCAAGCCGGCAACGAAACAACGATTGATCATGCAGTGAAAATAAGCAGAAGCGGGCTGCAGCTTACAGCGGCTTTGGCGAAATCTGACGGCAGCGGCTACACCGGCGGGACGTGGTCCAATCTGCCGGTAACGGCAGACGTGTATGCGGCTAATATCCAGGGACCTGCCGTGATATCTCTTATGCACTCTTCCGATCATGGCGCCTCCTGGCAGCCCTATGCGGCTCCCCTTGTCTACAGCGGGGACGGGGAATATTCGCTGTGGGTTCGAGCGGAGGATGAGCTTCAGCACATGCTGACGGAGCAGACGGTAATCCGCATTGACCGGACGGCGCCGACGGTGACATTGGCGCCGCTGGGCAACCCTGCGGCAACCCGGCAGGATTCAGTTACGGTGGCGGTGTATGATGCGGGAGCCGGAGTAGCGGCGGATTCACTGTTCTATATTTGGTCCTCTGCAGCATTGGCGCCGGAGTACAGCGCTGCCTGGCTTGCCTTCATCAGCGGCGGAGAAATCTCCGTGCCGCAGAACTATGGGGACTGGTATCTTCACTTGAGGGCCCGGGACCAAGCGGGCAATGAAACAGAGCTTGCCTCCTCCGTATTCCGTCTGACCCCGCCTGAAGATAGTGGCGGGGAAGGCAACAACGATGACAGCGGCGATGAAGCCGGCGGTACCGGTGAAGCGGGCCGTCCCGGGCAAGCTCCGGGAGGCAGCGGGACAGAGGCATCCGCCAACAGCAAACCTTCGCCGGCCGGCACCCCAGCCGGAGAAGGCAGCCCGCCTCTGGCCCAGGCTGCATCCTTCCGGGATATAGCCGGTCACTGGTCGGAGCCCATCGTCCGGGAAATGGCCACGCTGGAGATCATTACCGGTTATCCCGACGGCAGCCTCCAGCCTGACCGGAGCATGACCCGCGCCGAATTCATCGCTGTTGTTGTCCGGGCCATGAAGGCGGAGGCAGCCTCGGATTATGTGTTCCCGGACACTGCCGGCCATTGGGCCGAACCGTTAATAGCTGCGGCATATGCCATGGGCTGGACAGGCGGGCTCACAGAGGACCGGTTCGGGCCGGATGAGGCGATTACGCGGGAGCAGATGCTGGTGATTCTGATAAGGGCGCTGAAGCTGTCCGGGCAAACCGGAGCTGCAACGGGCTTCACTGATGCGGACAGCATCTCCCAATGGGCAAGCTCCGCCATTGCTTTGGCTGTAGAGCGGGGAATTACAGACGGCTATCCCGACGGCAGCATCCGCCCCGGGCAATCTGCCACCCGGGCGGAGGCGTTGACTGTGCTGGCAAGGGCGATCGCGCTGATAAACAAATAAGATAGATTCACCGGACAGTTGCGGCTCTGCGCGGCAGGGAGCAGCTGTCCGGTTTTTGTGTATAAATGTGTATGTTCAAAGTTGCTTTTACACCCCTAAATGTAAAAGTAGTTGGCTTGTTAATAAAAATGGTACACAATTATAATGAAAGAAGGATTGACAGCGTTTTCAGTCCTCTTTTGCCAGACTGCGTTATGCCAGAGGGGGAAGACAGAATGTATAAGCTGATAATCGTCGATGATGAAGAAGAGATCAGGGACGGATTAAGCGAATTGGTGGATTGGACCAGTCTTGGCTTTGTGGTAGCGAAGAAGCTTGAGGATGGATCTCATGCCATCCGGTATTTGCAGGAGCATCATGTAGATGCTGTTTTGACTGATGTCAAAATGACCTATGCCAGCGGGATTGATCTGGCTCAATATGTGCGCGAACACAAGCCGGACACCAAAGTGGTGATTTTGAGCGGCTTCCAGGAATTCGCACTGGCCAGGGATGCCATTCGGTATCATGTATCCCATTATTTGCTGAAGCCTACTGACCTGGATGAGGTGGCCAATGTTTTTCGCCAAATTGCCGCGGAGCTGGATGAAGCAGCCCGCAAGCGGGAGCTGGATTTGCGCCAGAGCCGGGACATCAATAGCCTGCGTCCGCTTATGATGGAGCAGTTTTTTTTCAGTCTGCTGGCAGGGGCTCCTTGGGGACAGAATATAGAAGAGCTTCAGGGGCGCCTGCGCCAGTCGGGCTTGCCTGTCGATCCTTTGAACGGGAAGGTTAGCGAGATGAAGGCAGAATGGAGCATGGCGCATCAGGCCGTGCAAAAAAATGTAGACAGGCACACCATTAGCGCGGCTATTACCAAAGAGAAGGAGCAGATTTATTATACCTGCATCCATGTCTCGGATAACCGCTTCGTCATCATCGGCAGTGCTCTTGTCCCCATGTCCGAACACGATCTCTTAAAAAGAACGGAGCAGTATTTCATGCATGTCCAAAATACATTTCTCTCCCTTTTGGGTGTCTCCATTCGGCTGGAGAGCCTGAAGCTGTACGAAGGGCTGTCAGCGTTGCTCGAGAGCTACCATGAGCAGCGGGATCTGTCTCCCGGAGAGCCGGTAACGGCTGAAGAAGAGCAAACAGAGAGGGAAAAGGACAAGGACCGCATCATTATCAGAGAAGCCAAGCAGTATATTATGGACCATTTCGAGATGGATTTGGCTTTAACGGATGTGGCCCGGCATGTGGGCCTGAATCCGGTCTATTTCAGCAGATTATTCAAGCAGGAGACAGGAAAAAACTATTCGGATTTTGTCATCAGCATTCGAATACAGAAGGCGATGGAATACTTGAAGGATCCGTTCTACAAGGTATATGAGATTGGGCATCTGGTGGGATATAAGAACACCAAGTACTTTCACAAGCTATTTAAGCGGCAGACGGGCCTGACTCCCTCCGAATACAGGGACCAGCTATGAAAAAGATGGATTTGAAGATTTGGCAATATATCCGGTATTACAGGTTCAATAGTATTTTGCTGCGGAATTTCATCTTGATTATGACCTTGATCATCATCCCGCTGGTTGGGATCAGCGTCTATGTATACAGCCATAACGATGCCAATATGCGGGGAGAAATAGAGCGCTCCGCCAGCAATGAGCTTGCCCGTACCCGGGATTCGGTAGACATGATTCTGGCCGAGACGGAACGCTTCACCGTCAGGATCAAGTCGGATCCCGATGTTATGCTGTTCCTGAGTCAACGTCATTCTTCACCGCTTGCCTATGAGGATGCCCAGCGGATTTTGCGGATTGAGCAGATTATGCAGATGGCAGAGATGACCAGCCCGTATATCGATTCCATATTCATCTATTCGGAGCTGAACGATTTTCTGCTGTCAGTCGGTTCGAGAATCAATAGCCAGAATCCTTACTACAAATGGTGGCCGGTCATGTATGCGGAGCAGCCGCATTCGGCCCATTTCTGGATAACGGGAGAGGAGCCGGAGAGCAAGCAGCGGACGCTCAGCTTTGTCAACCGCAGAGTGTCTTATAACGAAAAACTGGAAAACAGCGGAGTTGTCAGCATCAATATGGATATAACAGCGCTTGGGGGATTGATTGACGGGGATATCCCGGAGCGGAGCATCTATATTCTTAATTCCCAAGGGAATATCGTGTATAACCGGGCAATCGAAAAGCTGAACCGGACGTTGGAGGAAACGGATCCTGAATTAAGCCGGTTGCTCGCCGATGGCTTCGCCTCCACGATAGTTGAACTGAAGGATCAGAACTATGTCATCTCCTTTATGCCCTCCGCTGCCCTGGACGGGTGGAGCTATCTGTCGGTTGTTTCTCTTCAGCTGTATCAACCCGAACGGTCACGGATCATAAAACTTATGGTGGTGCTGCTGGTGGTCAGCATATGCACCTCCATTTTGCTGGCATTCATAATAGCTGTAAAAGGCTACAGTCCCATCAGGAAGATTATGTCTCTAATTGAAAATAAGGAAAATCCCTTCATCATGCTGACCAAGTCCCCCTCCCCGACCAAACAATGGAATGAAACCGGCTATATTCTCTCTAATTTGACAGCTTCCTTCCATCAAAGTAAAAACATTGAAACCGAGCTTCAGGAAAAATATGAGCTGCTGCGGAAAGCCCAGGCGGTGGCTTTGCAGGCCCAGATCAATCCCCATTTTTTGTACAACACTCTGGAGTCCATCAATTGGAAGGTAATGCGTTTGACCAATGGCAAGAATGAGGCTTCCCAGATGCTGCTTTCCCTGTCCGCCTTGCTACGGTTGACGCTTGAGACGGAAGAGGATCTGGTGCCCATCAGCAAGGAGCTTGAGCATGTGAAGCTGTATATGGAAATGCAGAAGCTCCGGTATAAGGATAAGATTGCGTTCAACTTTGTCGTGGAGGAAAAGCTGCTTGACTGCAAAATCGTGAAGCTTGTGCTGCAGCCCCTCGTGGAGAACGCCATTTATTACGGAATCAAGCAAAGCGGCCACAACGGAACCATTACCATTCGTGTGTTTGCCCGCGGAAGCAGCATCGTGGTGCGGGTTAGGGATAACGGTGTGGGTATACCGCCGGAGATGGTATTTGAGCTGAACGACAGCTTTAAGCATCATCATCTGCAGGAAAATAAGCATATTGGTCTGCGGAATGTGAACCAGCGGCTTCGTCTGGCTTTCGGCGAGCAATACGGCCTCTCCATACGGAGCAGGCCGGGAGCGGGAACCATTGTGGAGATGACCCTTCCTGTATTGAACGAATCCTCAAGGACACCATAGTTTTTTTCATACCGAAACCTTGATTTTGCCTCCTTAAAAGTAAAATGGGAGGGGTTGAATGAAAGCCCTTTAGTGCCTACTATTATGGGGTGATTAGCGAATTGTACATCATGTGGTAGAGCGGCAGAACCCGTTTTGCGCATAAGGAGGAATTGCTCGTGGGAAATCGTGTATATGTACGGGACTACACAGTGCCGGGTGAATGGGACAGCGCCGAAGGTATCCGTCAAGCCATCCTTGCTGCCAAGGAGCAGGAAGCGGAGGAGCTTATCTTCGAGGCTGGTACGTACATGCTTAAAAGCTGGATCACACCGGATTATATGCCGGATGCTCGTACAACCCTCAGTCAACAGGATGTAGGCCTGATATTCCATATTTATCTGAAACAGATGCATGGGCTCCGTGTAATAGGGGCTGTTGACGGACAAGGTAATCCGGCCACCGTTCTTGTCGGCTATAACGACCAGAAGGTGCACAGCTTCCTGCCGGCGATTATGAAAGCGGAGGAATGCGACGGCCTGATTCTGGAGAATATCGCCTTCGACCGTTATCCTCAATTCGCTTCTGCGGGCAAGGTTCTGGAGGTTGCCGGGGATGAGGTTACCGTTGAGGTAGCGGAGGGCAACCCCTGTTACGACGGAATGGGTACGTACTGCATAAACCGCTTTTCGCCGGATGGGACAACCCTGACAGGGGAAAGTGTTACCTACGGCGATGGAAGCGGCCAAAACTGGGTACTGGCCGGAGAGCGCACCCTTGTACTCAAGAATGCCGATGTAGCCTCCAAGGTCCGCAAAGGGGAATGCCTGTCTTGGCATCAGGGGGCCAAGACCGATTTTCAGGTGAATCTGACCCGGTGCGGGGATCTGGTTCTGAACAATATCAGAACCTACAATTCCAACGGGTTTGCCATGCAGGCGCACAGATGCAGGAATATTAAAGCCAACAAGGTCGTGTTCAAGCCGCCTGTAGGCAACCAACTCTTCACAGCCCCAAGGGACGCCTGGAAGCTGTTGAAGTGCAGCGGCATCATTGAAATCAGCGGAATGGTTGTTGAGGGCGTGAGAATGGACGGGCAGAACATGCACAGCAATTGGCTGGAGCTGCATCAGATCGTGTCGTCCCATGAGGCGGTTTTTAACGGCCGGGGATTTCCGAAGGAAGACATTCCGGATAACTCGGAAGTGGAGTTTTACAACGGGGAGCAGATGCTGGTCGGCCTCGTTAAGGAAAGCAGGATGGTCCAGGGAGAGGACGGCAAAGTCCGTTGTCACATCGTATTCGCCGATCGTTTGCCCGATTGGGCAGAGGAGGGCATTCTCTGCGCAGCCAAGGCTTGGGAGCCCGAGCGGTACCTCTGCCGCGATTCCCACTTCCGAAATATTGCCGGAGCGGGGCATCTGGTCCGCTTCGACAATCTGGTTCTGCTCAATTGCAAGTACGAAAATCTGATGAACCCGGGAATTCTGCTGGGGGCGGAGCTGCCTGTCCATATGGAAGGCGGGCATGCCACCAATATCTTAATCAAGTGGTGCGAGTTCACCAATTGCGGCTTCCATCCCCGGTACGAGGCGGTGGGCTGCATCGGAATCCGCTCCGCGGGGCTTCACGGTCCCTATAACAAGGATATTATCATTTCGGATAATCTGTTCAGGAATTCGCAGGTTGGCATTCATGTAACAGACGCCCGGAATGTATATATGATCCGCAACAGGTTTGAAGGAATAGAGGAGCCTGTCCGGGTGGAAGAGGAAACAACGGATCATATTGTCGTATACGAATGAGAACAGAATTGGGAATGATAGTATTTTCTTGGCGAGGATAAAAGTACCCCCTTATTTGTAAAGGCAGCGGCGTTGCTTGAAAGCCTTTTCAGAAATAATATATAAATATCTTCCCTCTGGAGGGAGGCAAGGAGAGGAAGTGGCATGATGCCCAGTCAAGAGGCCATTACAGCGCTGAAGCCCGTTCAGCAGAGGAAGCAGCTATCGCTGCTCAAGCACCTGGTCAAGTACAAATGGCTTTACGTGTTTCTAATTCCGGGCTTTACGTATCTTTTGATATTCAAGTACATTCCCATGTTCGGCATTGTGATCGCTTTTAAGGATTTCAGTTTGGTTAAGGGGATTTGGGCCAGCCCATGGATCGGCTTCGAGAACTTTACCTATTTGTTTCAAGCTCCGGATTTTTACAAGATTCTGAGAAATTCCATTGTTTTGAGCATGTATCATATTGTGTTTGGTTTCCCGGCACCCATCATACTGGCGCTCATGCTGAATGAGGTCAGGAATTTGGCCTTCAAAAGGATTACCCAAACGATTCTCTACTTGCCCCACTTTATCTCTTGGGTTGTGCTTGCAGGCATGATTATCAACTTCCTGTCTCCCTCTACGGGACCGGTGAATTATATGATCAAGGGCATGGGGCATGACGCGATTCCGTTTCTGCTGAAGCCGGAATACTTCCGTACCATTCTTGTTTCGGCGGAAGTATGGAAGAGTGTAGGTTGGGGGACGATCATCTATCTGGCGGCCATGACGGGAATTGATCCGTCGCTGTATGAATCGGCCAAGCTGGACGGCGCGTCCCGCATGCAGCAAATCCGCTATATTACCATACCCGGAATTGCCTCGACCATAACGGTACTGCTGGTTTTGCAAATGGGGCATATTTTGGACAACGGCTTCGAGCAGGTATTCCTGCTCTATAATCCCTCAACGTATGACGTAGCGGATGTATTCGAAACCTATACGTATCGGATCGGGCTGATAGACGGACGCATGTCCTTCGCTGCAGCCGTGGGGTTATTCAAGGCAGCGGTAGGGCTCATTATGGTCATTACGGCCAATCGGATTGCCCGTTTCTTTGGAAATCAATTATGGTAGGCAGGTGAGTTTCATGAAACGCAAAAAACTGGAAATGTTTGATGCTATTAACTATATATTAATCACGCTGATTTCGCTTGTCATGCTGTATCCGTTCTTGAATGTAGCCTCCGTGTCCATGAGCTCCTATCATGCCTATGTCAATAATCCGATGATGTTCTGGCCGCGGGATTTTAACTTGAAGGCATACTATGAAATCATGAAACAGGCCCTTTTATGGAGAAGCTATCTCAACACCATTATTGTAACGGTCAGCGGCGTAGGCATCGGCATTCTGCTTTATATCCTCACGGCATACCCCTTATCCAAGAAAGTTCTGAAGGGACGCAGGGTGATGATGCTGCTCATCATCTTTACCATGCTGTTTAACGGCGGACTTATTCCCAATTACTATTTGATGAGATCCCTAGGGCTGTTGGACACTTTGACGGCACTGGTTGTTCCCGCTCTTTTTACAGGCTTTAACCTGATTCTGATGAAGAATTTTTTTGAAGCCTTGCCGGAGGAGCTGGAAGAGGCGGCGCGCATCGATGGAGCCAGTGACCCCTTCATCTTATTCCGTATCGTGGTGCCGCTGTCCAAGCCGATTATTGCTACACTGTGTCTGTTTGCGGCTGTCGGGTACTGGAACAATTTCTTCAACGGCATTGTCTACATTCGCAGCAGCTTCAAATGGCCGCTGATGCTGTATTTGCGGGAGGTTATTGCCGGGGCGTCAGCTATGGCACGGGAAGGCAATGCTGCTGAGACGGGCGCCGAGCAATTGACCAGTGAAACCATCAAGTATGCCACTCTTATGCTAGTCATGGTTCCCATTCTTTGCGTGTACCCGTTTTTGCAGAAGTACTTTGTGAAAGGCATCATGCTGGGCTCTGTGAAGGGTTAGGCTGTGCATAGAAAAATCATCAGGAGGGGTTCAAATGATTGCTGGAAAGAAGATATTACTCTCTGCCTTGGCCGCCGCCATGGCGCTTGGCGCCACAGCTTGCGGAGACAGTGACAGCTCTACAGAAGAGAAGGAAAGTCCTGCTGCGGGAGCGACAAGCGCTGCTCCCAGTGCGCCTGCCGCGCCTGTAACAATCAACATCATGGGGAATTATGACAAACCCGAGTTGTCTGATTCGGATAAAAAGTTCATCGGTGAAATTGAGCAGATGAACAATGTGAAATTGAATTTTGAGATTCCTCCCGCTACCGGTTATAATGAAAGACTTCAACTCATGTTGGCTTCGGGAACGTATCCGGATGTGGTGTTCTTCCCCAATACCACAGACCAAAGCTTCCAGAATGCGGTCAAGGACGGCATTATCAAGCCTGTAAATGAATATTTAAAAAATGCTCCAAATTTGCAAAAATATACCTATCAATCCTCATGGGATCAATTGAGGGTCAACCAGGATGACAAGATTTACGGCATTCCGAGAACCTCCGTCATCCGGAATGATACCTTTTGGGTAAGAAAGGACTGGCTGGACAATATCGGCTTTGCCGTTCCCAAGGACAACGAAATTACCCTGGCGCAGTTTGAGGAGATCCTCAGGAAATTTACCACGGATGATCCCGACAAGAATGGGAAGAAGGATACGTACGGATATGTAGGCGCATACAATGCCCAGAAGGTACTGGATGTGATAGCTCCGGGGGCATTCGGCCTTACGGGATGGCAGAAGGCCTCCGGCGGGAATTATGAATACATGAATCCCATCTATGATCAATCGGGCAGCAAGTTCAAGAATGCGTTGACCTTCAGCGCCAAAATGTACACCAGCGGCTATTTTGACCCGGATTCCGCCACCAATGACGAAGCCAAGCAGCGTGAGCGCTTCTGGAGAGGTCTGGCGGGAGTCATGCCCGGCTTTGCCGGACACTATGGCTGGCATCTGGGTGAAATGCAGAAAAATATCCCTACGGCTGAGCTGACCTATCTATTCATAAAGGATGATGAGGGAAAGGTACAGGGAGGAACCCTTACCACCAGTCCCACCGGATTGTGGGGCTTCTGGGCCATAACCACTTCGGCCAAAAATCCGCAAAAAGTGATAGATGTGCTGGATTCCTATGTTTCCGATAAAATGTGGAACACTACGAATAGTGGATATGAAGGCGTGGATTATACCGTTGAAGGCGGCGTCAAAACGCCGGTAAAGGGAATGACAACATACGTTAGAAGAAACACCATGCGCCGGGCCAACGATATCAATTTCTTCTTCTCCGTTGATACCAAGGAAGAGATAAAAACGCTGGTGACACCATGGCTCCAAAAATCCCTGGAAACAGTAGTCCCGGCCAAGGATGTCGGATTCCTGCCTGAAGCGGGCAAGAAGCCTCTCTTCATGGATTATAAGAAGGTCTGGGATCAGACGGTGATGAAGATTATCATGGGGTCGGAGCCGGTATCCAAGTTTGATGAGCTTCTGACCGGATGGTACAAGAACGGCGGCGAGGATTATGTAAAGGAAATGAATACCTACATTAAGAAAATGGAAAGCTCCAAATAAAAACTGAGGAGGGCGCATAATGCCTTGCGCTCTCCTTGTTTTTGTCCAATAAGGTCTGGGGAGAATACGTGATTTTATGATACCTTATAAAATTGCCCAAAATGGAAGCTTTGGCTGCCAACGGCCGGTAGGGGCCGGCTATTATGATGCCGAAGCCAATAAAACCTTTGTGGTCTGGAACGGACCTGAAATGGATATCTATGTGCGGGCCTATTGCCACAGCGCCTGCTGTTGGGAGCGGAAAATTCGCGTGGTCTCCAACAGCATGACAGGAAGGTGGGATTATCATAATTATCCCGCGATGATCCAATCGCCTGATGGAAGGCCCCGCATCTACTATGCCAAACATGCCCATGAGCTTTACCAGCTGTCTGCTCCCCATCCCCATTCCCTGGAGGGAGAATGGACCAGAAGCACCATCAGCCAAAACCGCAATTGTTATCCTGCTCCTGTAACGGCGGGGGATGATATGCTGCTCTTCTACTCCTGCAATGACGACAACCGTTATCCTTATCGCACCTATCGGTTCATCAGATCGGGCGATAATGGGACCAGTTGGTCGGAGCCTGTCACCATTATCGACAGCGGCAGAAGCGATCCGGAGAAATTTGACGAGGTCTATATGTTTGGAACGGAATATGAGCCGGCCAATAGTGAGCATCAGGGGCGCATTCATCTGGCCTGGTCCATGTGGGGCGGTCCCCAGGGCCATGCCAGCCAGGGAAAAGGCTGCTTTTACGCCTCCCTGAATCTGTCCGAAGGGCATCTGTACAGTGCTGACGGCGCCGATCTTGGCGGCTGCCTTCAGTATGACGACATGATGACGCGCGGCCTGATCGAAACCGCCGTTCCCGGCGAAGGCTGGAGCCATACGGTGATGTGTCCCGTTGCCGTATATGATCCGATTGCAAAGATGCCCGTAGTGGCTTATGGATACAGAGATCAAGCTGCTCCTGAAGGAAAGGTGAGGGCGGCTGTATGGTCGGAAGGAGCCTGGTCTGTTCAGACGATTGACGATACAACCTTCGAGTTCCGCGATCTGGAATATGATGCCGCTTCAGGTACTCTCAGGCTGATATATCTGTCGGGGACAAGGCTTGTGGTTTGCCGGCGGGGGGAAAAGGAATGGATAAGGGAGGAAACTGTGGAAATTCCCTTTGAAAATGGGGCGGAATATGCGCCCTATGTGAATTTCATCCATGACCACCGCCCTGAGGTTCATGCAATACTTGGGCAAATCAATTGGGAAGAGGCGTTTACGGACTATACGGGCAAGTGGTCCATTTTGGCTGTGGGGGCGGCTGCTTGCTGCGGTAATTCCCCGGATGATGATTCCAGCGGAAAAGGAGAACAAGAGCATGAAGGGCAGTAGCGGGAATCTCGCTGATAGGTTGCTTCCGGCGCCGCTTGATGGCGGTTTTCGCATGGAAGGATATTGGGTGTGGTGCGGATCGGTGGTTCTCGGAGAGGACGGCCGCTATCATATGTTTGCTTCCCGTTGGCCGAAGAGTCTTCCCATGCATCCCGGCTGGCTGGTTTCATCGGAAATTGTCAGGGCCGTGTCTGTTTTCCCCGAGGGGCCGTATACCTTCCAAGAGGTAGTGCTGAAGCAAAGAGGGGCTGCCTGCTGGGACGGAAAAATGACGCATAACCCTCATATTGTCAAGCATGACGGGTGTTATCTGCTTTATTATACCGGCAGCACCTATGAGGGCAGCTGTTGCGGGGAAGGGGAAGCTCTGACACTGGAGGATACCCGGGTTCTTGCGGCCCGCTCCAACAAACGGATTGGACTTGCCGTCTCCAAAAGTGTATTTGGTCCTTGGGAGCGAATGGACCGCCCAATTTTGGAAACGCGTCCGGGAAAATTTGACAGTTTTCTAACCAGCAATCCGGCCCCCTGCGTCCACCCGGACGGCTCCGTGCTGCTGGTCTACAAAGGAAGAGGCCGCACAGGACCTGGCCTGGCCGACTTTGGAAGAATGAATTTCGGTGCAGCCAGGGCCAGTCATTACAGGAGCACGTATATCAGCCAAACCGATGCGCCTATTTTTCCTGAGGCGGAATGCCATTTAGAGGACCCGTTCATATGGCAGTCTGCAGAAGGGTACGAAATGATTGCCAAGGACATGGATGGGAGATGGTGCGGAGAAGCCCATGCAGGCATTCATGCCGTTTCGCCTAATGGATTGGATTGGAGACTGTGCGACCCGCCCCAGGCCTATTCCCGCAAAGTATTATGGGAGGATGGGGCCTACAGAGTAATGGGCAGTCTGGAACGGCCGTTTCTGTTGTTCCACAACGGTGTGCCCACACATCTTTTTGCCGCGACTGCGGACGGTCCGGGAGGATTCACAAATGCTTCCCGGACCTGGAATATGGTGATCCCTTTGAGACACTAACGTAATCGGCTTTTCGTTATAGACTGTTTGCGCCCCCATTCAAGCCAATGGGGGCTAATTATATTTATAGAGATATAAAGTTCACAAATTAGACACATATTTTTAAGCTTGCTTTCAGATTCCTTTAAGCTGTGTTTAGAGTTCAATACGTATATTGAATTTGCCTGTTTGTGCAGCAAAGATCTATCCATTCGAATATTTGGGGGGTAACCAAGTGTTAGAAGTGCGCGAGGTCAGCAAAATGTACGAAAACCAGCGCGGCGTCCGCCATATGGACTTCTCCATGAGCCGTGGGGAGATTGTCGGTTTTCTCGGGCCCAATGGAGCCGGGAAAACCACTACCATGCGGATGATCACCGGGTACTTGAACCCGACCAAGGGGCAAATCCTGGTTGACGGGCTGTCCATGTCGGAGCATCCGAAGAAGGCGCGCCGCAAAATCGGCTACCTGCCGGAAACGCCGCCGCTGTACCCGGAAATGTCGGTAGGCGCTTACCTGAAGTTTGTGGCCGACTTGCGGGATATTCCCGTTCGGGAGCAGAGAAACCGCATCGGGGAAGCGGTAGAGAAGCTGGGGCTGAAGGGGAGAGAGAAACAGATTATTAAAGGATTGTCCAAGGGCTACCGGCAGCGGCTGGGTTTGGCCCAGGCAATTCTGCATCAGCCCGACCTGTTGATCCTGGATGAGCCGACCTCCGGCCTTGACCCCAAGCAGATTATCGAGATCCGCCAGCTGATCAAGGAACTGGGAGAAAAGCATACCGTTCTGCTCAGCACCCATATTTTGCCTGAGGTCAACACCCTGTGCAACCGTGTCCTGATCATCAATCAGGGCCAGATTGTGATGGACGGCAACCCCGAGGAACTGAGCGGACAAATGGAAAACAAGTTCCAAGTTTCCCTGGAGATTAGAGGCGAGCGTGAGCATATCCTGAGGGAGCTGGCGCTGCTGCCCCAAGTGGAGGCAGTCAAGCTGCGGGAGGAAGCTCCCGCAGATGCCGGCGGCAGCCGCGAAACCTCGTCGCTCCTGGTCTCCGCCAGAGACCGCACGGATATTCGGGAAGCCATCTTCTTCCGGATGGCCGAGCTGGGACTTCCCATTCTTGAGATGAAGCGGGAGAACCTGAGCCTGGAGGATATCTTCCTGCAATTAACCAGCCAGGACCCCACGGTCATTGTCCGGGAGGACGGAGCCGGGGATAATGCCGGCGCTGAAGCGCCGCAGGCGGCAAAATCGGCTGAACCTGGCGCCGTCGGAGCAGCTGATGTCAAGGAAGCGGAAGCCGACGCAGAAGAAGGGGGCGGAAACCGTGCGTAGAATCTGGGCCATTTGCCGCAAGGAGCTTCAAATGTACTTTTATTCGCCGGTGGCGTATGTAGCGTTTGCCTTTTACTTTCTGCTGGCGGGTTTCTTTTTTGCCAATGATTTTCTTTCTTCCTTTACAGTGGATATGCGTCCGCTGATGTCCAATATGATTCTGTTCTACCTGTTCGTCATCCCCTTGTTGACCATGCGGCTGGTGTCGGAGGAACTGCGCCAGGGGACGGATGAGCTTCTGCTCACCTCGCCGGCCAGTCTGACCGAAATTGTGCTGGGCAAGTATATGGCCGCATTGCTGGTGCATTTCCTGCTGGTGGCCTTCAGCCTTCTGTATCCGGCGATTATGGGCACTTACGGTTCCTTGGATCGGCCGGTCCTGTGGCTGTCGTACCTGAGCCTGTTCCTGCTGGGGGCGGCCATGATGGCCGTTGGCCTGTTCTGCTCGTCCCTGTCGTCGCATCAGATGATTGCGGGCATCGCGGCGTTTGCCATGCTCCTGCTGCTCTGGGTCATCGATTGGCTGGGTTACAGCCTGTTTTCCTCGGCCCGCGACATCTTTGAGCAATTCTCCATTGTCCAGCGGCTGACCAATCTGCAGAAGGGAATTTTTGACCTGCCGGACGTGCTGTTTTACGTGACCATGGTAGCCATGTTCCTGGTTCTGAGTATTCAAGTGCTGGAGCGCAAACGCTGGAGATAAATCGCCAGAGCAGATGCTTACGATGCCAGTCTTGCCTCACGGCAAGACTCTTAGGAGGATACGACTGTGAAAAATTGGA
Organism: Paenibacillus sp. YN15; assembly: GCF_003285005.1. GTDB lineage: Bacteria > Bacillota > Bacilli > Paenibacillales > NBRC-103111 > Paenibacillus_AR. The sequence goes on along the minus strand of NZ_QMFA01000007.1, from coordinate 13,653 downwards.
TCAAAGGCGCTAACGCCGCCATATTGTCGGTGGCGGTGGTGGGAATATTTATCCTGCTCACCATCTTCCTGCATTCCTTGAAGGGTGCCCAGTGGGATTTGACCGCCAACAAAAAATTTACTTTGTCCGACAAAACCATTACCACATTGAAAAACCTGAACCAGGATGTGCATGCCATCGCCTTCACCGATTCGGGCCAAGGGGTGGTCAGCCGCCAGATCAAGGACCTGCTGGATGAATACCAGAAACGCAGCAGCAAATTCACCTGGGAGGAAGTGGACCCCAAGAAGAATCCGTCCCTGGCGCAAAAGTATGAGATCGGCTCCTATGGCACCATCATTTTTGAGAGCGGCGACAAAACCAAAAGCGTCACCAGCTCCGAGCTGTTCGGCTACGGATCGCAGCAGACCACCTATACCTTCAGCGGGGAATCCAAATTCACCCAAGCGCTGGTGGATCTGACCTCCGGACAAAAGCATATCGCCTACGCCATCACCGGGCATAATGAGATGACCCTTTCGGATGCCTACACCTTCAGGAGCGGTCTGGAGAACGAGGGGATGGAAATCAAGGAGCTGAACCTGTACTCCGCCGGCGCCATTCCCGAGGATGCGGAAACCCTGATCATTCTGGCTCCCCAAAAGGACGCCACCGAGCAGGAAGCGACGCTGATCACCGATTTTGTCAAAAACAAGGGCAAGCTCTATATGGCGGTTGGTCTGGCCAAGGATATGGAGAAATGGACCAACTGGAACAAGGTATTGTCCGCAGTTGGGGTGCAGAATGACAACGCTCTGGTGGTGGAGTCCGCCAAGACTCTGTCCTCCAGTCCCTTGACCATCGTGCCCCAATACGGCTACCACGATATTGTCAGCAAGTTGGAGGAGCAGCGGGCCATTGTCGCCTTCCCGGCGGCTATGTCGCTGTCCACGGTGAAGGATTTTGCGGATTACAAGCTCAGCGCCCTGCTGCGGACCAGCGATGCGGGCTACGGCAAAAAGGATCTGGCGCCCTTTACCTCGACCAATACCCAATTGACCCAGGATTCCATCAAAAAAGTGGACGGTGATCTGACCGGCCCGCTGGATCTGGGGTATGCGATAACCACCCAGGACGACAAGCCCAAGGCTGTCGTCATCGGCAACGCCATGTTCCTGCGGGATGACTGGATCGCCGAGCAAAGCAACCGGGATTTCGCCCTGAACAGCGCCGGCTGGCTCAATGAGCAGAAGGATGTGGTGACCATCCGGCCCAGAGAAGAAGCCGCACCCGATCAGGTGTACATTACCGTCTCCAAGCAAAAGATGATCTTCTGGGGAACCATCGCCGTCTTCCCGCTGGCTTTCCTGGCGGCAGGGGGAGCTGTTTGGTGGAGGAGGAGAAAGGGATGAAGAAATTTCTGCCTACGCTGATCCTCTTGATCGTTCTGATCGGCGGTTATGCCTATGCCAAGAGCGAAAACTTCTTTAAGGAAGAGGTCAAAACGGATCAGGAGCTCTTTGCTGTCAAAAGCGCCGACGTGAAGGAACTGAAGCTGGGCACCGGAGAAACCACCGTACAGCTGAAGCGGACCGAAAACGGCTGGGAAATGACTGCGCCGGAGGCCTATCCGGTGGAGGCTTATGCTGCCGATGCTGTGGCAGACTCCTTTGGCACTGTGACAGTCAAAGGGGTGGTGGACGAAGCCCCCGCCAATTTGGGGGAATTCGGCCTGGCCGAGCCGCTGCAGCAGGTGGAGGCCGTGCTTGCGGATGGCAGCAAAAAGACGCTTCTCATCGGCAACCCCCTGCCGGTATCCGGCACCACCTACATTAAGACTGGGGACGCCAACACGGTTTATGAAGCGGACGACACCATGCTTGCCAACATCAGCAAAACCGCCGAGGATTTCCTGGATAAATCCGTGTTCAATGTGGAGTACGACAAGGTGAGCGCCATTGAGTTGGAGTGGAAAGGGGAAAAGTGGACCCTGACCAAATCCGATCCCGCCAAAAAAGCCTATGAATCCGCCTGGAAGCTGGGCGATAAGGAGCTGAAGCCGGAGGAGGGCAGCGGGGTGCTGGACCAGCTGATCTTCCTGTCTACGGACCGGCTGCCGAAAAAACGGGCGGAGGTGGACTGGACCGCTCCCGAGCTGAAGATGACCATTACCCAGACGGAGGGCGCTCCCGCAATATATGAAGGGAAAATCGACAACCAGCTGGTCCGGGTGGCCAAAACCGACGGCCCGTTCGCTTTTGCTCTTGGCGCATCCGATATGGATGCAGTAGCCGACAAGCTGAAGGAATTGCAAACCGCGGAGGCGGCCGCCGAGGCCAGCCCGTCCCCGGCCAGCGCATCTCCTTCTCCAGCCGGACAATAAGATAACAATGCCGTCTCGGGCGTGTGCAAACGTTCCCGGGCGGCGGGAATAAGGCAGCAGCAGCCGGGATTCCGCCTCAAGGCGGGTCCCGGCTGTTTTTTTATTGCAGGCGGCCGGTTCCGGCATTAATTTCTTATGCGAATCTCATGCGAATGTATGTTTCCTGCCCGCCAATGGGATATAATGGAGGTAATGAGGGACTGTCTTAGAACCCGCTAAAGGAGCATCTTTCACCACCTTTTCGCCCCCTGCTTCGTTACTTTCGTTTGACGTACCCCCGGTACGCCTGCACAAAAGTGCCTTGCATGGAACGAAACTTCGGCAAAATCTGCTGCCTTCGGAGTTCCAAGACAGCCCCTAGGAAAGGGGGGCGTGGTTATGCTGCATATCACCAATGGGGATGCGGTGGCGGAAAAGCTGCGGAAGGCCGGGATAGAGGGAACCGTTCTTCCGTGGCGGGAGGATTATACGGAGGGGCCGGTGGCCCCGCAGATGGACGGGCCTGCCATCCGGCAGCAGCGCGGAGTTTACCTGGAGGAGGCGTACGGCATCCCGCAGGCGCTGTACGCCGAAACCTGCGGCGCACAGGAGGCGGCGCTGGCTCAAGCCGCCGCCCAAGGCGAAGAGATCGTGCTCTGGATGGAGCACGATCTCTTCGATCAAACGATGCAGGCCTTCCTGCTGCATCGTCTGGCTCACCTGGAGGCGGAGGGCGCTGCCCCTCCTCTCCGCCTCCAGCTTGTTACCATCGGCTCGTATCCGGGGATCGAGCCGTTTCACGGGCTGGGCCAGCTCACCGCGGAGCAGCTGGCCGGGCTCTACCCGGGGCGGCGCCCCGTTTCCGCAGAAGCGCTGGCGCTGGGCCGCCGGGCCTGGGAGGCCTACGCCTCCCCCGACCCCCGGTCGGTGGAAGCGTTGCTCCAGGCCGATACGGCGGCGTTGCCCTTTCTGCGGGAGGCCTTTGCCGCCCATCTCGCCCGCTTCCCGTCCGTGGCAGACGGACTGGGGCTGGTAGAGCGCGCGGCGCTTCAGGCCGTCAGCGCCGGAACCCACCACCTGCTGCCGCTGTTTACGGCAGCAACCCATCCGCATCCCCTCTTGGGCATCGGGGATTTGGCCTTTTGGGCCTATCTGCGGCGGATGAGCAGCGGTGCTGCGCCCTTGATCCGGCTCAGCATCCCGGATGAGCTGCCCCGCTACGGAGACGCCGGGCCGCTGCCCGGCATTACCGTCCACCTGACCCCGGACGGGCAGGATGTGCTGGCAGGCAAGGCGGATTACGTCAAGCTGGGCGGGGTGGAGCGGATTTTGGGCGGCGTGCATCTGACCGGCCAAGAGGTTTGGCGCTGGGACGCGGACGGCCAACGGCTGGTGCCTACCCCTCCTCCCAGCCGCACAGGGCCAACAGCCGGTTGACCGGGTGCTTCAGCCCGAACAGGCGGGGTTCATTTTCCTCGGAGAAGAAGAGAATATACGGCTCCCTGTCTGCCGGAAGAAACAGATACGCTTCCGCGGCCAGGGCAAAAAATCCCCGCTGGCGGATCTCCACTGCAGGCTGCAAGGGAAAGTGCAGAACCGTGCCGTCAGGGGGATCGATCCGGAAGGTTCCCGCAGAGCCGGAAGCGGACTGGGCCAGCTTGCGGAGCTCCTGCTGCATCTCCGCCGTTATCGGAATCCGGTCCGTCACCTGGCCCTTTTTCACATCAAACCGTTCGATCTGCGCCTGCCCGGCGGGGGCAGGTGCAGGGGGCGCGGCAAATCCCGCCGACAAGAGCAGAACAGCTGCAGCTGCAGCCGGAATCAGGAAGCGGAGCCAAGGGAAATAACGGGCGCGCGCATCATCGGACATAACAGCCCTCCATTCTTTTGCTAAAGAGACATAATGGGGCTTTACCCAAAAACCCTGAGGATAGTATTCCCCATCCTCTGCCACATAGCAAAAACTCCCGCCGCGAAATTCCGCAAGGGGAGTCTTTTAGATCGGGTGTGCATGTTCACAGCGCCAGCGCGATGTCTTCGATTTCCGTCAGTCTTACGGTTTCCACAACCTTCCGGTCTACATCGTACACGGTAACTGTGCCTACATCGGCGTCGTGACTGACAATTTTGCAGGCAATGTCCAGGAACTTGCCCTTGCCTTTGAGCGCCTTCAGGCGGATCAGCTTGTTCTCCTTCTTCCACCGGGAGAGGTCCTCCAGCATCGACATCATCATTTGGGAGGACTCGGCATTTTTCGGTGCCGGCGGCGCAGGTGCAGGCGCAGGCTTCGGGGCAGCTGCGGCCGATTTGCTTGCCGCTGAAGCATCCTTCGGAGCGGAGCGTTGGACAGACGGGGCCGGGGAAGCGCTGGGAGCCGCATTTTGTTGGGAGGCGCTTTCTTTTTCCTGCCACAAATATTTTTTGATTCGCTTGGTATATGCAAGGTAAGCCAGAAGCTCCTTGACGACGTAATCTTCCCCCTCTTCAATGTCAATTTCCAATAATATCGTCTTGGGCATCGGATTCTTCCCCTTCACGAAGAGACTATTAACCTACGACTTAATGCTTCCTTATATCCAATATAGCATAGTTAATCTTGAAATTGTGGAAAGAGTTGTGCAACCAAAGACCCATTTGACACCCTGTGCAGCCTCCCGTAGACTTGAAAGAGAGAAGCGGCCTTTTGTTAGGGCATGTCTGAAAACCCGCTTGAGGGCATCTTTCACGCCTTTTCGCCCCGAGCTATCGCTACTTCCGCTTGACGTACCCCGGTACGCCTTCACGAAAGTGCCTCGCCTGGAACGAAAATTCGGCCCAATCCCCTCGGAGTTGTCAGACACGCCCTAGGCGGCAGGAAGGGGTTTCCCATGCAAGAGTCTTTTACCCGTTGGCGCCATATCTTCAAGCTGGACCCCGACAAGGATCTGTCCGACGAGGCGTTGGACAAGCTGTGCCGGTCCGGTACGGATGCCTTTGTCATTGGCGGTTCCTCCGGCGTCACGTATGATAATACTTCGTCTCTCTTGGAGCGTATCCGGCGGTATCCGGTGGTCTGCGCCCTGGAAATTTCTACGGATGAGGCGCTGGTCCAAGGGTTTGACTGGTACCTGGTTCCTTCGGTGCTCAATACGGCCCGCGGAGAATGGATTACCGGCCGCCACCAGCAGGTGCTTGCGTCTGCGGAGCCGTATATGGACTGGAGCCGGGTTGCCGCGGAGGGTTATGTGATTCTTAATGAACAATCCACTGCCGCTAAGCTTACCGGCGCAGTGAAGCCGGAGGCCTTGGAGGATTTTTTGGCCTATGCGGCATTGGGGGACAAGCTTTTCCGCGTTCCAATTTTTTATGTGGAGTACAGCGGCGTCTTCGGCAACATGAATTGGGTCCGGCGAGCTAGAGAACGGCTGATCTCCGCCCGCCTGTTTTACGGGGGAGGCATTGACGGTCCGGAACGGGCCCGGCAGGCTGCCGAGGCCGCCCATACTATAGTAGTAGGCAATGCGGTTTACCAGAACCTCTCCGGCGCGCTGGCTACCGTGGAGGCGGTGCGGCGTTTGGATGGCGCCTCCCCAAGCGGCGCAGCGGGTGGTTATCTTTAAATAGACAGGATGGAATGTGATGAGCTTTTCAATGAATATCGAGCAGGCGGTTCGTTCGCTTAATTCCCCGCAGCAGAAGGCGGTGCAGACTGTAGACGGTCCTCTCCTTATTATGGCCGGCGCGGGCTCCGGCAAAACCCGGGTGCTGACCCACCGGATCGCCTATCTGATCGCCACCGGCAAGGCTGCGCCATGGAGCATATTGGCCATTACCTTTACCAACAAGGCGGCCCGGGAGATGCAGGAGCGGGTGGAGAAGCTGGTGGGCCCCTCCGCCAGAGATATCTGGGTGTCCACCTTCCACTCCATGTGCGTCAAAATTTTACGCCGCGACATTTCCCGAATCGGCTTTTCCTCCAACTTCTCCATTCTCGATTCGTCCGACCAGTTGTCCGTCATTCGGACCTGCATGAAGGAATTGAATTACGACACCAAGAAGTTCGAGCCCAAGGCGGTTCAGGCAGCTATCGGCAACGCCAAAAATGAGCTGATCACGCCGGAGCGGAAGGAAGCGCTGATCGGGGACTATTTTGATGGTATTGTCGCCAAGGTGTACAAGCTCTATCAGAAAAAGCTGAAGGCCAACAACTCCCTGGACTTTGACGATTTGATCATGACCACCATTCAGCTCTTCAGAGAGGTTCCCGAGGTGCTGGACTATTACCAGAACAAGTTCCAGTACATCCATGTGGACGAATACCAGGACACCAACCGGGCCCAATATATGCTCTGCAAAATGATTGCCGACAAGCATCACCGCATCTGCGTGGTGGGTGACAGCGACCAGTCCATTTACCGCTGGCGGGGGGCGGATATTACCAATATCCTGAACTTCGAGGAGGATTATCCTGAAGCCGCCACGATTCTCTTGGAGCAGAACTACCGCTCCACCACCACGATTCTGAACGCCGCCAACAAGGTGATCGCCAACAACACGGGGCGCAAGTCGAAGAATTTGTGGTCGGACAAGGGCGAAGGAGCCAAGATCCAGGTCTACCAGGGGGATTCCGAGCACGAGGAAGGCTATTATGTGGTTTCGCAGATCAAGAAGGGTCTCTCCCAGGGTCGGAAATACCGGGATTACGCCATTCTGTACCGGACCAATGCCCAATCCCGGGTGATCGAGGAAATTCTCATTAAATCCGAGGTGCCCTACCAGATTGTCGGCGGCATCAAGTTCTATGACCGCAAGGAAATCAAGGATATTCTCGCTTATCTGCGGCTGATCTCCAATCCCGACGACGATATCAGCCTGCGGCGGATTATCAATGTGCCCAAGCGGGGCATCGGGGATACCACGGTGGAAAAGCTGGCCGAGGCCGCAGCCCGTCAAGGTATTTCCATGTTTGCCATGCTGGGGGACTTGGACGGCGTGGATGTGGGGGCCAAGGCCAAGAATACCCTGCGGGACTTCTATGAAATGGTGACTAATCTCCACCGGATGCTGGAATACTTATCCGTGACGGAGCTGACGGAGAAGACCCTGGAGCTCACCGAATACAAGCTGGAGCTGATCCGGGAGAATACGTTGGAATCCACGGCCCGTTTGGAAAATATCGATGAGTTTCTCTCCGTTACCCTGGAATTCGAGAAGCGCAATGAGGACAAGTCCCTGGTGTCCTTCCTGACCGACCTGGCCCTTATTGCCGATATCGATACCATGGACCGGGCTGAGGAGGCGGGCGGCGGCGATGCCGTTGTGCTGATGACCATGCACAGCGCCAAGGGACTGGAGTTTCCCGCCGTGTTCATTGTGGGGATGGAGGAGAATATCTTCCCCCACAGCCGCGTCCAAAACAGCAACGAGGAGCTGGAGGAGGAGCGTCGTTTGGCCTATGTGGGCATCACCCGGGCGGAGCAGGAGCTGTACCTGACCTGCGCCCGGATGCGGATGCTGTTCGGCCGCACCAGCGCCAATGCGCCCTCCCGGTTCCTGAAGGAGCTGCCCCGGGAGTGCATCGAGGATGCCGCCGCCGCAGCGCGGACGGCCCGCGAAGGCTTCGGCCGCCCCGCCTTCGGAGGGGGCGGCTACAGCGAGCGCCGCAACAGCGGCGCTTCCGCCGCCGGTTATGGCGGCGGAGCACCCGCGCCCGGCGCGGCGGCAACCGGCCGCGGCAGCCTTTTCGGCGGCGGCCGGGCCACAGGCGCCTCTGCCGGTGCGGGCGCCGGAGGGATGGCCGCGGCACGTTCCGCGGCGGCGGCCGGCGCTGCCGGCGGAGCCAATCCCGCCGACTTCGGCGTCGGCGACAAGGTTGCCCACAACAAGTGGGGAACCGGTGTTGTGGTGGCGGTCAAAGGCTCCGGCGACGACACGGAGCTGCAGATTGCTTTTCCCGCGCCGGTGGGGGTCAAGCGGCTCCTGGCCAAGTTCGCCCCGATCACCAAGCAGTCATAGGGAAACCGCTTTGTTCATATAGGATTGAATGGGGGGGGAGGCCTCGGCCTGCTCTGGGCCCCCTGTGTGTTAGAATATGTGCGTTCGGACTGCTTAGAGACTGTCAAGAAATAAAGTACCGCTAATTTGCTGACAAAACTCCCTAAAACCGGGGAGATTTTGTCAGCAAAAGCGGGTACTAATTTCCTGACAGCTCCTTACGGATTGCGGAACTCAGCGGCGCTTAAATGCAGAATCCGGTGTATTTTCGATTTTAGCGGAACTTATCCGCCCTTATTGCCTGAATTGGCGGCCAAACGGCTGTCCATAGCCCGGGTAAGGGTTTCTGAGTTCCGTTTAGCACACAGAAGAGGCGGATTTAGGCGCGTAAGAGCTTCTGAGTTCCGTAACCAATAGACCAAGCAGACAAACGATTCCGAGCGTGTAAGTTAGCAGAAGCGGATTTCCGCCGAAAGGATGATTGCCGCATGACCGTTGAAGAAACCTCCCGGGAACCGCTGGCCCGCATGGAGCAGCTGATTGAAGAGCTCAATCGGATGGCCCATGAATACTACACCTTGGACGCTCCTTCCGCAAGCGATGCGGAATATGATGCTCTTTATGATCTGCTGATGAAGCTGGAGCAGGAGACGGGGCTGGTGCTGCCCCATTCCCCCACCCGGCGGGTAGGCGGCGAAATCCTCAAGGGCTTTGCGCCCCACCGCCATCTGGCCAAGCTTTGGAGTCTGGATAAGGCGCAGACCGAAACGTCGCTTCTGGCTTGGCACACCCGGGTAAAAAAGCTGGTGGACCAGTACAACCAAGCCAATCCGGACAATCCGCTGCCAGAGCCGTCCTTTGCCTTGGAGCTGAAGTTTGACGGATTGACCTTGAACCTGACTTACCAAAACGGCGAGCTGGTTCAGGCCTCTACCCGGGGCAACGGCCAGGTGGGCGAAGGGATTTTGGCCCAGGTGAAAACCATCCGTTCGGTGCCGCTGCGCATTCCCTTTAAGGAGGGCACCCTGGAGGTTCAGGGCGAGGGCATTATGTTCCTGTCCGTCCTGGAAAAGTACAACCAGACAGCAGCGGAGCCGCTGAAGAACGCCCGGAATGCCGCAGCCGGAGCGCTGCGGAACCTGAATCCCAAGACTACGGCGGAACGCCGTCTGGATGCGTTCTTTTACAATATCGGCTATGCGGAAGGCGTCGGGTTCACCGATCACAGGGAAATGACCGAGTTTCTGAAAGCCAATCACTTTAAGGTGAACGGCTGGACCCGGTATTGCAGCACTATAGATGAGGTCATGGAGGAGCTGCGGAAAGTAGCCGGGGAGCGGAACAGCTTTGATTTTCTCATCGACGGCATTGTGATTAAAGTGGCCGACCTGCGCACCCGGGAGGTGCTGGGATATACGGACAAGTTCCCGCGTTGGGCCATTGCCTATAAGTTTGAGGCGGAGGAAGCGGTCACCACCCTGCTCTCGGTGAGCTGGGAGCTGGGCCGGACCGGCAAGCTGACTCCGGTGGCCAAGGTGGAGCCTGTTGAGCTGGCCGGGGTGACGGTGCAGAACTGCACCCTGAACAATCTGGGTGATATTGAGCGCAAGGGCTTGCAGCGGGGCCTGGGAACGCTGGTTTATATCCGCCGCTCCAATGATGTAATTCCTGAGATTCTCGGCAAGGTTACGGAGGAGGAGGAAGGGGAGGAGATCGCCGCCCCCGAAGCCTGCCCTGCTTGCGGAACGGAGCTGGAATGGCGCGGCGCTCATCTTTTCTGCCCCAACAAAACCGGTTGCCGGCCTCAGCTGATTGGACGGATCGCTCATTTTGCCTCCCGGGACGCCATGGATATTGAGACCTTCAGCGAAAAAACCGCGGAGCAGCTCTATGATGAGCGGGGTGTCCGCGATCCCGCCGATCTGTATGAGCTGACGCTGGAGCAACTGGTGACGCTGGAGCGCTTCGGCGAGAAGAAGGCCCGCAACCTTCTGGATGCCCTGGAAAAGAGCAAAGGGCGGGAGCTGGAGTCTTTCCTGTTTGCTTTGGGCATCCCCAATACCGGCAAAACCACCACCAAGGTGCTGGCGGATCATTACCGCTCCCTTGAAGGAGTAATGGCGGCTACTGCGGAGGAACTGCAAGAGCTGCCGGATATCGGCGGGATTGTGGCGGAAAGTATCGTGACCTTCTTCAATGATCCGCTGATGCGCGCCAGCATCGACAAGATGCTTCGCCTGGGCGTGTCTCCCCATGCGCCGGAGCGGGCTCCTGAAGCTGCTGCGGGTAAGGAAGGCTTCTTCTACGGCAAAACGGTGGTGCTGACAGGCACCCTGCCAACCCTTTCCCGGGATGAGGCGGGCAAGCTGTTGGAGGCCGCCGGGGCCAAGGTAACCGGCAGTGTTTCCAAAAAAACCGATGTGGTCATTGCCGGAGAAGCCGCAGGCAGCAAGCTGAACAAAGCCCAGGAGCTGGGTATCCGAATTATCGACAACGAGGATGAGCTGCGCCAACTGCTGGGCTGATAGAGCTGCAACGGCGGGCGGCTGTTTGAAAGAAGATGCAATGCGGGAGGCTGTCCGAAAGCTGCAAGCTCTCGCGGAAAAGGCTAACGAATCTAGGTATCGCTATTTGACTATAGGTGGGCATGTTTGAAATCTAACGAATCGTAGGATCGCTATTTGTCCGAATTTGCGCCGAAAGGCGTTCAAGCAGGCGAATAGCGCGATATAGATTCGTTAGATTTTTTTTCATGCCCGTTTTCGCTAAATAGCGCGATATAGATTCGTTAGCCAGATTCTGCTTGTCCTCAGACGAATGCTTCCGAAGCTGGTTTTCCTCCAGAACCCCCTTTACCTCCCGGTCCTTTCTACCGAAATATGGATTCACCTTGGCGTACTTTTCGGACAGCCCCTTTTGTGCGTCCGGGGCGGCTGGAAAAGTCTTTGGCGAAGCAGGTTGACAGCTTGGATGTCTGCATACTACACTATGTAGTAAAGTGAGGAGGCGGAAAGATGCGGATCAACCGGATCAACGTGAACGACGAGGGGCTGAACCGGTTTTTTGGACCTTTGGAGGCGAGAATCATGGAGCTGCTGTGGTCCTCCGGAGAGCTGAGCATCCGCGAGGTGCAGTCGGTGTTAAGCCGGGAGGAGCCCATTTCGGTAAACGCGGTGATGACCGTCATGAACCGCCTGCTCAAAAAGGGACATCTGGCCAAAGCGGCGGACAGGGCGGGCCGGGACAGGGGCGCCACCTTCAAGCCGTCGCTGACCAAGGAGCAATTTCTTGATGAGCAGATGAGAGCCGTCTCCCAGGGGCTTGTTCAGGAGTATGGGGACCTGATCGTCACCCATATGATTGACGCCCTGGAGGGGGCCGACCCTGGCATTGTAGCCAGACTGGAGCAAAAAATCAACGAAATGAAGCGGGGAAAAGCATGATGAGCCCTCTGGCAAAGGTGAGAGTCAGCTATGGGCTGACTGTGCTGCTGGTTGCGGCTGTTGCAGGGTGGATGAGCGGGACTGTTGCTTTGGAAACCGTTGGCGGCGCATGGGGTGCCGGATGTGCCTCTGGCCTCATGCTGGGTTTATTGATATATAGCTGCGGCCGGATGCTGCTGCGTATCCTGAAGCAATGGCGTCTTACCGTAAAAGGTCTGCGCCTGTTCCATTCCTGCCTCCACCGCGGATGGACAGAGCGGCTTCAAGAGGAGTACCGGGCATGGCATACAGAGATTCTTGTGGTGCGCGACAAGGGGGTTGTGGGGCTTACTATCGGTCTATTTCGCCCCCGCATCATCCTGTCCACCGGGACGCTTGCGCAATGCTCTGCCGAAGAAGTGAAGGGAATTTTGCTGCATGAGCTTCACCATTGCCGGAAGCGGGACAATCTGAAGCTGTTTCTTTTAACGCTTTTGGCCGAGTCCTTCTTTTATTTGCCGGTGATCAAGCCGGTTCTTGCTTATGTACATACCTGGCAGGAGCTGTTTGCCGACAGCTTTGCCATCCGGCAGATGGGGACATCCCTGCATGTGGGGGCGGTGCTGCTTAAGCTGGCCGGAGGAGCGGGGACTCCTGAATATGGAGCTGCCCTTCAATTTGCGGGAACGGCGCTTGATTACCGGATGCTTCAGGTGATCAGCCCGGAAGAAGAGGTGCAGGTGCCTTTGAAGCTGCAGCGGCCGTTTCTTGTTACCTGCTGTTTTCTGCTGCTGCTGATGGTGGGCGGGAGCTCGTAAACAAATTTTTTTGGATGAAGATACTACATTGTGTAGTAAAGTGGCCGGTGTTTTTTTACATACGGAGGGAGAGAAGGCAATGAGAGTGGTGCTGTTTCACATTGGGGATTTTCCGGTGCGTTCTTATGGGCTTGTTGTAGTTCTGGCTGTTCTGCTGGCGATGGGGGTAGCTTTGTTTCTGGCCAAAGGAACGCCGTACCGGGACCATATCCCGAATTTGATGCTTTACGTCATGGCGGGAGCCATTGTGATGGCGCGGGTATGGCATGTATTCTTCTTTCAATGGGGATACTACTCCCGTCATTGGGGGGAAATTCTGCAGGTATGGAACGGAGGTTTGTCCATTCAGGGCGCTCTTGCGGGAGGGGGGCTGGCAGCTGTTCTGTACGCCCGCAGAAACCGGCTTTCCTTTTTGGAGCTGGCCGATCTATTGGCTCCTGCAGTTATTTTGGGGCAGGGCATTGGGCGTGTCGCCTGCTTTCTTAATGGGGATGCCTTCGGATCGCCAACGGGCACAGGGTTCGGCATTGTATACCCTCCGGGCACGATTGCCTTCGATACCTATGGCGCTGTGCCGCTTTGGCCCGCGGAGGTCTGGGAGGGACAATGGGATATTATTGTGTTTGCTTTGCTGGTTGTGTTCAAGTCCTACAAATGGCCAAAAGGCTGCTTGTTTGCGGTGTATGCCATTCTGTATTCCGTCGGGCGGTTTATGCTGGAATATCTCCGGGGGGATTCGCCTCGCTACGCTTTCGGTTGGACGGCGGGACAGTGGACCAGCGCGGGCGCGGCGGCAGTCGGAGTGGGGTTTATTTTATACGCGGCTGTATCCTTATATATACTCCGAAAAAAAGTTGAAACAAAGTGTTGACTTTTAAAAAACAGTCTGGTAGTATATCTTCTTGTGACGACGCGATAACGTCGAAAGATGCGGTCAAGCAAGTCGCACAAAGTTCCTTGAAAACTGAACAAATGACATGTTTTTTAATCAGCCAAACGTTTGAAACATTGAGCTATCGGCTCTAATATAAGGGCCCTTCGGGACCACTTTTATGGAGAGTTTGATCCTGGCTCAGGACGAACGCTGGCGGCGTGCCTA
>NZ_QMFA01000069.1 GCF_003285005.1 Paenibacillus sp. YN15 | reverse complement strand
AAGATGGACTACTCATAGCTTTAAGCTTTTTAGAACCCCCAGTCGAACTGGGGGTTTTCGTATACAACAAAAACGGCACCCTTCTCAAGAAGGGTGCCGGGGTAAGCCTATGAACAATTCCGCGCGTACATCAATGGGGCAGCAGCACTCTGTACATCAGTACAGCCGCCTGCACGCGGGTAAGTGGCTGCTTGGGGTGAAGTGCCCCATCGTAGCCCTCGATGATGCCCGCCTGAGCCAGCGCGCTGATGCTTTGCCGTGCATATTCAGCAAAGTCCGCTTGATCCGCGAAGCCCTCCGGCGGCGCCGCGGCCCCTCCAAGCGCAATGCCCTTGGCATCAAGGGCGCGGCTGAACAGCACCATTGCGTCCTCCCGTGTGATCCCATCCTGGGGATGGAAGGCGTTGCCGCCACCCTGGGCGATGCCCAACTGGCGTGCTGTATTTACCGCCTCTGCATAATAGGCATCCGCTGCCACATCGGCAAACGGCTTGTCCGCAGCTTCGCCCAAGCCCTCAAGCTCCAGGGCGCGAGCCAGGATAAGCATGAAGTCGCCTCTCTTAATGGGCTGCTGCGGACTGAATGCTTCCTCAGCCGTTCCTTGCAGCACCTCCCGGGCAGCCATGGCCTCCACAGCCTGCCGCGCCCACTCCGCCTCTGCCAGATCGCCGAAGGTCTTCTCCGCATAAGCCGGAGCATATGTGCCGGAATGGGAGGCTTTGAAGACGAGCTTACCGGCAGCCGGATCGTATCGGCCGTTGGGGACCACTTTCGTAAGCCCCTGGGAGTCCACATACCACACCACAATTTTATCCGGATTGAGCAGTTCCGCCGCCGTCAGCGCATAATCAATCATGACAGTAACCGGCGCCTTCGGATTATTCCATGCAACGGGTTGGCCATCAACAATCAAGTCCAGCTCCAGCACTGGATGATGGCCGATGGCGCTTTGTACGCCAACCGGCAGCTTGGACGGGTCCCCCCGGCTGATACGAATCCCGATACTCTCCTCGCCGGATGCAGCATTTGCCAGCATGCCCCCGGGAATGAGCAGCGTGCCGATATCCGTGCGGATTTCAAAGGATGCCTTGGCGTCTTGATCATTCAGTACAGCCGTCGGCAGCTGCAACACATACGAGCCGGCTCCGGCCGTCTCAGGGGCGATGATCACCACCCCCTCCTCAGCCGGGCCATTGGGTTGAACCGGCAGCCTCGGCTGTTCCGTCGCCTCCGGCTGTTCATTCCCGGAGGAGCCGGGTTCCTCCGGCGTACCTCCTTCCGAGCCGGCAAAGCTCAGGGTGATTCGATCCCCTTCATCCCAGCTCAGAATGCTCTGACTGTCTTGGTTCATAAACTGAACCTTTACCAATTCAATCACCGCATTGCCCGCTTCCTTGACCTTGAACTTCAGCTTGACCAGCTCATGGCTGCCTGATAGAGCCGGCACATAACCGAAATTGGCCGATACGACCGAGAAGCCTCCCGAAGCCTTCTTCGTTTCGAAGGAGAAAGCGCCGTCAAGCGTCTCCATCCCCACATATTCCAAATTCTCCTCTGAGTATTGCAGCGCCGCCTCGAAGGAAATCAAGGAGATTAAACCGCTGCCGGTTAAGATTATAATGACATCGTCGTCCTTGCTGACCTCAAATTTGTCAGCGGATAAAGAAAAGGCTGCTTCCGCTTCGGCCTTCGCCGTACCGGCGGGTCCAAGGGCACATGTCAAAGCGAGCATAGCCATAAGGAGGCAGATGGAGATCTCAAGCAGTTTGGCTTTCATAACGGGTTCCGCCTTTCTGTTGGATCAAACAGGCGAAGGGGAGGTTCGCCCCTCCCCCTCGTCATTTCATTATTTAGCCAAGGCTCCCAATGTTTCATCCAGCGCCTTGGCTTCAATACGGACATTTGCCTCTTGCTCCAGCTGCTTCAGCAGATTTTGCAGCCGCTCTTGCACATAGTGCTGAATAACCCCGTCTTTAACCGACGAAAAGGGCTGGTAGCCAAGATTGTTTATGCCTCCGACCCGGATAAACCCAATCTCCTGCTCCAATTGGAAAATCGGACTGAGCTCACCGGCCTTATACTGCAATGCTGTCTCCTCCAGCTTGGCGCTGCGCGAATCTTCCTTGGACGCGCTGCGGCTGCCAAGAAGCTGCGAGCGATAGACAAGCGGGTTCTGCAAGCGTCTATTTTCATCCTCGACGATGACCCGCAGCGACTCTCCCCCGGCGGCGCGCGCCATTGCCTGCTCCAATACTTCCATGGCCCCCTGCAGGTCTCCAGGTGATTCGCAAAACACCTCCTCCGTTTCCAGCTCATACCCCAGATGGTAGAATGTATCCTTTATTTTCTCGTAATAGGATTGCAGCTGCTCCTCCGGCGCCCGGAGCTTTTCCTCCCACAGCACTTGCTGCAGCTTTTCCTCCATCGCGCCTTGCAAATAGCTTGCATATTCCCGCTCGCCGAAGCGGACGGGACCGTAGACCGCCTCTCCCTGCCGGACAGCCTTGGCTCTGCGCTCATTTTCATCCTTCAGCGCTTTCTGAAAGGCCCGGTAGCCAATATCCTCGATTATGCCGTAGCTCCTCGCCTGTATTTGTTCCACTTTGGCGCTTACAATCTTGGAAATGGTCCGCTCCTTCAATTCCGCCAGGGGAGTTCGCCCGTTATAAGCCGTCGTCCAAAAGTCGCCGCTTGCCTCGGCTTCATACTTTTGGTGAAATTCAGCCGCGACCTGGGCGATTGTATCCTGCATATAAAGGGTAAATTCCTGCCGGGTCACCGGCTCGTCATTGACATACAGAACAACCTCGTCCGTATTCCGGCCATGGGCATACAGCCCGCTGGCGCCCACGGCCAGCAGCAGTAAAACCAGGCCGCCGGCAATTGCCCTTCTGATCGCCAAGCTCCCGCTTCCTGCAACCCGGCCCTTCATTCCCATGCTGCTCACCTCGAAATTCTGAAAAATCGATTATTCCAAAATTTGTTTTGCCACGATTGTCAGATCGGCAAGATTGATTTCACCGTTTTGATCCACATCGGCTTGCTTGGCCAGCTCCCAATCCGGGCTCTCCGAGGCTGTGCCGTAGTACACAGCCACCAGCGCCAAATCGCCAACCGTCACTTTGCCGTCCTGATTGATATCTCCCCGGAACGGGGCAGTAATTTGAATCTTGAAGACAGATGGGACCGCGCTGAGCTCCGTTCCATCCTCCCGCCCCAGCAGTGCGCTTCGAACCGAAATCTCCCCTTCAGCCCCCTGCTGCACCGCTTTGGCTTTAAATACCAGCCTGATAATCTCCTTGTCCCCGGTGACCGCGTGTCCCGTTCCTTGGCTCGCTATGAGCAAATGCAGCTTGCCAGCTGGCTCGCTAACCAATTGCGCGATAGTTAATCCGTCCCGTGCCGGAGCTGCAGATACAAACTCCATCACATCGGCATCGTAGTCAAGGATAATGTCCTGGGCATAGATTTGTTCCACACCATGCAGATTCAGAGTTACGGCAAACTCCGAACCCGCAGCTGCGGACTCGGCTCCCGCCAACGATGTGGAAGCCGCCTCGACAGCTTCCTGCTCCAGGATCACAAGCTGGGGCTTATTGCCGCTTTCGCTGGAAGCGAAATTGACATTGGACCCGCTGCTTACGGCCTCTTCATTAACGAGCAGGAACGAAACCTGTCCGTCGACTTTGTGGGTCTGCATATAATCGGTTATATCTACCGTGAACCAGCTTTTTGCCTCGCTGCTTGGAATGTCCATCTTCCCAAGAAACGTCAGCTTCCCCGGCGCATTGTTCCATGTAAGGGTTGATTCCGACCAGTTGGCAGCGGTTGCATAGACGGACACCGATCTCATGGCATCGCCGTTTGCCGTTTCCACATACAACCGCAGCTTGGCGGATTCGATCTCTTTGACCTGCGTGGAACCGAAATCGAACTTTACATAAGCTTTTCTTTTATAGCCGGCCGCATCATTTTTGACGTACAAGAGTGTTTCATTGCCATAATTGGCAGCAGCGTAAGAACCGTCCCGCACAAAGGCATCATCCGAGGGGATGAATACAGCCGATGGCTCCTGTACGGTAACCTCAGCCTTCGCCGAAACTAACGGGTCCTGCACGCTTGCTGCCGTGATTATTGCTTTCCCTGCCGCCACCGCCTTCACTTGGCCGCTTTGTGTGACCTGTGCAATCTGCTCGTCGCTTGAGCTCCAGACCACTTCTTTATCGTAAACCTCATCGGGCAGCACAGTCGCCGAAAGTGTTCCCGAATCACCGGTCAGAAGCACCAGGCTTGTTTTATCCAATGTGACCGCAGCAACCGCAATCAGCTCCGGCTCAGGCCCCGGGTCATTATTAAATTCATGGGCCCCAATGTCTGGAGCTCCGTTATACAGCGTGTTGCCAAAAAAGTCCTGGCCCCCGTTATTCGCTATCACCTTGCCTGCGTCAATCAAGGGTGAATTACTGCGCAGCTTGTACACATCCGTATTGGCAAGCCCTGTTACCTCCACCCACGGATTGGCCAGCTGCGGATTGGCGGTAATGACACCGGGATGCTCGGCTGGACCGTTGACGGCAAGAATGGAGGCCGGATAAACGCTGTTATTGGCGAACTCCCCTTTAACCGGGTAGTTGGCAAACTGCACAGTTTGTCCGCCATAGATCAGGTTGTTATAAAACTTCATCGTGGCACTGGCGCTCCACGAATTAAAAATTTTCGTGCGGCTTGAGGTTCCCGTAATAATGGTATTGTTATAAATTTCAGGGGTATCCGCTTCTGTTGACGGTCCATAAAAAAAGATTTCCGTATCCGGACCGTCATTGACGCTGATATTGTAACGGAAAACACTATTGGTTGAACCATTCATAAACAGCGCGAAGCCGCCTCTGTTGTTGTGGCTGTAATTATATTGGAACGTGGTATTCTGGCATTGGAGGTCAATATCGAATGCCTCTCCGTCGTTGTAGCCGTATTTGCCTCCAAACGCTTCATTATATTGAAATAGGGTATTGTTGGAGGCATAAACCCAAATGCCGGCATAGTTGCGGTTGCCCACATCCGTGTTAACAAAATTTTTCACCACGTTGCGCTCTACAATCCCGCCGGACTTCATCGCCGCAAGTACAATCCCGTCTCCCAGCACCTCTTCAACGTAATTGTTTCTAAACACAACATCGGTGCTGGCTTTATTGGTGCCGTTTGCATTGCGAATCCCTTCGATGGCTACATTTTTGACATAGTTGCCCTCTGCCAGCACATCGTGAAATTCGCCGTCAAACATAATGCCGCCTGTTACTTTCTTGCCGTCCGGATCACTGTTGACATCATGCACGTACGTATTTCGCACGTAAATATGCCTGGTCTCACCGCTGCTTTTGACCAATATGCCGGCGCGGCTTGATGTGACTGTGTTATTGAAATTCGTTACCTCGATGTTGTTGATTTCCCAATAGGATTGATTAACAAGCATAACGGCACCGGACACCGTAGCCTGTCCTTCATCATCTGTAGATGCTGTTCCATTCCCGTTAATAATCGGTTTGCCGCCTGTACCGTACACATCGATTACAATAGGATTGCCTTCCGTGCCTGATCCCAGGGGCCGCAGTTGGCCGTTCCATATACTGTCCGTCTTCAAGAGCAGCTTGTCCCCCGGCTGAAATTCAACAGTATTCAGCTTCTCCAAGGACCTCCAGGCCGTCTCTTCGGTTTGGCCATCATTTGCATCATCCCCTGACATGGAATCGGCATAATAGGTGATGCCCGTTTCATCTGCTGCATGAACGGTTTGTACTTCCATAATGCCCATATTCAAAGCAAGCACAAGAGTCATGCACAGCAACAGCGAAATAATCTTCTTCAAAATCGGATGACCTCCTCAAAAATTGATTTTGCAAGCGTATACACATTTAAATGCTATCCCTCTGCCAGCGCGCCGGATACAGCCTGGGCTCCTGGCAAGCATCCCTCCCTTCCCGCCGGTCAGCATGTTTTGGCCTTGTAGTCGCCGGGCGTCGTCATGCCAAACACGGACTGCCGGCTTGTTCGATTGCGTCAAAATTATTGTACAACCGTTTTCAGGAAATTTTGTTGTGGATTCTTCCGTTCCTCATGGGTTTTCTTCACCATTTGCCATATACCGGAACATCCTGCCGCCGTTATCCGCACACCGCCTCTTTACTCCGTGGGCTCTCCATGCTTCTCTCCAGCAAAAAAACCGGCCGGGCTGGCGCTTTCGCATCAGCCCGGCCGGTTTTGCGTTGACCCGCTTTGACCGGTTCCTTCCTTACACCATCTTATTGAATTCCTTGCGCAGCCGCTTGATGATCCGCTTCTCCAGCCGGGAGATATAGGATTGGGAGATGCCCAGCATGTCGGCCACATCCTTCTGGGTTTTCTCCTCCCCGTCCGTCAGCCCGAAGCGCAGCTCCATAATGGTCCGCTCCCGCTCCGTCAGCTTGTCGAGGGCCTTGTGCAGCAGCTTCCGGTCCACCTGCTCCTCAATATTGCGGTAGATGGTATCATTCTCCGTGCCCAGCACATCGGACAGGAGCAGCTCGTTGCCGTCCCAATCGATGTTCAGGGGCTCGTCGAAGGAAACCTCCGAGCGGATTTTGCTGTTGCGCCGCAGATACATGAGAATCTCATTCTCGATGCACCGGGAAGCGTAGGTAGCCAGCTTGATCTTCTTTTCCGGGTCAAAGGTGTTCACCGCCTTGATCAGGCCGATGGCGCCGATGGACACCAAATCCTCGATATTGATCCCGGTATTCTCAAACTTTCGGGCTATGTAAACCACCAGCCGGAGATTCCGCTCGATAAGCATGGCCCGGACAGCGGCGTCTCCCGTTGAAAGACGGGACAGGAGAAACTCCTCCTCCTCCCGGGTCAAGGGCGGCGGCAGGGCTTCGCTTCCTCCGATGTAATAGATTTCGTCGCTTTTTTTGCCCAGCAGTATAAGAAATTTGTAGTAGTACAGTTGCAGCATCAGCCGCCATTTCACCTGCATGTATCGTACCTCCTGTTGATACTAATTAGTCCGACAGCAGCATAGGATGGATTATGGCCTGGTAAGAGCCGTCCGCACTCAATTGGCCCCCGTCAAAGCCGATCAGCACCTTCCGGGCTTCCCATTCGCGCCCCCCATACTGCAGCTGCACCTTGTCCGGCCGGATGGCCAGCATAAACTGGGTGGAACGGTTCACTCCCCGGTAAGGCACAATGCGGAGACGGTCCTGCCATACAAACTCCTCTTCTCCCATCGCCGCCACAATGGACTCGGCATCCTGGGTCTGCATCCGCTTCAGCCATTCCTTGGGCAATACATCCTTCCATAACCTTGCTTCGGCGATCATCACCGGGGTTTTGGTCAAGGGATCGTACAGCTGGTTGCCGGTATCCACAAGTCCTATGCAGGACAGCCGATGGCCTTTGATTTCCACCTCCACCGAAGCCATCTGCCTGGCCGTCGCCTCCTGTTTTTTGGACCCGCGGAACACCCGCATATACAGCCAGATCAGGAACACAAAGCATAGTCCGATAAAACCGTACCCTGCCGTCCACTCATACACTCCGGTAAATACCGATTCCAGCACATCCTTCGGCGGCAGAAAAAAATAATAAAGTCCATAGATTCCTCCGGCGGTTACAAAGGCTGTTACATAAAAAGCAGCCAGGTTCCGCGCCAGCGCCTGCCATCCCTGGTACCCGAAGGAAATCAGCACCATCAGTGCCGAAACCAGAAATTTGATCCCGAATGCCAGCATAAACGACCATTGGGGGAACAGCAGAAGCACCACATACAGAGAGCCGAAGGCGGCGGCAGCGGCAATGCGCCAGAGCTTGACCCTGCATTTTCTTGTCCACGCTGTTGCCAGGAGCAAGACGCCATCCGTCAAAAAATTGACCAGAAAAATCAGGTCCGCATAAATCACGCCGACGCTCCACGCTCCTTCCTTACCTTCGCTTCACCGTGGAACCGCAAAACGGGACAAGCCGGACGGGATACCATGGACAATAAGCTTGAACTTAAGTATAAGCCCTTCATTGCTCATTGTCTGTCTAACCCTGCTGCCCAAGCCGCTGTTTTTTTGTCGAACCTTCATGTCTCCTAGACGTTGAAGCGTTCCACCAGAGCGTCAAGCTGAACCGCCATGCGGATCAGCTCCTCCGAGGACTGCCTTGTATTCGCCACCATAACGGACTGCTCCCGGGAAGCCGAGGCGATGCCGTCGATCAGGCCGGAGGCCAGCTGCGACATGCGGGCCACCTCCTCCACAGAAGCCGTAACCTCCTCGGCTGCAGCCGCAATCTGCTGGGAAACGGCGGACACCTCCTGCACCTCCGAAGCCACCTTATCCACCTGGCTCAAAATATGGTGGAATTGGCCCCCTACCGCATTGATCTCCTCCAGCCCCTTGCGCACCTCTGCATATTCCTTCTCCGCAGCCTGAACGGCGCGGCCTGTATCGATCTGAATATTCCGGATCAGCTCCGTGATGGCGGCCGTCGAGGCTTCCGATTGAACCGACAGCTTGCGCACCTGGTCGGCCACAACGGCAAAGCCCCTGCCTGCCTCACCCGCCCGGGCCGCTTCAATAGCGGCGTTCAGCGCCAGCAGATTGGTTTGGGCGGCGATATCCCGAATGGTGCCTGCAATCTGCTCCACCTCCCGGGAGCGTTCCTCCAGCCGGCGGATATCCGCCGCCGCCGCTTGGGAGAAGCGTCCAATGATCTCCATCTGATCAACGGCCAGATGAACGGAAGCGTCCCCATCTCTCACCGCCGAAGCGGCCGCTTGGGAGGCTTCCGCAACAACGGAAGCGGATTCCGCCACCCGGTTCACTCCCGCCCCCACTTCTCCCATAGCCCGGGCAGTCTCGCGGGAGGCATTCCACTGCCCCTGCGCGTGCACGGACGCGTCTCCCGCGTCTTGCGTAATCTGCTGGCCCACCTTTTCCGTATGGCCCATATTGTCAACCAGCATTCCGGCGGACTGGTGCAGAAGCTCGGTGCTGGTTTTGATGGCGGAGATCATCCGGCGCAGGTCCTTGACCATTTGGCTGAAGCCGGCGGCCAAACGGGCCACCTCATCCTTGCCCCTGACCGTCATCTCCACCGTCAGGTCTCCGTTTTGGACCCGCTGCATCTCGGCGGTCATCCGTCTGAGGGGAATGAAGATCACCCGGGCAAAGGCGTATATCACCGCAAACGACAGCAGAATCATGCTGCCCGTAACCCAGATGATCCGGCTGCGGTTCTCGTCAAGCAGCCTGTATACCTCGCTTGCATCAAAATCGGCGCCCAGTATGCCGAGCATTTCCTGATTGGCGTCCAGGATAGGCACATACGCGGAAATGGTAGCGCCGTAAGAATCCGCTTGCACCAGTTCTCCGATAAGGAGCTCTTTATTCTCGAATATAACCGAAAATTCCGGGAACTGCTCCTCTTCCACCTGACCCAGAGGGGAGAAATCCTCTCCCTCGGCATCTGCCGGAGCCCCGTCAACCACATAATAATATTCCGTTGCCCCGTCCTTGCTCCGGGCCGCCATGGTGTACAGATACTTCAGCCCGTTCTCCTCCCGGATTGTATTCAATTTGGCGCGAAGCTCATGGTAGTATGGCGTTTCGCCTTTTTCCGGGGTGATGTCTTTATACTTCGTCACGTCAATCTGCTTCAGCGCCGCCTCCGCCACTGTTCTGGCCTGCTGGCCGAGAGAGTCGGTCACAAGCCTCTTGGAGGAGGTATACGTCACATAGCTGAGAATCAGGCCGGCAAACAAAATAAACGCAGAAAAATAGAGCGCAATGCGCAGATGCAAGCTTTTCAATGAAACTTCCCCCTTTTCCTGATCACGCATATAACGTACAATATAAGGACTATGGGCTTAATTATATAAGCTTAAAGACCTATGTGTAAATTACATTTAGTGAAAATTTTGTATAAGTTTTGTGCAAGTTTTTCATAAAAAAGGAAAAGCCCTGATTCATTGGAATCAGAGCTTTGCGTTAGAGCCTCTATTGCCGCTCAGCCAACCTTGAACCTGGCCAGGAGAAGCTGCAGCCTATCGGCCATTTGGGCCAAATCCGCAGACGAGGACGCCACCTGCTCCATGTAAGCCAGCTGTTCCTGGGACGCTGCCGCAACCGTCTGGGTATGGCCCGCGGCTCCTATGGCGATTTGGGCCAGCTGATCCATCGTGGAGGTGATTTCTTCCGTACCGGCCATAAGCTCTTCGGAGGAGGCGGAGATTTCATGGCTTTGGGCGGCAATGCTCCCGAGGCCTTGTTGGATCTCCTCAAAAATCCGCCCGGCCTCCGCCGCCAGCTCTGCGCTTTCCTTTACTTTGGCGTTGTTATGGGACATGACCTCCGCTGCATTTGCATTTCCTTCTTGTATTTTGGCAATCAGGCTGCTGATGGTCCTGGCCGCATCCGTCGACCGTTCAGCCAGCTTTTTGACTTCATTGGCGACAACGGCAAAGCCTTTGCCGTGCTCCCCCGCCCGGGCAGCTTCAATGGCCGCGTTCAGCGACAGCAGATTGGTCTGATTGCTGATTTCGGCAATGAAATCGACGATTTGGACAACCTCGCCGGAATGCCGGCCCAGGGAATCAATAAGCTCCATGGTTTGGGCGGAGTCTTCCTCAAGAGCCTTGAGGCAGGCCGCCGCTTCCCTCATCTGCCCGCTGCCGTATTTCGCCTGGGTGGAGATGGCCTCCGCCGCCCGGGATGAAACAAGAGAGCCGTCTACAATACGCTGTACTCCCGCAGCCATCTCCTCCATCGCCTTTGCCGTTTCCCGGGTGCTGGCCAATTGCGATTCGGAGCCGGAGGCAACCTCCTGGATGGACAGCACGACACTTTCGGTAACCCGGCTGCATTCCTCGGCGCTGGTGGTCAGCTGCTCGGAGGCCGCCGCCACCTGAAGGGAGCTTTCGCTGATTTTTCCCACCAGCTCCCTGATGTTCAGCGTCATCCGGTTAAGATGCCCGGCCATGGCGGCAAACTCATCTTTTCCCGAAATGGCAATTTCCCTGGTGAAATCCCCTTCCGACAAAGCCTTGGACAGCAGGTTCACCCGTTCCAGATTGCGGGTAATGGCCAGGCTGAAGAGATATACGGACAAGGCGGCCACAGCTATGCCGGCAATTCCGATAAGGGAAGTCCAGACCAGCAACGTGCGGAGGGGACTGAACAATTCGCTCTCGGGAACGGTCAGAGCAAGCACCCATCCGGTCTCGGCCAGCTTCTGGTGATAGAGGCGGTAGCGTTCTCCATCTTCTTTGTAGACAGTCATCCCGCTGTCTTTTCCCAGAAGCTCCGCAGCGGACCCGGCCAAACCGGAGTTGGTTTCCTGGACAAGATTCAGCTTCATGATTTTATCCTTATCCGGTCCGGCCAGGTAATTGCCCTCGCTGTCGTACAGTGTGGCCCATCCGGACGCGCCCACCGCAGCCTCATCAATTTGCCGCTGCACCGTCTGCAAATTAAGGTCGCCGGTGACAATGCCCAACAGTGTGCGGTCTTCGGCAAAAAACGGATAGCTGAAGGTCACCATAGTTATATCCGTACCCGGGTCGTAGTAGGGAGAGGTGATCCCTTTTTGCTGCATTCCGATTTTGTACCAATCTTGCTCGGGATAATTATAGGACGGATCGCTGTATTGCTCCGTTGCGGCAAGCTCCTGGCCGTTGCGGTAAATGTATGTAGAGAAAAACTGCTTGTCTGCCGAATACCGGTACGGCTCAAAATAAATGCCCATTCCAAACGAATCCGGATTGGAGGCCACCGCACTGGTCAATATGGCCTGATATTGCTTCAGCGAATAGGCGGAAGCCTGCCCTTCCACAGTCCGGGCGACAATTTCCGGCGTCCTGCCGTGCAGCCCCAGGTTAGAGGAGATTCGGCCGGAAATCTCGCTCAGCTGCAGATCCATCTGCTGTCCAATCTGGTCCTGAATAACCTGCTTGGAATAAAAGTAAGAAAATCCGGCCAGCAGCGCTAACGTAGCGGCAAATGCGGGAAGCAGTGTGACCAAGGTTTTCATTCGGACTGTCTGGAACTGAAATAGTCTCATTCTTCTCAGAACCCGGTTTACCATGTTCCATCTCTCTCCCTTTTGATGAGTCTCCAATTCCATCCATAATGCTGAAAGAAAGTCCTTTTTCATATTTTAGCTGGAATATGTAAAATTTCATCGATTTTTGTCTAAAAAATATATTAATTTTCGACATAGCGCACAAAAAAAACCTTTGCCTGCACAAGGCAAAGGGTTGGGGAAATATGCGCTTATTCCCGGTTATTCCGCGGACGGTTCCGCAAAAAGGTGGGGATATCCAGCTGATCCCCTGCCGGCTGGTTGCCGAAGGGGCGGATGCCCGCTGTGCGGGTTTCCGGCTGGCTGGGCTCCGCATGGCTGGGAGCGGAAGCGGAAGGACGCCGCTGCTGCGGCACAGCGCTGGGGGCCTTGTGCTCGAAGCCGGTGGCAATCACCGTTACCTTGATTTCATCCTTCAGGCTTTCATCGATAATGGCGCCGAAGATCACATTCACCTCGGGGTCCGCTGCGGCGCTGACGATCTCCGCCGCTTCGTTGACCTCGTAGAGGCTCATATTGATGCCGCCGGTAATGTTCATGATAACGCCGCGGGCGCCCTCGATGGAGGTTTCCAGAAGCGGGCTTTGGATAGCCTTGCGGGCTGCATCCGCCGCTCTGTTCTCTCCCGAACCCACGCCAATGCCCATCAGCGCGGAGCCGCGCTCGGACATAATGGTCTTCACGTCGGCGAAGTCCAGGTTGATCAGGCCGGGCACCATAATCAGGTCGGAAATGCCTTGAACGCCTTGCAGAAGCACATTGTCCGCTACGCGGAATGCTTCCATCATCGGCGTTTTCTTGTCGATAATCTCCAGCAACCGGTCGTTGGGGATTACGATCAGCGTATCCACCTTTTCCTTCAGGGCGGCAATGCCTTGCTCCGCCTGCATGGCCCGCTTGCGGCCCTCAAAGGTAAACGGGCGGGTAACCACGCCCACCGTCAATGCGCCGCATTCCTTGGCGATCTCGGCAATGACGGGAGCCGCTCCCGTGCCTGTGCCGCCGCCCATACCGGCCGTAACGAACACCAGATCCGCACCCTTCAGCTGCTGGATCAGAAGCTCGCGGGATTCCTCGGCAGCCTTCTTGCCAACCTCAGGATTGGCTCCTGCTCCCAGGCCGCGGGTCAGCTTCTCGCCGATTTTCAGCTTAATCTCGGATCTCGCCATATTCAATGCTTGCGCATCGGTATTCACCGTAATGAATTCAACGCTTTGAATGCCCGATTCAATCATCCGGTTGACCGCGTTGCTGCCGCCGCCGCCAACTCCAATTACTTTGATCGTGGCAAGCTGTTCGTTGTCAATATCAAATTCCAGCATGCGTATTAGTTCCCCCTCACTGATCCTCATTCAGATTCGTAGCAGTGCAACCCGCTATATTAATTCGCTTAGGAAATTTTTCACCCTTTCGAAAAACCCAGGCTTGTCCGACGCGGCTGGCGAGGAGGCTTTGACGGCGGCCTTGCGGTGATTCCCGGAAGGGCGCGTCTTGGCGTTCTTCGCCACAAAATTGATGATGCCTACCCCGCTGGTGTAAGAAGGGTCGCGGACACCGATGAATTCCGGCGAGGCAATCCTGACGGAAGTATCCAGTTCCCGCTTGGCAACGGACAGGATGCCCGGCAGATTCACCGTTCCGCCGGTCAGCACATAACCGCCGGCCGCATTGCCATAACCTAAACGATGAACTTCAGCACGGATCAGCTGGAAGATTTCTTCAATTCGGGGTTCAATGATGCTGGCCAGATCCACCTGGGAAAATTCCTTGTCCAGATTGCTTCCGATGCGCGGCACCTTGAATACCTGATCGGCGGCGGCATCGTCCAGAGATGCGCAGCCGTACTTCAGCTTCATTTTCTCGGCATGCTCGGTTTGCGTATGCAGACCGATGGAAATATCGTTGGTGACAAAATCGCCTCCAACGGGAATGGTGGAGGTAGCGGCCATATTTCCGTCCATAAAGACGGATATTGTAGTGGCGCCCGCTCCCACGTCTACCAGAACGGTGCCAAGGGACTTCTCGTCCTTGGAGAGGGTCAGAAAACCGCTGGCCAGGGACATCAAGGTCAGCCCGGCAATGCGCAGGCCGGACTTCTCCACGACGCGCCTCAAATTATGTACGGCAGTTTTGGTTCCGGTAATGATGGTGGCTTCCACCTCAAGGCGAACGCCGATCATGCCCCGGGGGTCCTGTATACCCTCAAGCCCGTCCACCAGGAACTGCTTGGGCACAATGCCGATAATCTCCCGTTCGGGTGGCAGCGCAATGACTCTTGCCGCTTGCAGAACACGTTCGATATCCTCATCGCCGATCTCCCGGTCTTCATTGGAGACGGCCACAACTCCATGGCTGGACTGAAGCGCAATATGGTTGCCGGAAATCCCCACGAATACGTCCGAAATCTGAATGCCCACCATGCGCTCGGCATGGTCCACTGCATTCCTGATGGATTCTACCGTCTTGTCGATGTCGACAATGGCACCCTTCCGGATTCCCTCGGATTCGCTTGATCCCACTCCAATTATATTAATGGCACCGTTTATTACTTCGCCAATAATAACACGCACTTTGGATGTACCGATGTCCAGACTCACAATGACGTCATTGTTGCTCAACCGATGGCACCTCCTGTTCTTTCGTCTTAACGCTCCATTTTGGAAAATGGAGGCTTGGGCCGGATGCTTCTGTATGTATTCAACAGGAGCCCCGGATTCCCTCTTTTTTCAACATTTTTTTTGATGGAAATATCTACCCTGGAATAACCTGGTTCTGGCTAAGCCGGACAGGTTTCAAGAGTCTATGAAGCTATTAAATTCCATAATTTTAATTTTAACATTATTTCCAGGCAATGAGTAGTCCTAATTACCGATTCGCAAGCCCTATATCGCGATCATTTTATCCTTGCCGCATCAGCTGCCCTGGCCTCCATTGGATTTATTGCTGGGCGTAGGGGTTGGCTTGGGGGTTTCCTTGGCCGGACTGTTGGCCTGTCCTTTGGTTGGGGTGGATTTGGGCGCATTCGGGGTTTTGGTTGGGCTTGTCTTGGCTGCTTTGTCCCCGGAGGCGGCCTCCCCTTCAAAAGGAGCGTGGCGGATCTGCTCCAGCATGGTAATCACGCCGGAATCCTTGCCCCGTTCCTTCAGCTCATTGGTCAGAAAACCGAGATATTGGATGTTGCCGGGCAGATATTCGATGGTGGTCAGCACCTCGTAGCGGGACCGGGTGTAGATTTTGATGCGGTCCTCATAGGCCGTGCTGGGATCGGGCCTGATCTCGGAGATGTCCGACAGATATTGCTGCGGAACCTGGGACAAAGCCTCGCACAGCTTGGCCTTCAGCGGATTGTCCGCCGTCCAGCCGGAGAGAATGGGCATGTCCAGGGGGACATTGGCCGCCTGCCCGGCGACGGGCAAAGCGCTTCCGTCGGCAAGCAGCACCTCCTTGGTGCCATCCTCCGCCAATTGGAACGCCACCCTGCGGTATTCCTTCACATGAAGCTTCAGCACACCCGGGAAGCTTTTCGCAACCTCCGCCGATTCGATAAACGGATGCTTTTGGACATTAACCTGAACGGTGCTTGTCCCCATCGTAAAAAAGTTATCGCCGATTCTGGCCCCGGAAGCGGCGATAATCTCTTCCGCCGAAACCAGCTCATTGCCCTCCACCTGAATTTGCGAAATTTTGCTGATGGAGGATTGAAAGAAGAGAATCAGGAATAAAGTGATAAAAAAAACAATGACCAGCCGGCGCAGTTTACCGCTCCCCCGCTTCTCCTTGGGACCGGCAGGCTTCATGGCGGGTACGGCGTTTCCCTTGGACAATCCAACACCTTCTTTTTCCCGGGCGGGCAGAATGAAGCATGGCCGGGACGCCATGCGCAACGCATATCCCGCACCCTCCGCGTGTTCATGCGGATGTTCCCCCAAAAGTACCCTGACTTCGCTTGCGAAGCATCACTTCACTTTTGGGGGATGGGGTGGCGGCGGCTGATGCGGGGTTATGCCATTAAAACTGGAAGCATTCCTTACGCCTCGGATACCAGCTTCCCGGCTGCAGGGCTGCCGGTATTCCACGCCGACGGCGAAACGGAAGCGTCGGTTCTGGTAATGCAGGCTCCGAGACGGGCCAGCATTTCTTCTATTCTATCATATCCCCGGTCAATATGATGAATTTGTTCCACTACCGTAATGCCGCGCGCAGCCAGCCCTGCAATGACCAGAGCAGCTCCGGCCCGCAGGTCTGTAGCTTCCACAGTGGCACCGTACAGGCGGGGAACGCCGCGGATATAGGCATTGGCCTGATCAATCCGGATGTCTGCCCCCATGCGGGCCAGCTCATCCACATGCTTGAATCTGCCTTCAAAAATCGTTTCTTTGATAATACTCATTCCGTCTGCGAGAGATAGAAGGACCATCACCTGGGACTGGAGGTCCGTAGGGAAAGCGGGATGGGGGGACGTGACAATCCGCTCCACCGCCTTGGGCCTTCCATNGGACGTGACAATCCGCTCCACCGCCTTGGGCCTTCCATGGCAGCATACATGTATTATATCACCATCAATGGAAATTTGAACACCGGCGCGGCGGAGTGCGTGGATAGCGGAAGTGAGGTGGGAGGAGTTGGTGTTTTCGAGTGTAATGCTGCCCCGGGTGACAGCGGCTGCGATCATGAGTGTGCCGGTTACGATTCGGTCCGGTATGACGGAATAAGTGACGGGTACCAGCCTCGGAACCCCTTTGATGGTAATGGTGTCGGTGCCCGCTCCGTAGATATTGGCCCCCATGGCGTTGAGAAAATTTTGCAGGTCCTGGATTTCCGGTTCCCTTGCCGCATTATGAATGGTGGTCAGGCCGTCTGCCTGTGCTGCGGCCATCATAATATTCTCGGTAGCCCCGACACTGGGAAAATCAAGGAAGATATCATTGCCGATAAGTTGACTGGCGGTGCAAACGATCCGGTTGCCGGTTTCCTCCACCTTGGCGCCCAACGCTTCCAGCCCCAGAAGGTGAAGATTGATCTTGCGCTCCCCGATGGCACAGCCGCCGGGCTGATACACCCGAACCTCGCCAAATCTGGCCAAGAGAGGCCCCATCAGGAAGATGGACGATCTCATCTGCCCCATCAGCTCTTCGGGAATGTGGGAGGAATGCATCAGCGCCGTATTGATGGTGACCGTGCCGTTTGCCAATTCCGCCTTGCACCCGAGGGACCTTAATATATCCAGCATAACATGGATATCCAGCAAATCCGGCACGTTTTGGATACGGTGCACCCCTTTGGCCATAACCGATGCCGCCAGAATCGGCAGCGCCGCATTTTTGGCGCCCTGGATGCGAACCGTTCCCGTTAGTGGTCTGCCGCCTTCGATGACCAGCTTCTCCAAAGTTCCACCTCCGTAAAAGTTTTCCGTGAGAAGAAACAGCCGCCCCGTCATGTTCCGACGGAGTAGCATTTCTTTTAACTGGCCGGAAGCCGACGTAACCGAATTGCGGACACGCGCTGTCCAGCCAGTGAAGGAAAACCCGCGACTACGAACCCGCGAGGCTTTTTGAGCCGCCGCCTGCGCCTGCATAAGGAGGATGCATTGCGATGCGTGATTGCCCGCCTGTTGCCAACAGCCGGAAGGGAAGGCTTACCATTCCCCGATCTTGCGGACCTCGGGCACCAGCTTCACACCGGCAGAGGCCTGCACAGTGGTCTGGATCAGCTCCATCAGCTCCGCTACATCCCGGGCTGTGGCGCCGCCGGTATTCACGATGAAGTTGGCATGCATCGGGGATACCTCCGCCCCTCCGACGCGCTTCCCCTTCAACCCGGCTTCTTCAATGAGTTTGGCCGCAAAATTCCCCGGCGGATTGCGGAAGGTGCTCCCGGCGCAGGGCAGCTGCAGCGGTTGGGTCCGTCTCCGGCGGTCCTTGTAAGCGGCCATCGCCCCGGCAATCTCCTTCCGGTCCCCCTGCTGCATCCGGAACACCGCTTCAGTCACAATGCCCGTTTCCTCATGAAGAATCGAATGGCGGTACGCATACTGCAACTCCTCCGGCGACATCCGCTTCCATTCTCCCGTTCCCAGAAGAACCTCCGCCTCTACAAGAATCTTCGACATATCCGAGCCGTGGGCCCCGGCGTTCATAAACACCGCGCCGCCCACCGTACCCGGAATGCCGCCGGCGAATTCCAGACCTGTCAGCCCTTCTTTGCCAACCAGCACAGACAGCTTGATTAGAGAGAAGGCAGCGCCGGCATAGACGGTTTCCCCTTCAAACCGGACCTCTTCAAAAGCCCGGCCCAAGCGGACCACCGCCCCCCGAAAGCCCTTGTCGGACACCAGCAGATTGGAGCCTCTTCCCAGCAGAAACCAGGGAATCCCCCTGCTGTTCAGATGCGCGATGGTGTGCGCCAGCTTCTCCTTGGAGGAAGGCGTCACCAGCACATCCGCAGGCCCTCCGATCTTCCAGGTGGTGTAGGGAGCAAGCGGCTCCCCGGATAAAACCTCTCCCGCTTCAAGAGCCAGCAATTCACGAGCCAACTCATGCATCGTCAAGCAACCTCCTTCACAGAACATCCGGGCCTGCGGGCAGCTCGCGGTCCTCGCGCGTTTGCCGCTTCAAGTTCCTGCCAGCCCGCCTTTCGCCGGGTGTCTGTCACGGTTATAGTGTAGTTTATGTAAAAGGCCCGAGAGTGTGACAAATGCCCATCCGCTGATCGACGCATTGGAATGGGCAAGTCCACCTGCCATTTCCCCTCGAGGTATTCAAATTTCTGAATACATTGCTTTTGCTTGCCGTACCTCTGGTACGCCTGCACAAAAGTGCCTTGCATGGAACGAAAATGCGGCAAAATCGGCTGCCTTCGGAGTTCAAAGACACCCCCTAAGCATATCTGTTTGTATTCGGTTTTTCGCATACATTTGGGGCGAAAACTCCGTTGGGCGCTTTTGTGTATGATTTTTCGTTACTACTTAGGTCATAGCAAAACAGGAGTGCCGGAAAAGGCAAGAGACAAGGAA
>NZ_QMFA01000068.1 GCF_003285005.1 Paenibacillus sp. YN15 | reverse complement strand
CCCGCATAGCAGGTGGTTTTTTGTTTCCCACGCTTCGCGTGCTCAACCGGCTAAAGCCATAATAAAATTCCGGGAAGCAAACCTGCCTCCCGGAGAGCTTCATGTAAGGTTTTTCAGATGCCTCTTGCTTCGGAGCTTCGCGTCACTTTTGGGGAATTTAAATGTTTCAGGGGGCTCCCCCGAAAGTACCCGGAATAAGCTTCGAAGCTTCGCGTCACTTTTGGGGGATTGGGTTAAGACTTCTCCCGCACGGCGGGAATCAGCCTTTTCATATTGACGGTCCGCTTGATTTCCCAGGTGGACGGGTCATGGCGGTCAAATTGCTCCAGATACTGAATCACCTCTTTGGTGATCGGGGTAGGCGTGGAAGCCCCCGCAGAAACCGCCACCTTGTCGATATCCTTCAGCCATTCCGGGTCAAGCTCCCCCAGATCGGCGATCCGGTACGCCTTCACGCCGGCAATCTCTTCGGACACCTGGGCCAGCCGGTTGGAATTGTTGCTGTGGGGGTCCCCTACCACAATGGTCAGCTCCGCTTCCTTGGCCTGCTCCGCTACTGCCTCCTGCCGAAGCTGGGTGGCCAGGCAGATTTCATTGTGGATCTCCGCATGAGGGTACTTTTCAATGAGACGATTGATGATATTCTTGATATCCCATTGGCTCATGGTCGTCTGATTGGTGATTACAATCCGCTCGGAGGAAAGGTCAAGCCCCTCCGCATCCTCGACGCGCTCAATGAGATGCACCTGTCCGGGAGCGACTCCAACAGCGCCTTCCGGCTCGGGATGGCCTTTTTTGCCGATATAGATAATCTGGTAGCCTGCCGCGCTTTTTTCCTTAATGAGCGTGTGGGTTTTGGTCACATCGGGACATGTGGCGTCCACTACCGTCAACCCCTTCTCCAGCGCCCGCTTGCGCACCTCGGGAGAAACGCCGTGGGCGGTGAAGATCACCGTGCCTTTTTCCACCTTCTCCAGAATCTCCAGCCGGTTTGGCCCCTCCAGGGTGATAATGCCTTCCTCCTTAAAAAAATCAGTAACATGGGCGTTATGCACAATCATGCCCAATATATAAATCGGCCGCGGCACGTTCAGATTCTGGGCGGTGCGCATGGCCAGGGCCATGGCGTCCACCACGCCGTAACAGTATCCGCGGGGTGCAATTTTGATCACTTCCATTAAGACTCGCCTCCTTCCTCCTGATTATACCCCAGGAGCCTGCCCGGCGAAAGAAAAGGCGGGTAAATATTCACATGGCTGCATACCCCGTGAATATTTCCCGCCCAAGCCATGCGCCGGCTCGCTCCTACTTCGCCATATCCCGGAAGAAAACCGGCAGCCACACCAGGAAGGTGCTTCCGCCGCCCAGTCTGGTGGTGACCTCCACGGAGCCGCCATGCTCGTCGATGATCCACTTGGCGATGGACAGGCCCAGGCCTGTACCGGCCGTTACGCCTCTGGATTCATCCGCCCGGTAGAACCGCTCAAAGATATGGGGAATCTCCTCCTTGTCCATGCCGATTCCCGTATCGGCGATCCGGATGCCCACCTGTCCCTCTCTGACCAGGGCGTCCATCCTGACCGTTCCCTCCGGCGTATATTTGAAGGCATTCTCAATAAAGATAAACAGCATTTGCTGCAGATGATCCCTGCTGCCGTTGACGCCGATTCCCTCCAGTACGGAGAAATCCCCCGTCTCCCATACGGCATTGCGGGGCAGATGCTGGGCCTTGCGCGCCGCCTCCTCCACCACATCGCGGATCAGAATCGGCTCCTTTTTCATTTCATGTCCTGCATCCGCTCTGGCCAGAGCCAGCAGATCATTCACCAGCCTGCTCATTCTGGCCGCCTCTCCGGAAATATCCTGCATAGCCTCCAGAGACATGGCGACCTTCTCAGCCTCTGTCAGCGCGTGGCCGGAGCTGGAGCCGGAAGCGGAGGAACCCCACATTTTCTCCAGCAGATCCACATTGCCGCGAATGGTGGTCAGCGGAGTCCGCAATTCATGGGACGCATCGGAAACAAAACGCCGCTGGGCCCGGTCCGACTCCTCCAGCTCACTGTACGCTCCCTGAATCCGGCCCAGCATGCTGTTAATGGTGCTGGTGAGTCTGCCGATCTCATCCTCCGGCCCGTTATATTCAATGCGGACCCCCAGATCGGCGCCGTTCTCGATTTGCTGCGCCGCCGTAATCACATTCTCAATGGGGCGCAGCGCCTTGCGCGCCAGGTACAGACCCAGGGAAGCCGCCAGCAGAATGACAAAAACGGACAGAAACAACAGCGCCAGTCTCAGGGTGTACAGATTATGGCTGATTTCATTGACACTGACCACAATCTGCAGCACACCCGCCAGCCGTGCCTCCCCATTGTCCGAATATTGCAAGGGCATGTTCAAGACCAAGAGGGGATATCCCCCCATGCTGTAGATGTAGAAGCTGGATTGGCCCGCCGCCAGCTTCTCCGCGTTATAGGTAAGGGGCAGCACCTGGTTAGTGGTGCTTTGGACCACCTTGCCTTCCGTGTCCAGCGCTTGCATCACATAACCCGGATATTTGAACTGGTCCAGGGGAGGCAGCCGGATGCTGCTGAAGTACCATTTGCCGTTGACTTGAAACGCAACCGGCTTAATTTGCGATTGCACCTCCAAACCCACCTGGCGCATCTCGTCCTTTTTATTGTCCATGAGAATGTATGATGCAATAAAATACAGCGAAACGCCGAACACCAGCAAGGTGACTGCCAGGATGGTGGAATACCACAGGGTCAGGCGCAGGCGGATGGACATGTTGATCAGGACTCTCCTCTCAGAACGTAACCGGCGCCGCGGACAGTCTGGATGATCCGCTTGCCGCCGTGCTCCTCCGTCTTCTGCCGGAGCAGGGCGATATAAACCTCCATCACATTGGATTCGCCGCTGTAATCATAACCCCAGACCTTCTCCATAATCACATCCCGGGACAGCACGCGGCGGGGATTCATCATAAACAGATGCAGCAGATCGAATTCCTTGGTGGTCAGCTCAATCCGGTGTCCCGACCGGAACACCTCCCGGGTATCCAGATCCAGAATCATATCCTCATATTGGATGCGGTTGGTCTTCTGATCGGCGTTGTCGGAGCCTTTGCGCCGGAGAAGCGCCCTTACCCGGGCCAGCAGCTCCTCCAGCGCGAAGGGCTTGACCAGATAGTCGTCGGCTCCCAAATCCAGTCCCTTCACTCTGTCCATAATGTCGTCCTTGGCGGTGAGCATCAGAACGGGTGTGGAAATTCCTCCGTCCCGGATTCGCCTGCAGACCTCCCAGCCGTCCAGGCGGGGCATCATCACGTCCAGGACGATAACCTCCGGCTCATGCTCCAGAATCCGTTTTAACCCCTCGTGCCCGTCCTGGGCGGTGACCACATCGTAGCCCTCGAAGGTCAGACTGCGCTTAAGCATGGAAGTGATTTTTTCGTCATCGTCGATGACCGTGATTTTATGCCGCATATCCCGCCAATCCTCCAGTACACCATAATTTTCTTGTCTCTATCATAGCAGAATCCCCCGGAGCAGGAAAAGAAGCGGGCCCGACGATGTGATCCTCGCCAGAAGCCCGCTTCCCGCCGGTGTTTGCCTTATTGCTGCTGCTGTTGTTGCTGCTGCTTCAGATATTCATTTTTGTCCGCAAGGGTAATCTCAATGGTCATGGCCTTGCCGTCGCGGATAATGCCGAAGCTGACCTTATCGCCAACCTTCTTGGCCTGGATCTTGGCCACCATATCCGAGCTGTTGGTAATGGCCGCGCCGTCCATGGAGGTTACTACGTCATACTTCTTCAGGCCGCTCTTGAAGGCAGGGGTACCGATGACCACATCCTGCACATAAGCGCCTTCCGCCTTATCCAGCTGCAGCTCCTTGACGGATTGGGCATCCAGGTCCGCTACATTGGCCAGAGTGGCGCCGATAAAGGGAATGGGCTCCTTGGGAATCTCCACATTGTTCTTCAGGCTGTCGATTACCTCCGAGATGGTGCTGGTCGGGATAGCAAAGCCGATGCCCTGCGCCTCGGCATTCACCGCCGTATTGATGCCCACTACCTCGCCGTTCATGTTAAGCAGAGGACCGCCGGAGTTGCCGGGGTTAATGGAGGCATCCGTTTGCAGCAGATGCTTGTAATTCCGGGTGCCGCTGGTTTCCTGAATGGAAATCTCTCTTTCCTTGGCGCTGAGCACACCCACGGTCACCGTATGCTCGAAGCCGTAGGGATTGCCGATAGCCACCACCCAATCGCCGATCTGCATGGAGCTGGAGTCGCCGATAGGCAGGATGGAGAAATCTTTGGTTACGCCGTTTTCCGTTGCCGGCTCGATCTTCAGCACCGCCAGGTCAAGATCGAAGCTGTTGCCCAAAAGCTTGGCGGTAAACGGCTTATCGTAACCCTCTACCGTCACCTGAATTTCCTCCGCACCTTCGATCACATGCTGATTGGTAATGATATAGCCGGATTTCTCAAAGATAAAGCCGGTTCCCATGCCGGATTGCTGCTTCGTGCCGGCCTTGGGCTGCTGCTGCTCTTGATCCCCGAAGAAATAGCGGAAGAACGGATCGTTGTACAAGGAAGAATTGGACCGTTTGGTCGTCACATAGGACTCGATTTTGACCACTGCGGGACTGGCCTGCTGAACGATTGACGACACGCTGCCGGGGCGGCTGATGTCGTAGGCTGCCCCTACCACGTTGCCGGAGCCGGACGAAGACCCGGTGCCGCTGTTTGTGGCTGCCGCTACCGGGCTTCCGGAGGAAGCGCCCGTGTTGCCGCCGGAGAATAAATTCATCCGGTCCGAAGCGAACATCAGCGAGCTGACCACCAGAGCGCCGGCCATAAAGGCGGCGAACATGCCTTTTGCCGAGGAGCGTTTCTTGGGCTCATTCACCTGCCAGCTTCTGCTGCCCGCCGGCTGCTGGCTGCCCGCAGGCTCCTGGGCGTACGGATAAGGGCGGAGCGGTCTGGGCGCCGTTACCTCCACAGGCTCTGCGGAAGAGTAGGACGATGGGGAACGCTCTTCCGGATAGTCCTCCTGGGGAGCGGATTTATATGGACCGTAAGAATAATAGTAGGAAGGACGGTCCTGCTTGTTGTCTTCTTCACGCTCCCGGTTCGGCTCATCCTGAGAGGGCTTAAAGAAATCGCTGTAGTCTTTTTTGTTGTCTTCCATTTTATTTGTCCTCCTTACTTCTAATAGGGATAAGATTTAGTGGATAATTGATTTGTTCTTATGTATTTATAATGCACGGGCAACCTTAATCAAACCTTAAAAAGGGTTAAATCCAAGATAAAAAAGTAATTTATTGCGTGTAAAAAACAGCTTGTCTGTCTTGTCCTGCCGAAAAAAGCCGGACCCTGCTTATATTCGAACAGGTCCGGCTCTTCCGTTCTCCCAAAAGTGGCGGGAAGCTTTGCAGCATAAATACATATCGCTATCTACAGGATAGACAAAGGGAGAGTCTTTTAGACTCTCCCTCACCTGGCTTATCACGACCGGTTGCCCTCCGCCAAGCCCTTTCGGTGGGCATAAATGGCCAGTTGGGTTCTATCCTCCAGAGCGCATTTCATCAGCAGGTTGCTGACATGGGTTTTTACCGTTTTGATGCTGATATGCAGCTCGTCGGCAATTTCCTTGTTGGACTTCCCGTCGGCGATCAAGAGAAGCACTTCCTTCTCCCGGACGGTAAAGCCTTCCTCATCATTCTGCGCCGTCCGCTGGCGCAGGCCGCGGGTCAGCGCCTGGGATACCTCGGACACCAGAATCGGCATGCCTCTTGCCGCCCCTTCAATAACCTGGATCAGCTGATCCGCCTGAATGGTTTTCAGCACATAGCTGATGGCGCCTGCCTCAATGGCCTTCACCACCATATCCTCCTCCAAAAAGCTGGTCAGCATCACCACTCTGATGGAAGGATACCGCTTCAGTGTTTCGGCAGTGGCCTCAATTCCATTCATGCCGGGCATCATCAAATCCATCAGCACCACGTGGGGCAGACTTTCCTCCCCCTCCGCGGCCAGCTTCTCCAAAAGCCGCAGCCCGTCGGCTCCGCTTGCCGCTTCTCCAATTACCCGAATCCTCGGCTCCATGAGCAAATAGGTTTTTAAGCCCAGTCTCACCATATCGTGGTCATCCATGATCACTACCCGAATCAGATCATTCAAGCCTCTTCACCGCTTTCCGCTTCAACAAATTTAGGAATATGAATATGTACAGCCGTACCGGCGCCGGGTTTGCTGCGGATTTCCGCATCGCCCCCCAGCCGTTCGGCCCGCTCCCGCATGGTAGCCAGACCATAAGAGGACCGCTTCTCCATATTGGGCTCAAATCCGATGCCATCATCCTCGATTTGCAGCACATACTGGCTGCCGGCCTCATACAGAACCAGCGAAACCCGGCTGGCCCTGGCATGTTTGACTACGTTGGCCATTCCCTCCTGGATGATCAGAAACAGCTGATACTCAATGGCGTCCGGCAGCTCCTCCGGCAAAGCAATCTCCAGCCTGCCCTTCAGCCCGTTCTGGTTGCAATAATCGGGGAACCACTTGCCCAGCGCCTCCTCCAGAGTTTGCTCCTCCAGCTCCAGCGGGCGCAATTGGGCAATCAGGCTGCGCATCTGCCGCTGGGCATGATGGGACATGGTCACCAGCTGCTCCACCACCATCCGGGCTCCCTCCGGATTGATCTCCAGAAGCTTGGGCAGCGAAGAAGCCGACATATGAATGGCAAACAGCTGCTGGCTAACCGTATCATGCAGGTCCCGGGCCAGCCTCCGGCGCTCCTCCAGCACCGCATCCTGGCTGGACTGCATATTGCGCATCACATCCGCCGAACCCTCCTGCTGCAGGAGCCTCAGCCTGCTTTCCAAGGAAGAGACCATGGTATTGAAATCCTGGTAGATCCCGCCGAAGAGGTCGCCGGGCAACACGTCAAGCCGTTCCCCCAGATTGCCCTTGGCTACCTGCTTGATGGAAAGCTGCAGCGCGTCCACCTTCCGCTGATAGCTGCGCGCAACAAAATACCCCACCACCGGGGCTATCAGCAAAATCAAGATCAGATATTCCACCCATAGGCCTGCGCCGGGCGACTCCATATGGGTGGACAGATAGAACCAGCCGCCCACCCCCAGGAGCAATGTCCCTACACTGGCGGCCAAAAAGTATATGGGCAGCAGCCACTTTAAATTGTTCAACCGTTTGCGCATACGCTCCAAAGCCTCTTTTCACGGATCTAGCCGACTCTTTTGACGGTAATGTCCCCAATAAACATACTGACAGTCAGGTGAATCTTCTTGTCCGCCTCGGCATAATTGCGGGTGTCGTACCTCATATTGCGGAACATGCCGCCCTCATAGCGGTCGAGCACGTGCATGTCCCCGATAAAGGCGGAGGCATTGACGCTGATCTCCAGTTGAATGTCATTGGGCACATAAACCTTCACATCCCCGATGAAAGCCGATACGGTCAGCTTGGTTTCCCCCAAGGGAATGCTGGCTTTGGTCAGATCAATCATGGTGTCTCCGATAAAGTGGGAGATATTCATCGGCTCCAGCTGCCAGTAATCCCTGCCCAAGTAGATGTCCCCGATAAAGTTGGAGCGTTCGATGGGCGGCTTGGAGCCATGGTCATACCAGGAGCTCTTCCATTCTTCTTGCGGCGGCGCATTCCACTTTCCCTCCGCAAAGCTGCCTTTCGGCGGCTCTTGGCCCTGCTTGCCGGAGGAGGCGCCGATTCCCGCTTCCGATGCCAGGGGAAAAGGGTCCTCCCCCAGCTTTTTGACCACCCGCTCATGAAATACCTGGTCCAAATCCTGCTCGATTTTTTTGGCGTAGGACGGATCGAAGGGGGGCACCTCCTCCTCCGCAGGTTCCCCATGAGAGTGATGTCCATTGCCGGCGCCGTAATTCCGGTGGCGGCTTCTCCGCTCATCCCGCTCCTGCCTTCTCCGCTCCCGCTCCTCCTGGCGTTCCTGGCGAAGCATGGCTTTGCGCTCTTCCCGTTTGCTGCTCGGGCCTCTTGTCAGCATGTTCAAGCCCATAATAATCAGCACAGCCGGAACGGCAAGCTGCCAGATATCCATATTGTTTATAAAAGGGACATCCAAGTTCCGCAACAGGAAATACGTGCCCAGCAGCATAATGAATATATTCCAGATGCCGCCATGGCCCCCTCTGGAAGCCATGCCGTGAAGTCCGGCCCAAATGAGGAAAACCGGCCAATAGGTTCCCGCGATCTCGGCAATGTCAATATCAATGATATTTTGCTGATGCAACAGAAACAGGATACCCGCGGCAATAAAGAAAAGACCCCCGAAGGTTTTATTGATAAAATGGCGATTCATGTCTATACCCCCATGCTCCATGCTGTATAGCTACAGTGTAGCTGTTTTTTCGGGAGCCGAAAAGAGGCGGCGGGAGGAACTTGCCTCCGTCCCGGGACGGAGGGGAGCTCCTTCAATGAAAAAAGGAAGAGCACGGCGTCTCTTCCTTCGCGGCGGGCTCCGCCTATTTATTCATTTTTTCGGAAGCGCCCTTGGCGGGTTTGCTTATGTTCTTCACGGAGATTTCATCCGCGAATTCAGCATTGTCCTGGGCAGCCCGTTTGCTTTTGCTGTTTTTGGCCATGGAAATCACCTCCTTGCCATTCGTATTATGGGATGGAGCTTTTCTTTTTATGTAACCGGCTCCGGGAATTTTCGAATTTCCCTCTTCTTTATGATAAACTTAATCTTATGTTGGAATGAATATTCGAGGGAGGGGACTTACATTGAAATATCGCACATTGGCAGGAACCGATTTGCTGGTTTCGGAGGTTGGCTTCGGCGTTTGGTCGGTGGCGACAACCTGGTGGGGCGTTAAGGACCGGAGCTTTGGCGTCCGGCTCCTGCAGGAAGCGCTGGATGCGGGCATTACCTTTTATGATACGGCGGATACCTATGCACTGGGCGAAGGGGAAACCATCCTGCATGAGGCGTTCCAGGGCAAGCGGGAGCAGTTGGTGATTGCCACCAAATTCGGCTATGACATTTACAGCCAAAGGGGCGAACGCAAGGGGTTTTCGGAAATGCCGCAGCTGTGGACCCCGGAGCATATCCGGTATGCCTGCGAGCAAAGCCTGCGCCGTTTGGGCACGGACTATATCGATCTGTACCAGCTTCATAATGTGCGCCAGGAAACCCTCCAGGATGACGCGGTTTTTGAAGCGCTGGAGCGTTTGCAGGAGGAGGGCAAAATCCGGGCATACGGCCCTGCGCTGGGACCGGACATCGGCTGGCATGATGAGGGCCTGTGGGCGATTGCGAACCGCAAGGGCATGTCCATGATGCAGGTCATCTATAATCTGCTGGAGCAATGGCCTGCCAACCGGTTTCTGCAGCCTGCGGAGGAGAGCGGAATCGGCCTGGTGGTCCGGGTACCCCATGCTTCGGGTCTCCTGGACGGCTCCTACAATCCGGAGAAGCACTACGACAAGTCGGATCACCGGAACCACCGCAAGCATGATTGGATGGGACGGGGCCTTC
Source organism: Paenibacillus sp. YN15 (assembly GCF_003285005.1). GTDB lineage: Bacteria > Bacillota > Bacilli > Paenibacillales > NBRC-103111 > Paenibacillus_AR. Next base: position 11,496 of record NZ_QMFA01000068.1, on the reverse strand, counting down.
AGGCTGTGGAGAAGCTAAGCTTTCTCTATGGACCGGAAACAGGGCGGACCATTGGACAGGCGGCGATTCTTTTCTCCCTATCTTCGCCTGTAGTCGCTTCCGTGCTGCCCAATATCACCTCCCAGCAGAGTCTGAAGGAATTTGCCGCCGCGCCGGATTGCCCGCCGCTGACGGCAGCGGAGCTGGCTGAGATTAACCGACTGTGGGAAAATGAGCTTATGGCCCTGCTGGACCAGCCCTACGCCGACAGCTCGAACAAGCCCATTCCCGTTGCCTCTCCCGCCGCCAAGGCATAGACCCGGCTTAGCCAGGCGGAGTGGTGACGCCCGGACCAACGATTTTCCGTTTACCTGCAGTGGACATCATGCTATACTTGATTTACGAACATGATAGTCGCCAAGCAGGCGCTGCGGTTTCCCAAACGGGAGACTGCAGCGCCTTTTTTGCGTAAAGCGCCCCAAATCCGCTTCTGCACCAGTCCGGAGTCCGGGGTGACTTTTTGCATGTTCGACAGGAGACGATACGCAATTGTCAGAAAGGAGGAGAGAGGGTATAATGGGGTCACATTTCCCAAAACGGACGGGTGAAGGGATGGGTGCCATGAGCGAGCAAGTATTGACCCAAATTCTGGAGCAGCTGCAGGTGCTGCAGAAGGGCCAGGAGCAAACCCACCAGCGGTTGGATCAGGTGGATGCCAGGCTGGACAAGGTAGAGACCCGGTTGGAGCAGTTGGATGTACGGTTAGGCCAGGTGGAGGTGCGGCTGGACAGAGTGGAAGCACGGTTGGATAAAGTAGAAACCAAATTGGGCCAGGTAGAAACCAGACTGGGCCAGGTGGAGGCATTGACGGCGGATATTCCCCTGATCCGCAGAGCGGTTCTGGAAACCAACGAGGATGTCAAACGCTTTGACCTGCGCCTCCAGAAGAATGAGACTGATGTCGGCAACCATGAATACAGCATCAAGATCATTCATTATGATCAATTGAAGCTTCACACAGAGATTGAAAAATTGAAAAACCGGTGAAAAAATAACCGCCAGGAGAGCCGCGGAGGCTTCCTGACGGTTTTTTCGTGTTTAGTCCAGCAGCTGCTCGATGGTGTAGCCGGCCTTTTCCAATTCCTTCAGAACACCGGTATCCCCGAACAAATGTCCCGCGCCCACCACCACAAAGTAGCTGTTGCCCGCGGAATCGGCCAGATATTTCTCCACGGTGCGGAACATATTGTTATTGCGCTCATCCCAGAAAATCCGGTTAAACTCGCTGGCTCCGGCCTCCGCTTCATTGGACCGGGCAATCAGCTTGCCGAACTCCTCCGCATTCCCTGTGCTCCAATAATGCAGCAGAGACTGCATCAGCTGCGCTTGGGCATTGGCCGCGCCATCCGCACCGTTCTGTCCGCCGGTCTCATCCCCTGCCTGTTCTTCGGTTGCCTTCAGGGTTTCCAGCAGAAATTCCTCCTGCAGCCCGGCATCGAAGGAATCAAACATGTCCACCTGAAACTTGATGCCCTCCACCTGCAAAACAGGCTTTTGGACTTTGGCCGCTTCCGAGAGGAAGTAAATGTCCAGCCCCAGGTTGGCGCTGTAGGAGGCTTCGGTTAAGCTGAGGTTTTGCAGCAGCAGCGCCGCGTACCACGGCTTCAATATCTGGTACACATCCTCACCGATGCCTGCCTGCTCCATTTTTTCCGCAAACAGCTTGTAGGTTTCTGCGGAGACATGCTTGTCCAAGGTGCTGCCGTCGGAGAATACCGCTTTTTCGCTCATGTATTGGATGCCTTCCGCATCCTGGGTAACATCCGCCTCCACCGCCAGATAGGATGAGCCTTCATACGCCTGCCGGATCAGGTTGTCCAAAGGGTAGATGCTGATGTCGCCGATGTGGATGGAGCCCAGCAGATATACCGGGCTTTGCCCGCCTGTCACCTTCCACACCAGCCCTTTGGAGGCGGTGTTGCTTTCCTGAAGAACAAACTCATACGTTCTGTACGTCAGGGAAAGCAGCTGCTCCCGGGTCAGCGGGTCGGCCAGATTCAGGCTTCCATCCTGCTTGCCCTTCAGAATGCCGTGATCCGCCACATACCGGACGGCTTCCGCCGTGTCTCCGGCAAGCGCGTCCAGCTCCGGATAAAGCGCTGTTTTACCGGTGGCCGGAGCTGCCTGGGGCAGGCTGTTCCGGATGGCCGCATACAGGACAACAGCTGCGTCCTGGCGGGTAGCGGCAGCTCCCGACAACGCCGCAGCCGGCGTTTCCCCATGGCCATAAACCGCTTCCGTTGCCGGCACAGCCCGTTCGGCCAGCTTCTGCCGAAGCGACAAGCCGGCGGCATTCAGCTCGTCCACAGTGGCCGGGGCCTGATAATCGGCAAAAAGCCCCTCTGCCGCCAATTGGTGCAGCCTGGTGTATGCCACATCCTCCATTGCCCATATGCTGGGTTGGCTAACCGCGGCTTCCGCTTCCACGGAGGGGCCTGCTGCCGCATGGGCCGGCAGAACAGGCAGCGCCAGCGTCAATGCCAATGCCAGCCACGATATGCGTGCCTTTTGAAGAAAATTCATACTCCATCTCCTTTTTTTGTAGTTCTTCTATTCTTGCACACCCCCGCTGGGCTGACAAGTCTCAAAAAATCGGCAGAAAAAACTCCGTCCCCCTAAAGTCGGGAAACGGAGTGAGGTTCCGTATATCGGCTTATTCCTTGTGGCCCAAGTCGGCCAGCAGATCCAGCGACTTTTCCACTGGAACGGCATCCGCCGCATTGTTCAGATCATTCATCATGGCTTCGGTTACTCTGCCGGTGCCCTTGCGGAGAACCAGCACCTTCACCTTGCGCTTGCCCCATTCCTCATAAACCTGCTGCTTGGTGACAAAATAAAGATCAATCTTGTGTCCTTTGATGGCTCCGCCCGTATCGGCCACCACGCCAAAGCCGTATCCGGGGATATACATAATGGTGCCAATGGGAAAAATCGCCGGATCGGCGGCTATGGTGGAGAAGTCATCCTTGCGGACCTTCACCCCCGAATAGGTAACGCCGTATTGAGGGTGGCCCGGGGATTTCCCGGTGGATTCCTTGCCGGCGGTATAGCCGGTAGCTACCACCTCTACCATTTCTATATGATCCAGATCCACATTTTCCAGATGGGAGGTCCGGATTCGCCCCAGCACCTCTTTGACCAAAGCCGCTTCATCCTTCCCAGAAGCAGAATTGCCTGCTGCTGCTGCGGAATCGGCCTGCTGCGGCGCATTTTCGGTCTGTTTTGCGGCTGCGGCAGCATCCATCCCCATTTCCTGCAGGATATTGCCGGTATTGCTGTTTGGAAGCAAACACGTGACCAGGCTGATCCAAAGAACCAACATTGCCGTACGCTGCACCAAACTGACTAACCTGCCATCGCTCATGTAGTGATATACCCTCCCCTAATAATGAAGGTTGCCCGATAACCGCCGCTTCTATCCTGGCGGCAGACAAACTTCGATTATACGTTTCCCAATATCGGGAGGGTTATGCACTTTTGAGGAAATATTCTATTCCACCTTGGTTTTGGTGGCGATATCCTGGGTGATCAGAGCCACAACCTCGTCCAGGCTCAAAACGCCCTTGTCTACACCGCCGCGCATCCGCACGGAGAGAGTGCCGCTGCCCGCTTCATTTTCGCCGCATACCAGCATGTACGGGATTTTTTCCAGCTGCGCCTCGCGGATCTTATAACCCAGCTTCTCATTGCGCTGGTCGGCTTCAGCCCGGATGCCGGCTGCCGCCAGCTTCTCGGTGCAAGCGGCCGCGTATGCTTCGAAGGCCGGAGACACCGGAATGACACGGGCCTGCTGCGGTGCCAGCCAAGTGGGGAAGGCGCCTGCGAAATTTTCCAGAAGATAAGCCGTCATCCGCTCCATGGTGCTGATAATGCCGCGGTGGATGACCACCGGGCGGTGCTTCTGGCCGTCGTCGCCGGTGTATTCCAGTTGGAAACGCTCCGGCAGAAGGAAGTCCAGCTGGGCGGTGGAGAGGGTTTCTTCCTTTTTCAGCGCCGTTTTGATCTGCACGTCCAGCTTGGGGCCGTAGAAGGCCGCCTCCCCTTCCGCTTCATAATAAGGAAGCCCCAGCTCCTCCACCACTTCCTTCAGCATACGCTGAGAGGTTTCCCACATTTCATCATTGGGGAAATACTTCTCTGTATCCTTGGGGTCCCGGTAGGACAGCCGGAAGCGGTATTCCTTGATGCCGAAGTCTTCGTATACCTGGCGGATCAGGTTCACCACGCGGGCAAACTCCTCCTTAATCTGGTCAGGGCGGCAGAAGATATGGGCATCGTTCAGGGTCATGGCGCGAACCCGGTGAAGACCGGTCAGAGCGCCGGACATTTCATAGCGGTGCATCATGCCCAGCTCCGCCACCCGAATCGGCAGATCCCGGTAGCTGCGCATGTCGCTTTTGTAAACCATCATATGATGGGGACAGTTCATGGGACGCAGAACGTATTCTTCATTGTCCAAGGCCATGGGCGGGAACATATCCTCCTGATAGTGGTCCCAGTGGCCGGAAATTTTGTAGAGCTCCACATTGCCCAGAACCGGAGTATACACGTGCTGGTAGCCAAGACGCTCCTCCAGATCCACAATGTACCGCTCCATAGTCCGGCGGAGTTTGGCGCCATTCGGAAGCCACAAGGGGATACCCTGGCCCACTTCCTTGGCAAAGGAAAAAATCTTCAGCTCCTTGCCCAGCTTCCGGTGATCCCGCTTTTTGGCTTCTTCCAGGTAGTGAAGATGCTCGTCCAATTGCGCCTTTTTGTTGAAGGCTGTGCCGTAAATCCGCTGCAGCATCTTGTTCTTGGCATCGCCGCGCCAGTATGCGCCGGCCAGGCTCAGCAGCTTGAACACCTTGATTTTGCCGGTGGAGGGCACATGCGGGCCGCGGCAGAGATCGAAGAATTCCCCTTGCTCATAAATGGAGATAACGGAATCCTCCGGCAGATCGCGGATCAGCTCCAGCTTCAGGGGATCATTCTGCTCCGTATAGATGCGCAGGGCTTCCTCCCGGGGGACCTCTCTGCGGGTTACAGGCAAATTCTCCTGCACGATCCGCTCCATTTCCTTCTCAATCCTGGCAAAATCCTCGGAGGAAACCGGTGCTTCCATATCGATGTCATAATAGAAGCCGTCCTCGATCACCGGGCCGATGCCCAGCTTCACGTGCTGGTCCTTGAACACCCGCTTGATGGCCTGGGCCATCAGGTGGGCGCAGCTGTGGCGGAGCACCTCCAGCCCTTCCTCGGAGTCGCCGGTAATAATGGCCACTTCCGCATCCTCGTTCAACGCTGTTGCCAGGTCCACAACCTTGCCGTTCACCTTGCCGGCCAAGGCGTTCTTTTTCAAGCCGGAGCTGATGGATTCCGCCACACCTTCCACTGTAGTGCCCTTGGGATACTCCCGTACCGCCCCGTCGGGCAAAGTGACTTTTAGATTGTAGACGTCAGTAAGATTTGCCATGTGCTTGTCCCCTCATTTCCATAATGATTTCCTGCATTTTCGCACAAAAAAACGCACATCATCCCTGAAGGGACGAGTGCGTCGGCTCGTGGTTCCACCCTAGTTCAGCGCCTGCAGCATGTTCCATGAACAACGCGGCAGATGCCCTCTTGTGATCATCCGGTAACGGGAATGCCCCGGCAGAATATACACATGCTTCCCGTCCCGGCTTGCCGTAACGGGAAACAACCTTCCATTCTGCAGCTCGCAAAGGGGTAAGCCGGTGATTCATTGCCGGGAGAAGCTTGCAGCCGAGGCTTCTCTCTCTGTTCCGTGAACCAGGGGCCCATGTCTTTGGTCAGCGCCAAACATATTCCATATTATAAAACAACCCTTCTCCGCAAATCAAGGGGACAATTTATCCTGCTGCTCCAAAGAAGTAGATATGGATTCACAGGATCTGCACAGCTGGCAGATCTCCGTGCGGTTTTCGAATATTTGGCTGAGGGTCTTGATAACAGGCAGGTCGGGTTCCCGGGTGTGGATGCAGATTCTTTCCGGAGCGATAGTCAGGAGGGAACTGACAATCATATCCTCCAGATTGTAATCCTTGTCCATAAACTCCACTTTGTAGCTGGTGTCCAGTTTTTCCGTATCAATTGGCCGCAGCTCGCTATCCAGAAGCAGGAAGTTATGCCCTCCCTGGTGAATGATGTGGGCCAGAGGCATTTTGGAATCCTGAACATACACAAAATAACGGAGAAGCGATATAAACTCCTTGTACTGCTGGTCCATCAGGAACTCATCGGAGGCGTATTCCAGCATCTCCTTCAGCTCCGCCCCATACCGCTTCAACCTGAACCGAAAAAAACCGTCCAGATCAAGGATAGTGCCTGGATGGAGGCAATCCGCCAAATCCTGCATCAACAATTTGCGCTTCCGCACATGGCCGGGGGAGCTTTCCGTCAAGGCCGCGGGGGCAAAATCACTTACATTCCCCAACTGTCTGCAATAGGCAAGAATTTCTTCCCGTTCCTCTTCGGAATAACGCTTGTCTTTTCGGATCAGGCGACGAAGCAGCTCTTCTTCCCATTCGTCCACAATGAAATCAGCCAGGACCTGTCCAACGGCTTCCGGCCACTCCTCGAGATTCTTTGCCCCTTTTCCCGAACCCTTGCCGCCGCCGAAAAATTCCAGGACAATCTCCGAATAGCCCGGGCACCGGCGGTATTCCAATGCCGTATTCAGCAAAACTGTACCCATGCTGGCTGTCATCCGGTCATGCAGCTTCTGGCTTAGCAGGACGGGATGATCCGATACACGGATGGCCAATGATTTCATTTAAGCGCTCACTCCCTTCCCAAGTGCTGTTTTTTAAGTATATGCCCCATGGATGGGGATATACGAACAACAATCTGGAAGCAAGGGCGCAACGTTTCCCTGCCTTTATGCATCTTATTGGGCGGATTTGGCGGACCCTGACCTTCTTCCGCCTCTTCCGCATCCAAGATGCAAAAAAACAAAAAACCGGCCTCTACGGCCGGTTATAATCAGGAATGCTTATGCTCTTTTTCTTTGCTTTCATCATCCGTTTTCTTCTTGTCTTCAGCGGGCTCCGGCACCTTGCAGCTGTCGCAAATCCAGTGCTCGCCGATATCGCCCTCACCGTTGACTTTGCCGCATGCGTCGCATGTAATCATAAATGCGATTCTCCTTTAATGGGGAAAAAGTTAGGAAACCTTGGCAGCCCCGGTTATTTCAAGCGCCTGTTCGGCAATCACATCCATGTACCGGTTCAGGCAATAACAAAGGAAATCCTTTTTGCAAATTCCGCAGGGTACAGTGTACAGCCGGTTAATATGGGTTGCCTTCGGCTCTCCCGTTTCCGGGTTGCGCTCAAAGGTAAGCCGGCAACGGTTGCGGTCCGAAAGTACGGCCACAATCTCAAAAAAACCATTTTGCTTGTTTTCACTTACAATTTCCGCTTCAACAACTTTTGCTTGATACGCCATCTTCGCCATCCCTTCAATTTTCCTTACTTCACAGTGTGCCTAATTTTGCATGACAAAATCCCTGTCCACCCTGGATTCGTCATCAAACATACGCAAAATGTCATACCGGGTGTTACGCTGGGCAGGAATTTTGCCTGTTTCCCGGATCAGCCGCACCAAAAGCTCAATATTTACTTTATGCGTTGCCCCCGCGGCCGAAACCACATTTTCCTCCATCATGGTGCTCCCAAAATCATCCGCCCCGTAAGACAAGGACAGCTTGCCGATTTCCGGTCCCATGGTGACCCATGAGGATTGGAAGTGCGGGACATTGTCCAGCATCAGACGGCTTATCGCCAACGTCTTCAGATATTCCTCCGGCGTGGCCCGTTCCTTCTTCAGGTTGGTATTATCCGGCTGGAAGGTCCATGGAACGAAGGCAAGGAATCCGGCGGACGGATACTTGAGGGCAATACAGTCATCCTGGGCATCCCGCACACGCAAAAGATGCAGCGCCCGCTCCTCCATGCTTTCTCCGAATCCGATCACCATCGTAGCCGTGGTGTTCATCCCCAGACGGTGGGCAGTCTGCATAACCTCCATCCAGTCCCGCCAGGAGCCCTTCAACCGGCTGATCTTCCGCCGGGTGCGGTCATCGAGGATTTCCGCCCCTCCGCCGGGCAGGGAATCCAGTCCTGCTTCCTGCAACTGGCGGATCACTTCCTCCAGGCTCAATCCTCCGGAGACCTCCTTCATCTTCAGGATCTCGGCAGGCGAGAAGGAATGCATCGTTATATCAAAACGCGCTTTAATTCCCTTAAGCAGATCCGTATAATACGAGAATGGCAGGTTGGGATTGGTGCCGCCCTGCATCAGAATTTCCGTGCCGCCCACATCCACCGTTTCCTGAATCTTCCGGAAGATGGTTTCATCCGGGAGCACATAGCCCTGATCACTGTCTACCGAACGGTAAAACGCGCAAAACCGGCAATACACGTCACAGATATTGGTATAATTGATATTCCGGCCCACTACAAAGGTGGTAATCGGTTCCGGATTCCAGCGTTTCATCACCTTGTAAGCAGAAGCTCCGATTTTCTCCACCTGGTCGGAATCGAAGAGGCTTACGCATTCCTCCACACTGATTCGTCCTCCGGCTTCCGCTTTGTGAAGTATCCTGTCAATGGACATGCGTTCTTCTCCCCCCGCTGCTTAGAAAGATTCCTATCTATCTTATCATAGTTCCCATATAAAAGCATCCCGCCCGGCATGGGGAAGGATGCTCTATGTATGACCATTATTGACCGGAGGCTATCTTGCGCATATGTATAATCTTTTCCTTGAGGCTCTGGAATTGGATGACATTGCGCCCGTGCTCGAAGGGCTGGGGTCTGGCAAAATAATAGCCTTGTCCCATATGCACATGATTCTGCAGCAGCACATTGGCTTCTTCCTCCCGTTCCACCCCTTCGGCAATCACCGTACAATTAATATTCTCGGCGAAATAAAGAAGTGACCGGAGCATGGCTTGTTTGACCGCTTCCCGGTCGATATTGCGGATCACCGACTTGTCAATCTTGATAATGTCGGGAATCAGCTCGGAGATGGACTGGAGGCTGGAATAGCCCGAGCCGGCGTCATCCACCGCAAAGCGGAAGCCCTGGGTCCGGTAGGAGTGGACGATATTGGCCATCTGCTCGAAATCATTGATGGAATGCCGTTCCGTAATTTCAAATACAAATTGCGAGGAATCCAGACCGGATAGCTTGAGCTGCTCCAGGAGCCGCCCGAGAAGCTGGGGATCGGATAGGGAAACCGGCGTAATATTAATGAACACCTGCTCCTTGATCTGCCGTTCCGTAATCTCCCTGATGGCCTTCTGGATCACCAGCCATTCCAATTCCGGCAACAGTTCCGTCTGATCGGCAAACTCGAACAATTCCACCGGATTGTGAAAAACGGAGGTTTTGGGGCCGCGGGACAGGATTTCCCACCCGTATACCTCGCCGGTCCTCAGATCCATAATCGGTTGGGTCAGCACCGTGAGATTCTCCATGCGGATAATCTCCTTCAGCTCCACATGCTGCATGGCGAAGTGGGCCGGAAGATTCTTGGCGGCAGCGGCCATGGCCGAATGATAGGCCGCTTCCACGGCAAAACCCAAATCCTTGGCGTTTTCTTCAATAATCGCGCAGCCTGTTCGGATCGTTAGGCTGGATTGCATATGGAGGCTGAATTGGCGCTCCATCCTGCTTTCGAATTCCTGCCTGATCTTGCCCGCCACAATTCCGCAGCGGCCAAAATCCTGATGGGATTCGAGCCGGACAAACAAGGTAATTTCATTAGCCAAGTGCTGCTTGACTCCGATGAAATCATCCTCGGTAATATACATCCTGACCGTTTCGAGAAAAATCTTCCGCAGCTCCCTCTCGACCCTGCCAAGAAAATCAGGAGTGGCATCCTTCAGCCATTGATGGTAATCCTCCAGATGAAAAAGCATCAGGGCGGCTTTTCCGCCGGAGCGCTTTATTTTCTTCACCCGCCGGTAAACCGGGTCCCGCAAAACAAAGCCGGGAGGAAAAGATTTCAGCATTCGGTCAGGCAGTGGCAATAACGACAGCATAAGCAGCTGCTTGCGCCAGGTACCCTTGTTCACCATGCTGCGCATGATATTCCCCCCTCGCGGTCATGTTGACTGACGGATTTTGAGCAATGCGACACTCCCATTTTATCACAAGTTTCATGGCAGTAATAGGGGGATTTCGAACACTGTTTAGCGAAAATCATCGAATCGGGATTTACTGGAGGCCGACTTCCCGCGCTGCAATGTCGATGGCTCTGGAGAGATCGGCAATCAGATCATCCGCATGCTCGATTCCTACGGAAAAACGGAGAAGCTTGTCATCTACGCCCACTTTATCACGGATTTCCCGGGGAATATCCGCATGGGTCTGGACCGCGGGATAGGTCATAAGGGACTCTACGCCGCCCAGACTCTCGGCAAAGGCGATCAGCCGGATTTCCTTCAGGATCACCGGAACCATACCTGCATCCTTGACCCGGAAGGAGAAAATGCCGGTGTTTCCGGATGATTGGCGGCTTTGGATTTCATAGCCGGGATGTGCAGGCAGACCGGGGTAATAGACCTGTTCGATAAAGGGATGCCCCTCCAGGAAGGAGGCAACGGCTGTAGCATTGGCCTGATGGCGCTCCATGCGCAGAGCCAGCGTCTTCATGCCGCGGACCAGGAGCCAGGCATCCTGGGGCCCCAGAACTGCCCCCAGGGAATTATGCAAAAACGCCACCTGCTCGGACAATTCCTTGCCTTTGGTGACAATCAGTCCCGCCAGCACATCATTATGCCCGCCCAGATACTTGGTGGCGCTGTGTACGACTATGTCCGCGCCAAGCTCGATGGGCCGCTGGAAGAAGGGGGTCAGGAGAGTATTGTCCACAATGGTAAGCATGCCGTGGGTTTTGGCCCAAGCTGCCACCCGCTCAATATCGGTTACCATCATCAGAGGATTGGTGGGAGTTTCGATGAGCACAGCCTTGGTGTTGGGCAAGCGGCTGGCCTCCAGCTCATCCAGATCATTGGTGTCCACATAGGTGGCGCTTACGCCGAACCGGCTCATCACCTTCTCCAACAGCCGGTAAGTTCCGCCGTACAGGTCCAGAGAAACAATCAGATGATCCCCCTGGCTGAACAGGGCAAATACGGTTTGCAGCGATGCCATGCCGGAGCTGGAGGCAAAACCGGCGTCCCCGCTTTCCAGTTGGGCGATGGCATCCTCCAGGACGGTGCGGGTAGGATTTTTGGTCCGGGTGTAATCAAAGCCGGTGCTTTTGCCCATCTCGGGATGGCGGTAACAGGTGGAATGGTAAATGGGAAAGCTTAAGGAGCCGGTGACCGGCTCCGACAGGGAGCCGATTTGGGCCAGAATGCTTTCAATTTTCATGCGGATTCTCTCCTCGTATAGTATTTCTTGAAGGTTGTCTTGAACCGATTTCCAGTACCCTAGGGTACTGGCG
>NZ_QMFA01000067.1 GCF_003285005.1 Paenibacillus sp. YN15 | reverse complement strand
ATTCTATGAACATTTGGAGAAGGATTTCTGCTCCCTTTTTCATGTCAGGTTTGATGCATCGCTAGTGATCAGCTTCACCTTAAGCTTGTCCAGACTTTTCTTCGTCTGGTTTTTTGGCCCGCATAGAGTGTCCGCTTCCGGGAAAAGGTAGAAGAATGTAAACGGGAAGTGATCATATGATTACCGTAATGTATCTGGTATTGAGCTGCACCTTGACGGCGCTTATTGTGCTGGTGGACATGGGGCTGCAAAAGCAAGGCATCTTCCCGGAGCTTCTCAGCGTGTTCAGCAAAAATGAAAATATGGATATTCTGCTGTATGCATTATTCTGGGCGGCGGGTCTTGTATGGGGGGGCGTTGCCGATTACCGCTTCCATAAGGCCAAAAAAGGCTCCCAATCGTAAGCCATGGAGGAGGGAATTTCATGCGGGAGACTGTGGCTGAGCGAATATCCATCACCCAGATGATCCTGATTTTCATTACCTTTGAAATCGGCTCCTCTGTGCTGGTGGGGGTTGCTCCGGGGGCCGCCCAGGATGCATGGCTTGCCGTATTGTGCGCCCTGGCGGGAGGATTTGCGCTGATTACCATGTATCTGTCCTTGGTGCGCTACGGGAACGGGAAGAATTTGTACCAGCTGTTTGAGGAATTTCTGTCCAAGTGGGGGGCCGTTCCTGTAGGCGTGGGTTATATTAGCTATTTTCTGTATATGGCTGCCGTGGTCATGCGCGATCTCATCGAGCTTCTGGACACGGCAGTTTACCCTGCCACCCCCAATGAATTTATCGCCTTCTCCTTTATCCTGGTCATTGCCTATATCCTCTATCTGGGTGTGGAGGTATTGGCCCGGACGACAGAAATGATTATGCCCTATTTTATGCTGTTTTTCCTGTTGATGCTGGTGCTTCTCATCATCAACAAATCGATTCATCCCAGCTATCTAAAGCCGGTGCTGGCCGACGGCTGGAGTCCTGTGCTCAAGGAGGCGTTCCCGAAGATCCTCACCTTTCCCTTTGGGGAATCCATTGCCCTGACCATTCTGATGAGCCAAACCGCAGACCGGCAGAAGCTGCGCAAAGCGATTTGGACAGGGCTGTTGATCAGCGGAACAGTCCTGGTCCTCGTAGCCATCCTGCAGGTGGCCGTATTGACTCCGGACCGGGTCAAACGGACTGTGTTCCCGCTGCTCAGTGTGAACCGGTACATCAATGTGGGCTTTCTTTTTGAGCGGCTGGACGGCGTGGTGGTGTTTCTGATGCTGCTGGGGCTGTTCGTCAAGGTGGCCGCCCTGTTTTATGCCGGACTGAAGGGAGCCGAATTCATCACGGGGCTGGGCTACCGGTTTTTTTCCGTGCCGGTGGCCATGCTGGTGGCCCTGACCTCGCTTTTGTTGGCCAATGACTATCTGGAGCATATTGCGGAAGGATTGGAGGTTGTGCCGTATTACCTCCATATCCCCTTTCAATTGGTGCTGCCGGGGATTTTGTGGCTTCTGACCTTGTGGAAGCGCAGGAAGCGCCCCGAAGCTTCCGGGGGAGGATAAAGGAATGGATTTCAATGCGACAGATTGGAATGAACGGCTGGATGCATACCGCAAAACCTTTAGCCGTTCGGCTGATTTTCATGTGAACCAATTTCAATTGGGGGATCGGGAGAGCGCGTTATTGTGGTTTGCCTCCATGGCCGATCAGGAGGCGCTGGCCGATAAGCTGCAGCATGTTATGGATAATTTCCTCCAGCAGAAGGAGCGGCTTCAGGAAGACATGACGCTGGAGAAGCTGTGCAGGCTGGCGATGCCGGGGACCGGCTATATAGTGGAGAGGGAACAATCCCGGCTGATCGACGAATGCCTGCGCGGGAAAGCGGTGTTGCTCTTAAGCGGATTGGAGGGCGGCATCTGCATCGAGATGAGCAACAGCAACGGCTACCGCCAGGTGGAGGAGCCCAGCACCCAAACTATCATTAAAGGCCCGAAAGAGGGGTTTACCGAATCCATTCAGACCAACCTCGGGCTGGTGCGCAGGAGAATCATCCACCCCGGCCTTTGCTTTGAGAAATTCGTGCTGGGCAGCGATACGCGGACCGTTGTTTATTTGGGTTATATCGACGGGATCGTGAATCAGGGAGTGGTGGAGGAGGCGCGCAAGCGGCTGGGAAAAGTCAAGCCTAACGCCCTGTTCGATTCGGGTATGCTGGAGGAGTACATTGTGGATAAAACCGCAACGCCCTTTCCTCTGATCTATACCACGGAACGCCCGGATGCCATATGCGGGCATCTGGTGAGCGGCAAAGCGGCCATTTTTGTGGATGGCAGCCCCTTTGTATTAAGCATTCCCACCGTGTTCAGCGACTTCTTCCAATCGTCGGAGGACTATTACCAGCCGTTTATGATCAGCACCTTTGTCCGCTTTATCCGCTACCTGGCGTTCCTGATTGCCCTTTTGTTTCCCGCCATCTACATTTCGGCCGTCACCTATCATTTGGAGCTGATTCCCACGGAATTGCTCTTCACCATCAGCTCCCAGCGGGAGAACCTGCCCTTTCCCGTATTTGTGGAAACCATGCTTATGGAAATCACCTTCGAAATTCTCCGGGAAGCGGGAGTGCGTATGCCCCGGGCGGTGGGTCCCACTGTTTCGATTGTAGGCGGTCTTGTCATCGGCACGGCGGCGGTGGAGGCGGGGGTTGTTTCCAACATTATGGTCATTATTGTGGCCTTGACGGCGATCTCCAGCTTTGTCTCCCCCATCTATAATCTGTCGGTATCCTCCCGCCTGCTGCGCTTCGGGCTGCTGATCCTGGGGGCGCTGGCCGGCTTCTATGGGGTCATGATGGGCATAATGGCCATGATCGGACACATGTGCTCGCTGCGTTCCTTCGGAGTTGCCTATACGGCTCCTTTTGCGCCGTTATATCCCAAGGAGCATGAGGACATTCTGCTCCGCTTTCCTCTCTGGGTTACGAAGAGGCAGCCTATCTATCTGAACTCCCCCAAGCCCCTGAAGCAGCCTGACGCCTTTAATCCTTCGCCGCCGCGCAGGAGGAGACGCCCATGATGAAAAAGTGGCTGATTGCCATCCTGTTGGCTGTATCCACGGCAGGCTGCTGGGATTACACGGAGCTGTCGGATATATTCTTTGTCGTGGGAATGGCTGTGGATAAAGGAACTCCCCCTTTCAAGTACAAGATGACCGTTGAATGCATCGTTCCCAGCGAATACGACAAAACCACGGGAGGGCGGACCGCGCCGTCCCAGCTTTATTCCATGCAGGGAAACACCATAGCGGACCTGTCCCGCAAAATGAATATCGGGCTGGGCAGAGAGCTGGTCTATTCCCATATGCAGCTTTTGGCCATCAGCGAAAGCATCGCCAGAGAGGGAGATCTCCAGTTCTTCGATTATTTGGAGCGGAGCCGGGAAAGCCGGGATACCTTCAATGTGGTTGTAGTGAAGGGCAGGCAAGCTGAGGAGGTTCTGAAAATTACCAATCCTACGGAGAAATACGCCACCGGCAAATTAAGCAAGCAGCTGCAGTCGGCGGCGAAGGAATGGGGATCGGACCCCGATGTGCGGTTAAGTGATTTATTGAACGCCCGGATGAGCCCGGGCAAAGGATCGGTTGCGGCGGCAGTCAGCGTCAGCGGAGCTCCCGACGGCAGCAAGGCGAACATGGAGAGCTCCCTACCGCTTTCCAACTCCATTATTACCGGTTTAGCAGTATTGCGGGATATGAAGCTGCTTGGCTTTATGGACGTCAGGGATACCCGCAGCTATCTGTGGCTGAGAGGCGGCCTGCGGAATACCTCGGTAACCGCCTCCTGCGCGGAAGGAAAGGATTTTACCATCCGGATTGTCAAATCCAGCACCAAGGTTAAGGCTTCCCATGAAGGCCAAACGCCCCGCTTTCATGTCACCATTCGGGTAGACAGCTTCCTGGAGATGACGGAATGCCCCAATGCCTTGACCGCCTCTGCGCTGAAGGAATATGCCCAGCACGCGGAGGCAGCGGTTGCGGAGGATATCCGGCAAACTCTGAAAAAAGCCCAGGTAACCCATAAAACCGATATTTTTGGCTTCGGCAGCCAGATGTACCGCCAGCAGCCGAAGTTTTTCAAGCCGATCCGGGAGGATTGGAACACGTATTTCGCAAGAGCGGAGATAACCGTAGAGACCCATGTGCGGATCAGGCGGGTAGGCTTGAACACCAACTCCATATCGGAGTAGGAGTCTATCCGACGGGGTGATTGTGCATTTGCACAATAATATTCATTGGATCATCAATTGTTTAAAGTTGATGATCTTTTTATAATGAAAACGTATTCAGAAAGCGGTATGAATAAAGGGGGAACCCATAAGGGATAATAATCGGAGCTATATGAAGAATAAGGAATTTCTGGGAGTTTTAATTTATTTTCGAGTACATGAAAAAGCAGCATCCACACATCACGTTTTTCGGATCTAGAAGGAGGATTTGACTATGACACCATTGGTAATTAGCTGGTTTGGCGCCTTGATTGGCCTCCTGCTGGCAATTCTTTTAATTCTGTTTAAGCTGGCCCCCACCTATTCGCTGATTTTGGGCGCCATCGTCGGCGCTTTTATCGGCGGAGCCGATTTTGCCCAGGCGGTCAGCATCGTTATTTCGGGAACCCAAAGCGTTATGGGGACGGTTGTCCGCATTATTGCGGCAGGTGTATTTGCAGGCGTTATGATGGAGTCGGGGGCAGCCGAAGCCATTGCAAAAACCATCGTGGACAAGCTGGGCGGCACCAAAGCCATGCTCTCCCTGGCTCTGGCTACCATGATTATTACGGCGGTCGGCGTATTTATTCCCGTTGCCGTTCTGATTGTTGCTCCTATCGCCCTGTCTGTAGGCAACAAGATGGGCTATTCCAAGGTAGCTTTGTTGGTTGCATTGTCCGGCGGCGGCAAGGCGGGCAATATTATTTCCCCGAACCCCAATACCATTGCGGCGGCAGGCGGCTTCAAGCTTGATGTGAACCAGGTGATGCTTGGCGGTTTGGTTCCGGCCATTTTCGGCGTGATTGTTGCGGTTTTGATCGCCTCGATGATTAAGTACAAGGGCACCAAGGTGACAGATGCGGAAGCGGCCGAGCTGGAAAAGGTCAGCTCCACCAATCTCCCGTCCCTGGGCAAAGCTCTGGCTACTCCGATTATTGCCATTGTGCTCCTGATGATCAGCCCCATCGGCTCCATGCTGGGAGTAGAGGCACTGGCCAAGCTGAAAATCGATTCTCTGTATATCCTTCCTTTTGCCGGGATCGTCGGTACCCTGGCTCTGGGCAAAGGAAAGAAAATCCTGGACTATTGCTCCTCCGGTCTGAACCGGATGACTCCCACCATTCTGATTATTATCGGCGCAGGCGCCATCGGCGGACTGATTACCGCCTCCAGCCTGCCTTCTGAAGTGGTATCCCTTGTACAGGCTTCCGGACTATCGGGAACCTTCCTGGCCCCCATTGCAGGCATTCTGATGGCAGGGGCAACCGCCTCTACGTCCACCGGCGTTATTCTGGCTACAGGCTCCTTCTCCAATGCCATCCTGAACACCGGCGTCGCTCCTTTGTCCGCTGCCGTTATGACTCATGCCGGGGCAACCGTAATCGACCATCTGCCCCATGGAACCTACTTCCATGTTACCCGTAATGCCATGGGCATGAGCATGAAGGACAGAATGAAGGTTGTGATGTATGAAAGCATCGTCGGTTTGACCATGACGATTGTAGCCGTAATTCTTTACGGATTTATCCTTTAAACAGATTGGAGTATGCACACCATGAAAAAAACGTTTATTTTGGCTCCGGATTCCTTCAAAGAAAGCATGACGGCCAAAGAAGTATGCGAGGCCATGGAGATAGGAATTAAACGGGCCATTCCCGACGCCGCCTGTATTCATGTGCCCATGGCGGACGGCGGCGAAGGCACGGTCCAGTCCTTGGTGGATGCCACCGGCGGCACCCTGATTGAGAAGGAGGTTACCGGTCCCCTGGGGACGCCGGTGCTTGCCCGTTACGGCATTCTGGGCGACGGGAAAACCGGGGTGATTGAAATGGCGTCGGCCAGCGGCATTCACCATGTCACCAAGGAAACCAAAAACCCGATGATTACCACCACCTATGGTACGGGGGAATTGATCCGGGATTGCGTGGAAAAGGGAATCACTGAGATTATTCTGGGGATTGGCGGAAGTGCCACCAATGACGGCGGTACAGGCATGGCCAGAGCCCTGGGCTACAAATTCCTCGACAAAGCAGGCCATGAATTGCCCTTTGGCGGCGGATTTCTGGGAGACCTGGACAAGATCGATACCAGCGGCGTGATTCCGCAAATCAAGAACATTCATATCCTGGTGGCATCGGATGTCACCAACCCGCTATGCGGCGAACGCGGAGCCTCTGTGGTGTTTGGCCCGCAGAAGGGGGCTACTCCCGAAATGGTCCAAACCCTGGACCGGAATTTGCGGCATTACGGGGAAGTGGTCAAAGCGCAGCTGGGCATCGAGATCATCGATGTGCCGGGGGCAGGCGGCGCAGGCGGCCTTGGCGCAGGCTTGCTGGCATTCACCAACTCCAACATGAGAAAGGGTATTGATATTGTTATTGAATATACCCAATTGAAGGAAAAGCTCCAGGGCGCGGATTATTGCATCACCGGCGAAGGCGGCATTGATTTTCAGACCAAATTCGGCAAAGCCCCCTTTGGTGTTGCCCAAGCGGCCAAAAGCGTTGACAGCGGCATGAAGGTGATTGCCTTGGCCGGATATATCGGCCAGGACATTGAGGTTTTGTACGATGAGGGCTTTGACGCGATTTTCGGAATTGTGCCGGGAGCGGCGGAGCTGGAAACCCTGCTGGCTCAAGGCAAGGCCAACGTAGCCCGCACGGCGGAGAGTGTCGCCAGATTGTTGAAATAAATCAAAAAAAGGATGTCCCCGGTGCAGCGGGGGCATCCTTTTTTTGATGGGGGCGGGACTATTTCACGCGGGCAATCAGGGCAAACACCAGCTCCACCAGCTCCAATATGTTCTTGGGGTCCTTGCCTGTCAGCTTATGAATTTTGGCTAACCTGTAATTTAGGGTATTCCGGTGGATAATCAGCTGATTGGCGGTTTCATTGGCATTCAGATTGCAATGGATATAAATCTGGAGGGTTTTGATCAATTCGCTGTCCATTTGCACAGTCAGCTGCTGGATGCCGGTATCCAGCTTGGGCAGCTTGGCCATATCGGCAATAAATTCGCACTTGGAGTAGGAGATGAGCTTTTCGTTGAAAAAAACCCCCTTCAGCACCCGCATGGCCGCCCTGGCCTGCCAATATCCGCTGGACACCGTATCATTCATTTTGCTTACCGAAATGTACGCAGCGGGATAATGGGCCTGCACATGGTTCTGCAGAGCGTTCATTCCCTCTGTGTCCTGGACAATAACGCAGAGGGAATGGCTGGACATTTTGAAGGAGGGATAGCTGCCGATCATCTCCTCGGCTGCTTCCGTGGGAAACTCCACCACCATCACCTGGGAGGGTTTGGTAAGATGGATGCCATAGGTCAAGGCCTGATCGATAACGGGTTTTGTGTACTCGATGTCCATCTCCGTTAGCAGTTCAAAAAATTGTCTTTTCTGATTAATTCTAGCATTTTCCTTCTCCAATGCAAGGTTCTGCTCAATCAGCAGGATCACCGCCGACTTCAGCAGATTGCCGAAGGGGCGGGTTTCCTCCACCTCGCCGCTGATCCCCACCACCCCCACAATCCGGCCGTTTAATTCAATCGGCAGATTCACGCCCTTTTTCACATAGGCTTCATCCTCATGGATGTCCACCGGCTTCCGCTGCCGGATGGCCTCTACCGCACCGTGGTGGAGGGTGCCGATTCTGTGCTTGTTTCCGCTGCCGATAATCGTCCCCGTATGATCCATAATGTTGATATTGTACGGAATATCTTTCATCATTCTATCCACAATGCTTTGGGCCTGATGAGGGGACAATTCAACCATAGCCGGATCTCCTTTGCCATTTCGCTTCGTTCTATTGTAATCAACGCCAGGAAGGTTTTCAATGGACCTCCAGTTCCTCCGCGGACAGGATCAGCTCGCCGGATCTGGAGATGACCGTCTCTTTCCGGTCGGCCAGCTGCACGCTCCAGGCGCCGTCCAGGGACGCAGGCAAATCCTCCGGCCATACGGTCAGCTTTTGTGGGCCGTCATAGACGGTGTGGAGGGGCTTGCCGTCCAGGCATACCTCCGAGCCGCTGCTGAACCGTCCGCCTTCTACCACCAGCTTGCCAGAGGCTTCCCTGTAGATTTTCTTCAGGGCCGGGCTGCCGTAGCCCATTTCGAACTGCGCCGCCGGGATTGAGCCGGCAATCCCCCGCAGCTTGTAGCCCTCCTGGCTGCCGAACAGAATGTCGTACTGCAGCCGCTTGTAATCCGCCAGCCCGCTGTCGTCCGCCGGATAGGCATGGGCATAGGGACGGATGGGGATGACGGGCTGTTTTTGGGACAAGGCATACAGATAGTCGGTGTAATAGGTGCCCGGGCTGCCGATGTAATGGAGCAGGTAGGGGCCCAGGAAGCTGGCGTTCATCCGCAGGCTCTCCCGGGGCCGCAGGTTCATATTATCCCAGATGACAAAAGGCGTATAATGCAGCTTCTCCATCCGCTCCGCGCCGCTATCGTCTTTGCCGAGATAACCGCCCTCCCGGTAGGCCAGATAATCCGGACCCAGGCCGGGCAGATGGTCGCCGAAGGCGAGGATGACTGTAGGCTCCCCGCTTGTGCGGTAATGCTCCACCAGCTTCCGGAACGCCTGGTCGAAGGCCTGCTCCCCTGTGGCGTAGTTCTCCAGGATGTTCTTGGCTTTGGCGCTTAAGGGCCCGCTGGCGGAGATGGGGTTGGAGTAAAATTTGTCCTCGTAGCTGCCGTGGTTTTCCATGGTGTTGGCAAATACAAAGTCCGGACCGGGTGTGCCGCCCATGGTTTCAATGATCTTGTCCATCACCTGGCTGTCCTCGTAATTTGGCCCGTGGAAGCGGGGTTCGAAGAACTCGCAGCTGATAAACCGGGAAAAGCCCATGTTGCGGTAGACGTTGCGGCTGTTGAAGAACCAGTTGAAATACGGGTTGATGGCCGTGGTGGTGTAGCCTTGGCGGGCGTAGATGCCGGCCAGGGAGTCCACGCCCCGGTTCATATAGCTGATATAGGCGATGGAGTCTGCGGGCAAAAAACGGACGGAATTTCCCGTCAGCACCTCAAATTCCACATTGGCGGTGGTTCCGCTGAACTGGGGGCTGAGCATCCAGCCGCCGGTGGTGTCGGCCATCATGGAGCGGAAGAAGGGAATGGGGTCCTCGCTGAAGCGGACCTCCGGCAGCAGGGTCGGGTCCCAGAAGCTTTCGGAGAGCAGCACCACCACATTGGGATGCTCCCGGGTGGCTTTCCCGGGCTTCGCTTCTGCCGCGGCAGGAGAGGCCGAAGATGCGGGAAGGGACCGGACCAGGCGGCGGATTTCCGGCGTACCGGCTTCCTTGGGGCGCACAGGAGCCGCAAAATGGAGATTGTCCAGGGTGGATGACCAGAAGCCGTTGCGGCTGTAGCTGGCCTCCTCTTCATAATGAAACCGGGTGATCCGGAAATAGTCGTCGAAGGAAATGGGGCGGTTCAAATAGGCCGAAACCAGGAGAAACAGCCCGGAAGCGGCATATAGAAGCCGTTCACGGCCTGCCAGCCTGGTTCCCGGAAGCAGAAGCGCCAGCATCAGCGCTGCGGCCGTTCCTGCCGCGGCTGCAAGCAGGCCGGGGGTCATGTAAGGGTTCAAGGCGGCCACCGGGTCGGGCTCCTGTCCGGGCAGCATGATGCGCCACGGCAAAAAGGGCAGCCCCGTCCGGTTCATGGTGATGCCGCTCCAAATCCCGAAGACTGCCGCCAGTCCAAGCAGGATCAGGGAGGCGGCCCGGGTGCGGCCGGTCAGGGCGGCAATTGCCAAGGCGGCAAAAAAAGCAATCCAGCAGTTTAGGGCAAATTCATTGGGATGCTCCGTTGTCCAGGCGAAGGCCTGCGACCAGCTGCGGCGGGTTAGAGCTTCCGTGAGAAATACCAGCAGGAAGGGGAGCAAGAGCAGGCTTATTCGTTTTGAGACAAAGCGGGGCCAGGGATGGCGGAACACCGCCGTTCCCGCACGCTTCAGCATAGCGCTGCTTTTGGTTGGCCAACGGGCCTTATGGGGATGGGTCATGCCGTTCTCTCCCGCCATTTCATGTTGTAAGCGTTCACCGCCGCTCCACAATCATTATAGCGTTCATGACGGGCCGCGTCATCCTCATAAGGAGGCCGGCCCCGGTATTTTCAGGAGGCCGGCTCCTCCGAATCCCGGGGGCGGCTCAGAATCATAAAGGTGCTGATCCCGCCCATCCGCTCAATGGCGGCAATCTCCAGGCCCTGGCGGTGGAGCAGCTGCAGCAGCGTCTCCTCGTCGTAAGCGGCGGCCAGGAGCTGCCCTTCCAGGGGACGCCGGAGCAGCTCGCGGGCCATACGGTCCATAAGCCCTTGGCGGTCCGGGGAGGGTTGGTCCGGAGCGCAGGCGGGGGCTGCGCCGGGCACGGCAATGAACAGCGGGTTGGTCCGGTACTGCTTATCCTCCAGCAGCATCCGCAGGAGGCTCCACCCGTCCCGCTGCTCCTCCAGCCGGATATCGGCAATCCACAGCTTGGGCAGGGAGCGGGCGTGCTGCAGGACAAACCGCAGCTCCTCCCGGCTGACAAACCGCAGGGGCTCCCCCGCCCGCTCTGCGGCGGCGGCCAGAAGCAGCGGGTTTTTCTCGTCAGGCTCCTGCAGGAGGGCAATTCTCCCTTTCAGCTCCGGCGGCTCATAGGCCGGCAGGAAAACGGAGAACTCGGAGCCGCTGCCGGGAGCGGACTCCACCCGGATTTCCCCTCCGTGGGTATCCGCAATTTCCCGCACAATGGACAGTCCCAGTCCGGTGCCGCGGATTTTCCGGTGGCGGGCCGTCTCCACCCGGTAGAATTTCTGGAACAGGCGGGGCAAGCTTTCCTCGGGAATGCCCAGCCCGTAATCCTTGACCCGGATGGCCGCGCGGCCTTCTGCGCAGGTCAAGGAGATATCCACTGCTTCGGCGCCGGGGGAATACTTGACGGCATTGCTGATCAGATTATGCAGCAGCTGGATGATCCGCTCCCTGTCCCCGCGGATAAAGAGGCCGTGGGCGGGCAAATCCAGCCGCAGAGTATGCTTGTCCGTTTCCTGCCATTGCCTGGCTACCTCCGCCACCAGCGGACCCACATCCAGCGGCTCGAAGTGGTAGGCCAGCCGCCCCGTCTCCATCCGCTGGATATCAAGAAAATCATCCACCAGCCCCGACAGCCGGACAATCTCATCGTGGACCGTCTCCAGATAGCGGATTCTTTTCTCCGGGGGCACCTCCCGCTCCAATAAAATCTCCGTAAAGCCCTGAATGGCGGACATGGGGGTGCGCAGCTCATGGGAGACGATGCTGACGAAATCATCCTTCATCCGGTTTAGCCGCTCCTCCTCCGAGCGGTTGCGGAAGACGAACAGATAGCCCATCGGGGTTTGGCTCAGCTCATCCAGCACGGGAGAGGCGTAGCATTCGTAATACACCGGTTCGGTGCCGTCACGGAGGGCCTCCAGATGAAGATCAATGCTGGCCGCCGCTCCCGACAGGAGATTCCCGACAATGGCGGTGAGGGGTTCATGGGAGGCTGTTTTCAGATTCAGCCTGGCCAGGTAGGCGGACATCAGCTGTCCGGGAGCCGGTTTTTCCTGGAAGAGGGCCTCCATCCGGGGGTTGGCGTAGTTGATTTTGCCCAGGGTATCGGTCATGACGAACCCCTCATGGGTAGTCCGCATGATGCTCCGCAGTGCGGGGTAAAGCAGGTTTTCGTTGAAGACTCGGCCGGTGGAGCGGGTTTCCTCATAGGAATGGAGCAACGCGTAGCCCAGCGTCAGAAAGCCTGCGGTGCTGACGGCATGGGCGAACCACCAAAGCGCGTTCCAGGGAGCGGCCAGAATGAAGGCCAGAGAAGCTTGGGCAAGGATCAGCTGGGCCAACAGCTGAAGCCGCAGCGGCGGAGCAGGGTTGCGCATAAGCAGCGGCTGGATCGATGCCGCCAAAGCGGCTCCGAGGGCAAGACTCTCGACGATTTTCAACACATAAGCATGGAGGAAACCGGCTTCGGCAACGGCTGCCGTCAGGAGGATGATTACCGCCCACGCGGCGAAGTGTCTGTGCCACCAGATCAGCGGTTTTTTCCGGAATTCGGGGGAGCGTTTGGCCAGCAGGGAACGCAGCCCCGCATAGCTGTAAAGGCATATGGCCAGGCGGGCCAGGGAGCCCATGGCGAGGAAGAGCATAGGCTCCTCCGCCGCCACCGGCAGCAGCAGCGCCTGGAACGCGAACAGAAAGGCAAAGCCGGCAAAAGCCAGGGTGAAGTATCTGAGGGAGACATCCAGCTCCATCTGATAGGAGCGGCTTGCCGCCAGCCCCAGGCCGCCGGACAGGAGCACGGCAATGGTCACCATCATGCCGTAAGCCGGCTTGTGGATGAAAAGGGCTGCGCTGTCCGGCATCATTCGGAGAAAGGCGATGCCCAGCACCGGCAGGAAAGCCGGCAGAAGAAAGCTTGCGCGCTTGCAGCCATGGAGCAGATGCATACGTGTCGCCCTCCTTGTCCATTGAAATCTCTCTGTCTCCAGTATACATCCCCCGGAAAATGGAGGCCAAAAACCCGCCTGTTTTTTTGCCCGCAGAGCCTTCGCCGGGAATTTGCCCGGAATAAACGGGAAAACCGGGGGGAGGGGAACGGCTGGGCTTCTTGACCAACGCCCGGCGCGGAGTAGCTGATGCTTGCGGAGAGAGTATCTGACGGTGGCGGGCGGAGTGGCTGATGTTTGCGGACACATAATCCGTTATTTTCCTCATATGGACCTTTTCTGGATTTTCGCGGACAGACGATTCGTTATTTCGCTCCAGAAGCCTGGAATCCCCCTGGTTTTTGGGATTTAACGGATTCTGTGTCCGCTCCGGGGAAAAAAGGGCCGATTTTGGCGAAATAACGGAACCAGTGTCCGACTGAGACGCAGGATGTGTAGCGAGATGCAGAATGTGCGGCGAGATCAGGGTGAGTGGTGGCGGGAGGGAGGGAGGTTGTGTGGCGAGATGCAGGGTGAGTGGCGGGAGGGAGGTTTGTGTGGCGAGATGCAGGATGTGCGATGAGACACTGGAAGTTTGGCGAGACGCAGGATGCATGGCGGGGATCAGGGAGTTTCTGGACAGGAGGGCTCACTTTCTTGCTTCTTCCTGTGGTATGATAAAAAAAGGTCCTATCGAAGTCTGCCAGGGAAGCCGATTTGTCTTGAAAGCTTTCCGTAAGGAAAGCCGGCTTCATAAGCATCAGCGGCGGAAGTGTCTTATGCTCTCCAAGAATTTGGCTTCCGGCATAGCCGAAGCTTATACACATTCTTTACGGAAAGAAAATAGTCTGTTGGACGCAAGGAGGCGGAATGCAACATGCGGTTGCAGGAAATTCATGAATGGGGCAAACAAGTCCGGGGCAATGTGGAAAAGGTGATTGTCGGCAAGGAGGAGGTTATCGACCAGCTGCTGATGGCGCTGTTGGCGTCGGGGCATGTGCTGCTGGAGGATGTGCCGGGAACGGGCAAGACGATGCTGGCCAAGGCGCTGGCCCGCTCTCTGGATACCGGCTTCAGCCGCATCCAGTTTACGCCGGATTTGCTGCCGGCGGATGTAAGCGGCATCAACTTTTTTGATATGAAGCGTTCGGAATTCCAGTTTCGGCCGGGGCCGGTATTTACCAATCTGCTGCTGGCCGACGAAATCAACCGGGCCACGCCCCGCACCCAATCGGTGCTGCTGGAATGTATGGAGGAGCGCCAGATAACCATTGACGGGGTAACCTACCCGCTGGAACAGCCTTTTCTGGTGGTGGCCACCCAGAACCCTCTGGAGAACCAGGGCACCTTCCCTCTTCCGGAGGCGCAGCTGGACCGGTTTATGCTGAA
This sequence comes from Paenibacillus sp. YN15, assembly GCF_003285005.1. Taxonomy (GTDB): domain Bacteria; phylum Bacillota; class Bacilli; order Paenibacillales; family NBRC-103111; genus Paenibacillus_AR. The sequence continues at coordinate 7,304 of NZ_QMFA01000067.1, read as the reverse complement.
GATCAGCATGGGCTACCCGGGCCGCGAGGAGGGAGTCGAGATTCTCCGGCGCTTCCGCAGCGCAGACCCGCTGGCATCTCTTACCCCGGTGTCCGATGCGGCGCAAATCCGGGCGGCTCAGGCGAGCTACACGGCGGTAACCGTCCACGAGGATTTGTACGGCTATATTCTCGATTTGGCCGAGCGGACCCGCAGCGACAAGGACCTGCTTTCAGGCGTCAGCCCCCGGGGTTGTTTGGCCATGCTGCGGATCGTTCAGGCCCGGGCGGCGCTCTCCGGCAGAGACTATGTGTCGCCGGATGATGTGAAGGCCATGGCGGTGCCCGTTTGGGCCCACCGGGTGCTGCCGGCCCGCCGGGGCAACCCCTTCGAGCGGGTGGCCGAATCGGCCATCCGGCGGATCGTCGCCGAAACGCCGGTGCCCACGGAATCCGCCGAGGAGCTGGGCGCGCGGTAGGGGGCGAGGAGTCCGTTGGTATGCGGTAGAAACGGGGAGCTCGTTGGCATGTGGTAGAAACAGGGAGCCGGTGGTATGCGGTAGAAGTGGGGAGCTCGTTGGCATGCGGTAGGAGCAGAGGACGCTGAGGAGCAATTGTTGGTGCACAGTCACGCATGTGTGGAACCCTGAGTGGTGAAGGGGCAGAGACCGCCATCCGTTACGGAACGGAGAGGCTCTAAACGGCGGAATATGCGGCTTTGGAGAGTCTAGCGGAACTCAGGAGACCTTATGTGGCAAATTGCATCTGTCCCTGTGCGTACACCCCCTCTTAAGAGGCTGTGAGTTCCGTTGTGCGTCGAACAAGCCGGTTATTGGCCTGTAAGAGGCTGTGAGTTCCGTTAGAGCATCAGACAGGCGAACCAAACAGCTCCAAGGGGTCCATGATATGATCCGCCCCGGCCCCGGCGGCAAGGACTTCTGTTTTTCAGAACTAACCTCAAATTGGCGAAGCCAATTTTGAGATTCTCCATAACTTGTCCGGCCTGCGGCTTGGACCAAGTTAGTTCGAGATAGGAGGCAATACAGCTGTGAGTGTATCCCTTTTGGCGATTGTGGCGCTGGTTGCCCTGTGGGGCCAGTCGGTTTTGTTCCGCCGGCGGGGTCTGAAGCGGCTGGATTACCAGCGCAGGTTTGATAGAGAGTTTTGTGTGGAAGGCGATATGGTGGAGATGCAGGAGCGGATCGTCAACGATAAGGCCCTGCCCCTTCCCTGGCTGCGCCTGGAGGCTCTGCTGTCGTCCGGTCTCCAGTTTGTCAGCCAGGAGAATCTCAGCATCGCGTCCGGCGCCCGGCTGCAGAACCACCGGAGCCTGTTCTCCCTATGGGGCTACACGGAGGTAATCCGCCAGCATAGAGTCCGCTGCATAAGACGGGGTTGTTATGATCTGGAGACCGTTACCTTAAGCTGCGGCGACCTGTTCGGGATTTCCCAAACTGTGCGCACAGACCGGGTAAACCAGCGGCTTTTGGTTTATCCCCGCTCCGTTCCGCTGGAGGAGCTGCCTTTGCCCTGGCGGGGCTGGCAGGGGGAGTTTGCCGTAAAGCGCTGGATGGTGGAGGACCCCTACCTCATGCTGGGCGTGCGGGAATACCGCAGCGGCGATTCCCTGCGCTCCATCCATTGGAAGGCCACCTCCCGCACGGGGCAGCTGCAGGTCCGGGAGCATGGCTACACCGCCGACCGGCGCTTGATGATTCTCCTGAATATTGCGGAGAAGGAAGATATGTGGGGAGAGGTCAACGAGGAGGCCCTGATGGAATGGGGCATCCGCTGCGCCTTGACCCTGGTGGAGCAGGCGCTGGCGGAAGGGATGCCGGTGGGCTTCGGCTGCAACGCGCCCACCGTGGATGAGCCGGAAGCCAGCATCCGGCTGGCTCCGGGCGCAGGCAACGTGCACCATAAGCAGCTGCTGGACGTTATGGCCAAGCTGAAGCTGGAGCAGCAGGTCCATTTTGCCGAGTATCTGCGGCTGGAGGGGGAGCGGCTGGAGGAAGCCTGCGATTACGTCCTCATCTCCGCTTACAAGAGCCCGCTTCTGGAGGAGCAGATGCATGCGCTGGAGGAGCAGGGCAGCAAGGTGCTGCTGTTGCCTCTGGAGCGGGAGCGGCTTGCCGGGGAGAAGCGGACGGCGGAGCAATCCGGCGGCCCGGTTCCCCAAGCGGGCTGACCACAGGCGGCAGAGGCCGCCGACGGTATTCGATGCAAGTTGGGAGGTTGACCATGAAGACCGGCAATCCATTTTTGGCATATGCAAAAAAATGCTGGACCGGCATCGCTTCCGGCTGGCTGGAGCTGATATCCCTGTCTCCGGTTCTGCTGGGGATAGCCGGGTCCCTGTATAACGGCAGCGCCTGGGCCTGGGGCTGGCTGGCGGGTTTGGCAGGCTATACGCTGCTGGGGGCTTTATCCGCAGGCCTTCCTTTTTTGAACAGGCTGGGGCTCTTGATCCTGTGGACGGCTCCGCTTACGGTGGGCTGGGCCTGGCTGCTGCACGGAATTTCCTACAACGCGCTATTATCGGTGGCGGCGGGAGCCATTCTGGTTACCCGGGCCGCAGGAGCGGTCCGCTCTGACCGAGACGAAATCCAGCCCATCTTTCCTTGGCTGGGGTTGGCGCTATGCGCGCCCTCCGGGTTTTACATCCACCGGGCCGAGGGACTGGGGGGGTATTCGGACGGCCTTGCAGTCATTGCCTCGGCGCTGTTTCTGCTGGCCCTGTTGATCGGGAACTCCTATTCCTTGACCGGGGGCGCTTACGGGGGAAAAGGGAGGACCGCTTCCGCCCGTTATATGAGGCGCTTCAACCGGCTTCTGGTGGCGGTGTTTGGGCTGCCTGTATTTCTCCTGTCCTTCTGGGGCTTGGTGGACGGCGCCATCGGCACTGCGGTGAAGAACGCGCTCCGGTGGCTGCTGGGGCTGTTGGCGGGGGAGGAGCCGGCAGAGCTGCCGCCTGAACCGGCGGTTACTCCCGCGCCGCAGCAATCCGGCTTGCCGGAGGCAAAGGGAGAACCGGCGCTGATTTGGGTCATTCTGGAATATCTGCTGATGATAGTATTCATTGCGGCTGCCCTGGCCTTCCTGTATTACTGCGGCCGGGCGCTGGCCCGGTGGCTGCCGGATTGGCTGAAGCGGGTTACGGCCTGGTTTTCGCGGCGGGCTGCGGGCAAGGGGGATGATCCGGACCCGGGTTATGTGGATACGGTTCTTTCTACCCGGGAGAGCAAACCCGGCGGCGCCGGTCCGCTGGGCCGGCTGAAGCGGCTGTTCCAAGGCCGCCGCGAGGTCCGGTGGGAGGACCTTGCGGATAACCGGCAGCGGATGCGCTATCTCTACGCCCAGGCGGTGCGCCGGGCGGTGCGGGCCGGCTTCCGCTGGCGGGCGGAGTGGACGCCTGCGGAAGCGGCGGAAGCGGCTGCCCGGGAGGCAGCCAAACCAACGGCCGGGCTGCAGGCGGCAGCTGCCGGGCAAGCGGCGGCGAAGCTTCTGGACCGGGAGCTGTGCGACGCCTATGAGCGGGCCCGCTATGGCGGTCCCGAGCCGGGTGACGCGGAGGTGGCCCAGTTCCGGAGCAGGAACGCCGACAAGTAGAAGCGAAGGCGATGGCGCGGCGGATGCTGTTTGCCCAGATGGAGGGGAAATCCTATGGAATGTCCATGGTGCTATAAGGAGATGGAGCCGGCTGACGGCCGCTGCCCCCACTGCCGGATGGAAATTTTTGAGCCGGAGCATGTGGAGGAGGATGGCCCCGGCGAGGAGGGTTTTTCGGAGGAGGAGACGGTCCGGAATGCTTCCGCTCTGGAGAAAAGCATCGCCGACAGGTTCAAATGCGCCAAGTGCGGCGGCACATCCGGCAGCATCCGGGAGGTGGCCATGACCGGAACGGGATTAAGCAAGCTGCTGGATATCCAGCAGCACCACTATTTGTTTGTCTCCTGCCGGAGCTGCGGATTTGTGGAAATCTATGATCCGAATATTTTGCGCGGCAAAAAAGCGGGAGAGCTTGGGTCGGCGCTGGATTTTTTCTTCGGCTGATCTACGGGAATCCCGGGTTTCTTGCGCCGGAGGTAACCTGTTCAAGCCTTCGCCCATATCCTGATATCATATGCAACTGCGAAAAAAGCCGCTCTTACGTTGCCGGAAGGGCGGCTTTTCGCTACAGAAAGGGGCGAAAACGGCATGATCGAGGTTATGGGCACATTGGCAAGCGGGCCGCCCGCCGGAGCGACGCCTGCGGAGGCGGAGATCTTCTGGATGAAGGCGGGCCAACGGACGGTTTACCGGTATGCCTCGTGGGAGGAGCTGGGTTTTGAGCTTCGGACGCGGGTGCTGTTGACGGAAGCGGCTCATGCGCTGCAGACAAGCGGCGCCCAGTTTGCGGTATTCCAGGATTCCCGGTGCAATCCCCGTTATTGGAGAAGGGATGAGAAGGGGGGCTTCCGGCTGCTGGAGAATGTGACGCCCGCGGCGGGAATCCGCAATATTTTTCAAGAGGGTTTCTTATATGCCTTTGAATGCGCCACGGCGATTGTGATTGTGCTGTACAAGGGAATGCTGGACAGTCTCGGGGACGGGCTCTTTAACCTGTGGTTCGGGGGCCTGCTTTTGTATGATTGGCACTATGACGAGGATCTGCGGCTGGTGGATTCCAAAAAACCCGAGGACGCGGTGCCGGGAGATGTGCAATATTTCAAGAATCCCGATTTTTCCCCGGATCACCCCGAATGGCAGGGGGAGAATGTGCTGCTGTTGCTGGATGGCAGGTATTACGGCCACGGCATCGGGATCAGAAGCGGCGGCGAAATTATCCAGGCGCTGAACCGCAAACGCAGGCCCTTCAGCCAGGCCTCGGCCTATCTGATGGATCTCGTTGTCCATCCCGATTACCAGAAGCTGTACCGGACGATTATCGGCGGCAGCGGCTGGAACCAGCCGGTACAGGCGAACCGGGTGCGGGCGAGAATCGGGAGAGACGCTTTCCGGTAAAAATGTGAAGGCAGCGGTTTTCTCTTGGGGCCCGCCGCTACTTCCACTTCTCCAGCTCCGCCGGAATATTCTCCCGGGTAAGCTTCCGCCGGTGGAGAGCCAGGCTGGGAGATGCCAGGTTGTACTGGACAATGCGCTTGTTCAGCTCCGCCAGCTGTTCGTCAATGGCCGGGTCATCCGGGGAATGCTTCAACAGATACAGAATGTCCTCGATGGACTCCTTGATGGTGAGCCGCAGGAGTACCCAGGGATGGGGGACGCCGGCCTGCTTCAGGATCGTATTCATTACATCCCCGGTGGGAATGGTCAGGGGTTTGCCCTTGCCGGGCAACCGCTCCAGTCCGCCGCCGGCTACGAATTCCTCATATTTTTCATCCAGCCAGTGGGCCAGTTGGGTTTGTCCTGCAGAGACGGCATCCTGATCCACATAGATTTCCGCAGGCAAAGGAATGGTCGGGCGCGGCTCATCCTCCGGCATGGGAGACGGCTGGGGATTTCGGGAGCGTTTGGGACGGGAAGGCCACATATGCGCACCTCCTATGGTTTGAATATGAATGATGAAAAGCCGGGGCCATCCCTTGAAAAAAGGGGCGTCCCGGCTTTATTGCTGTCCTTATTTCACTGGGCCGTCGACAGAGTAGAATCTGCGACGCCAAGCAGCGCTTTGGCGTTCTCGACGCTTTCGGCCGAGGGCGGCTCCACATTGGCCAAAGAATACTTGTAGCCCAGAGTCTCCCACTTGTACACACCCAGCTTGTGATAAGGCAGAACCTCGATTTTTTTCACATTGTCCAGGGTCTTGATAAATTCCCCCATCCGCCGCAGATGATCCTCGCTGTCGGTCCAGCCGGGCACCAGCACATGGCGCACCCAGACCGGCACCTTATGGTCGGAGAGAAAACGGGCGAATTGCAGAATATTGGCGTTGCTCCGCCCGGTAAGCTTGCGGTGGGCATCGTCGTCCAAATGCTTCAAATCAAGCAAAATCAGATCGGTATATTGAATGAGTTCCTTAAGCTTGGCCTGAAAGCCCTCTTCGGTGCTGTAGCAGCCGCCGGAGCTGTCGATGGTGGTGTGAATGCCGCGGGCCTTGCACTTGCGGAACAGGTCAATGAGGAAATCCGGTTGCAGCAACGGCTCGCCGCCGCTGACGGTAATTCCGCCGCCGGAAGCTTCGATGAAGGGAAGATAGCTTTCAAAATCAGCCATAATCTCATCCGTTGTCATCACCTTGCCCGTGCCGATTTCCCATGTATCCGCATTGTGGCAGTATAAGCAGCGCAGCAGACAGCCCTGGGTGAACACCACATAGCGAATGCCGGGTCCGTCTACGGTACCGAAGGTTTCAATGGAATGGATATTTCCCTTCATCGTATGCCGCCTCCTTATGAACATAATCCCAAGTTGACAGCGTATCATGAGCCGCGCTTGGGTGTCCAGTAGTCTTTGGTGAAAAAAGTCCGACAATTCCGTCAGCCGCGGATATTCCGAGGAAAAAATCCGGAATGCGCGCTGGACGCATTCCGGTTTTTCAAGGTCTGGCAAAGGCCGCCGCGAGGCTTCTTTGCCGTGTTGTTTTACAGGCTGCTGTGGAAGGTCCGGTTGATGACGTCCTGCTGCTGCTCGCGGGTCAGCTTGATGAAGTTAACGGCATAGCCGGATACCCGGATGGTCAGCTGCGGATACTTCTCCGGATGCTCCATGGCGTCCGTCAAAGTTTCGCGGTTGAACACGTTGATGTTCAAGTGGTGGCCTTGCTTCACGGCATAGCCGTCGAGGATGGCGACCAGGTTCTTGATTTGCGATTTGTCATCCTTGCCCAGCGCATGAGGTACGATGGAGAAGGTGTTGGAGATGCCGTCCACAGATGCTTGGTAAGGCAGCTTGGAGACGGAGGACAGGGAAGCCAATGCGCCCTTCTCGTCGCGGCCGTGCATCGGGTTGGCGCCAGGTGCAAACGGTTCGCCGGCGCGGCGTCCGTCCGGGGTGTTGCCGGTCTTCTTGCCATACACCACGNCCGGTAGGTCTTGTGCTTGCGCAGCTTGGTCATGAAGGACTCGACCAGTTGAACAGCCAGTTGGTCCACACGGTCGTCGTTGTTGCCGTATTTCGGGAATTCGCCTTCGGTGGCGAAGTCCACTACCAGACCGTTTTCGTCGCGGATGGTCTTCACCTTGCCGTACTTGATGGCGGACAGGGAGTCGGCCGCTACGGACAGGCCGGCGATGCCGGTGGCCATGGTGCGCAGGATATGGGTGTCGTGCAGCGCCATTTCGATGCGCTCGTAGCTGTATTTGTCATGCATGTAGTGGATGCAGTTCA
>NZ_QMFA01000066.1 GCF_003285005.1 Paenibacillus sp. YN15 | reverse complement strand
GGCGCGTGCTAGTACCATGCCCTTATAGGGCTGATGGAAGCCACCGGCTAAGCCGGTGGTTATGACTACGAATGAGGAAATACCTGATCAGAAGCGAACTTTGATGCTGTGGCGCATAGGCCAGAAGCAAAGTCCTGCCAGAGCCGCAAACGTGAGCTTACGGCCGACGGTTAGAACGGGATTCGACGCAAGGTCTTTATGGTTCAAGGGTACGAATTATCAGTTAATAGCAGCCGACTGGCGGATGCTCAATCCTCCTCCAGCAGCAGGAAGGCGGTCAATGCGGCAGTCCAGTGATAGTCGCGGATGCTGTCGATTTTTGCGCGGATATCATACGGCTTGCGGCGGGGGCCCTTGCGGTCGCAGTCCACCGGGTCCACCCGGTCGGTGGAGTCGTAATATTCGAACACAACGCCGTATTTGAGGTAATATTTCTGGACCAAATCGATTGTTTTTTGCTTCAGCCAGACCGCCTCCTCCCGTCTGCCCTGCTTGCGGAGCCCCAGGATGATGAGAACATTCATGTTAATCCAGGTTGGTCCCCTCCACATATCCGTGCTCCATTCCGGCTGGGAAACAGCAATGCTTGGCACTGGGCAGGCGGTCAGAAAGTGAAGGGGGTCCTTCAGCATACGCACCAGCCCCTCCGTATGCTGTTCAGGCAGGTCATCCAGCAGCAGGGGAAGGAAGCCGCTGACGGCCTTGACGGGGGACAGGCCCCCCTCCGGCTCCAGGTCGTAGTAGAACTGATCCGTTTCGCTCCATAAATGGGCTTGAATGAGCTGCGACAGCTTTTCCGCGCGATCCGCCCAGACCGCCGCCTTCTCCTCCTGCCCCAGCTCCCGGCAAATCTCTGACAGGTAGTGCATGTCCCGGGCCATAAACACGTTGAAGTCCACAGCATCCACCTTGACGGCCTTGTCGAAGCGGGAGGAATTATCCATGCCCGACTCGCCGGAGCGGCACATGACATCTCCCGCAATATCCCACTCCAACAGCCCGTTGCCGTTCACATCCCGGTGCCGCAGGCTCCACTCCAGATACCTCTCCAGATAAGGGAGAGCATATGCCAGCGCTTCCGGTTTGCCCAGATGCCGGAAGTTCTCCCAGATGCCCCAGGCCAGGATGGGCGGTTGGGTAATTTTGCTTCTCCAGCCGCTTGCTGAAATCTGGTGGGGAATCATGCCGTCCTCCTGTTGGGCCTCCAGCATGGTGAACAGACACTGGCAGGACAGCTCCGGGTCCAGAACATTCATGGCCAGCGAATGGTACACGGTATCCCAGAGCCACATGTCCTTGTGAGGCACCCGGTCCGGGGTAGACCAATGCTGCTTCATCCCGGCCTCGGCAGCCAAGGTATTCACCTTCATGACCGATGCGCATTTCTGCAGCAGACGGTCCAGGGATGGGTCCTGAAGCAAGGGCAGGCGGAGGCAAGGGGCTACCCTTTCCGCCACCGTCTCCTCTATGGATACGGCCAGCCCTGCTTGCGCCCGGGCAACGGCTTCCTCCCGGCTGCTGCCAAAGGAGACCGCGAAGCTGCGCTCCTGCCGGGCCAGCACCACCCAGTCGCCGGCTTGGGAATCCCGCGTGAGCATCAAACCCGGGGCTGCCTCCACGCCGCTGTCAGCCGCATCTCCGGCTGTTTCCTCCGCAAAGCCAAGGGTAATGCCGCAGCCTTCACAGGCTTCTCCCGCCAGCGTATGCCAGTGGGTGTAAGCCAGGGTCAAGGCTCCCGCGGCGCCCACCCAGGAGCACACATCTCCTGTCACATAGGACACGCTGAAATCAGCGGGCAAGGTAATGGACAGCCTCCGTCTGCGCAAGGTATGAAATAACAGGTCCGGCAGCCGTTCTCCCCATGTGGCTACAAACCGGGAGGCCGTATTCGTTGGTCCATCCATTCCCGAAAAGGCAAATAACCCTCCTTCCCCTATCCGGTTCGGCAGTCTTTCCAATCCCAGAATCATGATCGTTTCCCCCTTATGGTTGCAGTTGCTGATTTCAGTATGAGGCGAGACAGCTGTTCGTTCTATACCTTCCTTTGCTAAAAAATGATACAATCCTGCTATTGGGGGGATAAGCCAATGACGTACAAAAAAACGGAGCCCTTCGAGGGAAGCTCCTTCCCGCTGCGGGTCACGGTGCAAAAGCAGAAGAAGATTCTGGTTAACCCGCATTGGCATGAGCATCTTGAGATGATGCTGGTGCTTGCAGGCAGGGTGCGGATGCAATTGAGCGGGAAAGTGTATGAGGGCGAAGCGGGAGACATCTTTTTTGTCAATTCCAATGTGCTGCATGGCGTGGAGGCTTTGGAGGCAGGAGCGGAGCTGCTTGGGGTGGTCTGGGATATTCACCTTATTACTTCATTAATGGAGGAGGTGGAGCTGCAGCACCTGTACCATCTCTTGATCCGCTCCGAGGTTCATCCTGTGCTGGCCCGTGCCCGGCAGCCGGAATGGGATGCTTACGGCGGAGCCCTGCTGGAAGTGCGCCGGGAATATGAAAGCCGCGGGCTGGGATACCGGACGGCGATCAAATTCGGCGTGTTCCAGCTGGTCCGGGAGCAGCTGCGCAAGCTGCCGGGGGCTGAGGACCTGATGAAGATTACCCAGGATTATGAGCGGTTGAAGCCCGCCATTGAGTGTATCGAGCAGGGCTACAGCGGCAAGCTGCTGCTGGAGGAGGTGGCCGGGGCCGCGGGGCTGAGCCTCTTTCATTTTTGCCGGCTGTTCAAACGGGTCATGAACCGGACAGTCCAGCAGTTCGTGCAGGAGGTCCGTCTCCGGGAGGCCAGACGGCTGCTGCGGGATACGGACCTTCCTATGGCCGAGCTGTCGGAGCGGGTCGGCTATTGCAATCCCAACTATTTTGCCCGAGTGTTCCGGGAGCACACCGGCACAACGCCGCTGCGCATGCGCAAGCAATTCCAGGATATGAATGCGGCGGGCCAACAGCCGCATGAATAATATAAGACCTCCCTATGTGGCTGCGGGGAGGTTTATTCTATATAAATTGCATTTTTAGAATTTTTTGAGAAAATCCGCATTCTCTTTGTCCAACGGGACATCTGTTCTCCGCAGATTTTCCTTAAACTAAGTAATATTCCTACAACATATCATAGGATTCTCGTATTGTTCCAGGGGGCTGTTTTTTCTACAATAAAGACAGATAAAGAAGACGGAAGGAGACACGATCATGGGAGAAATACAGGTTACCGGGCAGCTGGTTGGAGAGACCGTAACGGTAAACAAAAGGCCGAGCTACTTTGTGAAGAATCATCCTTTTTACCTTATGCTTGCTCCGGCAGTGCTGTACTTTCTGATTTTCCGCTATATTCCGCTGGCGGGGTCGGTGATTGCATTTAAGGACTACAATATTTTCAAGGGAATTATCGCCAGCGATTGGGTGGGGCTGCAATGGTTTCACCAGCTCTTTACCTTCCCGAAATTCGTCAAGCTGCTGCAGAATACGCTCCTTATCGGATTCTACCAGATTATCTTTGCTTTTCCCGCGCCCATCATTTTGGCGATTCTGATGAATGAGCTGCGGATGATGAAGCTGAAGCGGGTTATACAGACCATTGTGTATTTGCCCCATTTCCTGTCCTGGACAATTGTGGCCGGGTTGGTGTATATGCTTCTGTCCGTACAAACAGGGCTGGTGAATACGGTATACGTCAACCTGACCGGGAACGAGCCGATTAATTTCCTGCAGAATGTCCATTATGTGAGGACGATCATTGTTTCCTCCGGCATGTGGAAGGAGGTAGGCTGGGGGACGATTATCTTCCTGGCTGCCTTAACCGGCATCAGTCCGAGCCTGTATGAAGCGTCAACCATTGACGGAGCGGGGCGCTGGAAGCAATTCGTCCATATCACCCTGCCAGGACTTTTGCCGGCCATTACGGTGATGCTGCTGCTGAAGCTGGGACATGTGATGGATCTGGGCTTTGAGCAAATTTATCCCTTCCTTAATCCGTTAACCTCCGAGAAGGCCGATGTTTTTGATACGTATACGTACCGGGCCGGTGTAGTCGGCGGTCAATACAGCTTTACGACTGCAGTGGGATTATTTAAATCTGTAGTTGGTTTTACCCTGCTGCTTGTGTTCAACAAGGCAAGCAAGGTCACAACCGGCGAAGGGCTGTTCTAGGAGGGGAGACAGAATGAAAATCAGAAAATCGCCTGCTGAAAAAACCTTTGAAATTGCTAACATTCTGTTTTTGCTGGTCATGTGCGCTGTTATGCTGATTCCGATTCTGCATGTTGTTGCAGGCTCTCTAAGCTCCAAGAATGCGTTAACCCACTCCCTGGTTGGCATCTGGCCGGTGGAATGGACGATGGAGAATTATAAGGTTGTCTTTACCAACACCACCTTCTGGCGGGCATTCAGCGTTTCCGTGTTTCTGGTGATTGCAGGCACCCTCGTCAATATTCTGATGACGGTTATTACGGCCTATCCGCTTGCCAAGACAGGTCTGAAGGGCCGCCGTGCCGTGATGCTGTTCATCATTTTCACCATGATCTTCAGCGCTCCGCTGATTCCCTCCTTCCTGGTGGTCAAAGCTCTTGGGCTGCTGAATACGATTTGGGCGCTCATCATCCCCAGTGCGCTAAGCGCATTCAATATGATTCTATGCCTGACCTTCTTCCGTTCGCTTCCGGAGGAATTGTTCGAGGCCGCCCGTGTAGACGGCATGAACGAATACCGGATTTTGTTCCGGATTGCCATTCCTCTGTCTGTGCCGATTCTGGTTACCCTGCTGCTGTTCTATGCCGTAGGACACTGGAACAGCTATTATTCAGCCATGCTGTATATCTCCAATGCCGCCCTTCGCCCGCTGCAGCTTTACTTGTACTCTATTGTAGCGCAGGCTTCGATGGCGGATCTCTCCGGCAGCGCCGAAGACGCCATGATGGATCTGTCGCCCCAAGGGCTGCAGATGGCAACGATCATTGTGGCTACTGTTCCCATTGTGCTCATCTATCCCTTCATCCAGAGGCACTTTATTAAAGGGGCGCTGATCGGCTCACTGAAGGAATAGCATTCTTATGTATACGTTATGATGGGCGTGCCGCCTTTCATATACAATGAAGATAAAATGGGAGGTTATCAAAAAGTGACAAAAAAATGGGGCCAATATGTAATTGCGTTGAGTGTTGCCGGTTTGGCCGCTGCAGGTCTGGCTGGATGCTCCGCCAAGGAGCCATCCCCTGCGGGGGGAGCCTCGGCTGCGCCTGACTCATCCGCTTCCGCCGCCGTGAAGGGCAAGTTCAGAATTTTTGTATCCGATTTCAACAACCAATATCCGGCTGTCCCGTCGATGCAAATTCCTGCCATTAAATACATGGGAGAAAAGACCAATAATGACATTGATTTGGTCTTTATTCCCCATGGACAGTATGCCGACCAACTGCGGATTAAATTCGCCTCCGGGGACATTCCGGATGTATACCAGACATGGGGCATTGCCGACGCGGAGCCCATCCAGAATAATTTGGCTATGGAGCTGAATGAGCTTCTGGATAAATACGGACCCAATCTGAAAAAGAATATTCCCAAGTCCGCCTGGGATGCTGTCACAATTAATGGGAGAATAATGGGGATTCCGACTCCTGCTGGCTTCAATGCTCCGGCTGAACGGATTCTGTATGTGCGCAAGGACTGGATGAATAAGCTGGGTTTGCAGGCGCCTAAAACCTCTGATGAATTGCTTGCTGTTCTGAAGGCCTTCAAGGAGAAGGACCCTAACGGCAATGGAAAGCCGGATGAGATTCCTTTAACCTCCCGTGAGAAATTTACCTGGCTGGAAAATATATTCGGCATGTGGGGAGTCAACCCGGATTCATTCTCGGTATACAACGACCAGGTGATTCCCAGCTTCATTCACCCGAACATCCTGAAGGGCCTGGAGTTTATCAGGACGCTGTATGCCGAGAAGCTGATCGATTCGGAGTTCATGACCAATAACTCCACCGTCTGGAAGCAAAAGATTCTGTCTGACCGGGTGGGCATGTTCAATCATAATCAGTCAACCGGCGGCAGCTGGTACAGAGATATGAGAAGTTCACTGAAGGATAATCCCGACGCCGACTTTATGGCGATCCCAACACCTCAGGGAGCCGGGTATACCGGACCTGTCGGCCGGGTGGAGCAGCCGGTTGGGAAAACCTTTATCCTGTTCAAGCAAAGCAAGAATGCGGAAGCCGTCATCAGATTCTTTGATTGGCTGGCTACGGAGGAGGGAAATGCCTATGCTGCCTACGGCGCTGAAGGGCAAGCGCTAACCCGTCAAGGAAATGATTTGATCCACACCCCCGATAAGGAAAAGGAATTCCAGGAAGCCTGGAGAAATGCGATCTTCAACATTGTTGTGCTGGATTCCACTTTAAGGAAGGTCAAGCAGGATGAAGCAATCTTTGACCACACGATGCAGGCTGTAGAGGTTGCACGGAAGGAAGGCATCCCCAATCCGTTTGCTCCGATGCCGATTCCGCAATCCCTTATGTCTCAGAGCGAGCTGAAGTGGAGCGGGTCTCTGTTCCAGGAAGCAGTTGCCAAAATAATAGTCGGCGACAAGCCGTTGGAGTCCTTCGATGAGTTTGTAGCGATGTGGAAGAAGCAGGGCGGCGACAAGATTATTAAGGAAGCCACCGATTGGTATAACCAGAATGTGAAGAAATAAATCTCAGGTTGAATGTTCACTCCGAAGCGTCCAGATGCTGTCCGCCGTATAGGTCAACTCCGCCTATCGTTCATTGGACAGTATCTGGCGTATCCGGGTGATGAAAAAATATTCCAATGAAATAGGGGCGTGAAATTATGAAAAGGCTTACAGCACTTGTTTTGGCAATGGCTTTAGTTATTATACCCTTTGCTGCCGCTTTTGGCGGTGCTGCTTCTGCCAGCAGCGGCACCGTAAGACAATTGATATTCGATGACCGCGACACCTTTGAGGTGAATCAGGATTTTGTAATGGGCGGCGCATACAGGGCGGAGTATGTATCCCTTTCAACGGAGGTTGACCACACAACCGGAGAAGGAAAAAGTCTCAAAATGGAAAACCGCACCCTTTTATACAACAGGGTTAAACTTGAGCATATGTTTTCGGAGGCCGATATTGGCCGGACATTTACGGTTTCCGCCTGGGTTTACTCCAAGGATCAAGCAGCTCCCGCCCTATCCATAGGCACATACGGGCCTACAGGCACAACGTATGCAACTGCACCCGCAGCCTACGTTGCGGTAGATGTACAGCCGAATACATGGACCGAGCTTGTGATGGAATATGAGCATAAGGATAAGAACGTCACTCAGCTTGGCATCGATCAAAAAAACGGCGATGCTGTAACCGTGGCGTCTACGCTATTCATTGATGACATCACCATAACTCCATCAGATCAGCTTCTTCCATTTGAAACGAGGGTGACAAAAGAAGGCAGAAGGCCAATACCTGTTGTTGCGGATACAGGAAAAGGCTATAATGATTTAATTTTTTATGACCGGGTTTTTGAGGATGGGCCGGACACGGAAACGAAGGACCCTGATACCATGTTTAATGAGCTTCCCCCGGGAAGAGTCGTCAAGAACCAGGATGACTTGATTAACGCCAGTGTCACAGGTCCGGAGTTCGGCCAACTGGTGACCGTTCCGGCAACAGGAATGCCCTTTAATACTGCGTGGCAAGCCACTGTAAGCGCGGTTCCGGAAAACCCGTGGGGCTATCAGCTTGTTTTGGAAAACATGGAGGAGGGTGTGGATTATACAGCCGGAGACAAGATGCTTCTGTTGTTTTATATGAGAACCCTTGATACGTCCAAGGAGGACGGCACCGGCATGGTGCAGACCATTGTTGAAATGGATGTGCCGCCCAATTCAAAAGCGCTTGCCGAAAATGTCATTACTCTTGCCGGGCAAGGCTGGCATAAGGTATATCTGCCTTTTACAGCCAAGGCCGGGTATCCCCGTCTGTGCATCCGGTTGGGCTATCACCTGCAAACAGTTGAATTCGGAGGGTATGAGTTAATCAACTATGAGGATCAGGTTACGTTCGACAAGCTGCCCTCCTCCTCTGTGATGAAAACAACGGATGGAAGGGGCGTATTTAACAAGAATCAAGCATGGCGCATAGACGCATGGGACAGAATTGAACAGATCCGGAAAGGCGATATCCAGGTTCTTGTTCATGATAAAAACGGCAACCCGGTTGAGGGCGCCCAGGTGGATGTAAACATGGCTGAGCATGAATTTAAATGGGGAACGGCGATTAACGCTAATATGCTGGGCAATAATTGGGTAAACGAGCGGTACCGCGCTGCTGTATCAGCCCTTTTTAACTCGGCTGTATTGGAAAGCGAGCATAAGTGGGTCCCTTATGAAACCAATCCGCAGAGAGCCATGGACCTTGTGAATGGGGCCGCGTCCTTGGGGCTTAAGAGCGTAAGAGGCCATACCTTGATCTGGGACAGAAGCTTCCCCAACGGCTGGACCCCCAATTCGTCCATCCCTCAGGACCTGGCGGAGATGCTGGTACAGGATGACAGAGCAGGATTGGAGAATAGAATTAAAGGCCATTTCGCTAGCATTCTTCAATCCGCGCCTCAAGTGGTTGACGAGTGGGATGTGCTCAATGAAACCATGTCCAATAATGCCATGCGGTCAAAATACGGCAATATTATTATTAAGGATTGGTTCCAATGGGCAAGGGATTATGCGCCCCAAGCGAAGCTGTACCTCAATGAAACAGGGATTATTGGCTTAAATCCGCCCAGGGTAGCCACATTAAAGGTCATTCTCAATTCCATGGTTGCCAACCAGGTGGATTTTGACGGTATCGGCATTCAAGGTCATATTGGAGACAATTTCACCGATATGGAGGATGTTTATGCCGATATCATGGACATAGCGGCATATGGAAAGGAAATGAAAATAACCGAATTTGATATGGGGGCTGCCATCAGCCAGGACCGTGAATATGAGTCCAGCTTTACCAGGGATATGATGATTATGTCGTTCAGCGTTGAGAATATGACCGGATTTTTCATGTGGGGCTTCAACAGCGGCATGCATTGGCTAAACAATGCCCCTGTTCTGAACAGCGATTGGACGCTTAAAGCATCCGGCGAGCAATATCTTGATCTGGTATACAACAAGTGGTGGACAGATGAAAGCGGCGTAACCGGGACAGACGGGACATACAGCACCCGGGGCTTCTATGGGGATTATGATGTTACTGTAACGGTCAACGGGACAGCAAAAACCGTTCAATCCCAGTTTTATAAAGGGCAAACCAACACGATAGAAATTGTAGTGGAGGAATGACCTCAGCCTCACCGCCGCCGCTCCATCCCATGCCTGGGAGAGAGCGGCTTTTTTTACGAAAATGCGTGATTGTCAAACATTTTCATTCGGGGGCTCCCCCAAAAGTACCCGGAATTGCTTCGGAGCATCTCGTCACTTTTGGGGGATTATTTCTTGCCGGGGGCAGCGGACGGGAGCTTTACATTGTCCGGAGCAGCAAATAGAATGAAATAAAAGCGCAGGTGATGATAGCTGAAAACACTTATTTTCAAAATAGCCGCTTCTCTGAAGTGGAAGCTGACGGTGATGTTTTTTTCCATCATTCTGCTTATTGTTGTTACCATCGCCGTGTTTTCCTATGTGGAATCCTCCCGCAGTATAAAAAGCGACATTGAGCGCTTCAGTACCCAGATTCTGAAGGAGTCCAATCTGAACCTGGAGCGGTATTTTCAGGAATACGAGCAATTCTTGGCGAATATTGCGGCCAGCAGCACTTACAGGCAGTGGCTGAAGGCCAGCGAGGTGTCGGAACGGATCAGTGCCTTCACCAACTTGAAGGATAATTATGTCCACTCCTTCGCAATCATGCATCCGGAGATTCTGTCCGTGACCATCCTGAACAAAAACGGGAATGAGAATTCCTATACGCGTGAGAAGGGACCTGCCCTGCGCTACGACTATTCCATGAAAAGCGAGGTTTGGATGCCCAAGATTACCATCTCCAAGGAAATGACGATGCTGCTTTCTCCCAATGTGAATTATGTGGAATTTGGCGATGGAAGTATAAGCGACACGGTCATTACCATTGTGAAAAAGTACGAGTTTACCTCAGATTTGCACGGGTATATCAAAATGGATATTACTCCTCAGCCGATTCAGGCCATCCTGTCGGAGACAAAAATTGATGCCAATGGAAACGGGATGATTGTAGACGAACAAGGAATGCTCATTGCCTCCACCGATTCAGAACACGCGGCTGAGCTGCTGCCCTCCTTGCAAGCAAACGGCTTGCTCGCGTCTGCGGAGGGTTCCTTTTTTCTGAAGGACAGCAATCAAATGGTCACCTACCGCAGCATTGCCAAAACCAATTGGAAAATCGTCTCTGTTGTTCCCTGGCACACGGTGGCGCGCAGTATATACCGGGTGAAGGACGCAACGATTCTCATTGCCCTGATCGGACTTGCCGTTGGTATGGTGCTGGTTGTATTGGTGTCCGAGTCCAGTACGCGGAGGCTGAAGAAATTAAGAGGGGTAATGTCCCAGACCGGCTTGAATAATCTCGAGGTCCGGGTGGAGATTGAAGGCAGGGATGAGGTAGCGGATGTGAGCCGGGCCTATAACAAGATGCTCACGAATCTGGAGTATTCCCTCAAGGAATTGAACCAGTCCCGAACCTCCCAGCAGGAAGCGGTTTTGTCGGCTCTCCAATCCCAGATCAATTCCCATTTTCTCTATAATGCTCTGGAATCCATTAAGTTCATGGCTTATTTGGCCAATCAGGACGATATTGTCAAAACCACGCTGGCTCTGTCCGATATGCTCCGGTACGTGTCCAATTACCAGAATACCTCCGTGCCTGTACAGCAGGAAATTCAGTATGTGGCCAATTATTTGCATATCATGCAAACCCAGTATGGCGAAGACCTGACCTATGAAATCATTCAGGGGGCAGGCACGAAGGAGGTGCTTTGCCTGAAGGCGGTGATTCAGCCCATCGTGGAAAACAGTATTCGCTATGGCCTGGAGCAAACGGGGCAGCACCTGTTTGTCAGAATCGAAACGGCCCTGTCCTCCGAAGGGTATCTGATGATCCGGATTTGCGACACAGGCCCGGGCTTCAATGAGGAAACGCTGGCCAGAATGAATGACAAGCTGCGGCAAAGCAATGTGGGCGCGCATTACCGGCAGCTCTCCAACATTGGTCTGCTTAATGTGCATTATCGGCTGCGGGTCTATTATGAGGATGAAAAGGCGGGGATCACCATCTGCAACCGGGCGGATGGAAACGGTGCCGAGGTTACGATCATTTTGCCAGACCGCCCCGCGAAGAAGGGAGAACCTGTTCATGAACCGGATCTTGATTGTGGATAACTCGCCTATCATCCGTACCGGATTGGCCAAGATGACCGAGAATTATCCGGGGGAGGTGATGGTGTCGGGAACAGCGGCCAATGGAAGATTGGCGTTGGATTGGCTGGAAGGACATTATGCCGATATCTGCATTACCGATATCAGAATGCCCCTGATGGATGGGCTGGAGCTGATCGAATATGTGAATGGTCATTATCCGTGGATGTCCAGCATCATTATTTCCAGTTATGACGATTTCAGCTATGCCAAATCGGGCCTGGAGCTGGGAGCGGTGGATTACCTGCTCAAGCCGGTCAGCCAGGAGAATTTATACCGGGTATTGGATAAGGCGTTCCGGCGGATTCGGGAAACCCGGAATCATGCTGCCAATGTGCTGCTGCTGAAGCATCTGACCACACATAGGGACATCATGGCCCGGTGGGTGGAGCATATCCGTTATAACCGGCATGAGACCATGCCTTTGTTGATTGTGGATACCCTGGATATGCTGGAAAAATGGGTGGACGGGCGATATGATTTGCTTAATCCCCTGGCCATGGAATGGCTGTTCCTGGTTGTGGAGGAACTGAAGCATGAGAAAATCACCTTCCATCTGGAGGAAGGCAAGGATTTGGGACTGGGTGACAAGATTATTGCCGCCCACAAGGTTAGATTTTACTTCCGCATATGCTGTGTCAGAAGGCTGGAGGAAGGAGCGCGTTATTTATTCCACATCATGAATGGAGACAGAAGCAACCAGACGCGCAGAGCCATTGAGCGGGTCCAGGCTTTCCTGGAAGACAACCATGCAGCCAAGGATTTAAGCCTGCAGCAGGTGGCGGATCATATCGGATTCAGCAAAAATTACTTATCCAATCTGTTCAAGCAAGAAACAGGCACAACAATATGGAATTATTTGCTTGATTTCCGGATGAAAAAGGCCAGAGAAATGCTTCTGAACACAGACCTCAAGCTGTACGAAATTGCAGACAGGCTTGGATACAGCGAGCAGATTTATTTTTCACGTATTTTCAAGGAGCGTTACGGTCTGAGTCCGTTGGAATTTAAAAAAAGGATCGAGCAATAATCAACGAATTGCCGCCGCGGCTGAGAACAGTATAATTTTATCCCTGAAGAGTGGGCTTACCCCACTCCTTTCTTTTTGTGCAGAGATTATAGTAAATTGACAGCTTAAAATGAAAGGGGTGAAAGCGTTTGCTTTTAGTTTGGAGAGTTACTGTACATAGAGAGCAAACTAATCTTTCCAGGAGGTATTTATGCTTACCAGAAAAGTAATGAGTCTTCTGTTAGTGCTTGCCGTTGCGCTTACAGGGTTTATCCCACAGACAGCCCGTGCAGCCGATGTCATTCAATACGTGGATGGCGCCAGTCCTGCATCTGTGCCGCAGACAACGGATGGACCAGCAATCATTCAGAACTACCCGATGCCCTCCATTTATACCGCATCCGAGGTTTTTTCCTTGAAGGCGGATAATGAAGCGGTGCCCGTTGTCAAATATTTGCCCGACTATGATTATGCCCAATTTTCTTTTGCCGGTACGGTTACCATTGAAGTGACGGCCAACCAGCCGATTACCTCGTATTCCATCAGCCCGCTGGCCAAGAACATCAAGGGGACAGTGGATGGGAACAAGCTGACGTTTACCCTTTCCTCCTCCACCTATGTCATCGTGGATATCAATGAAGCCCCCAATGAAAATCCGGATGAAAAAGACCCGGAGAAACGAAGGAAACGGCTTGTCATCGCCGCCGATCCGTTGGAGACGGATATTCCCGACTCTTCAGGTCCGGGAATCTACAATGTGACAGCCGCGCCGTACAATGCGGACAACACAGGAGCAACGATCACATCGGATGCCATCCAGCAAGCCATTGACGACGCCCATCAAGCCGGGGGAGGCATTGTGTATATTCCGGCAGGAGTCTACACCTCCAGCAACCTGACCTTAAAAAGCAACGTCACCTTCTACCTGGCCGGAGGCGCTGTCATTGTCGGCACAGGCAGAGGGGAGGACTACCGGAATGACTTCCGCAAGGATTCCATCTCGGATGGTACATACTTTATCCGTACGGAAATAGATTCCGAGAATATCACCATGCGGGGACGCGGCACCATCGACGGCAAAGGGGTGGAGATGCGCAAGCGCAAGATGGTGAATCCGCCGCAGAAGGAAGGTTTGCCCCCGGAGCGGCAGCACAAGAACGGTCAAGGATTCATCAATAACCTGGTGGTGCCGATTGCAACCAGCAACTTTACCTTTGACGGGTTGACTTTGCGGGACGGCGGCTTCTGGGCATTCCTGATCGTCCGTTCCGACAACGTAACCATCACAAACTACAAGGGCTTTCAGGACTTATATGTCCTTGAGGACGATGCCATCGATATCAACGAAAGCCAGAACGTGCTGGTTAAGCATGCCATTGCCATCTCGGACGACGACACCTTTTCCACCAAAACCTGGCCGCAGAAGGGGATGTCCAAGGACTGGCCGGGAGACATTGAGCATTTGGAGAATGTGATCTTCGACGACTGTCTGGCTTGGACCCGCTGCGCGGCCTTCAAGCTTGGCATGGGCATATGCACGCCGCAGATCGGCGTCACCATCCGGAATTCGTATGTGTATCAAAGCGCCCGGGCGCTGCTTGTGGATCATGCTTATACGGAAAATCCGCTTCCGGTGGAGGGCTGGGCCAGGGATATTACCTTTGAGAATATTGATATCGAACGGGTCGGCATCAGCCAATTCGGGAATTATTGGCTCCGGGTTTCCACCAGCACAGCCGGGGATGTAAGCAATATCCTGTTCAAGAATATCAATGTCCGTGATACGGGAGGAGAGTCGTCCCCTATTCAAGGGAATCCTACCAGGGGCGGCATGGTGAACGGGGTAACCTTTACCGATGTTTATGTGAAGGGAACGCTTGCGAAAAGCCTGAGTGACCTGAAAGCAGCCGTGAAAAATGACAATGTGAGCGGCGTAGTTATCGCCAATACGACTCCGGCAATCTTCAGCGATAATTTTGAAGACGGAGATACGGCGGGCTGGACGACTGTTGCAGGCGCCTGGGCGGTGACGGCAGACGGAGGGAATCAGGTTCTGTCCACCAGCAAAACCCAGACAGCTCTCATTACCGCCAACGCCGGTGCTGCATGGGCGGATTACACCTATGAAGCCAAGGTGAAATTGCCGTTCATAAACAATGAGGAAAACGCAGGACTTGTCTTCCGGGCGAAGGACGACAAGAATTTCTATATGTACCGGATGAATGCCAAGAACCAGAAGCTGGAGCTGTACAAATCTGTAGAGGGAACCATGACCCTCGTATCCGAAGTTCCTTTCCCGTCCGTGAAGCAGTGGTATACGGTGAAGGTGATTGTCAAAGGCAATACGGTCAAGGGTTATGTGGACGGCGAATTAAAGACGGAGTGGACCAATCCGGTAACGGAATTAACCTCCGGAGGAGTCGGTTTCCGGACCACTTCGGCCAAAGTCCTGTTTGACGACGCGGTGGTTACGGCCACCAATGAAGCGCCTGCGGATATTGTGCTTTCCCCTGACAGCGTAGCGGAAAACACCACTGCGGGAGGTATTGTCGGAAGCTTCTCCACCATCGATCCGGATGCGGGAGATACCTTTGCTTATGCCCTGGTTCCGGGACAAGGGGATACCGACAACAGCAGCTTCTCCATCGCCGTGCTGGGGAATACCCTGATTCTCCGTACCATACCGGATTATGAGACCAAAAACAGCTACAGTATCCGGGTGAGGAGCACAGATTCAGGCGGACTTTATGTTGAAAAGAGCTTTACGATCCATATCACAGATTTGGATGAAACACCCGTAAATTCAAATCCCAATGCCGTCCTGTTCAGCGACGATTTTGAGGATGGGAATTCCACAGGATGGACAGCTTCCGGCGGTAACTGGAGTGTAGCATCAGATGATTCCAAGATTCTGCTCCAAAAGTCGAGCACCACGGCTCTCATTACAGCCGGTGATTCCTGGACGGATTATGGCTATGAAGCCAAAGTAAGGGTTCAGATTGCCAATGCAAATGCAGGCCTTGTCTTCCGGGTGATGGATAACAAGAATTTTTATATGTACCGGCTCAATGTGGCGAACCAAAAGCTGGAGCTGTACAAATCTGTAGATGGAGCCATGACCTTGGTATCCAGCACAGTGTTCACATCTGCTGCGAAGCAATGGTATACCCTGAAGGTAATCGTACAAGGGAATACGATGAAGGGTTATGTGGATGGGGTGCAAAAAGTAGAATGGACCAATCCTGTAACCGAGTTAACGGCAGGCAAAATCGGCTTCCGGACAACATCTGCGGATGCGTCATTTGATCAGGCATTGGTTACAGGGATCAATAAAGCCCCGGTGGATATTTCCCTTACCAATACCAGCGTAGCCGAGAATGCGGCTGTTGGAAGCAGCGTAGGGACATTTACAACTACCGATCTTGATGAAGGAGATACTTTTGCCTATTCATTGGTGGCAGGGGAGGGAGATACCGGCAATGCAAGCTTCGCCATCTCCGGGAATACCCTGCAGACCGTAACAGCCTTGGTGTACGACACCCAGAACAGCTACAGCATCCGGGTCAGAAGCACGGACGCAGGCGGTCTCTCTGTTGAAAAGCAGTTTACCATTGCAGTTGTTAAAGCCGGCACTCATCCGGCTGATGCCGCCAACAACACCGTCACTCTCGACCGCAGCAGAGCAGCGGCAGGCGATACGGTAACGATAACGGCTGTTGGGGACAGACAGTCTGCTGACGCCTCTGTGGCAGGAGATGAGAGATTCATCCCCGTAATCTGGTCTTCTACCGAAACCGGCAAAAACGGCAGCTTTAACTGGAATGCGGAAGCGGGGGCGTACACCTCCAGCTATGCCGCTTCGGAAGCGGGAACATATGCTGTAACGGCTACTTTTCAAAAGCAAAGCTGGAACGGATCGTCCTGGGTTAACGGAATCACCGACACGAAGACCGTAACCCTCGACGTATATGCGCCGGTAAACTCTGAAGGCAACAGCCTCAGCGTCAGCCCAAGCAGCGTAGTGGTGGGGCAGACCGTCATCATAACGGCGGAGGGCTACAATCAGAACCTTACACCGTCCATCATCGGCGACGAACGGTATTACCCGTTGGCCTGGAGCTCCACGGAAACCGGCAATTCGGGGGAATTTACCGTAACCGAACAGGTTTATCAAGCTGCTTACATCCCGGCTCAAGCGGGCAATTTCAAGATAACTGCGACCTATCAGAAGCAGGTATGGGATGGAGCGGCGTGGATCGACGGCGCAATCGATACCAAAACCGCCAGCTTGACTGTAAATGCACCATCAACGGGCGGCAATGATGATCCCGGCAGCAGCGAGGAACCATCCCCGTCACCGGGAGCAGGTAATCCTGGCACAGCAACCCCGGCAAAAGGTGTTGGCACAGCCGTTACCACTCAGGAAGGCGGTCAAACTGTTACCACCGTTACCATTGATTCGGGCAAGCTGGAGCAAAAGCTGTCCCAGGAAGGCAAAGGCGCAACAATCACCATTCCGGTGGAGACCGCAGCCGACAAGGCAGTTGTGGAGCTGACCGGACAGATGATCAAGAGCATGGAAGCCAAGGAAGCTGTGCTGCAGATTAAGACGGAGAAGGCAACGTATACCCTGCCTGCTGCACAAATCAAGATGGAAGCCGTGTCCCGGCAGTTGGGGGTACAAGCGGCATCGCAGGACATCAAGGTCCAGATTACGATAGCAGCGCCTGCGGCGGATACGGTAAAGCAGGTGCAGAATACCGCACAGCAACAGGGTTATCAGATTGCTGCCCAGCCGGTAGAGTTCAAGATCACAGCCGCCAGCGGCAGCAAAACGGTGGATGTTGCAGCGTTTAACGGCTATGTGGAAAGAACCGTCGTGCTTCCGGACGGAACCGATTCGGCCAAGATTACCACAGGCATTGTCCTCAATGCTGACGGGACCTTCTCCCATGTACCGACAAAAATTGCAGTCATCGACGGAAAACCCTATGCCCAAATCAACAGCCTGACCAACAGCACCTATGCCGTCATTTACAGCCCCAAAGCCTTTGCGGACGTAAGCACCCATTGGGCCAAGGAAGCGGTCAATGATATGGCCTCGAGACTTGTCATTGAGGGCAGCGGGGATGGAAGCTTTGAGCCCGACAGAGACATTACCCGTGCCGAATTTGCCGCGATTATCGTAAAAGGACTTGGACTCATGCGGCCGGGCTCCGGCAAGGATGTGTTCAAGGATGTGGCCAAAGGCAGCTGGTATTACGATGCGGCAGCCATTGCCTATGAATACGGCATTATAGACGGCTACGAAGACGGAACCTTCGGGCCTACGGCTAAAATTACCCGCGAGCAGGCTATGACCATGACGGCCAGAGCGATGAAGCTCACCGGCTTGAAAGCAGAGCTTGCACAGAATGAAGCCGATAAGCTGCTTGCCGGGTTTGAGGATGCCGGTTATGCGGCCGACTATGCAAAACAAAGTATTGCCTCCTGCCTGAAGACCGGAATCATTACCGGCCGGAACGGCAATACAGTCGCGCCAAAGAGCAATATCACCCGCGCAGAGGTTGCCGTCATTGTAAAAAGGCTTTTGCAAGAATCTGGATTGATTTAGGGCGTGTCTGACAACCCGCTTGAGGGCATCTTTCACCGCCTTTTCGCCCCATGCTTCGTTACTTCCGCTTGACGTACCCCCGGTACGCCTTCACGAAAGTGCCTTGCCTGGAACGAAAATTCTGCAAAGTCTGCTCCCCTCGGAGTTATCACACACGCCCTAGAGTAGTAATGTATCCCTAAGGAGTGGGTTTACCCCACTCCTTTCTTTTTGTTCAGGAAATATAATACAGATATCACAATGAGAGGGGTGAAAGCGTTTACTCTAACGTAGAGGCTATCGCACACGGTGGGCAAATGAATCTTTTTAGGAGGTAATTTATGCTGACCAAAAAAGTATGCAGTCTTCTGTTAGTGCTTGTCATCATGATCACAGGATTTTTGCCGCAGGCAGTTGGTGCGGAAGAGATGATTGAAGACTACTCCATCTCTTCAACTGACGACGCAGCTTTGCCCGAGGCAGCCGCGGCGGCCGCAACCCTTCAAAATTACCCCATGCCATCCATTTATACCGCGTCCAGTGTATTTTCATTAAAGGTGAATGGGAGCAGTGTGCCCGTCATCAGCTACGTGAAGGATTATGACTATGCCCAGTTTTCTTTCTCCGGAGCAATCAGTCTTGAAGTAACGGCAAGCGAGAATATTACCTCCTATTCCATCAGCCCCATGG
Source organism: Paenibacillus sp. YN15 (assembly GCF_003285005.1). Taxonomy (GTDB): domain Bacteria; phylum Bacillota; class Bacilli; order Paenibacillales; family NBRC-103111; genus Paenibacillus_AR. Next base: position 4,629 of record NZ_QMFA01000066.1, on the reverse strand, counting down.
CTAAAAATGTCAAGGGTACGGTCAACGGGAAAAAGCTGACGTTTACCCTTACCTCTTCCACATATGTGATCATAAAAATCAATAATCTGAAAAAGATTGTTATTGCAGCAGATCCCCTGGAGACGGATATTCCCGCCTCTTCGGGACCGGGAATCTACAATGTGACCAGTTCCCCCTACAATGCAGACAGTACGGGGATGGCAATGGCCACAACCGCGATTCAGAAAGCCATCAATGACGCGCATAATGCCGGGGGAGGCACGGTGTTTATTCCCGCCGGCGTCTACAAATGCGCAAACCTGACCTTAAAAAGCAATGTGACCTTCTACCTGGCCGGAGGCGCCGTCATTGTCGGCACAGGCAAGGGTGAGGACTATCAGAATGACTTCCGCAAGGATTCGCGCAATGCGGACGGAACGTACTTTATCCGCACCACCGTAGGCTCCAGCAATATCACCATGCGGGGACGGGGAACCATTGACGGGAAAGGCATCGAGATGCGGGAACGCCCAATGCCGTCACCGCCGGCAACACATAAGCAGGGGGAAGGGTTTCTGAATAACCTGGTGGTTCCGATTGCAACCAGTAACTTTACCTTTGACGGGCTGATTTTGCGGGACGCCGGCTTCTGGATGTTCATGGTGGTCCGTTCCGATAATGTGAAAATCACCAATTACAAGGGATTCCAAGATTTATACAAAATTGAGAATGACGCCATCGATATCAACGAAAGCCAGAACGTGCTTGTTAAACATGCCATCGCCATATCGGATGACGACACCTTTTCCACCAAAACCTGGCCGCAGAAAGGGATGTCCAAGGACTGGCCGGGAGCGATTGAGCATTTGGAAAATGTGGTGTTTGACGATTGTCTGGCCTGGACCCGCTGTGTGGCGTTCAAGATCGGCATGGGCATATGCACGCCGCAGACCGGCGTAACCATCCGCAATTCGTATGTGTTTCAAAGCGCCCGGGCGCTGCTGGTGGACCATGGTTATACGCAAAATACCCTTCCCGAGGAAGGCTGGGCCCGGAGGATTACGTTTGAGAATATTGATATTGAACGGGTGGGAATTAATCAATTCGGGAATTACTGGTTCGGGGTTTCCACCAGCACTTCCGGCGACGTAAGCGATGTGCTGTTCAAGAACATCAATGTTCGTGAAACGGGAAGCCAGAAATCCAGGCTTTCGGGGAATGTGGCCAAGGGCGGCATGATTGATGGGGTAACGTTCACAGATATTTATGTTGGCGGCAAGCTTGCAACCACTCTGGATGACTTGAATGTTACTGTTGTGAACGATAATGTGCAGGACGTAGTCATTGCCAACTCTAAGCCCCCGCTGTTCAGCGATAACTTTGAAGATGGAAATTACACAGGCTGGACTGTTTCCGGAGGCTCATGGAGTGTTGTCGCCGATGACACGAAGGCTTTGTCCCAAAGCGCTACAGCAGTCGCCCTCATTACCGCCGGCAGCTTATGGACGGATTACGCTTATGAAGCCAAAGTGCAGGTTCCGATTGTCAATGCAAATGCAGGCATTGTTTTCAGGGTAAAGGACGCCAACAATTATTATATGTACCGAATCAATGCAGCGGCCCAAACTCTGGAGCTTTACAAATGTGTAAATGGGACTCTGACCAGCGTCTCCAGCACTGCCTTCACCTCTGCTGCGAAGCAGTGGTATACCCTCAAGGCTGTCGTAGAAGGGAATACGATTAAGGGTTATGCGGATGGGGAATTGAAAACAGAATGGACCAACCCGGTAACCGAATTAACGGCGGGGAAAATCGGCTTCCGGACAACCTCTGCGGGGGCGTTGTTCGATGATGCTGCGGTGACTGAACCGTCTGCAAATCCGGTTTTTAATACCACCCTGTTCAGCGACAATTTTGAGGATGGAAATTCCACGGGATGGACTGCTGCTTCGGGTACGTGGAGTGTAGTATCGGACAGCACAAAAGCGTTGACCCAAAAGGCTTCAGCAGTCGCCCTCATTACCGCGGGCAGCTCATGGACGGATTATGCCTATGAAGCCAAGGTGAAGGTTCCCATCGCCAATGCAAACGCAGGCATTGTTTTCAGGGTAAAGGATGCCAACAATTACTATATGTATCGGGTCAATGCAACGGCCCAAACGCTGGAGCTCTACAAATGTGTAAATGGCACCCTGACCAGTGTATCCAGCACCGCCTTCACCGCTGTCCCGAAGCAGTGGTATACTCTGAGAGCCGTCGTACAAGGGAGCAATATTAAGGCCTATGTGGACGGAGCATTAAAAATAGAATGGACCAATCCGGCAACCGAATTAACGGCAGGGAAAATCGGCTTCCGGACAACCTCCGCAGATGTGCTCTATGATCATGTTGTGGTGAAAGGATCATAATGAAAGAAAGCGGTCCCGGGGGAGCTCCCGGGACCGTTTGTTTTTATCGCAGCAGCAGTCCGAGTATCATCATGACCAAACCGAAGATGGCGGCTCCGCGCTTGATGCTCCGGTTGGCAGGGGGACGCATTAACAAGGTGATAATGAAGCCCAGGGGAAGGACAAGACCGCCTAAGCGCAGGGTAAAGCTTCCGAGGAAATAGTATCCCACCAGCTTGAGCACCAGAAAATCCTCATCCTGGTCGCGGCTTTTATGGAGCAGGACCAATCCGGCAATCAGTACGAAGGTCCAGAATAAAAAGTACATGACGCACCTCCCGGGTTCGGCTAATAGGGGCTTTCTATAGTCTACGGAAGCCGGCTTGGCCAGTTTTCCTTTTTCGTCATTATACCCACAATTTTCCCATAAACATGGTAAAATGTAAAAGAACGAGGGGAGAGGAAGAGAAACGGTGAAGACGATTACATACAGCATTCGAAATCCCAGCGGTCTCCGAATGATTGTGGCCCTGACGGCTAATAGTTGGATTTTATCTCGGATTGTCCTGCGATGGAGTGAGCGTTCCAGTGCAATATATATCATTTTTGCAATCGGAATGCTGCTTATTTGTGTCACCACTTGGATCGTGACGGTTTACAGAGCCTTGAAGAAGCCGACAGAGCTGCGTCTGGACAAGGGGGCGGTCTTGTTAAACGGACGGACCCTGCAAGCGGAGGAGATCCGGGTCATCATGAAAATGGGGTATGTTTGGCCGGTGATTGGTATAAAGCCCTACGGCAAGAGGATTGTGCCCGTTCCCTTCTGCTTCCGCTTCGCCAAGGACGGGAAACAGGGGCTGGAGGATTTAGAGAAGTGGGCAGAGGATAACGGGGTGAAGATGACCCGTAAAGCCTTTACCCGGTGGCTGTAGGTGCGAGAGTATTTATGAGGAGAGGTGAATGCGATGAGATTGTTGATTTTGGGAGGCACGGTGTTTTTGGGGTATGCCATCGCAGAGGAAGCGGCGGCAAGGGGGCATGAGGTGACGATTTTCTCCCGGGGAAAATCGGCCTCCGGCATGTTGTCCAATGTGAAGCATTTGATCGGGGACCGGGACGGAGGAATGCAGGCGCTGGAGCAGGGTACATGGGATGCGGTTATTGATACCTCCGGTTATGTGCCCCGTATTGTGAAGGCCGGCGCCGAGCTGCTGGAGGGGCGGGTCGGCCATTATACGTTTGTTTCCTCCGTATCCGTTTACCGGGATTTGAGCCGGCCCGGCGCCGCGGAGGAGGACGCGGTTCTGGAGCTGGAGGATGCATCCAGCGAGGACGTGGCCGCCCATTACGGCGGCTTGAAGGCGCGGTGCGAGGCTGTGCTTGCCGAGCAATTGCCCGGGCGGGTGCTGGTCATCCGCCCGGGCCTGATTGTCGGTCCGCGGGATGCCACGGACCGCTTCACGTATTGGCCGTCGCGGATCGCCCGCGGCGGGGAAGTGCTGGCACCGGGGCCGAAGGCCGCGCCGGTGCAGATCATTGACGTGCGCGACCTGGCGTCATGGATGGTATCCATGACAGAGGCCCGGCGCACGGGGGTGTTCAACGCGGCCGGGGAGCCGGGCCGCGTTACGATGGAGGCGCTGCTGGAGCAATGCCGCAGCGCCTTGAACCCGTCCGCCAAGCTGACGTGGGCGGACGAAGGCTTCCTCGCCGGGCAGGGCGCCGGCGCGTGGATGGAGCTGCCGCTGTGGCTGCCCGACAGCGGCGAAACCGCGGCATTCACCGGCCTGGTGCAGGTGAATGTGGACAAAGCCCTGGCGGCCGGGCTGACCTTCCGCCCCCTGGAGGAGACCATCCGCGATACCGCGGCATGGGATGCCGGCCGCCCCACGGATGTGCCGCGCAAGGCAGGCTTGGCGCCTCAGCGGGAGGCGGAGCTTCTGGCGAAGTGGCACCGCCTGCGGAGGGAGTGAGAGGTGGATAGGGAAGAGGGCAAAAATAAGAACTCCTTGCTCGTCAAATTTCTATTTTTTTGATCCTGTTTTCCTATTAATATGAAATCAGCGGCCGCAAAACCGGCTCCCGCCATTATGTATGAAATTTCAAGTATAATTTGCCGGAAAGGCAATTTGGCACCTATTGTATATGATTTATCGAATACAATTGCCAAAAACTGCTCCCGATTGTGTTTTTATATATGATTTTTCGTTACTACTTAGGTCATAGCAAAACAGGAGTGCCGGAAAAGGCAAGAGACAAGGAA
>NZ_QMFA01000065.1 GCF_003285005.1 Paenibacillus sp. YN15 | reverse complement strand
CCCGAAAAAGACCATAACGCAACAGAGTGGTTTAATGGGGAACGAATTTACGAGACGTTGTACTAGCGCCTACTATACGTACACTCTACCGGGCGTTGATCTCTATGCAGGGACTAATATAGTCGTCCAATACCGGATATTAGGGCAAGCATCATCCGACTTAGAAACGGATAATACGTTTGGCCTGGATATAAACGGAGTAACAGTCTTTAGATCGTTTGCGCGCCCGGAGTTTTTAGGCGACCGGACGGGGAGCAGAAATCTGACGGAATCTGCCTCTAGCATAGATCTCAAGTTTCACACTAATGGTATCAACACCTATAGGGTAGATGCGGTGTATATCAATGGGGTGCATTATAACGATGTTGTTTCTACGCCGACCCCCACTCCTACGCCTACTGCCACACCAACGGCGACTCCCACGGCGACGGCCACGCCAGCACCAAGCATAACACCAATGCCAACTCCGGTGTATACCGGGATGCCGACAACGTTTTTTACACCGGAACGGCTTATGCAGTTCTGGTTTTACGTCAAGTGGTTCTTGTCATACAACATGCCTATCTTTATGATCTGCATGGCCGCGTTGGTAGCTGGGCTGGTGCTGGATGCCATCTTGGAGATGATGGGAAAAGCCAAAAAGACCCAGGATGATGACGATGATTTTGATTACATGTGAGCAACGGGATACCCCGACTCTATATAAAAAAACTTTTAGGAGGCTGATTGTTTTGAAAAAGATGTTCTCTCGTTTCAAGCTGATGGTGGAAATGATGAAAGGCAAGAAGGGTGGCATGATTGGTGCTGGAGCGTTGGCGTTTGCCTTTGCCTTGGCAGCTACATCCCCGACCCCGGCAGGCGCAGCGCCGATTGAATTTACCGGAACAGCGTTGCCTTTTAACGTAGCGGATATGCTGTCGTCTGCGGTGAATTTCCTGACATTGTACGGCGAATGGATTTTGCTGGCCCTGGCCGTCATCTTTGCACCGGTCCTTTACGGTCTGGCGATGAAGTTGGTATCTGCGGCCAAAAAGCGTTCTAGTGCTGGCGCTTAATCAAAAAAAGCTCCCCCGTCTCCCTGGGAAGGGGGATGGGGGATTTTTTATGACAAAGAAACTGATTTTGGTACTCGTCGGGTTGATCCTGGCGCCGACGATTGCATTAGCGGCAGTAACCGTTAACGTCAATAATTACTTTTTTGCTCACACCGCTAACCCTGGTACATACTACTTGCATTTACGGAGTGGGGATACAACCATGTGGGGGGATTTCGTCCAGCATGATGCAAAGGTCCTACAGGTGGACTTTGAAAGGCATTTACTGTCGTCAGACAAACTCTATGCCGAGTACCCGGACGGCAGCGAAGAATTGATAACGGGTAGCTCCTATACTGTTAAACCTCTGAATTGGTGGATCAAGTTGAAATTGGTCAAGTCAGCGGCCGGGGAATCTTATGTGAGGGTAACCCATATGCAAGCCGATGACCAAAGGGCGGGGGATATCGTGGACTATTATTTTTTGGATAATACCCCGACCCAATACGGCGATTTGACGCCAACCCCGACCCCGACACCAACGCCAACAACAGAGCCGACACCAACAGGCGGAGGAAATCAGAGCCCCGGGCCGACCGAGTCTCCGGGAACTGGCGGAGGGGAAGGATGCACCAGCTGCGAGACGATAACCAATCTATTAGCCTGCCCGGAATGGGATACCTACATGGGCGAGTGGACGGATGCCATTAAAGCAGCGTTGCCACCTCCTCCAGATTGGAACCATATTGCCGACCTGATCGGGACGGCGACCATAGACCATTTGGGCAATTACCTGGGGGTTGTGCCAGCGTCACCCTCCCAACAGCAGCTTAACCAGCAAATAACGGTTGATCTGCCGACCATGGACAGCGGCTCCAGTGCGGCGTCAAGCTTAGTGCCAATTGTCCCGGCCGGATATGAGCAGCCCAAACCCTTTGACATCACGAGTGGGCCGCAGATCGAAATAAAGGACGAGTCGAAGCCCTTTGAGATTTTCGACCCACTATCAAATATGCAATATGATGACCCTGGCGTCCCGGTGCTGCCCGGCAGCACGAGTAACAGCAACGGGGGTATTACACCTCCGGGAAAAGTAGATATCCCCGAGGCCATGCCGTCCAAGACAGCGCCGCCAGGTAATAATGATCCGGTTCCAATCCCATCGGCCAACCCCGGTACCATGCCTGTCCCGGGCCAAGCTGGGGGACCAATACCAGTGCCAGGAAATGTGGGAGGGGAAATTCCCATACCGAGGAGGGAAATATGAAAAAGATAATCTTGGCAGCAGTTATTATGATGTCAATGGTGTTGCCATCTGTAGCAATGGCGAACACAGTAGTTAGCAGCAACATCGTGGAAAATGCTCATTACGCGGTGGACGGCAATGTTAACACAATGGCCTATTTGGGCAATAAGTCCTCACATATCGTGATTGGATTTGACCCGTCAGCAACCGAATTAAAAATGCATTATAGGACTGATTCTGCATCAACCGTAACATATATAACTTTCCGGGATAGTAACAATCAAAATGTCGGGGGTAGAGTTAAGTATACATTATCGTCGTCGGCTACAGTTTCTAAAGTATTGACACTTAATGTGCCGTCAGGGGCGAGCAGAATCCTCATAGAACTTGATACGAGCACTAATAATAATGGCTTTATGAGTTTATATGAGGTGGAGGCAACGCCAACAGTTACACCGACCCCAACACCAACGCCTACTGATATTTTAAGTGGTTTGTTGCCAACGTCTGATAGTACTTTTCCAAATAGTGGGAAACTAACAGATGGTGTTGATACCAGCTACAACATACTCAATAAAGGCGAGTACATGAGATATAAACTTGATCAAGTTTATGATATCAATCAAGTTTATTGGAAGGTTAACAGTTTTCCTTATTTGATGTTTTATTTTTATGATTCTGGCGGGAAGAATTTAGGAAATACGCAAATACAAAATGTTGACTCATATCAAAAGGTATCGTTCAAGGGCGTAAAATACATCGAAGTTAAAAATTTTGCCACAGTTGTGACGCCAAGGTATGTCTATGAAATAAAAGCATTTGCTGATTTGTCAGCACCAACGCCGACACCAACGCCCACGCCCACGCCATCTGATGGAGGGACGCCAACGCCAACCCCATCAGGCGGAGGGGGGACACCGACGGTTAGCCCAGGGGACCCGACACCAACTCCGACACCAACGCTTAAACCTCCATCAGGGCTAAGAAAGGATATCAAAAGCGAGACCGTAATCCTGTCCTGGGCAAAGTCCCCAGGGGCTGTTGGATACAAGGTTTACCGGGACGGCGTACTGATCGCCGAACCGACAACGGAAAAATATACCGATGAAGGGTTGGTGAATGGGACTTTGTACAAATATGAGGTAGCCGCAGTTTATGAAGCAGGGGAGTCGGTAACGTCCACTGTCTATGCAAAACCAGCAGATGTAACTGATATGTCCGGTATATCTCTGCCTTTTAACGTGTCAGATATGATCCGGTCTGCCGTTAACTTTTTAAGCATGTACGGCCAATGGGTACTCTTGGCTCTGGCCGTCATCTTTGCCCCGGTGCTGTATGGGCTGGCTATGAAGTTGACGAAGAAGGCGGATGAAAAAACTTCCAGCAAGGGAGGAAGGCGAAAACAAGGAGAAGATTTTACTTATGTCCCTGTGTGGAAAGGGAAAAGAGATGAATCGGGGAATAGGGTAAGAAACTGGGAGAGAATGAGCAAAGACCAATTCATTAAAGAATTTGGGAAATACCATTCAAATACTAAATCAGTAGTTAGTGCATTTGAAAGTAACCGTAGGGATCAAATGGAATGGGCCAAAACAGATAAGGTTTGGGCAAGAAGGTATGGAGAATCATCCCACAAATCTGGTCGGGAACCACGTGCTGTTACTAAAGTGAAAAATGACGGTCCAGGCCGGAAGAAAGATGGAACCCTAACCAAACGGGAACAGGACAAAATCCGTCGCCGGATGCAGGATCATATCCAAAAGTCCAGAAGGGACGGAAGACGATGAATGAAACCCTTGCGATAATCCAGCTAACCGGGTCATATCTGCAATATCTGTCCGTGCCGCTGTTGGTGTTCTGCTCCTTGGCTGCGGCGGATATGATCGTGGATTTTGTAGTAGGGTTGGTCAGGCAAACCCGGAAGGCTTATAAGCTATGATTGCCCAGTTCCTGGGGTGGACTGGTGACTTTTTCTCGCGGCTTGCCAATTCAATTTTGGGGAGTTTATCCAGGCTGTTCGGATACCTTTTTCAAAAACTTTTTGACCTGCTCAAGCTGCTATTCCAGCCCATTTTTATCCTGATCGGGATTATATTTTATTTTATATACAAGCTCGCGGAACTGGTTGTGACGCTGCTGCAATTGCTCCTGGGGATCGGCAAGCTGTTTTACTCTTTGGTCAAGGGCATATTTCTGACTATGGCCGGATTCAGCTTTACTCCGACAGACCGCAATGACGGGCAATGGACAAGCATTTTTAATAATGTGGCGGAGGGATTGCAGTATTTCCAGTTGGACGTATTGGCCTATGTTTTGATATTTATCATCTGGTTTACAGCTGGATTTGCAGCCATACGGATATTGTCCAGCATCAAAGGGGGAGGGGATTAACGTGTTTTTTGATATCATCCCCGGACCGGTCCGCAATTTTATGGATTCCATTTTTAACCCACCCTTGAGCTTTTTGAGCATGGGGGTGGAGTACCTGGGGCATGTCTCCATGATTGCGGGCCGGGGGATCAACCTCAATCATTACTTTGGATTTTTTGCCTACTTGCCGTCATCGATGCAATCTGTAGTCAATAGCCTGCTGGCGGCAATCATGCTTTTAGGCGTCTTGCAGCTGATCAAAGCAATTGCTCGGATGTACTACAACGTCAAGGATGGGGTGCAATGGTGGTAATAGAACCTTCTCTTTTCGCCCGTGTTCTTCAAAAAGGGGGATATGAGGCAGAGCCGACAGAGGAAGCGGTCCGGGACATGTTCTCCGATTATGTGAACTGCGGTTACTTCTCCAATATTAGCTTGGAGGATGTGAAGGAAATCAGCACAGAGGATATATGCAGGAATTTTTTATAGGGGGCATAAAGGTGGAAAACGTATTTTCATATTTTTTTGCTATCGGCTCCGGCTTGACGCTGGGGGTAGTGGCAGTTATTTTACCGGCTTACTGGCTGCTGAACAAAATGAAGGGAGGAAAAACAAATGTTCGGAATCGCTAATAGAGGCAGGGAAGAAATGCCTGTTATTGAAGATACGCTTATCATCCTGTCATCCAGCGGCAGAGCGGACATAGCCAGGGTGGAGGATATCAACGATGAGCGGATTTTGGCACATGGAGAAGTGGAATATTCGGTGCCCATCGGGGATGTAAGCTCCTATGTGGGCAGGAGGGGGCGTGTATTCCACTACCCGGCCATTGAGGAGAACGTAACGGATTGCAAGCGGATCGCGGCGCTGGAGCGTTCTACGGTGCTGCGTCAAATCACGATGTTTGAGAAAGAGCCGATGGAGGCGGCGGCCAAGCTGCCAATCGGCAAAATGGTCATGATCGGAGCGGCGGTCCTGGTGCTTATCATTATGTTGGCGGTGAAGTAATATGGCAGCAGAACAGAACTATAACGCGGACAAAATTCAGAAGGTTATCAATGATGATCTGTTTCCAAATGTGCAGCACGTCAGTGATGTCAAGCAGGTTTTGGAGTTTATGGAGCGCGTGGCTGCGCCTCTGTCAGAGGAGCAGCTAAGGGCGCTGCTACTGTTGCAAGCGCTGGGGGATAATCAACGACTCCATGGAGAAAAAAATCCGTACAAACCCATTATTGACAAGATTGCGGGAATCTACAAGCAGTATGTGGCGAAGACAGGCGTATTCCTGGACACAATCGAAGAATTGATACCCAAACCTCCGAAGCCGATTATTCTGGCCGGAGATGGAGGGCGCATGGGTGGGAAAGGAGGGAAATAATCATGCCGCACATGATAGGCGTTATGGGACGGCTGGGAGCCGGTAAAACAACGATAGCCGCGATTATGGCCCATTTGTACAAGCAAGCAATAGAGGCACGAGGCGGATGGGTGGACCTGTACGCCAACTTTGACCTGACCGGAGCCGAGCGAATGCGCGAGGCAGAAGATTGGTTCAAGGTGGCGGACTCCCACGGCAGCATATGCGTGTGGGATGAATCACACCGGAGCTTCTCTAACCGGAGTTGGATGAAGCATGAAAATACCTTTGCTACTGATCTGCTGACCTTTTGCCGGAAAATGGCTTCTATCCAGATATTCGCTACGCCTTCCATCAAGCGATTGGACACAAGAATCCGTGATATGCTGGAGGTTCTAATCCTTGTCCGGCCAGCGGGGAACAAGGGCATCAAGTTTGACTATTACGACTTCACCGCCGACTCTTACGGGCCGTTGGGGGAGCATCTGCATACCCGATTTCTTTCGGCCTCCAAGGTGGCGCAAATCCATCGTCTGAACCTGTTCGACTCTCACAGTTTCGTCAGCGGATTTCCGCTGCCAAAGACGGAACGAGAGTCCATCACGTTCATGGAGGAATTGGAACGCCGCCATGACGCGGCCAGACACCGGAAACGCCTGCCGCAAGGGGGTGTAATCGCATGAGCATTGTTCCAACCGAACGGCTGCGGCATGATCCGCAAACGCTGCTGTACCAATTCCCGTCTATCCCCGCTGTTCGCTTCCAGCGACTCTCGCGCGACTACTATTTTTGGAAGCTGGTTCAAATAGCGGAACGGATTGCGGCTATCACCGGCCGGCTGCTGGTGCCGCGAGAATGTCTGCATTGGCAACGGAAGCAGCAATTTCGGGACAGGCAGGTTATGGTCCTGAAAAGCAGTTTCTATGTGTTGTCGGAAGCCGAGATGACCAAGACCGAATTGGCAAAATACCAAGCTGCTATTGGAGGGAGTCATGGAGAAAGTACGGACTAAGGAAGACGTGCGGGAAATATTCGCGGCGAGAAGTCGGGTTAGGCAACTGGAAGCCCGGCTGATCCGAAATGGAAAGCTGGCTATCCCAATCCAGCGGCGGATTGCGGAGCTACGGCATCAGATGTTGCGGAAATATGATGTGATTTTGTAATGCTGGTCCAGAGAAACAGACCGCCCCTTGCGCTAACGGAAGCGGTCTGTTTCTTTGTGTTATAATAGTTAACCGCTACAAGGTTATCTTTGAAGCTCTTCCCTAAGCGCTCGCTGAAGCACTTGGGAGAAGTTGATTCCTGCCATTTCAGCAGCTTCATTCAAGTCATCAGGTATAGTAAGAGTTTTCTTTACATAGGTTATCTTTTCGTTCAAGACCGCCGTAGCAATAATCGTGCGCTGATTCTCTTGCAAGGCGATTCGGATTAACGGCGTTGCCGGTGGAATGTCTTCCTTGTCTTCTAATCTGCTTTCAATGGTAAGCCTTAAGACTTCGTTTGCCCGTCTCAATGCTTGCTCCATATTATCTGCTTGTGACAAGGCTTCCTCCAGATCGGGAAACGAGATTTCAATGCACTTGTCTGTAAAACTGAGTACAGCTGGGTAACTGTAGTTTTTTTTCACTTTGTTCACCCTTTCGTTATTCATATTTATGAAAAGGATAAAGACCGGACTAAAGCTTTAGTCCTGTCTTTTTTTCAATGTCCTTGAGAATGTGGAGGGCCACATCTTTTACCGGATGCGTAATCGTGACCTTGCCTTTTATAGTGGGGTGTTTGAACTGAAAGTGATCTCCAACTGTATGAACCTTATACCAGCCGTTTGCTTGCAGGATTTGGATGACTTCTCTTGAAGAGTAGCTGCGCATCGGTATTAGCACCTCCTAACCATATTTTAATACGTGTCAATACGTATTGCAAGTTTTATTTTAATTATTTGACCCCAAAGTGACCCCACGAATCACTAAGGCACAAAGCAACCGATAAAAGACATAAAGAAAAACCCCTGATATATCAAGGGTTTTCGGCACTTTTCAGATACGTCCCCGAGAGGATTCGAACCTCCGACCTGCAGTTTAGGAAACTGTCGCTCTATCCTGCTGAGCTACGGGAACGCGCGAAGACCATTATAACACAAAGCGCGAAGAATAGGAAAGCGGTTGAGCGACATTTCAGAGAGAGCAGGCAAGTGGAGGATGGCGGGAATTAGCATTGACACTGTGTATAAACGCGCATATACTGTACATATAATAACATATACAGTATGCACGGATACGGGGTGGCTTCGTTGTACATTGTGTTGTCCAATAGTGATCCGGCTCCCTTGTATGAGCAGATCAAGAAGCAAGTGATTGAGCAGATCCTGGAAGGTACGCTGCCCTCAGGGACAATGCTGCCCTCCATCCGCGCCCTGGCCCGGGAACTGGAGATCAGCGTGATTACGGTGAAGAAGGCCTATGAGGATCTGGAGGCGGAAGGCTACATCGCCACCAAGCAGGGGGTGGGGTCCTATGTGGCGGAAGCGGGGGCGGAGTTCGTCAAGGAGACGAAGCTGAAGGCGGTCCAGCAGGCCTTCGAGAAGGGAATTGCCGGCTGCCGGGAGCTGGGGATGAACGAGGAGGAGATTCTGCGGATTTTCCGGCTGCTGATGGATGTGGAGTAATCTGCGCAGCCCTGCTTGTGAATCAGGGACGGAGATTGGAAAAAGGAGGATGCTATAGATGGATGAGATGATTTTGAAAATGAAGGATGTAACCAAGCATTATCCGGCCTTCACCTTGGACAGAGTAACGCTTAGTATCCCGCGGGGCTATATTATGGGCTTCGTGGGGAAAAACGGGGCTGGCAAAAGCACCACCATCAAGTGTATGACGGATATGATCCGTCCCGATTCGGGGGAAATCGAATGGTTCGGCCAAGCCGTACGGGAGATGCCGGCAGAGATGAAGGAACGCATCGGCTATGTGAGCGAGGAGCCGGCTTTTTATGAAGATATGACAGTGGAGTGGACGGGACGGTTTGTGAGCGGCTTCTACCGCAAGTGGGAGGAGGCTCTGTTCCGCAAGCTGCTGAACCGGTTCCAGGTGGACCCCCGGAAGAAGATCAAGGAGCTGTCCCGGGGCATGAAGGTGAAGCTTTCCCTGGCCTTGGCTATGGCCCATCACCCGGAGCTGCTGATTCTGGACGAACCTACCTCCGGCTTGGACCCGGTGATCCGCAGCGAACTTCTTGACGTGTTCCGGGAGATCATCCAGGACGAGCGGGCGTCGATTTTTTTCTCCTCCCATATTACCTCGGATATCGAAAAAGTGGCGGATTACATTACCCTCATCCATAACGGGCGGATTGCCGCCAGCGGCGACAAACTCACAGTGTTGGATCAATGGAGGCTGGTCAAGGCCGACAACCGTTACCTGGAGCCGCGGCTGGAGCAACTGCTGACGGGAGTCAAACACGGGGAATTCGGCTTCAGCGGCATGACCCGGAATATCCGGGAATTCGAGCGGGAGTGGAAACGGAGCTTCCCGTCGGCGGATTACAAGGTGGAGAAGCTTACCCTGGATGAGCTGCTGGTGCGGATGACGGATGAGGGTGAAGCAGTTTTTGGAAATTCCGGCGGGACACTTTAATTTTTTAGTGAGGTGGAAATGGGATGAAGCAGTTGATTCTCAAGGATTTCGTCATTCAAAAACGGTCGGCTTATATGTATCTGGCTATAGGGTTGCTCCTTTTCTTCTATATGACAGCCATGGACCAGTATAATATGATAAGTGTGATGATTCCCGTCTTTATTATTGTGTACAGCTTTATCAACCGGTCCATGCATGAGGATGAGAAAAACCACGCCACCCGGCTGCTCCTGTGTCTGCCGGTGCCGCGGGCTACACTGGTGAAGGCCAAGTATGCTAGCGTGGTGCTGGTGGCGGTTTGCTCCACAGCCGTGCTTAGCTTGGTGGGCCTCCTTGGAGGAGCTTTTAATACACGGGATGACAGGGTGCTGAATCTTCTCATTACCGCAGTCGTCACCTGCTGCTACAGTTTTCTCGTCTCTATCCTGATTCCAATGGTGTACAAAATCGGCATTGCCCGTGCCCAGACCTACAACCGTTTGTTCTTTATCGGGATTGGAATTCTGGGAGGAAGCTCGGGAGCGTTAATCAATGCCTTGCGTTCCCGGTTTGATTTCTCCGGCGAGCCGCCTGCCTGGCTGCAGCGTCTCGGAGATGTGTTGGCGGGCTTCAGTCCTTATGTGTGGATTGTTGGCATGATGCTGCTCTCCGTGCTGATGCTTCTGATCTCTATGCGGATCTCCATCCGCTATTTCGAGAAGCGGGAGGATATTTAACCTGCCTATATATATCGGCAAAAAACCGCTCACCAGGCTGGCAGTGGCCTGACAGGAGCGGTTTTTGCTTAGATCGGCTTATCCTTGCCCCGCAGCCTGCGGAAGAAGGCGGTGAGCAGAAGACCGCATTCCTCCCGCAGCACCTCGCCAACCAACTCCACCTGGTGATTGAAGCGGTCCTCCTGCAGCAGATTCATCAGCGTTCCGGCGCAGCCTGCCTTGGGATCGGGGGCCCCGTATACGACAGTGGGAACCCGGGACTGGACAATAGCCCCGGCGCACATGGGACAGGGCTCCAGGGTGACATAGAGGGTGCAGTCCAACAGCCGCCAGGATTGCAGACGGGTGCTGGCCTCCCGGATGGCGATCATTTCTGCATGGGCAGTCGGGTCCAAGGTGGTTTCCCGCAGATTATAGCCACTGCCGACAATTTCCCCCTGACGCACAATAATGGCGCCGATGGGCACCTCTCCCAGACGCTCCGCCTTATGGGCCTCTTCTATTGCCCGGCGCATCCAGTATTCGTGATCCATGAACTTCCTCCCTCAATTGTGGATAAAGAAGCCGAACATGTTTTCGATCTTGTTCACAGCCTGTGGATAACTTTGTGGATAGATGTGAATAACCGCCTCATTTTTCCACATCTTATTCTAATCGTCCCCAGCTGAAATCTCAATCACCCCTTTTATTCACAGAAATCCTGTATGAAACGGATTGAAAACATCTATGAAAAAACGTATACTATTTTCATAAAACAAGAATCCAACGTGCCAGAACATAATCTGAAATGCCCAACTGTAATACGATAAATGGCAAACTATTCCGAAAGGATAGGACGCAAAGCCTAGGGTCTACGGCATCTCCACACCGGTGGAGCGCTATGATCGCCTGGTTGCCGAATATCACCGGGGCGTAAGCAAGCTGTATCCTTAAAGCTGCTTCCGACGGAGCGGCTTTTTGTCATTTTGCCGCATCTCCCAAAAAGGAGATTCTACAATTAACAGAAAGGCTGGTGACAATATGAGCCGGGTTGAAATGAAGAAAAAGCGTACCGGTTTTACTGAAGTGAAGGAGCTTCCTCCTCCTACTATCCTGGTCCATTGCAGAACCGTTGTGGAAAAAAGCGGCTTCGTCTCCACAGGCATTATGACCCACGTGGAGGGCGATTTGCTTGAGATCGAAATCAGCGACTTCAACCGCTTTGTCCTTGGGGAAAATGTGAAATTGACAGTGTATACGCCTGCCGGCATGTATCTGATTCCTTCCACCATTGTGGGAAAAGATAAGGGATCGCTCATGATGATCAATCCCCCGGAGAATCAGCGGAGGTTTCATGAAAAGCGGACCTTTCCCCGGGTGGAGATCAACCGGAGCGGGAAGCTGGCGGCCTGGAAGCGCGAAGGGGCTGTTGGGGACTTCGAGGAAGCGGATCAGCTGATGTCCATCGATATCAAAAACATCAGCTTAAGCGGCATCGGCTTTACCCTGCCTGACCCCTTCCGGCTGGAGGAGCATACGGAGCTGAGGCTGGAAATGGAGCTGGGCGGCCTTATTGCCTGCACGGCCAAGGTGGTCCGGACAGAAAAGGGCATCGGCAACATCTATTATGGCGCCCAATATGTGGAGATGGAGGATGCCAAAATGAACTCCCTGCGGGCATTTATTCTGCGGGAGCAAATTACAGCCCTCTCCACCTCCAAAAAGGAAGCCAACAAGCGGACCTTCAAATAAGAATATCCTCCCTAAGCTGTAGACTGCGGGCTAAAACAGGCGGGAGACGGCCGTATACAATAGTCCCAGGCCAATGGCGGCGACAATAACCGCCGAGGCTTTATTCAACAGTCGGGTCAGCCTGCCGGAATGATCCCATCTGCCAGCCAACCGGCCGGTCAGGGCCAGCGCTGCAAACCACACCCACGACACCACGATGCAGGACAAGGCAAAGGCAAGACGGTTAGTTCCCGCATATTGAAGGGAGGCGCCGCCGATGACGCCGATGGTATCGAGAATGGCATGGGGATTGAGCAGGGAGACGGAGGCTGCGAAGGCGATTTGCCGCCGGCCGGAATAGACGGCCGCTTCGCCAAAAGCGGAGTTGGGCTGGCGCCGCCACAGAGAAATGCCCATGTACAGCAGGAATATGGAGCCTGCCGCCATCAGGAGAGTTTCCAGCCAGCCGTTGTTCAGGACTGCCAGAGACATGCCTGTCACCGCCAATCCGATAAGGAGGGTATCGCAGACCGCCGCGGTAAGCACCGCGGGGAGAGCTTTGCGGAAGGAGCGCTGAAGAGCGCCTTGCTGAAAAATAAATACATTCTGCACCCCCAGAGGGAGAATCAGGCCCAAGGCCAAAATAAAGCCGTGAAGGGCGGCGGCTCCCGGGGAAGCCGGCAGAATAAAAGCTTGAAGAATAGACGGAGCCAATTGGACTAACAACCGGAGCACATCCTTTCTGTTTGTATGAAACAGATTGTATAGCAGGGTTGTTTTTTTGTCTCCGGCCAAATGGGTGGTTGGCGAACCAACCAAGTTGGGGGATAAGATAAAGGGGAGAGGTTAAAATGGATTGGAAGCCCGACCGTTATGGGGAACTCCCGTTGCAGGAACAAATTGTCCGCTATTTTAAGGAAGGCATCCTCCGCGGCGAGTGGACGGTGGGGGCGCGGCTGCCCTCCCAGCGTTCTCTGGCCCGGCTGTGGCAGGTAAATCGGAGCACAGTAGCCCAGGCCATGGCGGAACTGGCCGCATTGGGGCTGGTAGAGGGACAAACGGGAGGCGGAACCCGGGTGGTCAACGAGTCCTGGAGCCTGCTGACCGCTCTGCCCACGGACTGGGTCCGGGTGGTGGGAAGCGGACGCCACCAGCCCAATCTGCCGGTGATCCAGACCATTAACCGGATGGAAGCGGACCCCGGCATCATCCGCCTGGGAACGGGGGAGCTGGCGCCGGACCTGCTGCCCGAGCGGGAGATGGGCCGGCTCCTGCAGGAGAGCGGCAAGCGCCCTGTTTCTTTGGGCTACGAGGAGCCCAAGGGCAGCGCCGCCTTGCGGCACAGAATTGCGGAGCGGCTGCGGGAACGGGGCATCCATGTCACCGCCGACTCCGTGTTGGTGGTTTCCGGCGCGCTCCAGGGGCTCCATCTGATTGCGGCGGGGCTGATGCGCCCAGGCTCTACTGTCCTGACAGAAAGTCCATCCTATCTTCATTCCGTGCAGGTGTTCCAGTCTGCCGGCATCCGGCTGGAGGGAGTGCCCATGGATGAAGCGGGCTTGCGCTCCGAACTGCTGGAGCGGTACCGGAAGCAATACCAGGCCGCCATGCTGTACACCAACCCCGCCTTCCACAATCCCACCGGCAAGGTCATGAGCGGGAAGCGGCGGAAGGAAGTGCTTCAAGCCTGCCAGGAGCTTCGCTTGCCCATTATCGAGGATGATGTGTACGGGGAGCTGTGGCTGGACGAACCGCCGCCTCCCCCGCCTATCAAAAGCATGGACAGCCATGGGGATGTCCTGTATCTGGGCAGCTTATCCAAGTCCGTCAGTCCCGGCCTGCGGATCGGCTGGGTGGTAGGCCCGCGGACGGTCATTGACCGGCTGGCGGATATCAAAATGCAGATTGACTATGGAGCCAGCTCCTTGTCCCAATGGGCTGCGCTGCAATGGCTGGAGGGCGGCCGGCATGAGCGCCACCTGGAGCAGCTCCGGACCCAGCTGCGGCAGCGCCGTGCGGTCACCGCGGCGGCATTGGACCGGGAGTTCGGCGGGCTGGCCCGCTGGACCATTCCCGGCGGCGGCTTCTATATTTGGCTGGAGTTCAACCGGAGCCTGCCTATGAAGCTGCTGTTTGACGCCGCCCTGCGGGAGGGTGTTCTGCTTAATCCCGGCACGGTCTATGGGGCGGAGGAAAAGTCCTGCCTGCGGATTTCCTACTCGTATGCGCCGCCGGAGCAGCTTTCCCGTGCCATTGAGATATTGGCGAGGCTGGTCCGCAGGCTGATGGAGCAGCCGTAGTGGAAGAAATATGTCAGGCGACTTTATTTCCCGCGGCCACAAGTGTATAATATAAAGGTTAAACTGTGGTATCCTTTTATAAAAAACATACAATAGATCTAGGAGTTGTTTATAGATGGCGTTAAAAGCTGGTATTGTCGGACTGCCCAATGTAGGCAAATCGACGTTGTTCAATGCGATTACCCAAGCCGGGGCGGAATCCGCCAACTATCCGTTTTGCACCATTGACCCCAATGTAGGCGTGGTGGAGGTGCCGGACGAGCGTCTTCAGAAGCTGGCGGAGATTGTCAATCCCAACCGGATCGTGCCGACAGCCTTTGAGTTCGTAGACATTGCCGGTCTGGTGAAGGGAGCCAGCAAGGGCGAGGGTCTCGGGAATAAGTTCCTGGCCCATATCCGCGAGGTGGACGCCATTGTCCATGTGGTGCGCTGCTTCCAGGACGAGAACATCACTCACGTGTCCGGCAAGGTGGACCCGCTCTCCGATATTGAGACCATCAATCTGGAGCTGATCCTGGCGGATGTGGAAACGGTGGAGAAGCGTCTGGAGCGCTCCCGCAAGAACCTGAAGGGCGGCGAAAAGAAGGTGGCCGTCGAGGTGGAGGCGCTGGAACGGATCAAGGAGGCTCTGTACAATGACCAGCCTGCCCGCAGCGTGGAGCTGAATGAGGAAGAGCGGCCGTTGGTCCGTGATCTTCATCTGATCACCATGAAGCCGGTGCTGTACGCCGCCAATGTTAGCGAAGAGGAAGCGGCCAACGCCGACGGCAACCCCTATGTGCAAATAGTGCGGGAGTTCGCCGCCAAGGAAGGCGCCGAGGTGGTGCCCATCAGCGCCAAGGTGGAATCGGAGATCGCCGAGCTGGAGGGAGAAGACAAGGCCATGTTCCTGGAGGAGCTGGGCCTGTCCGAATCGGGCTTGGACCGTCTGATCCGCGGTGCATACAAACTTTTGGGCTTGTACACTTACTTTACGGCAGGGGTGCAGGAGGTCCGGGCCTGGACCATCCGCAAGGGCATGAAGGCTCCCCAGGCGGCGGGTGTGATCCACTCTGACTTTGAGCGCGGCTTCATCCGGGCGGAAGTGGTTTCCTACGAGGATCTGACGGTGAACGGCTCCATGAACGCAGCCAAGGAAAAAGGGCTCCTGCGTCTGGAAGGAAAGGATTACGTGGTGCAGGACGGCGATGTCATGCATTTCCGGTTTAATGTGTAGCCGGAAAACGGCCATACCCTGATCCCCCATAACAGTGAACAGATGACAGATGGACGATAAAAATATATGTTTTAACTAACAGGAGGTGCAACACGTGCTGGACAAACTTCAGGCTCTTGCCGACCGGTATGACAAGCTGAGCGAGCTCTTGTGCGACCCGGATGTGACCGGTGATCCCAAGCGGCTCCGGGAATATTCCAAGGAGCAGTCGGATTTGCAGGAGACATATGAAGCCTATAACGAATACAAGACCGTATGCGCCCAGTTGGACGAAGCCAAAGCGTTGCAGAACGAGAAGCTGGACGACGACATGAAGGAAATGGTGAAGCTGGAGATTGAGGAGCTGGCTGTCCGCAAGGAGGAGCTGGAGGAGCGCATCAAGGTGCTGATGCTGCCCAAGGACCCCAATGACGACAAGAACGTCATTGTGGAAATCCGCGGCGCCGCCGGCGGTGACGAGGCTGCGCTGTTTGCCGCCGACCTCTACCGGATGTACACCAAATTTGCCGATACCCAAGGCTGGAAAACCAACATTCTGGAAGCCAGCCTGAATGATCTGGGCGGGTTCAAGGAAGTCATCTTCATGATCTCCGGCAAAGGCGCCTACAGCAAGCTGAAATTCGAAAGCGGCGCCCACCGGGTGCAGCGGATTCCCACTACGGAATCGGGCGGACGCATCCATACCTCCACCTCCACAGTGGCGGTGCTGCCCGAGGCGGAAGAGATCGAAGTGGAAATCAAGGAAAGCGATATCCGGGTGGATACCTTCTGCTCCAGCGGAGCGGGCGGCCAGTCTGTTAACACCACCAAGTCAGCGGTGCGGGTAACCCATATCCCTACCGGCATTGTAGCCACCTGCCAGGACGGCAAATCCCAGAACTCCAATAAGGAAATGGCCCTGCAGGTGCTGCGTGCCCGGATTTACGATAAGTTCATGCAAGAGGAAATGGAAAAAATGGGCGCGGAGCGCAAAAGCAAGGTGGGCACCGGCGACCGGAGCGAGCGGATCAGAACCTACAACTATCCGCAAAGCCGGGTGACCGACCACCGGATCGGCTTGACGCTGCACCGGCTGGATGCCGTGCTGAACGGCGATCTGGAGGAGATTATCTCCGCCCTGACCATCGCCAGCCAAACGGATCAGTTGGATAAAGGGGAGTCCGCTTAATGGACGGATCGGGAAAAACCATCAGGGAAGCCTACGTGGAGGCTTCCTCTTTTTTGAAGCGGCATGGGGTGGACGAGTCCGCCCAGAACGGGCAGCTCCTGCTGGAGCATCTCTTGGGCTGGTCCAAAACCAGGCTCTATCTCAACTGGCAGGACCCTTTCCCCGAGGAAAAGGAGCTGGACTGGCAGCGGCTTCTGTCCCGCCGCGCAGGCGGGGAGCCGGTGCAGTACATTATCGGCTCGGAGGGCTTCTACGGGTTGACCCTTCAGGTCACCCCGGCTGTTCTGATTCCCCGGCCGGAGACGGAAATTCTGGTGCAGGAGATCATGAACCGGGGCAAACGCCTATGGCCGGAAGGAAGCGGGCGGCAGCCTCTTGCAGTGGACATTGGAACCGGCAGCGGCGCTATTCCCGTGACTCTGGCTACCCACTGTCCATCATGGGAGCTGGGGGCGGTAGATATTTCCGAGGCGGCTCTTGAGGTTGCCCGCCGGAATGCCGAGCAGAACGGTGTGGGCGGCAGAATCCGCTTCCTGCAAGGAGATCTGTTGGCGCCTGTATATGCGGAAGGGCTGTCTCCGGATATTGTGATCTCCAACCCGCCTTATATCAAAAGCAGCGACTTGCCCGATCTCCAGCGGGAGGTGCGGGATTTCGAGCCCCACCTGGCCTTGGACGGAGGCGATGATGGCCTGGACTTCTATCGCAGGCTGGCGGAGCAGCTGGCCTTGCAGCCGGTAAAGCCGCGGCTGGTGGGTTTTGAGGTAGGTATGGGCCAGGCGGCCGTTGTAGCCGCCATGCTGCGGGAGCTGGGGCTGTTTGGGAGTGTAAGCATTGTGAGGGATTTGGCGGGAATCGAGCGGCATGTGCTGGCAGAAGCGTAGAGCGTTTTTTTGCGCTGGCGGATTTATTCCTGAATATATCTTCATGCAATCGTAGAGAAAAGCCTTCCTGTCGGAAGCGGCCCCCAGGGGACTGCCGATAAGAAGGCTTTTTGACGCGTGTATCTACACCATAATTTTGCTGATCCGCAGGCCCCGTTCCCGGCTCAGGTCGACGAACACATCCTCCACCTTCACCAGGGGATAGGTTTCCTCATGGGGATTAATGTAGACAACCTCCCCGTACCGCCCGTCGGACAGAAGCACCTGCTTGCCGATCATGCTGCCTAAGATATTTTTGAGAAACAGGGATACGATGTAGGGGTCCAGCTCTCCGAAGATGCCCAGACGCATCTGGCTGATCAGCTCATGAAACGGCAATGGGGTATGGTAGGGTCGCTGGGATGACATGGCGTGGAAGACATCGGCTACGGCGACGATCCGGGCGAGCTTGTCGATTTGGGGCCCCTTCAGCTTCAAGGGGTAGCCGCTTCCGTCCTCCCGTTCATGGTGCTGCAGGGCCATAAACGCCACCCGGGGATTCAACCCCGCCGATTCCTTCAGCATTTCGTAGCCGTAAACCGTGTGGAGCTTCATCTCTTCAAATTCGCTTTTGGTCAGCTTGCCGGGTTTGTTGAGGATTTCGTCGGAAATGCGGATTTTACCCACATCATGAAGGCTTGCTCCCAAGGACAGGAGGTTCAGCTCCTGCTCATCCAGCTTGCACCAGTTGCCCAGCATGGTAGAAAGGACGCTGACGCCCACATTATGCTGGTGGGTATATTCATCCTTGGCCCGCACGGCCTCGAACAGCCGGAACAGGTCCGGGTCCTCCGCCGCCTGGCGCACCATGGGAATGAACTCATGCTTGATGTCCAAAAGCGGCACTTTTTTCTTCCGGCGGATCTGCTGAAACATATGCTTGGAATAGTCTGCCGCCTGCTTGACGGTTTCGGCGGTAGAGGACTTTGACTGTTGTCGCTCTTCGACAAAACGCAGCTCCTCCAGCGGGACGCGGTGCATCCGAAGCAGCCGGAAATGTTCTTGATTCAAGACTGTGCCTGCGGGCACCAGGACCATTCCTGTGCCGGTTATGATGTCATGCTTCAGCTTTTGTCCAGTCAGTTCCTCCACTTGCGCCACCTCGAGCGAGAGAAATGTACATCATTCGACATTTTAATTATAGCGGCTTCCCGCAGAGAGGGCATGGGCTGAATGTATCATAATGGAAGAAGGTCTGGTTTCTTCAAGCGCCGCCATGATGAGGGGGAGTCTAGCAATTTTTTGGCCGGACAGGTATAAGTGATAGTTTCAGAGGAGATACTGATGCCATAGAGCTTATAGCAAAGGAATGAGGCGGCATGGTGAAACGGTATTCCTGGCAATCATCCATTTATCTGGCATTGGCACTGATTTTTTTGTTGGTTACGTGGGAGCATAACCGGGCGCAGGCTGCGGTAGTGGACGCGGTTATTCCGCAGGAGTCCATCCGGCTGCGGATTCTGGCCAACTCCGATTCCCCGGAGGATCAGGTGTTGAAGCGGCATGTCCGGGATGCCATCGTGGAGGAAATGAACGGATGGGTGCTGGACCCGGAAAATCTGGAGGAGGCCCGGGCGCTGATCCGTACCAAGCTGCCGGAGCTCTCCAGGATAGTGGAGCGGGAGATTGCGCGCTACGGCTATGACTATACCCAGCAGGTGGAGCTGGGGGTGGTGCCCTTCCCCGCCAAGATGTACGGCAATAAGGTATACCCTGCGGGAGACTATGAGGCGCTTCGTGTGACCATCGGCCAAGGAGCAGGCCAAAACTGGTGGTGTGTGCTGTTCCCCGCGCTGTGTTTTGTGGATACGGAAAAGGGGGAGGCCGTGGCTGCCAGCAGCCATACTGCGGCGGATAAAGATAAGGCAGAGGCTGTGAAAAAACAGACTGCAAGTGCAAACAAAGCCAAACCCTCCCTCTCCGGAAAAACCGTCAAGCAGGCATCCGCAGAAAAGGACACTGTCGGCCAGGAAGAGGGCGCCGGGAAGAAGAAGGTCCGCTTCTATCTCTGGGACAAGGTGAAGAGCCTGTTTGCGTAACCGGTTCGGATAAAAGTTCGGATTGAAGCCAGGCCGGGTGCGATAGCGGAGACAGGCCGCACAAAGCCGTGACAAGCCGTGACAAGCGGCAGCCGTTGGCGCTATAATGGCATCAATCCAAAATGAGAAATGAGCGAATGTGATGACGACGTATTGGCAAGTCCCGCCGGATTGTACTCCCGAGGCGGATGCGGTTCAAAAGGCAGCGGAGCTGCTCCGCCAAGGCAAGCTGGTGGCGTTTCCCACGGAAACGGTATACGGGTTGGGGGCGGATGCCCGCAACACTCAGGCGGTGGAGGCCATCTTCACCGCCAAAGGCCGTCCTTCGGACAATCCCCTGATTGTCCATATTGCCGGCATGGGCATGCTGGACGAGCTGGCCCTTGCGGTGGACCCGGTGTCCAGGCGGCTGGCGGAGGCGTTTTGGCCGGGGCCGCTGACCCTGGTGCTGCCCTGCCGCCCGGGTGTATTGTCCCCGCTGGTTACAGCGGGCCTGGACACAGTGGGCATTCGGATGCCGGACCATCCGGCGGCCCTTTCCCTGATCCGGGCGTCCGGCTGTCCGGTAGCGGCCCCCAGCGCCAACCGCTCCGGCCGGCCCAGCCCCACCCTGGCGGAGCATGTCCGGGAGGATCTGGATGGCCGCATCAGCGGACTCCTGGACGGGGGAGCCACAGGGGTGGGGCTGGAATCCACCGTGGTGCAGGCGGACGCGGAGGGCCGGGTCCATGTGCTCCGGCCCGGCGGCATTACCCTGCGGCAATTGGCGGAGGCCTCCGGCGCTCCCGTTGTCAGCGGCGGAGGCCGAGGGGGGGCGGCCCCCGACGGCTTGCCCGATCAGGAGGGGGACGGGGAGGATTCTTCGTTCCGGCCCCGGGCGCCGGGGATGAAGTACACCCATTACGCGCCGCAAGCGCGGCTTACCATCGTGCAGGGGCAGGACGCTGCGGCGGTGGCGGAGACCATCCGCAACGGGCTGCGCGATGCCCGGCAGAACGGGGAGAGGACCGCCGTGCTGGCGCCTGCGGAGCATGCGGCATTGTACCGGGAGGCTTGCGACCTGGTCATCCCCTGCGGTTCCCTGGGGGATCTTCCCGCTGCCGCTGCCGGTCTGTTCGCCGCTTTGCGCCGGATGGATGAGGCGGGGATTGCCTGCGCATTTGCGGAAGGGTATCCCGAGGAGGAGATCGGCCTGGCTCTGATGAACCGCCTGCGGAAGGCGGCGGGAGGCCGGGTGCTGGAGGTTTAGGACATGATCCCACGGTTGTCCGCATAGAGTAGAAAGGGAGTATGCGGACAGGAGGGATGGGCATTGTACTGGGATTTTATTGAATTAGGACAATTAATTACTATTGTCATGATGGCGTTGGCCCTGGGGATGGATGCCTTTTCGATGGGAATCGGAATGGGGCTTCGCGGCATCCGGCTGCTGAATATTGCCAAGGTGAGCTTTGTCATCGGACTTTTTCATATTCTGATGCCCTTGATGGGCATGTTCATGGGCAACTATGTGAGCACATTGCTGGGTAATGTGGCCACTACCGCCGGCGGCGCCCTGCTTGTTGTGCTGGGGGCTCACATGCTCTACAGCGCCCTGAGAGGCAGCTCCTCGGTGGTCCTGGACCAGAAAAGCTTCTGGGGCATCCTGCTGTTTGCCTTGATGGTCAGCATCGATTCGTTCAGCGTAGGCTTGTCCTTGGGCATGTTTTCCTCGGATATTGCGTTGACGGTGCTGATCTTCGGTTTTTTCGGCGGACTTATGTCTGTTCTGGGGCTTCTGCTGGGGCGGCGGGTCGGCGCATGGGTGGGGGAATACGGCGAGGCGCTGGGCGGACTCATTCTGCTCTTGTTCGGAATCCGCTTCCTCATGTAAAATAAGGGGCAATAGCATAGCGCAAAAACTAGCTTATGCTTACGAGGCCAGTTTTTTGCTGGCACAAAAAACTCTCAGGAGGTTTTTCCGGTGGCTATCACACGTATCCTTTTCGTTTGTACGGGCAACACCTGCAGAAGCCCGATGGCCGAGGGGCTGTGCCGGATGATGGCCAAGCGGGAGGGGTTGGAACTGGAAGTCCGTTCCGCCGGGGTCACGGCTCATGACGGAGCGCCAGTGTCCCGCCATTCCGAGGAGATCCTGCACAAGAAGGACGCCGTAGAGGGGGTAGGTACCTCCCGTTATCTGCGCAAGGATGAAATCCGCTGGGCCGATCTGATTCTGACCATGACCATGTTCCACAAGCAGCAGGTCATTGCCGCCCATCCCGAGGCTGTGGAGAAAATATACACCTTGAAGGAATATACCATGGATGATCCGCTTCGCTTGGGTATGCTGGAGGAACGGGCTGCCCTTCAGTCCGAGCTGGAGCTTAAAAAGGCCCTGGGCCAGCCCATTACTGCCGAGGAGCGGGAGCGTTTGGTGCAGCTGCATCTGGCAGCCCCCGATTTTGACATTGCCGATCCCTTCGGCGGGTCCAAGCGGGACTATGAGGACACGGCCCATGAAATTGAAGAGGCCTTGGCCCGCCTGATCAGCCGGTTGAAGGAAGGGACCTGATCAGTTCGCGGCTCTCCGGACGGCGGGCCGTATCTTTACAGCGGCAGCCTGATCCGTTATGATAAGAATAACTTTAAACTGCGGTGTGACTGGCGACGAGTGGAACAACCACAATGGAGCACTGCGGATACCGGCCGGTCGCCTGGGCAAGAGCAAGCATGGAGCGGATATGAGGCGCTTCTGCTTTGCTCTTTTTTTCTGCTCCGATTCCGATTTCTTTTTTGGAAGGGTGAGGTATAATAAGGATATTTGACATGAAGGGAAGGACGATTCGATGAAAATTGCCATAGGTGCGGATCACGCCGGATTCCGGCTGAAGGATGAATTGAAGGAGCTGCTGGTTCAATGGGGGCATCAGGTGGAGGATTTTGGCTGCACCTGCGGTGATTCCGTGGATTACCCCGATTATGCCGAAAAGGTGTGCGGCCAGGTGCTTTCCGGCGCTGCGGACCGGGGGATTCTGATCTGCGGCACAGGCATCGGCATGAGCATTGCCGCCAACAAGGTGAAGGGCATCCGCTGCGCCCTTGTCCATGATCTGTTCTCGGCCAAGGCCACCAGAGAGCATAACGACTCCAATGTGCTGGCGATGGGTGAACGTGTCATTGGCCCGGGGGTAGCCCAGGAGATTGTGAAGGTCTGGCTGGATACTGAATTTTCCCAAGGGGAGCGCCACATCGGACGGATTGAAAAAGCCATGCGGCTGGAAAGCAAGTAATCCTGCGTGGAAAACGGGAGGTGCGTCCGGATGACGGAGGAATCGGAGTCGGAGTCGCTCAAGAGCAGCAGCTCGGAGGCGGCCGCGGATGAATTTTATGCCGGCATGTCCGGCATCGTGGAGGCTGCGCTGCTGGAGCTGGTGCAGGCGGG
Organism: Paenibacillus sp. YN15; assembly: GCF_003285005.1. GTDB lineage: Bacteria > Bacillota > Bacilli > Paenibacillales > NBRC-103111 > Paenibacillus_AR. The sequence goes on along the minus strand of NZ_QMFA01000065.1, from coordinate 2,266 downwards.
CGGTATCCGCCGGGGCCAATTGGTGGTTATCGGCACCAGCACCAGCGAGGTGCTGGGCTACCGCATCGGCACCCAGGGCACGGAGCGGGTGGCCCGGGAAATTTTTGCGGGGATGCGCCGCGCCCGGGAGCAGGCGGGCTTCTACCCGGTGTTCCAATGCTGCGAGCATCTGAACCGGGCGTTGGTGCTGGAGCAGGAGGCGCTTGACCATTACCCCCTTCTGGAGCCGGTATCAGTGGTGCCGGTGCCCAAGGCGGGAGGCTCCATGGCGGCGTATGCCTACCGGACCTTCAGGGAGCCGGTGGTGGTGGAGGCGGTGCGGGCCCACGCGGGGCTGGATATCGGCGGCACCCTCATCGGCATGCATCTGCGGCCGGTGGCGGTTCCGGTGCGGCCTGCTGTGCCGATGCTGGGACATGCCCACCTGCAGATGGCCTACACCCGGCCGAAGCTCATTGGCGGCGAACGGGCGGTGTACAGTGCGGCCGCGGGGCAGGAGGACGGGAATTGCGATTAACCGGTGTATCCGGGATAAACAATAAGGAGAGTGTAACCATGGAAAATTTGCGCAAGGCTGACCCGAAAGTGCTGGAAGCTATGAATTTGGAGTTGAACCGCCAGCGGGATAAAATCGAACTGATCGCTTCGGAAAATTTCGTCAGCACTCCTGTGCTGGAGGCCATGGGCAGCGTGCTGACCAATAAGTACGCGGAGGGCTATCCCGGGGCCCGCTATTACGGCGGCTGCGAGCATGTGGACATCGTGGAGAACATTGCCCGCGACCGGGCCAAGGAGCTGTTCGGCGCCGAGCATGCCAATGTGCAGCCCCATTCCGGCGCTCAAGCCAACCTGGCCGTTTATCTGGCGGCTATTAAGCCCGGCGACACCGTGCTCGGCATGAACCTGGCCCATGGCGGCCATTTGACCCACGGCAATCCGGCCAATGCCTCCGGCATTCTGTATAACTTCGTGGCCTATGGCGTGGATGAGAACACTCACCGCATCGATTATGATGAGGTCCGCAAAGCAGCCTTCAAGCACCGTCCCCGCCTGATCGTGGCAGGCGCCAGCGCGTATCCCCGGACTATTGATTTTGAAGCCTTTGCCCAAATTGCCGATGATGTAGGCGCACTGTTCATGGTGGACATGGCCCATATCGCCGGTCTGGTGGCAGCCGGTCTCCATCCCAATCCGGTGCCCCATGCCCAGTTTGTCACCACTACCACCCACAAGACCCTGCGCGGTCCCCGGGGCGGCATGATCCTGACCCGCAAGGCCTGGGCCAAGGAAATCGACAAGGCCGTATTCCCCGGCACCCAAGGCGGTCCGCTGATGCACATCATCGCTGCCAAGGCGGTCTCCTTCGGCGAGGCTCTGCAGCCGGAGTTCAAGACCTATGCCCAGCAGGTGATCAAAAACGCCCAGGTGCTGGCGGAAGCCCTGATGGCCGAAGGCTTCAACATCGTCTCCGGCGGTACCGACAATCACCTGATGCTGGTGGATGTACGCAGCGCCAACCTGACAGGCAAGGTGGCCCAGCATCTGCTGGACGAGGTTGGTGTCACCTGCAACAAAAACGCTATTCCGTTCGACCCCACCAGTCCGTTCGTTACCAGCGGCATCCGCTTGGGCACGCCTGCGGTGACTACCCGCGGCATGGATGAGGCGGCCATGAAGGAGATCGCCAAGATTATCTCCCTGACGCTGAAAAATCCCGAGGACGCCGCTGCCCACGACAAGGCGCGGACCATGGTCCGCGAGCTGAATCAGCGCTTCCCGCTGTACAAGGACCTGGCGTACTAAGCTTTTGCCTGCAATAATCCGGCCGGCCCCGCCAAAGACGCGGGAGACCGGCTTTTTTGCATATAGTGGCGACCTGGGCGGACACAGCTTCCGCTAATGAGCGAAAAAAACCCGCTTTTTCACCTGGGCGGACAGAGGTTCCGTTATGCGTTGAAAAACAGCGGGTTTGGAGGTTTCCCAAGACAAATAGCGTATCCTGTGTCCGTGAAATGTCCAAAAGAGCGCAAATTTGAAAAATAACGGATCGTCGGTCCGGATGGCGCTTGGGGAAGAACAGGGAACCCGGTAAATCCGGCGAGCCCGTGGGCTACGGCGCCGATAAGCTGCAGCCAAACAAGACGCCAAGCTTCACCTCCTCCCCGGTCCAGCCGGAGATAGGGCTTTCGGCGCCATCTTCAGGTTCCACGCGGCTGAATAGAAGAATAGGGGAGAAAAGCAAGCGGAAGAAAGGCTGAGGGAGTGT
>NZ_QMFA01000064.1 GCF_003285005.1 Paenibacillus sp. YN15 | reverse complement strand
GAGCACGCACCGCGGCGGGGCGGCAAGGCGGCGGCCGGGCCGAAGGAAGGCGGCCGCCGCGGGGGCGGCAAGCCGGAGCGCAGCGGCGCATGGGGCGACGCCAAACCCGCCGGTCGCGGAAGCGGCGGGGGCGATGCCAAAGCGTACCGCGGAGGCGACAGCGATGCCAAGGCGAAGCCGTTCCGCAGCAGCGGCAGCGGGTTTGGCGCCGGCAAGGGCGCGAAGCCCTTCGCCGCGGGAGGCAAGCCGTCCGCAGGCGGCCGGCCCGGCCCGGGCGGCAGAGGAGCTGCCCCGGCCAGGGGAAGCGACCGCCGCTCCGCGCCGAAAGGCCGCCGGCCGTAGACGGCGGAGGCAGTGGAAGACCGGCGGAGAGTTCGCCGGTCTTTTGCCGTTGCCGGGGCAAAGGGCCGCGCAAGGCTGCCTGCCGCATGCGCGCCAAACTGCGCGGTGAGAGAGCGTGGATGACCGGAGACGGAGAAGAAGGAGCGTTGGCAGCTTGCCGGACAATAGATCCGCTAATGCGCGAAAAAGCGGCCTTTTTTCCGCGAAACGGACCGTCGATCCGTTATGGGGCGGAAAATCGCCGTTTTGAGCCGTTTTGGGAGAGGATAACGAATCTGGTGTCCGCGAAATTCCTAAAAACGCATAAATAGCAAAAATAACGGATGCTGAGTCCGGACCGCCGCAACGGCAGGCAAAGTGTGCAGACGTCGAGTCCCGATCGCCGCAACGGCGGGCAGGGGTATGCAGACGTCGAGTCCGGATCGCCACAATGATAGACAAGGTGTGCGACCCCTGAATCCGGATCGCCGCAACGGCGGGGGCAGCGCCGCACAGAAAAAGAACCTCCGTCTCCGCAATAAGCGGAAGCGCAGAGGTTCCTTTTTCGTCAATGGGGCCGGGTGTTTACCTCGAGTATCCAGACGGTGCCGCCCTTGTCGATGCCGAAGTCGAAGCCCAAGGCGCCGATGCCGGGGTACTTGGCCTCCAGGAGGGAGGTGCCGCTCCGGGCTACCCCTACCATGGTGGCGTGTTTGTCCCGGGCCAAAGCGGGGAAGGTCATCCGCAGCGCCCGGTTGCCGCCGACCATGGTCCCGCCGCGGCACAGATTGGTGACAAACAGTCCCGGTCTGGCAATGCGGGCCACCACCGCCCGGATGCGCCAGCTTCCGTTTTCCTTCACCAGCTTCACCCGGTAATCCAGCGGTTTGCCCTGAACGGTGGAGAGACGGATTCCCTGCTGCAGCATGTAAGCCCGCTTGCCCCGGATGCCGGCCAATATCCGCTCCACGGTGTCCAAATTGGCCGCTTGGCGGACGGAGGTACCGTATTGGACCCGGTAACCAGCGCTTGGGCCGCGGGAAATGCGCACTACGCCGCTGCCTCCGGTGCCCACCACGGGTTTGGCCACAATAAAGGAGTATTTGCCCAGCATAGCCGACAGATGCTCTCTGGAATACCGGCGGGTGTCGGGAATATGTTTGGCTACTCCGCTATGAGCCTTCAGGATAGCAAACTTTGCCCACTTATCCGCAATTTGCTTCATCAATAAGCCTCCTTCCAAAGTAACCTGCAGTCCATTTCGGCCCTTCATTCTCACTATATTCTCCACGGCCGTCACTTTCTTGGACCAGCTGCCTAATTATGGATGCCGGGGAGACTATTTCATGCCTGCGCGTCTTATTGTTTTTTTGGGGGGACGGCCAAAAGCTTCAGGGGCGAAGGTTTTTGTTTTCTTTTTGTACCGGAAGGGGATTGGCGCCAAAAGTCGAATATATTAGGATGCGCTGTTCTTTGCGAAGAACGGCCGACCGTACCAGGATCAGATCAATCGGGAGGATTGACAAAAGAATGAGCAGCATTATAGTCAAAGATTTAGTGGATAAATTCGGGCTGGAGGTACTGGCCGGACATTCCCAGTTAAACCGGCCCATTCCCAAACCGGAGGTGCACCGGCCGGGATTGGAGTTCGTGGGATACTTTGAATTTTTTTCCCAGGATCATATTCAGCTTCTCGGACAAAAGGAAATCAATTATTTACATACGCTGTCGGAAGCGGAGCGGAATGTCCGGATCGGCAATATCGTCAAGTATCATCCGCCTTGCTTCGTGGTCACATGGGACCAGGAGGGATTGAAGTATTTGATCAAATATTGCGAGGAGGAAAATATTCCCCTCCTGCGCACACCCTTGCGCACCAAGAAATTCCAGGAGCTGGCCAACGCCTATCTGGGCAAGCTGATGGCCCCTCAAATGACGATTCACGGCGTCTGCGTGAACGTGTCGGGCATCGGCATTCTGCTGCGCGGCAAGTCCGGCGTGGGCAAAAGCGAAACGGCCCATACCCTGATCCGCCGGGGCCACAGGCTGGTGGCCGATGATGTGGTGGTTTTGAAAAAAATCGGACCGGAAACCCTGCTCGGCACCCACGACGGCAAAACCAAGGAATTCCTGGCCCTGCGCAGCATCGGCCTGATCAACGTATCCCGCCTGTACGGGCGGAGCGCCTTCCAGGATGAAACCCGGGTAGTGCTGGACATTGAACTGACCAAGTGGCAGGACAATGCGCTGAACAATGAGCTGGAGCTGAAAACCCAGTTCACCGAGTATATGGATATTGCCATTCCGCATATTGAAATCCAGCTGCAGCCCGGCCGGGATGTGGCGGGTTTGGTGGAAGCGGCGGCCAACAACTGGTACCTCCGCCAGCAGGGCTACAGCGCCATGAATGACTTCCTGAAACGATTGGAGATGGACGAATGAACATGCAGCCTGGGGATGCGGTCATGAAAGCCCCGTTGTTCCGCGATCCCATTTATGACGGAGCCGCCGATCCGGTGGTGGTGTGGAACCGGGAGCTGAAGGAATGGTGGATGATTTATACCAACCGCCGGGCTACTGCTGAAGGCTCAGGTGTGGCTTGGGCGCACGGCACGGACCTGGGGGTGGCCGTTTCCCGGGACGGGGGACAGAATTGGCTGTACAGAGGCATCCTGGAGGGACTTGACATTGAATGGGGCCGCAATACCTTCTGGGCCCCGGAAATTCTGTATCATGGCGGGCTGTACCACATGTATGTCAGCTATATTCAGGGGGTTCCCATTCAATGGGCCGGACATAAGCGGGAGATCCTTCATTATACCAGTCCCGATCTGCTGAAGTGGAGGTACGAATCCAAGCTGGCCCTAAGCTCCGACCGGGTGATTGACGCCTGTGTGCTGGCGTTGCCTGAAGGGGGGTTCCGGATGTGGTATAAGGATGAGGCCAACGGCTCCCATACCTTTGCAGCGGCTTCGGAGGATTTATACAACTGGCGGGTGACGGGCCCCGTAGTGGAGACCCATCCCCATGAAGGCGCCAATGTGTTTTATTTCGGCGGTTCATACTGGATGATTGTGGATGAGTGGAAGGGGCAGGGAGTTTACCGCTCCGGCGACGCCATCCATTGGGAGCGGAACGGGCAGATTTTGGCTGAATCCGGCAGCCGGGAGGATGATCAGGGTTTTGGCTTTCATGCCGATGTGGTGGTGTCGGGAGAGCAGGCCTGGATCTTCTATTTCACCCATCCCGGCCGGGCTCCCGGAGCGGACAACGGCTATGCCGGCCGGCGGAGCTCTATCCAGGCGGCGCAGCTTACGGTAGAGGACGGCAAATTGGTTTGCCTGCGGAACAATCCGCCCGTTTGCCTGCCGGTTCCGGAAGAAATCTAACATGGACGAGGGAGATTGGGATATGATTCGGTGCATCTATCGGGCGCAATTAAAAGAAGGACATGAAGAAGAGGGACTGGAGCTGTTCCGCCAGCGGCTGGACGCCGTACGCAAGGATATGGGCGACGGACTGCTGATGACCCTGACCGGGCACCGCTGGAAGCGTTCGGTGTTCCTGTATTATGAATGCATGACCGAGGCGTATCATCCGGAAAGATGGTTCGCAGGCATGGAGCATGTGCTGGAGGCCTGGCCCGGCGAAGACAAACCCAGAAGCTGGATTCAAATGATCGACGTTTTCCATTTCAACGCGCCGGCAAGCCCGGAGCATTGGCGGCGGAAAGCGCCTGTGGAGCGCAGAGTGGGGCGGGTGGCCCATCTGCTTCCGGAAATGATGGCCAGCTATATTTATTACCACTACCAGCTCCAGGAGGAGCACGCCTTCTTCGGTCCTAAATACGAGATTATCGCCATGCATGAAAATCTGCTGTTTGGCTATCAGGAATTTCCCGCGGTGGTAGAAGAGCCGGAGCTGCCCCGGAAGCTGTCCACTAACGGTACTCCCGCCACATGGACGGATTCCCGGATGGATCTGCACTTTCAAGCGTGGGAGGACGGGCATCTGTACTTCAAGCCGGTGGAGACCCTGTTTGCATTCTACGAAACGGAGGAGCAATCATGACTGTGACCATCGCTCAGGCCACCATCCGCGAGCTGGAGGATGCGGCAGCTTTATTCGATGAATACCGGGTGTTTTATGACCAGGAAAGCGATCTTGAGGGAGCCAAGGCCTTCCTGTTTGACCGTTTGGAGCATGGGGAGTCCGTCATTTTCCTGGCCCGGGACGATTCCGATGGAGCTGCGGTGGGGTTTATGCAGCTGTACCCGTTGTTTTCCTCCGTATCCATGAAGCGCATCTGGCTCTTGAACGATCTCTATGTCCGTGAATCCCACCGCGGCAAGCAGGTGGGCAAGGCGCTGCTGGAGGCGGCGCGGGAGTATGCTGTGCTCACCAAATCCAAGGGCTTGGAAATCGCCACCCAGGTTACCAATCTGCGGGCGCAGAAGGTGTACCTGGAGCACGGCTATGTGCTGGATGAGGAATTTTTCCACTATTACATGCTGGTGTAGCGAACCGGAACGGGAGGCGGCTTTATGCTGGGTATTGAGCATTACACAGTATTTCTTTTGTCGGGGCTTTTGTTGAATATGACGCCGGGCAGCGACACCCTGTACATATTTGGCAGATGCATGTCCCAGGGAAAAACGGCGGGTATGATGTCCGTCTTCGGCATTATTTCGGGCGCCGCCGTCCATACGGCCTTTGCCGCCTTTGGCTTGTCCGCCATTCTGATGCACTCCGCATTGGCCTTTAACCTCATTAAATGGGTGGGCGCCGCATATTTGGTGTATCTGGGGATCAAGTCCATCCGCAGCAAGGAAAACCCTGCACTGGAATCGAGCGGCCTGCCTAAGGAAGGTTTGCGGAAAATCTATCTCCAGGGTCTTCTGACCAATGTGCTCAATCCCAAGGTGGCCTTGTTCTATCTGGCGTTTATGCCCCAATTCGTCAGCACCGGCCAATCCTATGGCGCGCTGCCGTTTCTGATTCTGGGACTGACCTTTATTACGACGGGCACCCTGTGGTGCATGCTGCTGGTGGTGGTGTCCGACTTCATGACCAAGTGGCTGCGCACAAGCCAATTCGGCAAATATCTGAACAAGGTGACGGGCTTCATCTTTGTAGGATTGGGCATCAAGCTGCTGGGAGCGGCAAATGGCAAAGGTTGATACGGAAAGCTTTAAACTATTTGAAAATCTGATTTCTAAAACCGGCAGTACCTATGTGTTTAATAATGAAACATCTGTTGCAGGCATCGGGGTGCTATTGGAAGTCATTAAAGATATGGGATTGGACCCGAAGAAAACAGGGGACCTCAGAGAAGGAATAATGTCTTTATTCAATATCGAAATGGTGAACATGCCTGACTTGGAGAATCATCGGTTTATCTTCACTCCCAATCATGTCAGTGATCTTGATGCGATTATATTGGGATTATTGCATCCCAAAATTAGAATTGTTTCAAAAACGTCATCCAACCCGGATTGTCTTTGATCAACCCATGAAATTATCCCCCAAAGACGATTTCCGCAAAATATGGTTGGAACGCGAGGCAGCTATGCAAAAAACATTAGTTCCTCCGGCCAGATTACCTAAATTGTCGCATAAACATGCGAATAATAATAAACCAGGAGATCCTTTCTTTTAGGATTCCTGGTTTTTTTGTTGACTTTCTATAGAATGCCGTTGTTCCGGAAATATTGCAGGGAGGTTCTTGCGCTGTCCAACGGGGAGCCGACAAATTGCTCCTGCTCCACAATGTAGTATTGGATTCCTGCTTCTTCAGCCAGTGGGAACACGCTTTTGAAGTCCACCACTCCGTTGCCCACCTCGGTGTCATCCCGGCCGTCGCCGAAATCCTTAATATGCGCCAGGGGAACCCGGCCGGCGTACTTTTTAATGTACTCGGCGGGGGACTTGCCGCCCTTATGAACCCAGCCCAGGTCAAATTCCATCGTCATCAGCTCGGCGGGAATGCGGGCCAGCATTTGGTCGATAATGGTTTCGCCGTTTACCAGCTTAAATTCAAAGGCATGGTTGTGGTAGCCGTATTGCATTCCTGCATCCTTGACCAGCTCCGCGGCTCTGGTGAGGAAGCGGATACGCTCGTCCAGCTCTTCTGCCGTAGGCACCTCGGAGAAGGGGGACCAGGGGGTAACGATATGCTGCAGCCCCAGCTCCTGGGCATATTCGATATGCTGCTTCAGTTCTTCCTCCATCAGCGCCAAATCGGTAAAGTTGATCCCGATGTGGGCGGAAGGCGCTTCCAGTCCGCATTCATTCAATACTGCCTTGACTTCCTTGGCGGAGAAGCCGAAAAATCCGGCAAACTCCACAGCTTCATAACCGATCTCCGCCACCTGGCGGATGGTTCCCAAAAAATCGTCTTTTGTCAATGAGCGAAGCGTATACAGTTGCAGGCCTACCTTGGGTTTAGCCATTAGATTCACCATCCACTCTTATGTTTGGGTTTTCGTTTCCCCTTCAGTATAGTTAAGCGTTCCCAAAAAACCTAGCAGCATTCTTGTGGTGTTTATATGTGATTTTGTCCTGATGCCGGGAAACCTGCTATAATAGGGACTAGAAAAAGAGGTGAAGGCAATCATGGTGAAAAAGAGAAAGGCGCCCTCCGCCGCCAAACCGGGGGAACGCGATGATGCCCCCGCAACCCTGAAGGATCTTCTGGATGCGGGAACCATCAGCAAATTGAAGGCGCAAGCGGAGGAAATGAAGGCGGAGGAGGAAAAACGCCGGCTGGAGCAGAAGAAGCGGGAGGAAGAGGCCAGGGCGGCGGAAAAGAAACGCCTGGAGAATGACTTCGAGCATCTGCTGAACAACAGCAAGCTGGACTGGCGCAAGCATAAATAAACTGCAGTGCCCCAAAAGACTGCCTGAAAGGCGGTCTTTCGTCATTCAGATTCCTTCGTAATAGCTGTATTCATAGCGCGCCGGGACACAGGCGGGAAACGGATGGACATCTGCAATGGTGTACGCGGGATAATGCTTCATGGCAAACTGGCTGTGATACAAATACTCCATCAGCAGTAATTCCCCGTTTTCAATCCCGCATAGAATTCCGCTGGTTCCGGTCCCATTTTGCATGGATACGCCTACGGGATTCCCGATGAGCGACGCTGCTTTCAACTGCCAAGGCATAACGGATTCCTCCTTAAATTGTTGGCCGGTCAGCCGTCTTGGCTAGACGGCAATGGCAATATAGCCTATGCAGGCGATGGCCCGGGGGTGCCCGGACAGGGAAAGGGGAATTTGCCTTCCGGCTCCGAACATGCCATGATGGATGATGAACCAGAACGATAGAAGGAGCGGGGAAACGGTGTTGCGCAAAGCCAAAAAAGAAGATGCAGCCGGAGTGCTGCCCCTGATGCTTGAGGCGATAGACAGCATTGCATACAGCTTGACGGGGGAAGATAACCCGGAGGGGGCGCTGGCCGTTATGGGAGCGTTCTTTGGTCAGGAAGGAAACCGTCTCAGCTATGAGAATGTCACGGTTCTGGAAAAGGAAGGGCGGGTGGCGGCGTTCTTATTGGCCTATCATGGCAGCAAGGCAGAGCTGCTGGATGAGCCGTTGAAGGCGAGGCTGGCGGCGCTGGGCAAATCCGCTGCAGCCATTGTGCCGGAAGCCGGTCCTGATGAATATTACCTGGACAGCCTGGCGGTTCACCGGGATTTTCGCGGCCAGGGGCTGGGGACGCTCTTGCTGGAGGAGTTTGCGAAGCAAGCCGTCCAAGCGGGCTGGCGGAAGCTCAGCCTGCTGGTGGAGGAGCATAACGGCGGCGCCAGGAAGCTTTATGAGCGGATGGGCTTTGCTTCTGCGGAAGCCCTGGTTGTGGCCGGACATCTGTATGAGCGGATGGTAAAAAACTTGTAACAAATTCGTACCAATTGAATCATGACATCCATAGAGGGCAGCGTTACTATGGAAGAAGCATTGCAAACGTGTGCTAAGGAGGAAATTCCAACGATGTCCCAACCCGAATGTATGTATTGCAGCCATGATGAACGCCTGGACAAGCTGATGATCGAAATCGCCCAGCTGTCCGTTTCCACTCTGTATCTGTTCCGCGAGCAAACCTACCGCGGCCGTGTCCTGGTGGCGCTGAACGGCCATGCCCGTGAAATTTTCGAGCTGCCGGAGGATACCCGAAACAGTCTGGTGGCGGATGTAGCCAAAGCCGCAAATGCGGTGCAGCAAGCCTTCAACCCCGGCAAGGTGAACTACGGCGCCTACGGCGACACTATGCCCCACGTTCACTTCCACATCGTCCCCAAATATGAGGGCGGCGAGCAGTGGGGGACAACCTTCGTGATGAACCCCGGCCAGGTGTACCTGTCGGATGAAGAGTACGCCGGACTGATCGGCGAAATCAAAAAATACTTGTAAAATACACAGCAGGACAAAAGTGAACCGAGTATAAATCCCTGTGATGGGGCGGGCAGTTTCGGCTGTCCGCCTTATTTTCCATAAAATTTGAATGAACATTATTGACATTCATTCATCCGTGCTATACGATATGAATGAATAATAAATCAGTTCATTCAGGAAACACTTGCTGGAGGTCGGAATAATGGAAGACAAGAAGGCGGAATTGTACCGCTGCGGCAGGGAGCTTTTTGGCAGCAAGGGGTTTAAGGATACCAATATCGCGGACATTACCAAGATGGCGGGCGTTTCTGTGGGGACGTTCTACAACTACTACCCGTCCAAGGAAAAGCTCTTTATGGAAATCTATCTTGCGGAAAATGAAGCGTTGAAGCGGAGGATGATGACAGTCGTCGATCCGAATGACGAGCCGCTGCCTTTTATTAAAAAGATGATGGCCTTCAATTATGAAGGTATACGGAGCAATCCGATCCTGTGCCAGTGGTATAACAAGGATGTCTATGACAAGCTGGAGCGTCTTTTCAAGGAAGAGAACGGCATGGGCGTCGCGGAAATGTACCAAAAAGAAGAAAAGGCGCTGATTCAAGCATGGCAGGCCGAAGGCAAGATTAGAAATGACATCAAGAGCGAGATGATTATAGCCATGTTCACCGCAATTGTTAATATCGATTTGCACAAGGAGGAGATTGGACTGCAATATTTCCCCGAGCTGCAGGACTATTTGACGGACTTTGTTTTAAAGGGGCTTACCGATTGGCCGAAGGGATAAAAAGGGAGGGATTTTTATGGGCATTGCAGTTATTTCTTATTCGCTTACCGGAAACAACCGGAAATTGGCGGCAGCCGTGGCGGCGGCGCTTTCGGCGGAGCATATTGAAATTTGCCTGGCAAAGCCGTCGGCAACGTGGACGATCATTCTGGGCATGGTGCTGGGGCGCACACCCAAAGTCCAGCCTCATCCTTCCGTGCTGGAGAAGTATGATCGGGTTCTCTTTTTCGCCCCGGTATGGATGGGCAAGGTGGCCTCGCCGCTTCGCGCTTACTTAAGACAGCTGAAAACGCGCCCGCAGCCTTACGCGTTTGCCTCCATCAGCGGCGGCGCTCTGAACCCGAATCCGAAGCTTGCGGAGGATATTTCGAACAGGGCCGGAGCAAAGCCCGCGGCCTTCCTGAATCTGTATATCACCGATTTGCTTCCGCCCGATTCGAAGGCAACAACAATGAAGGACACCAGCAGTTACCTTCTCAATGATGGAGAAATTAAAAAACTGGTCGGCCTACTTGAAGCTTCGCCTGTTTGGAGTTTTTGTTGATACCTTACATGCCAAAACCCCTCATTTCCAATTAATTTAGGAATTGAGGGGCTCTTTTTTGTCCATGCGCTTATTCATTCACGGATTTGATAACCCGCGCCGGATTGCCTCCAATCACTACGTTGTCCGGCACATCCTTGATGACTACCGAGCCTGAGGCGATGACCACATTGTTGCCGATGGTAACGCCGGGGTTAATCACCACCCGTCCGCCAATCCAGACATTGCTGCCGATGGTGACCGGCTTACCGAATTCCGCGCCCGTATTGCGCAAATCCGCTTGCAGTGGGTGGCCCGCGGTATAGATATGGACGCTGGGGCCCAGCAGGCAATTGTCGCCGATGCGGATCTCGCAGACATCCAGGAACACACAGTCGAAATTGGCGTAGAAATTTTCGCCCAGATGAATATTGTAGCCGTAGTCGCAGCGGAAGTCGGGCTCGATGTAGATCTGATTGCCAATGGAGCCCAGCAGGTCCCTGAGCAGTGCCTTCCGTTGTCTGGTTTCGGATTCGAGGGTCTGGTTGAACAGCCGGGTCAGCCTCCGGGCATGGAGCCTTTCCTGGGTCAGCTCGGGGTCAGCCGCGTTGTAGAGTTCCCCGGCGAGCATCTTTTCTTTCTCGGTTTTGGCAGACATATGGATGTTCCCTTCCATGAAGTGTTTGACAGGTTATATTTTAACACAAGAACGGCGGATTCCTCCGGCGGGAAAGCCGATTTCACCGATTTGTGCGTTCTGGGGATTATGGGGTGATTATGGACTCTGCCGGGTGCGTTCTCTATAATGAGAGGAGCCGTTCAGAACCGTTGCCGGAAGGTAACGTCAAACCCAACCTACTCTGCTGCCGCAAAAAGGAGAAGCCATGAGAATCCGTTTTCCCAACTATTTTGTCCGGCTCCTGATGTTCTGCCTGCTGCTCGGTTCCATTCCGGTGATTGTGGTGGGCATCATCTCTTATTATAAATCCGCAACCCTGGTGCAGGATAAAATCAACGAGAGCAGCATGGACGCCCTGCAGCAAACCCAGCTTCGCATGGAGCAGATTCTGAAAACCATTGATCATTCCATGACCCAATACATCGGCTCGCCCTTGGTCGGCACGGCTATGTCCTTGCCTTATTCTGCCGAGCATTACGAAATTTATCAGCAGATGTACCAAAGCATGGTCCGCAGCCAGACCTTTGAGCTGACCATCAGCAATATGACCGTGCTCAACTTGAACGGAAAATGGGGCGTGGACAACAACAATATTTTCACCTTTGAGGATGTGAAGAATCTGGACCGGCTGCTGCAGTATGAAGCTCTGCTGTCCTTTTCCGCATGGGTGACGGAGAAGGGGGGAAATGCGCCGTCCACCATCAGTCTGGTGAAGAAAATTCCCTTGAATTCCCTGAAGGCCAACGGCCTGGCCATTGTCACCATCACCGAGGCGGAACTGTCCCGGCTGCTGTTGTCCGGCAACAGAATCGGCAGCATCCTGGTGATCGACAGCCAATACCGGACTTTGTCGGAGAGCAGCCTGGGCGCAGCCGAATACGGGCAGCTGGTGGAAGCGCTGAAGGAGCGGGACGGGGCGGAGGGGCAATTCAATATTGCTCTGGGCGGAGAGGATACCAGCGTTATCGTGCGCCCCTCCAGCTATAACGGTTGGAAATATGTGTCCGTTATTTCTATCCGGGATGTCACCCGGGACGCCCGCTCCATCGGCTGGGTCACCCTTACCGCCTGTATGCTGATGATCCTCACTACGGGAGGGCTGGCCTTGTTCGGCTCACGCTCCTTTTACCAGCCTGTGCGGAAATTGGTGCATACCATGGGGGGACACGGGGAGAGCCAGAAGGAGGAGGAGCCGACCCGGGATGAGTTCGACTGGATCGGCCGCCGCCTGCAATCCCTGCTTCAGACCGAATCGCGGCTATCCTCCCAGGTGAACGGGCAAATCCGGGACTTGAAGCAGTTTTTCGTGCTGAAGCTGATCCGCGGGGAGGAAAAGGAGGAGGGCCTTGCCGCCAAGCTGGAGGAATACGGGTATCCCTCTGATTGGCAATGGCATGCGGCTTTGGCCATCGAGATTGACTCCTTGGAGGAGTCGCGGTTCGAGGAACGGGACCGGGATCTGCTGCTCTTCGCTATCGCCAATATTGCCGGCGAGCTGATTCCCGTCAGGGAAAGGCTGGACCCGGTCCTGATGGGGCAATCCCAGCTTACCCTGGCCGGAGGCGGGGCAGGAACCGGGGGAGAGGCAAAAGCCAGGCTGGCGGACATGGCCGAGGGCATCCAACGGGCGGTGCGGAAATATCTGGATCTGCCTGTCAGCATCGGCATCAGCCGTTCCCGGGATAATCTGATCGACGCCCATGTGGCCTGCGAGGAAGCGCTGGATGCCCTCCGGTACCGGATTCGCACCGGGCCCGAAGCGGTGATTTTCATTGATGAGGTCAGACCCGGAGAGCTGGCGTCGGGCAGCTTTCCCCACCGGGCGGCCAGGGAGTTTTGCGAGGCCGTCAAACAAGCGGACCGGGCCCAAAGTGAGGAGCTGCTGGACCGCTGTCTGGAGCTGATTTTCCGGGAGCAGGCGGACTGGCGGCAGTATCAGCTGTCCCTGGTGAAGCTGTACACCCTGCTTACCGATCTGGAGCAATCCGAAACGGTGTTTGGGTTGTCCATGGACTCTGCGGAGGAGGCGGCGATTTCCGCCGGCCAGGAGAAGCAGCTGTTTGAGCGGCTCCTGGAGCTGAAATCCCGGGAGGAGATCCGGCATTGGTTCCTGCACACCGTCATGGCTCCCATCATGGCCAGGCTGGAGCAGCAGCGCCATTCCCATGCCAAGCAAATCTCCGCCAGGGTGATCGCCATGATCCACGAGGGCTACGATACCGAGCTGACCCTGGAGGCCTGCGCCGCCCAACTGAATTATCATCCCAACCATCTGGGCCCCCTGTTCAGCAGGGAGACGGGAACCAGCTTCAGCGAATATCTCCAGCAATACCGCTTGCAGATGGCCAAACAATGGCTGGTGGAGACGGATATGCGGATCGGGGAGATCGCGGAGCGGCTGACCTATACCAATCCGCAGAATTTCATCCGTTTTTTCCGCAAGATGGAGGATATGACGCCGGGGCAATACAGGGAAAAATACGGCCGCCAATAACCGGCCGAGGCTTGGCGCACACCCGCTGGAGAAACACTCCGGCGGGTGTTTTCTGTTGCAGCGGAAGGCCATGATCATCTGTGCAACCGGCCCGTTCTCCTGATTATCCCGGCAAAAAGCGCAATACACTGCGGGATGATTATAACCGGATTATAGACGCCCGCCTTCCCGCCCGCTTATGGTAAAGGTACAAAGGCCGCACAACATACCAAACTAACAAGCAAAGGTGGAGTAGGAGATGAATCATACGAAAGGCAGCTTGGCGCTGGAGACGCCGGGCTCCGCGGCGGGAAGGGGGCGCCGGGTCCGGCGCAGGCTTTTGCGGGACAGATGGTTGTACCTGATGGTGTTTCCCGGAGTGTTGTATTTTTTACTGTTCAAATACGCTCCCATGTGGGGGCTCCTCATGTCCTTCAAGGATTACCAGCCGTATCTGGGCTTTCTCGGAAGCAAGTGGGTGGGGCTGAAGCATTTCGAGCGGCTGTTCCATGATCCCGTTTTCTGGATGCTGCTGAAAAACACTCTGATCCTGGCCGGCTACAACATCCTGTTTTTCTTCCCGGCCCCGATTATTCTGTCGCTGATGCTAAATGAGGTGCGCAGAGAGTCCTACAAGCGGGTGGTGCAGACCATTATTTATGTGCCCCACTTTGTTTCCTGGGTAGTCGTGGTGGGCATTGCCTACACTTTCTTCACCATCGACGGGGGGCTGGTCAACGAAGCCATCGCCGCGTGGGGAGGAGAAAAGATCAATTTCCTGGTCAGCGCAGGCTGGTTCCGGCCGATGATTACCCTGGAGGTCATCTGGAAGGAGACAGGCTGGGGCACGATCATCTTCTTGGCTGCTCTGTCCGGAGTGGACCCGCAGCTCTATGAAGCGGCAAGAATGGACGGCGCCGGGCGGCTGCGGCAGCTGTGGCATGTTACTCTGCCGGCCATCCGCTCCACCATCGTGATTCTGTTTATCCTGCGGCTGGGCACCTTCCTGGATACGGGCTTTGAGCAGATTTTCCTGATGCTCAACTCCATGAACCGGGAGGTAGGCGAGGTCTTCGACACCTATGTGTATACCGCGGGCATCACCCAGGGCCAATTCAGCTTCAGCACAGCGGTGGGATTGTTTAAATCCGCAGTGGGCTTTATTCTGGTTGTCGGCTCCAACTGGGTAGCCAAACAATTCGGCGAGGAAGGAGTGTATTAATCATGCCGCATGAACGCAACTGGGGAAACCGCCTGTTCGGCATCGTCAATGCCAGTCTGCTGGCCATCATCGCCGCGGTGATGATTATTCCCTTTCTGTATATTGTCCTGATTTCCTTTGCCACGGAGCAGGAGGTGCTGGCCAAAAGCTTTCTGGTGTTTCCCACCAAGTTCTCCTTGACAGGCTACCGCTACATTCTCTCTACGCCCATCCTTCTGCGCAGCCTGTGCGTCACCATAGGCGTCACTGTGGTGGGCACGCTGGTGAACTTGTTCATGACTGTCCTGACGGCTTATCCCTTGGCCCGCAAGGAGCTGTACGGCCGCCGTCCGATTATGCTGATGGTCACCTTCACCATGGTTTTCAATGCGGGAATTGTGCCCACCTTCCTGATTGTGAAGGCGCTCCATCTGACCAACACCTATTGGGCCTTGATTATTCCCAGCGCCATCAGCGCCTTCAATCTGATTATTATCAAAAACTTCTTCCAGCAGCTGCCCGACGGCCTGGAGGAATCGGCCAAAATCGACGGCTGCAATGACATGGGCATTCTTTTCCGCATCGTCATCCCGTTATCCATGCCGGCCATTGCCACCTTTTCGCTTTTCTATGCCGTTACCCATTGGAACACCTTCTTAAGCGCCATTCTTTATGTGAACGACTCGCGGAAATGGCCGATCCAGGTGCTTTTGCGGCAAATCGTCATCCTCTCGGAGAAGGGCCTGGCAGATATGAGCGAGGCTCCGCCGCCTCCCTCCAAGATTATCAATATGGCGGTGATTGTATTCTCCACTGTGCCGATTCTGTCCGTTTATCCGTTCCTGCAAAAGCATTTTGCCAAGGGTGTGCTGCTTGGCTCCGTGAAGGGGTAGAACCATGAAGCGAAGAAGCATAGCTTTTTATGAAAACTGGCGCTTTGCCAAAGGGGAGCAGTCGGGCGCCGAAGCGCCGGAGTTTGACGACTCGGGCTGGCAGCCGGTGATCCTGCCCCATGACTGGAGCATTGAAGGTCCCTTCGATGAACACATGGAGGGAGGGACCCGCAACGGCTTTCTGCCGCTGGGGGTGGGCTGGTACCGGAAGCGGTTTACGCCTCCGGCCCTTGATCCCGAACAGGAACGTCTCTGGATTGAATTTGACGGCGTTTACCGGGAATCCGATGTTTGGCTAAATGGCTGTCATCTGGGCACCCATACCAACGGGTATCTGGGCTTCCGCTATGATCTGACGCCCCATCTGCGGCGGGAGGGCCCCAATGTGCTTGCCGTCCGCTGTGACAACGAGACGCCCTTGACCTCCCGCTGGTATACGGGGAGCGGAATCTACCGTCAGGTTCGCCTGAAGCGGAGCGGCAGGCTGCATATTCCCATGAACGGCGTGTTTGTCAGCACGCCCCTTGTGGAGCTGGGCCAGGCTGCGGTCCGGGTGGAAGCGGAGGCGGCACATGATGGAGCGGCCTCCCGCCTGGGGCGGCTGCAGGTGGAAATTGTGGACCCGGAGGGCCGGCCGGTGGCGTCAGCCGCCGCCTGCGCGCCCGTCGGGCCGGGGGCGGTCCACCGCTTCGTCACGGAGCTGCGGCTTCCGTTCCCCCGGCTGTGGGAGCCGGACACGCCGGAGCTGTACCGGGCGGTGGTGAGCCTGGGGGATGAGGCGGGCGAGCAGGACTGCTGTGAAACGGCCTTCGGCATCCGCCGGATGGAATTTTCCGCGGAGCAGGGCTTTCTCCTGAACGGCCGGAAGCTATTCCTAAAGGGGGTGAATCTGCATCATGATTACGGCTGTCTGGGGGCGGCCTCCTTGCCCCGGGCCATGGAGCGGAGGCTGGCGGCGGTGAAGGAGCTGGGGGCCAACGCCGTCCGGCTGAGCCACAACCCCCATGATCCGGCCTTGCTGGAGCTGTGCGACAGGCTGGGGCTATTGGTCTACAATGAGGCCTTCGACAAGCTTACCGGGCAGTTCAACGGCTACCGGGCGCCCTTCGAGGAAACCTGGCAGAAGGATTTGGCCGCTTTTCTGCGGCGGGACCGAAACCACCCCAGTGTCTTCCTCTGGGGAGTAGGCAACGAGCCTGTAGACGCCCAAATCCACTCTCCGGACAAAGGGGTGGGGCTGGTGGGCAGGATGGCCGATTTTGTCCGCGCTTACGATTCCGCCCGTCTGGCCGCCTGCGCCCTGTATCCCTCCCGGGCGGGAGGAGTCCGCCCCAAGGAGGCGGGGTACGGGGCAAGCGAGCCGCCGGAGCTGGCGTTTGCCGCCGGTGTGGCCGGCTACAACTACACCCAGGGCTTCTTCGGCGGGGATCATGAGAAGTACCCCCAGCTGCGGTTCATTCTGAGCGAAGCGGCGGTGAACGGAGAGCTGGGAGGCTGGTTCGACTACAGCCAGGACTTTGTGGCCGGGCATTTCTTCTGGGGCGGCACGGACTATCTGGGGGAATCCTTCGGCTGGCCCAACAAGGGCTGGTTCAAGGGGCTGATCGATCTGTGCGGGCAGCGCAAGCCCTTCTCGTATTATGTGGAAGCGGTGTATTCCAAACGCCCGATGGTCCATATCGCCGTTTACGACCCGTCTCCGGCAAGCAGCATCTATTGGAATGATGTAGAGCTGAGCTGGCGGGGGATGGAGTCCCACTGGAGCTGGTTGGGCTGCCGGACGGTGCAATTGGCCACCTACACCAATTGCCCGGAGGTGGAGCTGCGGCTGAACGGCCGCTCCCTGGGCCTCCGGCGGCTGGCGGATTGCCCGCGGATGCTGATGGAGTGGGAGGTGCCCTATGAGCCGGGAACGCTGGAGGCGGTAGGGTACCAGGATGGAGGCATCGCTGCGGTGCACCGTTTGGAGACGACGGGTCCTGCCGAGGGACTCCTGCTCCTGCCCGACAGGGAGCTGCTCGCGGCGGACGGCCAGGATCTGTGCCATGTGCGGGTGATGGCCGTTGACCGGGAGGGCAGGACTGTGCCTGGCGTCCAGCCGGAGGTCCGCTTCCGGGTGGCGGGCGCGGCAAGCAATGCCGGGGTCTGCAGCGCGGACATGCTGAGCGGCGAAAGCTTCCGGGGAGACCACCGCACCTTGTGCAAGGGCGAGGGGCTTATCATTTTGCGCAGCACCCTGTCGCCGGGTGACATTACTGTGGAGGCGGAGGCCGTCAGCCTGAAGCCGGCGCGGCTGTTCCTTCAGAGCGTGCATCCGCCGGATGCGGCGGAATAAAGCTCAATCTTTAGCGTATGCGCCATACGCTGCTCCGACTGATTAAAGGATGGGCTTGCCCATCTTTTGATACAATATTCTCATAACCTAAGGGGGATTTGAACATGGCAACAACGCGGAAATTGGCCCTGAGCGGCCTGGCTGCCTTATTGGCGGCAAGTTTGGCAGCATGTGGAGACGGCAAGGAGGAAGTGAAGCAGAAGGAGGAGGGGAAGCAGGCGGAAGCATCCGCATCCGCAGGTCCGCTGACCTTTACCATGATGAACCTGTACAGCTCGCCGGAGCCGCCCCGGGCCGACAACCCGATTATCAAGAAGATCGAAGAGCATACCAACACCAAGCTGAACATTACCTGGATTCCCGCTTCTGCATACAATGACAAGGTGAATGTGTCCATCGCCTCCAATGATCTTCCCCAGGTGCTGATGATTCAGGATACCAAGTCCTCCTCCATTATCAACGCCCAGCGCTCCGGCATGTTCTGGGAGGTGGGGCCGTATCTCAAGGATTATCCCAATTTGAGCAAATACAACATCAATGAATCCGTGCTGAACAATATCTCCGTGGACGGCAAGGTTTACGGTCTGTACCGCGCCAGAGCGCTGGCCCGGCAGGGGGTTGTCTTCCGCCAGGACTGGCTGGACAATCTGGGTCTGGCCCAGCCCAAGACCATCGATGATCTGTATAACGTGATTAAGGCCTTCACCCTGAATGATCCGGACAAAAACGGCAAAAACGACACCTTCGGGCTGGTGGAGGCGGAGGATTCCAGCAGCGGCGCCAATGCCGTCGGGCTGACCGGCTTCCAAACCATCGCCGCCTACTATGGCGCGCCCAATCTGTGGACTGTCCAGGACGGCAAAGCGGTGCCCGAGTTTATGACCCAGGAAAATATGGAGGCCATGAAGTTCTACAAGAAGCTGTATGACGAAAAGCTGATCAATCTGGACTTTGCCGCCACCAAATCCAGCAAGCAGCAGGAGCAGTTTTATCAAGGCAAGGCAGGCGTGATTCTGAATACTCTGGACTTTGTCATCACCGGCGGCAGCGAGCTGAAAAAAGCCAATCCCAACGCCAAGCTGGATATTGTCAGCCGGATTCAAGGCCCCAAGGGCGAGCGGGTATTCGCCACCACCGGCTACAACGGGATGTTCGTGTTCCCCAAGGCCACCGTTAAAACCGAAGCGGACCTGAAAAAGCTGCTGGGCTTCTTCGACAAGATTGTGGATGACGAGATGATGTATACCTGGACATGGGGGATTGAGGGCACCCACTTCAAGAAGGATGCGTCGGGCGAACCTGCCATTTCCGATCAGACGGCTTATACCAATGATGTTTCCCCGCTGAAGCAGCTGCCTTCCTATGACGGAGCGCTGATGATCTGGAAGGGCAAGGGCGAGGCCGACAACAAGTTCCGCACCATGCTGAAGGAAAATGAAGCCATTGCCGTATCCAATCCCATGGAGCCGATGATCTCCCAGACTGCCGTGGAAAAAGGCACCGAGCTGAACAAGATTATTGCCGATGCCCGCATCAAGTTCATTACCGGAAGCATCGATGAAGCCGGCTTTGCCAAAGAGGTGGAGAAGTGGAGAGCCCAAGGCGGCGACCAGATTATGAAGGACTACACGGAGCTGGCAGCGAAGAAATAGCCTGTTTCCGGGAAAAAGATGAAATTGCGCGTGTGCGTAAGAAAATGAGGTGCAGCATGTGGTATACACTGGCGGATTTTGAGTTTGATGTGCGCAACAGCCTGGCGCCCAAGGAGCATATCTGGGTAGGCAGCGGCTACGGCACAGTAGCCCCCCGGCGCAATACGGTAATGGGGGTGAGGGGCTTTTATTCCCCGCCCTTTGCGGCGAAGGAGCTGGAGCTGGCGATGAGCCTTGTGGCCGACGGTCACGGCATCGCAGACACCGGCCATCTGGGCAAGGGGGATTGCGGGCTGCTGTACGCGGAGGAGCGGTGGCGTCCGGACCGGATTCTGCGGCGGGGCACCTACCACCATATGAATGAGGGACGTTTGCTGTCGCTGGGGGTCAAGAGCGAGCTGATTCCTCTGGCCGGCAAACACGGGTTTGTGCTGAAGGCGGCAATCCGCAACCGCAGCGGCCGGAGCATTGCCGTCCGCGCCTGCCCGGAGCTGTTGCCCGGACAGCCGGCCTTTGCTCCTTATGACGAGTGGGATTACGGCTGGCCGGAGGCATCGGGGGAGCAGGCGCTGCCCCTGGACCCGGGCGCTGCCGGAGCCGGACAGGTGTGGGAAAATGAGCGGGTGCGGATCACCCTGCTGCAAGAAGGCTCGGCAGAGATTCTGCTGGCGGATGGAGAAGAGACGGTCTTCCGGGTATGCGTGGGCCTTACTGCCTCCGGACAGGAGTTCCTTTTGGAGCAATCCATGGAAGAGGAAGCAGCTCGGTCCCGGCAGGTTTGGGAAGCCCGGTTGGCGGAGGCGGGGAAACGAATCCCCGTTCTCCAATCGGATATTCCGGGATTGGAGGAGTATTACAAACGCTCCCTTGTCAGCGGCCTAATCTGCCTGTGGGAGAATCCGGACTTTGCCATGCAGCCCTTCCCGGTGGTGTCCGGGATTGAAGGAGCCGGCATCTGCTGCTATCCCTGGGATGTGGGCGGATATGCCGCCCGGGTGATGGGGCTTCTGCTGGGCAAGGATAAAAGCCTGGAGCTGGCGCGCCTGATGGTGGCCAGCGGCATTGACCGCCATTCCCGGTTTGCCCCCAGCGGAAAGGGAGCCAATGTGCCCTATTCCTACAGCCTGTGGTCCTTTATCCATTTTGCCTGGTCCGCCTTAGTGCTGCACGGTGAAGGCGGCGAGGAGCTGTTCGGCACCATGCGGGAGCTGATGCTTTATGATGACCGGCGGCTTCCCCAATGGAACAGCCTCTTGGATTACGGACTCCAGCATAATCTGCTGGAAATGCGGGGAGCGGGCTACGAGCATATTGTGGCCAGCCCCAATGCCGAACGGGCCTGGAGCTATGACCGGCTGTCCCAATTGGCGGAGCATCTGGGCAAAAACGGGGAACCGGCGTCGGAATGGCGGGAGAAGGCTGGGGAAATCCGTCAGGCCATCCGCCAGCATCTGTGGGACGGGGAGAAGGAGTGGTTCAAGGCGCTTTATCCCGGGGGCCATCAGGAGCTGATCTATTCCATCCAATACTTCGATGCCTGGCGCTTCGGGGCCTGCAACGAGGAAATGGCCAAGGGGATGCTGAAGCAGCTCCGGGACGGAGCGTTCCTGGGAGCCTGCGGGGTCAGCAGCATCTCTGCCGAGGATGAGCTTCATTATGAGCAGAATGATCCGGACTGGTCCGGCAGCGGCTCCTATACCGGCGACGGCCCGATGCTGGCCTTGACCCTGTGGGAGCAGGGGCATAGCAAAGCGGCGTGGGATGTGCTGAAGCGCCACCTGTGGATGGGAAGGCATCTGCCCTATTATCCCCAGGAGCATTATTGCGACCGCCCGGCGGTGCCCTCCCACAAGCGGGCCAATGTGGTGGCAGGCTTGTCCGGAGCGGAGGCGCTGCTCTTCGGGATGGCGGGCATTGAGCCGGAGCTGGACGGCAGCCTGTGGGTGCATCCCAAGCCTCCCGCCGGGGGCAGTGTTGCGGTAACGGGCTTTGTGTACCGGGGCCATACCTTGGATATCCGTATGAGCCGGGAGGAGTGCGACATCCGCTGCGACGGAAAGAGCATTTATAAGGGAGCTCCCGCCAGAGTACGGGTGGGTTGTTTCCCGCCGGAGGAAGCGGGGAAGGCCGGTGGCGGGAGCGCAGGAAAGGAGGGTGTATCCCCATGAGTGAAGCAGATTACAGCTTTCATGTGCTGGTGGCGGGGGCAGGCATCGGCGGCATCAGCGCCGCCCTTGCCGCCGCCCGGTTGGGCCAGCGTGTTCTGCTGGTGGAGCAGGCGGAGGAGGTGGGCGGCACCGGGGTGTTTTCCAGCGTGTCTCTGATCTGCCAATTCCGGGATTCCAACGGCAGACCGGTTACCTCCGGCATCCACCGGGAGCTGTTCCCTGCCGCCTATACCCATTACAGCGAGCAGTTGGTGCCCACGTATGACGAGCACGATCTGCAAGCCGCCTACCGGCAGCTTCTGGCGGCGGAACCGAATCTTACAGTATGGTGCGGCACGGCAGTGACCGGTGTGGAGGTTCGGGCAGGCAGTATCCGGCGGATTCAGGTGAGCGGCAAGCATACGGGAACTGTGGCCGCCGGAATTTATCTGGACGCTACAGCCGACGGCAATTTGTCCGCCTTGGCCGGGCTGGATTACCGGCTGGGCCGGGAGGAGGACGGCAGGCTGCAATCCGCCACCGCCACCTTCAAGGTCAGCGGCTTCGACAAAACCCGGCTCCGGGAGCCGGATATCCGGCAATGGTCGGCCATCCACTCCCTGCGCAAGGAGCTGCTTCCCTATTACCTGGCTATGAAGGAAGAGGGGAAAACCAACAATCCCCGAGCCGGCATCACCTGCTTTCCCTATCCCGGCGGCGAGGCGCTTTTGTTTAATTCCACCTCGGTGCTGGAGGTGGACCCTACCCGGCCGGAGACGCTGGACCGGGGGATGGAGGAGGGCGCCCGGCAGGCCCGGGAGCTGTTTGCGGCGATTGCGCAGCATCCGGCTTTCCGGAACGCCAGGCTGGATTATATCGCTCCCAAGCTGGGGGTGCGGGAGGGACGGCGGATCACGGGCGAATATGAGCTGACAGCGGAGGATTGTCTCTCTGCCCGGCGGTTTGACGATATGGTGGCCGCCTGCGCCTACTCTCTGGATATTCATGATCCCCAGGGAGGCAAAACCCGGCTGGAGCCGATTCCGGCTCCCGGTTATTACCATATTCCCTACCGCTCCTTGATTCCGAAGGGGTGCGCCAATCTGCTTTTAAGCTCCCGCTGCATCAGCGGCACCCATGAGGCCCACAGCTCCTACCGGATTATGGCCTCGGTGAGCGCCATCGGGGAAGCGGCGGGAACCGCCGCCGCCTTGTATCTGCATCGGGGACTCACCGATGTGCGGCAGGTAAAGCCGGAGCAGATCCGCTTTGTCCTGCAATTGCGGGGGCAGTTTGTGGAAGGGCCGGTGGAGCGGATTGAGCTGCCGCTTCCAGTGGAGCGTATAGTTACAGAGTAAACCGTTTATCCGATTGGACAAGATTGATTTTATCTATGGAGGGAGCAAACCAATGAAGATCCGGAACAGGAAACAACCGTTTATCGGAGTATTGGTGTGGGTGCTCATGTTCTCCATGACGGCAGCGGGTTTTCCCGCTGCTGTTCATGGCAACGGAGTGGAAGCGCTGTCAGGAACGGAGGCGGCGCAACCGCCCGGGGACGGCGTTGTTTACGCGCCCTGGGATGAGTTCAAAGCTTCTTTTGGCAGCCATAATCATACCCTGGCTCTGGAAGCGGGAGCAGGAGGAACAGGGAGCATCGCCATTGACGGCAGCTTGGACGAATGGGGGCCGTATGCGGAGCTGCGGCTGCCGCAAAATGAGGCCCAACTGGCCATGACCGGCTGGAGCGGGCCGGAGGATGTATCGGCAAGCGTTTATATGGCCTATGATGAGCAATATTTTTACTGGGCGGCCCGGGTGACGGATAATGTACATACTCCGGTCTCCGACAGCACCATGTGGCGGGGGGACAGCATTCAGTTTGCTTTTAGCCCCGACGGCACCTATGGCCCGGAATACGGCATCAACTATATGGACGGCCAGGCCCATGTTTGGCAGTTCAGCGAAGGCAAAGCGACAGAGGGAGCGGCGCAAATCACGGCGGCTGCGGTGCAGAGCGGCAATGAAATTGTGTATGAGGTCAAAATGCCCTGGAGCACCATTTATACGGGAAAGCCGGAGACGAATGTGCTTCCCTTTACCATGCTGTTCAATGACAACGACGGCGCGGGACGCCGGGGATGGATGGAATGGACCCCCGGGATCGGCAAGGCCAAAAGCCCAGCCTCCCATGCCCAGGTTCACCTGATTCCGGCAGAAACGGATTGGAGCTTTTGGGTGGAGGGGCCCAAGGAGGTTCCGGTTTCCGCTACGGTGGAATATGCCGTTTACGCGGTCAATTGGGAAAGCGCTCCCGTAACGCTGCAGTTGAAGTCCGAAGCCCTGGGCGCGGATCGGAGCCTGACGGTTCCCGGACGGACGGTAGCCGAGGTGAAGCTGCCCTTTGCCCCGGCGGAAGCGGGAGACCATCCCTTGGACTTTGCACTGACGGCCTCCGGCGGAGGTGAACGGCAGCAGGAGCTGGTGGCATCGGCGGTGATGACGCCTGCGGAGGTGGAGGCCCGGTTGAATGCGGTCGCCGCCAAGCTTCCCCAGTTGGAGGGGCTTTTGCAGCAATGTGAAGCCCAGGGGCTTGCCACGGATTACGAGCGGATCAATTATACGGTGATCAAGGATTTTATCGGCTACGGTAAGGAGGATATCGTTCAGGGCAGGCTGAGCCGGGCCTATTATGTAGCGGTGGAGCTGGAGAAGCTCTATGAGGAAGCCGCCGGGAAGCTGCAAGGTTATCTGAACGGAAGCGGAACACCCTTGGCCGTCCCCCGGTATGTCACCGGCCGTCCGGCCATAGACGGGTATTCCTTTGTGGGGGATACGAAGGTCAGAAGCACGGGCGCAGTGGAGGAACGCCCCATTTTCTTCACGGGTTATGGCGCTTTTACCAAGGTGAGAGAGGATATTCCCAAGTTTCAGGATTTGGGAGCCAATGCCATTCAGATTGAAATCGGCCCCCGTGATGTCATTCTCGACAAGAAGGATTTTGTCAACCAATATACAGTCGGCCGATCAGGGAATGTGAATGCCGCTGCCGGTGTGGTGAAGGGAGTCGCCCGTTCAGGCGAGGCTTCTCTGAAGATCAGCAACGCCTCTCCCACCCAGTCCAATGTATACATCAATGTGGCGCAAACGGTTTCCGTGGAGCCCAATACCCTCTACCAGTTTAAGGTTTGGGTAAAAGGGGAGAGCGCCAAAAACACCTGGTTCCCCGGCGGCGCTTCCATGAAGCAGCGCAAATCCTTCCCCAGCGGCACCTTCGATTGGCGGGAGGTCACTTATGAATACACCACGGGAGCTCAGGAAACCTCCTACAAGCTGATGATTGTTTCGGAGAATGTGGGCACCATCTGGGTGGACGATCTGCAGATGGTTAAAGCCGGAAGTGATGTCAATCTGGTTAATAATTCCAGTTTCGAGGATTTGGGCGGTTATGACGAGAACAAGGAATATGTGGTTTCTACCAAAAAAATCCAATCGGATATTCAACAGGCCTTAACACGGGCGGCAACCCATGATGTGGCGGTTAATCTGCTGATTTCCCCCCATTATTTTCCGGCGTGGGCTCTGACCAAATGGCCGGAGCTGAATGTAGCCAACAACGGATTTATTAAATTTTCCCTGTTTCAGCCCATGGCGCAGGCCATTATGGAAGATTATTTGAGGGCGTTGATTCCCGCTGTCAAAGATTATCCGTCGCTGCACAGCATCACCTTGACCAATGAATCTGTCTACCAGTCCAACAAGGATGCCTACGCGCTGCCCTTCTGGCACAGCTATCTGGAGGAGCTGTACGGCGGGGATATCGGGGAGCTGAACCGGGTTTATCAAAGCGGGTACGCCGCTTTTACGGAGGTGCCCATGCCTGCCAATGTAACGGCCAGCCCCTGGTCGTACGATTATGTGATGTTTAATCAGGATTATTTTGCCCGCTGGCATGAGTGGATGGCCGGGATTATTCACGAGCTGGCTCCCGACCTGGCGGTCCATGCCAAGATTATGGGCGACCCCCGGGGCAGTCTCTCCTGGGGTGTGGATATTGAGCGGTTTTCGGAATTCAGCCAAATCAACGGCAACGACAACTGGAATTATATCAATG
>NZ_QMFA01000063.1 GCF_003285005.1 Paenibacillus sp. YN15 | reverse complement strand
AGTTGGAGCATGCCAAAAACGAAGGTGCGACAGCGGCGCTTGACAGGTTTCGTTCATATCAGCGGAAATTGGGTTCCGCTATTTTCCCGTGGGAGGGCCAGGTGCTCAGGTTGCAGATTTTCTCCGGTAGTCGGCAGGCGTCGCGCCGGTCCAGCGCTTGAAAATTTTGATGAAGTAGCTGTCACCGGAAAAACCCACCCGCTCCCCGATTTCCGTCACGGGCATGGCGGTCTCCCGCAGCATCAAGGCGGCGGCCTCCACCCGCAGGCGCTGATGGTATTGGGTCAGGGTGACCCCTGTTTTTTTCTTGAACAAATCGCTTAGGTAGCTGGCCTCCATACAGGCCAATTCCGCCAGCCGCTTCAAGCTGAATTCCTCTTGGTAATGCTCCTCCAGATAGACGATGACCCGGTTGATATCCGGATGGTCTGTCGCCCCCTGCCCGGGGTCCTTGGCGGGGAGAGTGGACCAGACCCGGTCCAGCTTCTTGAGCCGGTCCCGTCCGGCCAGCTCTGTCTCGATCCGGGCCAGATTGGCCCGGAGAACCTCCGGCTCCATGGACAGCTTCAGCAGATACCCGGATGCGCCATACTCCAGCGCCTGGCGAGCGTACTCAAAGTCGCTCATGCACGTGAGCATGAGAAACCGCCCCTCGAATCCATCGCGGCGGGCAGCCTTCAGGAGCTCCACCCCGTCCATCACCGGCATGTCAATATCCGCGATAACCAGATCAGGCTGCAGGCTTCCGATCAGCCGGAGGCCTTCTTCCCCGTTGACCGCCTCCCCGGCCACAACAAAGCCTGCGTCAAGCTTTTCCAGAACCTTGCGCACATAACCTCTGGCCTGGTCCTCATCCTCCACCAACAGCACGGTTCTCATGGGGCTCCTCCTCCTTCCGGTATGGTGTGGCCAACAGCATGGGCAGCTCCAGCCTCGCCAGCGTTCCCGACGGAAGCGGCTCCAGGGACAGTCCGGCTCTATCCTGGTACAGCAGGCTAAGCCGCTCTCTCAGGTTGGAGAGGCCTACGCCGGCATTGGCCCGGCGCTTGGGCTTGGCTTCCGCCGCGTGAAGGCCGATGCCGTCATCCTCCACCTCAATGACAAGCCTATCCCCCTGCCGGCAGGCGCGGATGCGGATATTCCCCGACTCGGCGGTTTGGCCGAAGCCGTGAACGATGGCATTTTCCACCAAGGGCTGAAGAGAGGACTTGGGAATAAGAGCATAGTGCAGGGACGGGTCCATTTCATAGTCCACCTCAAAACGGCGGCCGAACCGGGAATTCTGGATTTGCATATAAGCGCTCACCAGCCCCAGCTCCTCCTTCAGATGGATCAGGTCCACATCCAGATTCAGCCCCGCCTCCAGCAGCTTCCCCAGGGATACGCAGATGTCATGGATATCGTCCTGATCCCGCTGCATGGCAATGCTCTTAATGGTATTCAGCGTGTTCAGCAAAAAGTGCGGATTCATCTGGGAAAGCAGCACCTGAAAGCGGATGGCCTGCTTTTGCCGCTCCTCCAGCTTGAGCCGGTTGACCAGATCATGGATATCCTTGACCATCCGGTTGAAGCTTCTGGTCAGCGACTGGACCTCCTCCGTGCTCTTGGTTTCGGGCAGCACCGCCTTCAGGTCGCTTCCCGCCACAATCTCCATTTTCCGCTGGAGCCGGAACAAGGGACGGGTAATGCCGGAGGAGAGGATAACCGTTACTCCGATGGCAAGCCCCATAAACACGGCGAATATGGCAAAAAATCTTCCCTTCATCCCGTTGATCTCGGCAAACAGCAAGGAGAGCGGCGTTCCTTTGACCACGTACCAGTCCAGGGAAGGAATATAGGCGGCGGTGTACAAAATCCCCTCCTCCCCATCCCGCCAACTGATGCCATCCTTTTTCTCCCCGGCGGCCGTTGCCCGGATAAAGCTCTCCTGCGGGAGCTTCCTGTCCGGCAAAGAGGACAGCACCGTGCCGCCGTCCCTGTCGGCGATGGCATAATAGACTCCGCCGGCATTCTGGTCAGAAGCCTCGACGGCCCGCTGAAACCATTCCTCATAGTCCATACTGATGCGGAGTACCGCGTACAATTCCTCATAGTTGCTGGTCAAGGCGGCATACAGGGAAACCATTCTGGCGCTGCGGTTGACCTCCCGCTTGACGTAATTCGTATCATTGGTGACCCAGAGGTAACGCTGATTCCCCCGGAGCACTCCCTGAAAGCCGGGTTCGCTTATCTGCCTGTCATAACGGATGGGCTCGTCGGGATAAAACGAGGTATAAATATTCCCCTTCCGATCCAGAATCGTATAATACGCCTGGGAGCCGGTCAGGAAAAAGCTGTTGGAAATGCCGTAAAATTTGCCTTCGATTCTTTTCTTCAAGTCGCTCCATTCATAGTTTTCCGGATACAGCAGCATATCCTCCAGCCCCGGGTCCTGGCCCATCATGGTCCAGGTTTTCACGAGAATGCCGCTCTGGTCCTCCAGACGCTGCCGCAGGGAAAACAGCTGCTCCCGGTCGCGCTCGTTAGCTTTATTTTGCAGGACCCGCTCCACTGAATTGAACATGTAAACGCTTAACAAAATCAGCGGCAGAAGAATGCACAGCAGGAAAACGGAGATCAGCCGGTTTTTCAGGCTTTTGGGCAAAAGCCGGGAGAGCAGGGAATGGATCATGCACAGGTCGCCCCTTTCTTTGCTGCGGGTTCCGCCTCTCCATTATTCCGCATTCGCGCGGGGCTGTAAATATGGGATTGGTGGATTAGCGGGAGAAAGTGACAAAAGCGTCGTTTTGTTCCGTTATCCAACATTCCATGGGCAACCTCCCACTTCGGGGATGCTCACCGCACAAAAAAACCGCCCGTCCTCTGCCGGCAGGCAGACAACAAGCGGCTTACACCCGTCCAAAGGATCACGGGACCGGGAGGATCGTGCAGAAGTGAAGCTATGGATATGGTGTGTCCATAATGCAAAAGTGCACTTATTTCATGGGTCAGCCGCTGAAACGGAGGGTCATCATGCAAAAGTGCATCTATTTCACGCGGCTTTCAGCCTTTTGGCGGTTTCAGGCGAAAATAAGTGCACTTTTGCATGAAGAGAGCCAAAAAGAGGGCTCGCGGCTAAAAATAACTGCACTTTTGCATGATAGCATTGGTAGGATATGGATCACGCGCAGCCTATACGGAACTCCAGCGGCTCTAACGGTGGCATTTCCCACTACGGAACTCAGTGACTCTTGCTGTCACAGCAAATTGGCCAAAAGGGAGCGGACGCCATGCTGCCACCGCCACCGCGGCTGCCCACCGGCGCCCCAGCCGGAGCGGAGCCTCCGAAGGCGTTCTACTCCGCCCCACTAGCCCCGCTCCCGCCCGCGGCTTCTCCCCGCACCGCTCGCCTGCGGCTACTCCCCGCTGCCCGCCTCCACGCGGAACTCGCCGCGGAAGACCAGCTCTGCCGAGGGCTCCAGCGCCTTCAGCACCAGCCGGTAGACCGTAATCGGCTGGCTTTGATGGGCCTTGGTGGGGATAACCTCCACCTCCGCCGAATAAGCTGCCGCGTCATACGACAGCGACACGGAGCTGTCCCCCCTCCGCCACACCACATTTCCCGCCGCAAGCCTCGGCTCGTCCTGGGAGATAAAAACCTCCTCCAGAGCAGACGGGGCCTTGCCGAAGCCGAACCGGTCGGTAAGCACCAGCGTGCCCGCCTGGCCACCGGAAGCGGCCTTCCAGTCGAAGCTGCGCTGGAGCTCCTTCAAATGCGGCGCCGGATAAGCTGCCGCCATATCCAGCACAAACCGCACCGCTCCCGGCGCGATGCTCTTCTCCACCACCCGGGCCGCAAACTCCCGGCCGTTATGCTGCTCCAGCCCGTCAATCACCGGAACCGAGTGGCCGCGGCTGGCATTGTGGAGGAAGGAGTAGCGCTGCGGTCCGAAATACTCCTTGGTATAAACTCCCGCCCCCAAATCCGTCAGCAGGCTGACGCCATTCACATGGAGAATGAAGCTGCCCACATCATTGTGGTTGTGGGGCTCATCATTATGGCCGCCCTTGGCGGCGAAGGACACCAGTCCGCCCCCGATTTTCCGTCTGCTCACCACCCACTGGAGATCCTCCAGCTCCCATTCGCCCTCCGGCGTATGGCGGTTCAGAAGCTCTCCCTTGGACCAGAAGAAATTCCGGGAAAGATGGGCAAAACGGTAGCAATGATCGCCATGGAAAGAAGGTCCGGACATATACGGCACCTCCAGCCCATAACGCTCCGCCAGCCTGGAAACCAGCCCTGTGCTTAAGCCCGATCTGCCGGAAGCGTCGGAGAAGCTGATAAAATTGCCGTCGGACAGGGCAGCAGCCAACGGAAATTCAGCGATTCTGCGGCATTTTTCATTGTCCAACAGCCGGATCTTTCCGTCCGTGTATGCCTCCAGCATCTCGGCAAAATACGTATAATAACCGAAGCCGTAAATCCAGTATCCGATGCCCTCGGCGCAGCCGCCGTCCGCCTGGAAACCCTCCAGGTAACATTCCATGGTTCGCACCAGACGGTCAACCATAGCAGCCAGCCGCTCCTTGTCCGTCTCCAGGAGAAGCAAGGCCATACCCGCAGCCCCGGCGCATACCGCCGACCAGTTGTGAGTTTGCGACTCCCATCTGAACCGGGCAGGCTCTTCATACAGCGGGCGGAAGGTCCGCTTTTCAATTTCCGTCCGCACCCGGTGGACAATCCACGGATTCAGCCGCCCTTCCAGGAGGTACAGGCTCTCCGCCAGGCTGTGGGCGGTTTCCGCCGCGAACAGATCAATAACCGCCTCCGGCTTATGGGTAAAAGCAACCACCTTCTCCAGCCCCTGCTCCAGATGGGCCGGCAGGCACCAGGTAAACTCGTTGCAGATTTCCCAGATCAGATTCTCCAAGGCCGGAAGATATTCATCCGTCTCCTCCAGCAGGGTAGCGAACACCAGTCCGACCAGTCTGCCGCGGCGTTCAAAGTACGGCCGCTCAAACTCCAGCCGCGTCCCTTGCTTTTCAAACAAATGAAACAGCGAAAACGGCAAGATGCCAACCGGCTCGGATACCGCCCGCTTGGCCTCTGCAACCGTTTCCCCCACAAAGCTGCCAAAAGCCTTCTGCGCCTTCAGCTTTCCCAGATTCTCCTTCCAGTCCACTCCGAACGGAGTCCGTGAAGCCGTCCACCCTGCAGCTTGCGAGCAGACAGCCTCCCTGATTTCACGGAAATTGTACACGGAATAGTCCCCCTGACACCATTTTGATATGATGAAACGTTTCAATCAATGGGTACGAGACTATTATAGCACAGCGTCAACAAAAAGCGTGGTGAATTTCGCCAAATCAAATTCGTTGACCATCAGATCATCGTCATCCTTCTTGATGACCCGCACAACCGGACGCCCGGGCAGTCCCCGATGCTGTCCAACCACAACCCCTACCTCATGGTTGCTCAACCGGACGCTGGTGCCGGTAGGGTATACGGAGACGGTGCGCAGAAACTGGATCACCACCTCCCGGTCCAGCTTGGTGCCGGAGAGGGCGGAAAGCTGCTCAATAACCAGATGGGGCTTGCTCCTCTCTCCGGTCCCAGGATTATAGAGGAGATTGTCATAGGTATTGGCCACGGCCACAATTTTGGCATACAGATGGATCTGCTCATCCTCCAGTCCCCGGGGCACACCGGTCCCGTCCGGAGCCTCGTGATGCTGGAAGGCCACATGGGCAATGAGCAGGCTCAGCTCCCGTTTGCTTTTCAGAAGATCAAAGCCCCGCCAGGTGTGATGCTTCCGCAGGTCTTCGGATTCATCGTCGGTGAGCAGCTCCACCTTGCCCACATCATGAAGCAGAGCGCCGGTAGCCAGCTCCTTCACCTGGGTGGCGGACAGCCCCATATTAATCCCTGTCAAAGCGGCCATGGTGCACACATTCAGCGCATGGACGTACTGCTCGTTGTCCTTGGTGCGGATGTCGGTGAGCTGCAGCAGCACCTCCCGGTTCTGCATCACATCCTCCAGCAGCTTGTCGATGCTGATGCTCATGGCACGGGTGTTGAACTCCTTGCCGGAGCGGATGGATTGGAGCATCTCGCCCATTTTTTGCATGACGGCCCGCTTATTCTCCTCGGACA
The DNA here is from genome assembly GCF_003285005.1 of Paenibacillus sp. YN15. Lineage (GTDB taxonomy): Bacteria > Bacillota > Bacilli > Paenibacillales > NBRC-103111 > Paenibacillus_AR. The sequence goes on along the minus strand of NZ_QMFA01000063.1, from coordinate 19,744 downwards.
CCACATCGTCGATCTCCACGTCCTGGAGATTCTCATCCTTGATATACAGCATCGTCACGCCGATACGCCGTAAAGTATTAATCATATAAACTGTCAGCTGGACCCCTTCGGAGAGCAGTACGGCGCCATTGGAGGAAAAGATGGTTCTGCCCAAATATTGCCCGGATTCCACGGTGTCAATGTGTACATATCTCATAGGCTCGCCTCTTGGGGAATGGTATAGCGGACTGCCGCCCCCTCCAGGCGGAGCAGCACTTCCTTGATGGGCAGCCCTCCCCCGTAGCCCACCATATGGCCTGCGGCCCCTACCACCCGGTGGCAGGGGATGATCACGGGCAGAGGATTGCGGTTGTTGGCGCCGCCTACCGCCCGGACCGCTTTGGGCGAGCCGATGCGCATGGCAATATCCTTATACGAGCAGACGGTGCCATAGGGAATACCCGTCAGCGCCCGCCATACCTGCTCCTGAAAAGGAGTCCCCCTCACATCAAGCGGCACGGAAAAGACGGTGCGTTCCCCCTTGAAATATTCCTCCAGTTCCTTCACCGCCTGGGGAATGCCGCCGCCGTCCCGGACCAGCTCCACGGAAGCGGCGGAAACAACCTCCAGCTTGGCCGCCCAAGCAGCCAGCGACGCCAGCTCCTCCTCCATTTGCAGCCCTTCATCAAAATCCATACGGCAGATCCCCCGCTCCGTAGCCGCCACAAGCAGCTTGCCAATAGGGCTGGGAAGATACCCGTAATATATAACAGACATAATAAACCTCCTGACTAAGGAGCTGCGAGGAAATTAGTATCCGCTTTTGACGGCAAGTCTCCATGGTTTTGGGAGCTTGACCGGCAAATTAGCGGTACTTATTTCGTCGCAGTCTCGGATGTGAAATGTGTATACAGCAGCCCACCCTTACAGCTGCCGCAGGCATAACCCGATTTCGTCCCGGACAGCCGCTTCCTGCTCTTCTTCAAGAGCCGCCTCCAGAATCGGGAGCGCCTCACCGCCCCCCATGCGACTGATGCTCCACGCCGCCGCGGCGCGAAGCTCAGGCCGGGGGTCCGCCAATAAAATATGGCGCAGCTCCGGAAGTGTTGCCGGGTCCCGGAACAGCCCCAGAGCCAGCACCGCATTGCGCTGGATGGGTTTTTTGCCCCGCCAGGCCGCCGCCGTTCTGCCGAAGGCTTCCTTGAATTCCTTATTGCTCATGGTCAAAATGGGCAGCAAGAGCGGTTTGGCCTGCTCCGGCAGCGGCTGCAATTCCGCGTTATGCGCCGCGTTCTTCCCCTTGTTCTTGGGGCAAACCTGCTGGCAGGTATCGCAGCCGTAAAGCCGGTTGCCCAGGGGAACCCGGAACTCCTCCGGAATGATATCCTTGCTCTGGGTCCAAAAGGACAGGCACCGCTTGGCGTCAAGCTGCCGCGGCCCGGCAAAGGCATCCGTGGGACAGGCATCCAGACAGAGGGTGCAATCCCCGCAGCCATCCCCCAGCGCCGTATCCGGCGGAAAAGGCAAATCGGTGATCATCTCCCCCAGATAGACCCAGGAGCCGAATTCGGGGGTAATGATGGAGCAATTTTTGCCCACCCAGCCGATTCCCGCCCGCTCCGCTACCGCCCGGTCCGACAAGGCTCCCGTATCCACCATAATCTCGATCCTTGCTTCGGGAACCCTTTCCCGTATGAAAGCCGCCAGCCGGTTCAGCCGGTCCGTCAGCACCCGGTGATAATCCTCGCCCCATGCCGTGCGGGCCATCATCCCCCGGGGAGCGCCCGGCTCGGTGCGGGGCGGGTCCTGCAGCCGGGAGGGATACGCCACGGCGATGGAGAGGATGGAGCGCGCCCCGGGCAGATGCAGCTCCGGGTCGGTGCGTTTATCCAGATCCGGCTCCTCAAACCCGGATTCGCGCCCCAGCTCCCGGTGGCGGAGGAGCCTTTCTTTTAGCTCGGTGAAGGGCTCCGCCGAAGCAAAACCCAGCTTGTCGATGCCAAGCGCAGGCTTTGCCGCCAGAATCTCCTCCTTCAGCTTCCGCCAGCCGACCGCGTAGCCGCCTCCCGGGCTGCCCGATAAATTGCCCAAGATTTTTTTCCTCCCGACATCGATAATAAAGCGGCGGTTCCAGGCTGCGCGCAGTATTTCCTCGCAGCCCGACCGCCGGATATGCCCTTCTGACAGGGCGTTAAAAGGACGGCTGATCCGTCAGGCCTTGGCATCCTGTCCGGTCATCGCTTTCCACATTTCAAAATAGGCCAGCACCACTTCATCACGGAAGGGCTCCCCCCGGCTCCGCGCCAAATCAAGAAGCTCCTCCAGCCCCAGTCTCACCTTCTCCTCAACCGCCTGGGAGTAGTGGTAAAGCTTCCGGTGTTTGTTGTACTCATCCTCATCCAGAACGTAGATGTCCCCCTTCTGGTTGAGAACCACATCCAGATCATAATCAATATACGTAATAATCTCTCCCGACTGGTAGAAGGGAGACGCTACATTGCAGTAATAGCGGATTCCCTCATCCTCCAGGAGCGCCACAATATTGAACCATTTTCCCGGCAAAAAAAGGGAAACTCCCGGAATCCGGCTGGTCCATTCCCGGCCGTCCGATTCCTGGATGCGCGTATGGCAATTCACGAAGACCCGGAACGCTCCGTCCCGGTGGGCGGAAGCCAGAGATTCCTGGGGAATTTCCCAGTTTTCCAGCCATACCCGGTGCAAATGCCCGTCGTGCTTGAAGCTTTTGATTAAGGTCAAGGCTTGGCCCTGCTTCGCCATGGCCGGTTCACCTCCTGTCCGGGTCTTCCGCATAGACAAATATTAGACAACTCTTCATATATAGAAAAGCATATCTTTCTGCCAAATGCAACGATTCGGCGAAAGATATGCCTATAGGTTCATTCTGCCAATATGAATGCGGACAAGTGCAGCTAACAGCCGGCAAGAATGCTCAGCTTCCCGTAGGAACGGTTGAAGTTCTCCTCGCCGCAGCCCAGCTTCTCAAAAACTGGGAGCAGCTGTTCATTATACTCGTCCACGGGAACAGCCACATGCTGGATGTGGCGGTGCTGAAAGCGCTGCTTCATCCCTTCGGTTAAAGAACGGGCAATTCCTCTTCGCTGATGGTCCGGGTGAACGGCTACCCGGTAATAATATCCTTTGTTGCGGTGGATGGTCCCGATCATTACGCCAAGGACTTCATCTTCTTCGGAAGCCACCAGGATCAGCCCGCTGTCCCAGTTCAACTGGCGCGCGAACGCCGTCATCGTTTCCTCCAAACAGCTATCCTCCAACACAAGCTCCAACAAATCTGTGATTTTCCCGTAATCGGACAACTGGAATGAACGTACAACCATAGGTTTGGATCGCGCTCCTATCACCAATTTAGAGGTCAGACTTAGTAAATTCGACATAATAAAGCCGATTCCTGCCGAAAACGAGAAAAATATTAATAAAATCTTTATGAATCGCCATAATGCTCTGTTTTTCTCCTGAAAGCGCTTAATATAAAGCGTTTACATACATTTATAGGTAAAGGTGGGAATAACTCTGGAGTTTCTTAAGGACTCCACTGTCTTGTCTTTATGGAAATGGGCGCGGGCGGCTGTTACAATGAAGCCAATGCGCCGCGGTGCTTCTATTGGCTCAATAAGCGCCGATATCTTCATCAAGTTCCGGTGCCTTCATCAGCCTCACGCTGCGCGCTTGCATTTTGAAAATACACCCTAAGGAGAAATCCGCATGTATACTCTGCGATTGATTGCCGTAGCCATGTTATTCCATGAAGACAGGCTGCTGATGATGAAGCGGTCCCCTAACCGGACCTTGTCCCCTGGACAATGGGCAGGTATAGGCGGGCATCTGGAGCCGTACGAAATGGCGGCCCCTCTTGCCGCCTGCCTGCGGGAGGTGGAGGAGGAAACGGGGCTTACGCCCGGGGATATCGAAGGGCTGGAGCTGCGCTATATCGTAACCCGGCTCAGCGATACCGACCTGCGGCAGCAATTCGTGTTCACCGGCCGGGCCAAAACAGATAAGCTCTCCCTGACAGAAGAAGGAGAGCTGCATTGGATACCCCGGGACCAGATTCTGGACCGGGATATTCCGTATGTGTACCGGAGCCTCTTGGAGCATTACCTGCAATACGGCGCCGCCGGGGGCCTGTGGGCAGGAACCGCCACCTTGTCGGGGCAGACCGAGGACGCAGACGGAGCGCGCAGCCCCTCCATGATCTGGGTCCCGCTCCACGACCCCCTGCTGCTGTAGCGGGGGAGTGCCTCTCCCTGCTCCCTTGCTCCCTGCCCACTGTTCCCACGGTCTCCTGTTCCCTTGCCTCCTGGCCTCCATTCCCAGGGTCTCCTGTTCCCGTGCCTCTTGGCCGCCATTCCCAGAGTCTCCTGCTCCCCTTGCTCCTGGCCGCCATTCCCACGTTCTCCTGCTCTCCTGCCTCTTGGCCGCCATTCCCAGAGTCTCCTGCTCCCTTGCCCCTGTCCGCCATAGCCCNTGCCCCTGTCCGCCATAGCCCCCCGTTTCCCGTTTCCCGTTTCCCGTTTCCCGTTTCCCGTTTCCCGTTTCCCGTTTCCCGTTTCCCGTTTCCCGTTTCCGAAGGAATCTAACGGAACTCAGCGACTCTTACAACAGTTTTCGCGGCTTATTTTCGTTCGAACGGAACTGAAAAGCACTTATGGCCCACCCGCAGCCTTATTTCCCATCATTTTCTCCATTGCCGGCGGCATAAGAGCTTCTTAGTTCCGCTAAAAACTCAAACTCCCGCTTTTACGGCAATAAGAGTCGCCGAGTTCCGCAACAGAAGGCGATTCGCCCAAAAACGCATACATAGCACATACCGCTATTGCTTGTCCACGCTCATCCGTCGCTGGCTCCGCTTATACTTTCGCAAGATTTTTAAAAAAAGTGGCTCCCACTGATTTGTTCTTCTATAAAAGGGGTAAGTGAATAGGGTGTGCCCGATAATCTGCGCATAAATTCCCTGATTTGAACGAGACTAACATGAAGATTGGATGAAGATTCGGACTTTCTAAACATTTTAGTTGCATTATTATCATAATTCGTGGATAATAATGTTTGTAAAGAAGTTCCGGATTTAAACAAATTACATGACCCAATTTGAAGGAGGATTTATTACCATGGCACATCAATTACCCGCTCTTCCGTATGCGAACAACGCGCTGGAACCCCACATCGACGAAACGACCATGATGATCCATCATGACCGCCACCATAATGCCTACGTTACCAATCTGAATGCAGCTCTGGATAAGCATCCCGAGCTTCATGACAAGTCCCTGGACGCGCTGATCGCCGATCTGAACGCTGTTCCCGAGGACATCCGCACCGCAGTCCGCAATAACGGCGGCGGCCACCACAACCACTCCCTGTTCTGGGAAGTAATCGGCCCCAACGGCGGCGGCGACCCGACAGGCGCTGTAGGCGCGGCTATCGAATCCGAACTGGGCGGCTTCGCCAAGTTCAAGGAAACCTTCGCTGCAGCTGCCGCTACCCGCTTCGGCTCCGGCTGGGCATGGCTTGTAGTCGGCAAGGACGGCAAGCTGAAGGTATACAGCACCGCCAACCAAGACTCCCCTGTAATGGAAGGCGAGACTCCTATCCTGGGTCTGGACGTGTGGGAGCATGCATATTACCTCAAGTATCAAAACAAACGCCCGGATTACATCTCCGCGTTCTGGAACGTGGTCAACTGGGCTGAAGTCAACAAGCGCTACGAAGCTGCGAAGAAGTAAGAGAAACTTCTTCTTACACAGGAAGCAGGCCCTCCGCGGGCCTGCTTTTTTGCTTATGCTCCTGGCAACTTGTCCCCCTATTTTTCGCAACTGTTGGCTGCTGAACCGGCAGAGCAAGGCCTAAGGAAGATGGGTGGAGGAGCCGGGTTTTTGTATCCAGGTTTTGTATGCGCCAGAAGGACAAATCCTCCTGGAATGTCCGTTGGAAAGTGGACACGGGGGTGTATAGAGGTCACTCGGGAGGCATATCTATATGTGGTGGTTGAAGGGAATATGTTTTCCGTATATTGTGTTTTGTCAAAGAAACAGGGAGAGAAAGAGCTGCTACGCTCATGTCCACTATATGAAAGACAAATTTCGTAAAATATCTACTGTAAAAGGACAATACCACAGGGCAATCGCATTAGAATCACACAGGAGCCGAACCCTCTCCTGACTCAAGGGGATAATATACGACAAGCGCCTCAGAGGGGATAATACGCCTCAAGAATCCCTGGAGGAGATGGTGAGAACCTTGAGAATCCTCAAGGAGAGCAGCGAAGACCTCATGAATCCCCAAAGGAAATAGCGGGGCCTCATGAATCTCTGGAGGGAACAGCAAGCCTCATAGTCTCCAAAGGGAATAGTGTGCCGCAAAAGCCTCGGAGAGGCGGGTTACAGCATAGTGCACGCGCTAAAGTGTCGAAATAAAAGACAGGCCCCGGGTTTTACCGGAAGACCTGTCTTTTGTGAGTCAGCATCTTTTGTGAGTCATCGTTTTTGTTATCAGTTGGAAAAATCCAACCGTGCCAGCAGGCTGTCCAGAAGGGTCAGGCATTCGGCCCGGGTGGCTTTGGCGGCAGGCGCGAAGCTACCGTCCGGCAAGCCGCTGAGCAAACCTTGGCCGGTGAGCGCCTCTACAGCCGCCTTGGCCCATGGGGAAACCGCTGCTTCATCCACGTACGGCGGATGCGCCACAGCTGCAGCCGGAGCCAAACCCGCCAGCTCTGCCGCGCGGTTCACCATCACCGCCAGCTCCTGGCGGCTTACCGCTTCGCCCGGCCGGAAGCTGCCGTCGTCGTAGCCCTCGGCCAGCTTCATGGCCGCGGCGGAGCCAACGGCTCCCGCAAACCAATCCGTTCCGCTTACGTCGGTAAATCCACCGGCGCGCTCAGGCACGGATGAGGATAAGCCCAATGCGCGAACCAGGAAAGCAGCCAGCTCTGCCCGGGTTAAGGCCTTGTCGGGCTGGAACGCATCCGGGGCGGTGCCGTCTGCAATCATCCGCGCCGCCATCCGCTCCACGCTGTCCCGGGCCCAATGGCCGTTCAAGTCCGCGAAGCTCCGCTCGTTTTCTACCAGCAGATAGATATTGTTGCCGCGGCCGTAGATGTAAATCTCTCCATCGGCTACCCGGAAAGGAACCGGCTCCGGAGTCCAGCTCCCGTCTGCGGCAGATGCCATTCTGACAACTGCCAGAGAGGCTCCGGTTAAGGAAGCGCCTGTCTCCTTCGCCTTCACCGTTTGTTTCACATAACGGTTGAAGGAAGCCAGCTCCCGCACCTTGCCGTCCGGAGCGGACACCTTCACCGCAAATTCCCAGGCTCCCGCCACTTTCCAGCCGGCCTTTGCAGCCGATGCCGCAGCGCTGTCATTCTGCTGCGCCGTAACCGCAAGCTCCAGCTTGGCTGCATCCGTGCCCAGCTCACGGGCCAGCTGCTCCAGGTCCAGCTCCTTTACAGGCAGCGCGTAAGCGGCCCGGGCAGTTTCCACTACAAGAGTGTCCACATGTCCGGCTTGCAGCAGCTTGCCCAGGGCAGCTCCGTCCAAACGGACGCCGTCCGCCGAAGCATCTCCCTGACCGCTGCCGGCATCCGGCTTCAACCGCACCTGGCCTCCAGCGGCGGCCTTCAGCGCTTGCTCCATAGCGGAGCCATCCACTGCGGCCAGCTTTGCAGCCCCCGCCCCAGCGCCAGGTACGGCCGGAGTTGACCCCGCAGGCGGAGCAATTCCGCCAATGTCGCCTTCGGTAGGATCGCTGCCCGGGGGTTCACTGCCCGGAGTCTCAGAGGCCAACCGGGTTACCTCTACTATATACAAAGCTGTATCGCCGTTTTCAGCGGTTACTTTAACTACAATACGGTTTTTCCCTACTGACAGCGGAATGGATGCCGTGTACTTTCCTTCGGCCAGAGATTCCGCAGTTCCTCCCGCCGACGGGGAAGCGGCTTCCTCCGAATCAATGGCGATGGCTACGGACGCCAGAGGATCAGCCGCCGCGGCTGTTACAGTAACACTCTCTGTCTCATAGGAAACAGTCGCCGCATACTCCTTTTCCTCCGGGGCGAAGGCCGGGGTCAGCTCTCCCGCGCTAAGGGTGAGCTCCTGCAACCGCCACTCATCCGACGATTCCTCGATAACTACATCCACACCATCGTTCTGGTAAAAATTGTTATTTACACTTTCTACCACATTGCCTTTCAGCCGGATGCCCTTCCCGGCAAACAATCCGATACCGTTGGTGTTGCCGGTGAGAATATTGCCTTCGATGCGCACATTCTCCGGGTCACCTTCGCCGATATGGTTAGCGTTGGCGTCGCCGTTGTCATGCTCCAGCAGAATGGCCCAATACCCGTCGGCTGTATTGTTGCGGATGGTGTTTCCCCGGATAATGGTGCCGGGGCCGTTCAGAATATTGATGCCGGAGGCATCCGAGATGTTGGCCGTATTCTCGATAAGATTGTTCACAATCACCGTATCCGGAGTTCCCATAGTCACCACAACACCCTCCCGGCTGTTCTTGATGATGTTGTCCCGGATCAGATTGCCGGGGCCGGATTTGCTGTGGTCATTGGGAGCCGTGCCGCCGGTATTGCCAAGGCCAACGGCCCCGCCGGTCAGAATATTTTCCACCAGATTGCCGGAAATCTCATTCAAGTATTCCAGCTCTCCGTGCAGGTCGATGGCATCCAGCTTGGTCTGGATAAACGCATTGTTGCGGATCGTGTTGTTGTGGGCCACGTTCTGGATCAGCGCGCCATGGCGCAGGTACGGTCCCTCAAACCGGGAATCCTCTACCAGATTCCACAGGGTATCATTGGCAAAACCCAGCCGCTCCACCTTGGGTATCCCCTGGATCGCCACGCCGTAGCCGGAGCCGCCGGGGCCTACGTCTGTGGCGTTGCGGAAGGTGCTGTTCCGCACAATAACATCATGGCTGTTCTCAATGCGGATAGCCATACGCCGGAACTTCTCCACCGTAACATGGTGGATGGTCACATTGTACGACGGGTCCTCGCCGTAGTTGCCGATCATGATCAGGCTGTCGGGCCCGCCCGCATCGGGATTATTGCTTTTGTGGTCCGTGGTGTACGTTTTGTTCCAGGCAGAGGTTAAGGTCATGCCGGAAATCTGGAAGTCATGCTGCTTGGCGGACTTGAACAATGTGCTGTTTTTGATCATATCCAAAGAGGTCTTCAGAATCGTGCCGCTTTCGCTTTCTCCCCGGATGTTGACGCCGCTCTTCAAAAACAGGTTGGCCAGGCCGTCGGGAGAGGTGGTGAGATTGTACACGCCGTCCGGAATGTATACTTCATCCCCGGCAACAGCCGCATCAATAGCCGCCTGGATGGCAGGCCGGTCATCCTGCCCGTCGTCCGCCGGATTGGCGCCGAAATCCAATACATTCAATGTCCGCCCCGTCACCGAGTTGGGCGTGTGAAGGGGATGTGGACTGCCGTCCGGCTTGGTCAATCCCGCTTGGGTAAAGGGCACCGCTCCGGGAGGAGGCCCCGGCAAAATATACGGCACCAGCGCCACCGGCGTATCCCCGTTGGCATAGGGTGGATAGATATGCACATCCGTCAAACTGGTGAACACGCTGCCGTCGGAATTGCCGTGCCCGGTAATGCGCACATACCTGGCATTCACATCATCCAGATCAAACACCTGCAAAGCCGTTGTCAACCGGGATGACCAGCCGCTGAAGCCGGTTGTCCAATTGACTCCGTCGGGAGAGGTTTCAATATCCAGCAATGTTTTGCGGGCATCCCCTTTATAAAAACCAATGCCCAGATACCCCACCTGCCGGATTTCCCCCAGATCAAACAAAATCCATGGGTCGCCGCTGGCCGACCAGCGGGTGTACGAGTTGTTGTCGATGGTATTGCTTTCGATATTGCCGTCGCTGCTGCTGGCGATTACCGCCTCCACCGCCAAGGGAAGAATCGGCTCCGCCAGGGTCGTCCGGGTGAGCGTCAAGGGTGTGCTGATTTTGCCTGCGGCATCCACAGCCGTTACCTTAAAGTCATATGCCGTGGCAGCCGCCAATCCGCTAGCGTTATAAGCGGTTACCTCTGGCGGCAGAGTTGCCAGCTTCTCATTATTGCGGTACAGCAGGTAATGGGAAATGGTAGAGTCATCCAAAGCCTTAGGCCATTGCAAATCCACAAAGTCCGTTCCCAGATTCATCGCCTTCAAAAGCGAGCCTTCCGGCCAATACGGCGGAGCAGTATCGCTGGAAAGATCGATCATTTCCTTAACAGTCAAGGAAGGCCGGGGATTGCTGGTGCCGTTGGCTTCCTTGGAATAGATGTTCAGGGAGATACCCATATTGGCCGCATCGCCCAGCATAAATACGACAGTCTCCTCTCCCTCCGCAAGCCGGGAGCGCACATAATCCGTAACGTCTACCGTATAAACCTTAGGGTTCCCGCCTTTGTCCGCATCCACGGTAAAGCCGCCCAACAGTTGGCCGGATGCCAGATCCTTCACCGGAGCATTGTTCCAGGTCAAGGTGGTTTCGCTCCAACTGCTGTCAGTGATGCCGTAAAGCTGCAAGGGAACATCCGTATTGCTGGAGCCCTTTTTAGCCGCCACCTGGAAGATATAGTGATAGGACGGATTTGCTGCACCGCTGATGTCATATTTGAAATATACAAGCTTTTTCCTTGAACTGCTGGATGATAAGCTGAACAACCCCTGGCTGGAGGCGGTTGTCGAATTGTAGTTCTTATCCGCCTGGTCGCTGCCGTTGTCAATCAGAGCATCATCCGTGGGAGTCAGAACGGCAATTTCCTTCTCCACCACCTGTCCGGGCGGGTTCGGGTCTGCCGGTGTCACCGTTACCACACTCTCCACAACCGCAGGCTGCTGATAAACGGAGGAGGTGACAGTGGCCACAATCTTCGTGCTGCCAGGCGCTACCGCTGTTACCCGCGCCGCCGTTCCGCCCAGGGAAGCAACGGAAGCCACAGCGCTGTCATAGGTGGACCAGGTGACGGTAACAGTCCCTGGATTGCCGGGAGAGGTGACCGCAACCGAAAATTCCTTGTTGGTGCCGGCAGCCATAGTCCATGTAGAAGGCTCCATCTGAACGGCAGGACTGCCCGGGTCCGTGCCCCCCGGCTCCGAACCGCCAGGACCATAACCCGGCTTATAAATAATCGGCTCGGTAACCGTCCTGTTTTTCACATACTGGTCCAAAAAAGCCCAAGCCTCTGTATTGGCAGTTTCCGAGGCTGTACCCGTGAAGCCGTGCCCCTGGCCGGGCACCAGCTTGAAATCCACCACCTGCACTCCCGCCGCTGTCAGTTGTCCGGCAAAAGTGACGCTGTTCTGGTATGGAATGGTGCTGTCGGCATCGCCGTGGCGAATCCAGAAGGGTGGATCATCCGGGGACGCATAGGTGCCCGGCATAGCCAGTCTGGCCTCATTGGGAACGGTAAAGGCCTTTTTCCCGCCAAGGAGCGCCGTTACAGAGCTGTAATTGTTGGCGAACTCTGTAGTAAAATCCGCCGGACCGAACCAGTCCGCCACTGCCTGGACCTTGTCGGAGTATTCCGGCCAGCCGCCGTTTCCGCCCAGATCCGGCACCTGCACCGTATTCCCGTTGTCCAGGGTAATCCACTGGCCGGCCTCCATATCCCCGGTGGTGCCCAGAAGCGAAGCCAAATGCCCGCCGGCGGAGGAGCCCCACACCCCGATCCGGCTGGGATCAATGAAGTATTGGGCCGCATGGGCCCGCAGGAAACGGATGCCCAGCTTCACATCCTGGATCTGCGCCGGGAACGGCGCCTCCGGGGTGAGCCGGTAGCTCAGGGCTACACCGATATAGCCTCTTTTTAGCACATAGTTGGAAATATTGCCAAGGGCCTGCTTCCGGTCCCCGTGGTTCCAGCCTCCTCCGTGGATATACACCATGGCCGGCATCGGAGCGCTTGGCGCTATCTCCGGCACCGCAATAGAGGCATAAATCTCCCGGTTGCCCGCCATGCCCACCAGCACATCCTCATACATGGTTACACCGGCAGGGGGAATAAAGGGCTCCTGCTCCACCGGCTCGGGAATGGGCACCGGCGACACCGCCGGAGGAATCCCGGGGATGGCCTGACCCGTAATGGAAACGCTGTCGAAATACAGATTGCCCGATGGGGCGTCCGCCCGGAACCGCAGCTTGTTGGCCGGGTTGTTGTTGGCCTGGGCGTCCAGGGCCCATGTTTTTTGCTTGTTGGGATCGGCTGCTCCCGCTGCCGGCTTGAAATCCTCCAGCACAGTCCAGGTGGCTCCCCCGTCATAGGACCACTCCACCAGGATGCTGCCGCTTACATACGACGACGCCCGGGTGTAGTAGCTGACCTTGATATTGCCGTAGCCGGTCAGATCAAGGGGCAGCGCCAGCACATCCGTAGCATCGATTTTCACCATATTGGGCGTGGACGGAGCCGAGCCGGAGGCCGAGGTTTTGGCCAGGCTTTTGCCCCCCTCCTGCACCCATGGCTGGGGAATGGTCACCCCTCCGGCAGAGCCGTAATTGTCCGGATCGTCGAACTGGTCGGCGTAAATCTCCACCTCCGGCCCTTCCGGCTCCGGAACCGCCGCTTTTACAGAAAGCGTTTGCAATTGTAACAAAGGCGAAAGCGCCAGCACACACACCAGCACACAAATAAAATAAGCTTTTAGCTTCATCGCGCACTCCCTCCCGAGAATGGATAACATGCGGCAAAGTCCGCGCCTGCAGGCCTAAAACGGATTTTACCGACTCACCAATTAGGTTAGCGCACTTTTCACATGCTGTCTACGCAGGTTATTTTTAGGTGTCTTGGGCTTTTTTTTGGTTTTCGGGATGCAGATGCGGAAAAGACCCGTCCGGCTGCTCCGGAAGCGGGTCTTCTATAGTGGATGTCCCCCCTGGGAGGACTCCTCCCAGCTATTTTCCGGCGTACCTGCCGACTCCCGGTAGGCTCCCGGCGTAATTCCCTCCAGCTTCTTAAAAATCCGGTTGAAATACGTTGGTTGATACCCTACCAGCTCGGCAATGGCATTGATCCTCATGTCCGTTCCGGCGAGGAGCTCCTTGGCTTTTTCCAGGCGTACCTTCCAATTACGATTAATCCCTGCGGAAAAGTCGTATATATGCTTGTGTCCCACTATACAAAACTGCGTCCTTGCCTGCAATTTCACTTTTTTGCAGGGGAATGGCGGCATTCTTATAGCATTCTTATAGCATTCTCACAGCACTCCTGCGGCCCTCTTGCACATCCTTGCAGTCTTGCACAGCGCGCCTCCACAGGGGCACAAGTCCATGCTCCCACCGAACCACTCTCCTCCTCACCCGCCACCAAAATGCAAGAGTGCAGTTATTTTGTGCCGTAGAGCCTGATTTGGCCTCTTTAAATGCAAAAGTGCATTTATTTCCGGCTTCACAGGGCCAATGAGCGGGAAAACCCAGTTATTAACTGCACTTTTGCAGGATGAGCCCTGACTGGGGTAGCCAGCGGAAAAAATAGATGCACTTTTGCATTTGCGGTCATCTCGTTAACCAAATTTGCGCTACCTGTACGCGTCACCCGCCGTCCCGTTGAGAGCCAAACACCTCACCGCAACCGCCAAAAAAAGGCCCAGCCAGCAGCAGCGCCGCAAGCCAGGGCCTCACCTAACTAAACTGCCTTTTACTCCATCCGGTTCCGGTCGTTGAAAAACGGCCCTCTGGCCCACACACAGGCCAGATGCATCAGCAGCTCCGTCTTCAGCCGCTCCCGCAGCCTCCGCCAACGTAGGCAGCACATCCTTCAGCTCCGCCGGACGGTCATCCACCCTACCCCGCCGCTCCGCGGGAAGATAGCTGCCCGAGAGAATCAGCGGCACCCGGACGCTGCTTTCGTAGAGGCAGTATTTGTTGAAGCGGTAGCGGCGTTCGCTGAGCATCTCCCCGTGGTCGGAGGTGAAGAGAATCAGGGCGTTGTCCAGCACCCCCTCCCGCTTCAGGCTTTGTTGGTGCGGATGCCCAACTGGGAGGGGTAAAGGCCGAACATCATGGAATTCCGGCTGGGCACACACATGGGCGACTGGCAAACCGCTTGGCTGAACACAATCCCCTCATCGGCCAACCGGTCCAGACTAGGCGTCCGGATATGCTCGTTATACCGCCCGATGGCATCCCACCGCTGCTGGTCCGTCATCAGGAAAATCAGGTTTGGCTGTTTCTGCCGGTTGCTTTCCATACTTTACGCCTCCCCGCACACAGCCGAAATATCCACAAATCCCGCCACAGCACGGTCCGGGGTCACCAGCCGGTTGAAGTAAACCCTCCGCCCATCCAAGGAAAAGGTCGGGTTGGGATGCACCTGCAGTCCGAACACCGCTTCATGGAAGGGGTGGGAGTCCAGCACCGCCGCAGGCTCCAGCTCTCCTTTGCGATAAAGCCGAATATCGATGGAGGAACCGGGAAAACACGTATCGCTGACAAACCATTTCCGGTCCGGCGACCCGTCAATATGATTGCCGATGCCTCCCAGAGGTTCAATAATCTCCCCGTCCAGGGAATACCGGTTCATGCAGCTGGTTTCCTTGACGATCCGCTTGCCGTCATGATGGTGGTACATGGCCATATATGAATCGTCATCATACCAGAGCTGGTGGATGGGCTTGTCGGGTATCAGATGCCATGCCCCGGTCACCAGATCATAACAGCCCAGTGCCCCCAGCGCCTTGCACTCCTCCACGGATAGCCGCATCATCACCCGGGTGGCTGAGGGATTCAGCTGGACATGGCTCATCCGGATGGTATTCTCGTTAGGCGTCAGCCCCCGGCTGCGGATAAAAGCCAGCAGCTCCCCGCCCTCCACAACCTGCCTGATCCTCCCCGTGGCCAGCTCCAGGGTGTACACTCCGGGCCCGCCAATCTCCGGGTAAGCCGGATTTCGTCCCACATATTGGTCGGAGATGCTGAACGGGTACAGCCCGTTTTCCCCGCGGTGGCTTTCCTTGGCGATAATGGGGCCATACACCACCTGCTCCCGCCGGATGTCATAGATGAGGAAATAGCTGAACTGCTGCTCATTTTGCCCGCGGAACACAATCCAGTCGTTATTCAGAAAAGTTGCCGACGGCCCGTTATGGTTGCCGCATACCACCTCGTACACCATCCGGTGGCCGGTGAGATCGGAATTGCATATCCAGATTTCCGTCCGGTGGTCATCGGGCCTGTCCAGGCAGCGTTTGCGGGCATACACCAGCAGACTGCCGTCCGGACTTTCGGGAAGGCCGCCGTTCATCCCCAGAAGCGAGCTTCCTTCCCCTCCCTCCCAAATGGGAGTAAAAGCAAAAGCTGTCGTCATGCGCCATTCCTCCATTCATGTCGGTGCGTGCATTATGCCATCACTATACAAGCCGGAGGATTGGACCGGCAATTGGACATTTTTGCAGCGGCGGATAAAAGGAGTGCGGCAGAGAAAAAGCCCGTCCAGACGTTCCCGGGCGGGCAATTTGCTCTATATTGGGTTCTGGCTGCCTTACACTACTCAATACGGCGGATCAGGCCGAGGTCGGCGCTGCACAGCACCTCCAGATTGCGGAAAATCTTCTCTGCAGGCCAATCCCACCACTTCAGCTCCAGCAAATATTCCGTCAGCTCCCCGTCGAAACGGCGGCGGATGAGCCGGGCCGGATTGCCGCCGACGATGGTGTAGGGTGCCACGTCAGAGGCCACCACCGCATTGGCCGCAATGATGGCGCCGTCGCCAATTTGCACTCCCGGCAGAATCACCGCGTTCTGCCCGATCCACACATCGTTGCCGACAACCGTATCGCCCTTGTAGGGCAGCTCCTCCAGGGAGGGGACCGCCTTTTCCCAGCCTCCGCCCATAATGTTGAAGGGGTAGGTGGTAACGGAGCCCATCCGGTGGTTGGCCCCGTTCATAATAAATTCCACGCCCCGGGCGATGGCGCAGAACCGGCCGATAATCAGCTTGTCGCCGATAAACTCATAATGGTGGGTCACCCGCTCCTCGAAGCGCTCCGCCCCGTCCTTATCGTCGTAATAGGTATAGTCGCCCACTATAATATTGGGCCGGGTGATGACATTTTTGATGAAGCAAATCTGCTTGATCTGCGGGTTGGGATAAACGGTATGGGGATCGGGTCCATAGCCTGAGCCTGGCATTGGCGTCACTCCTTTTTGTGCTGTACTACAGACACACCGGTACATCATCGATGGCCATGTGTTGGGGGAAGCCGTTCATGATATTCAGGTTTTGGATGGCCTGGCCTGCGGCTCCCTTGATTAAATTGTCCAGGGCGGCGAAGACGATTAACGAGCTGTCCTCCTCATCCACCTCGAAATTGATATGGCACATGTTGGATTGCTTCACCCATTTGGTTTCCACATACATCCCCCGCTCCAATAACTGCACGAAGGGCTTGTCCCGGTAGTAGTGGTCGTACACACTCCGAATCCGGTCATGGTCAACGCTTTGGGCCAGCCTGGTGTAGCAAGTAACCAGAATGCCCCGCTGCATCGGGACAATATGGGGCACGAAGGTCAGCTTTACAGGCTCCCGGGTAAAATATTCAATCCCCTTCTGCGCCTCGACCTTATGCGGATGATTGGTAATTTTATAAGGCTTCACCGATTCGTTGGCCTCTGTAAAGTGCGTGCCTAGTGTAAGCGTTCTGCCGGAGCCGGATAAGGCGCATTTTCCGTCTACGGTTACCTGGGGAGCAATGATTCTTTCCTGAATCAGCGGCAGCAAGGCAAGCTGGATCGCTGTGGCGAAGCATCCGGGGTTGGCAATATGCTCCGCGGCGCGAATCCCGTTTTCATTCCACTCGCACAGTCCGTAGGTAAACCGGGAGGCAAGATGAATCGGTGGATGATCCTTGCCATAATACTGTTTATATTCCGTCTGGTTCATGAAACGATAATCGACTCCCAGGTCAATCACCTGTACACGGTTCAGCAGATCCTCGTTCAGCTTCTCCATCAGTACGCCATAGGGCAGAGAGGTGAACAGCACATCAATCCCGTCGGCAATCGTCTCATAATCAAGAGCCGCGCAGCTCTCTTGCGTAAATCCGGTAAAATTCCGGTATACATAAGAATAGGGTTTATCGGCATAGGTTTCCGATAAGATTTTCACTATTTCCACTTCGGGATGACGGTGCAATAACCTTAGCAATTCCTGTCCGGCATATCCGGTTGCGCCAGCGATTCCGACTTTGATCATGAGAGCCTCCCGTACTTCATATTCCCAAATAGGCAATGACGCATGCTGCAGCGGTAATGCCGCAGAATGTCCGCACAATAGCGGTTTCTGTCCATTCGCTTTTCTCCAGATGATGATGGAAAGGGGCGATTTTGAACACTTTTTTGTGCCGATACCGCAATGAAGTTAACTGTATGATCACGCTGACGGCTTCAAATATGCAAACACAGAGCACCAGAATAATCCACAGAGGCATGTTCAAGGCCAGCAAAAACACGGCGATGGTCCCTCCCAATAAGAGAGAGCCTGTGTCCCCCATGAAGATTCTGGCGGGATGGCGGTTGAAGAACAGCGTACCCAGACAAGCCCCCTCCATAACGAAGGCTCCAAACAGCACATGCTGCGCACCCAACTGGTATGCGGCCACCCCGATGAAGACAAACACAATGGCGCATATGCCCAAGGCAAGTCCGTCCACTCCGTCTGTAATATTGACGCTATTGCTGGACAATACAATCAGAAACACCGTCAAAGCCCCGTACAGCCAGGGATGGATTTCGATGGAGCCGCTGATGAAGGGGAGCATGATCTCTGTATCAATCTGCCCGGAGGCAATAAAATATACCGCCATCATTATGCCGATAAGGCCAAGGCCAACCAGCTTTTCCTTCGGGGTTACGCCGTCCCGCGTCTTCTTCACCTTGATATAATCGTCAATAAATCCCATAAGGCCAAATAACAACAGGAAAACATTCATCCATATGATCTCGCCTGCCCAAATGCTATACACCACCGTGGACAAAAGCAGCGCCAAATTGATGGCAAGGCCGCCCATTGTCGGCGTGGCCGCTTTGTGCTTATGCAGCTCCTGGATACATGACTTCTTGTTGCTGTCCACATGCTCCGCTCTTCGGAACAATCGGGTCTTGGACAGCCTGTCAATAAATAGCTTGAGGAACGCCACTGTCACCAGCAGACTGATTGCAAAATACAGGATCATCATCATTCCGCTTCCTCCGCAATCCATGACGCTAAGCCACTGATATCATAACCCTGCGCACAGCACACCGAGAAAGCCGCCAGAACATTATATACATCAAATCGGTTTTCTGTATTCAGCCGCACAGGAAATGTCCTTCCGAAGTAATCCAGCTCAAAATGCGTGGCTCCATTTCTTTGCTCCAGCTTTGCCGCCCTCACATCCGCATGGCGGTTGTGAATGCCATAGGTAATGGAATGCTTATGCTCCTTTAGAACATCTTGGGCAAAACTGTCATCCGCATTTACAACGGCATGTTTGCATTGCCTGAACAGCTTTAGCTTGGCCTGCTTATAATCGTCCATCGTCTTATGGAAATCAAGATGGTCCGGATAGAGGTTGGTCAATACCCCTGTTTCAAAGCTGCAAAAGTCAACTCTATGAAGCGCCAGCGCATGAGAAGTAACCTCAAGAATGACATGAGTTGCCCCTTCATTTCTCATTCCGCAGAGAATTTTATTCAATTCAAGGGATTCCGGGGTGGTTTTTGTGTTTTTGGAAATGTCGATTGTCTTGTCTTTGAGTAGGTTCCCTTTGGAGCCTATGATTCCGGAGACAAGCCCCAGTTTATCAAAAAATTGGTTTAGCATATCTGCGGTTGATGTTTTGCCCTTTGTTCCCGTTATGCCAATGAGCTTCAATTCCTTGGACAGGCTGCCATAAAATTTTGCTGAAATGAAAGCCAAGGCGTTCCTTGCATTCTCGACTTTGATGACCGCAATATGATTGGCAATCTCCCGTTTGTCATCCTCCACGATTACGGCCACAGCGCCTTTTGCTATGGCATCAGCTATGTAGTTGTGACCATCCGTATTAAACCCCGTAATACAGACATAAATGGAGCCATTAGTGACTTTCCGCGAGTCGTAGGATATGTCTTCCACTTCTGTTTCCGGATTTCCCTGGATCAGCATATATTCATAACCACTTAACAAGCCGCCGAGCTTCATTGCCAAACCTCCCCGCATCACCTTAAGAGCTTTCCGTCAGGAAACTGCCATCGTAAGTATACGCTCCCAAGCCCATTATACCTGATATTTTACATCCTTGGAGAGAAACAGGAATATTTTACTGTCCCAAACTTACTTGCTTGATTGTTATACAATATGAAAACGAAGCCGGGCAGCAGGGGAGGGAGAGCATGGAGAAAACGGACGTGGACCAACTGGTGCGGGCGGTGAAAAGCGGGGATAAAGCAGGTTACGGAACGATAGTAGCCGGTTATCAGCAGGAAATATTCAGATACTGCTTCCATATGCTTGGGCAGCTGCAAGAGGCCGAAGATGTAACCCAAGATGTATTCGTGAAAGGACTTGAACGGCTGGAGCAGTATCGTGAAGGCACCTCTTTTCGGGCATGGCTGTACAAAATGGCTTACCATGAATGTCTAAACAAGCTCAAGCGAAGGCAAATTTATAACCGGATACTAGGATTGTTTGTTACTACTTAGGTCATAGCAAAACAGGAGTGCCGGAAAAGGCAAGAGACAAGGAAGAAAGGAC
>NZ_QMFA01000062.1 GCF_003285005.1 Paenibacillus sp. YN15 | reverse complement strand
CACAAGTCTGCCCCTATACATGAAGGGTTGGTTTGGTGATTTGAGCTGCGAAAGTTGAGTTAATAATATCAAAATGGCATCCGTTTTTTTGGGGAAACATTAGATATAGAGTTATATTCCGCTCTTGCCTTCAAGTTAGCCCAAAGGCTCATCGTGTTGGAATTGTCCTTATTATGTGTTGAGATTGCCTTTATGAAAGGAAAATACCGTCAGAAGCGTCTCCAAAACGCAACTGACGGTATCGATTCAATTAAGGGTAAAATGCCTTACCGCAACTCGCTCTTTTGCTTCAGCCATTCCGATAATTTGCCTGTTTCGATGCCTGCCAGCAAGACAATCCCGATACCATGGGTATCATTGGTCACCGCGTTCAGCTCAATCTTGTAATAGTCCGGTGTGAAGGAATAGCGGGAGCCCCGGCATACCCCGTGCACATTCCCGAACCGGTCGATGCCGTATTTCGTCAGGGCTTCCCAGCCCCTATTAACCGCCGTTACCGCTTTCGACTTCATGTCCTCCCGAATCCAGCCAAGCCGGACTCCTCTGGACAAGCCGTACACAAACATGCTGGTGCAGGAGGTTTCCTCGTAGGAATCCGGATGGGTCAGCACCTGATGCCACAGCCCGCTCTCTCCTTGCAAAGCCATATACCCTTCGGCCAGTTCATTGTAGAATGCCAGCAAATGCTTCCGCTCCGCGTGGGTTTCCGGCATCACCTCCAGCAGCTCCGACAGAGAGAAGAACACCCAGCCGTTGCCCCGGCCCCATGGGACATTGGTAGCCTTGTTATGCTTAAAGTCGAACACATGGGACATGATCTTGAATTCGGGAATAAACAGATATTTCTTAAACTGGATAAATTGCCTTGCCGCATCATCCAGATATTTGGCATCCCCCGTCAGCTTATAATAGCGGACTAAGAAGGGGGTGCTCATATACAGGTCGTCAGCCCACAGTGTATTTTCCTGGAAGCTATTCATGCAGATGCGGTAGAAGGCTCCATCCTCAAGCCGTTCCTGTTTATATTCCATATGATTCGCGATTTGTTCAACCACATAAGGAGTATGGGGGTCCTGCGAGTCGCTATATGCTTCCAGCACAGCGGAGCCGAAGGAGCCGCAGTCATCCAGCATATCCATTTCCACCAGTTGATTGTTGACGGAAGGGTAGCCGTACTGCTCCGCATCCCATTTGGCATATTGATAGATCCGGGTGCACTCCGTAATATGATTCACCGCATAATCGAGGATTCCCCGCTTCTGCAAGAGCCTGCCGGTCTGCAGCAGCCCATAAAGCGTAACCCCCAGGGGGTAGTTCCACTTGGCAAACAGGACATTGTCCAAGTAAGGTCTTACCCATGTATCCGGCCGGTCCACCCGCCAGAAGAATTGGCTGTCTCCCTGTTCAAACAAACGGTACAGGGAACAGATGCTATCGGCGGACTCCTCCAGCGGTTTATCCAAAGGCCCCAGATACAGCCATGGTTCACAGCTTCCCTTTACACCCCTGGGAATCGAAAAAGCAACGCTTTCCCCATCAACGGTAAAATCAAAGCCGTACTCCCATCCATTTTCCGAAGCACACAGCTCCACCAGCACCTCATGTTTCCCCGGGTCCAGCTTGAATTCCGCGATATCCGATGGTTTCAACGCGCCTGCAAACACCATATGGCCGTCAAGCCACATCCTCAGGCTCCCTGTAGAGCTCCCCTTCAGCCTGCACATCGTTGAGCCAACGCCGGAATGGCGAAGCTCCGACCAGAGGTAAGCCACCTTGCGGGGCGTATTGCCAAAAATCCGCGCGCACGGATTCAGCTTCATTTTTTCTGCATCCCAGGAAAGGGCAGGGTACCAGCCCATGCCGGATAGCGTCTCCAGGCCTGTATAATCCGGAAGCTCCGTTTCGCTGAAGCTGTCCGCATCCATAGCGTCCGAATAGATCCAGCCGGCCTGCCCTTTTCTTTCCTGGAAGGGGGACATAAACTCCATGGGATTCCATTTTGTGTGCAGCGTCCCAAAGACCCCGCCAAACCCTGACGCTGTCTTCACAAACTTAATGCAGACAGAATTCCAACCTTTTTGCAACTTGGCATGAATGCCCTTTTTCATATTGGGATTTACTTCTTCATTAATATCGGCTCTATACAGAAATTCCCGGTTCAAATAAACAGCAGCAGGGCCATAGCAGTTCAGTCCAAAGTCCGTCCACCCGTCATGGTTGCTCCAGAGCAGGCCAAAGACATAAGCATATTGGCCCAGTTTGGCTTCCGGCAGCTTCTCCTCCAAATTCATGTTGTATCTTCCATTATTATTCTTCAGAAAGCCTTCACGGGAAAAACTGCGGAATTCAAAAGGAAGGGCGGGATTTCTCCCGATATAAGCATTGGCTACGGTTTCAAGAATCTCATCTGTACGGTCATACAGCTTCGTATAAATGCTTTCCTGTTCATCAAAATAGGGCTTCATCACGGCAGCTCCTTTATGAAGTATTCTACGGTTCATGTTAGCACATATTGAGCGTTTAAGGGATGTATGATATGATTCGATTTGTAATATATCCTGATTATTTAGGGATGTGACGGCTTGAAGACTGCTGAGATTCTAAACGCCATGGTTCCTCATTTTATCCTGGCTATTAAACGGTACGCGACCCCTTCCTGGAAGATTCCCCATACCCTGTTTCCCTATCACAATCTGATGCTGATCATTGATGGCGAAGCCAATCTCCTCTGCAATGATGCGGAGTTTAAAGCCGTAAGCGGAGATATTGTCTATTTTAAACCGGGCGACATGAGAAGGGGCGATACCAATCCAAGCTGTCTGGTGAAATGCTATACGGTTGATTTTCAATATGCCTGCCCCATTATGGAGAACGGCAGCTGGGTTAATCTTGATGTTGCCCTTCCTTTTCCGACCCACAGCCATATTCAGGACCGTTATCTATTCCGCCGGTTGAAGGAATTATTTGAAGAATTCATGCGGCATTGGTCATCGGGGCACGAAAATCGGACGTTCCGATGTCGCGCCGACTTCATGGAAATCATTCTTCTTATTTCTAACTATTTAGAAAACGATACCATAAATTACAGCTCTATTCATAAAGTGGAGAAGGTAATCAACTATATTGCCGCAAACTATACCCGGAAGCTGACGCTGCAGGAGCTGGCCAACAGTATAGATATCAGCCCCTCCCATCTGGGACATATTTTCAAGGAAACAACAGGGGAGACCCCTTTCGAGTTTATTATCAAATACCGGATCGCCCGGGCAAAAGAATTTTTGGAAATGGGCTATTCTGTAACCGATACGGCAAGATTGGTGGGGTTTGGCGACATGTTTTATTTCAGCAAGTATTTTAAGAAAATGGAGGGGATCTCCCCGACGAAATATACCGGCTTGTAACCCCTGGCAGCAGCAAAAACCCCTCCCGCGGAAAATGCGAAAGGGGTTTTTGCCGTTTAGCCTTTGAGCGCCCCAACCATAACACCCTTCACAAAATATTTCTGCAAAAAGGGATATGCCGCCAGGATAGGGAGGGTGGCAACCATAATAGTTGCATATTTGATCGTTTCTCCAATGGCTGCTCTGTCCTGGGCTACGGTGCCGGACATCATTTCATCCGTACTGTTGGATATCAGAATTTCCCGCAAGGCCAGCTGCAGCGGCCATAATTCTCGCTTCCGCAAATAAATCATGGCGCTGAACCAGGAATTCCAGTGGCCTACCCCATAATACAGCACCATAACGGCAATGGTCGGCAGAGCCAGCGGAATAATGATTTTGAACAGAATGATGAAATCATGCGCGCCATCCAAGTAGGCGGATTCTATCAGACTTTCGGGGATTCCTTGAAACGCCGTTCTCATGATAATCAGATTCCAGGTTCCGACGGCTCCGGGAATAATCAAAGCCCACAAGGAATTCATTAAACCAAGATCCTTGACCAACAGGAAACTGGGAATCAGGCCGCCCCCAAAAAACATGGTGAACACGATCATGATGGTAATCGGTTTTCTCCAGAAGAAATCCTTCCTGGAGAGAACAAAGGCTCCCATGGCTGTCATGATAATGTTATAGGCCGTTCCCACTACCACAATAAAGAGCGTATTCTTATAACCGGAATAAATGATGGGGTTTTTTAATACCGCTTTATAAGCATCGAGGCTGAATTCCAAAGGCTTGAGGAGTATGCCGCTATGAGCGGTAAGCTCGTCAGCACTGCTCAAGGAGGCGAAAACAACATACACAAACGGATAGGCCGTGATCAGAGCCAGCGCCGCTAATAAAATCACGTTTATTGTATCAAACAAATAATCCCCAAACGTCTTTTTGACTACCATATCTTCCACTCCTTACCACAGGCTGGTTTCATTCACTTTGCGGCTGGTATAGTTTGCTGCAACGATCAAAATCAGGTTCACGATCGAGTTAAATAGCCCTACGGCTGCACTGAAGCTGTAATTGGCCTCTACCAATCCGCGCCGGTACACATAGGATGAAATGATGTCCGCTGTTTCATAGGTGCTGGGATTATAGAGCAGGATGATTTTTTCATATCCCTCGCTCATCATACGGCCAATGTTCATGATTAACAGAATCACGATGGTGGGGGCAATTCCCGGCAGGGTGATATGGACAAATTGCTTCCATCTTCCGGCTCCGTCGATGGTGACCGCCTCATACAGCTCCGTGTCGATAGCGGTGAGGGCAGCCAGATAGATAATCGAACCCCAGCCTATACCCTGCCAGATGCCTGTGCCTACATAGATGGTGCGGAACCATCCGGCTTCCACCAGGAACATGGTGCGCGATCCGCCAAAAAAGGCAATGATATCATTAATCAGGCCGTTTTTTGCAAAGAAGTCGATAATCATGCCGCAGATTACCACCGTTGAAACGAAGTGGGGCAAATAGGTCACGGTTTGAATCGTCTTTTTAAATGCCTTATTTTTGATTTCATTCAGCAATAACGCCAGAATAATGGGCGCCGGAAAACCAAAGATAAGCTGGTAGAAATTGATCAATAACGTATTCCGGATGACTCTCCATGCGGAGATACTGTTGAAGAAGTCCTGAAAGTGCTGCAGTCCTACCCAGGGGCTGCCCAAGATTCCTTTTACAGGACTGAATTGCTTGAAGCCGATGATAACCCCATACATGGGAACGTAGTGGAACAGGATATACCACGCTACTACAGGCAGGGCCATCAGTATCAGCCATTTATTTTTCTTATAATCCTTTATGATCGTCTTCATCAGGCTTGGCTTTTTGTATATCACATGCTGCGGCTGCATCTTTACCTCCGACACGCTCGGAACCTCCCTGTACAGTGAAATGGGGGAATTTCTTCCCCCATTCCACCCGTTCTATTTATAGATGTCACTGATATTAAACGATTTCGGATTTAAAGCCTGCGGGAATTTCTCAATGAAGCGGTCATAGGCATTCTGCCTAACTTTGTTGATATCTTCAATACCCAGCTTTTTGATTTGCTCCACATATTTATCCCAGGTGGCATCCACATCCTCTTTGCCCATCAGCCACTTCAGGAACATTTCATCCTTATAGGTGTTAATTTCATTTTGCTTGCTGGTGATCTGGGAAATCTCCTCCGGCTTCAAGTTCCCTCTATAGCTCTTGTTTGCTTTTGTGACTTGCTCCGCATATTTGGTCCAGACCTTCAGCGATTCCTGCTGCTGCGGCAAGGCCATGTACTGCTCAAAATATCTCTTGTCCTGTACGAAAGGGCCGTCCTTAAAGGCGCGGGTATAAAACTGTCCCATGGTTGCAATGGGCTGTCCGTTGGGATTATTCGTCACCAGATCCGTATATTTCGGGTAGCCGTTCTCCATCTTATAGCTTACGCCCTCAATACCGAAGTTATAGAGCATGGAGCCTTCCTTCGTGTAGCCATAATTCAGGAATGCCAAGGCCTCCGGAATATTCTTGCATGAGCTGGTGATATTCCAGGCGCCATTGTTAACTACAGGCCCGTCCTTGGGCATAAAGGGATTGAAGTCACCCTTGTTGCGCACAAGGTACGGCGCAGCAACCAAGTCAAATTTGGGGTCCTTGTTCTTCATCAGCGGCAAATATTTCCCGAGGCCCGACCCGGTGTTGCCGAGGGTTGCGCCAGATTGATTGCCGGTAATTTTGGCATCGATGGTTTTGCCGTTATTCGTAGCCAATTCCGGATCGAGGATGCCGTCCTTATACCATTTCACCATAGTTTTGGTATATTCCTTAAACCTCGGGTCGATGGCCCCGTACACCACCTTGCCGTTCTCGATGAAGTGATCCTGGCTAATTCCCCATGCCCCGGTGAAATAGTTGTTCTTAATGTTGCTGACTGATCCCGTCAACGGCGCCGTTGCGCCCTTCTTTTCCTTGAAGGCCTTCAGTACCGTATACATCTCGTCGATGGTTTCCGGCACTTGCAGACCCAGATCGTCCAACCAGTCTTTGCGCAAAAAGCCTCCGAAGAAAGTGTAGATGCTCTGGTCGCCCTTGAGGAAGGGGACGCCGAACTGTCTTCCTTCCTCTGTCTCCACATCCATCAGCAGATCGGGATAGGCTTCATAAATTTTGGCCAGATCCGGCGCATACTTGGGGATTTCATTCTTGAGGTCAACCAGGATGCCATCCTCGAAGGCCTTTTGCCTTCCTCCCGGATAATCCCCGAAGGTGCCCACAATAAAATCGGGTATGTCCCCGGAGGTAAGCATCAGATTAAACTGCTCCTTCGCCGAGCCTTCTGTCGGATGGATATACTCAATCTTCACATTCAGTCTTCTCTCCAACTCTTTATTCAGCTCGGATTCGGCATAATTCTGCATGATAGGAAGAGCTGTGCTCATCAGGGGGTCCCAGACGCGGAATTTTACCGGTTTTTCAAAAGGTACCTTTATTGCGGTATCAGATGCAGCAGAAGGAGCGGGCTCAGCCTCATCTGTACCGCACCCTGATAAAACCGCAGATGATAAAAGCGCTATCATAATAGAACATGCGGTGATTTTGCCAAATGCCTTTTTACTTGTAATCATTTTTTTCCTCCCCGATTTTGTTTGTTTTACTTCGTGATCAATTTCTAGCGTCAGTATAGTTTTTCTAACCGTATAAATCAATCTCGATCCAATGGAATGCGTATTCAAAATCCCCAAAAGACAATATCAAATATGCGAAAAGCGTCATCAAAAGAGAAAAAGTTTGTATCACATCTGCTGCATCTCGGCAATTTCCTGGCAACGCCGGAGCTGATCATAAAATTATGGCATTTCATTTGCAGTGTGGTGTAGTATAATACTGGAAGGGAATGCTCAGACATGCTGATTGACCTCGCAAGGCGGAATGAGGGGGATTTCATGAATGTAAAGGGAGTCTTGAAAACAACTAGAAATAGTATCGTTTATTCCCAAATTTTATCTTATATATTGATTCTGTTCATTCCGATCATTTTCACGGGGATCGTTTATTTTGTTACGGTAGGGACCATTGAGCAAGAAACAAACCGGGCCAATCTTGCTATGCTAAAACAAGTTCAGCTGAATATGGACAATATTCTAAAGGATGCGGAGCGGTTGAGCTTTGATATTGCTTTTAACCCGGATATTCAATTGCTGGCCACCTCACAGGAAACCAACTGGAATAACAAACAGTATGAGGTTTCCCAGATCGTAAAAGATTTCAAAAGAATGAATATAACCAATGGCTACATCGATAATTTTTATGTGTACCTGAAAAACTTGGACGCTGTGATTTCTTCAACGGCAGCTTCAAGGAGCAATCATATGTACTCTGTACTTGTCAATAATGACATGGGGTATGAACAATGGATCGGAACTCTGCAAAATGTGTACAGCGGCAGATATATCGGGACTTCCGGATCGCTGGCTTATATGCGTTCCATCCCCGTATCAAGTACGGAGGAGTCCCTTGCCACAATCGTTATCCTGCTTAATAAAGAACGATTTACGGAAATGATTCAAAATATTCAATTGGTGCAGTATGGAAGCATCTTTATTTTGGACAGGGATAACAATATTCTTACATCAACTGCTTCTTTTCCTTTATCGGACATCTTGCAGGTGAATGAGCTGGACGATAGCGATAATATGCTGGTGAAGGGACAAGGAAAGGATTCATTAATCATCTCCTATACGGAATCCGATGTATCCAGGCTAAAGTATGTTTCCATTGTCCGGCGCGAGATTGTGATGGAAAAAAGTGAGTTTACCGAAAAATTAATGATTGCAAGCATTATACTCTGTTTAATTTTTGGGGGAGCGGTATCGGTTTTATTCACGTGGCGCAATTATAATCCGGTTCGCGAGCTCATCCGTATTGTCCAGAATGGGAAGATAAAGAACGCTTATGACAGATCGGGCAATGAATATCAGTTTATTTATGAGGCCATCCAGGATGCCCTTCAGGAAAAGGAAACCATCAACCGGAAGCTGAAGCAGCAAAGCAGTGTGGTGAGGGCGGATTTCCTGCACAAGCTGTTAAAAGGGAAGTTTGGCAATATATCTGTGCATCACAATGCCTTTTACGCTCTGGACATGCAGTTTATATCCAGCGATTTTATGGTCGTGCTTCTATCCATAGAAGATAAGGGCAAGCTCATTTCCTTGGGAACCGGAGATGATTTTGAAGCGAAGTCCAAGCTCCCCTCCTTTGTGATTACCAATGTTTTTGAGGAGCTTCTGGGAGAAGGGTATAAGAATTTCTTTACAGAGATTGATGAAAAAATCGTATTCCTGGTGAACCCGCAGGATTCTGAAGCGGTGGATCACGTGCAGGAATTGGTAAGCATTACAGAAGAGCTGCAAAGCTTTTTTGGCAAATATTATAATATGGTCCTTACCGTTTCGATCAGCGATGTTCACACGGGTATCCATGGCATGCAGGAAGCCTATCAGGAGGCCGTAGAAGCTCTGGAATACAAAATGATTGCCGGCAACGGAAAGATCATCAGCTTCCAAAGTGTGGAGAAGAATGTCAGAGATTATTTCTACCCTCTTGAAAAAGAGCAGAAGTTAGTGAATTGCATCAAATCCGGAGAGTTTGAAAAAGGAAAGCAATTGCTTGACGAGATTATTCGCTCCAACTTTATGGATGGAACTCCCACTGCGGAAATGACCAGGTATTTTATGTTTGACCTTGCAAGCACAGTCGTCAAAACAGTCAAAGAAATATCTGCCGCCGAGCCGGTGGAAAAATTGTTTGAATGTGAAACCATAGCTGAGCTGCAGGTGGAGATTACCAATATCCTATCCTCGGTATGTAAACGCATTCAATCGAAAACCGGCAATCGTTCCTACGAATTGAGCAGGAGTATCATGGAGTTTGTAAATCGCCACTATGGAGAGGTTACCTTAAATGTCGCGATGATTGCGGAAAATCTGGGAATTACTCCAAGCTATATGTCCAAGCTCTTCAAGGAACAAACCGGAGAGGCTTTGCCGGATTACATCAACAAGGTGCGGCTGGAAAAAGCGAAGAGCTTATTAAGGGATGAGAAGCTCAATATCTCCGACGCGGCTGTGAAAGTAGGATATTTAAACAGCAATGCGTTGATCCGCAGCTTTAAAAAATATGAGGGAGTCACTCCGGGAAAATATAAAGAGTGATGCTCCTTTTATTCCGCGGACCCGAAAGGGTCCGTTTTTGTATGGGCATGAAATAAAGGATATGGTTTCTATAAACAATGTGCATGTCAAAAGATAAAATGATGATTTACAATGAAATGGAGGATAAATACTATGCTTCTAACGGGGTGATCCTGGAATGAGGGAAGAAGTGGTTCGGTCAGACATTACCGTGGTTGGCGGCGGTCTGGCAGGGGTTAGTGCGGCAGTGGCGGCGGCCCGGTTGGGCCAAACAGTGGCGCTTATCAACAACCGTCCGGTGCTGGGGGGCAATTCCAGCAGTGAGGTGCGGGTATGGGTATGCGGGGCAACGGCTCACGGCACGAACCGGTATGCCCGGGAAACAGGCATTATGGGGGAATTGTTCACGGAAAACCAGTACCGCAATCCGGAGGGGAATCCGTATTTTTGGGATTTGACCATTCTGGAGACCGTGCGGGCGGAGCCGAACATCAGTCTCTTTTTGAATACGGATGTGCATGAGGTGGAGGCGGACGGGGATGCGGATAACCGGATCATCCGTTCCGTTACAGGCTGGATGATGGGTTCGGAGCGGAAAATCCGTTTTGAGAGCAACATGTTCCTGGATTGTACCGGAGACGGCCTGGTGGGTTTCCTGGCGGGAGCCAAACACCGGATCGGCCGGGAGGCATACAGCGAGTACGGCGAGGATTGGGCGCCGCAGGTTCCCGACAGCATTACTCTGGGAAGCACGCTGTTGTTCTACACCAAGGATACGGGCAAGCCGGTGAAGTATGTGCCGCCAACATTCGCCAAGGATATCACCAAAACCAGCATCCCCTTGCGCAGGGTGATCCGCAGCGGCGACAACGGCTGCTCTTACTGGTGGATCGAATGGGGCGGCGAACTGGATATTGTGGACCAGAACGAGCGCATCCGCGATGAGCTGTGGTCGGTGATTTACGGCATCTGGGATTATATCAAAAACTCCGGGCAATTCGATGCGGACAACATGACTCTGGAGTGGGTAGGTTCCGTGCCGGGCAAACGGGAGTACCGGCGTTTTATCGGTGACTACGTGATGAAGCAGCAGGATATTCTCGCCCAGGAGCCTTTTCATGACCGGGTCGGCTTCGGCGGCTGGTCCATCGATCTGCATCCGCCCCAAGGGGTTTACTCCGAGGAGAGCGGCTCCAAGCATCTGCATGCGGACGGCATTTACCATATTCCGTACCGCTCCCTGTATTCGGTGAATGTGTCCAACCTGCTGTTTGCCGGACGGAATGTCAGCGCCTCCCATGTGGCCTTCGGCACCCTCCGGGTTATGGCCACCTGCGCCATTATGGGCGAAGCGGCAGGCGTCGGCGCGGCGCTGGCGTCCTTCCTGGGCATTACGCCCCGGGAGGTGGGGGAACGGCATCTGGCGGAGCTGCAGCGGACGATGCTCCGGCACGATGCCTCCATTATCGGCATGGCGCTGGATGACCCCGAGGATTTGGCCCGGCAGGCGGCGGTAAGCGCTTCTTCTACGCTGGCCTATCCCGCTTTGGAGCAGCCTGGAGGAGAGGTGTATGCGCTGGCCCGTGATACGGGGCTTCTGTTCCCGGTGGGTCCATGCGGACTTGGCAAGCTGGAGCTGCTGGCAGATGTGGCCCGGGCGGATGAGCTGCGCGTGGAGCTGTGGGAAACCGGCAAGCCGGAAAACTATGTGCCGGCCAGCCTGGTTGCCGAAGCTGCGGTTAAGGTTGCTCCGGGAGAGGGCCAGTGGATTTCGCTGCCGCTCTCTTGGCAGCCGGACCGCCTGCAGAATGCTTTTGTTGTCATCCGGGCCAACGAGGCGGTTTCCCTGCGTCATGCCCAGGGACCTCTCACCGGCGTGCTTACCTTCATCAAGGGCGACAAGCCCCGGGTTTCCTCCAGCATGGAGGATCACCAGCCGGATCAGCCCGTGGTCCAATGGAGCATGAGGCAGATGGTGCGCAAGGCGTTCTGCTTCCGGGCGCTGCCGTTGGAGGAAGTTGGCGGAGGAGGAGTGGCGGGAGCCGCAGCGGCGGCTGCCTCGCCGTATGCCCCCGCATCCGTCACGGACGGTTATCTGCGGCCGTATGGCGGCCCCCACTCTTGGGTGTCCGCGCCGCTGGCGGAGCAAGGGGAGGCGTGGCTGGAGCTGGCGTGGCCGGAGCCGGTCAGCTTTAATGAAATTCAGGTTATCTTTAATGATGATGTAAACGAGGACCTTATCAATCTCCATCATCACTTCACCCCGTTCCCGGTTATTCCGGAGCTGGCCCGGGCGTACCGCCTGGAGATCCCCGGTCCCGGCGGGGACGGATGGGTTACCTTGGCGGAGGAGGACGACAACCGCAAGCGCAACCGGGTGCACCGGCTGGCCGCGGAAGCGAAGACGGACCGGCTGCGGCTCACCGTTGCCGGCACCAACGGCGGCGCTTATGCCGAAGTGGTGCACATCAGCGTGAGAGTGTAGCCGGGGAGCGCCTGGGCTGGCGGGGCGGGGGAGGCGGGGGGAGCCCGGCCCCGCAGGGCGGAGCCAGGGAAATAGCGGAAACGGAGTTCCGCTATTTCTCCTCCGCAGACAGCAAAACGGCGGATAACGGAAGAGAATTTCCGTTATCCGCCGTTTTTTGTGTCGGCCGGGCCTGGTGGCGGGAGGTTAGCGGAAAATGGTTTCCGCTAACGTGGGCGCCGGGCCCCGGCAGGGGCAAATAGCGGAAGGCTAGTTGCCGCTATTCCTCCCTGTAGGCGGCAAAACGGCAGATAACGGAAGGGTACTTTCCGCTATCCGCCGTTTTTGCTGCCTGCTGCCCCTGGGCTGCGCCCAATAGCGGAATATTTCCTTCCGCTATATCCCTCCCGCAGCTCGCACGGTGCCGATAGCGGAAAGAAACCTTCCGCTATCCGGAGCGGCAGCTCAGCCCCTGGCTTCCGCCACCAGCTTGGGCAGAGCCTCCGCCACCGGGATGGCAGGACGGCCCAGCAGCTTTTCGAAGTCGCCGCTTATTATGTCCAGGGTTCCCTGGCGGATACCGGCTTGAATGGCTGCCAGCATCGGGATGACGAAGTCCGGCACACCGGCGCTTCTCATAATTTCCCCATAGGCTGCGTCATCCACCTGCTGCACCGGTACCTCCCTGCCCAGCGCAGCTCCCAATGCGGCGGCAAACTCGGCCTGGGTCAGCGGCGCGCCGGACAGCTCGTAGATGGTGTTCTCATGCCCGCTGCCAACCAGCACCGCCGCCGCGGCTTCGGCATAGTCCTCCCGCAGCGCCCAGCCCACCCGGCCATTGCCGGCGGAGGTGATCCATGGGGCTCCCGCCAACACTCCCTGAATACTGGACAGTTCATTTTCCAGGTACCAGTTGTTGCGGAGGAAGGAGTAGGGGATGCCGGTTGCCAGAATGGCTTTTTCCGTATGGCTGTGCACCGGGGCCAGGAACAGGGAGCTTTCCTGGGCGTTGCCCACGCTGGTATAGGCGATAAAACCTACCTTTGCTTTGGCGGCGGCTTCTACAGCATGGGTGTGCTGGCGGATGCGGGTCTCATTATCCCCGTCGGCGGAGATGATCAGCAGCCGGTCGATGCCGGCGAAGGCTTGCTCCAATGTCTCCGGCCGGTCAAAGTCCCCCTGGCGGACCTCAACGCCCAAGGTGCGGAGTCCCGCCGCCTTTTCAGGATTGCGGACGCTGACAGCCAATTGGTCCGCAGGTATCTTCTTCAGCAAAGCCTCCACCACTTTGGACCCCAATTTGCCGGTTGCGCCTGTCACTAAAATCTTCATAATTGTCTACCTCCTGAAATAAGAGTAATAACCAATTTGGTTACAACAAATTTATAAGAAGAATAAAAGCCCTATACGAGCTTTTATTCCTGAAACTGGCCCATCAGCCGCTTCAGCGTAACGCCTGACAGCTGCGCTTCCATAGCCGACTGCGCAGCCTGGAACTCGGTTTGGAGAACCTGCTCAATATTGCGTCCTACAGGACACTTGATGTTGGAATTCACATGGATTCCAAACAGCTGCTCCTCCTCCGCGGCATTCACCGCCCGGTAAATATCCAGCAGGGTAATCTCCTCCGGGCTGCGCAGCAGATAGGCGCCGCCGACGCCGGGACGGACATCCACAAGCCCCGCTTTTTTCAACATGCCCATAATTCTGCGGATCACCACAGGATTGGTATTTACACTTCCGGCGATAAAATCACCGGTGCATTCGTGGGGCAGCAATGCGATGAGGCAGAGGGTATGGACGGCCATGGATAAACGTGTGCTAATTTGCTTCATGTAGGTCACCACCGTTGTAACCAGTATAGTTACATTAAAAGCGGATGTCAATCCGCCTTAGATGGCGCATGTCGAATTCACTCCCAAATAAAAAAATATGTAGAAAAATTGGTTATGTTTATGTATCATATATGAAAAAAGCACCATTTTATGAACTGCCACGGTCAAATGGGGGCATCCCCGTTTAAATATGATTTTCAGGAGGTAGTAAAATGGCTTATTGCACACAATGCGGCGCGGAATTAACCGAGGAACCGCATCTTTGCTCTGCCGCGGGCCAGCCCATGTCAGGCAAGGTGGACACGTCGCTGCTCCTTCATCTATTGAAGAAGCCCCAGGCCGGGCTGTCCTTGTCGCCGGGGAAGGATTTTCTTTATGGCTTCATTGGCATTGGAGCTTCCTTGCTCGGCTTTTTCCTGTGGGGACTGGCGCTTAAAAAGGAGCTGGTCAGCTCTATTGCAGGAAGTGTGGGCTCCGTCGACTTCTTTGGAGGTGCGTTCAGCCAAGCCGTGAAAGGCGCCGGGAAAAAGGTTCCGCTTGCCTCGAATCTTCTTTTGCTGGCCATTATTTCCCTGGTTGTGCTGTTCGGCACTCTGTGGCTGTTGGGCAATTGGAAGGGCCGGGCCAAAAGAGACTGGAAAGACATTATTACATACTTTGGAGCCATGCAGCTTACATTCGGTGCGGTCTACGCAATTGCCGCCATTTTGGCCTTTATTTCATTGAACCTTTCCATTCTGCTGGTTGTGATCGGCCTCTTAACCTCCCTGGTGATGACTTGTTTTGCCGCGCAGGAGATCTATGGCTATTCGGAGGATCAGCGCTTTATCCAATTTGGTTTGGCTATGGCAATCTATGTGGTCATTACCCTGACGGCATCGAACCTGCTGTTGAAGGATGCGGTCAGCTCATTGCTTTTATAATTGGAAAAAGGTTGGGATTCTATAGGAAGATTGCCGGCAAAGCCAATCGCCCTCGCCATGCCCCGCATTTCCCTAAGCCGAAGGGCCAAGATTACTTCGATGGCAATTGGGGGAGCCGCGGCAAGGGAATCGGCACAATCGCCATCAATGTGATCTATGAGGCCGCGCTTTCCTGGACGCAAGCCGGCAATGCCGGAGACGTCTCGCTGCTTAAGGGCGCAAGCCCCAGCGGAGCCTACTATAAAGAGGTCTCCGCCGACATGACGAAACCCGCGGAGAATAAAACCGCCCTGGTCAGGGTGGCGATAGACCCCGAATCCATCCAGATCAAGAACAATCAGATTATAGTGGATGCGACAGAACACTATCTGAACGAGAAGAGCACCTCGTTTTTCTCAACCGACAAAAACAGTACGGCAAGCTGGAGCTACACCCTTGAGAAAATGCCGGATCAGGATGAATGGTGGATCGTTTCCCACGGCAGGAATTTTTGGGGAAGAAATGCGTTAAATGCAAAGAATGCCGTTATGAAAAATAACCCGGATGTTTCCGCAACCGAAAGTTAGAAGTTGATGGGTGCGGAGCATAAGGGCAAATGAACAAGGCTGTCCCTTTTGGGGCAGCTTGTTTCTATATCCGAAGGAGAACGTATAGCAGTCTTTTGTTCAATTCCCGGTGAAGGGGGCATATACTAGAGGACTGGGGGAGGATATGCAATGGATTATATGGATATGCTGGCGAAGCTGGGAGTCGGGAATGCCCATCCCGGAGGCTATGCAGGCACCCTGCGGCTCATCACTCACTTTGGCTTCCGGCATGGCCAGTCCGTGCTGGAGGTAGGCTGCGGAACGGGAAGAACCGCCTGCCGCCTGGCGGCAATGGGCTGCAGGGTCACTGCGGTGGACAGCCATCCGGTAATGCTGGAGAAGGCGGAAAAACGCGCCGCCGCAGAGGGAGTGCAGGTCCGTTGGATGAAGGGGCTGGCCGAGGAGCTGCCTTTTCCCGATCATTCCTTCGACCGGGTGCTGGTGGAATCGGTGACGGTGTTTGCGGATGCCGGGAAAGCAATTGCCGAGTATCTCCGGGTTCTGAAGCCGGGAGGGCTGCTCCTGGACCGGGAGCTCTTGGCGGCGGGGCCGCTTCCGGAGGAGCTGGCGGCGGAGCTGCGGGACAGCTACGGGATTGCCCGGCTGCGGACGGCGGAGGAATGGAGGCGGCTGCTGGCGGATAAGGGGTTTGGCGAAACGGCCCTTTGGGATTACCGGCCCATGACCCCGCAGCTGTGGGAGGATGTGGTAATGTTTCCCGATCCCCACCAGTTTGCCGACCGGGACCTGGGGCGATTCCCTACCCTGTGGGAAACTGCCCGCCGCTACGATGAGCTGATGAATGCCCACCAATCCCTGTTTGAGCATGGTGTGATCATCGGCCGCAAGCGGCAGGCAGGGGGACAACCGGGGTGAGGGCCGGCGCAGCGCAATACCGCGAAGATTGTGGCGGCAAAGCGATTTACAGCACCTTGTTTTTGCGCATCAGCTTCAGCAGCTTGCCGAAGGAATAGTCCGGGGACGCATACAGCTTCATCAGGTCCTGGGACCAGTCCGGCGCCGTTCCCGATCTTGCATGCTTGCGCAGCGTTTTCATGGAGCCCTTCAGCCGGGCTCTTTCCTTTTCCAGCTCCTTCTTGATGGTGGTCATGCCCTTCATGGCATCCCGGGCTTCTTTTTTGCTGATCATGGTGTTCCCTCCCAACCTGGAATATGGAAAAAAGCGGCTGCCCGGGGGCAAGCCGCTGTACCGGTTTATGGAGTTACAGGATAAACGGGCGGGAGATGATAACCAGCAGAATGAACAGAACCAGAATAAATCCAGTCGAGGTGTAAAGTCCGGCGGCTGCGCTCATGGTTCCTTCCTCCTTTCGTTCTTGATCTGCTGTATTCTATGTGGAGGAAGGCGCCTGCGTATGGTTATATGTCCCGGCTTGCCGGACGGATGCCGGTTTTTGGGCGGTTATCCCGGGATGGCCTATGTTCCGGCCTGGCTGCCCGGGGCTTCCCCGGTCAGGACGCCTGTGCCGCCCCCGGCTTCGGCCAGCTCCTGATAAGGCTCCTGCTGCTGGGCTTCCTCCCTGGTATCGTATTGCCGGATATGGAGGGTCCGGTTTTCCAGGTCGATCAGCCGGGTGCTGCCGATCTGCAGAACAGTCGACGCGGACAGTCCGTAGATGGATATGGCTCCCACCTGAATCGACGGGCAAGGGTTCCGCCGGTTCATCAGCACCTCATCGCTTGGGGTCACCACCGGCAGCTCCAGGCTGTAGATGGGGTACGCCCCCAAGTTTTCCCCTTCGTTGCCCTGAAAGTTGGGCGTCTCCTGCTGCACGGCCAGCACCTTGGACACTGCCGCCATCCCGCAGGAATCCCCGAACTGGACGATGGAGCTGATCTGGCTGGAGATAATGCGCACGCCGCCTACAATGGAGGTCCGCAGCATGTCAGGTGGTCCCTTCAGAGGCAAACGGCACCAGCGGCCCGATAATCAGGGACTCCGCGGGGGTATCGAAGACGGAGGAAGCGGTAATCGCCTCCGTATCCCCAATCAGCACCACCGAGGCGCTGCCGACGCCGACAATATGAATGCAGCCCACCTGCAGCCCGTGATTGGTGACATTCATTTCCATCATCCGGAGCTCTCCTTTCCATAGCCGTCAAAAAATGTCTTAAGTCCGTTCCGCACATCCTGCCTGACCTTTTCGACTACAGGAAGGGCATCCTGGGCAGCCGCATTTTCGGCAAAAGGATGCTCCTTGATATATAGCATAAAACGCTGCTCCGCCTGTCTGGACAAATCCTCCGTAATCCGCTGGCGCAGCTCCGGAACCAGAGGAATGCCGGCAATGCCGGCGGCCTCATCAATATCCTGGGGCAAACCCTGGCGCAGATAGTCCTGCATGGATGCCATGGCCTGGGTATAGGCCTGATCAGGCGCGGCGGGCCCGGACAGCTGGATGTCCTTGGCATCGGCATTGGCCGCCTGCAAATCCTCAATCAAGCCCTCCGCTCCATGGGCAAGCCCGATGTGCAGAGAACCGGAGAGAGTGTCCACCTTCAGCTGCTCAAACCGGTATTCGATTTTATCGATGCGGGTGGAAGGCTGGTTTTCCAGGCTGGCGACGCTTTCCTCCAGATCCTCCAGCTTCGGCGCAAGACGGGCCAATTCAAGCTCGACGGCCCTCAATTGGGCGGATAGTCCGGCCATGGCATTCTCCAATCCCGCAAGCCGTTCCTCTGTCTGGATTTGTTTTTGGGCCATCCACCCCAATCGCCGCAGAATTTCCTGCAGATGCCACAGCAGCACCGGGTCCATGCCAACACCCCCTCGTATCATGTGTACGTTCCGGAGGAGGGATGTATTACATCAACCGCTTGCGGCTCCTACCGGAGCGCCGGCAAAGGCACCAGCGGAACGGAGGGCAGCGCCGCCCCCGGCGAAGAAACCGTCTCCCCGATTTCGGGAGCCGGTCCGGTGAAGCCGCCGGTATTGAAGTTGTTGGATAAGCTTTTGACCAGGCCGGCCGAGCCTACCTGGAAGACCGAGGAATTGGCCAAGGAGTTGATGGTCAGGCTGCGGATGGTAATGGTCTGGTACACATGCACGATCATGGCGAAGCCACCTTGCTGTTGGAGCTATCCACCAGATCGGGGTCATTGGTGTTGGTGGAGCTGAGGCCGTTGTTGGTAACCGGCAGATCACCGGTAATAAAGGAGCCGGAGCCGGCAAAGGTTTTGGTGCTGCTGGTGGGGGAGAGGAACACAGCGTCACCGAATTGCACGATGGAGCTGGAGCCTACGCTGACGATTTTGACATAACCGACGATGGCGGGCATGCTGCATTCTCCTTTCCGCATAGCGTAAACTGTTGTTACCAGTATATGTGGGTAGAAGCCCAGATGTGCTCCTTTTTGCTGTGGGGGAGTGTGGCATTTGCCCAGTAGGCGCATAGAATAGCCTAAGAGCCGCTTTGGCCGAAAGATTCCATTTGACTTAAGGAAATGGGGGAGCATCATGGCGCACCGGGGACGAGAACGGCCGGATTGGGGTGGAATGGAGCAGTGGATGGGCGGACATTTCCCGTTCATGAACGATAAAATCAAGAAGAAAATGGGAGCGGGCGGCACGGATTGGGTGGAGGAGTATGTTCAGGATGTGTTGAAGCGCACCTTTTCCCAGCGGACGGGGTCTTTCTTTCCCGAGGCAAACGAACGCGCCGAAACCTCCGAATCCGGCCACGGGCTGGATTATGATTATGAAACCTTTGAAACCCATAACAATGTCATTGTCCGGATTACCGTGCCGGAGGATGTGCAGGTGCGCAATGTGCGCCTCTACGCGGGCAGCATGCAGCTGAAGGTGGAGCAGGACCCAACCCGCAAGAGCATGTATATTCCGCTCCCGTCGGAGGTGGAGGGGGGAAGCGTCAAGGCGAGCCTGAAGGACCGGGTTCTGGAGGTGCGCTGCCCCCGGCGTCAGGAGGCGGAGGTATTCCAGGAGGTGCGGGTCCGGTATTTGTAGAAGCTGGGCGGGGGAACCGGCAAGCTGCCGGAGAAGCTGGGGAACATCATATCGGCGAGCTGCCCGACGCCATCTCCAACCGCTGCTGCCAGAGGGGAGGCGCCGGGCTTTTTGGTGTTTGCCGCTGCTTCGTGGCAGCCTGCCTGTATCCAGGCACAGCTTAATCCGGGGATGCCGGTCCGGAAGCCCTGGCGCTTGGCCTCGGCGGCCTGCTTCTGCCGGTCCTCCTCCGTCTGGAGGAGACAGGCCTCCACACCGTAGAAGCCCCGCCGGAAATCCCGGATTTGCTTGGCGGCATCGAAGCCGCCGTATTGGCCGATGAGAAACGAACGGGAGGTTTTCATGATTCACCTTTTTCGGGGTTGATGATTAACGGAATAAATGGTTTAGGTGCTTATGATCCGGCTTGCTTATCCCAGTTCCGCACCCGCCAGAGGATTCCTAAACCATTATACCGCTGATTCCACCATTCTTCATAAGAAAGTAACGAGAGGCTCTGAAGCCCGTTCCCACAAAAAAACAGCGTCCCCCGGGCATCGCCGGATGAACGCTGTTGGATGGTATGGCTCTTGTTGAAGCTGAAGCCGAAGCAGCCTATTTGGCCACCGCCGCCAGATGGTACAGCTTGCTCTTGAAGTCGCCGCCCAAGTCCGGGACGGGCAGTCCGGCGTACATCAGCCGGTCGCCGCCGTATACCTCTCCGGTTTCCTTCAGGAGGTAGTCCCGTTCCGGATCAAGCCCGGCCAGGCGGATGCGCGCACTTGGGGCATTGGGCTCCGCCAGCACCTGGAAGTAACCGGCCAGGGCTTCGTTTTTGTCGGCGGACACAAACATCCATGCCGTTACATTGCCCTCGAAGGGGCTTTTCAGCCGGTACATATCCCCTTGCTGCACCAGGGTGCGGATTTCCTTGTAGAAGGCCACCTGGGCTTTAACCTCTGCTTTTTCCTCATCGGTAAAAGCGGTCAAGTCCAGCTCATACCCGAAGTTGCCGGACATGGCCACATCGCCGCGCATGGACAGCGGAGTGGTGCGGTGAACCTGATGGTTGGGCACCGCGGACACATGGGCGCCCATGGCGCTGGCCGGGTACGCCAGGCTGGTGCCGTACTGGATTTTGAGCCGCTCCACGGCATCGGTGTTGTCGCTGGTCCAGGTTTGCGGCATGTAATAAAGAATGCCCGGGTCAAAACGTCCTCCTCCGCCGGAGCAGCTTTCAAAAAGCACATGCGGGAAGCGGGAGGTGATCTGCTCCATCACCTTGTACAGACCCAGCATGTAGCGGTGGGCGGTTTCGCCCTGACACCGGGCGGGCAGAAGAGCGGAGCCCACCTCCGTCATATGGCGGTTCATGTCCCATTTTACATAGGAGATGGGGGCGGATTCCAGAATGGCGGATACGGCCTCTACAATGTACGCGCATACGTCATCGCGGCTCAAATCCAGAATCAGCTGGTTGCGGCCGGTGCTTCTGCGCCGGTCCGGCACATGCAGGCACCAATCGGGATGGGCCTCGTACAGCTTGCTCACGGGGCTGACCATCTCCGGCTCAAACCACAGGCCGAATTGCAGGCCCAGGGCGTTGACGCGCTGCGCCAGATCATCCAGTCCCTGGGGCAGCTTCTTGGTGTCCACCACCCAGTCTCCCAGGGAGGTGGTGTCATCATCCCGCTTGCCGAACCAGCCGTCATCCAGCACCATCAGCTCGATGCCCAAATCCTTGGCGGTTTCGGCGATGGCGACAATCTTGTCGGCGTTGAAATTGAAGTAGGTGGCTTCCCAGTTGTTGACCAGCACCGGACGCGGCTCATCCCGGTAAAGCCCTCTGACCAGACGGGTGCGGTACAGCCGGTGGTAGATGCGGGACATGCCGCCCAGGCCCTCCGACGAATACACCATCACGGCCTCGGGGGTCTGAAAAGATTCGCCCGGCTCCAGCAGCCAGTTGAAGCCGAAGGGGTTGATGCCCATGGCCACGCGGGTATTTTGAAGTTGGTCCACCTCGGCGTAGGCCGTGAAATTGCCGCTGTACACCAGGTTCAGCCCGTATGCGTCCCCGTGCTCTTCGCCGGTTCCGGGGGAGACCAGGGCCAGGAACGGATTTTGCTGATGGCTGCTGGCCCCGCGTTTGCTGTCTATCCCTTGATAGCCGTACACCAGCGGCCGGCGGGCGAGGTGGCGTTCACGCCCCCATGCCCCGGACAGCTGGATCAGCTCCTTGTCGGCGCCGTGGAAATCCACGTTTACGGACAAGGCCCGGAGCAGCTTCAGGGGAGCGGAGCCGGAATTGCTGAACCGCACGGACCGGGTGATGGCGTCCAATTCCTCCAGAACGGAGTAGGAAAGCTCCGCTTGCAGCCCGGCAAGCTTGTCCTCCAGGATGATGACCAGCGTGTCTGCTTCGCTGTCGTTTTCCACATATACGGCGGGCAGCCCCTCCAAAGCGGGTTTGCCTTTTTGGATGGAGTGGGAGACATAGGTCAGCTCGGTAATGTTTGTGCCGTTCTGCAGCTCTGCCTGGTAAGCGGGCTCGCGGAAATCTCCGGCGCCGTAAGCCGGGTATTCCTGGGGAATGGTGTCCAGGGATACCTTGGGGTTATCGGTGACGGGGGAAAACGCCACTCCCTTCAGAATCAGCAGGTCGGATACATCGGGAGAGCGGAGCTTTTTGCCCCAGTAGAGATGGTTCAGGTATCGGCCTTCCATAAGCGACATAACATAGCTGGCGGTGCGGGTTTGCAGGTGAAACAGATTCGTCCCGCGGTCAAAGCGGATGGACATAGTAAGACCTCCTCAGGGCTTTCCGCAAGGAAAGCCGGCATCGTAAGCATAAGCCGTATCAATCATTATTATACCGTCCGCCCGCCTTTATTCGAATGGAGTGAAGAAGGATGGACATGGACAAAAGTAGTTTGCGGCGGCTCTGAAGGGGGGCCATGTTCGTGAGAAAAACTCCTATTGGAGTCTTTTCGCGGATGAGCGGCTGCGTTTAGCGGAGGTTTCCCTCGCCAAGCAGGCTGCTTGCTTTGCGTATTTTAGTGCTGTACGAAATTTGAGCATTCTGTTGCGTCAAAAAATCCAGGCGCTTTTGTGAGAAAAGGATGGACTATGGGTGATTACACGTGTTATCATATATCTGTTGGTGACACGTGTTATCATCTCTTGGGAAAGGTATGTCCATGATGCAAAAGTGCAGTTATTTCATGGGTCAGCCGCTGAAACGGAGGGTCATCATGCAAAAGTGCAGTTCATTCACGCGGATTTCAGCCTTTTTGGCGGTTTCAAGCGAAATAAGTGCACTTTTGCATGATCGGAGCAAAAAAGGGGGCTCGCAGCCCAAAATAACTGCACTTTCGCATTATAGCATTGGCAGGCGCTGGACCTATGTCAAGATGGCGCTGGAAAACTGAGATATATGCCACTTTACTATGATAAAAGGGGAATGATCCCATGAAACGGCCCACCAGCCAGGATGTGGCCAAGCTTGCCGGGGTTTCCCGGGCGGTGGTGTCCGCCGTCCTGAACCGGACGCCGGGCATCCGCGTCAGCCCGGAGAAGCGCCAAGCCGTATTGGATGCCATTGCCCAATTGGGCTACCGGGCGGATGCCCAGGCGCGGGGGATGCGCACCGGGCGCAGCCGGACCATTGCCGCTTACGGCAATTTGGACAATCCGATGTTTTTGCAGGTGCTTCAGGGGGCCCAGCGGACTTGCATGGAGGCGGGATACCAGCTTCTTTTGTACGGCAAAAGCGGCGATCTCGGTGAAAGGGAGGAGCTGCTGGCGCTTTACCAGGAGCGGCGAATTGATGGGCTTCTCACCAAGGATACTACAGGCTTTGTGGATGAGGCCTTCGCCGCCATGGTCCGGGAAGCGGGGCTGCCCTTCATCTCTGTGGAGGGATACCCCGAGACGCCAGAGGTGCGGTCTGTGCTCATGGATTACGGCGAAAGCATCCGCATGGCGCTGGACTATATGTGGGGGCGTACGGGACAGTATCCCGCTTATATCGCGGCTTACCATGGGGAGCCGCCGGGCACCCTTCGATGGGGAGACCGCCACCGGCTCGCCGCGTATGAGGGCTGGATGCGGGAGCGGGGGCAGCCGCCCCGAATATTCCGGCTGGGCCTGACCGGGCCGGAGCGCGTGGCGGAGAGGCTGACAGACCCGGAACGCTTGACGGAGCCGGAGCGCTTGACCGAGCCGAAGCTCTTGACGGAGCCGGAGCGCTTGACGGAGCTGCTGGCGGGTCTCCCCCGTCCTGCGGCGGTGCTGTGCAACTGGTTTGCTGCCAGCGCTCTGGTGTACCGGGCAGCCGCCGGATTGGGATTGACCGTCGGCCGGGATCTGTATGTGATGTCCGCCGACAACACCGCCCAGGCCAACCGCTATATGGTGCCTGCTCTCAGTTCGATTGAGGTGCCGTACTCCCAAATGGGGGCGGCTGCGGCGGAGCGGGTAATCAATCTTGCCGAGAGCAAGGAGCAGGGGGATGCGCCGGCGAAAATCTGGATTCCGCCCCGCCTGGCCCCGGGAGAAAGTGTTTAGAAGCAGGCTGTTTTTGCGAAAATGCTGATTCCACAAGCTAATGCTTACGATGCGAGTTTTGCTTACGCAAAACTTAGCTTACGCTTACGAAGCAGGCTATCCTGCGGATAGCCCAGCGGATGCTTACGAAGTAGGCTATCCTCCGGATAGCCCTTAGGAGGATGGGACATGTTTTGGACTGTTGAAAAGCTGGAGCAGCGTATCCGGTCGCTGGCGCCTTACCGGTACAGGGATGCCAGGGCCATCGGAGAAATGATGTTGACGGAAGACCCTGAAGGGGAAATTGGAGCCCGTCCGCCTGGAGTGGACATTTCCGGGCCGCTTGTGGGCCGTCCGGTTCAGCGCGGGGCTGTTTGGAGCGGCCGGGACCGCTACCTTTGGCTCTCGGCCACGGTGCAGGTGCCCAGAGCATGGCAGGGCCGCAAGGTGCTGGGCCGCTTTGATTTCGGGCAGACGGGAGGCGGCAACAACAGCGGCTTCGAGTCCCTTCTGTATATCAACGGGGCCCCTTGGCAAGGGGTGGACAGCAATCATCAGGAGGTGTTTCTGTCGGAAACCGCGCCCGGGGAAGCACTCCGCCTGGATTTCCGCCTGTGGTCCGGGCTGGGCGGCTACCAGCCCGACGCCGTGCCGGAGCACCGGCTGAACCTGGCGGAGCTGTGCTGGCTGGACGAGGCGGCGGATGACCTGTATTTCACCGCCTGGTCGGCGCTGGAGACGGTGCAGCAGCTCCCCGAGGACAGCGCCGACCGTGCGGCGCTTTTGTCCCTGCTGGACGGAGCTTTCCTGCGCCTGGATTGGTCGCGGCCCGGATCGGAGGCCTTCTATGCTTCTGTGGCGGAGGCCCGCGACATGCTGGCGGAAGGGCTTGGCCGGATGAAGCGGGACCATCCGGTGGAGGTGCGCTGCATCGGCCACACCCATATTGATGTGGCCTGGCTGTGGCGGCTCCGCCATACCCGGGAAAAGGCGGCGCGGTCTTTTTCCACGGTGCTGCGGCTGATGGAGCAGTATCCGGAGTATCTGTTTTTGCAGACGCAGCCTCAGCTCTACGATTACATCAAGCAGGATTACCCGGACCTCTACGCTCGCATTAAGGAGCGGGTGGCGGAAGGGCGCTGGGAGGCCGGGGGCGCCATGTGGCTGGAGGCGGACTGCAATCTGACCTCCGGGGAGTCGCTGGTGCGGCAGCTGCTGTATGGAACGCGGTTTTTCCGGGATGAGTTCGGGGTGGAGTGCAAATATTT
Organism: Paenibacillus sp. YN15; assembly: GCF_003285005.1. Classification (GTDB taxonomy): domain Bacteria; phylum Bacillota; class Bacilli; order Paenibacillales; family NBRC-103111; genus Paenibacillus_AR. Next base: position 2,736 of record NZ_QMFA01000062.1, on the reverse strand, counting down.
GTGGCTGCCGGATGTGTTCGGCTACAGCTGGGCCTTGCCGCAGATTCTGAAAAAAAGCGGCATCGAAATGTTCATGACCACCAAAATCAGCTGGAACCAGTACAACCGTATGCCTCATGACACTTTCCTCTGGCGGGGCATGGACGGGACGGAAATTCCCGCCCATTTTATTACCACCCCTGAACCGGGGCGTCAGGAGGGCTCCTTTTTCTATACGTACAATGGGATGATTACGCCTTTTACTGTGCAGGGCATCTGGAAGGCCTACCGGGACAAGGAGCTGAACCGCAATCTCCTCCTGGCCTACGGGTACGGCGACGGCGGAGGCGGAGTAAACCGGGAGATGCTGGAGATCCGCCGCAGGCTGGAGGATATGCCGGGGCTGCCGAAGGTGACTACGGGACGGGCGGATGAATACTTCCGGGAGCTCAAGGAAACGCTGGACACTTCGTCTGCTTATGTCCATACCTGGGACGGGGAGCTGTATCTGGAGCTTCACCGGGGCACCTATACCAGCCAGGCGTACAACAAGCGAATGAACCGGAAGCTGGAGCTTGGCTACAGGGAGGCGGAATGGCTGGGAGCGGTCTCCCGGGCGGTGTCCGGCAGCTGGGAGGGCTTCCGGCAGGCTGATCTGGCCGAGGGCTGGCGGATTATACTGCGCAACCAGTTCCATGACATTATTCCCGGCTCCTCCATCCGGGAGGTCTATGAGGACAGCCGGGTGGAATATGCGGAGGCGGAGGCGCTGGGGCAAACCGCATGGGAAACCGCGCGGGAATCGCTAGCGGAGGCGAAGGGATTTTCGGGCGCGGGCCCGGGAGCGCCAGCGGCAGGAATGGGGGCGGCGGACGGTGTCCGGGCGGAGGAGACATACACCGTCTTCAACAGCGCCTCCTTCGCGAGGCGGGAGCTGGTTACGGTTCCGTTCATTCCCGGCGGAGCCCAGGAGACGGCTGTATTTGTGGATGAAAAAGGCCATGTGCTTCCGGCGCAGCGGGGAGAAGCGGGTTATGCGGTGCTGGCCGGTCCCGTTCCACCCATGGGGGCTTGCCGAGTTGGCAGAGCAAGTGCAGGTGCAGGAGCAGGCCGGGCGGCAGGTCTTCCGGAGGCGGCGGACGGCCATCCGGGGGCAGCCGGCTTTGCCGGGGCAGGAGCTGCGGCGTCCGGTAGGGGCGATATGCCTTTTTCCTATAAAAACGGCCGGCTGGACACTCCATTCTACCTGCTGGAATGGAATGCTTCCGGACAGCTGACCCGGATTTATGACCGGTCGGCGGAGCGCGAGGTGCTGGCGGCAGGGGCCATCGGCAATCTGCTGCAGGTGTTTGAGGACCGGCCCAAGGGCAGGCATGAGGCGTGGGATATCGATATTTTTTATACGGAAAAAATGACCCCGGTTACGCAGTTGGAGACCGTACAGCTTACTGCGTGCGGTTCTCTCTATGCCTCTGTCCGGTTTGTGTACCGCTATATGGACTCGCGGATCGAGCAGACTCTGGTAGCCTACAGCCACTCCCGCAGGCTGGACTTCCGCACCCATGCGGACTGGCATGAGTCCCGCCAGCTTCTGAAGGTGGCTTTCCCCGTGGATATCCGGGCCACCGAGGCCACCTACGACATCCAGTTCGGCAATGTGAAGCGGCCTACCCACTGGAATACAAGCTGGGACTGGGCGCGTTTCGAGACGGTGGGCCACCAGTGGGCGGATCTTTCCGAGCGGGATTACGGCGTAAGTCTGCTGAACGACTGCAAATACGGCTATGCCATCAAGGACAATGTGCTGCAATTGACGCTGATCAAATCCGCCATGGTCCCTGATGCCACCGCGGACCAGGGGGAGCACGTGTTCACCTATGCCCTCTATCCTCACGAGGGAGATTGGTATCATGGGGGGACGGTACAGGAAGCATGGGCGCTGAACAGCCCGCTGCTGTGCGCCGCCGGGGCCTCCCGGGTGCCGGACGGCTCCCTGTTCCGGACAGATGCGCCCCATGTGTTCATCGACGCGGTAAAGAAGGCGGAAGATTCGGACCATATGGTGGTGCGGCTTCACGAGTTTGCCGGCAAACGCGGTCCGGTAAGGCTGGGGAGTGACTGGGGCGTGCTTTCGTACCAGGAATGCGATCTGCTGGAGCGCCCGTTGGGCGAGCCGGTGGAGGGAGCGGAGCTGCCGCTGACTGTGAAGCCGTATGAAATCCGGACCTTCCTGGTCCGGTTCCGGGATCGGTGAAGCTGGCGGCCGGGGCCAAAGCGGAATAGGGACACCGAGGCTATTGGGCGGCAAGAGGCAGGCAGATACCGGCGCAGACGGCTATCAGATGTCAAGGAGGCGGAGGCGCAGAAGGCTGTCAGATGTCTAGGAGCGGAGGCGCGTAAGCGGCAGACCGGAGACGGACGACAGATACGGTTAGCAGGGGGCAGATGCGCCGCTGGGCGGGAGCTATCGGCTGCTTAGCAGGAGATTAGCGAAGGCGACTTCCGTTAAATGCTGCCGGGTAACGCCGGCGGCATACGGGAAATAGCCATCCATGCTGCGTTTCCCGCCGCACCTTTAGACCGATGGAAATGTCGGAGAGGCCCTCAAGCCCGGCTTGCCGGTTTCGAGGCTTCCATAACACCATCCGACTGCGGCAAGGACCAGTGTTATTTCAGGGTAGCGGAAAAACGGTTCCGCTGATATGAACGAAACCTGTCAAGCGCCGCTGTCGCACCTTCGTTTTTGGCATGCTCCAA
>NZ_QMFA01000061.1 GCF_003285005.1 Paenibacillus sp. YN15 | reverse complement strand
ACACTCCCTCAGCCTTTCTTCCGCTTGCTTTTCTCCCCTATTCTTCTATTCAGCCGCGTGGAACCTGTATCCTTCATGCAAGCTTGATTAAGACCTTCCTTTTGACGCCTGTTCATTTGCTATTTGCCGATATTCCGGCTAAAATAGGATTAATACATATATTAGCCGGAGGGGTGTCTCCATGGACTATATCGGCAGAAATATGCAGGATGTATTTCTTAAACTGAATGAGCAATATCCTGCCGTTTTAATTACCGGCCCTCGTCAGGTTGGTAAAACCACGATGCTGCAAAAACTAATGGAGCTTGAAGGACGAAACCGAAACTATGTATCCTTGGATGACTTAAACGAAAGATCGCTGGCCAAGTCTGATCCGGCCATGTTCTTACAGATTCATAAGCCTCCCATTTTTATTGATGAGGTTCAGTATGCCCCTGAGTTATTTACCTATATCAAAATAAGCGTTGATAGAAATCAGCGTCCCGGTGATTTTTGGTTAACCGGCTCCCAGCTTTTCAAGCTGATGGGCGGTGTCCAGGAATCGTTGGCCGGGCGGGTGGCCTTGCTCCATCTTTCCTCTCTTTCGCAACAAGAAATATACGGCGGCCAAGCGGGTGCTTTTACTTTGGACCTGGATTGGCTTTCCATGCGTCAAAAGGACATTCAACCGGTTTCCACTCCGCAATTGTTTGATCGAATCTTCCTGGGCGGAATGCCCGCACTGGTCAGTAAAAAATATGAGGATCGTAATATTTTTTATTCCAGCTATTTCAATACTTATTTGGAGCGGGATGTCAGAGATTTGTCAGGCACTGTTGACTCCTTAAAATTCTTGAATTTTATTACTGCCGTTGCCGCCCGCGCCGCGCAGATGGTTAATTACAAGGGCATTGCAGATGATTGCGATATTGATCAGACAACAGCAAAAAGCTGGCTGAGGATATTGGAGACACTGGGCGTCATATTTTACCTTCACCCCTATTCCAACAATGTGCTAAAGCGAACCGTGAAAACGCCCAAGCTGTATTTTTATGACACGGGGTTGGTTTGCTATCTTACAAAGTGGAGCAGTGCAGAAACTGCCATGAATGGAGCTATGAATGGAGCCCTTCTTGAAAATTACGTCGTAAGTGAAATTCAAAAAAGCTATCAAAATACGGGCAAAGAAGCCTTTTTATACTATTATCGTGACAAAGATGCAAAAGAAATCGACTTACTTATGGAGGGGGATGGGCAGTTGTACCCTATTGAAATTAAAAAAACCGCTACACCTGAAAAAAAATTGATTAATGCCTTTTCAGTTATAGAGAAATCCCCCTTACAACGGGGTACAGGCGCTGTGCTTTGTATGGCCGAAAAGCTGAGTGCGTTTAATCAAGAAAATCTGATTGTCCCTATTAGTTTAATTTAGCATTGGATAACTGCTTCCATCGTTTCTTTATCTGTCTGCTCAACCATTTGTTCAACAACAAATCCCGCTTGTGCCAAAGCATTAATATATGTGGATATTTTTCGATTGCATAAGATGATTTCACTTCCATCTACTGGCATCCTAAAGTAAGATTCATCAAAATAGCTTTTATTAAAAACCAGGGTGCCGTTTTCTATCACATCTTTGCGCTGGCTGCATGACCAACCCACGCAGTAATTCAATGTATGATGCCAACTGAATATAAATATGCCATCCTTTTTTAAGTAAGCGGCTATTTTGCTAAATGTGCCTTCCAGATCTATTGTCCAGCCGATTCCGTAGATTGAATAAACAAAGTCAAAATAATTTGTCGGGATATCCAGTTCTGCTTCCGTATGTTGGAAGCGCCGTAGTCCCAAACCATAAATCTGCATTTGAGTTCCAATAAGTTTTATTGATTTCTACTATTTCATCTCTCTCCATATATGTACACCCTCTCGCTTGTATGTCCATATTCAAAAAACCTCCCACATCGAAATGTAGAAGGTTTAATCAGTCAGGTATATCAAGGGATTACAATAATGGCGGAAAGGGTGGGATTCGAACCCACGCGGCTGTGACACCCTAGCTGATTTCGAGTCAGCCCCCTTGGGCCTCTTGGGTACCTTTCCATAATGGAGCCCGCCTAAAAAAGCGGGACAAACCGTATTGTACCATACGGAAAATGCGGTTTCAAGGGGGCATCAATTGTGAATTTTCCGCACCTGGCTAATTGAAACACGCGTTATAAACTTTGTCCTAACTGATAAACGGTATGCAAATGCTTATCCCAGTTCAAACGCCTTACCTCTTCATTAAATTTTGTCATGCTGTCCAATACAATCAATTCTTTGCTTTTAGCTCTATCAAATATTCGGTCTTCAAGCATAACTGATTTCATACTTTGCAAATGTCCATGTTCTTGAAGATGTGACAGTGACCGGCCCGCAATACATATCACATAAGCCTTATCCAGCTTCTTCATGCTGCGGTTTCCATATGCAAATCCATATGTCCAAACTCTGTCAAACCACCCCACCAATTTAGCTGGAGCTTCTGTCCAAAATACGGGGTAAATAAAAATAATGGTATCGCAGTGATTAATTTTCTCTTGTTCCATTGCTACATCATCACTTATTGGCAGATCACTTAAATAGTTAGCTAGAATGACCCGCCGCCACTAAACTCTTTATCAATTGTTCCTTTACCGCAAATGTAAATGAGTTCTCACTTGGATGAGCATATACAATAAATATCCTCATTGGCTCTTCCCTCCAATCGAATTCACGATCAATATGCAACCTATGCAGCTAGCTTCATGCTTCCATTATATTGTAAATTCTTTTTCAATCCTACCCAATAACTGTATCCATCGTAATACAAAAAACGCCCTGATTAAGGGCGCTTTTTCGCTTTCTTCTTATCAAAAACTTCTGATTAATTTTCTGGAATGCGTATTTTAATCCGCCGCTGGATGCGTTCAAAGTGTACTATCTCATACTGACGAACTTGATTGCTTCTCCCTTGTCCTTCGATTTGTTACATAAGCTTGCTTGACCCAGGTGTAGGAGAAGGAAACTCCCTCCCTGCTAAAAATCAAAGTAAGAAAAAGAAAAGCTTCTGTTCTCATCTCTGTGGTAGACACGGGGCTTGGCATGGACAGGAGCACCCTCCTTGCTCTGCGGAGCAGGCTCGCCAGTGACAACGAGGAGTTCAATGGCAGCCATATCGGCCTGTACAATACCAGCCAGCGCATTAAACTCACCTATGGCAGCGACTATGGCCTGATTGTACGAAGCAAACGGGGATACGGAACAGCAGTCTACCTGGATATCCCTTGCGGATAAGCTTTCTCCATAACAAAAAACCTCCTACAGCAAAGTGTAGAAACAATGCCTGAATTTATTACGCTTTATATAATGCTTGTAGCTACGCCGTCTTATTCACAAAATCTATTTCATTTCTTATCCCTTTGTGCGCATCATTCCACACGCCCTTTGTTAACTGAATACGCAGCAGGCATGTGTTCGGGTCTTTATCGTTGTTGGCTTCGTCGTACCATTCGGCGAAGATGGGGCGTATCTTGGCCATAAGCTCCGCATTTTTCTCGTCACATACCCAGCCTAAATTTTCGCCGATACCATTAGCTGTAAAGCTTTCGACGATGATGCAGACGGCAACTTCCGGGTTTTGGGCAATCTGCCGCATTTTGTTTGAGGTTGCGTAGGTGACCGTGTAGAAGGCGCCGTTTTCGTAAAAGGCGTTTACAATGCGGGCGGCGGGGAGATTGTTGCCTTCGGCATTTGGAAACCGCGCAATAGTGGATAGAGAAATTAACCCGTCTTTGTGACCGAACTTTTCGTCCAACAGCTTCATCGCTTCGTCGTATTTGTTCATTACAATTCCTCCGAAAAAGCCCGCCTAAAAGCGGAACCTTAAGAATAGTGATGATCCGTAAGAATTACACAAGCATCCCGCCAGCCTACGCTTCCGGGGCGTCTCCTTCCGGCTTGGGAGCGGTGCGCAGCACCTTTTTCATCTTGCTTTCGAACTTCGCCCGGGGAATCAGCACACTGTGCTGGCAGCCGAGACAGCGGACCCGGATGTCCATCCCCATGCGGATGATCTCCATTTCATTGGTTCCGCAGGGATGGGCTTTTTTCATCTGCACCACATCGCCTAACTGAAATTGCTTCCGTTCCATCCTCTCACCTCTACCATGAAAACTATAATTCTATGCCTTGTCCCTTAACCCTCCGCCGCATTAATCTGTTCTTTATACCGGTCGAGACAATCCTTAATCATCCGTTTCATCTCCCGCTCCACGGAGCCTTGGGTATTCGGCTTGCACTCCGCTGTCACCCGGATGACGCTTTCCGCCGCGCCCAGGGTTTGCAGTCCCAATACCTCCGGGGGTTTGGTCAGATTGGGAATGCTGTTATAAGAATCGGCTGCAGCCTTGTTGATCAGGGCAATAATCTTTTCCAGATTATCGCCATTGGCAACAGGCACATCAACAACGGCCAAGGAATTATAGATAGAAAAGTTGGTTACCTGCTGTATGGAGCCGTTGGGGAGTATATGTACTTCGCCTGTTGCCGTGCGAACCCGTGTTACCCGCAGCCCGATTTCCTCCACCGTCCCCTTAAAAGCCCCTGTCTGAATCACATCCCCCACTCCGAACTGGTCTTCAAAGATAATGAAGAAACCGGTAATAATATCCTTGACCAAGCTTTGCGCCCCGAAACCAATAGCCAGCCCCAGCACTCCGGCCCCTGCCAGCACCGGAGCCAGATTAATTCCGAATTGGCCCAGGATAATCAGAATCAGGATAAAGTTAATGGTGTAGGTCACAATATTATTCAACAGCTTGCCGATGGTATTGGTACGCCGCTGGTCAAGCCGCAAGGGGGTCCGCTCCCGGACTACCATCAGCCGCTCCAGCGCCTTCTGAGCCAGCTTGGTTACTATTCTTCCAATAAGCAGAGCCAATACAATTTGGATGGCTGTTTGCAGCCAACTGCTCCATACTTCAGGATTGGATAAGTAGTCCTTCAGCTTCTCAAATGCGCTTATTGTGGGCGCTAATGGCTCCACTTCCATAATAAATCCGGGCATCCTCATCTTTTAGGTCCTCTCCATCATTCGATTCGAGCATAGGTATCCCCCGTCCGCTCATAAATCCCCTTGATTTCCACTTTTTCCGCCTCAATAATCTCTTTCACAGTGGAAAGCTGCTCCCCTGGAAAATCAATCGACATGGCGCAGCCGGCGGTAATTTGCCTGGGTGTTGGCCGCGTATCAATATCCACTCCCCCATATTCCAGCAGCATCTCAGCCCGCAAGGCCTGCTGCGTGGAATCAAAGGCCATGAGAAGCCTTTCTTCCATTTGGCTCTCCCCCTCTACCATCCGCCTGCTTTTTATTGTTGGAATCCGTGTATAAATAGATTAAAGGATTCATATACTAATAAAAAGTTGCCTATTTCCCGCTTTAACTTCCTCAGCCTGTGGCCCGGCAGCTTCCCGGCGTAATCGGATTGTCCTCGGCACAATCCCGCCATGCACGCTCCATTCCTTATTCCCAGGAGGTATGCTATGAAATTCCTACCCGAACGCCAACCGGCTGCGGACAAGCCCCTATCCTTTAAAATGCAGCATACAGAACGGCATTGCGCAACTTCCATGGCTGCCCATCTTGTCAGCCTGTTCAGCGAAATTCCTCCCTACCGGGATATCGTCTGGGTGAACATCGGAACAGACCGTTCCACAGGAGATTCCCTGGGACCGCTTATTGGAACAAGACTCAGCAAATATGCCATCCCCGGTATTCATATCTACGGGACCTTGGACAATCCCGTTCATGCCATGAACCTGGAGGAAACCCTCCAGCGTATACATGAATCCCATACGGACCCCTTCATTATCGGCACAGATGCCTGTCTTGGACAAACCCAAAGCGTAGGCTGCATCCAGATCAATCAAGGTCCATTAAAACCGGGCGCAGGTGTCAAAAAGGAATTGCCCGATGTAGGCTGCATGCATATTACCGGCATCGTCAATGTAGGCGGGTTCATGGAATATCTGGTGCTGCAGAATACCCGGCTGTCATTGGTCATGAATATGGCCGATGTCATTGTCCGCGGCATTCATATGGCCTTTCTGCAGAGCAGGCGTCCTATGATGTCCCCCTCTACCGTCCAGTTGCCTGGCTCTGTGCTGCAGTTTGAGCGATAATCTCCTTTTCCTCCGGCGTCAGCGTATAATTGGAGGCTCCGTGCTCCACGGGTTTGGCATACAGATAGGATTCCTCCCGGTTATGAATCCCGGTCAGCACCAGCCCGTTCTGGTTTTCATCGGTAATGGCAATGGAGAAGCTCAGGTCGCTGCCTTGCTGGGAAAATGCGTTGTACCGCTTCATGGCTACATTGGATTTCATTGTTCTCATTTTGTTGCGGATGCCGTTAAGCGCATCCGCTTGTTGTTTATTCTCTTCCTGCAGCGCATTGATGCTCTCCTGCATAAACAGCAGCAGCTCATCCACATTTTCCACCGCCGAGTTTCCAATAAGCTTCTTGTACCTCTTTTTCATTCCCGACAGCTTCGCCAAGGCTACTATTGCCAGAATCAGAACCAGAAGCAACCCTGCCCCCATTGCCCCAAAAATAATTATCGTCGTCATCTCATCCATGCCGCATCACCGTTTCATGTCAGTCTGTTTGGAAAAGCCTTAAAGTCCTTGCCGGATTTCGTTTACAGCCCCAATAAGGGCATCCACATCCGCATCCGTTGAAAAATATCCCACACTTGCCCGCACCGCGCCTGTTTCGGCTGTTCCTGCAGATTGATGGGCCAGAGGGGTGCAATGATACCCTGCCCGCACTGCAATTTGAAAGGATTGATCCAGAATAAAGGCCACCTCTGACGGATCGGCGCCAGTTAAACGGAAGGAAACAATTCCTGTTCTATCTTCTCCTATTTCCGGCCCCAGCAACTCGACTCCTTCAATTCCCATCAGCCCTTCCATCATCCTCCGGACAAGCTTGCATTCCTTGGCATGGATCGTATCCACTCCTTCATTCAGGATGAATTTAACCCCTTCGCCCAATCCTGCAATGCCAGGCGTGTTCTGGGTTCCGGATTCATACCGGTCCGGCCGCACCTGAGGCTGATCCACCGCCTCCGACTGGCTGCCGGTTCCTCCATGATGCAGGGGCTCCAGATCGATTTCCGGATGAATGTACAGCCCTCCCGTCCCCTGCGGCCCCAGGAGCCCCTTATGCCCCGGGAAGGCTAATAAATCGATGTTCATCGCCTCCACGTCCACAGGCAGGATTCCGGCGGTCTGAGCGGCGTCTACAAGGAACCTTATCCCCTTGCGTTTGCAGATTGCTCCAATCTCGGCAACAGGCTGGATAGTTCCCAGAAGATTGGAACTGTGAGTGACGGCGACCAGGGCTGTGTGGGGCCGTATTGCCTTCTCCAGGTCAACAAGCCTTATCCGGCCCTCCCGATCGGTCTGCAGATACGTCACTTCCACCCCTTGCTTCCGCGCCAAATACTCCAATGGCCTGCGGATGGAATTATGCTCCACTGTAGTGCTGATCACGTGCATTCCCGGTTTCACGTATCCTTTGATTGCCAGATTCAATGCTTCTGTTGTGTTGGCGGTAAAGGCAATATCATTGGCATTGCGGATGTGGAACAGCTTAGCCAATTGTACGCGGGTCTGGAATAAAATCCGGCTGGCCTGCACAGCCATTTGATGACCGCCTCTCCCAGGGTTGGCAGCAGATTCGTTCATGCATTTCGCCATAGCCTCCGCAACCTGAGGCGGCTTTGGCCAGCTTGTAGCGGCATTATCCAAATAGATCATTTCCCCTCTTCCCTCCTTACCCGAAAATGCTCGACAAAGCTCTCTCTATAAATAACAAAAGCATACCCAGCCTTTACTCGGGGTTCAAGGCAGTTTCAGGTATGCTTCAGGTGCTCGATCAAGCTATTAACTTATTCTTCCTTGAAGCAGTTCCAGTATTCGTTCCAAATCATCCTTGGAATAATAGGAGAATTCGATCTTCCCTTTATTCTGCATCTGAGGCTTTATTTTTACCGCAGTTCGGAATATGCTCCGCAGATTTTCCTCCACCTCATCCATGAAAGGATCTTTCTTCCTCGTTTTTGGTGGTTTAGCCGCTTCCTTGGTTTTTGTTTCCTCCAGATGCTGAATGGCTTCCTCCAGCTCCCGCACACTCCACTGCTGCCGAATGCAAGTATCAGCCAGTTCCTTTTGCTTAGCTTCTTCCTTCACCCCGGCGATTGCCCTTGCATGGCCCATCGAAATTGTTCCACGTGAAACATATTGCTTAATCTCTTCCGGAAGCTGCAGAAGCCGCAGGAAATTGGCAATGTGGGAACGGCTTTTTCCTACCTTAACAGAAAGCTCTTCCTGTGTCAGCTTAAACTGATCAATAAGGGCCTGATAAGCCAAGGCCTGCTCCATTGCATTAAGGTCTTCCCGCTGAACATTCTCAATCAAAGCAATTTCCATAACCTGCTGATCAGTAAATTTCCGCACCACAGCAGGAATTGTCGTTAATCCGCACACCTGGGATGCTCTGAATCGCCGCTCACCGGCAATAATTTCATATCCCTTCAGGACAGTACGGACAATAATCGGTTGAATAACTCCATGCTCCTTAATAGAAGCAGCCAATTCTTGAATACTTTCCTCATTGAAGGTTTTCCGCGGCTGATACGGGTTCGCCCGGAGCTGCTGCACCGGAATTTCAATCACTTTATCGTCTTCGCTGACATTCAACGAAGGGATAAGGGCGTCCAGTCCTCTTCCTAACCGTTTATTCATTCATAATCACTTCCTTTGCAAGCTCCATATATACCTCTGCTCCTTTGGAACGGGGATCATATGTAATAATGGATTGCCCATGGCTAGGGGCTTCACTTAAGCGGACATTCCGCGGAATAATCGTTTGATAGACCTTTTGCTGAAAATACTTCTTAACCTCTTCTATCACCTGAATCCCCAAATTGGTTCTGGCGTCAAACATCGTAAGCAAAACCCCTTCGATCTGCAGGGTTGTGTTTAAATGTTTTTGGACCAGGCGGACAGTATTAAGCAATTGGCTCAATCCTTCCAACGCGTAATACTCACATTGAATCGGAATAATCACCGAATCCGCGGCGGTCAGGGAGTTAATGGTCAGAATGCCAAGGGAAGGCGGACAATCAATCAGAATATAGTCAAACATATGCTTTACCAGCTGCAGAGACTTTTTCAGTCTCACTTCCCTGGAAATAGTAGGCACCAACTCAATTTCGGCTCCAGCCAACTGAATGGTGGCGGGAATGATCTTCAGGTTGTCAATATTAGTAGGGACAATAGCATCCTTGGGGTGAACATCATTGATAATTACATCATAAATACAATTGCTGACGTCCGCCTTATTCACTCCGATTCCGCTGGTGGTATTCCCTTGCGGGTCAATATCCACCAGGAGCACCCTCTTCCCCAAGCTTGCCAGGGAAGCGCCTAGATTCACGGATGTGGTGGTTTTTCCCACTCCGCCCTTCTGGTTGGTTACTGCTATTATTTTAGACAAACCATTCACCTCAAACTATTATTAGTACCCCACTCGAATAACTTGGTCCCTACCGTAAGTCGGATAAGTTATGATGTGCTTTACACTATCCCTGCTCCGGTCGGATATGTGCTCGATTATTACTTTCTCTGCTATTGATTCCCGGTAATAATGAATATATCAGCAACCATAGAGATGCAATTGTTTTCGAAGAGTCAAAGTTAAGTATAGCATATTCATTACAGCTTCTTAATAGAAATGTTCCTTCAACCTGTTCAAATCTATGAATATTTCTGGAAAATCACTGCCACAAAGAATGATGACAACAAAAAAAAGGCCGCTATAATTCCCGACCTCTGTTTTTTACCACATCAGAATGTTTAATTTATTACAGCGCTAAAGGCGCGTAAAAACATTCGGATTGGCGATAAAAACTTCCGCTAAACGCGGTCGCTCATCCTCGAAATACTCCGATAGGAGTTTTTCTCATATAGACATGCCGGCATATGCTGTTAACAGGAATATTCCGCTATTATTGCTTGGGGATTCGGATAATAATTTCATAATGATCCTCATAATCCTTCTCATCGGTCTTAATTTGCATTCCTGTGTCGGCTACCATGCTGACAGATTGACGGATGGTATTCAGCGCCAGCCGGACGCTTTTTCCATAAAAAACTCGTTTGGATTTTTTGATTTTCTGTGTTTCCATGTAAAACTGGACCCTTGCTTCCGTTTGCTTCACATTCAGCTCTTTGGCCAGAATATCCTGCAGCACCTTCACCTGAAGCTCCTCCGTATCCAGAGCAAGAAGCGCTCTTGCATGGCGCTCCGTTATTTTGCGGTCCAGCAGAGCCTGCTTTACAGGTTCACAAAGCTGAAGCAGTCTGATTTTATTGGCGATGGTGGACTGGCTTTTGCCCAGACGCTGGGCAAGGCTCTCTTGTGTCAGTTGATGAAGCTCAATAAGCTGCTGGTAAGCCATTGCCTCCTCTATGGAGGTTAGTCCTTCCCGCTGCAAATTTTCAATAAGGGCAATGGAAGCGGCTTGGGAATCGTTAAATTCCCGGATAATGGCCGGGATACTCTCCATCCCCAGCTTTTTGACTGCGCGGAAGCGGCGTTCACCGGCAATGATCTCAAAGTTCCCATCCCGGACCCGGACTACAATGGGCTGAATCACCCCATGGGTTTTGATGGTTTGGCAGAGCTCATCGATCCGTTCCTCATCAAAAATTGTTCGTGGCTGAAAAGGGCTTGGCACAATTTGTTCCAGGGGAAGCTGTTTGACTTCATCGCCCGTAGGTTTTTCCACCAATCCGAATAATTTGGATAATTGCTCTTTCATAGGTTTTTCATTCACCCATTTTCGTCGTAGATACTTGGCTACCTATATTCATTCTCCGCATTTCTTCCCAATTCCTGCTTGACAGCAGCAATAATGAAAAATTCTCCATTATCCTACTTCAAGAACAGAATCATGCGCTACTGAGTCATATGGAAAGGAGTCTCGATGTTCCAAAGAGACTCCTTTTTGTTCCACGTGAAACATTATGATCGAAGGCTTTAATCTGCTTATAAAGGGTCCTTTCCGGGGGTGCCGGGTTTGCGTGGATATTTCGCTGGTGTTACATCCATCTTTCTCAACACAACAATGTTTCTCTCCGCTTCCTCCACCGGAAGAGTGAAGGTAAACACCTTTTCAAGCTTTCCTTTTAAAAGCTCAATGGAACGTTTGGCTTCCTGAAGCTCATCGGAGGTTTGTGCGCTTTTCATCGCGGCAAAAATTCCGTCTGGGCGGACTAATGGCAGGCATAGCTCATTCAGAATAGAAAGCCTTGCCACCGCCCTGGCGGTCACCAGATCGAACCGGTCGCGCAGCTCCTTGTTCCGACCCGCTTCCTCCGCCCTGGCATGAATCGCCTTTACATCCTGAAGCTCAAGCCGCTCCACCAAATGATTCAGAAAGTGAATCCGCTTATTGAGAGAATCCACAATCGTCAGCTTCAAGTGGGGAAAAGCGATTTTCAACGGAATGGAAGGAAATCCGGCGCCGGCCCCAATATCCGCCATCGTTGCCACCTGATCCAGGTTCACATGAAAAGCTAAGGTTAACGAATCATAGAAATGCTTCAGATAAACCTGCTCCCGCTCCGTAATGGCCGTCAAGTTCATCCGTTCGTTCCATTCCACCAATTCCTTATAATAGAGCTCAAATTGCTCCAATTGGCGGTTGCTCAGAGTAATCCCCTGCGCAGAGACCCGCGCAACAAATTGTTCCAATACTGTATCCTGCATCATGAGAGCTTCGCCGCCCGCACTTGATTATAATGCTCCAGATAAACCAGCAGAATGGAAATGTCAGCGGGATTTACACCTGCAATCCGTGAGGCTTGTCCAATGGAGATAGGACGGATTTGCTCCAGCTTCTGTCTGGCCTCATTAGCCAAACCGTGGATCAGTGTATAATCAATATCCTCCGGAATCCGCTTTTGCTCCATCTTCCGCAGACGGTCAACCTGCTGCAGCTGCTTCTCGATATAACCGGCGTATTTTACCTCGATCTCCACCTGCTCCTTCACATCATCCCGAAGCATTACCGGGGGCGGAGCAATACGCTGGATATGGTCCATGGTAATTTCCGGACGGCGCAGCAGCGACAGCAAATCCACGGCGTTGTTCAGCAGAACTGTCCCCGCCTCCTCCAGCACCTGCTGCACCGCTTCCTCCGGGCGGACCTTGGTGGTTCTGAGCCGTTCCAGCTCCCCGGCGATTTGCTGCCGCTTCTCTTCAAATCGGGCAAACCGCTCCGGTGAAATCAATCCGATATCGCAGCCGATAGGAGTGAGACGCAGGTCGGCATTGTCATTGCGCAGCAGCAAACGGTATTCCGCCCGTGAAGTCAGAAGCCGGTAAGGGTCATTGGTGCCTTTGGTGACCAAATCGTCAATAAGCACACCAATATAAGCTTCGGAGCGGCCCAATACCACCGCTTCCTTCCCCTGCACCTTGCGGGCGGCATTGATTCCGGCCATAATCCCTTGGCCTGCCGCCTCCTCATAACCCGAGGTGCCGTTAATTTGCCCCGCGGTAAACAGCCCTTCCACCCGTTTGGTTTCCAGACTGGGCTTCAGCTGCGTAGGCACAACGGCATCATATTCGATGGCATAGCCGGTCCGCATCATTTGCACCTTTTCCAAACCGGGCACAGACCGCAAAATCTCCAGCTGCACATCCTCCGGCATGCTGGTAGACAACCCCTGCACATAATATTCCGAGGTATTGCGCCCCTCCGGCTCCAGGAAAATCTGATGCTTCGGCTTATCGGCAAAACGGACAATCTTGTCCTCAATGGATGGGCAATAACGGGGGCCTGTGCCCTCAATCGCACCGGAGAACATAGGAGCCCGGTGAAGATTATTCTGAATAATCCGATGGGTATCCTCGGATGTATAGGTCAGCCAACAAGGAAGCTGATTCGGTATTTCCTCAACGGTCTCAAAGGAGAAGAACCGGGGTTTTTCATCCCCAGGCTGAATCTCCGTTTTGGAAAAGTCAATAGTGCCGCCATGCACCCGCGGCGGCGTCCCTGTTTTGAAGCGGACAAGCTGGAAGCCCAGCTCCTTCAGACAAGCGGACAGACGAACGGAGGGCTGCTGGTTGTTCGGCCCGCTTTCGTACATCACCTCACCGATGATGACCTTTCCCCGGAGATAGGTTCCGGTGGTAATGACGACTGTTTTCGACAAATACCGAGCCCCGGTTTTGGTGACAACGCCACGGCATACGCCGTCCTCCACCACAATCTCCTCCACCATGCCTTGGATCAAGGTCAGGTTGGATGTTTTTTCGATGGTTTCCTTCATCGCTCTTTGGTACAGCACCTTATCCGCCTGGGCCCGCAAGGCATGAACCGCCGGTCCCTTCCCTGTATTCAAGGTACGCAGCTGGATGTAGGTCTTATCGATATTCCGCCCCATCTCTCCGCCCAAAGCATCAATCTCACGGACCACATGGCCCTTGGCAGGACCGCCGATGGACGGGTTGCAGGGCATAAACGCCACCATATCGAGATTTATCGTAAGAAGCAATGTCCGGCATCCCATCCGGGCGGCAGCCAATGCCGCTTCACAGCCGGCGTGTCCGGCGCCGACGACAATCACTTCATATTCGCCTGCAGTATATCCTGTCATGTTATACACCTCCAATTGCCCGGCAACGCCATACATTCAATTTATTTCATTGCGGCGCTGCAAAACGGGCATCAATCTATTATACAGGCAACCGTTCCATAAGGAACAGGCCATTATTTACCCAGGCAAAATTGACTAAAAATCTGGTCAATCAGGGTTTCCCCCACCGAATCGCCGATAATCTCGCCAAGCTCCTCCCATGCATTTCGCAGATCAATCTGAATCATATCAATGGGAACACCGGAGGAAGCCGCCTCCAATGCCTCCTCCAGGGAAGCCTGCGCCTTCTGCAAAAGATGAATATGCCGGACATTGCTGACATACGTCATATCCTCCGGCTCCACCTGGCCGGACAGGAACAGCTCCGTCACCGCCTGCTCCAGCTGCTCAAGCCCCTCTTCATCCTGGACGGAAATCCTGATAATCCGCTCCTCGGGATACCGGGCGCGGATCTCCTCCAGCTCCACCCGTTGAGGCAGATCCATTTTATTGACCACCACCAGCGTTTCCTTCCCGTCCAGCTCCACCAGAAGCTTGCGGTCATCCTCCCCCAGGGGTTCGGCGCCGCTTAACACCAGCAGCACCAGATCCGCCTCCGCCAACGCGCCGCGGGATCGGGACACGCCAATTTGCTCCACCACATCCGAGGTTTCCCGGATTCCGGCCGTATCCAACAGCCGCAGGGGAATCCCGTTAACCGTAACGTATTCCTCAATCACATCCCGGGTGGTGCCGGGAATATCGGTGACAATGGCTTTATTCTCCTGGGTCAGGGCATTCAGCAAGCTGGACTTGCCCACATTGGGCCTGCCCACAATAGCCGTGACAATTCCCTCCCGCAGAATCTTGCCCTGCCGGGCGGAGCTGAGCATACCCTTCACCTGCTTCAAAGCCTCTGCAGTTTCCCCGCGGATATGAGCGACCGTCAATTCCTCCACATCATGCTCGGGGTAATCAATGTTCACCTCAATGTGAGCCATCAACGCCAGCAACTGGCTGCGCAAGCCGCCGATTTTCCGGGACAGGCTTCCGTCCACCTGACGCAGCGCCGACTTAAACGCCCGGTCCGATTTGGACCGGATCAGGTCCATCACCGCTTCCGCCTGGCTTAAGTCGATACGCCCGTTCAAGAACGCCCGCTTGGTAAACTCCCCCGGCTCCGCAGGTCTTGCCCCCGATGCCAGAACCAGCTCCAGCACCTTCCGCACCGAAACCAATCCCCCGTGGCAGCTGAGCTCCACCACATCCTCCGCCGTATAGGAACGTGGACCGCGCATGACTGTTGCCAGAGCTTCCTCCACCCGCTCCCCATCGGCGGGGTCGATAATATGTCCATACTGTACCGTATGCGTTGGCACATCCGCCAGTTTTGTTTTGGACCGGAAAACGGTGTCGGCCACTGCAACCGCCCCGCTGCCGCTGATGCGGATCACGGCAATACCGCCTTCCCCCATGGGGGTGGAGATGGCTGCAATGGTGTCTTTGATCATCATGCTCATATCCCCTTCCTCCCGGAATTCCGACTGTTTATAAGCTTACAAAAAACGCAATGACCTCATCACCCGCCTGAAGTCATTGCGTGATTCCGTTACCGTAGCGAAATTACAACGCGCCTGTTGGGCTCGTCACCCTTGCTGTACGTCCGGACAGTTGGGTGATCCTGCAGCTGGGAGTGGATGATCTTCCGGTCCGCCGGCGACATGGGCTCCAGCACTACATCCTTCCTGGTGCGGACAACCCGGCTAGCCAGTCTTGAGGACAATTCCTCCAGCGTCTTGCGCCGCCGTTCCCGGAACTCCTCGGCATCCAGGATAATCCGGATATGCTTGTCCGAGAAGCGGTTGGCCACAATATTCACCAGATACTGCAGGGCATCCAGCGTCTGCCCTCTTCTTCCAATCAGAATGCCAAGCTCGGGCCCTTTAATATTCAGGAGAATGCCGTCCTTGTCATCCTTACGCTCTATGGTTGCCTTCACATGCATGGTTGCGAAAATATCCTGGAGAAACTGGGTTGCCTCTTCCACTGCATCGGGAATGAACTCCAGCCGCACCTTCGCTTCCTTCACGCCAAACAGACCGAACAGCCCCTTGGCGGGCTGCTCCAGCACCTCAACCTTAACCCGGCTTTCGGGAACATTCCATTCGGTCAATCCTTGCCTGACCGCTTCTTCAACCGTTTTCCCCGTGACGATGAGCGTCTTCGTCATGAATCTGCCACCTCTACTTTTTGGATGGACGATAAATGAAATAGTTCTGCACAATCGTGAAGATATTACTGTATACCCAGTAAAGCGGAAGTGCGGAAGCAAAAGACATGGACATGACAAAAATCATGACCGGGAAAATATAGAGCAGCATATTCATGGATGGATTGGCCTGATTGGGCTGCAACGACATCATAACCTTTTGCTGCACGAATGTCGTGATGGAAGCGATAATCGGAAGGATATAATACGGGTCCTTCTGAGACAGCTGCAGCCATAAGAAGGTATGCTCATGGATGTAAGGGTTGTACATAATCGCATTGTACAGCGCGATCAGAATCGGCATCTGAATCAGGATCGGAAAGCATCCGGCCAAGGGATTGACGCCATTCTTCTGGAACAGGAGCATAGTCTCTTCCTGCTGCTTCTTGGGATCGTCCTTGTATTTCTTCTTCAGCTTCTCCAGCTCCGGCTGCAGCGCTTGCATCCCCTTCGAGCTCTTGTACTGGCGAAGCGTCAGCGGCAGAATAATCGTCCGGATGATAACGGTCATAACCAGAATGGACAGACCATATTCACCCCACAACAAATGGGCAAACCAATCCAGTGTGTCCGACAGGGGACCCACGAAAAACTTGGTCCAAATTCCGGTGCGCTCCTGGGTCAGATCACCAGGTCTGCCGCACGCGGACAACAAAAAAACAACAAGCCCCAAGGGCCACAGCTTCTGCAAACGACGAATCAACACATTTCCTCCTTATGGGTGCAACCAGGCATCCTGTACGCAGTCAAGTCCACACTAAATATATCATATCTATCCGGTGATTGAAACTGGTCAGCCGCCGGGCTGTCCCTTCTTCACCAGAAGCTCGGCACGCTTCAATACATGAAGGATGCTTTTCTCCATTTCGGCATACTCCATGTCGGCGGCAGGCTTGCGCGCAATCAGGATAAAATCCTTCTTCGGCACGAGCTTGTCCCTGTTCAAGCGGACAATTTCCTTAATCCGTCTCCGCAAGCGGTTGCGGACAACCGCATTGCCCACCTTCTTGCTGACGGAAATCCCCAGCCGGAAGCCGCTGCCGGACTGAACCGAATGGCGGTTCAGCACATAGACGACAAACTGGTGGTTAGCCGCGGATTTGCCGTACCGGTACACCTTATTGAAATCCTCACGCCGGGTCAAACGGTTTTCTTTCTGCACCGCAGCATCCGCCTATTCCTATTTATTCATCAGTTTTGCCCAAATTGCCGCAGCCGAAACATCCGAGCATAAGGATAAACGCCTGTCGGCGTCTTTCACGCAAGACGGCGGGCGTTAGGCAAAACCGGATATCAAGAACAAAAAAGACCACGCAATGTGGTCTTTATGCTTAGGCCGTCAATACCTTGCGGCCTCTTGCGCGGCGCGCGGCCAGTACCTTACGGCCATTCTTCGTGCTCATACGCTTGCGGAAGCCATGCACCTTCTTGCGCTTGCTTACATTCGGATTGAATGAGGGTTTCATCTGTTGCACCTCCCTAAAGAACTTCAAACGAGGAGTTCCCAAAATACCTTTCAATATTAAATCATTTTCCGGCTCTTATGTCAACCTCATTCTCCCCGTCCACATCAACATTTATCCCCCTGTGTACAAAAAAAAGTGGAAAACCCGGTACGCTGTCGATTCGTAAACAATTTATTAACAATATGTAGTATGGTGGATAAATGTTTTGCACAAGGGCTAGAAATTGTGGATAAATCGGAGATTATCATTGAAAACGCTACTTTCTTTTGATATATTTATATTGTTTCGGCTGTGGATAGTTGAATTATTCCGTTATTTTATACACAGCCTGTGGATAAAGATGTGCACAACATTCCTTTAACGGGATAAGCCGTGAAGGAATTTTCTTAACTATGTGGATATTTCGACAGCCTTAGCGCCAGTTTTGTCTGTTTCCCCTACAGCTGCCTGAAGATTGTAGAATTTTGTTTTTTCCCGTAAGGAGTGAAGTGTTAGTGGATAGCCCTGCCAATGAATTATGGCAACAGATCCTCTCCGTCATCCAGACCAAGGTCAGCAAACCGAGCTTCGATACCTGGCTGAAATCCACCAAAGCGACCGTGTTCAACGAGAACGCGCTTTTGATATGCGCGCCGAACACCTTCGCCAAGGAATGGCTGGAGGCCAAATACGCCAAGCTGATCCAGTCCACGGTTGCGGAGACGCTGGACCGGCATGTGGACATCCAATTCACCATCGACGACGTGCCGCCCCCCGCGGCAGTCCAGACAGCGCCGGCGGTGCAACCGCCCAGACCCGCCGCTGCGATGCTGCATGAGGATTCCTTTTCGCTGAACCCCAAGTATACCTTTGACACCTTCGTTATCGGCAGCGGCAACCGGTTTGCCCATGCCGCTTCTTTGGCTGTGGCGGAAGCGCCGGCTAAAGCGTACAACCCCCTGTTTTTGTATGGAGGTGTAGGACTGGGGAAAACCCACTTGATGCATGCCATCGGCCACTATGTTCTGGAGCATAATCCTAGCGCCAAGGTGCTGTACATTTCCTCCGAGAAATTCACCAATGAATTCATCAATGCCGTCCGGGACAATGTGGGCGAAAGCTTCCGCAACAAGTACCGGAAGATTGATGTGCTCTTGATTGACGATATCCAGTTCCTCGCCGGCAAGGAAGGCACCCAGGAGGAATTCTTCCATACGTTTAATGCCTTGCATGAGGAGAGCAAGCAGATTATTATCTCCTCCGACCGTCCGCCCAAGGAAATTCCCACGCTGGAGGACCGGCTGCGCTCCCGCTTTGAGTGGGGCCTTATCACCGATATTCAGCCGCCTGATCTGGAGACGCGGATTGCCATTCTGCGGAAGAAGGCCAAGGCGGAAAATCTGGATATCCCCAACGAAGCCATGGTCTATATCGCCAACCAGATCGATACCAACATCCGGGAGCTGGAGGGCGCGCTGATCCGGGTTGTGGCCTACTCGTCGCTCATAAACGAGGATGTGACCGTCCATTTGGCCGCTGAGGCCTTAAAGGACATCATCCCCAACAGCAAGCCCAAGGTCATCACCATTCACGATATTCAGCAGCGGGTTGGCGAGTTTTACGGAATGAAGGTGGAGGATTTTAAGGCCCGCAAACGAACCAAGGCCGTCGCGTTCCCGCGGCAGGTGGCCATGTACCTCTCCCGGGAGCTGACGGAGCACTCCCTGCCCAAGATCGGCGAGGCCTTCGGAGGGCGGGATCATACTACCGTCATCCACGCCCACGAGAAAATCTCCTCGTCGCTTGCCAACGACCAGGAGCTTGCCAAGATTATTCGCAATTTAACTGAAAAGATCCGAAATCCCGGTTCATAACCTTAGCGCCTATGCACAAACTATTCACATGTGGATAGGCTTTTCTTTTCAGTGTTTTATGCACATATCCACATATTCACCGCACCTACTACTTGTCCTACTTTATTTAAAGATATACTTATACATGTAGAATGCCGATAAAAGTGATGTTTCCCTCAATCCAGCGTATAGGCGTATATAGGAAAAGTTTATGCGGTGGCCTTTATTTTAGAACCACAGGAGTGACCATGATGAAATTGACGGTTAATAAAGATTTTTTGAACGAAGCCATTCAACATGTAACCAAGGCCATATCCAGCCGGACCACATTGCCGATCTTAAGCGGCATTAAGCTTGATGCCTCCTTTTCGGGTTTGACCCTGACTGCCAGCGATACGGATATTTCCATCCAGTCCTTTATTCCCATGGAGCATGACGGCAAGGAGATCATCCGTTTGGGCCAAAAAGGCAGCGTTGTCCTTCCGGCCAAATTCTTCATGGAAATCATCCGCAAGCTGCCCTCCGACCAGATTGAAATTGAGGTCTCTCAGCAGTTCCAAACCGTCATCCGTGCCGGTTCTTCGGAAATCCAGATGGTAGGCCTGGACCCGGAGGAATATCCGCTTTTGCCGGAGATTGAAGAGGACAAAACCGTTACGGTAGCCAGCGATCTGCTGAAAACCATGATTCGCCAAACGGCCTTTGCCGTTTCCGCCACGGAAGCTACTCCCGTTCTTACCGGGGTGCAGTGGATATTGAACAACAGTACGCTGAAGCTCATCGGCTGCGACCGCCACCGGCTGGCCCAGCGCCATACGCATATGGAAGCCGACGAAAACGCCCAATTCAGCAATGTGGTCATTTCCGGCCGGACCTTAAACGAACTGAGCAAAATTCTTCCCGACGGCAACATTCTGGTGGATATGGTTGTTTCGGATAACCAGGTGCTGTTCCGGATGGAACGGATTCTGTTCTATTCCCGGATTCTGGAGGGTACATACCCGGATACCAGCAAGCTGATTCCGAAATCCTTCCAAACTCAATTGGTGGCGCGCACCCGCGAGCTGATGGACGCCATTGACCGGGCATATCTGTTGTCCCGGGAGGAGCGGAGCAATATTGTTCGTATGACGATGATCGACCATGAGACCATCGAGGTCAGCTCCAGCTCCACGGAGTTGGGCAAGGTAACGGAAACGCTGGTTGTTTCCGGCCTGGACGGAGAATTGCTTAAAATTTCATTTAATTCCAAATATATGTTGGATGCTTTAAAAGTAATAGACAGTGAAAAGGTGCGGATCGGCTTTACCGGCTCCATGAGCCCAATCATTATCCAGCCTGAGGACGGAACTCCCATTCTCCAGCTGATTCTGCCCTACCGGACCACCAATTGACCTTGAACAGCCGAAGGAGCAAACGGATATGACCACCATTTCCTTTCACGGGGAGTTTATTACCCTGGCCCAATTTTTGAAGATCACCGACTTGATCGGCTCCGGCGGACAAGCCAAGGCATACCTTGCGGAGACTGCCGTCAAGGTGAACGGCGAGCCGGATAACCGCCGGGGCCGGAAGCTCTATCCGGGGGACCGGGTTGAGGTGGCCGGGGCCGGCATGTTTCTCCTGGCGGCGGAGCAGGACTGATGTTTCTGCGAAAGCTGGCCCTCCAGCATTACCGCAATTACGAAAGCATTGAGCTGGGGACCGAAAAGGCCGTGAATGTGTTTATCGGTCCCAACGCCCAGGGCAAAACCAATCTGCTGGAGTCCATTTTTGTGCTGGCGCTGACCAAATCCCACCGTACCCATCAGGACAAGGAGCTCATTGCCTGGGACAGGCAGGAAGCGGTAATCTACGGCGAAATTGACAAAAAGTACGGTCCCTGCAAGCTGCAGCTGCAGATTTCCGCCCAAGGCAAAAAGGCCCGCGTGAACGGGATGGAGCAGAAAAAGCTAAGCGGCTTTGTGGGGGCGCTGAACGTGGTAATGTTTGCCCCGGAGGATCTGGAGATTGTGAAGGGCGCCCCGGGCATCCGCCGGCGGTTCCTCGATATGGAAATCGGCCAGGTTCATCCCGGGTATCTCTATGACATCACCCAGTACCAGAAGATTCTCCAGCAGCGCAACCACTATTTGAAGCAGCATGGAGGACCGGGCGGCGGCGCCAAGGCGGAGCTGCTGGAAGTATGGAATGAGCAATTGGCAAGCTTTGGTACTAAGATTATGAAAAAACGTCAAAGCTTTATAGAGAAGCTTGAACGCTGGGCCAAGACCATCCATTCCGGCATCACTGCGGACAAGGAAGTCCTGAAGATCGAGTACAAACCCAGCTTCGGCGAGACTGCAAGCGAAGATGAAACTACCCTATTTAGGCAATTTATGATAAAGTTATCTGAGATAAAGGATCAGGAGCTGCGCAGAGGAACGACTCTGGCGGGTCCCCATCGGGACGATCTGCTTTTTTTTATCAACGGCAAGGAAGTGCAAACCTTCGGCTCTCAGGGGCAGCAGCGGACCACCGCATTGTCGGTGAAGCTGGCGGAGCTGGAGCTCATAAACGAGGAAGTCGGCGAATATCCCCTTCTGCTCTTGGATGATGTGCTCTCGGAGCTGGACCAGAACCGGCAGACGCAGCTCATCGAGACCATCCAGAATAAGGTGCAGACCTTTATTACAACTACCGGCATGGAGAGTGTGGACCTCTCCAAAATCCCCGATCTGGCCGTGTTTCAGGTTCGGGAGGGTTCCATTGCCGCAGAGCAGCCTTAGCGGGGTGTGCCGCTAAAAAACGGTAAAACGGGAGGAAAACCCATTGTTTATCCATTTGGGCGGCGAGAAGATTATCCGCACGTCGGAGCTGGTCGGCATATTCGATTTGTCCATCGAGAAAACGTCCAAGGTGACCAAGCAATTTACCTCCCGCGCCGAAGAGGCATCGAGGGTGGAGGTTATCGGCGAAGAGGAATGCAAGTCTCTGGTGGTGACCCTGGACAAGGTGTATTACTCCCCCATTTCCTCGGCCACCCTCAAAAAGCGCGCGCATCACTTATACGTGAACGGATAAAATTATTGAATCATGAAAAGTAGGTGAAAGGTCCATGTCCGTCAACCCCAATACGTACGACGAAAACCAGATTCAGGTGCTGGAAGGACTTGAAGCGGTGCGCAAGCGGCCGGGTATGTATATCGGCTCCACCAGCTCCCGCGGCCTTCACCATCTGGTATGGGAAGTTGTCGACAACAGTATTGACGAAGCTCTGGCCGGTTATTGCGACAAGATCGATGTGATTATCCATCAGGACAACAGCATTACGGTCATCGACAACGGCCGCGGCATACCCGTCGGTGAAGAGAAGAAAACCAAACGCCCCGCTCTTGAGGTGGTGCTTACGGTGCTGCATGCCGGCGGCAAGTTCGGCGGCGAAGGCTATAAGGTATCCGGCGGTCTTCACGGCGTCGGCGTGTCTGTCGTAAACGCCCTGTCCGAGCATTTGATGGCCACTGTCAAGCTCAAGGGCAAGGTGTACCGCCAGGAATATAAACGCGGCACACCCCAATATGACCTGAAGGTGATCGGCGAGCTGGACAACGAGGAAGAATCGGGCACCACCATTACCTTTAAGCCCGATGCGGAAATTTTTACCGAAACCACCGAATACGAATACGATCTTCTGCAATCCCGGATTCGGGAGCTGGCGTTCCTGAACAAAGGCATCCAGATCACCCTGACCGACGAGCGTACGGACACCCATAACAGCTTCCATTACGAGGGCGGCATCGCCCAATTCGTCGAGTTCCTGAACCGCAACAAGGAAGCGCTGCATGAGGTTATTTATGTGGAGGGCACCAAGGACAACATCCAGGCGGAAATCGCTCTCCAGTACAATGACGGCTATTCTGAGAATATTTACTCCTTTGCCAATAATATTCATACCCATGAGGGCGGAACCCATGAATCGGGCTTCAAGTCGGCCTTGACCCGGGTGCTGAACGATTATGCCCGCAAGTCGGGAGCGATCAAGGATAATGATCAGAATCTCAGCGGGGATGATGTGCGCGAAGGTCTGACGGCGATTATTTCCGTGAAGATTCCCGAGCCCCAGTTTGAAGGCCAAACCAAAACCAAGCTGGGCAACAGCGAGGTCAGAGGCATTGTGGAATCGACATTTGCCGAGAAGCTTCAGGAATTTATGGATGAGCATCCGGCCGTAGCCAGACGGATTGTGGATAAGGGCATTCAGGCCGCCCGGGCACGGGAAGCCGCCCGCAAGGCGCGTGAGCTTACCCGCCGCAAGGGCGCGCTGGAGGTCAGCTCCCTGCCCGGCAAGCTGGCGGATTGCTCCTCCCGGGACGCCTCCATCAGCGAGCTGTACATCGTGGAAGGCGACTCCGCCGGCGGCTCCGCCAAGCAGGGCCGGGATCGGCACTTTCAAGCGATCCTTCCGCTGCGGGGCAAAATCCTGAACGTGGAGAAGGCACGGCTGGACAGAATTCTGTCCAATGCGGAAATCCGGGCCATCATCACCGCTCTTGGCACCGGCATCAGCGATGAATTCGATATTTCCAAGGCCCGTTACCACAAGCTGATTATTATGACGGATGCCGACGTGGACGGCGCCCATATCCGGACTCTGCTCCTGACCTTCTTCTTCCGCTACATGCGGCAGCTGATCGAAAGCGGCTATGTCTATATCGCCCAGCCGCCGCTGTTCAAGATGGAGCGCAACAAGGTGGTGCGCTACGCCTACAACGAAGCCCAGCGGGACAAGATTATGCAGGAATTCGGCGAAGGCGCCAAAGTGAATATCCAGCGCTACAAGGGCTTGGGCGAGATGAATCCGGCCCAGCTGTGGGAAACCACCATGGACCCGGAAGCCCGGACCTTGCTGCAGGTCAGCATCCAGGATGCCATCGAAGCGGACTCGATTTTTGACACCCTGATGGGAGACAATGTGGAGCCGCGTAGGGACTTCATCCAAGAACATGCCAAATATGTGAAGAACCTGGATATTTAACCCGTCTGCGAAGGAAGGGATTATCCGTCAGGACCGGACAAACAGAAGCGTTTGCAGCCGGTCCTATTCGCAATATAATAGAATTTGCAACATCGTCTGGTTATAGGAAAATGTTATTTTCCCCGCCCAACCGGCGAACCAATGGTGATCTGCCGCATGTGCGGCTGCCATAATGCGTAGGGGGTTCATAATGGCTGA
Source organism: Paenibacillus sp. YN15 (assembly GCF_003285005.1). GTDB lineage: Bacteria > Bacillota > Bacilli > Paenibacillales > NBRC-103111 > Paenibacillus_AR. Next base: position 4,514 of record NZ_QMFA01000061.1, on the reverse strand, counting down.
AGAAATCAGATCGGAAATCAAGGAACGGGATATTGGCTCGGAGATGAAGGAATCGTTCATGGATTATGCCATGAGCATTATCGTCAGCCGGGCGCTGCCGGATGTCCGGGACGGGCTTAAGCCGGTTCACCGGAGAATTCTGTATGCCATGTCCGAGCTGGGCATGGCGCCGGACAAGCCCCATAAGAAGTCGGCGCGGATTGTCGGCGAAGTCATCGGTAAATACCATCCCCATGGCGACTCGGCTGTTTACGAAACCATGGTGCGGATGGCTCAGGATTTTTCCATGCGGTATATGCTGGTGGACGGCCACGGCAACTTCGGCTCCATCGACGGGGATATGGCGGCTGCCATGCGGTATACGGAAGCGCGGCTGTCCAAAATCGCCATGGAGCTTTTACGGGATATCAATAAAGAGACCATTGACTTCCAACCCAACTATGACGGCGAGGAGCAGGAGCCGGTTGTGCTGCCCTCCCGCTTCCCCAACCTGCTGGTAAACGGCGTTTCCGGTATTGCCGTAGGGATGGCCACCAATATTCCGCCCCATAACCTGGGCGAGGTGATTGACGGGCTGCAGCATATGATCCAGTTCCCGGATGCCACCGCTATGGATTTGATGACCTTTATCAAGGGTCCGGACTTCCCCACCGGCGGTTATATTATCGGCCGCGAGGGCATCCGCTCCGCTTACAATACCGGCCGCGGCACTGTTACCATGCGGGCCAAGGTCAATATTGAGGATCACAACGGCAAAGCCCGGATCATCGTGTATGAGCTGCCCTATCAGGTGAACAAGGCGCGGCTGATCCAGAATATCGCCGAGCTGGTCCGGGAGAAGCGGATCGACGGCATTACCGACCTGCGGGATGAATCCGACCGCAACGGCATGCGGATGGTCATTGAACTGCGGCGGGACGTAAATCCCAATGTGGTGCTTAATAACCTGTACAAGCATACCGCCATGCAGTCCAATTTCGGCATCAATATGCTGGCTCTGGTGAACAACCAGCCGCAGATTTTGGGACTAAAGGAAACCCTGCACCATTATCTGGAGCATCAAAAATCGGTCATCCGCCGCAGAACGGAATACGAGCTGCGCAAGGCGGAAGCACGTGCCCATATCCTGGAGGGCTTGCGCATCGCCCTGGATCATCTGGACCGGGTCATTGCCCTGATCCGCGGCTCCCGGACAACGGAGGAAGCCCGCAGCGGCTTGATGGAGCAATTTGGGCTTAGCGTTGAGCAGGCCCAGGCGATTCTGGACATGCGTCTGCAGCGCCTGACCGGTCTGGAACGGGAGAAGATCGAAGAGGAATACCAGGAGCTGATGAAGAAAATCGCCGAATACAAGGCTATTCTTGCCGATGAGCAGCTGATTCTGGCCATCATCAGCGAGGAGCTGCAGGAAATCCGCGACAAGTATGCGGATGAGCGGCGTTCGGAGATCACCATCGGCGAGGAGAGCATCCTGGACGAGGACCTGATTCCTCAGGAGGATGTTATTATCACCATCTCCCATACGGGCTATATCAAACGCCTGCCGGTGCATACCTACAAGGCCCAGAAACGCGGCGGCAAGGGCGTTATCGGCATGGACACCAAGGAATCTGACTTTGTGGAACATTTGTTCGTCAGCAACACACATCATTATTTGATGTTCTTTACGGACAAGGGCAAGGCTTACCGCCTGAAGGCATACGAGATTCCCGATCTGAGCCGGACGGCCCGGGGAACGCCGATTATCAACCTGATCCAGATCGAGCAGGGTGAAAAGATCAGCGCCGTCATCCCCGTTGAGGATTTCAATGCGCCGCTGAATCTTTTCTTCGCTACCGAACAGGGCATCGTCAAGAAAACGCCGCTGGAGGATTACTCCAATATCCGCAAGGTGGGGCTCATCGCCATTGGTCTGCGTGAGGACGACAAGTTGATCGGCGTCCGGCTGACCGACGGCAACAAGGAGATTGTTATGGGCACCCGGGACGGCATGTCCATCCGCTTCCCGGAAGGAGATGTGCGGCCGATGGGGCGCTCTGCCACAGGCGTGAAGGGCATCCAGCTGGCCGATGGGGACGTGGTGATCGATATGGATATTATCGATCCTGCCAGCAGTGTGCTGATCGTAACCTCCAAGGGCTACGGCAAACGGACTCCGGTGGAGGACTACCGGGTGCAGACCCGCGGCGGCAAGGGCATCAAAACGCTGAACATCACCGCCAAGAACGGCCCTGTAGTCGGCTTGAAGGTGGTGGAATCGGATGAGGATCTGATGATCATCACCGCCCAAGGCACCATCATCCGGATGAGCATTGCCGGCATTTCCGAAATGGGCCGCAACACCCAGGGTGTGCGTCTGATCAACATCAAGGAAGACGATGAGGTTTCCACCGTCACCCGGGTGCAGAAGAATGAGAATGATTCGGAAGCGGACGCGGACTCGGATGCGGAATCCGATGTAGAGGCGGACGGGCAGGAAGAAGCCGGAGAATAAGAGTCTTTGTCGGTGAGCGGGGGGCAGCCCCCCGCTTTTTTTGTTGGTGGGGCAGAAACGATATGATTTCGTAATAGACGGCATTTCAATTTTACCATACAATGGGTATATTATTATTTGCATTGTTGCTCTGAACGGAGGAATACCATGGCGATTGTATCCTTGTCGCAGTTGAAAATTGGCGATAAACTAACCGAACCGGTGCTTACCAAACGAGGCAGCCTGCTTTTTGACAAAGGAACGGTTATCCTCCAGCGCGAGCTTGATATTCTGCAGGCCTTTCTGATTCCGGCCGTCACCATCGATGGCAAACGGGAGCCGGTGGAAGCGGAAGCAGGGAAAACGGAAGAAGCGGAGCTGAGGGGCTCCCAGCCCTCCCCTTTGACTGTGGAGTATGACAAAATGCTGGCTTTGTTCCGCAAGGTGATGTTCACACTCCGGTCCGGCGGTCCGCTGCCCCTGCTGGAGATCCGGAAACGCCTGGAGGCGCTGTTGCAGCATTCGGAGCATTACAGCGTTTTGAAATTTGCCCCCCACCCGTTTAATATGCGGGACTATCTGCTGCATAACAGCATTATGACGGCACTCACCGCCTATCAGATGGCCAAATGGATGGAGCTTCCGTCCAAGGACTGGATTCCTGTTGCGTTAGGCGGGCTGCTGCATGATATAGGCAATGCGAAGGTGGATGAAAACATTCTGGAGAAGAAGGGAGCTCTCACCCACACGGAAAGGGAGGAGGTGCGGTCCCATACTGTAGCCGGCTATCAGATGCTGAAGAATGTGCCTGGCCTGAATGAAGGGGTTAAGCTCGCCACTATCCAGCACCATGAACGGGAGGACGGCTCCGGCTATCCGCTTGCGCTGAAACGGGATAAAATTCATCCGTATGCCAAGATTATTGCCATTGCCGACACCTACCATGCCATGACCTGTCCGCGCTTTTATAAGCAGACCTTGTCCCCGTATGCCGCTCTGGATGCTTTGCAGGCCGAATCATTCGGCAAGCTGGACCCTGTGCTGGTTAAACTTTTTGTGCAAAAGACAGCTTCCTTCACCAACGGCACTATTGTCCGGCTCAGCAACGGCCAGGTGGGATCAATTGTGTTTATCGATCCCAATGTCCCTACACGGCCCTGGGTGAACACCAACGGCACAATTCTTAACCTTACCTCGGAGCGGGAGCTTTATATTCAGGAGATCCTGCAAATCGTCTAACTGCTGAGGTTACGCTCGAAATCGATATAAGTCCCCAATGCGGTTATCCGGTTGGGGGCTTTTTTAACACCTGTTTGTTCAAAAAGACTCAGGCAGGAGTTTTCGCCGTTTTGTGAGCTGCCGCGCTCCCTCTTTTGATGGAATTGGAGCAGATAATTGGTCTCGCCTGTGTCCCTTGAGCATTAGCGGAACTAAGAAGCCCTTATAGGCGCAAAATTGGCTGGTCCCCGGGTTAACGGAACTAAGAGACCATTACAAGAATGGAAGAACAGCTAAAGGGGCGTTTCATGCCATTTTCCCCTTCGTAAGAGCTTTTCAGTTCCGGCAGCATGGTCGAACAGCCGAATTTGCCGTCATAAGAGTTAAAAAGTTCCGTTAGCGCGGGAATGGCGGGAAGAGCGGAACAGACGGGAGATTGGGCGGCAGATCGGCTTTTTGACCACATCATTGCGAACAAAATGATCTTTCGTGGGTTTTCGACAATTTTTTCGGAAAAAGGGTTGACTTTCGATTTTACGGCGTGGTATATTAATACTCGCCTCTTCGAGAGAGCAAGCTTGAAACGAAAGAAAAAAAGAAATTAAAAAATAAAGCTTGCAATCGAGTTGGGAACATGGTATATTAAGAAGGTCGCCTCTTGAAGAAGAGAGCGACAAGGAAACAAACGAGCTCCTTGAAAACTGAACAACGAGCAGCAAAACAAACAAGCCAAACGTTTGAAACATTGAGCTATCGGCTCTAACATAATGGCCCTTCGGGACCACTTTTATGGAGAGTTTGATCCTGGCTCAGGACGAACGCT
>NZ_QMFA01000060.1 GCF_003285005.1 Paenibacillus sp. YN15 | reverse complement strand
GAGTACAATGTCCTCCTGACTAGATGACCTCTTTGGTCATGTTATATTTGATGCATCGTTAGTGGAAATAAGGTGCTGCAGATTCGTTAAAGTATGGATGGCAGCCAAATTGGCCAATTAGCGTTGGTGATATTCGTTAGAAAAGGAGCTTTTTACAGGCCTGGGTCGCTACCGCTCTCCCTCCCACTATCCCTATCCCTCTCCCTGTCCTGCTGCCTGTATTGGCCGGGGGTGACGCCCTCATACTTCTTGAACACCCGGATGAAGGTATTTACATTGCTCCACCCCGCCATCCCGGCTATATCATGGATTTTCATATCGGCATGCTCGTCCATGATGCGCTTGGCCTGCTTGACCCGGTATTCATTCAGATAATCCTTGAAGCTCTCCCCTGTTTTCTCTTTAATCAGCTGGCTGATGTAGTTGGGGGACAGGTTGAACTGCCCGGCCATATCCGTCAGGGACAGATCATAATGGTAGTGGCCGTGCATGTATGCAAGAATCTGTCCTGCCAGTGATTGATCCTGCTCCTTGCTCCGCTCCCGAATGTGGGCCGCCAGCTGCTCCAGCAGCTGCCGCATGTGGAGCAGCTGCTCGTGGGAATCCCGGCCGGAGCGGACCATGTGCTGGAACGGAATTCCTCCGGGAAACACCTCCGATGCCGTCTTGTTTATATGCTGGCATATACGGCTGATCGTTGTAATCATGGCGTAGAGAAACAGCTGCGCAGCTTCCCCGTTTGCCGCCGCTCTGCTTCCATGCTCCTCCCAGATCCGGTTAAACCGCATAACTGTCTCCTCCGGCTTGCCCTGAAGCACACAAATGGTCAGCTCCCGCTCCGCATCCAGCGGGTAGCAGCTGCCTACGCCTTCGGTGTGGCTCATTTCCGCAAAGGTAACAACGGCATGCCTGTCATGGACCTGCCGCTGCTCCAGCAGCCTTGCAGCCATGCGGTAGGAATCCTTCAGACTTGCGCCTGAGGCAACAGGACAGCCTGCAGCCGCAGCCATGCGGATGGCAAAACGCTCCTCCACCCCGGCCACCGCCTCCAGCACCAGCTTGCGCAGAAGCGGAATCCCCCCATCCTTAAGCAGAACGGCATAATGCAGATGATCCAGCTCCACGCTGTCGCCGGGGCCGTAAGCCTCCAGATGCTCCATTACAATCCGCAGCGCCTGGGCCTTAATCTCCAGCATCGTTTCCAGCGGATATTCCTCGCTCCACTGCTCCTCCTCCAGAAATTCCAGCACCACCACAACGGATTGTCCACGAAGCCAGTCCAGCTCATGCCGCTTCACTCCCGCCTCGGCCTGCTCCGCCGGCAGCAGCCCGAGAATAAGATCCCGCATAAACTTTTTCTTCAAAGGAAGCTTATGGTGGCGAAGCATCTCCCGAAGCTGGTCATTGGCCTCCTGAATACGCGCAGCGGACTCCCGGATAAAGGCAAACTCATCCGCTGCTTCCTCTGTCCCTTCCCGGCGGAAGGAACTGACTGCTCCCCGCACAGGCTTATACAGCTTGTTGGCGGCAAACAGGGAGATCATGATTCCCAGCAGGGTCATGCCCGCGTAGAAAGGAGCCAGACTCCGGGCGATCCCCCCCAGGCTGCCGCTCCAGGCATGGTCGGGGACGCTGTATACATAATGGAGCTTCCCCAGACTGGCGGATTTGGCCGCATACACCTGTCTCCCGTCAAGCCTCAGCTCCGCCTGGGCAGCATTTTCCTTCAGCCCCGCCAGAATCTCCTCCGCCCTATGCCATGCCGTCCGGCCCTCTGCCGCGGTTCCGATCCATTCCTTGCCGTAGAGCAGCCGGAAGCTATCCCGCTCCGAGCTTTGCTCCGGGAAAAATTGATCCTCATGAAAGGATATGACAACCATGATCCCTTCCCGGTTGGCCAGTGCCTCATGGCGGACAAAGGCAACCAACGGGCCTCTTTCCGACGGATCGCCGTATTCCTGGGCTGCGGCGCTTCTCCTGGCCTCCTCCTTATATTGAACCATCGCCGTGGAAGGCAGAGCCCCGGAGCGCTCAAACTCCTCAAACCAGGCAGCGTTATCGGCATCGAAGTTCATAAAGGCATAATATTGCTCCCGCGACATGGTGCTGTACGGGGTGATAACCAAGTCGCTCCCCTGCTTCACCAGATCAATCTGGTATCCGATATTGGTGAAGGCGTTCATATTGTTTTTCAACTCATTAAATACCGACGTAATAATGTAATAATCCATCTCCTGCTCCCGGGCATAGGCAAGGACATTGGGATTGACCCGCAGTTGGGCCACATAATTAAAGGCCACATTGAGCTTCATGTCCAGCCTGGTTTTGGCCTGCTCCATGAAGGCTCTTCGTTGATTGAGCAGCTCTGCCTGCATAATCTGGTTGTTCTTCATGGCATAAACCAGGCCGGCAATAAACGTATACAAGAAAGCGATCATAATGCATGCGGCCAGCAGCTTTCGCCAGAATCGTCTTTTCATGCCCTCTCCCCCAGCCTCTTTGTATGAATTGAATACGCTTTCACGATTATCTCTCCCAAATCCCCTATCCAACCTTCACTATATCCCGATTGGACGCCTCCGGTAAATCCTCATTTTCCCCACTCATCTCCAAAATCCACGGGAATGGCCTGTTTCCCTTGCCCTGCAGGCCGCCGGCTGGAGAAATTGATGAGAGCCGCGATAATGGCGATTTACGGCAGAGGCTCTCCTTGCTAGGATTTATGGGAGAGAACGCTTACAATACATCCCCCAACAAATGAGGAGTGTCACTGATGGAACCTAAGCCCAGTAACCGACCGATAATGCCCGGTTGGCTTCCCGCCTGGCAGAGGCTTGCCGCACGCCTGTCCCGGGATCGTTTTTTTTACCTTCTGCTTATCCCTTTTATTGGCTGGTATCTGATTTTCGCATACAAGCCCATGTACGGTCTGCAGATCGCCTTCAAGGACTTCAGCGTATTCAAAGGAATTGCGGCAAGCCCGTGGATCGGCTTCGAGCATTTTATTACCTTTTTTCAAAGTCCTTATTTCGTCCGCACCCTGACCAACACCCTGCTGATTAGCCTGTACAGCCTGATTTGGGGGTTTCCGGCCCCCATTATACTGGCCCTGCTGCTTAATGAGGTGAAGCATGTCTTTTTTAAGAAGGCCGTTCAGACCCTGACCTATTTGCCCCATTTTATTTCGGTGGTGGTCATCGCGGGCATTGTCACCAACTTCCTGGCTCCGAGCAACGGCCTTGTCAATATTATGCTGGCAAAGCTGGGACTGGAGAAAATTTACTTTCTCATTGTGCCGGAGTATTTCAGAACCATTCTGGTGTCCATGAACATCTGGAAGGAAACGGGCTTCGGCGCAATCCTGTACATCGCCGCTCTCTCCGGAATCAATCCGGAGCTGTACGAGGCCGCTGTCATTGACGGGGCCAACAAATGGAAGCAAATCTGGCATGTCACCCTGCCCGGCATTCTGCCCACCGTTATGATTATGCTTATTCTGCGGATCGGCCATATTCTGGATGTTGGCTATGAGGCCATTATTCTCCTGTACCAGCCGGCCACCTATGAAACTGCGGATGTCATCAGCACCTATATGTACCGGGCAGGAATCAAGGAAGGAAACTACGATTTAACAACCGCAGTAGGCTTGTTCAACTCGGCTGTAGGGCTGGTTCTGGTCATTGCGGCCAATAAGCTCAGCAAAAAATTCACCGAGAGCGGTCTGTGGTAAAGAGAGGAGCAGCAGCATGAAACTGTCCAAGGGTGAACAAATATTTTCCGTCTGCAATCATATTGTCCTGGCTTTGCTGGCGCTCGGCGCCGTCTATCCCTTCCTGTACGTTCTCTCCGCCTCCATCAGCTCGGGAGATGCCGTGATTACGGGTAAGGTGGTGCTCTGGCCCGTGGAGCTTACCCTTGCCGCCTACCGGCAGGTGCTGAATGAAAGCTCCTTGTGGATGGCTTACGCCAATACCATCTTCTATACGGTTGCGGGCACGGCCGTTAATGTGGCGTTTACCATATTCGGCGCTTATCCCTTATCCAAGAAGCGGCTCCTGGGCCGTGGCGCCATTGGCTTCTTCATTGCCTTCACCATGCTGTTCAGCGCCGGAATGATCCCGTTCTACCTGAACCTGCGGGATTTGGGGCTGCTGAATACCAGAACGGCCATCATTTTCGCCTTTGCCATTACAACCTTCAACGTCATTATCCTCCGTTCCTTCTTCCAAACCATTCCTGAAGATCTGGAGGAGGCTGCCAAGGTGGACGGCGCAAGCGATGCGCAGATTCTGTGGAAGGTGGTGCTGCCCCTGTCCAAGCCTTCTCTTGCCGCTATTTCCCTGTTCTATGCCGTAAGCCGCTGGAACGGGTATTTCTGGGCCATGGTCATTCTCCAGGATGAGCGCAAAATCCCGCTGCAGGTGCTTCTCAACAAGCTGGTCGTAAACATGAAGCCCACCGAGGACATGATGACAACCACCGACGTAGCGGCGTTCAGCCAGGAAACGGTCATTTATGCCACCATTGTGCTGTCTGTTTTGCCTATTGTGGCGGTGTATCCGTTTATTCAGAAATATTTTGTCAAAGGAGTTATGATCGGTTCTGTCAAAGGTTAAATAGAGCCGTTTCATATAAGCATTCCACTTATAAAAGGGAGGCAACACCATGAACAAAAAAGCCATACGGCCAGTCCTGCACACCGCTCTGGCATTGGCCCTCGGCGGCACTCTGCTGGGCGGCTGCGGAGACAACGGGCAGCAGAGCGCAGAACCATCCCCGGCGGCGGGAGCTTCATTGGCCCCAACCGGCGGCAAGGCCAGTGAGAAACCCCTTACCCTGTCTGTTCATTTCATGAACGGAAGCAATGTGTTTGACGACAACTGGCCCGTGTTTAAGAAAGCGGCCGAAATCACCAATGTGGCGCTTAAATCCACTTTGCCCAAAACAGTGACGGACAGAAACGAGGCCTTCAATATGATGATGGCCTCCGGAGAAGTGAGCGATATTGTCCTTGGAGCCAAAGCCAACATGGATAAATTCGGCCAGGAGGGCGCCTTCATGCCCCTTCAGGAGCTGATCGACAAGCACGCCCCTCACATTAAGGCATTTCTTGAAGCACGGCCCGATGTGAGAAGCGTGGGTACGGCGGCAGACGGAAGTATGTACTTCCTTCCCTTCGCGCCCGACGGGGAAGCGGCCTCCGGCTGGTTTATCCGCCAGGACTGGCTGGATAAGCTGGGTTTGCCCGTTCCGAAGACGGTGGAGAAGTACCATGAGGTGCTGAAGGCCTTCCGGGACAAGGACCCCAACGGCAACGGCCAGGCGGATGAAATCCCCTTCTTCAGCCGTTCCAATAACGGCGCTTACGAGCTGCTCTCCTTATGGGCTGCCGATCAGGGGTATGTCTTAAAGAACGGCAGCATCGTCTACGGCCCCCTGGAGCCGGAATATAAGCCGGGCATTGCCTCTGTGGCCCAATGGTATAAGGAAGGCCTGATCGACAAGGAGATTTTTACCCGGGGCAACAAGGCGCGGGATATTCTTCTGGGCAACAATACAGGCGGCTCCAATCATGACTGGTTTGCCAGCACCGCCTCCTTCAATGATACGCTGAAGGACAAAATTCCCGGCTTCCACTATGTTCCCATTGCCCCGCCTGCCAATGTGAAGGGTGAAATCATTGAACCCACCGCCAGAGCAGTGGTGAAAGCGGACGGCTGGGGAATAGCCGCAAGCAATAAGCATCCGGAGGAAACCATAAAGTATTTTGACTTCTGGTACACGGAGGAAGGCAGGAGACTGGCCAACTTCGGCGTGGAGGGTCTTACCTACCATATGGTGGACGGCAAGCCCAAATTCACCGATGAAATTCTGCAGGGCGGCCAGGTCACTCAGAATCTGTACAAATACGGCGCACAGCTGGAATTCAGCTTTCATCAGGACTTTGAATACGAACGGCAATATTTGAACCCCATCGCGGAAAAAGGAATTAATGAATACATTTCCAACCGCTATATCCGCGAGCAAATTCCGACCCTGGCCTATACTTCGGAGGAGGAGAAGCAGCTGAAGAATATGGAGGCCTCGATTAATACCTACGCCAGCGAAATGGGCCAAAAATGGGTGCTGGGGGCGGAATCCGTAGACGCCACCTATGACGCCTTTGTCAGTAAGCTGAAAACCATGGGCATTGAGGAGGTGCTGAAAATCAAGAATAACGCCTATCAGCGTTATCTGAAGCAATAGCTTCTCTCCCCTGCGGAAGGTGCGGCGCAGTCCGCACCCCGCAAGGCGGAGGCGCAAGCATGCCGCTTCGTTCCGTCTGTTCAACAAATCACAAAGGAGGAATTGTAATGATACGTAAGACTCTCTTGCAAACAAGAGGCCTATGGAGACAGCTCACAGCGCTGGTTCTTGTCCTGGGTCTGCTGCTGCCGGGCAGCCTGGACTATGTGCAGGCTATCCCGGAGGAAGCCGCAGCGCAGCAAACTGCAACCCCTTATGGAAGCGCTATCACAACAGCCCTGAAGACTCTCCATCCCAACCGGGAGCATCCCCGGCTGATGGCAACCCAACAGGATATTGTCCGTCTCCAAAGCGCGCTAGAGGAGGATTCCTTCGCCGCCCGTATGCTTCAGCAGGTCAAGGCATCGGCCCAAACCAGCCTGAGCCTGCCGCTGCCCGCCTACGAGCGTCCGGACGGCTACCGTCTGCCCGCAGCAGGGCGCACCCTTAATGAAATCACCGCGCTGGGCATGCTTTACCTGCTGGAGGAAGACCAAGCCTATGCAGACAGAGCTTGGGCCGTTGTGCAGACCGCCGGACAATTTCCCGACTGGAACCCCCAGCATTTTCTTGACGTAGGCACGATGACGCAGGCCTTTGCCCTGGCATTTGACTGGATGTATGACGCCTGGACGCCGCAGCAGCGGAGCTTTATCCGGGAAGCCATTGTCCAGAAGGGCCTGGCTCCCGCCCTGGCCGTCTACCGGGGAGAGGCAGCGGGCACCTGGCCCACCGTCCGCAATAATTGGAATACCGTCATTAACTCCTCTGTGGCCATGGGCGCCCTGGCCATAGGAGATGAAAGCGCCGCGCTGGAGGAAATGGCCGGCGAAATCCTGGAGAACGGCCTTCAATCCATCCAGGCGATTCTGCCTACCTTTGCTCCCGATGGCGGAGGAGACGAGGGAGTAAGCTACTGGAGCTACAATGTCAAGCATTTTGTGCTTTATTCCGCTTCCCTGCTGTCCGCCGTGGGAACGGATTACGGACTGTCCGATGCCGAAGGCGTGAGCAAAACCGCCTATTTTCCCCTGTATATGTCCGGACCCCAGGGGGCCTTCAACTACTCCGACAGCACGGCCTCCCTTGTCACCAGTCCCGTCTTCTTCTGGTTTGCCAAGCGCTTTAATGATCCCAACCTGGGGTGGTACCAGCGGGCGCAATTGGAGACGGGAGCCGCCACTGCCCTGGACCTGCTTTGGTATGACCCTGCCTTCATCCGTCCGGCGGAAGAGGTGAATCTGCAATTGGATCAGATATTTCGCCGCTCCGAAACCGGTTCTATGCGCAGCGCATGGAATGATCCTTATGCTGCCTTCGCCGGGTTCAAAGGAGGCAACAATACCTTTAACCACAGCAATCTGGATCTGGGCACCTTCGTTCTGGACGCCTTGGGCGTGCGGTGGGCCAAGGATCTGGGCGCAGATGATTACAACCTGCCCAACTACTTCAACCATGCCTTGCGGACCGTTTATTACCGGATTCGTCCCGAAGGGCAGAATACGCTGGTATTCAATCCCGGCGAGGCTCCCGGCCAAGCGCCCAAGGGCAAAGCCCAGCTGGTCCGGTCAGGCTTCGCCCAAGACCAGGCCTTTATGATCACAGATATGAGCGAGGCCTATGCCGAGGAGGCGCTGGAAGCCAAAAGGGGAATCGCCCTCCTTGAGCACCGCAGACAGTTTTTGCTCCAGGATGAGGTTGTTCTGAAGGAACCGGGTGAATTCTTCTGGTTCATGCACACCTCTGCCCAAATCGAGATTGCGGATCAAGGGCGCACCGCTGTCCTGCATGAGGGGAATAAGCGGCTCCTGGCTCGGATCATCAGCGGGGAGGAGGATGTGCGCTTCGAGGTCCGGGAGGCCGCTCCCTTGCCCACCTCCCCCAATCCTCCCGGCCAGGCCGGAAACTCCGGCTCCAAGCTGACGGTTCACGGAAAGGGCATCGGTCAGATGCGCCTTGCAGTATGGCTGGTTCCGCTGATGGAAGGGGAGGCGCTTCCCCAGCAGCAGCCCGTTATCCGCCCCCTGGAGCAGTGGTCGGTGCCGGACGCACAGGTGTCGCCGCTTGCGGACCTTAAGCTTGACGGGGCAAGCATTCCCGGCTTCCAGGCGGACCGCTTCACCTATTATGTGGATACGGGGGAGTCCGCCTCCCTTCCGTCCATTGAGGCTTTGGCCCTGGATGGGGAAGCGGCCGTCACGGTTGAGGCTCCCGCAGCCATACCGGGAATGGCCAAAATTCATGTCCATCCCGCCGCCTCCCAGGAGAGAGCTGCGGAATACCGGATCTACTTCTATTCCTCCGCGGCGGCTCCGGCCACGCCTGTTACCGCCAGCGCCCACGACGGCAATGAGCCGGTGAATGTGATTGACGGCAATTTCAACACCCGGTGGTCTGCCCAGGGAGCCGGGCAATGGATTCAGCTCCAGTTGGATTCCCTGCGGCCTGTCAGCGAGGTGCAGATCGCTTTTTACAATGGGGACAAACGCTCCACCTCCTTCGATATCGAGACATCAGCGGACGCAACGGTATGGACCAAAGTTTACAGCGGCCAAAGCAGCGGCAGTACGGCCGGGTATGAAAGCTTCCCCTTTCCGCAAACGCAGGCCCGGTACATCCGCATTACCGGATACGGCAATACCTCCAACACATGGAACAGCATTTCCGAAATTAAAGTGGAGGGTCTTGTCCGCCGGGAGCAGCCCGACCGGATCGCCAGTGTGGAGGCCCGGCCGGGGGCAGCTCTGCTCCGGGTAGGCCAGCAAACCGTGCTGGAGGTGGAGGCCCGGATGCTGAGCGGCTCGGCGCCGGACTGGAGCAGGACGGAGAAAACCTATTTCAGTCTGGACCCGGAGATAGCCTCCATTGACGCGACAGGAGCCGTATACGGGGTGGGCCGCGGCGTGACCAAGGTAGGCGTAGAGCTCCGCCTGGACGGGTATGTGAAAACAGCGGCGGCTCAACTGGAGGTCAGCGACGGCATTTATTCCCTCGCTCCCGTTGCCGACACCTATGTGCAGGGGGGAACCTCCGCCGCCAAAAACTTCGGCACAAGCCAATCGCTGGTAGCCAAAGGAGACCCCAACGCAAGCTACAAGCGGGAGGCTCTTATGCGCTTCGATTTATCGGCCATCGATTCCCCTGCAACCTCCGTTACGCTGTTCGTCTACGGCGCCGTTCAGGATACCGGAGGAACGCAGGCAACCTTGGGGGTTTACGAGGCGTTGGGCCCCTGGGAGGAAAAGCAGGTGACGTGGAATACGAAGCCCGCCGCAGGAGGGCTGCTCCAGTCCAAGCTCATAAACAGCGAATTCCAATGGCATGAAATCGATCTCACCGCTTATGCCCAGGCACAGCAAGCCGCCGGCGGCCTTCTGAATCTGGCGCTGCTGCAGAATCTGGACGCCAAGGGACTGGGCATCTACATCCGCAGCCGCGAGCATGAGCATTCTCCCTATCTGTGGATCGTCACGGAGGCGGCGGAAGGAGCGGGGCAGTAGTATAGCAGTATAGCAGAGCGCTTTCCTCTGCCTTGCAAAGAAAGTAAAGAGGCCTTCCGAGAAGTCACCGGGGTGTGACTGAGCGACAGGCCTCTTTTTACCGGATTGCCGGGTTTCTTGCTAGACAAAAAAACGGCATTTCTGCCGTTTTGGTGCGATGCCCTCCTTAAATCCGCAGTGAGCCGCGGAACCCTCTGGCGCCATAATAGGAGTCAGCGCCGTTATGATAGATAAAAACATGCCCATACCGGAAATCCCCGAAGATGGCGCCGCCATGCTTTCGGATAGCCGGAGGCGTTTCCACCCAGCTGGAGGTTTTCGCATCGAACTTGCCCAGCCTCTGCAGCTCCCGGTACTGCTCCTCCGTCAGGAGCTCAATGCCCATCTCGGCGGCCAATCCAAGTGCGCTGTTGGCCGGTTTGTTTTGCTTCCGGGCGTTCAGGGCTTCGTCGTCATAACACAGGCTCCTGCGGCCGCTGGGGCTTTCCGCCGAGCAGTCATAGAAGATATACTCTCCCGCTGCTTCATCATAGCCCACCACATCCGGCTCGCCGCCGGTTCTTTCCATCTCATGGAGCGGCCACAGCTTCCCGCTGTCCGCTTCCAGCCTCCGCTGCACATCCGCCCAATCCAATCCCTCATGGCGGCTCATATTTTTCTCAAACCGGGTTTTGAGTACCCCAAGCAGCTCTTCCTGTTGCTCGGCAGACAACTTCCTGTTTTCATTTGCCAATACAAACCCTCCGTTTCAAATTTCCCGTATTTTCTGCACCACAGGGCCAAAACATACGTTTCCGGAGTTTGGAGCAAGCAATCAAGCTCTTTTCTTCAAAGCAATTGCCGCATTGCTGATGAGTCCGAAGCCGATTCCGATAGCTCCGCCGACAACAAGGCCGATCAGCGTATCGATCCAGCCTCCGGAGAGGAACACTGCCCGCCCGCCGCTGCCAAGAAATCCGGTAAGCGCGCCGACGGCCACCCCGAAGAACATAAAGCCCGCGTAGAACAAACCGATGGCCTCATAATCGGCAGGATTGCGGTTTTCATAATAATCTGCGAACCGCTCCTGCAAATCGGCCGATTTTGAAGTTTCGCTGCGGAACCTCAGCTCCTTTTTCGCAAGTTCAAACGCCTCCTGCTCGGAAGCCCCTTCCGCCATCAGATCATTCATGTAATCGCTCATGTAGAGAATCATATCGTTCTGGGCGTCAATTGCCGTTTCTGAACGGCTCTTGAACTTGGCAAGCTTGGCCATTACCTTGCCTTTGGTCTGGCCGGTTTTCTGCCGCAGCTTTTCCATATAGGTCATCTCGGCCTCTCCCAAATAATGCTGGGACTGTTCTTTCGCAAATTGGTTCATTTTATCCCTGATCTCCCGGCTCAAGCTCATGGTCAAAACCTCCATTTTTTCTTAGTGAATGAATGCGCCCGCCCAAAAAATCCCACCTTGCCCAAATTGCCGCCAGCTCTTCGATTCCCCGCTCGTTAAGGGTGTAAAACTTCCGGGGAGGACCCATTTCCGAAGGTTTTTTGGTGATGTGGACCAGCTTGTTTTTTTCAAGCCGCAGCAGCAAGGCATACACCGTCGCTTCCGCAAGCCCTTCAAAACCCATAGCATGCAATCTCCGGGTAATCTCATATCCGTAAATCTCGCCGCGGCTAATAATCTCCAGCACAATGCCGTCCAAGACGCCTTTGAGCATTTCACTTAAGTTTTCCAGAATATCACCTACTTTGGACCTGTCTTAAAACCCGCTCACGGGCATCTTTCACCACCTTTTCGCCCCCTGCTTCGTTACTGTTGCTTGACGTACCCCCGGTACGCCTTCACAAAAGTGCCTTGCATGGAACGAAAATTCGGCAAAATCTGCTACCCTCGGAGTTCTAAGACACGTCTTAGTATTCTACGTCGTCGGTTATCAATTATGTTGGGTACTGCTATACAATAACATTGAGTAGTGGGAAAGTCAACGGGGTGGACAGGGCGCCGTATACAGCATTTTCGCAAAAAAACTCAAGCGACAAACCGCCTGAGTTCCGGTGGATGGAGCCCTCCCAGAAGCCCGTCCCGGCCTGCGGGCACTCGCCCCTCCTACGCCGTCATCCCATACTTAGAAATCGCTGATCCTCAGCTGGTTCTCCGCATCAAGCAGCTCAAACCGGTTTTTCGAGAAACGGATCAGTCCATCCTTCGCCATCCGCTGCAGCTCCCGGGACAAGGCGCTGCGGTCAACGGTCAGATAATCGGCAAGATCGCTGCGGGAAAAGGGGATTTCAAACTCGGCAGCATTATTTCGTTTGGCTTGCAGGCTGAGATAGTGCAGGATTCGGTCACGAAGCGACTTATGGGAGACCAGATTCAGTTTCTGGTAGATGGAGCGGTTGTTCTCCAGCAATAACGCCAGCATGTTCTCAATAATCCGCCCCCGCAAATGGCAGGTAGCTCTTCCGGGACGCACAATCTTATTTATCTTAATAAACAATATTTTGCAATCGGCGCCCGCCACTGCCTCGTAGCCGCTATGCTCCCGGGCAAGACCAAGGGCTGTTTCCCCCATAATTTCCCCTTGACCCAGCTCCGAAAAAATCGACCTCATCCCGGAAATATTCTCTTTGCACAGCAGCACTTGCCCCTGCAAAATGATTCCGGCTTCGTCCAGAACCTCCTCCGCCCGGAAAATAATCTCCTTCTTGGCAAACTCCCGGATCATCCCCTGCAAACAGTTCAAAGCCAGCTGCACTTCATTTTCCTCGAAGCCTTTGAATAAGGTTGTACCGCTTATCGTGCTGAAATAATCTTGCACATTTATTCACCTCCTGTTGCCATGGCAACAGAGTTATCCCGCATACTCTGCTACAATTCACCTAAATGAGAACCGTTCTCACTTGCATTTCCATTATACCAAATGCAAGGAATCAATCAATAACGAACAGGAGGAAAGCATGAACGAAATTACTGCAGGCACCGTGTTTGACTTGAAAGCTCTGATTCAGCTGAACCCCGGCCGCATTGCAAGCAGGAGGCTTTTTCCTCCCGTCGCTCCTTCCGTTGCGGCAGCAGAGCAAGAATGGGAGCTGTTTGCCATGGACCGGCAGGAAACCATCAGCTCGGAAACCTTGCCGCGGCACCAGTTCATTCATGTCCTGGAAGGAAAGCTTCAGATGACGGTGGCCAGACAATCCTGCTGTCTGGCTGAAGGGAACTCGATTTTCGTTCCGGCTGATACATGGCATGAATTCGCGGCGGAGTGCGGCTGCAAATTTCTAAAAATCCGCTTTTAAATTCAGGAGGTACATGCGATGACACAAGGCACTTACATTAAAAAACTGCCCGTATCCACGGTGATGGATTTGAAGCAGTTCATTTCCGTAGAAAACCGGCAGGTATCCAGCCTGACCCTGGTTCAACGGCCCAATCTGGCGGTCACGCTTTTGTCTCTGGACAAAGGCACATCCATTGGCGGACATTCGTCGCCGGGCGACGCCATGGTTCAAGTGCTTTCGGGACAAACCGAGATCACCATCGGCAGCGACAAATATGCGGTACATGCCGGTGAAACCATTATTATGCCCGCCAATGTGCCCCATGCCCTATATGCGTCAGAGGCTTTCCAGATGCTGCTTACGGTGGTTAAGCCCAATGAATAAGGAGGAGTTTCCCGTGAAAAAAGAAGTCGGCCATAACTTTCTCGCCAAGCTGGGCAAAAAAAAGCTCCGCCCGGGCGGAGTTGCCGCCACCAACTGGCTGATCCGGCAAGCGAAGCTGGACAAGAACAGCCGTGTGCTGGAGGTCGCCTGCAATATGTGCACAACCTCCATCCAGCTTGCCCGGCAATACCAATGCCGCATAACGGGAATCGACATGGATACCAGAGCATTGGAAAAAGCCAGAGCAAACATCCGTGAGGCCAATCTGGAGGGATTCATTCAGGTTCAACAGGGCAATGCCTTGAACCTGCCTTTTGAGGATGAAAGCTTCGATGTCATTATCAACGAAGCCATGCTGACCATGCTGAACGGGACAGCCAAGCTAAAAGCCGTTGCCGAGTATTTCCGGGTGCTGAAGCCGGGAGGCTTGCTGCTGACCCATGATATTACCTTGACAAAGGAGCATGCGGGCGAAGCGCTGTCCGAGCTGCATCAAACCATCCATGTCCGGGTTGAGCCTTTGCCGACGAACCAGTGGGAGCAGTTGTTTTATGGGGCGGGCTTTAACAAGGTAACCCATGCCTCGGGCGCCATGTCTCTTATGAAGCCCTTGGGGCTCATTCGTGATGAAGGATTTTGGGGAGCCTACCGCATTATTAAGAACGGCCTTAAGCCTGAGAACCGGCAGCAATTCAAGCGCATGTATTCCTTCTTTAATACATCCGGTAATGGCCTGAAGTATATTGCCGTATGCAGCCGCAAAAGCGTATAGACGACCATAACTATAACGTCCACGAAAGGAATTTTTGCCATGAAACATAAAGCTTCACTGCTCTTATCCATCAGTCTCCTGCTCAGCCTGTCAATGCTTGCAGCCTGCGGATCGCAACAAACCACCGCCCCCCAGAATACAGCTGCCGCCCCTTCCGCCGCAGCCCCAGAGCAGCCTGTTGCCCTTACCGTTGGCGGTCCGCCTTCTCCTCCGTCCTTGCCCATTTTGCGGATGATCGAGTCCAAGGCCATGGGAGAGGCTGTCACCATCGACTTCAAGATCTGGGAAAGCGTCGACAATCTGGGCGCATTGGCTGCGGATTCAAATGTAAGCTTCCTGGCCTTGCCCCTCAACAATGCCGTGGTGATGTATAACAAGGGAATGGATCTGTCCCTGATGAACGTGAATACGTGGTCGGTTATGAGTATGGTCACGGCAGACCCTGCCGTTAAGGAGTGGAAGGATCTCAAAGGGACCACCCTGTATGTTCCCATGAAATCCTCTCCGGTCGACTATATTACCCAGACGTTCCTCAAGCACAACGGGCTCACCCCCGGAGTAGACGTTACCCTCCAATACACGCAATTGGCGGAAGGGGCACAGCTGCTGCTGTCCGGCAAAGCCTCCACCATCGTCAGCATCCAGCCGCAAATTACGGCGATCCAAATGAACAACAGCCAGGTGCGCTCCATTGTGGATTACAAAAAGGAATGGCAGGCGGTAACCGGACTCTCCACTGACCTGCCCAATGCGGGTTTAGCTACCAAGTGGTCGGTCATTGCTAAAAATCCCCAGATGGTTGCCCGCTTCCAGCAGGAATACCAGAAGGCGCTGCAATGGACGCTGGCTAATCCCAAGGAAGCGGCCCAACTGGCAAATAAATATTTGAAGCTGGAGGCCGGCGTGGTGGAGAAAGCGATTCCGCATATGGCGCTGGAGTTCGCCGCCGCTTGGGAGAGCCGGGAGGTGCTGACCAAGTATTACGAAACCCTGTTTGAATACAGCAAGGACAGCATTGGGGGCAAGCTTCCGGATGAGCAGTTTTATTACCGCCCTTAGCAAAAAGGGAATCTCCCTTGGCCTGCTGGTGATCCTGTGGCAGCTGTTTGCCTCGCAGATGAAGCCCTTCATCCTGCCCGGCCCGCTGGAAACTCTGGATGCCGTCATCGCTTATCTGGGTGATCCGGCCTTCTATCACGCTCTCTACCGCACACTGCTCAA
This sequence comes from Paenibacillus sp. YN15, assembly GCF_003285005.1. Taxonomy (GTDB): domain Bacteria; phylum Bacillota; class Bacilli; order Paenibacillales; family NBRC-103111; genus Paenibacillus_AR. Next base: position 13,874 of record NZ_QMFA01000060.1, on the reverse strand, counting down.
GCTGGTGATCAGTATGGTTTGTGTGCTGCTTTTGGGCGGCGGCTTGGGGCTTGCCATTGGCCTCCGGCCCCGCTGGAAGCCCTATGTAGAGCCTGTTATGGACATGATGCAATCCGTTCCGCCCATTGCCTGGCTGGGAATCGCCATTATCTGGTTCGGCCTTACGGACACACCCTCCATTTTTATTATCGTGCTATCAACAACGCCGGTGCTGTACACCAATCTTTATGAGGGGTTTGTGGATATCGACAGCAAGCTGATCCGCATGGCCAAGGTATTTCAGATTCCCCGGGGAAAGGTGATCCGGCGGATTATCCTCCCCTCTTTGCGCAACTACTTGAAATCGGGGATGATCACGGCGGCGGGATTGGGCTGGAAGCTTGCCGTTATGGCAGAGCTCTTAACCTCGGTGGATGGAATCGGAGGGCTGCTGTCCGATGCCAGAACCAATTTGGACACCCGGAAGGTATTTGCGCTGGCGCTGTTCATGGCTGTGATATGGAATATGATCAAGCTGCTTCTGGCTTTTCTGTTCCGCGGCAAAACAAGCTCGCCCTCTCATTTCCATTCATAAGGAGGGTTCCCATGCTTCTCTCATTAACCGGTGTCACCAAACGCTATTCGGGAGCTACCGTTCTGGACAAAAACGATTTCACCGTGGAAGAGGGCAAAATCCTTTGTGTGCTTGGCCCCTCAGGCTCAGGCAAATCAACATTGCTGAATATTTTGTCGCAGGCGGAGCCTGTGGACTCCGGAGAACGGACCGTTCACAATGAGCTGAAGATCTCCTATGTCTTCCAGGAGGATTGTCTTCTGCCCTGGTCCACCGTTTCGGAAAATATCGCGTTCGTCAAGAAGAATCCGGTGCAGCAGGAGATTCTCGCCCTGCTCGAAGAGGTTGGCCTTGCTTCGTATCAGCATCACTATCCCCACCAGCTGTCCGGAGGAATGCGCCAACGCTGCTCCATCGCCCGCGCTTTCTATTACGGCGGAAATCTGCTGCTTATGGACGAGCCCTTCCATTCCCTGGACTACCATCTGCGGTTTGAGCTAGTGGATAAGCTGATTTCATTATGGAAGCGAAGCCGGTGCTCCATTGTGTTCGTCACCCACGACATTGACGAAGCTCTGCTGCTGGGCGACGAAATTATGATCATGTCCAAGCGGCAGAGCACCATCGCCAAACGAATCTCCATCCCTATTCCGCAAGGCACCCGCAGCTTGACCGATATGGAGCTCATGAATTGCAGGTCCGACATCTTGAAGGATTTGCTGGCTCTATAAAGTGCCTTATGGTTTCATTATGGGAAACTGATTTTTTCCAACTTCAATTTATTTTTTATCACAATTTTTTTGTGGCCTTTCAGCACAATCAACCCTTCATCCTGCAATTCGGCCAGCTTCCGGCTCAGGGTTTCCTGGCTCATCCCAAGTTGAGAGGCGAGATCGCCCTTGGTCATAGGCAAAAGGATTTCCTTTTTCCCCTCCGACAACTCCAAGAGAGCCCCGGCTACCCGTTGCGCCACCGGGTTTAAGCTGATGGCTTCGATCCGGCTCTCCGCCTTTTCCAGACGACGGGACAGCTCATCCATCACCTTAAGGGCGATGGATGGGTATTTCGTCATCAGCTCCTTGAGTCTCTTCCCCTGCAAGATGCACAGAACGGCTTCATCCAGCGCTTGCGCATTGTCGGTCAACGGCAGGGAGGAGAACAAGGAGAGTTCCCCGATAAACTCTCCCGGCCCAATCACATGGAGGACCTGCTCCTTGCCGCCTGTGTTGACTCGATAAAGCTTCACCTTGCCGATATGGAGCACAAAGAGCGTTCCGCCCTCATCTCCCGCTCGATACACCATTTCACCCTTCCCGAAGCTCCGCGACGCGGCGATCTGGGCAATTTCCAGCATTTCCTCTTGACTTAGGCTGCCAAAGATCGGCACTTGCTCAATACAGCTTGCATGATGTTCGCGGTGGTCGCAGGATTGCATCTTTCTTTCCCCCTTACCTTGCATTCATGTTCTTTGCTTTTCCGTATCCCATTAGGCGCATGGCGTTGAGGATCACCAGTAGAACCGAGCCCTCATGAACCAGCATTCCCAGCGACATGTTCACCGTTTTCACCAGTACGCCCATGAGCAGGATCGCCACTACAATCAACGCGAACACGATGTTCTGCCTGATGTTGCCGACCGTGGCCCGGCTCAATCCCACTGCGTAGGAGAGCTTGCGGATATCGGAGCTCAGCAACACCACATCGGCTGTTTCCATCGCCACGTCGGTTCCGGCCCCGCCGATGGCGACACCTATATCAGCAGAGGCCAGCGCCGGCGCATCGTTGACCCCGTCGCCCACCATGGCGACAGTTCCGTGTTTTTCCTGAAGCTCCGCCAGTGTCTTTACCTTATCCTCGGGAAGCAGCTCGCTGTAATAATCGTCAAGGCCCGCGGCATCCGCCACCGCCTTGGCTGCTCGGCGGTTGTCCCCGGTCAGCATGACGACCCGCCTGAGCCCCTGCGACCGGAGGTCCGAAACCAGCGCCGCAGCATCCGCCCGGACGTTGTCCGCTATGGAGATGATACCGCATACGCCTTCCTTTGTCCCGACGATTACCGCGGTTTGCCCTTTTTCTTCTTCACTTTCGAGGTATTCCTCGTATTCCGAAAAACCGATTCCCTCACTCGTGAAGAGTTTACGGTTTCCGATGTAATATTCCTGTCCCTCAAAGATAAAGGCAAGCCCCCGGCCCGTGATGATCTGCGCGCTTTCCGGCGGCTTTGTGGCCACACCCAGCCTTTTTTCCGCTTCCGCAATGATAGCTTTCCCCAAAGGATGCTCTGAATAGGATTCGCCGATGGCGGCGATTCGGAGCAGTTCGTCTTCGCCGGTCCTCCATGCCTTCACCCGCGTCACGCCGGGTCTTCCTTCGGTCAAGGTGCCAGTCTTGTCAAAAGCCGCCGCGCGAACAGTACCCAGCTTCTCAATGATTTCACCGCCCTTGATCAAAACGCCGTGTTTGGCGCCATTGCCGATGCCCGCAACGATGGAAACCGGAGTAGAGATGACCAGCGCGCCAGGGCAGGAGATGACCAGCAGCGTCAGCGCCAGCCGGATATCCTTTGTCACAAAGAACAGAACCACCGAGAGCAGAATGATGGCCGGGGTATACCAGCGGGAGAATTTCTCCAAGGATTTCTGCGTTTTCGCTTTTTTATCCTGCGCTTCCTCCACCATGTGCAGAATCCTGGCGAAGGTCGTGTCGCCGCCCACACGATCGGCCCGGATGACCAGGTAACCGGATTCGATGATGGTTCCGGAAAATACAGTTTCCTCCATGCCACGGCTGACAGGGATGGACTCACCGGTAATGGCGGCCTGATTGATATAGGCGGAGCCTTCAACAACCGTACCGTCCACCGCTATTTTTTCGCCCGGCTTCACCACCACGAAATCGCCCTGTACGACTTCCTCGGGCGGGAGGACCGTTTCCACGCCGGCTCTGCGGATTCTTGCTGTATCCGGAGCCAAATCCATGAGCGTCCGGATGGAGGAGCGTGTTTTTTCGATGGTTCTGGATTCCAGATAATCGCCCAGCATGAACAGGAAGGTAACGGCGGCGGCCTCCCAGTATTCTCCGATGATGACTGCTCCGGTTACGGCGATGGCCACCAATACGTCAATACCCACGATCCGGTACCGCAGCGCGCCAAAAGCCTTTTTGAAGATGGGGACGCCTGCTATGACGGTCGCCGCCAGCATCAGGACGATGGTGACCGGCTCGTATCCCACAAGTCTTTTGAGAACAAAGGCCAAAGCCGCCAAAATCCCCGAACTCGATACAATTTGCGCTTTTGTCAGCCTGGACATATCGGTTCTCCCCTTTCTGTCACTTTTCCGACAGGACTCTATAACCCAGCTTTTTGATCTTATCTTTAATCTCCTGTGACGAAACTGTGTTCTCGTCGAACTCCACTTTGACCCTCGAGGTGTTGAACAGCACTTCAGACTGCGCGATTCCCTTTGTTTTCTTCAGCGCACCCTCGATTTTTACGATGCAGCTCGGGCAGGATACTGTTTCCATTTGATAGATTTTGTTTGCCATGATATTGCCCTCCTTTTGTTTGTGATTTCAGTGTACGAAGAAAAACCGCAGATTACTTTGACCTGAATCAAAAACAAAAAACTCTTTCTAAAAAACGCTGGCCGCCAGGACGATGCCGACGACCTTGAAGTAAAGTTCTCCTGCACAAAAAAAGTTGGAGCGGAAACGTTACGTTTTCCCTCCAACTTTTCATTCTTGCAGCATTATTCGGACAAATGCGTGATATATCTACGCTGCAACCGACTGCAAGCCTGCTCCTCCCGGTCCTGCCGTTATTGCACCTGCTTCAAAAAAACAACCATAATGTCGATAAATTCCTTCGGTTTATCGTAATGAATATCGTGACCGGGGGAATCGATATCGATTCGTTTGCCCTGCTCCAACTATAGCCGATAAGAATTCCCCACAGCATCTTAGTCGTCCCCGGCTTTCTCCGGCGAAATTTGCGCGGCAAAAACCGCTTCCGCAAACTTCAGATATTCATCGTTTCGCAGAATAGCGATCCTTCGGTCGGCATCCGCCATCAGCAAGAGCATATATAATTTATACTACTTTCTCCAGTTAGAAATGTCGGCGAGCTAAGAACACGCATCGGCGTGTTTGCGGAACACGTCTGCTTCAGAGATGCCCCTTTTCCGTTTGACTCTGCCTTTGGGGAAGCGATTATAATATATTTTAAATAAACCATAATCAGAAAAGGATCGTGGAATGATGGATAACTTTATGAAAATCCGGGAGGTCTCGGCTAAATACGATATTACCGCCCGCACACTGCGTTACTATGAGGATATGGGGCTTATAAGCAGCGTAAGGAGCGACGGGTACGCATACAGGCTATATGACGAAACCGCCATGAAAAGGCTTGAGCAAATTCTTATTTTGCGCAAACTGAACATTAGTATAAGGGACATTCAGAGTATTTTCAGCGCGTCCGGTTCCGGTGTCGTGTTGGACGTTCTTAGTAAAAAAGTACAAAATATTGACGATGAGGTCGCGTTATTACACGAATTGAAAGAAATTGTGCTGGAGTTTATCCGCCAAATCGAGCAGATCGACTTCGGCCGCGATTCCGACGTGAAAAAGATTTACGATAAGGCGAAGGAGATTGAAACCCGGCTGACAAACGTCGATTATATCGGCAAGCCGTCCAACGTGAACCGGTTGCTGGAATTGACTGAAAAGCTTGAAAAAAAGCCGGATGTGAGACTTGTTGAATTACCGGCATGCAGGATGGTGACCTCCGGCGTGGAACAAGGCGATAACCACGAGCGATTCAATAAGCTGTGGGGACAGCTTGACGCGAAGAGAAAAGACCGTTTTTTCCCAAGGGACTTTATGTACTATGATAAGGAAAAGGGCGGTTCCGTTTGGTGTTATGCAATTGAGGAGTGGGTATCCGAAAAAGATACGGAGGGTTTTGAAATGATTGATTTTGAAGGCGGGCTTTATGCGACCTCTATCGTGCATGACTTTGATATGAATGAAGTCATACGGGCTTACAACGGCATACAGGAATGGATCGCCCAACACCATAACTTTGCGTTTGATGAACGGCCCGGACATGCTGTCATGTTTCATGTTACCGTCCCGGACACTTCCAAACTCTTAGGGTATAGGCAGGTTGAGTATTTTTTTCCAGTAAAAATTAGGGAGGAATAGCGGAGATAATCCGCGCAAAAGCAAAAAAGCTGATGACTCGCCATATGCCCCTCCCCTGTTCCAAATCAATTTTTTGCGCCGCGGCTATGTTGCACGATGGTGATCAAAAATGTTATTGCGGCAGCTCGTACAACGTCTTTAGGGCGCCCAGACCGGAAGCGGCAACCTCCCATTGGCCGTCCGTTGTTTTCAGCCAACTGGCGATTTTTCGGGCCGGATGGTCCTCCGGCAGATCTTTTCGCACAACCGCGTAGTAGTTTATCGAGAGCGGATACTCCTTTGACAAAATGGTTTCCGACGTCGGAGCAACCCCGTTGTATGCCAGCGTTTTGATCCTCATTTCCCCTATCACGCTCTGTGAAATCTGGATGTAGTAGTAAAGTGTATAGCCCAGTGAATATGCGCTTTCCTCGCCGTCCTGCGCAAAATACCGGTATTCCTCCACCATTTGAAGCATCCCGTTCATGTCCTGCTCCATGTAGTTTTTCTCGACAGTCGGGTTTATCGGCCTACCCCCGAGGACCAGATTCTCCATCTGCGCCTGGGAACCGGAATCGGCGTTGCGGCAAATCGGCACGATGCGCCCGCTTTTGCCTCCCAGCTCGGCCCAATCGGTGATGGACATGTCGGTATAAATCTTCTGCACCTGAGAGGCATCGATATTGCTTACGGGATTATCCTTGTGCGTGACAAAAACAAGCGCTTCGGCGCCGATCGGAATATACTCAAGCTCTGTTCCGGCGCTGTCGGCCATCTCCTTGACCTCTTTAGAGGGGTCCGGGACGAGAATCAAATCAACATCTCCCGCGATGAGCAGCTCATAGGACCTCATGGTCTTGGACGCCTTTTGCGGAAGGTCCGGCCACCCGTCTCCTTTGTTGACTGAGGGCAAAAACATCCTTTTGTATATTCGCTGTACGAGCGGCAGCGTAGAGGTCGAGCCGTCGATGCGCGGATAGTTTTCGGCCGTGATACCGATGGAAGCGGCATCCTCCGACGGCGTCAGCGTTATTGACTGCACGGGCCTGCTCTGCTCCGCCGGCGTTTGAGATTCTGTCGGCACTCCGGCATCCCCGGTTTTCACGCAGCCCTCCAAAAGGAACAGAGCGATTGCGAGCATGATTTTTACGGATATCTTCATATACCTACATATCCTTCCAAATGGGAATAACTATTATAAACCTATACTGAAGAGTGGCTCAAAGAGAGGAACATCCTTACGATGAAGTCTATCAAATATCTGCGACAAAAATCAAACTTGTTCACCATCCAGCAGGCCACAGGCAAATTAAAACACCTCTATCTTCAAATTTGATGCGGTCAAGGTGTGTTCATTAAGGAGAATAAGCTGCCGATTGTTTTGGTTGGTGATTACACGGACTGTACGTCCGCTATTTTGCCGCTTTGTGCAGTTTTGGGACTTTCGCGGACACAGAATTCGTTATTGCCCCGAAAAGCCACCCAAACCGAATCGTTTTCGCCACATAGCGGAACCTCGGTCCGGATAAATTGAAAAGCAGCCATTTTTCGCTAAATAGCGGATCGTCGGTCCGGCTAGCTCCAATAAAAGGGGCTGTCCAAGAAAGTCAGTGAAAACTGCCGCTGGATGCTCCATTTTTTTATACTCATCCTCTATTCTACAGCTTCATAGAAATAAGATAACCTTTCTTTATTCTCATTCCAGCTTAAGCCAGTCAAAAAAATCATCATCTTCCATCATAAAAAACGTTTTCGCAAATCGGACGAATTCTTTGGTGTCCAGTTGATGGTTCCGGTATGTCGTCCAGTAAGCATGGAGAAAGTCAAAGCCCATCTCCCGGCCGTCATCAAACGTATCCAGCAATTCCTTAAACCGTATGACGGGTTGAGCGTATAGACTACTAAGGATGCCACTGTCTTGATATTCCGGCAAGGGTAAATTGGATGCCTTGAAATTGGCTCTGTAATATTGCTCCGCAAACGAAAAATCATTCAGGAAAAGAGATGTGGCAAGCTCTGTCATTCCCTCATCCAGCCACCCTTCATGGTACGGATCGCTGCTGACCGCACCATAGAACCACTGATGGGCAAGCTCATGAACGATGGCATGCGGGAACGTATCCTCCTCCCCCGACACGTCTACGGTTATCGCTCCCGGATATTCCATGGACCCGGCCTCATTCAGAATCAGATCCACCTGCTTGTGCGGATAGGGACCGATGCGAGTATTGAAGACCTCCATTACATCAGCGGCCAGCTCCAAAGCTTGCTTCATCCAGTCCTGATCGGCCGTCCTCCCCCATACCCGAATTTCAAGATCATCCTGTTTCTTGGAAATCGCGGTCATGTCATCCGTAACGGCAACAAGCAATTCTTTTAGGTGTTCCCCGCGAAGCTGCCCCTTACCAGCCGTTTCGCCAGGATCTTGATCGGATGATGTGATCAGCGCCATTCCCTCCGGAAGGTCATAATGCAATGTGAAGTCGCTGAAATCCGTATGATACGACTCGCTAACCGGAGTGTAAGGCTCCTTCTTCCAACCCTTATTGTAGGTAGCCAGCATCGGATACCATTGAGCCAGAATGGAAGTGCCGCCAACTTGGGTAAAGCGGATTCCGTCCTCAGGCACCTTGAAGCGATACCTTATCTCGATCACAGCTTGAGCGTTTGGAGCAAGCTTTTGTGGCAGTGGCAAGGTTAGAGTATCCCCTTCCAAATGGAAGTTTGCTGGTTTCCCATTCAAACGAAGCTCTTCCATATTGAACTCTGCGGACTCCTGATAGGTTTGTTTGTTTTCAGGTTCGGTAAATACGTTTGGGATCATATAAAGTACCATTTTGTCCCATTCGTCAGTGGATACGTTGGTAGCCGTTACGATGGCCGAGACTGTAAATGCGCCCTTCCCGGTCATCTGCAACGACAAATCATATGCCGCACGGCTGCCTTCCGGTACGAATTGGGGAGCAAAGCCGGTTACAACGCCAACCTCATTTGATAACCGTAACGAGCTTTCCGCCGGCACAGGCGCCGCGGTATGATCCGGCACAGCCGCAGGCTGACGGGCGGAAACAATATGAAACACCGAAATGACAGCCAGCAATACTGCTGTTCCGGCTATGGCAATAAGCGCCCCTTTCATTCGTTTCTCGGTTTTCTTGCGCGCCGAGTAGCTTCCGGCTAATCCTTTCTTGACGGATAAACGAACGGCTTTCTCTGCTGGCAGCCATGAGCCGAGTGTCCCGGTCAGTATCGGTACAGCTGCCATCGGGCCGAGATACCATAAATCATGGACAGGAAAGTCCCGATAAAACGCCGTGATTATAAAAAGCCCCGCAATCTCTGCCACAACACCTGCCAAACATCCCGTAAGGAAGCCTTCCATCAGCACAAGCCTGCGAATCGCATGGCTGCGCCAGCCCAAAGCCTGAAGCAAAGCGATTTCCTGCTTCCGCTCGGACACGTTCTGCCAAATGATCTCTGCTGTAGTGAACAGCGCAATCAACAGGCAGATGCCGACCGCCCAATAATGCGTGGAACCGATCTCTCCCACAGCATATTGTCCGAACCAACTGGAATAGAAGACTCCCTTTAGCTGCACCGTCACGAATAGAAAGAACATCAGCAAAGTGGTCGGCATCGCAATTGACAGGACGGAAAGCGTGTTTCGCTTGATCTTTCCTGCAAAGTGGCTCAAGGCCACATGGAACACGCCGTGCACCTTGGCAATTCTCCTGACTTTGACGGACATTTCGCCGGAACGGATGGCTTCCATCGGGGAAATTCGCCGGACTAATAACAATACCGGCATTCCGCCCAAACCATAAATAGCGAAGCCTGCCAGCCCTGTCACCGTAAACCGGGTCAGAGAAAGCTCCGATTGACCGAAAAAGACGAGGCATCCCTGCGATGACCAAATCAGGAATGCTACAAACCCGCCGATAATAATGTTTTCCAACGCGATCAAGCGGATGATATGAGTTGGCTGCCAACCTGTGGAAAGCATCAGCGCGAAATACTGCTTCCGAACCAGGAAGGATACCAGATTGGTTGCCGCGACGTAAAGTACCGCCATCAGGTTAACCAGCAGCAGCATGCCTGAGAAGCCGATCCGCATTTCTTTCACTATAACGAATTTCGTTCCAAGCTTAATCCATTGCTGCTCCACCCAGCCAAGGGCTGGCTGCGACCCGCTGGCGGGCACATGGATGAGTACCGGCTGAGGCGACGAACCGAAGACGATGTCGGCTTCAAGGCCCGTTTGCTCCCGAATCTGAGAAGCAATCTGCTCCAGCTTCCTCTGACTTTCCTCCGAGACTTCCGATATGCCTGCCGCCTTGATCCGAATGACAGAAATCGGCTTATCCTTGAGGATATTGGCCGCCGCGTCTATCGTGGTCAACATGGTGGGCGGGCTGGTCAACAGCCCCAGCGGATTGTTAACGGGCTTGAGAGTAGCAGGCGGATTCAGCGGACGCATGGCATCATCGAAGATCAATTTAGCCGACGGGGGGCGGTATGTATCCATGGGCAGCTCCGAGAGCGGGTCCATGGCCATCTTCAGCTTCAACGGATCATAAAATCCAATGAGCTCAGGGTTGAAGAAGTAACCGTTCATAGAAGTACCTGGTATGGCTTTACGTTCAAACTCTTCATATGGACGTAAAACATCCGATGTGAACCATTGATAGGTTTCGGGAGTTGAAAAACGCTGTGCCTGATAGGAATATGGCCACTGATCCCGGTAGGCATTCGCAACAGGCTCCAATACAAGGGGAGTTGCTTTTAGCCTGACATGCCAGGTTTCTGGCATATACTCAAACGCAATGCTGCGATTCTTCATAAACATGCCTTGCATCTGCTCTGTGTGGAAGGTATAGGTTTTGTCTGCCACGGACCACAGCTTCTTTAGATAAGCTTCGCCGCCGTTTCCTTTTACGGCTTCCATGGAACGGCTTGCTTGCTCTTTGTCGGAGAAGGGAAGATCCAATCTTTCAAAATGAAATTGATAGGTTTTATCCGTAAAATTTTGTGTGCTCATCAGAACAGGCAGTTCAACAACTTCTGCACCAGTTGGTTGCTTTTCTATCCGGCTGGCATCTGATTCCATGTAATACCGGGAGTCGGAAGCCTCTAACACGCTCTGATCCAATCCAACCAATCTCGCCTCTTCCGTTGGATCGACACCCGCCATTAAAAAAAGATCATCCATTGTCAAATTTTCATCGAAATACGGCGAAATACCGTATGAGGTTGTGCCCCCGCCGCTATTTTCCAGATACCAAGGACCAAGTACAAAATATCTGCTAAACGATGCTGCAGTTTGCTCCTGTACCCCGTTATCAGCAGTGATCGTCACCGTCTCCCGATAAATTCCCGGTTCATCGATGGCTGCTTTTTCCGGAAATAAGAGAGCCATATTCACATACCCCAGCATTGAAAGCGGCGCGGCGATATCCACCCCGGGAATACGCTTGATCTGCTCCCACTGCTCCAAGGTAATTCCGCCGGAAATGCCGGTTTGGATATTGGGCTCGATCAGCTTATTCTGAGGGTCCGTAAGCTGAGAGCCGGGAGGACGCACCAGAATGTCATAGGAGACCTTCCACTTCTGCTGGACCGAATTCATGACAGTCCCTTTGTTCGACTCCGACAGATGGTACAGCAGGACAAGGCCTGAGCTGATAATGCTGATCCCCAGAAGTAAAATCAGAAAACGTTCCTTATGTCGCCACCACTCCCGCCAAATGAAGGTCAGCATCGAACTTCACCTGCAGCAGCAGTGTCTCTGATCATCGCCCCGTCTTTCAGCTCTATGATCCGGTCTCCCCGCGATGCCAGTTGAAGATCATGCGTCACCATGAGCACACCGCATCCATTTTCACGCTGCACCGTTTGCATCAGACTATAAATCGCTTCACCATTTTTCGAGTCCAGATTCCCTGTCGGCTCATCCGCCAACAGCCAAGCCGGCTTATTGACCAACGCACGCGCAATCGCCACCCGCTGCTGCTCTCCCCCGGACAGCTGGGAAGGGAGCAGCTTGCTTTTGTCTGCAAGGCCAACCTGCTCCAGCAGCTCGAGCGCCCTATTCGGTTTGTTATAGGGAACCTTGCGCGGAAACAGCGGCGCCATCACATTCTCCAGAGCGGTCAAGGTCGGGAGAAGCTGAAAGCTTTGAAAAACAAAGCCGATGTTGTCGAAGCGGAAATCGGCCAGTATTTTGCTTTTGAGCTGCGCAGGGTCCACATCGTCATAGAGAATCTGCCCGGCTGACGGACGGTCCAGGGTTCCGATCAAACTAAGCAGCGTGGATTTCCCGGAGCCGGATGCTCCAACGATGACGGTGAACTGACCTTTATGGAAGGCCACACTTACGGGGCTTAACAAGGTGGTGTTCATTCCGTCGCCGACGATGGATTTTTCCACTCCCAGCAGTTGAATGGTGTTCATGGGCAGCATCCTTTCGTCAAGCTATATCTGTCCTTCCAATAAAAGATCCTCTAGTTTTTTTAAATCTATCTAATCAATCAAATAAATTAAATTCCTTTGCAAACAGCCCTATGATAAGCTTCCAGAACCTCCGGCCTATCCGACTTATTTTTATGATAAACTTGCGACACATTACCATTCTTATCCACTTCAAAATAACAAACTGTACTCATACAATATGGAAAATTGCCAGTTTCTTTAGCGCTTCTCATCACTACCACCCCTTTATAGCTATCCTACCATAAAAACCCAAAATTTAATATGGGTAACAAAATCAGGAACAATGTTCGGGATTACCTGCACAAAATAGAGATTAGAATGCAATGCAAAAATTTTTTGCTAAAAAAGTTAATTAAGTGTAGAAGATTTATAATTTTAATTCCAAAAAAAATACTTTATTTCCTTTAACATCATAACAATCTTCTGAATTATTTCCTGAAAACTTATGAAACAGAAGCAGTTTTACGCTTACGTAAATCTAATATAGTTATATTTATATAAAGTTGTATTGTATCGGTGTAGACATGATTTCTAATAAATTGTTCGGTTTTTTTAATCTCACTGTCAGTAAAACATGCAATCAAATAAAATGCATTTTTATAATTGGTAGATAACATATAATCTGTCAATTGTTTTTCATATCCTTTTTTTAAATATGAACTGCTTGCTCTTTTAATTTCAATTAATACTTTTTCATCTTCTTTTTTACTTCTATAGAGTTTAAAATCTACTTTACCATTTCCTAATAAGGCTTCTCTAGTAATATCAATTTCTTGATTATAAAAATACGCATCCATAATATTTTCTAAAATTAATTGTATACGTTCTTCTAAAACGGGAGTATTATTTTCCCAAAATAATTTATATAGATTTCCAAAGCTTAATCTATGTTCAATATAATTAAGCATTCCAGAGACTTCACCTGTAAGTGTAATATGGCCGGATTTATATTCATTCTGAACGTCTAGTGGTAAAATGTCATAATAAAAGTCAATATTAATGCCTAGATGCTCTTCTAAATTAGTATTATCAAGTTTACGACTATTATATAATTTAGGAATTAATAAAAAATCAGTATCTTCGAATAAAAAATCAGAATAACAAAAAATATTATAGTAATTATCCTTATACTCTTCGAATGATATATCATTATATTCGTTAAAGTCTGATTGACTGGCTTCCCCGATTAGTGAATGACAGGTGTCATTAAAATATATGTTGTCAAATTCCTCCATATCCTCTCTTATATTTGCCAAATAATCAATAAAATTATATAAAGCTAACTCATGAAAAGCACTCATGCTGTGGTAAAACTCATCTTCTGTCCATTTAAATAATTCCTCAAAGATTTTTATGCATCTATGATATTGTTCTCTGAACAAATATTTAGGTAACATTTCTTCAAGTTTATCCCCAATATTTATGTATTCATTTCCGTTGAAAATCTCCATTTCTAAAAAATGATGAATAATATAGTTATAAACCTTTAAATGATTAGTATTAAATAATAGCATGTTCATCACCCCTTAATTAACACTCTTTTATTATATACTCAACTTTCGCAGCTCAAATCACCAAACAAACCCTTCATGTATAGGGGCAGACTTGTGATCCAGTTTTGGAGTTGACACAGAACGGATTTTTTGCC
>NZ_QMFA01000006.1 GCF_003285005.1 Paenibacillus sp. YN15 | reverse complement strand
GGGAGTACAATGTCCTCCTGACTAGATGACCTCTTTGGTCATGTTATATTTGATGCATCGTTAGTGCGCTCAGACGCAAAAGAGCCGGTTTTTCTTGAAATAACGGAACCACAGTCCGGCAAAACCGACGAAACAAGCCGGCACAACCAAACAAACACAAAAAAAGAGACGTTCCTAGTACACGCGTCATCCGCGAAGAACGTCTCTTGGCTCAGTAATCCTCAACCTCAATGTCAAAATCATCCTCATTGCTGCATAAGCATTGCCGGAAGCCCGTCTCCAGCTTGCCTTTTTCCCATCTCCCCTTCAACACGAACTTCTCGCCGCACTGCTTGCAATAGATTCTTACCTTGGTCCGGCCCCGATTCATAGCGCCTCCTGCAATCCCGGATATAGTCCCAACACATACCTACATCCAGTATGGACACCATCAGGAAATTTTAATCTTTTCCTCCCGGATCACGGCCCGCAGGGGAGAACGGTCATTGGCCCGGTTTACCCGCATCATGCTCTTCCTCCACAGGAACAGCATCAGCGGAATCATCAGCCACATCCAGTAAGGCTTGGCGTCAAGGATAATGTAATCGAACACTCCATGATAGATCACCGGCAGACATATGGAGTAGAAAAGCTCTCCTTTTTCCGACGATCCGCCGCGGAACTTGGCTTTGCCCATGTGGTAACCCATCATCACCCCGAACAGCGCATGGCCGGAAACCGGCAATAAGGCCCGCATGATCAGCGAGGACATGGACGGCCCGAACAGCAGCGCGTACATGACATTCTCCATGGTGGCGAAGCCCAGGGAAACCGCCGTTGCATATACAATGCCGTCGTACGGCTCATCGAAGGCCTGATGTTTATAGATGAGGAAGTAGAGAATAAACCACTTCAGAAACTCCTCCAGAAAGGAGGAATAAACGAATGAGTACAAAATCGGGTTCTCGCCGAAACCGAGCACAAACGCCCGCTGCAGCACCATGGTGGGAAATACCAGCAGCACCCCCATAATGAACATGCGGATTACCGTGTGTACCGGCTCCGACTCATAGCGGTCCTTCAAATAGAAATAAGCCAGCAATGACAACCCGGGCGCAATGGATGCCGCCAAAATGGATAACAGGAACAAGCAAACGTTCCCCCTCTCAAAGCAACTTAATCCCTGCCTTAGGACGGATAAGCTGCGGTAAGCCTAACTACTTCATTCTATCACAAGTCAGCCTTCAAGGGTTTGGCAATTCTTTATATGGCAAAAAAAATGCACCCTCACCAACTGCTCAAGTTGAGGATGCTTAAAGGCGAAGCACGTCCGCCGCGCCGACTATGCGTTATTGAAAATGGCTGCACAGCACTTGAACCGCATTCTCGGCAATCACTGTTTTGCCGTATTCCTCCAGCACCGCCTGGGTAACCGAAGTCGCTTCTCCATATTCGGACATAACGGCGATCAACGCCTGGTAACGGCTGTCCTTCTCATCCCAATCGGAAGGCTCCACCTGAAGAATGTACCGGTTCTTGTAAGAGAATAGCTTGCCGCCCTCCGGCAGCATGGGGAGAACCACCTTTGCCATACGAAGCAAGTCCTCGAAATCGGAGAACGCGTAGGAAATCAGCTCGCTCTCTTCCAGGGTGACTTCCATCTCATATATATCTTCCTCTTCCTCCGCGGAGTCGGAAGCGGGACTGTTCATTTTGCCTCTGGTCACAATTACCACCATGCCTTGGGCAGGCAGCGCAAATACCTCAACGGCTAACGGGCCTGATGCGTCAAAGCCCAGCTCGGAATAAGCCTGCTCCATCATCTCGCTGAACAGCTCGTGGACCTTGGGAATCTCCCGCCACATGTCCTCCTTTTGGATCCCGCGCTCCGTCAAGTCGTCGAAAGTGAGGAAAATCCTTATCTTATCGGTACTCAAACGTTCAATTTTCATTTACAGGACCCTCCTTTTTGGCCAGCTCGGAACCAAAAGCATACCATAGTAATAGTTTATGAAGGTATTGCAAAAAAAGTGTACAAAAATTACCTTGCCTGTCCGCCTTGCAGCCTCCGCACAAACCGGCGGGCCGCCTTCGACACAATCGGTAAAGATCCGACGGAGCCAGGTGCTATTATTATAGCATGTTACCACTATTGATTGCGAATTGCACCGGAAAAATTGTGTATAACCAAGTACATTTTACGGGTAATCCGCGGAAGAGTTTCGTGAACGGGCAGAGCGGCCGCTTCCCCCATTCATGCCAAACGCCGGAGGATATTCCTCCGGCGTTTGGGCCGAACCCGCAGGGCTACGGCTGGATATGGTAGACATACGCCTCATGAATGGACCAGTACCTGGCTACCGCCCCGGTTTGGACTACCCGGATATAACGGGCCGTCTGCTCGGGAAAAACAATGGCGGTCACAGCGCTGCCGCTGCCTGAAGCCACCGGCTGCCCCCACTCCGCTCCGTCCAGCGAAACGTATACGCTGTAGCCGCGGGGATAATCGCCTGCGCTGCCGGATGCATCCAAGACCAGCTTGTTGAAGGTCAGGCTCTCCTGCATGTCGATCTGGAAATATTGGCCGTACACCTGATTGGATACAGTGTCCCATCTGGTGGAGGCATTGCCGTCCAACGCCCTGCCCGCTCCCGCCGGATTATGGGAGGCGGTGGCGGTCCAACCGGTGCGGTCCAGATACGGCTCCTTGGTGGTGAAGGCTGCCGGCTGGCTCAAGGGGGAAACATTCCCGGCGGCATCCACCGCCGCTGCCTGGAAGAGATAGCCGGTTGCCGGGACAAGTCCCTCCACCGTATGGGAAGTCCCCGCAATGAGCGCGCCGCCGTAAGGCTCCCCTCCGTTGAAGAGGCGGTAGCCTGCCACCTGTCCGTTGTCCGTTGACGGCTGCCAGCTTAGATGGGCGGAGGTTTCCGTAATTTGCGATGCGGCAAGACCGGCTGGGGCCGTGGGCGGTTCATTGTCCGTGCGGTACAGGTTGATTTCCGCCAGGGTCCAGGGGGCGGCACCGGTTCCCGTCTGAACAATCCGCACATAAGAAGCGGTCGTGTACGGGAACGAGATTACCGTGACCGGCGCCCAGGCGCCTTCCGCTACCGGACTGCCCCAGTCCTCCCCGTTCCCCGATACATAAAGCTTATAGCCGCGCGGATATTCACCGGAATGTTCTCCCGCATCCAGCACCGCTTGATTAAAGCTCCGCTCCCCGCCCAGATACAGCTGGTAGTATTGTCCGTAGGTCTGGCCGGTAACGGTGCTCCACACAGTGCTCCTCTGTCCGTCCAGGGCCATATTGGCCTGGGCCGAGTCCGGCGACGCCGTTGCCGTCCAGCCGGTGCGGTCCAGCGGCGCGTCCATGGTTTTGGCAGTGGCCGCCGGACTGTCCGGGGAGACGTTCCCCGCATGGTCTCTGGCCCTGACGGTAAAGCTGTACACCGTTGACGGCGCCAGCCCTGCGGCCGTATAAGCGGTCTCGGCAATGGCCGCCGGATTCAGCTTGATCCCGTTGGCATAGATATCGTAGCCGCTTACGGCCAGATTGTCCTCCGAGGGGGACCAAACCAGCAGAACCGAGTTGGAGGTGATCTCCCGGACCTCCACACTTGTCGGAGCCGACGGCGCCTCCGCGTCCTCGTTGTATATAGCCAGATCATGGATGGACCAGTAGCGGGAGATGGCGCTGGTCAAGGTGATCCGCACATATCTGGCCCTCTGCTCCGCAAAGGGGATTGCCGTTACGGCGCTGCCGGTTCCGGAAGCTACAGGCGCGCTCCAGACGGCGCCATCCGCGGAGACGGCAACGGCGTAACCGCGGGGATAATCCCCGGAGCTTCCCGAGGCATCCAGCACTAGCTTGTTAAAGACAGCCGTGCGGCCCAAATCCACTTGGTAATACTGGCCCGCCGCCTGGTTGGCGCCGGTATCCCAGCGGGTGGCGGCGCTTGCGTCGATGGCCCTTCCGGCGCCGACCGCATTGTGGGAGGCGGCGGCGTTCCACCCGGTCCGGTCCAACGCGCCGGGAAGCGTGGCCGCCTCTTGCCCGGCGCTGGCCGGAGACAGATTCCCTGCCGCATCCTTGGCCCGGACGGTGAAGACATATTTCACACCCGGATTCAGGCCGGTGACGGTGTAGGCCGTTCCGGCAATCTCCGTTGCATTCACCTTGATTCCATCGGCATAAACCTCATATCCGGCAATCCCCTCGCCGCCGGATGGCTCCCATGCCAGATCGATTTCCGTCTCCCGGTGGGCAACGGCAGCCAGATTGGCAGGGGCCGGCGGCAGCGTCCAGCCGCCGTCGGCGCGCAGGGTATAGACCCGCGCCTCTTCGCTGGGGGCTGAAACGCCTGCCGGGCCGACTGCCCTGATGCGGTACGTATAAAGCGCATCCGGGAGCAGACCGCTGTCGGTGAAGGAGATCTGGCCTTGGGCCGTGGTCCCCGCCGTTTCCCATACCGGGCTGCCGTTGCAGCGCCGCTCCACCGTGTAGCCGGAGGCGGAGGCTTCCCCGCTCCAGGAAAGCCCGATGGAGGAAGCGGTGCGCAAGGTGGCCTGCAAGAGCTGCGGCGCTTGCGGCTTGGCCTCCGGCAGCGCCAGCAGAGCATTCACGGCGGCAGTAATGCCCGCAGCATCATTGGCAATGATGTTCAATACGTCATATTCGCCCACAAAAGCGGAGTTGGTGTAGGACACAGCCGCCTCTCCCGCCGCCAAACCATTCCCTTGCTCCGGCAGCAGGAAGCCTCTTGCCTGATCCAGCAGAAGCACATTGGTGGCGCTTGAGCCCAGCAGGATCAGATCGGTCTCTTCTGTTTTCCATTGGGGATAGGCCAGATAGGTTTTGTAATCCTGCAGACTCCTGACCACACCGCCCGGCTCCGCCAGCCCCAGCGCCGCGCTGCGGCCCTTGCCCGCATAATACTGGACCAGACGGTTGGCCTCGGCCACCATGGCGGGATCGGCATTCTGGCTGGCCGTCAGCGCCACGGTGAGGGGTTTGCCGGTGCGGGCGGTGAAGGCCAACACCTGCTCGGTCCGGTCAATCCGCACAGAGCCCTCGGGAGCGGTCGGCTGGGCAGGCGCCGTAATTTGCACAGAGGCGGACAAACCGCTTAACAGCTCCTTGACCGTAACCGTGTAGCCGCCTGCATCCGTGGCCTTCAGCGGCAATTGGGCGCTCAGGCCGGTTGCCGAGTAGACTGCGGCCGGGCCGCCGCCCCCGGCGGGGGCAACCGTCCATTCCAACGGAATCCCCGTCATGGGATCGGGATTGGCGATCATTGCCGCCGCCTCATAGAAGCCGGATTCTCCCAAGCTCAGGGAAATCTCCGGAACCGTCACCTCGGCGGGAGGCAGCGCATACCACTGGAAGCCATGGGCGTTCAGATCCACCTGGGAGGCCTCCGCCTGCGTCACCTGCCGCCCCAGCCGCACATCATAGATGGGCCGGGAGGTGTTCCAGGAAATCTCCCCTGTTTGCCCTACCAGATGCTGCTCGTTTCCGGGCTCCGTGCTGTGCTGCTCATTCAGGACCGTCACATAGCGGGTATCCCCCGCCCGGGTAGGCACCGCCCATACGGTAGAGCTGGCGGATACCGCTTCCGGCTGCGGCTTGCCGGCCATCAGGCTGCGGAGAATGGAAATATTGTCGGCATTCCGCTCCAGCAGCAGCCGGGTTTGATCCGTATTGCTCTGGATGGTATAGGCGCGGATATTCATGCCCGAGGCCACGGAGGCCACAGGCGACACGGATTCCGCATCCCGGATAATCACGCCGCCCTGCTCCACAAACGCGTCCAGTTCGGCCGTAATGCCGTCGTACCAATGCCAGCTGTCGTCATACTGGTTCAGCCCGGTGAGCAGAATAGTCTTCACCGTGGAGGGCAAACCCCGCTTCAGCTCCTCCGGGGTAATCACCTTGGAGGGCCATCCGGCGGCATGGGTCATAAACAGCGCCTCCGTCACCTTGCCCTCATGGGAGGCATTCAGGAGCCCCTGCTCAGTTGGCTGGGCGCCGGCATTGTCCGGCGCATAGCCCGCGCGCAGGAGCGCCTGCTCATTCACATACAGAATCCCGATGGACGGCTCCGGCTCGGTCATGGCATAGGCTCCGCCGTATTTGTGAATCCATTGGTACAGCTCCTTCTGCTCGGCGATCATCTGTGGCTTGGCCACATTGCCTCTGTCGTTGGGCAGGGAATTGGTGCCGATGGACTGGATGCCCCGGGTCAGCGTCATGGCGTAGGTTTTTTCCCGGTCCGCCTTGCCGAAGAACAAGGAGAAATCATCCTGCAGCGCCCAAGTGGTCTTTACGGGATTGTAGCTCTTCAGCCGGTCCAGCAGGGCAACCTGATGGAGGGGCTTGGAGGAGGCCAGCTCATTCCAGTCATAGGCGCTCTGCACCGGAATTTCCTCATGCATCTCCTTGCCGGGAATGGTGGCCCAGTTCCAGCCGCCGCGCGCGCCCACGCCGGGAGAGCTGCCGAAGGAGCCGGTGGTCATGGCCAGGCCGGGATCAACAGCCTGCACCGCCCGGGCAAAATACCCGTAGTTCCGGAAGGTATCATTGTAGCGGGCGATATAATCGGTGAAGGCCTTGGTGGTCTCTGCAAAGTGCTCATGGGACTTGGGATTGTACGTTCCCTGCAGGCTGGGGGCAAGAGGCGTCACCAGCGGCTGGCCGCTCAGGGTCTGGAACTGCTCATAGGCCCTTCCCCACGGGCGGTTGGGATGGGGCGCCGCCCAGTCCCAATATTGGGCATAGCCCGCATTGTCCGCCCCCAGGCTGACCCCTGCCAGATTGGGATAGATGCCCAAGCGCTGCAGGCCCAGTTGGAGAATCCGGTACAGCGGCTGGTGGAAATCCGGCAGATACGCGGTATAGAACGGCAGGTTCTGGCTGCGCAGGTCAAAATAATTCAGGTCGGTCATGGGAATCAGGCCAAACTGCACGCCCCGGTCCGCCAGCTCCTTGGCCACCTTGTCGTGGTTGTTGGACTCGGGCGGATTGGCGCTGAAGTTGGCGAACTCAAATACTCTGTCATAGCCCGTATCCGCCACATAAGCGGCATAATCCGCCGGGCTGCCGATGCTTTGGTAGCTGGCGGCATTTTCCGGATGTTCGGAATGGAAGAAGCCGCCGGCGCTCATGCCGTGGGGCAGATAGATGAAATTCACTCCCGTAGGCGAACGCGGCACCTCTGTCCCGATCCGGCTTTGCAGAGAGCCGGAAGCAGGCGTATAGGACGGGGTGGCCGGCTTGGCCGCGGACAGAGCCGCAGCATCCTCATTCCATTTGGCCTGGTTGGGAAAGGTTTCGGGCTTATTCAGCGTCTTGACGGCAATGGCCGGACCGCTGCCGGGAAGCTGCAGGTCAACCTCAATGGGCTCATCCTTGGGATTGCCCGGCTCGATATCCTTAAGCCCCGCATCAAAGGCTACAGGTCCCCTTCCGTCCACCCAAAGCTCGTAGGGCTTGCCTTTTTCATTCTGCGGCAGCAGCAGGGTCAGAGAATTGAAGGTTTTGCTCCCGCTGTTGTAAATCTCCGTCCCTTCCGATTTCAGCACCACATTTTTTACCGCACCGGCGGAGGCGCTTGAGATTTTCACGGGGAAGACCCACAGGGAATGGTCCCATCCCCATGTGCGCGCCGTGGGATCGGTGGTATACATATAGGTTTGCCCCCACCGCCAATAAAGCCCGCGCACCCAATGTCCTCCCGGATTCAGCACATTGTCATAGGGCTGGCGGAGATTGGGCATGCTGTTGGGGCTTTGCTGCAGCCAGATTTCCGTCTTGTATTCCGCTCCCGCCGCGAAGGGCTGGACCGTTTTGGCGGAGCCGTCTGCCTGAGGAATGGTCAGGGTAATGGCCGGCCAATCCACCGCGTCCGGCCCGTCCGCCCGGGCGGCCAGCTGCCGGGTTTTGGAGTTGGTGCTGGCGCTGCTGAACAGGCCCACCGGCATATCAAAGCGCTCCAGGCGGAAGGTGGCGTACTTTTCTGGGACGGCGAAGTCCCCCGCCTCTGCCGGACGGGTGGCGATGGTGCCGTTTTTGTCCGCCTGAATCTGATCGAAGGTCAGGGCGGCTCCATAAACCCGCAGGGAATCGATAAGCCCGCGGAACCCGTATTTGATCATTGCCCGCAAGCCGGAATCATAATGCCATTCCGTGCCGATCAGCATATCCACGTCATTGGGCAATGCCCCGGGATAAGCGGCGGCGGGGCTCACCGATCCGATGAGCGTGCCGTTTACATAAAATTTGACGCCTGTGCCTTCCTCGAAGGCCACCGCCACGTGGAACCATTGCCCGGCCTGGATAGCGGGGGAGGTGAAGGACCAGATGTTCCACTTCTCCCCGTAGTCGTAGCCGAACCGGAGCTTGTTGCCTTCCAGTCCCAAATAGAAGGTGGTGCCCTTCCAGTTGGCGTCCCGCTTGCTGACAATGGGCTGAAAGGAATTCAGATCCTGGGGCTTGATCCAGGCGGAGATGGTCATCTCATTGCTGATTTTGTCCAGCAGCCCGGTGTTGGCCACCTTGGCCTGATCGGCTCCCGTCAGCGACAGCGCCTTGCCGCCTCCCTGCCTGCCGTCCACAAAAGCGGCCGGAGCTGCAATGGCTCCGGACAGTCCCAAGCCGCTGCTGTCGGCGAGGAGGGTGGCATTCTGGGCATCCGGCTCCATTTCGTAACGGGCAATCAAGGGCACGTGAATGACATCCTTGGTTACCACCTCCAGCGCATCGCTCAAGGGCGAACGGTTGCCCGCCAGGTCCACCGCCTCCACACGGAAGCTGTAGGCGGTGGCCGGAGATAAGCCGGTCAATTGCCAGAAGGTGCCGGTGGTGTAAGTCACAAGCTCCGTACCGGCGTACAGGTTGTACCCCATAACGGCAATATTGTCCGTGGCCGGATTCCAGGTCAAATCCAGTTGGGTATCCAGCACATTGGCCGCGGCAAGACCGGAGGGTTTGGAGGGCAATTCCGTATCGGGGGCCGCGGTGCCGTACAGATTCAGATCATAAATCGACCAATAGACGCCGGCCGCCCCTGTCAGAATGATCCGCACAAACTTGGCGGTTTGCTCGGGGAAGGTCGCCACCATCCGGGAGGCGCTGCCTGTCCCTGCCGCCACCGGCTCGCTCCAGACCGCGCCGTCGTCGGAGACGCGGATTTCATATTTGCGGGGATAGTCCCCTCCCCCGTCCAGCACCAGCTTGTTATAGGCCTTGTCCCCGGGACCGGTATCCACCTGGTACCACATGCCCGTTGCCTGGGCGGCGCCGGTGGTCCAGCGGGTGCCGGCGCTGGCGTCAATGCCCTGCTTGGCCGAAGCGTCCCCTGCCGAGGCCTTGGCAATCCATAAGGTTCGGTTCAAGGGGCCGGTGGTGGCCACCTCCAGAGCCTGGCTTTCCGGGGAGGCATTGCCTGCCTGATCAAGGGCAACCACCGTAAAGGAATAGCTTGTATTGGCGGCAAGCCCGCTGATTCTGGCAGAATTGACGGATGAAAAAACTACCCATTGGGCTCCGGCGTATATGTCATAGCCATAAACGGCGGCATTGTCCGTGGAAGGCGTCCATTCCAATTGGACCTCCGCGTCATAAACGGCGCTGGATTGAACATTCACGGGAGCCGACGGGGGCACAGAATCCTCTCCCCATGTCCCGAAGAGATTGAGATCATAGATGGACCAATAGTTGCCGTTGGCCCCATTGGAGGTAATCCGGATGTAGCGCGCCGTTTGGGGAGCAAATTCCACAGTCAGCGTGGCGGTGCCGCTTCCGCTTGCAATGGGCGTCCCCCAGGTTGTCCCGTCGGCGGAAACCGCAATGCTGTATTGGCGGATGAAATCTCCCCCGCCCTCCAGAACCAGCTTGCTGTAGGTTTTGGGCGCGGCTCCCGTATCAATTTGAAACCACATGCCTGCGCCCTGGGCGGTGCCTGTGGTCCATCGGGTAGAGCTCGTATGATCCACGGCCAGCTTGGCGTCAGCCGTTCTGTGTGAAGCGCTTACAATCCATCCCGCACGGTCCAGCGCCCCGCCGACAAACGTATAAGACGGGCTGGCGGCGGAGGTATTGCCCGCGGCATCCCTGGCTTTCACCGTAAAGGAATGGCTGCCTCCGGCAAGACCGGTGACCCAATAGTGGGGAGAGCCATTGGGAGTTGACCCTACAAGGGCGGCTCCGTCATAAATGTCATAGGCCGCCACGCCCGTATCATCTGTGGAGGGGGTCCAGGCCAGGTGGACGGCATCGGAGGTTCTCCATAAGGAACCGGGGTTTGTGGGGGCCGTGGGAGCCTGCGTGTCCGCAAGCGCTTTGGCAACATGCGCGGGAATGGCGGATGAAGCCAGTCCCATAATCAGGGTCATAATGAGGATGATGGAAATCCATTTTTTGGGTACAATTTTCATTATATACCTCCTTCAGTTTCGTGCAAAACAGGATGATGCCTCAAGCATCAAGTCCGGCGGGCTTTCATTACCTTGCCCTTCCCACCTCCCGCTAAACGCAATTATTACTGCCGGCAGACTTACAGCTACATGGTAATCGGATTGCCCGGAAGGGGCAACATACATCTTTCCCACCGCTAACCAAAAGTCAAAAGCCCCGTCCAACGGCAAAAAACCGGCGCATCTGCCTGCGCCGGCCCGCTAAAAAGGGTGCTGTCTCTTGATTAGTGAGCCCCAAGGTGCCCTTTATCCCCATCAACGGTGTTCAAATGATTATGGGACAAAATTTGATCCACCTCATGCTTCACCCCGGGGTCTTCCTTAATAAGCTCCTCGACCTTGTCCAGGGATTGGCTGGTTTCCGGTTCCTTGTGGGTTCTGAGTCCCCGGTCCGCCATGGACATCATTGCCTTGTCCACTACTTTGGAGAAATTGTCCCCCATTTGGGAAAATCCCATCAAAACCGTTTTGTTGGTTCTGTTCATATACATGGCTGCCGCCGCGCCAGCCGCTGCGCCTACCAGAAAGCTTGTCAACCGCATTGAATGTCTCCTCCTTTTGAATGGGCGATTTTCTTTCGGGTTTATTTTCGTCCCCCGGGCCAACAGTTATGTGAGAAAAAAATAGGGAGCCGCGCGGCAGATCAGGCGCGAAGTATGGTAAAATAAGTCGGAAAGGTGGTTTTCCCATGAATCCAAGCACAAAACAATTCCCTAAACTCACCTCAGCCTTGGCTGCCGCGGCTGCAGCCGCGCTTTTGCTGGCCGCCTGCGGAACCCAGGCAACCGAGAACTCAGGAGCATCTGCCGCTCCCGCATTCAGCGCATCCGCCGCTGCAGCGCCGACACCGTCACCGGCAGCAAGCCCCGCCGTTTCAGCTCCGGCCCTGCAGCCGACTGCAACCGTTGAGACTGCGGCAAGCTCCTCTCCGGCGGTTGCCGCCAAACAATACAAGATCAATAAAAATTATGATGTGGTTCCCTTGGACACCGCTCCCGAGGCCAATAAAAAAGTGGTGCTGCTTACCTTTGACGACGGGCCCAAAAAAGAGGATATGCTGACGCTGATCCTGGATACACTGGATAAGCATAAGGCCAAGGCCATTTTCTTCGTCAACGGGAACCGGATCAAGCAGAATCCCGATTTGCTCAAGCTGATCCATGAACGCAAGCAAACCATCGGCAATCACACATGGGATCATGTGGACCTGAAGAAGGAAGCGCCGGAAAAGGTGGACCAGCAAATCGGCGATGTGCAGACCATCGTGAAGGAGCTCACCGGCGAAGCGCCCAAGTTTTTCAGACCGCCCAACGGGTCCGGCAGCGATTACGTCCGGGAAGCGGTGAAAAAAGCCGGCATGGTGTATATGACCTGGTCCAACGGCTCTTTGGATTGGGATACCAAAACCGCCGATAAACCCCAGGAGGTTATCGATAACGTGCTTAAGCAGCTCCACCCCGGAAGCAATATTCTGATGCACGAGCTGGCCTGGACGGCCGAGGCGCTGGACAAGCTTTTGACCGAGCTGGAGGCTAAGGGCTACAGCTTTGTGGACCCGGGGACAATTGCATTGGAGTAATCCCCCTCCGCCCCTGGGCCAGCGGGCTTTCCCGCATAAGCGCCTGAGAAAGACATGGCGGAAGACCACCGCCATGTCCTGTTTACGTTGTGGTGGGCCACCGTGTGCTGGCCTGATCTGCATCCCCACCCGTCCCCCACCGGAGGAAAATGGCCTGCCTTACCACCTTCTCTCTGCACCCGGAAGAGCGTAACGGAACTGTGCGACTCTTAAAGCGGCTTTTACCGCTTTTTCTCGCTGTAAACGGAAGCAGGAAGCCCTTATTCCCCGCCACGGCCTGATTTCCGCCCTATTTTCGCCGAATCAGGAATGCAACGGTTTCTTATTTCCGTTATTCCATCCGCACTCCTGTTTTCACCACCATAAGAGTCGCTCAGTTCCGCAACAGCAGTCTACCGGCCTGTCTTATGACGATTCCCAAGTGCCGCAAGCTGCGAAAGGGCTCCCCTTCCCCGGAAATCTATAAAGTCTATAATTAAAAAGCCCCGCGCCGGTGCAAACCGGTTCGGGGCTTTCGCTTATTTTAGAGGTACTCGTTTTCGTGGCGTGCCTTCAGGCGGACCCAACGGCGTTCCACTTCGGCTTCAAAGGCTTTATAGGCTTCGGCATATTCCGGTTTAACCATATGCTTGGTTTTGCCCATGGTTTTCAGCCAGTCGGACAGCGGAACCCGCTTGCCCTTCTCTTCCGGATTGTAGGTGATGGTGGTGATGCCATGCTCGATTTCCATAAGCGGGAAGAAGCAGGAATCCACGGCAGCGCCGATAATGGAGGTGCCTTCCTTCTCCTCGGACAGCCAGTTCAGCGGGCAGGTGATGAGGATTTTACCATAAACCAGACCCTCATTCTGTGCATACCATTGTGCCTTGGCCGCTTTCTTCACCAGGTCCTGCGGGAATGCTTCGGAGCCTGTGAAGACGTAAGGAATATTGGTAGCAGCCATAATTTGCGCGGTGTCCTTGTGGTGGAACATCTTGCCTCCCTGATGCTTGCCTACGTTGGAGGTAGAGGTTCTGTGACCCAGCGGTGTGGAGTAGGACAACTGGGCGCCGGTATTCATGTAACCCTCGTTATCATACTCCAGGATAATCATCTTGTGGTTCCGGAGAGCAGCGCCGATGGCCGCGCCCATACCGATGTCCATGCCGCCGTCGCCGGTGACCATCACAAAGGTAAAGTCGTCCTTCAGACCCAGATGATCCAGCTCGCCGCGGGCTTTGCGCTGCCAGAAGGCTTCCACTACGCCGGACAGGGTAGCGGCGCCGCTTTGGAACAGGTTGTGGATATATGTGGCCTTATGGGCCGAGTAGGGATAGCCGGTGGTAACAACCATGGCGCAGCCCGTATGGAACAGGGAAACGATATCCCCTTCAATTCCCTTGAAGAACAGCTCCAGACCGGAGAAAATGCCGCAGCCGGGGCAAGCGCCGTGTCCGGGAGCGATCCGCTTGGGCTTTTTGGTCAGGGCGCGGAGGGGCGGAACCTTCACGTTCAGCTTGCCGGAAGCCTCGTCCTTGGTTACGGTGATCAGACCGGTTTTCAAATCCTCGAACTTCATGGGGTTCAGAACCCGCTTCGGCTTCTTGTCCGGGTCGCCGGGAGTGTGTCCGTGGTAAGCAAACGGAACCTCAACCTTGCCCTTGGCAATGGCGTCCAGAGCGTATTGGAACATGGCGTGGCCGTCTTCGGCGTAGAAGTCCTTGCCGCCCAGGCCGTAAATCCGGCTGACGACCATTGTGGACGAATTGCCATGGGTGAAAAGCGCCGCCTTGATTTCGTTAACCATGTTGCCGCCGTAAGCGCCGTAGGAATCGGCACGGTCGCCGACGGTGATGGCCTTCACATTTTTCAGAGCCTCCACAATTTCCTTCTGCGGGAAAGGACGGATCATGTTCGGCGCAATGGAGCCGGCCTTGATGCCCTTCTCGCGGAGCTGGTCCACCACGTCCTTGATGATTTCCGAGGAGGAGTTCATCAGGAATACGGCCACTTCCGCGTCTTCCATCCGGTACAGGTCCAGCACCGGATAGTCGCGGCCGGTCAGTTCCTTGTATTCCTGGCGGATGCGGTCGTAAACCTTGCCTGCGCGGTACATGGCTTCGGATTGCTGGAAGCAGTTGTTGATGTAGTCCGGCTCGTTCATGTATGGGCCGACGGTAATCGGGTTGTTGCGGTCCAGCACGTCGGGGTAGCCCAGCTTTTGTGGCGGCTCGCCGATAAAGGCGTGTACGTCCTCGCGCTTGGCGAAGGTTTGCACCCGGCGCTTCTGGTGGGAGGTGAAGTAGCCGTCGGAAGCAACCAGCACGGGCAGGCGGACTTCCGGATCTTCAGCCAGCTTCACAGCCAGAATGTTCATATCGTATACGGCTTGGGGATCGCGGCACATCAGGATCGGCCAGCCGGTATTCAGCGCATAATACAGGTCGGAGTGGTCGCCGTGGATATCCAGCGGGCCGGATACGGAACGGCAGACCAGGTTCAGCACCATGGGGAAGCGGGTACCGGATTGCACCGGCATTTGCTCCAGCATGTACAGGTAGCCGTTGGCGCTGGTAGCATTGAATACCCGGGCGCCGGCAGTGGACGCGCCATAACAGATGCCCGCGGAGCTGTGCTCGCCGTCGGCGGGGATCAGCTTCACGTCATGCTGGCCGCTGGCCTTCATCAGGTCCAGGAACTGCGCCACTTCTGTAGACGGAGAAATCGGGAAATATCCCATTACGTGATAGTTGATCTGGTGGGCGGCGTACGCGGCCATTTCGTTGCCGGATTCGTACACCATCCGTTGTTCGACTGTGCCTTCGGTGGCTTCTCTCTTTATCTCGATAGACATAGTAATCCTCAGCTCCTCTCTTAATTAAACGTTGGCCGCAAGGTCGAAGCGGTGCGGTACGCGGTGCTCTTCGCCGTAGTTGCCTTCCTCGCGCTCGCCGGTGAGGGCTTCGGTGGGGCAGGCGATGACGCACTTCAGGCAGCCTTTGCAGTATTGGTAGTCAATGCCCTGAAGGAACATCTGCGGACGTCCCCTCTTATCCGGCTGTTCTTCCCAGACAAAGCAGAAGTCGGGGCAGACATTATCGCACGCGGCGCAGTGGATGCACTTGTCTTCATGATAATGGGGCATCATACCGGACCGGGAAATGGACAGGTTCTTCAGAATGCTGTTGCCGGGATTGACGATGACGCCGCCCATGGGCTGGGTCTCATAGCCCAGGACCGGAGTGTCATGGCGCACGAATACCGGGAAGGCATCGCCTTCCTCCAGCTTGAAGGTTTGGAATTGCACTTCGTTATAAGCCCGCTCGAAGGTGCGCAGCGCAGGCTCAACGGCTTGCGGGTACTTCTTCTCCAGAGACTTGCGGATAACGTCGCGCATGATTTGCGGATCAAGGAAATCGACGATTCTGAAGATCGCGCCCATCATGGCCATGTTGACCTTGTTCTGCTCCTCCAGAGCAATGCCGATGGCGTCAATTACCGCCACGGTTCCCGCCTTAAGCTTCAGCTTGGCCTTTACCTCCTCCGGGGTGCCGGTGGAGTTGACCAGAATGATGCTGTCCTCGGTTACGCCGCTGGTGACGTCCATAGTTTTGTATAGGGATTCGTGGAACACAACCACTACATGAGGATGCTCAACCGGTGTGGTATCCCGGATTTGGGTGTCGATATCGCAGAAGCGGATATGCGCCTTAACCGGAGATCCCTTTTTTTCCGAGCCATAAGAAGAAAAGCTGACACCATTCAGGCCTGCGCCGACAACGCCTGCCTCAGCCAGCATCTTGCCGGCCAGGTTAGCGCCCAGGCCGCCGATGGATTCCATGCGGACTTCAAAAAATCCGAGATCATTCTTCTTGGGTAAGATAGACATATAAGTGTTATCCCCTTTCTTCCTTGATTCAAAGGAAGTATATATAACCCGATGAAAATCATTGATTCCCGTCAGGCAAAACAACGTGGCAAAATGGTGAAAAAATAAAATTAATACTCTTTACAAATGATTATAACAATTACTGAAATGAGTAGCAACAGTTTTTATTGGCCGTCCAGGGCAAGCTTTCATGAAAGCGCAGCAGCATCCCAAAAACTGTGCTTACGCCTGCAAAATAAGGAAAAGCCGGTCTGTTCTTTTTTCATTATAGATATATAACAGCCCATTGTAAATGTGTAATACAGCCAAAGGAACAAATGAATTTTTTCACATTCCTTCGAGGTACTTCAAAACAATCAAAATCACAATCAGCGATGTGAAAACGCCCACCAGAAATCCGTAAAAGCGCCTGCTCCATTTGCGGCCGTCAGTGGAATGAAGCCTGCTCCGGGGAGGCAGCTCCGCCTCCTCCAGCTCTTTATCCGTCATGATGCCTCCTCCTTCCGGAATCTCAATATCAGCCCCATCACCAGATCGATGACAAAATGCGCAAGGATCGGACACCAAAGGGTTCCCGTTTCCTGATAAATCCATCCTAATCCATAACTGATGCCGAAGACAAGTCCAGTCGGCACCCAATGGCGCAAGTAGCGGACATGGATGGCGGCGAATAAAATGCTTGTCCAATACGGCCCCCAGGCATGCTGGACGGCGCCGCGGAAAAGCAGCTCCTCGCAGAGGGCGGCGACGGCGGAAATAAGCGCAATATGCCATACGGCCCGGTTGCCGAACAGCATTTTATTGATGCCGCCGTCATCCGCCGCCTCCTCGGGCACCCAGCGGGAAACCAGCATATCCGCCAGAAGCACCGCTGCACCGAAGCCGATTCCCCAGGCCGCCGCCGTCCCGGGATGAGGAATATGAAACAGACGGAGCGGATTTTGCCTTTGGAAGAGGAAGATAATAAGCGCGAAAGCCAAAGTAAGCGCTTGGGTCATATACAGATTAATCAGAAGCAGCCTGTCCTGGCCGGCATCTATTTCCAGAGTCCTGCGTAATGCATCACGAAATTTCAGTTTTTTCACCTTTTTTCCAGTCCATTCTACTTATTTTCTTTTGGCAGTTTATCCCCTATACTTAACTTATGTCGAATCGAGTCGTTGATAACACTGTTGACAAAGGAGCATTTGGAATGGATAAACGCTTGACGAGGTCGGACTTTGTTTTTATTCTGGTCTTTATCTTCATGCTTATTTTCGCCCTGGGCGCTTTTTTCTTCGGCATGAAAATCGGCACAGACCGAACCGAGGCCAAGTACTACGATTTGGTGAAGCAGCGCAGAGAAGCCGGCGACCAGACCGCCTACAACCAGTCGTACCTCGTATCCTTTTATCATACCGTATATTTGCCGTTTCGAGAATTCAATTTGAAGTGGACCGAAAGCATGAATCAAATCGAGAGCCAGACCGGAGGCACGGATGCCTCCTCCCTGCTGAAGAGCCTGTCCAAGCTGGCCGAGGACAAATACCAGAGCACCCTGACCCAGACGGTGCCCGATACCTCTCCCCTGCTGGTGGAAGCCCAGGAGGAATATCTGAAGAGCCTGAAGCTCTTCAGCAAAGCCGCGGACAACATGCAGGCCAAGGCCAACCAGGTGGCCCCCACTGTGCTCATCGGCAATATCGGCAAGGACGCGTCCTTTACCGAAGCTATGAATTACGCCCTTTCCGCGCAAAAGAAATATTTTGACTCCATTGTCAAATGGCATCAGCTGATGGATTCCTCCGCCAAGGGCACGGAGGTGCTGAACGGCGAGCTGGCCTTTAATGATTGGAGCCAGCTGGACCTGAACCTGAAAAATGCCTATTTGGCCGGACTGCTGATCCAGTCCCGGACCTTCAGCTCCTATACCCCGCAGGATGTGACTCTGCGTGTGGACGACATGATCGTAAGCGGCCAGGCCAAGAAGCTGAACCTGACCACCGTTCCCCAGGTGGTGGAGCTTCTCATCAGCACCCATGCGGTGCGCCCGGGAGATTTCGTTCAGGGCAAGAGCAAATATTACGGCGGCGAGCTGCTTCCCCAGCTTCCGTTTTTCTCCAAAATGGATTAAGGTACAGGTTTTCGCTTATGCCCAAACCCATAAAAGATTTTTGTTGACAGGTTTGACGCGTCATGTTACATTATGAAAAACATTAACACGACAAAGCATTGAAGGAACAACGTATTAGGAAGCCTTCAGAGAGCCGGTGGGTGGTGCGAACCGGCGGCCGCAATAATACTGTCCATTCCGGAGCAGATGTACGAACCCGCCTCGCCGCGGCCAAGTATATCCGGCAGGAAGCCGTTATCTTCTTCTATCGGTCAGATATCATGACCGGCTAAGGCTGCACATGCGAATGTACAGTGAACAAGGGTGGCACCACGGAGATCAAACTCCCGTCCCTTCTCGCTCTTTTGAAGCGGGAAGCGGACGAGGAGTTTTTTTGTTGTACCGCCAGCGTCCCCACCAGAGCCGGCGGAATGAAGGAACATAAACAGGAGGGAAACGAAAATGGTAAAGGTACTGGTATTGGATGGAATCAGCGATCAAGGTGTTCAGTTGCTTAAGGATGCTCCCGATGTTCAGGTGGACATTAAGGCCACCATGCCTGAGGATGTGCTGGTGGAGGTTATCGCCGACTATGATGCCGTTATGGTCCGCAGCCAGACCAAGGTCAACGCCCGGGTAATGGAAGCCGCCAAAAACCTGAAGGTTGTGGGCCGCGCCGGGGTCGGTGTAGACAACATCGATCTGGAAGCCGCCACCAAACGCGGCATTGTCGTGGTGAATGCGCCGGACGGCAATACCATTGCCACCTGCGAGCTGACCTTCGGCCACATTCTCGGCCTCTCCCGGATGATTCCCCAGGCGTACAAAAAAACCGTAGGCGGAGAATGGGACCGCAAAACCTTCGTGGGCGTGGAGCTGCGCAACAAGGTGCTGGGCATCATCGGCATGGGCCGGATCGGCAGCGAGGTGGCCAAGCGGGCCAAGGCCTTCGGCATGAATGTTATCGGCTTCGACCCCTTCATGACCGACAAGCGGGCCGAGGAAATCGGCGTGAAGCTGGGAACGGTGGATGAAATTGTCCGCAATGCCGATTTCATTACCGTGCATACGCCGCTGACCAACGATACCCGCAACATCATCAGCCGCCCTCAATTCGAAGTGATGAAGAAGGGTGTGCGCATCATCAACTGCGCCCGCGGCGGCATTATCGACGAAGCCGCGCTGGTGGAAGCCATCGATGCAGGCATTGTGGCCGGAGCAGCCTTTGACGTATTCATCAAGGAGCCGCCGGAAGCCGACCATCCTTTCCTGAACCATCCGAAGATTATCGTTACGCCTCACCTGGGTGCATCCACTGTGGAAGCCCAGGAGAACGTGGCGGTGGACGTTTCCGAGGAAATCCTTCATATCCTGCGCAACGAACCCTTCAAAAACGCGGTCAACATGCCTTCCGTACCGGCCAACGTGCTGAAAAAGCTGCAGCCCTTCTTCAATCTGGGCGAAAAGCTGGGCAAGGTTGCCGGACAGCTGGCCGACAACGGGCTGCATGAGATTGCCATCAACTACGCCGGAGAGCTGGCCGATGTGGATGTGAATCCGTTGACCCGCTACATTGTGCTGGGTGTGCTCTCCAATCATCTGGGCGAAGAGGCCAATGTGATCAACGCCCTGCATCTGGCCAAGGCGCGGGATATCAACGTAGTGGTAACCAAGACCTCCGCCACCAAGAGCTTCACCAACCTGGTCACCGTTACGCTGAAAACCGACGACAAGGACAGCGCAGCCGCCGGCACCCTGTTGGCCGGATACGGCGAGCGGATCGTCCAAATCGGCCAATATCCGGTGGATATTTCTGCAGACGGCCATGTCCTCTTCATTGCCCACAACGATAAACCGGGCATCATCGGCAAGGTGGGCACCCTGCTGGGCGACACCGGCGTAAACATCGCCACCATGCAAGTAGGCCGCAAGGTTGTCGGCGGCGACGCCATTATGCTTCTGACCATCGACAAGGAAGCGGACGACACTCTCCTTAACGCGCTAAAGAGCCTGCCTGAGATCACTACCGCCAAGGCCGTCCGGCTGTAAAACATCCCCCAAAAGTGACGTGATGCTTTGCAGCGAAATCCGAGTACTTTTGGGGGAGCCCCCGAAGTCCTCAAAATTGTTTCACGAGAATCAATAATATCCTGTGGATTTCAACAAAAAGAAGCATTGTTCATGGAAGACGGAACAATGCTTCTTTTGTTGCTTCTACGGATCAAGCGGCAATATGACAGAAAATGTCGTCCCTTGCCCCACGATGCTGCGGACATTAACGGAGCCTTGATGGGCCTCCACAATATTTTTCACGATGGCCAAGCCCAAGCCTGTCCCGACTGTGGCGCCCCGGAGACGGGCCTTGTCGGCCTTGTAGAAGCGCTCGAAGATATAAGGGATATCCTCCGGCGGAATGCCCTCCCCCTCATCCTCCACCTCAATTAGGGCAGCGGAGGTATCCTGGTACGTCAAGGTCTGGTAGCGAAGGTAAATGGCCTTGCCGGGCATGGTATGCCGGATGGCATTGCCCAGGAGATTGGTGAACACCTGCTCCAGGCGGTCCTGGTCGGCCTTCTGGAGCACAACCTCGTCCGGGGGCGGCACACATTCCAGCCGGATATCCTTCTCCTTGCACAGAGCCAGGAACTTCCGGTGCACCCGCCGGAACAGGGGCGCCAGCTCCACCGGCCCCAGGTTCATCTCCATATGGCCGGCCTCCATTCTGGCCAGGTCCAGCAGATCCTTCACCAGTCTCCCCATACGCAGAGATTCGTCGTAAATCACCTGAGCCAGGTCGTGCTTCTCCTCCGGGGTGCCGGCAATATCATCCAGCAGCGCCTCGCTGTAGCCCTGCAGCATGGACAGGGGCGTTCGCAGCTCATGGGATACATTGGCCACAAAGTCCTTTCGCAGCTTCTCCAGGCGGTGCTCCTCCGTCACATCCCGCAGCACGGCCACCGCCCCCCGGGCCCGCTTATGGGAATACAGGGGGGCCATAACCACCGACCACACGCCCTGCCGGACATGGAGCTTGGTGGTCACCACCTTGGTTTCCTGGATCACTTCATCGAAAAGCAGCTGAAGCGGCTCCGGAATGGAATTGGCCGCCCCCCCCTCCGGATCGGGATCATTCCACATAATTTCGCCCCATTCCTTCAGAATGGTCTCCCCCTGGGGATTGGCGAAAATCACCTTATGCTTCGTGTCAAAGGAAATGACTGCGTCAGACATGCTCCGCAGCACCCGGGACAGATTGGCTTTTTCATTGTTCAGGAGCTTGATGGTTTCCTCCAGCTGCTCGGCCATTAAATTGAAGGTCCGGGCCAGCTCCCCCAGCTCGTCGTGGGAGCCCACATACACCCGGGTGGAGTATTGTCCCTGGGTGATCAGATTGGCGGCCTGCCTCAGTTGCTTCAGCGGTTTGGTCAGCCGGGTAATGAGGAAGAAGGCAAAGAAGGTCGTCAGCAGAAAGCCCATAAAAGAGGCCAGAGCAAACAACCGCTTGACATAATCCTGCAGGCTTTCGGAGGATTTGATGGGCTGGTACATCACAACAGAGCCGGTGACCTCATCGTTGTCCGGCCCCGTCACCGGGATGGCAATAGCCAGATACTCCTCCTTGTTCCCATCCTCGGCGGAAGCAAAAAAACGCTTTTGGATGACCACTCCCTGCAAGGCCTGCTGCTGCTCCAGCGGGGTCAGAATGTCGGACATGAGCAGCGCCTCTTCCGATGTCCCGGAAGGGCTGCGGAGATATTGCATGCCGATGCTCTGGGCGTCCAGCACATCATTCATGGCGGCAAAGTAGCTGCTGTCATGGCTCCTGTCGGATAATTCGTCCACAATTCTGAAGGCCAATTGCTCCAGATCCCGCTGCTGCTCGCCCAGCTTGGGGAAATTGGTGTCGATGTAGCGGTAAAGAAACAAGCCCAGGATTATGAGCACAACAGCAACCAGGCTGATAATGGTCATCCAGAGCTTGCCTACGATGTTCTGCAGAATACTCACTTGGGAACCTCAAGCTTGTAGCCGACACCCCATACGGTAGTGATCATGGCGGCGGCGTCCGGCGAGACCTTGTTCAGCTTCTCCCTCAGGCGCTTCACATGGGTATCCACCGTCCGCAGGTCCCCGAAAAACTCATAATTCCATACATCCTTCAAGAGCTCCTCCCGGGAGAATACCTTATCCGGCGAGATCGCCAGATAATGCAGAAGCTCATACTCCTTCGGCGTCAATGCTACCTCCTGGCCGCCCGCAGTCACCCGGTGGGCGTCATGCTCGATAACCAGATGGGGAAATACAATGTTATTGCTGGAATTGGCATCCTTGGACAAATAGGCTGTAGCGGATGAGCGGCGCAGGATGGCCTTGACCCGGTAAATCACCTCGCGGGGGCTGAAGGGCTTGACCACATAATCGTCGGTGCCCACTTCAAATCCCTGCACCCGGTTGGCTTCCTCCCCCTTGGCCGTCAGCATGATAACCGGCGTCGCCTTGAACTGGCGGAGACGGGAGCAGACCTCAATTCCATCGATGCCGGGAAGCATCAGGTCCAGAAGAATCAGGTCGTAGTCCTTCTCCAGCGCCAGCTGCAGGGCGGTCTCCCCGTCCTCGGCCTCCTCAATGCCATACCCCTCCTTCTCCAGGTACATGCGAAGAAGCCGGCGGATTCTTTCTTCGTCGTCGACAATCAATATATTCAATCCAAGATCTGCCAAGCCGCAATCACTCCTTTATCGAAATATCCTGCTCGGTATCATGTGAAATTTAGGACATGTTATGACAAATTATATTATACTCCGGCGCAAGAGTGAAGTCCCGTAATAACTAAATTTACCCCGGGGGCTGTCTTATGACTCCGAAGGGAGCAGATTTGGCCNCCGGGGGCTGTCTTATGACTCCGAAGGGAGCAGATTTGGCCGAATTTTCGTTCCAGGCAAGGCACTTTTGTGAAGGCGTACCGGGGGTACGTCAAGCAAAAGTAACGAAGCAGGGGGCGAAAAGGCGGTGAAAGATGCCCCTTTAGCGGGTTGTAAGACAGGCCCTAATCCGCGCAAACAAAACAATTATAATTCCTCAGCCCTCAAGCCGGGCCGGTCTAACGGGAATCCAGCATGGATTCCACCGCGCTTTCGATGGTGGCCTCGTCCATTTGTCCGATAATAATGGTATAAATCCGGCCGTCGGGCTGAATAAAGAATGTGGTCGGATATTGATTCACGCCGTATGCCTCGCGGACAACGTCATCCGTATCCAAATAAATGGGGAACTGAATGCCCAGCTGCCGGACAAAGTCTCTGACGGTGACGGCATCCTCCCCCAGGTTCATGCCCACCACGCCTACGCCCCGCTCCGCCCACTTGGCGGCTTGGCGCTGCAGGGCCGGCATCTCTTCCTTACACGGCGGGCAGAAGGTGCCCCAAAAGTTCAACACCAGCGGCTTGTCTGCCCAATCGTTCAAGCTGCGCCGGGTGCCGTCCAGATCAGCAACCTTGAACTGGGGCGCCCGGTCGCCTGCCCGCGGGATGCGCTCTTTATTGAACAGCGCATTGCCGATAGCCAGTCCTCCGGCCAGGATAACCAGCGCCAGAATCGCAATCTGCATCCATTTTTTGCTTCTCAAAAGCTCCGTTCACCTGCCTTCACCCGACTGCTGTCTGCTGTACGCAAAAAAGCCGGGGCCCAAGGGCCTTCCGGCACGTTTCGTCCGTTACTGCGGGTCAGTCCCGCCTGCACCGGGAGCCTGCACAGCGGCAGCGGCGGCTTCCTCCCGCAACGCCTGCACTTCCTTCTCCGTCAGGGCTCTGTACTTGCCGCGGGGAAGTCCCCCCAGCTCCAGCGGCCCGAACATCACCCGCTTCAAACGGATCACCGGATGATGCACCGCCTCGAACATCCGCCGCACCTGCCGGTTGCGGCCTTCGAAGATGGTAATGACTACAACCGTTTCATTCTTGTCAGGGTTTATATCGTAATAATCCGCTTCCGCCGGAGCGGTCATCCCGTCATCCAGCTTGACCCCCGCCTTCAGCTTGTCCAGGACAGAGCCGTGAAGGTTGCCCTTCACTGTAGCCAGATAGGTCCGCGGCACGTGATTCCGGGGATGGGTCAGCAGATTGGCGAATTCTCCGTCATTGGTGAGAATCAGCAGCCCCTCCGTATCGTAATCCAGACGCCCGACCGGGTACACCCTTTCCTTGACTCCCGGCAGAAAATCCGTCACCACCTTGCGGCCCTCCGGGTCCGTGGCGCTGGTAATGACGCCCTTGGGCTTGTTCAGCATCAGATAGGTCTTGCTTTGCGCCTTAATGGCCCTGCCGTCCACCTTGATTACATCCGCCGCAGGGTCCACCTTGACGCCCAGTTCCCGCACCACCACATCATTGACCTGAACCCGGCCTGATGTAATATATTCCTCGCATTTCCGCCGGGAGGCAATCCCGGCCTGAGCCAATACCTTCTGCAATCTTTCCATTCGTCGTCTGTCACCTCATGCTAATGATACCCGTCCTTCTCGGAAATCACAAGCATGGACCACGGAAAAAATGAACCGGGACATTCCTCGGAATGGGAATAAATGTCCTTCATTGTAAAATGCAGCAGCCCGGACAAGCGCAGAGCCAGCTTCACCAGGAGAAACATCTGCTCGGCAGTCTCCTTGGACCAGGCGGCGGCAGGCTGGGAGAAGTCCCCCTCCAGACAGATATGGATGTAGTTGGGATCTGTGGGCGCTGTCGCAGGGATAATGGAGCCATTTTTCATAATCATGTAATCATAGCCTTTGCCGTTAATGGCGCTGCATGCGGAATGATGGACGATGATACCCGCAGCATTCATAACCTACACCTCCGCTTGCTCTCTCGGGTGCTTTTAGTATATGAATCCGCAGGCGGGGTGGTTCAGGCAAAAACCAGATAACATACGGCAATGGCGGCGGCGAAGCCGATGAGATCGGATATCAGGCCCACCTTCAGGGCGTAGCGGGATTTGCGGATGCCCACGGCGCCGAAATATACGGTCAGCACATAGAGCGTCGTATCGGTGCTGCCCTGAATGGTGGAGGCGATCCGCCCGATCATGGAGTCGGGACCGAACTGCTTGAACAAATCCACCGTGTAGGCCAGGGAGCCTGTCCCGGTGATCGGCCGCAGGATGGCCAAGGGCAGCACCTCCGCGGGAATACCTATCAGCCTCAGCAAGGGCTGGATCTGCCCGATGATCAGATCCATGGCTCCCGAAGCGCGGAACACGGAAATGGCCACCATCATCCCGACCATGTGGGGAATAATCCGGATCGCCGTATCGAAGCCGTCCTTGGCCCCTTCCGTGAAGGTTTCGTAGACGGGCAGTTTTTTGTAGGCGGCATATAAGGGAATAAAGACAATCACCACCGGGATCGCCCACATGGAGATCAAGGAAACAATTGCGTACATGGTCGGTCATCCTTTCCCGGCGGGAAAATTCTTCCGTTGATACCACTTGTCCAGAATGATCGCGGCAGTTGTGGCAATGGCGGTGGCAATGAGAGTGGTGCCGACAATTTCGGCGGCGTTCACGGAGCCCATGGACAGGCGGTAGGCAATAATGGTGGTGGGAATCAGCGTAATGCTTGCCGTATTGATGGCCAGGAGGGTACACATGGCGGCAGTCGCCTCTTCCTTCTGGGGATTGAGCTTTTGCAGCTCCTGCATGGCCTTGATGCCCATGGGGGTGGCGGCGTTGCCAAGCCCCAGGATGTTGGCGCTCATGTTCGACATAATGTAGCCCATAGCCGGATGATCCGGCGGAACGCTGGGGAAGAGCAGCCGCACCACAGGCCGCAGCAGCCGGGCCAGCTTCTTCACCAGCCCCGCATCCTCGGCAATGCGCATGATCCCCAGCCAGAATACCATGATGCTGATGAGTCCGAAGGATACGGTAACGCCGGTTTTGGCCCCGTCGAATACCGCCTGGGTAACGGAGTCGATATTGCCCTGGATAGCCGCAACAATAAATCCGGCCACCAGAAAAAACAGCCATATCCAATTGACCATGCTTGCGGCCTCCTCTGGATTTGTTTTCTCCCGACCTGCCCTTTAAATGCCGGCAAACAGCGCTCTTACAACCTGCTCCAGATTGGCAAACCAGCCCCGTCCGCCGCCTGCAACGGCAGCCCCCTGTCCAAAGGTTTGGCGGCTATCCATCTCCTGGGCCAGCCTGGGGCTGCCTTCGGGATATACCGGAACCGAGCCGATGGTCTTGCCGTTAAGGGTCAGGGTCAGCGTACCGGCCAATCCCAGACGGTATTCCGCGGAATTGGCGTCCTGGCGCTGGAGTGTTCTGGCAATACCGGAGGCTTCCCCCTCCGCCAGCGCGTACTGAAAGGAATGTCCGGCGACCAGCCCCGGCTCCAGCGCCTCGCCCTTCTGCACCAGCGGCGTCAGCTTATAATGGGAAAAGCCCCAATCCAGCAGATTCCGGTGGTCCAGCCAATCGTTGGGATCGTTCAGGGTCACTATGGCAAGCTGCTGCCCGTTGCGGGTGGCGGAGGAAACCAGGCAGCGTTTGGCGATTTTGGTATAGCCCGTTTTGACCCCGTCCGCCCCATCGTACATATTCAGCATTTTGTTTTTGTTGCTCCACACATGATCCCAGGATTCCGTCGGATTGGGGACCTTTTTGACCTCTGTCTTGACAATCTCCTGGAACACGGGATTCTGCAGGGCATATGCCGTTAGCCTGGCCATATCATTGGCGGTGGAATAGTGGTCGTTATGATCCAGCCCGTGGGGATTCATAAAATGGGAATGCTCCATGCCCAGCTCCCGGGCCTTTTCATTCATCAGATAGACAAACCCTTCCTCCGAGCCGCCTACATGCTCGGCGATGGCGGTAGCGGCGTCATTGCCCGAACGGAGCATAAGACCGTACAGCAGGTGATGCAGGCTCATTTCCTCGCCCAGCTTCAGGTAAATGGAGGAGCCCTCCTTGCCGAAGGCGTTCTTGCTGACGGTTACCTGATCGGACAGCTTGCCCTGCTCAATGGCCACGATGGCCGTCATAATCTTGGTCAGGCTGGCAATCCGCATCCGCTTGTCCCCCTGCTGCGCATACAGAAGCCTTCCAGATTTCACATCGATCAACGCGGCCGCCTCCGCACTGGTGCCCGGCTTGGAGGGCTCCGCCCGGACAAGGGCCGCTCCTGTGCCCGCTCCGGCCCATAATGCAAAGGCGATACATGCTGCCAGCAGCTTTTTCATTGGTTCTAAGCTCCTTCCACCCATACTTGTGCCAACCCCATACTTGTACCATCAATATATGCTTGACCCGCCTCGAACATGCCCACCGGAGCCGCCTGCTCCAAAAGCAAAAAAAACCATCCCCCAAATGAATATGCGCAGTACACTGCATTTTCGCAAAAAAAAGCTGCACCCGGCTCCAGGCACGCGCCTGTGGGATGCAGCCATATATGGACAGATAAAATGGATTACGGGTCAGATGCTGGAGTCATGGGCTCCCGGCAGGCGGGAGGAATCATTCGGATCATGGTCCGCCGCCCCAACTCTGGTTCCTCTCAGCATACTTTGGATTTTCTCCACCACTTGGGGAGCGGAATCGATCAGACGTTCATAAATATGGGTTTGGTTGTCCAGCGGCACTACCTTTACACCCAGCTTGTTCACCACCAGGAAGGCAATTGGGGTGATGGACACACCGCCGCCGCTGCCGCCGCCAAAAGGCAGCATCACTGTGGCATTGTTGGCATCATTGCCGTTTTGCTGGCCATCGCTGCCTGACGATTCCTCCATGCCCCCATAGAATTCGCTGCCGCCTGCCGCGAAGCCAAATCCGACGCGGCTTATTGGCATAATCACACTGCCGTCGGGGGTCTCCACCGGGTCCCCCACAATCGTATTGACGTCAACCATTTCCTTGATATTTTCCATGGCTACTTTCATTAACCCCTGAATCGGATGTTCGGCCATGCGGTCTTCCTCCTTCTCGTTCGTAAACGCATGATTGGCAATCCATCAGCAATAGCATTTCCGAACGCCGCGGGTTGTATGTAAGGAGCTGCGCTTTCCGAAAGCATACGCTTTTCGTCGCAGTCTCTAAGCCCGTCAGACTTCAGGCGGTTTGGACAAAATCTTCTGCCAGGCCTTGAAGCTTCCCTTGTTTTTCAAGGCCCGCACCATAAACAGCACGAGAGAAGCGCAGGCCTGGTCAAACCGCATCTGGCCCTTCCACTTCAGCTCCGTAGTAAACACCGCCTGCCCGTAATCCGGGATCACCTGGATCTTCGGATTGCCGCAGCGCTTGATATGAGTAAACAGAAAGGTCAGGAGCGAGGATTTCAGAGTCCAGACAATCCCCGTGGTGATAGCCGTCTCCGGCGCATCCCCCAGCCCGATCCGGGTGGTCCAGTGCAATTGGGTGCAGGTAACCTTGGACATGGTGTCGTACAGCCAATCCCGCATGTGGTAGGTCGCCTCTACAAAAATTTTGGCTTTCTTGAAATACTGGATCACCTTGTCCTTGTTGACTTCCTGGGTTCCTTCCGCCATAAGCCGGTCTCCCCGCTCATTCACATGCTCTTCCTTAAAAGTAATCCCTTTGCCCAGCCCCTTAAAAGCAATAACCGGCACCTCCAAACGGTACTGGACCAGGCCGTAGACAGCCTTGCAATAGATATACAGCCGGTCGTTGTCCTTGACCCGGGAATAAAACAACTCAAAGGATACCTTGCTTGCCAAAAGCGCAATTGCCACAGCAGCGCCAACAGCAAGCGTCCACCCCCACCATGTCATGCACAAGGCCCCCTTTTTGCCCATGCCGAAGACAATTCATCCCCCAAAAGTGAAAAAAGTCCCGACCGGGCTTCCATGCCGCAATTGGCATGAAAACCGTCAATCGGAACTTATTGTATCCTGATGGGCCCAAGGGCATTCGCCTGCTTAAGGCTCCAATTCATCCATGGTCATCTGCTTGGCCGCAAGCTTCCCGAACAAGAGCTGGGTTTCCTCCTCCAAATCCACCTCATGCTCAAATTGGGAGGAATCCGGCAAATCCTGGAGCCCCTTCAACGCAAAATAGTCCAGGAAGGACTTGGTCGTGCCATATAAAATGGGTCTGCCCACCGCATCGGCCCGTCCTTTTTCCTCAATCAGATCCTTGGCTACCAGCGTCTGCAAGGCCCGGTCGCATTTGACCCCCCGGATTTCCTCAATCTCCACCCGGGTAATGGGCTGCTTGTAGGCCACAATGGACAAGGTTTCCAGAGCGGCCTGGGACAGGGCTGCACGGGTAGGCGACGCAGCCAGCCGCTCCAGATAGGGGGCATGGGCCGGAAGTGTGGTCAGCTGCAGGGCGCCGGCAATCTCCACAATCTGGATGCCTCTGCCCTTCTTCTTCAGCTCCGCCTTCAGCTCTTCCACCAACGAAGCGGTGTACTTCACATCCAGCTCCAGCACCTCGGCCAGCTGCTTCACCTCCAGACCTTCATCCCCGGCGGCGAACAGCAGCCCCTCAATAATCGACTTCAATTTGGGCAACTGC
Source organism: Paenibacillus sp. YN15 (assembly GCF_003285005.1). Classification (GTDB taxonomy): domain Bacteria; phylum Bacillota; class Bacilli; order Paenibacillales; family NBRC-103111; genus Paenibacillus_AR. Next base: position 228,557 of record NZ_QMFA01000006.1, on the reverse strand, counting down.
ATCCCAGCACCCTTCCTCTCTTGCCTGAATCACAATATCCTCGAATAATTTATGCTGATAGCAAACAACGGTTTTCATCTTCATCAGCTCCAGGAGCGCCAGAAAGGTCACTACAATCTCCTCCCTGGTATTCTCCGGAGACAAGAGCCGCGAGAACAACAGCTTGCCTCCCGCCTCCTGGAGAATCTCCACCACCTGAGTGATCCTGTCCTTCACGGAGATTTCGTCCCGCTGGATCATGGCCACCCGGTTGCGGCTGATCTGCTTCTTCAGCGCCTTGCGGAAAGCCAGCAGCAAATCCGCCAGGTCCAGCCCCTCAACAGGGTTGGACGGCGCCTGATGGACATAAGGGGTCAGATCCACCGCCTCACGGGTGTAGATGAGACTTCGCTCGGCTTCCTTTTCCCGGAGATGGTCGGCGATGTCCTTATACTTGCGGTATTCGATCAGCTTCTGCACCAGCTCGTCCCGCGGGTCGAAGCCGTCCTCCCCGTCCAGCCAGTCCATATCGTCCGGCATAAGCTCCACCGGCGGCTTGGGAAGAAGCATCTTGCTTTTAATTGCCAGAAGTGTCGCGGCCATCACCAGAAACTCGCTGGTGACCTCCAGCTCCAATTCCTGCATGCCGTCCAAAACCTCCAGATACTGGTCGGTAATTTCCTTGATCGGGATATTGTAAATATCCACCTCGGCCTTATCGATGAGGTGCAGCAGGAGGTCCAGCGGGCCTTCGAAGGTTTCGAGCTTGAAGGTCACCTTCATGGTCATTCGCTCCTTACGGCAGCTGCTTCAGCAGGTTGGCCATTTCAATGGCCGTTACCGCAGCGTCCCAGCCTTTATTGCCGGCTTTGGTGCCTGCGCGCTCCACAGCCTGCTCGATGGAGTCGGTGGTCAATACGCCAAAAATGGTGGGTACGCCCGTTTTCATATTGACGGCGGCTACTCCCTTGGACACCTCGGCGCAAACATAGTCAAAATGCGGTGTGGAGCCGCGGATCACCGCGCCCAGGGTAATCACGGCGTCGTACTTGCCGCTTTGGGCCATCCGTTGGGCCGCAAGGGGAATCTCGAAGGCTCCGGGAACCCAGGCAACTTCCACTTCCTCATCCTTGGCGCCATGGCGCTTCAGCGCGTCCAGCGCCCCGCCCAGCAGCTTGTTGGTAATAAATTCGTTGAACCGGCCGATGACAACTCCATAACGCAGGCCTTCCGATACTAAATGTCCTTCATACATGTGTCCCATATTCATCTCATCCTTTCGGTTTCGTCGCAGCAGCGGTTGTTAAATCATCATGGAACGAGAGCAGGTGCCCAAGCTTCTCCCGCTTGGTGTGCAGGTAGCGGGTGTTGTCGATGTTCTCCATCATCTGCAACGCTACTCTTTCGACAACCTGCAGCCCGTATCCTTCCAGTCCTTTAATTTTTCTTGGATTATTCGTCAGCAAGCGGATTTTTTCGACACCCAGGTCCTTCAGAATCTGCGCTCCGATGCCGTAATCCCGCAGATCCGCCCCAAAGCCCAGCTGCAGATTGGCTTCCACCGTATCCATGCCCTGCTCCTGGAGCTTGTAGGCCCGCAGCTTATTGATCAGGCCGATGCCCCGGCCCTCCTGGCGCATGTACAGGAGAACTCCCGAGCCGTGCTCGTCAATCTGCTTCATGGCGGATGCCAGCTGGGGTCCGCAGTCGCAGCGGTGGGAGTGGAACACATCGCCGGTCAGACATTCGGAATGGACCCGCACCAGAATCGGCTCCTCCGGATTGATGGTTCCTTTCACCAGCGCCACATGCTCCTTCTGGTCCACCTCATTGGTGTAGGCAATGGCGGTGAATTCGCCAAAATCCGTGGGCAGCCGCACCTCCACCTCGCGTTTGACCAGCTTTTCCTTTTCGTTGCGGTAGTGGATCAGATCCTCGATGGAGATCAGCTTCAACTGATGCTTCTGGGCAAAAATCCGCAGATCGGGAAGCCGGGCCATGGTGCCGTCCTCCTTCACCACCTCGCAGATGACGGCTGCCGGATAGGAGCCGCACATCCGGGCCAGATCGACGGCCGCCTCGGTATGGCCGGCGCGGCGCAGGACACCGCCCTTCTTGGCGATAAGCGGGAAGATATGGCCGGGACGGCGGAAGTTTTGCGGCCGGGAGGACGGATCAATAAGCCCCTTCACCGTTCTGGCCCGCTCAAAAGCGGAAATGCCGGTGGTGGTATCCGTATGGTCCACCGAAATGGTAAAGGCGGTGCCGTGGTAATCCGTATTGTGGTGGACCATCAGATCCAGCTGCAGCTCATGGGCCCGCTCCTCGGTAATGGGCACACAGACCAGCCCCCTGGCCTCGCGGATCATAAAATTGATCACCTCCGGCGTCGCCTTGTCCGCCAGAACGATCAGATCCCCTTCATTTTCCCGGTCTTCATCGTCTACCACCAGAATCGGCTTGCCCAGCATCAGGTCGTAGATCGCCTCTTCAATGGCATCCAGCCCTTTGTTCTCTTCCATCTCCATCACTCCCTAATATGTTGTAAAAATGTTTGTAGCTACTCAGCTGTCTGTTTGGAAAAATTGTGTTTTAAAGGGACTTAGGAGTCCTTATTGTCTGCCGCGGGCACCATTCCGCTGCTGTTAACTGCTTTTAGTGACAACATCTCTCCGATGCATAGTAGATGGTGGTGAGGATGTTGGGAATATGGAATAATATAGAATATCCATAATGTAAAAGTACATTTATTTCATCAGTCAGCTGCTGGAACGGAGGGTCATCATGCAAAAGTGCATCTATTTTATACGGATTTTAGCTTTTTGGCGGTTTTAAAAGAAAATAACTGTACTTTTGCATTATCGGAGCGAAAAAGTGGGATCCGGCCAAAAATAACTGCACTTTTGCATGATAACATGGTAGGTGCTGGAGCCGCGGCAGAAACTCCCCCAAAAGTAATCGGAATATGCTACAGAGCTTCGCTTCACTTTTGGGAGTTATTTATCGGGAGCTCCCCCAAAAGTAATCGGTATACGCTACAAAGCTTCGCTTCACTTTTGGGGGTTATTTATCCGGGGGCTCCCCCAAAAGTAATCGGTATACGCTACAGAGCTTCGCTTCACTTTTGGGGGACTTATAGGTACCCATTTTCCGCCAAAAAGGCTTCGGTCAAGCCGCTTTTGCGTCCCCGCCCACCGCCGCCCGCCTGCTCCGGACCTTGAAACGCCAGTAGCCGCTCCACATATTTGCCCAGAATGTCCGCCTCCAGGTTGACCCGGTCCCCCGGCTCCTTAAAGGCCAGCACCGTCTCCGCCAGAGTATGCGGAATAATGGACACAGCGAAGGTTTCATTGTCTGCACGAATAACAGTCAGGCTGATGCCGTCGATGGCAATGGAGCCGCGGGGCAGCACATAACGGAGCATGGCCTTGTCATCCGGCTCCAGAGTGAACACCACGGCGTTCTCCTCAGGCATCCGGCTGACAATCCGCCCCGAGGTATCCACATGGCCCTGGACAATATGTCCGCCAAACCGCTTCTGCGCTCCCATGGCCCGCTCCAGATTTACCGGATTCCCCGGCCGCAGCTCCCCCAGATTGGTCTGGCGGTAGGTTTCCGGCATCACATCCGCGGTGAAGGAGTCCCTGTCGAAGGCCACCACCGTCAGACATACCCCGTTGACGGCAATGCTGTCGCCGACGGAGACATCCTCCAGCACCCGGGAGGCCTCCACTGTCAGCATCATGGCCTGTCCCTGGCGGTATACCCGCCGCATCCGTCCCATTTCTTCTATAATTCCTGTAAACATGGCGCTCCATCCTTTCTTGGTCAAGCCGTTTAAGACAGCCCAGCCCCTAGGCGGAACTCCCGCTGGCAGGCCCGTAACGGGGATAACCGGTAATGCACAGGTCCGGACCAACCTGTTCCGCCTTCATCCGCTCCAGAACCACTGCTTCCCCCATTTTTTCATACCCGGCAAAATCGAAGCTTCCCGGCGCGCCTGCTCCGCCGATGATTTTCGGGGAGAAAAACAGCACGCATTTGTGGATCAGCCGCGCTTCCAGCATGGAGCCGTTGAGCTTGCCGCCGCCCTCCAGCAGCACAGACGCAATCTCCCTCTCGCCCAATAGCCGCATGGCCTCCTCCAGCTCCACATGCGGCCCGAAGCCGGTGAGCAGCACCCGGTGGCCTCTGGCCTCCAGACGTTTGATCTTATCGGTGGCCGATTGGTATGTAGTAAGCACTATGGCGCCGGGGCGCTCCAGCACCCTTGCATCCTCGGGGATGCGCAGGCTTGAATCCACAATGATGGGAACCGGATCAAGGCCGGGAACATCAAGCCTGGTGGTCAGGGAAGGATCATCGGCAATCACCGTGTTGATCCCTACCATAATCCCCTGATAACGGTGGCGCAGGGTATGGACATAAGCCCTGGCCTCCTCCCCTGTCACCCACTTGCTGTCTCCGGTACGGCTTGCGATCCGCCCGTCCAGAGTACTGGCGGTTTTCAACGTAATGAAGGGAGTGCGGTGGACAATGTAATGGTTGAACACCTCATTAAGCTCCGTTGCCTCCGCCTCCAGGCATCCCGCTTCCGCCTCAATGCCGGCCTCCCGCAGCAGAGCCAAGCCTCTTCCGGACACCAGCGGATTCGGGTCCTTGGCCGCCGCTACCACCCGGGCAACTCCCGCCTCTATCAGCTTATTGGCGCAGGGAGGCGTTTTGCCGTAGTGGCTGCACGGCTCCAGAGTTACATAAACGGTAGCGCCTGCCGCTTCCTCCCCCGCCATCCGCAGGGCGTGGATTTCGGCATGTTCGCCGCCCCGGCGCAGATGGGCGCCCATTCCGAGAATGCGGCCGCCCTTGACGATGACGCAGCCCACCACCGGGTTAACGCCCGTTTGTCCCGTTGCGCCGGCGGCCAGCTGCAGCGCCAGCCGCATGTACCACTCATCATTTATGATCTCATTGGGGATCATGCTCCCCCTCCTTTCCCGAAACATGAAAAACCCTTCTCCACAAATTGGAAAGGGGTTAGGTCAAAGGTTCGTACCGGCGCACAACGAAAACAACGGTCTCCCTTTTCCATGTGAAAAAAGGAACTTTCCTGTGCGAATAAAATGATCGGTACGAAAATCACTTTCTCCCATCCAGACTATACTGTCGGTCTTGGAGTTGCACCAAGTCCTCCGGTGAACGGCGCAAGGAACGCGCCGGGCAGTGCCTGCCAGCTTCACCGGGTCACGGACTGACCGGCAGGCCGAGGTTGTAGCTGCCGCCCTCCTCAAGCCTTACGGATCACCGCCGGTAGGGAATTTCACCCTGCCCCGAAAGTAACTTCGCTATGAAATTATAACGCTGCTTGCCATGAAGTGTATCATCCCGCTGCTGATTTTGCAAGGGTGTGAGGAACCGTCAAGCGCCGATTTCCTCTACCTGCTCCTCATTCCCGGTGCATACCTTGTGGACCAGAAGCCGCGCAATGCGCAGATTGTCCGTTTCCTCTATTATAAATTCCACATTCTCATAAAGGATTTTGTCATTCTTCCGCGGCGGAATTTCCACCTGGGAATACACCCAGCCACCGATGGTATCATACTCCTCCGTACTGATGTCCGTTCCGAAGAAATCATTAAACTCGGAAATAAGCAGAAGTCCGTCAACCGAATAAATCTGATTGTCCCGGGCCTCGATGCTGGGACGCTCTTCATCGAATTCGTCCTGAATTTCTCCGACAATTTCTTCGAGAATGTCTTCGACGGTGACGAGACCCGCCGTTCCGCCGTATTCATCAATCAAGAGGGCCATCTGATGCTTCTTGCGCTGCAGGTTGGCCAGCAGCGTGCTGATGGACATGCTCTCCGGAACAGTGGCCAAGGGCCGGAGCACACTGCGGATGTCCCGGATGCGGTCCCGCGGATTGAACAAATCCTTAATATGAATGTACCCGATAATATTATCCTTGTCAGGGTCACAAACAGGGTAGCGGGTCCGCATTTCCTGAATTGCGATCTCGATGTTGTCCTCGATGGGCAGGTTGGCGTACAAACACACCATTTCCGTCCGCGGGATCATGATTTCTCTGGCTGTGGTTTCACTGAATTCAAAGATATTGTCCATCAGAGTCATTTCGGCCTGGTCGATGAGGCCGCTCTTATGGCTCTCCTGCATCAGGAGACGGATTTCTTCCTCGGAATGGGCGGTTTCATGGCCGTTGCCCGGCTCAATGCCGGATTTCTTCAGCAGCCAATTGGACGCGCTGTTCAGAGACCAGATAAACGGATACATCATTTTGTTGAAGACGTACACGGGGACGGCTGTCCACAGCGTAACGGCTTCGGATTGCTGGATTGCGTACAGCTTCGGGAATTGCTCACCCAATGTGATATGAAAGGAAGTAACAATAGCAAATGCAATGATGAACGAAATCGTATGCGCCGCAGCCGCAGGCAGTCCCATCATATCAAACAGGGGCTCCAGGAGCCGTGAGATGGTCGGTTCGCCCAGCCAGCCAAGAATCAGGGAGGTCAGGGTGATGCCCAACTGGCACGCCGACAGATAAGCATTCAGGTTATGAAGGATCTTGCTGGAAATCTTCGCCCGGAAGTTCCCCTCCAGGGCCAGCGCCTCAATCCGGCTGCCCCGCACCTTCACATACGCAAACTCCGCTGCCACGAACAATCCGTTCAGCAAAACAAACACCAATATTAAAACCAATTTCACCCACATAGGTAAAGGGTCTATGCCCAATTTAGCTCCTAACCGTCCAGGGGACCGGCTAGGATACACCTCCTTTATAGTTCAAAATGTATACATAATAAAACTATATACGTTTTTTGCATCCATCGTCAAATGATGAAAATTCCTATGATCCCTGCCATCTCCTTGCCACAGGCTGAGAAATGGCTGATTGTTTCACAAAAAGCGCTCTAAAGGCGTCTTTTCCCCAATCCCGGGGAATTTCGGGGGAATTCCATAAAAAAATCTGATAAATCAAATTGCCCATGCCCCCGTTCAGACCGACGGGCTGAATTTGTAGCCGATCCCCCGGATGTTATGAATGAATTTGGGAGACGATGGCGTAGGCTCTATTTTCTTGCGGAGGCTGCTGATATGAACCAAAACCGTCCGGGTGTCGGAATTGCTTTCGGCTCCCCATACCCGGTGGTACAATTGCTCTGTGGTAAACACCTGGTTGGGGTTCTGCGCCATAAAAAACAGCAGTTGAATTTCCTTCGCCGACAGCGGCACGGGAGTGTGGTCCAGTTGAACCGCATAATTCTTGAGATCGATGGTCAATTCGCCGAAATGGAGCACATCCGCCGTTTCCTTCACCGTCGGCTGAATCAGAAAACGGTTGAAAATGGGCGCCCGCCGCAGATTCGCTTGCACCCGGGCCAGCACCACCGCCGGATCGAAGGGCTTCACAATATAGTCGTCGCCGCCGATTTCCAGCCCGTTCACCACATCCTCCGAATCATTCCTGCAACTGATGAAGATTACCGGCACATTGGATATTTTGCGGATTTCCCGGCAGACGCCGAACCCGTCGATCATCGGCAGATTTATATCCAGCAGAACCAGCTCCGGAAGCTCTTTTTCAAACATTCTCAACGCTTCCAGACCATTTTCCGCCACAATCACATGAAACCCGTGCTTTTCCAGATACAGCGTAATTAAATTTCTGATTTCCTGGTCATCCTCTGCTACCAGCAACTTCTCCGAAGTCACGTTTAGTCCACCACCATTGGAATAAATTCAATTGGGATATCAAATTGAAAAGTGCTGCCTTTACCGTATTCACTGTGAACGGTCAAAATTCCTCCGTGATGCATGACGATTTGCCTGGCAATGGCCAAACCGAGGCCCGATCCGTCCTTGGCGCTCCTCTTTGGGCTGTTTCCCTTCACAAATCGGTCAAAAATATGAGGCAGCAGCTGCGGATCAATGCCCTTGCCGGTATCCGCCACCTGAATCATCAGCCGGTCCCGGCCGTATTCGCCGCGGATGGCGATGGTGCCCCCTTCTTCCGTATAATGGAGCGCATTATGCACCAGGTTTGTAATGACCTGGTGGATGCGGATGGGATCGATCCGGGCGATAGGAACCCTGTCATGGGCCGCTTCCGGCTTTTGCAGCAGGAAATGGATTCCCTGGCTCTCCACATCCCATTGGAAGCTGGAGAAATACTCGTCGAACAAATCATCGACAATGATATCCATCATGTGAAAGGTGGTTTGTCCCTCCTCCAGCTTGGTCAGATCAAACAGATCCTGCACCAGCCGGTCCGCCATCTGGATCTTGTCGTAAAGGAGCTGGATATATTGCTTCTCCGGTTGGATCACCCCGTCCAGCAGCGCCTTCATATACCCCTGTACGGAGGTCATAGGCGTCCCCAGCTCATGGGTGACATTGGCGATCAGCTCCCGCCGGGAAATTTCCATCTGATGGAGATGCTCATTGGCATAAACCAAATGGGCGTTGGTGATTTCCAGCGCTTCCGTCCGCTCCCTGATTTTCCCCTCCAGCTGCTGATTGAGCTGGGTAAGCTCGCCGGAAACCTTCTCCACATCCACATACGCCTTGGAATACCGGTGGGCAATGACGAGGGTTTCCGCGAAGGCAAACAGGAAGACGCTGATGGGCGTCAAATTGACGCTTTGAATCCATCCCTGCTCGAAAAGAATGTCATTGGTCACCGCTGCAAACATGACGAATACGCACAAGGTGTTGATCCATGCTCCTGTCCGGCTCCGCGCCACGGCGAAAGCCAGCACAATCAGGCAGTAGCCCAGGACCAGCAGGAGAAACACCAGGAACGGAATGAAGGTGCAGGTATACAGCCGGACAGGCAGAACCAGCACCGACAGTGCCAACACTCCGCAGAAGAACCACACGGCGACCGTCACCCGCCTGCTCATCTCTCTGGGATACAGAAGCTGGATGGTAGCCAACATAAACGGGATGCCGGCATATAAAGTAAAATACGCCAGCCTGGACCACAATGGAGCCATGGAAGGCGCCAGGAAGGTCAGAATACCCTCATTGAGGACCATGATCCGCACGGACATCAACAAGCAGGTGATGCTTGTCACCAGGCTCATATAGTCTTTCTTCCGCATCCAGAACAGAGCCAGATGGTAGATGCCCAGTGTGGCAAGGGCGGCCATAATCGATATTCGCCAGACCAGGCCTGTCTCTCTGTAATGATAGATATCCAGGGGCTTGCCGAAGGAAAAGGAAGAAAGCAGCCCGCCCCGCTGGTAGGTAGAGTTGGAAACCTGGACGATAATTTCATTATTGCCTTCCGCAACGGGAAACGCAATGATCGAAGGATAAATGGCCGCCTCCGGCGGACCCGGGGAATCTCCCAGTATGCCTCCCGCTCCGTACAGCTGCCCGTTGACATAAATCCGGTATCCCGATTGGATGTCCCGAATTCCCAGCGCCTTGCGCGCGGCCGCTTGCTCCGGCCCAAGCCGGACCAGAAGCCGGTAGGTGGCCGCCTCTTCCCTCGAGTCCTGCCCCCGGCTCCACGCATGGGGGAGCCTGACAGCTTCATCCGGCTTAGGAGCGGTTAAGGCGAACTCCTCCGGCTCTATAAGGCGGTTCCGGTACAGCTCCCATCCGTTGGTCAGCAGGAGCACTCCCTTGCTCTCAAAATCCCAACTCGTCAGATCCAAAATGCCGTTCCTTGCCTGGGGCTCCGGCTGGCGGCTGCCAAACAGCGCAAGCGCCGCCCCCCCGGCTATGAATACCAGCAGAACAGTGAATCCCCAGATCAGGCGGGTCGCTTCTTTATGTCTGATTGTCATGTCGCATTCACTTCGCCCCTTATGCATTCTAGTATTCATCATAACAGAATAACGAAAATGGCAAAAGGCCGGCCCTGATTTTGCGGGGCTGGCCTTTTGGGGGCGATCAGGCAGAGTTATGCCGGGAGGCTTATTCCTCCCATACCTTTACTTCCGACATGCGGGAGCCTTGCTTCAGGGCATCCACATGCTCCATACCTTCCGTCACCTTGCCGAATACGGTATGTACGCCGTCCAGATGCGGAAAGGAATCATAGGTAATGTAGAACTGGCTGCCGCCGGTGTCCTTGCCGGCATGGGCCATGGCGATAACGCCGCGGACATGCTTGTTGGGGTTGCCGGCGGTTTCGCACTTGATGGTGTACCCGGGGCCGCCGGTACCGTCGCCGCGGGGGCAGCCGCCCTGAGCGACAAAGCCGGGCACGATGCGGTGAAAGGTCAGTCCGTTATAAAAGCCTTCATTGGCCAGTTTTTCGAAATTGGCAACAGTGTTGGGGGCATGCTCGGCAAAAAACTCCAGATTGATTTTGCCGCCGTTCTCCAAGGTGATGGTACCTTTTTTCATGATGAGTCTCCTTTGTAAATTGGAATCAATCGGAATCATTGTATCGGATTGCGCGGGGAAATACAAATCTTTCAACCGGCGGCGGACAAAGCCGCAGTTCCGCGGGCAGCAAAAAACCTGCCCACCACGGAAAATCGCGGGGGCAGGAGACTATGAAGATTATGCCCGTGCGGCAGCCTTCTTCATCCGCTCGGGAATCAGATCATTGCCGACAATGTTGTCGTAGGATTCGCGTTTTACCGCCAGATCGGCGCTGCCGTCCTTGACGAAGACAACGGCCGGACGGGGAATCCGGTTGTAGTTGCTGGCCATGGAATAATTGTAGGCGCCTGTGCAGGCAACCGCCAGCAAATCGCCGCTGTTGACCTTGGGCAGGGATACATCCCAAATCAGCATGTCTCCGCTTTCGCAGCATTTGCCGGCGATGGAGACAAGCTCCTCGGGAGCTGCGGTGGCGCGGTTGGCCAGCATAGCCTCGTATTGGGATTCATACAGGGCGGGACGGGGATTATCCGTCATGCCCCCGTCCACGGCCACATACTTGCGGACGCCGGGAATTTCCTTATAAGTGCCGACGGTATAGAGAGTGGTGCCCGCATCGCCTACGATGCTGCGGCCCGGCTCGATCCAGATTTCCGGAACGGGATAATCCTGGCCGGCAAAGGAGGTATGAACGCTGTCCACAATGGCGTGGACATATTCCGCGATGGGCAAAGGACGGTCTCCCTCCACATAGCGGATGCCGAAGCCGCCGCCCAGGTTGACCACCTTGAACAGCACGTTCAGCTCGCTGCGGACCTTCACGGCAAAGCCCATTACCTTCTCCACCGCCATCTTGAAACCTTCCACCTCGAAAATTTGCGAGCCGATATGGGAGTGCAGGCCCAACAGCACCAGATTGGGCTGGCGGGACGCTTCCTCAACAGCACGGAATGCGGCGCCGTTGCCCAAATCGAAGCCGAACTTGGAATCCTGCTGGCCGGTGGAAATATACTCGTGGGTATGGGCGGATACGCCCGGCGTCACCCGCAGGAGGATGTTCACCTTGCGGCCGCGCTCTCCGGCCATGGCGTTCAGCAGCTCCAGCTCCACGAAATTGTCTACCACAAAGCAGCCGATTTCCGCATCCAGCGCCATGTTGATTTCCTGGGGGGTTTTGTTGTTCCCGTGAAAATGAATCCGCTCCGGCGGAAATCCGGCTTGGAGGGCGGTGTACAGCTCGCCGTCGGAAACCACATCCAGGGAAAGCCCCTCTTCATCGGCGATCCGGCACATGGCCATGGTGCAGAAGGCCTTGGAGGCATACGCCACCTGAAACTGGAGTCCGGAGGTTCTGAAGGCGCCGATAAATTCCCGGCAGCGTCTTCTGATCAGCTCCTCATCCACAACATACAGGGGGGTTCCAAATTGCTCTCTAAGCTGAACGGCGTCCACGCCGCCGATTTCCAGATGGCCGCGGTCATTGATTCGACTTGTCCCATGCAGATACATTGCCATTTCTCCTTGTCGATTGGTCTACCAACAAAATAACATATAACGGCCGTCTGTGCCATATACAAACGGCCGATTGATTTGTACTATCCGTCGGAGACCGGCTGCCTGGTATTGTCCGTGGTATCCGTCAGACTGATCCGGTGGCGGCTGGTTCCAAAGGGTCTGCGGACCAAAACGGTATACAGCGCCTTTGCATTAAACGGTATAAACGGCCACATGTAAGGAGAGTTGTACGAGCGCTGCACGGTAAGCGTGATGAGCCAGATGGTGGTTGCGGCCACCAGCCCGGGCACCCCCAAAAAGGCGGCGGCCAGGAGCAATATGATCCGGGTGATCCGGTTTGCCATCCCCAATTCATAGCTGGGCGTGGCAAAGGTTCCGATGGTGGCAACCGCCATGTACATGATGACTTCGTTGACGAACATGCCGGTTTCCACGGCGATCTGGCCGATGAGAATGGCGGCAATCAAGCCCATTGCGGTAGCCAGCGGAGTTGGCGTATGGACCGCAGCCATCCGCATCAGATCAACGCCCAGCTCGGCGATGAGAAACTGCACGATGACCGGCAGCCGCGCCGTTTTTTCCGGTCCCAGCCATTCCATGTTTACGGGTTTAAGCTCCGGATGAACCACCATCAGGTACCAGATGGGCAGCAGGAACAGGGAAGCGATAATCCCGAAATAGCGGACCCAGCGGAAATAGGTGCCGACGGCAGGGGTTTGCCGGTATTCCTCCGCATGCTGCATCAATTGGAATATGGTGCAGGGCAGGATCATGGCGCTGGGGGAGGTATCCGCCAGAAGCACAACATGGCCCTCCAGCAGATGGGCCGCCACTACATCGGGGCGCTCCGAATACCGCACCAGCGGATAGGGATTCCAACCGCCCTTGCTGACCAGAATCTCCTCCAGCTGCTTTTCGCCCAGGGGAATCCCGTCAATAACAACCTTCTCCACTTTATTCCGGAAAGTATCGATAAGTTCCGGCGCCGCCACGTCCTGGATATAGGCGATGCACACGTCGGTTTTGGTCCGCTCCCCCACCTGCACCACCTCAAACTTAAGCCGCGGGTCCCGCAGTCTCCGCCGGATCAGGGTCACATTGGTCATCAGCGTTTCCACAAAGCCGTCCCGGGCTCCGCGCACCACCCGCTCCAAATCCGGCTCCGAGGTGGAACGGGTCGGGAAGCTCTTGGCGTCGATAACCAGCGCCGCGCGGGCTCCCTCTACAAAAAGAGCCGTCATCCCGGCCAGGGTCTTGTCGATCACCTCATCAAACTTCTCCAGGCTTTCCACCTGGATATGGGCCACCAGCTTGTCCTTCAGCTCCTCCAGGGGGCGGTCAGTCATCTCCGCCTCATCGGCATAGGTCAGCCGCTTGATCACCTCAATCAGCGCCGTGTCCTTGGCAAAGCCGTTCATATAAAGGAAGCCGCAGCGCACGCCGCCGAAAACCATCTCCCGGAAAGTGACGTCAAAGCTGATGCCAAGGCCGATTTTTTCCTCCAGAGCACGCTTGATGCCGTCGATGGTGTCGGGAATTTCCTTCAAATTTTTCAGCCGGTTTTCTTCCTCGGTCATTCTGCTTTGGGTGCCGCTTTGCTCCTTCTTCAGGTTGCGGCCGTCAGTCTGGTCTTCGGCTTTCTTGGCCGCCTTCTCTTGGCGGGGGGAATGGGAACGCTCCCTGTCCTTCCCGCCCTCCCTCCCGTCCTCTTTACGCGGAGCCGGAGCCTCCTTGTCCTCTCTTGCCGATGCCTGCCGCTCCCCCTCCGGCCCCTCCTCCTCATGCCTGCGGAAAGCGCCAATTTCAATGGGCTTGCGGAGCAGTGTTTTCCGCCGCGGGGAAGTAGGGCCGTGCTCCTCTTCATCCTCCTCCAGCCTGGGGGGCGCCGGCATATGGCCGGAGTAATCTTGAAGCTCTTCCGGATTCATTTCATCAGGACCCATGTGAAGCCACCTCGCTTTATTGTCGTTATATGGATAGACCGCCTTCTGCGGAGAGCTATTTTCCGTGATAGATCAGCCATTCAAACAGGGACCCGGCCACTTTTCCCAATATCATCGCCATCAGAAGAGACAGAATATATTTAGACATGCCCAGCCGCTTGGCCAGAATGGGCAGCACATTGATAACCTCCGTCAGCGCCGCCGCCAGCATCCCAATGAATATTCCCCCCAACAGCCCCATCACCGCAGGAGACAGCACCGTTCCGGAGAACCGCCAATCCATAAAATCGGCCACGGTCCAGAAGACTGACCCGGCCACCACAGCCGTTTCATAGCCATGAATCCGGTCCGAGGAGCAGGTTAGCTGGGCCAGACGGGGCACGATATCCAGCACCAGCAGAAAGGCCACCATGCCGCTGCCTACGGCAAGACCGCCGGCCAGACCGACGAAGGCGATCAGGGCATTAGCCGCGATCCCGCTCATGGGGGCGTCCCCCCCTTTTCGGGGCTTGCTTTCCCATATTCCTCCGCCACCACATACTGATTCATATTTTGCTGGTACAGGTACATCTCCACTTCAAGAGGACTGGGCTCCTCATTAAACTTCTTCTTGAACACATGGTTGAAAAACAGCACCATGCCCACGCCGATCCCCAGCGAATACGGAATTTGCAGCCAGTAGGGATGCTCCGGACGCTCTCCCGTCAGGAGCTCGTATATCCGCCCATGCACCGCCGGCATGCTCACATCCTCGTGAAAATTCATAATCGCCAGCCCCGAGCCAATAAACAGGAGCAGCCATACCGCCGCGAACAAAAGCGGATGGCATTTGCGCTCGGCCTCCATCACCTGAACCAGGGCATGGGGCTCGCCGAAGTGCACAAGGTGCATCTGCGGCACAAGCTCCTTCACCCGCCTGGTGACCAGCATCATATCCACCAGAAGCCGGTTGCCGTCCTTCTCCTCCGGCCGAAAAAGCACCAAAGCGGAAATCTGGGGCAGCAGCCCGGGTTCCGTATGCAGATCGGCCGCCCGCCCTAAGGTGACCGCCTCGCCCTTCTTGACCGTGATGTTTTTGCGGAAGCGGAGATACAGGCTGGGCGCCGCAGGAAAATCCGGTGCAGACATTCAACTCCCCTCCCTTTTGCCGGAAACGTCAACTCGCAAGGGGAATCAAGTCCAAGACTTCATCCCCGGGTGAGAATAGTATGCAATCTTTCCATAATCTCTAACCGTCGCGCGCCCCCTCCCCCAATTGCCAAAATCTTCAGCGGAGCGGTTTCGCGGGCAAACAAAAAAGGATAGCGGAGAAACTCCGCTACCCTATCCTGATGAAACCCAGATTCTGACTTCCTGCACCGGAAGCCGCCGTTACTTGTACCGCCGGATAAATTCCACCGCCCGCCGGATATCAACCTCAGGCTGGTCTCCCACCTCGCGCTCGATGGTCAAGTAACCTGTGTATCCGATATCCTGAAGCGCGGCAAAATAAGCGTCAAAATCCACCTTGCCCTCGCCCAGCGGAACCTCCCGGAAGAATGCCCCGTCCCGCACCATACGGGCGATGGTTTCATGCTCCATGGGCGCATACCCCAACGATCCGTAGATGTTGCGGGGGTCTGTGGCCTGAAGCTGCAGCCCGTCCTTCACATGGGTGTGCACGATGTAATCCCGCAGGGTGTGGACTCCCTGCGCCGGATCATCCCCCGTCACCATAACCATGTTGGCCGGGTCAAAATTCACGGATACCCCTTTGGTGGACAGGGTATCCAGGAAGCTCTTAAGATGGGCCGCCCGCTCCGGTCCTGTCTCAATGGCGAAAAACGCGCCGTTCCGGTGGGCGTACCCGGCCAGCTCCTCACAGGCTTCCTGCATGGCGGCGTAAACCGGGCTTGCCGTATCTTCCGGCACAATCCCGATATGGGTTGTGACAATGGTTGTCCCCAGCTCCAGCGCCAGGTCCAGAATCCGCTTGGACTTGGCGATTTTGGCCGGATTGGCCGCCGCATCCTGGAAGCCATGTCCGCCCAAGTCGCCCACCAGGGCGGAAATCTCCAGCCCCAGCCCGCTGATAAAGCTTTTCAGCTCCCTGCGGTCCGCAGCCGAAAGCGCATCGGGGTCCATTTCCCCTCTCACCGCATAAATCTGCACTCCGTCGGCTCCCACTTCCTTGGCCTTCCTCAGGCCTTCCCGGACACCGACGCCGAAGCTGTCGACAATCACACCAATCGGGTTTTGCAACTTCCGCTTCATATTCATATGGATCAGCTCACTTTGCGTTTAGTCACACCGGCTTACTTCCACCCGGCCCTCTTCCACCTGAATTTCCGCCGAGACCGTATCCCGCACCGCTCCCATCACCAGCTGCAGCAGATAGTTCAGGTCGCTTTGCGTTTCTTGAAATTCCGTTACAATGGGGATGGCATCCAGCTCGCTTTGCAGTGTTTCAATTTCCGCGTCGATTGTCTGGGCCATCTCCTTGTTCTTGAAGGTCTGCTCGAAGGCCACCGCTTCCTTCTGCTTCTTCTTGATGGTGCTGATCAGGCCCTGCACATGGGGATTCGCCGCAATCTGCGCCTCTGCCCTCCGATAGGTGTCCACCTCGGCCGAGCCGGCGAACAGCTCCGCCAATTCCCGGGCTTTGGCCATAATCTTCTCCCGCCCAATCCCATCCGTTCCTGCAAAGGACGGGTTTGGGTCAGCCTTGCCGTTTTCTCCATTGTGACTCATGCCGGCATCCCCGCCTTTCCCGCTTCCGCATGGACCAGCTCGCCCCGCAAGAGCCAGGATTGGGGCTCGGTGATCCGCACCTGCACCAGCTGTCCAATCAGCTCCTTGGGCCCTTCAAAATGGACCAGCTTCAGCGTCCGGGTTCTGGCGGCCAGCACGCTGGAATTGGTTTTGCTTTCGCCCTCCACCAGCACCTCCATCACCTGGCCCTTGAGCTTGTCGTTGCTGGCCTTGCTCAGCTCCGTCATCAGCTCATTCAGCCGGTAAAGCCGCTCCTTCTTCACCTGCTCCGGCACATCATCCTTCATCTTGGCGGCAGGCGTTCCCTCCCGCGGCGAATACAGGAAGGTGAAGGCCGCATCATAGCCTACCTCCCGAACCAGGGACATGGTTTCCTCAAACTGCTCCTCCGTTTCGCCGGGGAAACCCACGATAATATCCGTGGTCAGCACCACATCGGGGATGGCCGCGCGGATTTTCCGCACCAGCTCCAGATATTGCTCACGGGTATACTTCCGGGTCATGGCCTTGAGCACCGCAGAGCTTCCGGATTGCACCGGCAGATGGATATGCTCCATCAGATTGCCCTTTTGGGCCAGCACTTCAATCAGATGGTCGTCAAAATCCCGGGGATGGGAGGTGGTGAAGCGAATCCGCGGAATGCCGATTTTGTGCATTTCGTCCATGAGGTCGGCGAAGCTGTAGGTCCGGTCCGTAAAATCCTTGCCGTAGGCATTCACATTCTGCCCCAGCAGCATCACTTCCCGAAAACCCTGGCGGGCCAGCTCTCTGACCTCGGCAATCACATCCTCCGGCCTGCGGCTGCGTTCCTTGCCCCGGGTGTACGGCACAATGCAATAAGTGCAGAACTTGTCGCAGCCGTACATAATGTTCACCGAAGCCTTGATGCCCTCCCTCTTCTTGGGGAGATTCTCAATAATATTCCCCTCCCGGGACCACACCTCCACAACCATTTCCTTATCGTAATACGCCTCCTGCAGCAGAACGGGCAGCCGGTGGATGTTGTGGGTGCCGAAGATCAGGTCCACGAAGGGATGCTTCTTCAAAATCCGGTTGACCACCGTCTCTTCCTGGGACATGCAACCGCAGACGCCTAGAATCAGATCGGGCTTCTCCTGCTTCAGCACCTTCATGTGGCCCAGCTCGCCGAACACCTTGTCCTCCGCATTTTCCCGGACGGCACAGGTGTTGAAGAGAATCAGGTCCGTCTGCTTCCGGTCCCGGGTCTCCTGATAGCCCAGTTCCTCCAGAATGCCCTTCATGGTTTCCGTATCATTCTCGTTCATCTGGCAGCCGAAGGTATAGATGGTGTAATACTTGCCCTTGCCCAGTCCCTTCAAGTCCTCGGGAATGGAGGATTCGTACTGCACCAGAATCTCCTCCCGGCCGCGGCGTTTGCCCTCCTTGTAATCGGGCTGGCTGTTGATTTGCACCGTTCTGCCCTTGATCCGGTATGTGGTTTTGCCGTCCTTTTCCTCCAGCACCTTGGCGCCGGAAAAATCAAAATAGGCGGAGTAATCCTTGACCGGGGCGGATTTTAAGTCCGCTGGTTGCTGGTTCTCCTTCTTCATCGTCATTCCACCTTTTTTTGTGAAAATGTGTTCCAATCTGGTATGTTCATACGGGGATTTTTTAAGGCAATCAAAGTAGATTATAGCATAGGTGGGAAGAGGAAGTCATATGGGAGCCTCTGCACAAAAAAACAATGCCCCACCGGTGTTATACACGCAGCAGGACACTGTATGGAAGGGTATGAAAAGGCCGGCCGCGGCAAAAGCGGACCGGCAAGGATCACTTACAGCAGCACCTCAGCCTGATCGCCGTTCTTCACGGCGGCGGCATTGGCCTCGTCTGTGTCAATATGCATATCCAGGGCAAAGGAATCGCTGACGCGGGCAATCACATCCTCAAAAATAACCGGACGTTCACTCTTCACCTTAACGGACAGCAGCTGCTTGTCCTTGATGCCCCACTTCTCGGCATCGGAGGTGTGGAAATGGATGTGGCGGGCAGCTACGATAACGCCGTCCTCGGTCACCACTTCGCCGGCAGGGCCGACAATTTTGATGCCGGGAGTGCCTTCGGTTTTGCCGGATTCCCGGACAGGAGCGGCAACACCCAAAGCAAAGGAATCTGTTTTGGAAATTTCAAGTTGTGTTTTGGGGCGTTCCGGACCAAGAATACGGACTTTATCGAACTTGCCCTTGGCGCCGATTACCGCTACAGTTTCTTCTGCGGCATATTGGCCAGGTTGGGAAAGATCCTTCATGTTCTTCAATTGATAGCCTGCACCGAACAGAATGTCGATGTGCTCGCGGGACAAATGAATGTGCCGGGCGGATACGCCTACGGGAACCAGTTTCATGATTAAGGTCTCCTGCCTTCCAACTGTATTCATATTTTTGATGAACTGTTATACTCGTTTTCTATTATAACAAGACGGCGCAAAAATGGCATATGTTTTTGACATATGCCGAGATTTTTTTGAATCATTATTTAAATTCTGCCACCAAACGTTCAAATTCATCCTCCGAAATCTGGATATTCTGCTTGGAAATCCCTTCCTGTCTAAAACCCGTAACCTGTTCCTCGTAGGAGGGTTTGGCGGTATTCTGATAAATCAAGCCGGTGAGCAAGCCGCCGGTTTCCATGAGCCGGGTCATGGCCTGAATCCGGTTGCCCGGGTCATACCCCTCCTCCTGGTCCAGGTTCACCAGATTTTCCTTGAACCAGTCATACGTGTTTACCTTGTTGAAGGTGACGCAAGGACTGTACACATTGATCAGGGAAAAGCCCTTATGCCGGATGCCTGCTTCAATCAAGGCGGTCAGCTGTTTCAGCTCGCTGGAGAAGGATTGGGCCACGAAGGTGGCTCCCGCAGACAGGGCGACCTCCAGAGGAGACAGGGAAGACTCAATGGAGCCTCCAGGCGTGCTTTTGGTTTTGAAGCCAAAAGCGCTGCGGGGAGAGGTCTGGCCCTTGGTCAGCCCGTAAATCTGGTTATCCATCACGATGTAGGTGATGTCGATGTTGCGGCGGATAGCATGCACTGTATGCCCCATGCCGATGGCGAAGCCGTCTCCGTCGCCCCCGGCGGCAATGACGGTCAACTCCCGGTTGGCCATCTTGAGTCCCTGGGCAATGGGCAGGGAGCGGCCGTGGATGCCGTGAAAGCCGTACGCATTGATATAGCCGGAGATCCGGCCGGAGCATCCGATGCCCGAAACCACGGCCAGGCTTTCCGGGGTCAGCCCCACATTGGCCGCAGCCCGCTGAATGGCCGCCTGGATGGAGAAATCCCCGCAGCCGGGACACCAGTTGGGTTTGACATTATTGCGGAAGTCCTTCATCGTTGCCATGCGATCAGCCCCCTGCATGCTTTATGAATTTCCGCCGGCAGGAACGGATTGCCGTCGTACTTCAGGACACTGTGGATCTTTTCCCCTTGGCCCAAATGGAGCTTCACAAGGTTGGCCAGCTGGCCGGTGGCGTTGTTTTCCACCACAACTACCTTTCTGGCGCGGTTGATATGGGGCGCCAGCTCCTCCGCCGGGAAGGGATGCAGCTGCCGGATAGTAATATGAGCGGTTTTGATGCCTTCGGCCTCCAGCCGCTCCCTGCCTTCATCGATGGTTCCCAGGGTGGAGCCCATGCCGATAATCAGCATATCCGGCTCCGCGTGGCCCTTATGCACCTTGATGGCATCCTTTACATGAATAAACTTGAGCTTCGCCAGCCGTTTGTCCATCATCCTCTTGCGGTTCAGCGGAGATTCCGAAGGGCGGCCCGCCTCATCATGCTCCACTCCCGTCACATGGTGCAGGCCGTGTTTGGTGCCGGGCAGCACTCGCGGGGACACTCCGTCGGGACTTGCCGCATAACGCTTAAACAGCTCATTCTCCCCCAGCTCGGGTAGCTGGTCTGTAAGCTTGCCTCTCCGGATGGCAATTTTTTTATAATCGAAAATATCGGATGACTGCTTGCCCAAGGAAAGCTGGAGATCGGTCAGCAGGATTACCGGGCATTGGTATTCCTCGGCCAGATTGAAGGCTTCGATGGTATCATAGAAGCATTCCTCTATGGTGCTGGGCGCCAGCACGATCTTGGGAATTTCCCCGTGGGTGCCGTAGATCATGGCGAACACGTCGCTTTGCTCCTGTTTGGTGGGCAAGCCTGTGGAAGGACCGCCGCGTTGGGTATCCACCACCACCACCGGCGTCTCCGTCATCCCTGCCAGGCCGATGGCCTCCATCATCAGCGACAGGCCGGGTCCGGCAGATGCAGTCATGGCTCTGGCGCCTCCGTAGTTGGCGCCGATGGCCATGGTGACTGCCGCGATTTCATCCTCCGTCTGAATGACCGTTCCGCCGAATTTCGGGAGGGCCTTAATTAAATATTCCATGATTTCCGACGCGGGAGTAATGGGATAGGCGGGCATAAACCGGCAGCCTGCGGCCAAA
Organism: Paenibacillus sp. YN15; assembly: GCF_003285005.1. Lineage (GTDB taxonomy): Bacteria > Bacillota > Bacilli > Paenibacillales > NBRC-103111 > Paenibacillus_AR. Next base: position 207,547 of record NZ_QMFA01000006.1, on the reverse strand, counting down.
GCGCCCAAGGCAATGGCATCATTGCCGATCATAAAGAGCTTTTCCTTGCCGTCTGCAGGCTCCAGCCTGAATTCCTCCAGCGGCCCGCCTGCCTGGTTCAGAATAAACTCGGCGCCCTTTTTGACCGCCTCCACATTTTTCTCCACTACCGCCGGGCCCTTGCGTCCGAATTCCTCCTCCACCGCCTTGTTGAAGACGGAGAGGGGCAACCCCAACAGAGCCCAGGAGGCGCCGGAAGCCACCATATTTTTCATCAGCGAGGTTCCCAGCTCCTCGGCAATCTGGGTGATGGGAACCGCAAACAGCCTGGCCTTCAGGCCTTCCGGCAGCACCGGGCCGAATTTGGCGTCGGCCACAACCACGCCGTTTTCACGAAGCTCGTATGCGTTTACATCGATGCTCTCCTGATCAAAGGCGACCAGGATGTCCAAACTGTCGGATATGGCACGGATAGGCTTGGTGCTGATCCGGATCTTGTTGTTGGTATGCCCGCCTTTAATCCTGGACGAAAAATGCCGGTACCCATACAAGTAATACCCCAGCCGGTTCAATGCAGTGGAGAAAATCCGGTCGGTGCTTTCCACGCCTTCCCCTTGCTGGCCTCCGATCTTCCATGACAGTTGACTGATCATGACGCCCACTCCTTAGCTGGTGACATTCCCCGCATACAGGCTGTCTGACACTTCCTCACTCACGATTTGCAGGGACCCCGGATGATAGTAATCTTCCATTTTACTTCCAGAATGTAAACGCAATCTTTAGTGCCGCTGTAAGCATTTATTTATCCCTCACCAAGATTCTATGCGCTCCATGTTAGATTTGCAAGCAAATTTGACAATTTTGTTACATAACTCTTTTCGCTGATAATAATATTTATTATAGATAAATAGTTATATTAATCACTTCACCACGAGGCAAGGATAGAACGCCTATCAGAGCCTGTTGACGCCGTCCCGCTTTATAGCTCGTAAGTCCCAAAAAAACAAATCGTCATCCCAGCTCCCGCTTGTACCGCTCATCGACTCTCGTTGCGTTCATCTCGCCTGTACCGGTATTCGGCTCTCGTTGCGTTCATCTCGCCTGTTCCTCGTCCGCTTCCCCCCATTCCCGCGCTAACGGAACTTTTTGACTCTTACAGCGGCAAATTCGGCTGCTCGGTCATGCCAGCGGAACTGAGAAGCTCTTATGGGAGAGAAAGTGGCAAGAATCCCCCTTTAGTCGCTTTTTCACCCGCACAAGGGCCTTTCAGTTCCGTAACAATGGGAGCCAGCCGATTTTGCATCTATAAGAGCCTCTCAGTTCCGTCCCGGGAGGAGGCCGGTTTGCGCTTCTGCTTACTCCGGCAAATTCTCCGCCATAAAACGCCGCCAATTGCCGTAGAGAAATCCGTCCGCCTCCGCCGCGGAATACCTGCGGTACAATTCGTTGGCCAGGCGGTCATAATTCCCCGCATGCTCCAGTCCCGGAATATGATAGTCCACCCCGTCAAAATCCGAACCAAAGCCCACACTCCCCTTGCCGCCCAACGCCGCCACATGGTCCAGATGGGTCAAAATATCCTTAATGGCAGGCTCCGACGCCTTGATAAACCAGGGGACAAAGGTAAGACCCATCATGCCTTTCCGGGCAATCAGCACTCCAATCATCTCGTCGGTTAAATTCCGGGGGTGGGGGCAAAGCCTCCTCACATTGGAATGGCTGGCGCAGAAGGGCTTGGACGCGTGCTCTGCCAGCTCCCAAAACCCTTTGTCGCTTAGATGGGAAACATCCAGAATCAGCCCCAGCCTGCCGCATTCCTCAATCAGCTTCTTCCCCTTCAGCGTGAAGCCCCCGTTCCGCGGCTCCAGCACCCCATCCGCCGCCCAGTTGGCGTAATTCCAGGTCAGCCCCAGCAGCCGTACGCCCATGGCAAAAGCAGTGCGCAGATTCACCAGACTGCCCTCCAGCCCGTCCGCCCCCTCCAGGGTCAGGATGGCCCCCAGCTTCCCGTCCGTTTCGGCATCCGCCAGGTCCGCCCTGGTGCGGATATGCCTGACCCCTTCATGGCTGGCAATCCGGCTATGAAAGGTATCGAAGCTCTCCAGCAGCTGGGCAAAGGACACATACGGCCGGTTGGACACAAATACCGCAAAGCATTGCACCGCAACCCCCGCTTTGTTCAGGCGGGGGAACGAAACATCCGCATAGATGCTGTCCTGCTTAAAGCTCAGCTCGGCATGCAGATTCATTTTGTCCAGCAAATCACAATGGGCATCAAAAATTTTCATGGGTTTCCCTCCCTGGTTATCTTTGAAATAACTATATGCGCGAACACAAAAAAACCTGTCTACTGCATCCCGTAAACAGGCAGTGCTGCATATATCCCGCTCTAAGGAGGCGAGGCGGCTTAGGGACTGTAAGACAGCCCCTAGCGGGGTTCGACGATGAGCTTAATCGCCGTTCTGTCTTCTCCGTCTATGACAATATCCGTAAAAGCCGGTATGCAAATCAGATCCACTCCGCCGGGAGCTACGAAGCCGCGGGCAATGGCCACGGCCTTCACAGCCTGGTTCAGTGCGCCTGCTCCAATCGCCTGAAGTTCTGCCGCTCCCCTTTCCCTCAACACGCCAGCCAGCGCACCTGCTACGGAGTTTGGGTTGGATTTAGCTGAAACCTTTAATACTTCCATGAAAGGTACCTCCCAGGGGATAGGTGATGGATTCCAGTACCCATCATATTCACAAGATTTTCAATACATGCCATCGCCTTTTACAAAAAAAAGAAACCGCCCGTTTAAGGACAGCTTCTTCTTGGCTTTTTTGCCGGCAGGCCTAACTACTCGCTGATGTAATTATCCTCGTCGGTCCGGATCTGCTGAATGCTCTTGGCCAGCCCCGTCTGGTCGTCCAGCTCGATAACAGCCGCGTGAAAATGCCATTTGCCTTCATCCACAACAAAGCGCGACGGCAGTTGGGTCAAAAACCGGTGCATAACGCCTTCCTGCTCCATGCCCAATATCCCGTCACGGGGGCCGACCATACCCACATCCGTGAGGTATGCCGTGCCTCCCGGGAGAACCCGGTTGTCGTTGCTCTGCACATGAGTATGCGTCCCTACCACGGCGGATACGCGGCCGTTCAGGTACCAGCCCATGGCGATTTTCTCCGAGGTGGCTTCGGCGTGGAAATCCACAAATATATATTTATGCCGGCTGCCCTCCCGCTCCAGAATGGCATCCACTGTTTGAAACGGGCAATCCAGCGGCGGCAAAAAGGTTCTTCCCTGCAGATTGATCACCAGCAGGTCCTTGCCGGCCGCCTTCAGGGACATATAGCCGTTCCCCGGCGTTCCATATGGGAAGTTTGCCGGGCGGATCAAGCGCGGCTCATCGTCGATAAAGTCGAAAATCTCCCGGTTATCCCAGGTATGGTTGCCCATGGTGATGCCGTGAACACCTTGGTCGAAAAATTCTCTTGCAATCGCCTGGTTGATTCCCCGCCCATGGGCGGCATTTTCGCCATTGACCAGGATCACGTCCGGACGGTATTTGGACTTCAGTCCGGGAAGCACATTCCGGAGCGCCTTGCGGCCTACAGAACCAACGATATCGCCAATAAATAACAGTTTAATGGGAATCCCTCCAATTGCCTTCTTCACGCTTGCCGGGCGAATAAGCCCTGCAAAGAAAAGGAAAGTGGCTTTAGCAGCCACTCTCCCCCATGTTCCTATGAGCTGATTACTTAGCGTACTCCACAGCGCGGGTTTCCCGGATCACCGTTACCTTAATGTGGCCCGGATAATCCAGCTCGCTTTCGATTTTCTTGGTAATGTCTCTGGCCAAACGGAAGGATTCGGTATCGTCCACCTTGTCGGGCTGGACCATAACCCGGATTTCCCGGCCGGCTTGGATAGCGTACGACTTCTCCACGCCCTCGAACGATTCGCAGATATCCTCCAGCTTCTCCAGACGCTTGATATAGGTTTCCAGCGTCTCTCTCCGGGCGCCCGGCCGTGCCGCAGACAAGGCGTCTGCCGCGCCTACCAGCATGGCGGTGACGGAGGTGGCTTCGCAATCCCCGTGATGGGATGCAATGCTGTTGATCACTACGGGATGTTCTTTATACTTTTTGCCAATTTCTACGCCAATTTCAACATGGGAGCCTTCCACTTCATGATCCAGCGCTTTGCCGATATCGTGAAGAAGGCCGGCACGTTTCGCCAATGTAACGTCTTCTCCCAGTTCTCCCGCCATAAGTCCGGCCAGGTAGGCCACTTCCATGGAATGCTTAAGCACATTCTGGCCGTAGCTCGTACGAAACCGTAAACGTCCCAGAATCTTGATGAGATCCGGGTGCAGACCGTGAACGCCCACCTCGAAGGTGGCTTGCTCTCCGTATTCACGGATGCGTTCATCCACTTCCTTGCGCGATTTTTCTACCATTTCTTCAATGCGGGCCGGGTGAATCCGGCCGTCCGCCACCAGCTTCTCCAGCGAGGTCCGGGCAATCTCCCGGCGGATGGGGTCAAAACCGGACAGAATCACCGCTTCCGGTGTGTCATCGATGATCAGGTCGATGCCTGTCAGGGTTTCCAGCGCACGAATATTGCGTCCTTCACGGCCGATAATCCGGCCCTTCATTTCCTCGTTGGGCAGGGAGACGACAGATACAGTCGTTTCCGCTACATGGTCGGCAGCACAACGCTGAATGGCGAGAGTAATGATCTCTCTTGCCTTCTTGTCTGCTTCCTCTCTGGCTTGGGATTCGATCTCCTTGATCATCTGGGCGGTCTCGTGACGCACTTCCTGCTCCACATTGGTGAGGATAATGGTTCTGGCCTCTTCCATGGTCAGTGCGGAAATCCGCTCCAGCTCGGATACCTGATCCTTGTAAAGCTGGTCAATTTGAGCCTGGGTTTCTTCAATGCGCTTCTCTTTATTCGCAACTTGCTCTTCCTTGCGCTCCAGGGAATCAATCTTTTTATCCAGCGTTTCCTCTTTTTGCAACAGTCGCCGTTCTTGTCGTTGAATTTCGTTACGACGCTCACGAATGTCTTTTTCAGCTTCGGTGCGGAGGCGGTGAACCTCGTCCTTCGCTTCCACAACCGTTTCTTTCTTCAGTGCATCGGCTTCTTTCTTGGCACCTTCGATAATCTGCTCGGCTGCCTGCTCTGCACTGGAAATTTTCGCTTCAGCAATCGATTTGCGGATAAGAAAACCGATCCAAGCGCCAATCAGAGCAGTCACGAGCGAGATTGCGATGGTGATGATGACTTGCTGCATCTACGTCACCTCCTCGTCGTTTCTCCAAGGTGTAGCTTGGGGGGTATTCGGTTTTTAATCCGTGGGTTTCAGTCTGCTTCACGCATGCTCAATCGTTTTCGGTTTTTTCGGGTCTTACGGCGGAATTAATGAATTGGCGAAAGCTCCTGCATATTTAAATCAAAATAAAATATACATGAACATTTTAGCTTTTGTCGAAGAACATTGTCAAGCTATTGTCAATCAAACCCAACACATTTCTCCCCTGCCGTGTAAGGATAGGATGCTCCGCCCTTATCTTACCCACCGTTGTCAAAAATCCGCATCCTCATCCGGAGCTTGGTCAGAAACCTCCCGGACCACCCGCTTCACCAATTCATGGGAGTATCCCCTGCGCAGAAGATAGGTCATAGCCTTCTGCTTCCGTTCAAAGGGTTCCCCCCCGGTGAGCCGCCATTTCTTCACGGCCGAATCCAGAGCGGCCGCATATTCCTCTTCGGGATCGATGCTGCCCAGGGCGGAGGAAATATCCGCGTCATCCACACCCTTCTGGGAGAGCTCCATCTCCACCCATTTTCTGCCCTTCTTCTGGCTCCTGATCCGGTTCTCCGTCCACAGCTTGGCAAAGGCCTCATCATTAAGATATCCTTCCCCCGAAAGGCGCTCCACAACCTCATTGATCCGCTCCGGCTCGTATTCCTTCTCCTTCAAATGGAGCCGGACCTCCTGCTGTGAGCGGGGCCGTCTGCCGATGTACCGGATGGCCTCCAGATACGCCTGATGGCGTTCATCATCCATCACAATCCCGGCGATGGATGCTGCATCCACCGCCTCCCCCTTCAGGAGCCGGTGGCGGATCATGATATCCTCATGCACCGAAAAGGCGTACACACCGTCAATAAACAGATTGTACCGCTTCTTGTTGCCTTTTTGCCGTTCTACCGAAGTGATCCATCCCGCCGCTGCTTCGCCGTTCGACATATCCTTCTACGTTCCTTTCTGCAAGAAGGGCACCCTGCTTGTCCAGGGTGCCCTTGCCGGTTTGTGTAAGGTGTTGCTGCTGCCTTATTCCGCGTCTTCAAAATCCTCCGGCTCTTCTTCATCCTCTTCCTCATTGGAAGCAGGCGGAATGCTGGTAATCAGGTTGCTGTTTTCGCGGATTTTCCTCTCAATGGCGTCGCGCACCGACGGATTTTCCTTCAGGAATTGCTTGGCATTCTCACGGCCTTGGCCCAGGCGGTCGCCATTGTAGGAGAACCATGCGCCGCTCTTCTGGACGATGTCCATTTCGGTGCCGATATCCACAATGCTGCCTTCCCTGGACACACCCTCGCCGTACATAATGTCAATCTCGCATTGCTTAAACGGCGGAGCCACCTTGTTCTTCACCACTTTAATCCGGGTGCGGTTGCCCACAATATCGTTGCCCTGCTTCACGGACTCGATGCGGCGGATATCCAGACGGATGGTGGAGTAAAATTTCAGCGCGCGGCCGCCGGGGGTTGTTTCCGGATTGCCGAACATCACGCCTACCTTCTCACGCAGCTGGTTGATGAAAATGGCAATAACCTTGGACTTGTTGATGGCGCCGGACAGCTTCCGCAGAGCCTGGGACATCAGCCGGGCCTGCAGGCCCACATGGGAATCTCCCATCTCGCCTTCAATTTCCGCCTTCGGCACAAGGGCCGCTACGGAGTCCACAACAATGATATCCACGGCGCCGCTGCGCACCAGGGCTTCGGCAATCTCAAGCGCCTGTTCGCCGGTATCCGGCTGGGACAGAAGAAGCTCGTCAATGTTGATGCCAAGCTTGCTGGCATACAGCGGGTCCAAGGCATGCTCCGCATCGATGAATGCGGCTTGTCCGCCTGTCTTCTGCACCTCTGCAATAGCATGCAATGCGACGGTGGTCTTACCGGAGGACTCCGGTCCATATATCTCAATAATCCGGCCGCGGGGCAAGCCGCCGACGCCAAGGGCAATATCCAGTGCGAGAGAGCCGCTGGGAATGGTCTCCACCTGCATATGGGTGGATTCTCCCAGCTTCATAATGGAGCCTTTGCCGAATTGCTTTTCAATATTGCGAAGTGCCGCTTCCAGTGCTGCGCGACGATCTGCCAAGAGACTCACTTCCCTTTTGATTAGGATGATAATACTATAATAACTGCTTTTTACCGTTTTGCCAAGGTTTTTTTCGAACATACATTCGTATGCTTGGGAAACAAAAAACCGCAACCAAGAGGTCCTCCCTGTTACGGTTCTTCCGCAAACATATACCTATATTATACCTGCAGCCCTGTCCGATTGCAAATGAAAAGTGCCTGAGGCCTGCCTGTCAAAATGGCAGCCGCCTTCACCGTGCGAACAACCGTCCAGTCTTGGACGGGAGCCGCACCTGCAGCCAGCTTTGCTTTGCCGGCGTTCGCCGCAAAGACCGCCAGCATCCAACAGCTTGGGCTATACTGGTGGACCGGCGCAAACGACAAACGGACATAGAATCCGTTAATTGGCGAAAAATTGGTATTTTCCCAACCAGTCGGACTATGGGTCCGTTATGAGGCGAAAATCGGTGCTTGTGGCTGTCCAAATGGGGAAATAGCGAATCGTGTGGCCGTGAAATTCGCGAAAGAGGGAAAAGGAGCGAAATAACGGCTCCCCTGTCCGTTCTGCCCGTTTAACCACCCCGCCTGAGCTTATACTAAAAAGTACATTCGGCTTTTTGCCCACTTGGAGGTTACTTGCATTTGATTTTTTGTAATAACTCAGCTATGTATTTGACAGCAAAAGTCACTGAGTTCCGTAGTAGAAGGGGTAACCCCTCCTCGAGAGTGATCCATATCCTAGGCCGTGTTGCAAACCTGCTTGAGGGCATCTTTCACTGCCTTTTCGTCCCTTGCGGCGTTACTTCCGCTTGACGTACCCCCGGTACGCCTTCGCGAAAGTGCCTTGCCATGAACGAAAATTTGGGCATTAGCTGCTCCATTCGGAGTTTGCAAACACGCCCTAGCAATTCTATCATGCAAAAAAGTGCAGTTATTTTTAGCCGCGAGCCCTCTTTTTCGCTCTCATAATGCAAAAGTGCACTAATTTTCGCTTGAAACCGCCCCAAAAGCTGAAATCCGCGTGATTTAACTGCACTTTTGCATGATGACCCTCCGTTTCAGCAGCTGACCCATGAAAGAAGTGCACTTTTGCATCATGGGGCATACCATATCCTTCCATCCATCCACCCATCCATCTGTTCCTGGGACTGCGCTTCGTCAAGACGAGCAACGGATTCAAGATGCTGACAACCCCCTCAGGGCATTCTGAAGGAAAGCCTGGATCGCAGGCATCAGCTAACCGAGGAGTTTGTTGGCATCCAAAAGGATACTCGTTTCCGCAATAGCTGAGCAGTTACATTTTTTCGCATACAATCGGGCCTTTTTGACAGTCGTCGTCGGTAGCGTCAAGGGGTTTGTGTAAGGCGGTAAAGGTGTCCGCAGGGTGGGAGTGGAGTTAAGTGACAAGTGTAACGGAGTATACTCGTCCTCCGCCCCCGGCTCACACCCCGCCTCCCGCATCGCCTGCTGCCAGCGATGCCGCGGCTCTTCTTCGCCCTCCGCACCGAGGCATCGTCGCACTGAGGCTCTCCGCGGCCCCGCTCCCGCGCCGCCCAGCCGCCCCTAGCCGCGGCTCACCAGCTGCCGCCACAGCATGTACAGCGCCTGCTTGGCGGCGCGCAGCTTCACGATCTCCCGGCTGCCGCCCAGCCGGTTCTCCGTTACCTCCACCGCGCCATCCCGCGTGGCCAGGCCGATGTAGACCAGCCCGGGGGGCTTGCCCTCCGAGGAATCGGGGCCGGCCACCCCCGTCACCGACAAGGCGTAGTCCGCGTCCAGCGAACGGCGCAGATTGGCGGCCATCAGCTCGGCCGTCCGGGCGCTGACTGCTCCCGGCGCCCCCTCGCCCTCCAGCACCTCCATGGGAATCTCCAGCAGCCTGTGCTTCAGCCCGTTGGAATAGCTGACAATCCCGCCCTTGAAGGCCGCGGAGCTTCCCGGCAGCCCGGTCAGCAGGTCGGACAGCAGCCCGCCGGTGCAGCTCTCCGCCGTCACCAGCGACTCGCTCCGCTCCTTCAGAAGGCGGAGCACCACCGCCTCAATGCCGATATCCTCCCGGGCGTAGAGATACTGCCCCACCCGCTTGCAGATGGCGTCCTCCACAGGCTGCAGCTTCCGGTCCGCCTCCTCCCGGCTGGAGGCCTTGGTAGCCAGCCGGATGGTCACCTCGCCCTCTTTGGCGTAGGGGGCGATGGTGGGGTCCTGCTGGCTCTCGATGAGGTCGAGAAGCTCATGCTCCAGCGTGGATTCCCCGATGCCGGCAAACTTCAGCATGCGGGAATACAGGGGCCGCTCCTCGCCCATCATCCGCAGCAGCCAGGGTTTGCCGTAGCCCGTGAACATGGGCTTCATCTCCTTGGGAGGCCCGGGAAGCAGCATGTAGCGGCAGCCCCCTGCGGCCAAAGCAACCCCTACGGCGTGCCCGGTGTCATTGGGAAGGGGATCGCAGCCCTCCAGGATCAGCGCCTGGCGGGCATTGCTTTCCACCATATGGACGCCCCGGGCTTCAAAAAAGCGGCGGATGCGCTCCATGGCCGGTTCATGCTGAACCAACGGCTTGTCCAGATACCGCCCCAGCACATCCTTGGTCAGGTCATCCTGGGTGGGCCCCAGACCGCCTGTGCAGATCACCAGATCCGCCCGCTTCGAGGCGATATCCAGCGCTTGAATCAGCCGCTCCTCATTGTCTCCCACAACCGTCTGGAAGTATGTGTCGATTCCGATGGAGGCGCATTCCGCCGCCAAAAACTGGGCATTGGTATTGACAATCTGCCCCAGCAAAAGCTCTGTGCCTACCGCTATAATTTCCGCTTTCATAGAAGACACCTCCTTGGATTGAAGCCAGAGTCTGTCCGACCCCTGCCGGGGACCGCCATCATGCCACCGGCGCGGCCGATGCCTCCGGCCCCTCGGCTTTCGGCACCCTCATACGCGAAAGGCCTTCCCCTATAAGGAAAGCCTCTCTTCACAAGCCCCTCTAATACCGGGCAGTTATGTATGAACGTTAATGACGTGCTTGTTCTTGATGAAATAATCCACACCCGAGTAGATGGTGATCAGCGCCGCCACCCAGCTGGCCCAATAATCAAAATCGAAATTCAGGAAGTGGAACGGGAAATTGTTCAGCAAGAGCGCAATAATCGCCGTGATTTGGGTGGCTGTTTTCCATTTACCCCATTTGCTGGCGGCCAAAACAATGCCCTCGAGCAGGGCAATCTGGCGGAGGCCCGTAACGGCAAATTCCCGGCTGATAATCACGATGACAATAAACGCGCCCACCTTGTCCATTTCTACCAGCGAAACCAGCACCGCCGTCACCAGCAGCTTATCGGCCAGGGGATCAAGAAGCTTGCCCAGATTCGTGACAAGCTTCCGCTTCCTGGCAATGTAGCCGTCCAGACTGTCCGTGCTGGCGGCAATAATGAAGATCAGCGCCGCGATCACCTGGTTGTAGGAAATAGTGAAATTGCCAAAGGCCAAATTAGGCAAAGGCATCTTCACCAACAAAAAAAACATGATCAAAGGGACCAGGAAAATACGGGCCATGGTGATGCGGTTGGCCAAATTCATGCGATCGCCTCCCCGGCAAGGTCGAACTCAAAGGAATGGGTCACTTTCACCTTCACAATATCGCCGATGTTTCCTTTATAGCCGGAGACGAACACCTCGCCGTCGATTTCCGGCGCATCATACTGCGAGCGGCCCACATACACATCGTTGCGGCCGTCGTAACGCTCCAGCAGCACCTCCAGCTCCTCGCCGACCCGCCCGCCGTTTCTGCTGTTGGAAATCCGGCGCTGCAGCTCCATCAGCTCGTTGGCCCGGGCTTCCTTCACGTCCTCCGGGATTTGGTCAGGCAGCCGGGCAGCCGGCGTATCCTGCTCCTGGGAATAGGTGAATACCCCTAGCTTGTCGAACTGAATTTCCTCCACAAACCGCTTCAAATTCTCGAAGTCTTCTTCCGTTTCCCCGGGAAATCCGACAATCAGGGAGGTGCGGAGGGCCACCCCGGGAATCCGGCTGCGGATCTTCCGGAGAAGCTCCCGCGCATCCCGGCCTCTGCCCGGACGGCGCATCCGCTTCAGGATGGAATCCTCACTGTGCTGCAGGGGCATATCTACATACTTGCATATCTTAGGATTATTGGCAATAACTTCAATGAGCTCGTCAGTAAAAAAGCCCGGGTACGCATAATGCAGCCGGACCCAATCCACGCCGGGCACCTGAGTCAGCTTCTCCATCAGCTCCGGCAAAGCGAAGCGTCCGTACATATCCATGCCGTAATTGGTGGAATCCTGGGCAATCAGGCTGATCTCCCGGACACCCTGGGCAGCAAGGGTCCCGGCTTCAGCCACAATGGATTCCATGGAACGGCTGCGAAACTTGCCGCGCATGATGGGAATGCTGCAGAAGGTGCACGCATTGTCGCAGCCCTCGGCGATTTTGATATGGGCCGAATAACGGGGGCCCGCCGCCTTCCGGGGCAGCACCGCGTCATAGTTAAAAACCGGGTTCCCCACATAGCTGGGTTTCGCGCCGGCCAACGCCTCATCGATAATATCGGTAATCTTGTCAAAATCCCCGGTGCCGACAATGCCGTCAATCTCGGGCATTTCCTGCATCAGCTCATCCTTGTAGCGCTGGGTCAGACAGCCGGAAACAATCAGCGCCTTCAGAGAGGCGGTTTCCTTCAGCTCCGCCAGATCGAGGATGGTGTTTACCGATTCTTCCTTGGCCGCATCGATAAAACCGCATGTATTCACAATAATGACCGTTGCCTCTTCACGATCCTCCACAAGGGTGTACCCGCGTTCATGAATCAACCCTGACATAATCTCCGAATCTACGAGATTCTTGTCACATCCAAGGGTAACAACCTTGATTTTCTCAGACATTCCTGCAATCCCCCAATAGTTAACTAGAAATAGCTTGGTCCGCGCCGCCTCCACGTGTTGGTGCAAGCGCCTGTCCTCAAAAAGTATAATACAACGAAAACCGGGTGTCAAAAATGCAAACAGCCCCACAACGTGGAGCCGGGGGGTGGGCGCAACGCCTACCGGAAATTGAGGAACTGCAGCTCGATGGGAAGCTCCGCTTCCTTCAGCAGATGAATCACCCGCTGGAGATCGTCGCGGCTTTTTCCGGAAACGCGGATTTGGTCCCCTTGGATCTGGGTTTGCACCTTCAGCTTGGAATCCTTGATGATGGTATTGATCTTCTTGGAAATCTCCTGGGAAATCCCCTGCTTGAGCTTGATCTTCTGGCGGACGGTAGCGCCTGAGGCCGGTTCCACCTTGCCGTATTCCAGATTCTTGATGGAGATGCCCCGTTTGGTCAGCTTCGACTGGAGAATATCCACCACATTCTGCATTTTGAATTCATCGTCGGAAACAAGGGCGATCTCTTCTTTTTCCAAAGCGATGCTGGACTTGCTGTTCTTAAAATCAAACCGGGTGTCGATTTCCTTCTGCGCCTGGTTGATGGCGTTGTTTACTTCCTGCATGTCCACCTTGGACACAATATCGAATGAGTTGTCTGCCGCCATAAGTAAAACACGTCCCTTCTTTCATTGGAAAATGTGTTGCGGTGAGATATTTATCCAGTAGTTAAGTATAGCAATAATTGGAGACAAAGAAAAGGCATCCCCGTTGGCGGAAATGCCTTCATTAGAGCGGCGGTCCTTCTATTTGTTCCTGGCCGGCTCCCGAAACATATCCAGAATCCCCAGTACAATATGGGCGAGGCCAAACCCGAAAATGCCGTAACCCCAAGCGTCAGGCGTCAGGTACCAGCCCAACAGACTTACCACAATGCCCAGTCCGGTTACAATCCAGCTCACTGTCATTGCACACCATGCCTCACTTTGAGTGAAATGTGTCACCAGTGAGTAGAATGCCCTGAATATCCAATTCTATGCATGGCTGAAGCTCCTTGCGGCCTTACAAGCCTGCAGCCTGGATTTGCAGCCGTTTGGGATTGGAGATTTCGCCCAGCGGAAGGACGACCCCATTCACCTTCAGCTCAATGGCCTTGGGCAAACCGATGTTCATAAAAACCGGCTGGTCGGACTCCCATTTCCGCGGGGAGCCCAGCTTGGCCAGATTGCCCTGCTCGATCATGTCATGGTCGAAGCTGTTCCCGTTGGGCGTCAATTTGTCAATCTGGAACCAGCAATCCGTGCCGGTAAGCGTCATTTCCACACTAAGCGTGGCGGCGTTGGTCAGCTGGTAATAATCCATGTTCCCTTCGCTTTTGACCAGCTTCAGCTCCGGCTGCACGGGAGTAGGAGAGGGCGTGGCGACGGTCTTGGCCTCCAGCGTTCCCCCGGCCGGCGAACCATTGGGATTTTGGGTGGCAACCTTATCCGTCAAGGGAGCGGAGCTGCCGCCGTTGACAGACTGGTTGACCCCATCGTGGTTGCGGTAGGCAAAGTAATAAATCAGCCCCACAATGAGCAAAAAGAACGAAGCCAGCATCACTCCCGTAGCAAACCGGCTCCATTTGTCCGAACGCTTGGTGATGGTGCGTTTGGGCGACAGGCTCTCCGTGACCGTTCCGACATTGGGGTCCGGGAATACATTGCGGTACATGGACAGCACCTCGGAGGGGTCCAATCCTACGGCCTCCGCGTAGCTTTTGATAAATGCCCGAACATAGAAATTACCCGGTAGCGATTTGTAATCCCCTTCCTCAATGGCTTCCAGATAACGCTTTCGGATTTTGGTGGTTTCCTGGAGCTGCTCCAGGGTGATGCCCTGCTCCAGTCTGGCCTTTTTTAACAACTGACCCAACTCGGACAAACAATTTCACCTCCGTATCTTTTTAAGTGCCCTGCTGGTTCCAGCGGCATGGGCGTTAGTCCGCTTCTTAATAACCATCGTAGGATGATGGAATATCAATGACAATCTCCTCATCGGGCGTATTGCGAAGCTCGATAATGTAATCGAAGGTGCTGTAGTCGTATTCCGATTCCCGCACAAATATGTCAGGATGCTCAATCACCTTGGTGGACGGAGCACTCATGATTTCCTGAAGCAGACTATGATGCTTTTCATTGGAGCGAATGGTGGAAACAATTCCGTCTATAATGAAGAGATTATGCGGGTTCATCTCGTCCTCGGACAGCTGGCTGCGCACCGTCTGCCGCAGCAGCGTGGAGGAAACGAAGGTCCAGCGCTTGTTGGCGCACACGCTTCCCGCAATAATGGATTCCGTCTTGCCTACCCGGGGCATCCCCCGCAGGCCCACCACCTGATTGCCGTCCTTCTTGAAAATTTCCCCAAGAAAGTCCACCAAAAGTCCCAGCTCATCCCGGGTAAAGCGGAATGTTTTGCGGTCATCGGAATCCCGTTCGATATAGCGGCCGTGCCGGATGGCCAACACATCCACCAGCTTGGGCGCGCGCAAGGCGGTAACGGTTATATTATCCACCTTTCTTAACATTTTACCCAAAATTTCTATTTTCTCATCATCATCCGTCTGCAGCAGAAGCCCGCGGGTGCGGTCCTCCACCCCGTTGATGGTAATAATATTGATTTCCAGCATCCCCATAATCGAAGCCAGGTCGCCCAACAGACCGGGGCGGTTCTTATGGATTCTGTATTCCATATACCATTGGTTCATTGTCATCGCGTATGTACACATCCGTTCTGTAAATTCCGTCTACCATAAAGATTATTCTACAGGGTTCCCTATTATCCTTCACCTGTCACCAGGAATTATTTGCGGCTTAATTCCGTCTCTTCGGCGGTATACAGCTCCGTCCCGCTTCTGGTCTCGGAGGCAAGGGAAGCGGCCATGGCATCGGGTACAATCCTGCTCCATTGGTACCGGGCCGAAAGGCCTCCCACCGTGTCCACCACCGGCAGCTTCAGCGTTTTAATCTTGGTCAAAACGGCGTTGTCCACCGTGGTATATAGGGCAATCATGCTGGGCCGGACTGCCGACACCTGGTAGGTCAGCTGCGGAAACCAGGTATCCCCCGGGTAGATATCCAGGGACAGCACCTTGTCCGCCTCCTCCGAGGGCGACCATTCCGCCGGAACGGGGGAACCGGTTGTCTGAATCCACAGCACCGTCAGTCCAGAGGCCTTTTGCAGGTTCACCCAATTGTCCCATAGCTCGGTTTTTTGGGCGTCATCCAATTTTTTGAGCAGCATATTGGCAGGCATACTCTCCGGAACAGCCGTGTCGATCCCATTACCCAGCACAACAAACCGGCTTTCGGGATCGCCGGCGGCCAATTGGGACAGAGGCGCGGCCAGTTCGCTCCCGGCACCGATAACGCTGTCAAACTTGCCCTTTCCTATAATAGACGCCAATTCGTCCGGATTGGTTGACGAATTTGCGACAAATTCCAACGCAATTTTGTCGGCCGCCGCTTTTATTCCGGCTGCCTTGCGGATTTCTTCCGTTTCCTCCGGCGCAAGGGAGGAGCCGGCCAGCACCAGCGCCGCTTTGCGCGCCTCCAGAGTAGCCGCGTCGATTACAGGCAACGTCCGCCCGCACCCGCTTCCGGCTGTGGCAAGAAGCAGCATGGCGGCAATCAGCAGTGTTCGTTTTGTTCGTGCTTTTGCATGCATGTGGCAATATACTCCTTTTTTGATACAGGTCGTTAAAAAGCATGGGGATGGATTTAAGTATACCATGGCAAAAACAGAAAGCCTCCATGAATCGGAGGCTTCCAAGATATTTGCCGCATCCGTTTATTTTTTGCCGTCGGAAACCAATTTGACCATCAGCTTGGCCAGAGTCTTCTGCTCGCTGGTGTCGGCGACGGACCACAGGTCCTTCAGCAGTCTGTCCTGCACATTCTCCGGATCGATGTTGGCAGCCAGAAAATCGCCGATTTTGTAGGCCAGCTTGGAGACTTGCTCTTCGGAAATGCCGATGCTTTCGGCAGCCTGAACACGGTCATGCAGGAATTGCTTCCATGTATCAAAAGAAGTGAGTACAGTATTCGCCATGCTGTTTGCCTCCCTGGATTGAATTCATACTGCATGAGTAGTATGAGCAGAGAGACGGATGGCTATACCCTTGCCATTCAGGTAACCCAACCGCCGTTGGGGCTGATCACCTGGCCGGTAATGTACCCCGACTCCGGCAGCGCCAAAAAATAGACCAGCGAAGCGATCTCGTCCGGCTGGGCCAATCTGCCGGCGGGGATTTCCTCCTGGAGCGCCGCGATCTCATCCTTGTTGAAGGTGGCCATCATATCCGTTTCCACCGCTCCAGGAGCCACCGCGTTGACGGTAACTCCCGAGGGGGCCAGCTCCTTGGCCAGAGCCTTGGTGAGCGCGTTCAGCCCTCCCTTGGAGGCGGAATAGGCCGCTTCACAGGAAGCGCCGGAGATTCCCCATACGGAGGAAATGTTGATGATTCTGCCGTACCTGGCGGACACCATGGCCGGCATAAAGGCTTTGGTGCACAGGAAGGCCCCTTTCAGATTGACGTTCATCACCTGGTCCCACTCTTCCTCGCTCATCTCCGACAGCAGTCCGAAATGGGATACACCGGCGTTGTTCACCAGAATATTGGGGACAAGCCCGCGGGACTCCAGCTTCTCCTTCATCCGCTCCACCTGCTCGGCGCTGCGGATATCCGCGGATAAGGTAATGGCATTGGCTCCCAGGGAAATACAGCGGCGGGCTACCCGGTTGGCCGATTCATGGGATTCGGAATAATGGATGATGATATTCATGCCCAAGGTAGCGAAGCGTTCGGCAATGGCGGCTCCGATTCCGCGGCTGGCGCCGGTAATCAGAGCCGTTTGCCTGTTCAAGGCGATGGTCAAGACGCTCCACCGCTCTTTACAACCGAGACCGACATGGACTCCCAGTCGAAGAGCTCCCGCAGCCGCGCATTGGCGTTCTCCAGGGTCAGCTCCTCATAGACCGGCAAAATATCAAACAAATTGGCGCCTCTGAAGGCGTAACGGGTAAACTCGTTGGCCAGGGATTCCGGCGAATTCATCATCCGCAGGAAGCCTCCCAGCTTCTTCTTCCGGCTGCGCTCGAAGGCATCCCGGGGAACGCCGGTTTTGTCCAACGCGGCAATTTCCGCCTTAAGGCGGGCCAAGAGCTCCTCCGGGTCCCGGGTTTCCCCGCCGATGACCGCAAAGGCATACCCCTCCGCCAGATTGTATTCGGTGCCGAAGCTGTCGGAGATCAGGTTGTCGTCATACAGCCGCTGGTAGAGGTCGGAGCTGGGACCAAACAGGGCATCGAGCATCACCTTGGTGGCCAGCTCACGCTTCAGCGCTTCCCGGCCGGTCAGCTTGGCAGGCGGCTCCTTGAAGCCAACGTAGCACTTGGGCAGGGAAACCGGCAGATGCACGATTCTCTCGGTTTGCCGCACCGCCGCGGGCTCGGGTTCAAAGTAGCGGAGAATCTCCCCTTGGGGAGGGAAGGTTTTGGCCGCCTGGTTGGCGCGGACCAGCTCCATAATCTCCGCCGGATCGACTCCCCCCACCACGAAAAACACCATATTTTCCGGATGGTAAAAGGTATGGTAGCAGGTGTACAGGGTCTCCTTGGTGATCCGGGAGATGGATTCAATGGTTCCGGCAATGTCAATATGGACCGGATGCTTCTGGTACAGCGCCTCGATCAGGCCGAAGTACACCCGCCAATCCGGATTGTCCTGGTACATTTTAATTTCCTGGCCGATAATCCCCTTTTCCTTCTCCACATTGGCATCGGTAAAATAGGGATTCTGCACAAAATCCAGAAGAGTGTTGAGGTTTTCCTTCAGGTTTTCCGTGGCCGAAAAAAGGTACACCGTCCGGTCAAAGCTGGTAAAAGCATTGGCCGACGCCCCGTTGGAGGCGAATTTGGCGAACACATCCCCTTCCGGCTCCTCAAACATCTTGTGCTCCAGAAAGTGGGCAATGCCGTCGGGAACCTGCACCTCTTCCTTGCCGGCAACCTGGAAATGATTGTCCACAGAGCCGTATTTGGTGGAAAAGGTGGCGTAGGTCTTCCGGTAACCCGGCTTGGGAAGGATATAAACCGTAAGCCCGTTGGGCAACGTTTCTGTATACAGCGTTTCATTCAGGCGTTCCGCCTTGATGGCTTCCATCTGATCCCCTCCTCAAAGCTTTCCGTCAGGAAAGCTTGCTTCTTATTTGCTGGTCAGGAAATAAATCGTATCCAGCTTCACCTGCTCCGCCACGCCGCGGATCGCCGCCACATCCACCGCCTCCACCTGGGCAATAAGCTCGGCGACAGTCCGTTCATGACCCGACAGAATGGTATTAAAATCAAAGGAGATCATCTCAAAAGCGGAATCCTCCATCTCCTTCAGCTGGTTCTTGATCATGGCCAAGGTTTGGCTGTATTCCAGCTCCTCCACCTGCCCTTGCTTCATGGCTTCCAGCTGCTGCCGGATGATCTCCACCGCTTTTTCATAATTGGCGATTTCAATGCCGGATTGAATGGTGAGAATCCCCTTGTGTCCGTCCAGCCGGGACGAGGCGTAATAAGCCAGGCTTGCTTTTTCCCGGACATTGGCAAACAGCTTGGAATGGGGGTAGCCTCCCAGGATTCCATTATAGACAAGCGCGGCGGCATAACGGCTGTCGGCATAGGTGACGCCTGTGCGCAGGCCCATGTTGAGCTTGCCCTGGCTAACCTCCAGCTTTTCCACCACTCGCGTCTCCTCGGCAACCGTACTTCGGGGCGCCTGCATCTTGTAGGCGGCTGTTCCCGTTCCCTTCAAATCGAAGGCCTGGATGGCCAGAGCCTTCACTTCTTCCATGGTGGTATTGCCCACCACATACAGATCGATGGGGGATTCGGCCAGCCATTTGCGGTAGCTTTCGTACAGACTGGAGGGGGTAATCGCCCCGATGGCCTCCAGCCGCCCCAAGGGATGGAAGCGGTAGGGCTCCTCCTTGCACATTTCCTCGATACAGCGCTCCGCGGCATACCGGATCTTATCGTTAATAATGGCTTCCAGCCGTTTTTGTAGGGTCAGCTTTTCGGAATCCACGTATTTGCCGGAAAAGGCGCCGTTTTCCACCAAGGGGCGGGTCAGGGCATCTCCGAGAAAGGTCAGACCTTCGGCGAGCAGGCCATTGGCTCCCGACACATACCGGTCGTCGATAATATCCATGCGGAACTGGACAATTTGGTAATCGCCGCGTTTGAAGATATCGAAGCCGAAGCCGGCTCCGTACAGATCGTCCAGCTTTTCCCGGAAGCTCTTGGTTTCGGGAAGGCTCCGGGTGCCTCTGCGCAGAACAAAGGGAGCAAGGGCCGTGGGTGTAACCTGATCCTCTGTCAAAGGCGCCCCTATGTAGGCCGAAATGGCGTAGGTTTTGAACCGGTCGGTCGGCCAGACATGGAGTCTTATCCGGTCAACGCAATCGCGTATGAAGGCTGGTTTATCCAATAGTTTCATGCTCCTTCCAGGTTGGAATGGTTCCATTATATGCCTATCGGACACTCGGAAGCAAAAGTGTTTTTAGGGACCCTAGGTATTATTTCTCTTTGCGGAAAATGAATGCATTACAGAAGCTCGGGAAAACCATGATTTTCTATCAGAAAGCCGGTAAAAACCTTGGAGGCCTTGGTTTGAAAGCCCATGTTCGGCATTACCAATGAAAAATGGCGCCGGAGGGGGAAGCCTGGAAGCTCAAGAGCCTTCAAAGCGCCCATCTGTATTTCTTTCCTGATAGTCCACTGGGAAAGCAGCGCAACTCCCATCCCCGCCTCAATATACTCCTTAATGGCCTGGGTGCTGCCAAAAATCATTCTGCTTTTTGGATGAATGCCCAGCTGCGCCAGCGCCTTCTCCTGCAGCTCCCGGGTCCCTGAGCCTTTCTCCCTCATAATCCAGGAAGCCTCGGCCAAATCCCCCCCTTCAACCGGATGACGGTGAGCCAGGGGATGCCGGGCAGAAACGGCAACCACCATCCGGTCCTCGGCAAACGGAATCGTCCTTACCCCATCGGTTTCCCCGTCCTCTCCTTCAACAATACCCGCATCCAACTGACGGCGGCTGACCAGCTCCGTGATTTCACTGGAATTTGCAATGGTAATCACAGGTTGAACAGACGGATACTTCCGGACCAGCTCTGCCACAACAGATGGAAGAATATATTCGCCGAAGGTATAGCTTGCGCCAATGGACAGCGGCCCATGGGCCGTATGCTTCAGATCATCCAGCACATTGCCCATTCTCGTATAGAGGCCAAGGATTTCTTTGGCATGGGCGTATACCACTTCCCCCGCTTGGGTCAAACGCACATATTTATTGGTCCGCTCCAGGAGCTTGCAGTCCAGAGTTTGCTCCAGCCCCCGAATGTAGCTGCTTACAGCAGGCTGTGTCATGTGCAGAAGTTCAGCTGCTCTTGTAAAATTTCGCTGCTCCGCGGCGGTTAAAAAAACCTGCAGCGCCTGATCCATAAATCCGCCTCCATAATAAGCTTTCATTTATTATAACTATTATAATAAATTATTTTACTTATTATTGAAACAGCTTTACGCTTTAAGCATCACATTCTTTGCGCAACTGGAGGTTTGTTTTATGATCAAGGCTTCGGAACAGGGTTTCCGTCTGTTGAAGGGAATCCTTTTCACGTTCATAATTGCCCTTGCAGGATATATCCTGGGAAAAATACCGGGACTGGGGCATTTGGGCCCAATGGCCTGGGCCATCCTTTTGGCTGTGCTCTACAGGCAAGTCCGCGGCTATCCGGTCCAGCTTCGCCCCGGCATTCAATTTTCCTCTACCGTCCTGTTGCGGCTGGCCATTATCCTGTTCGGGCTGAAGCTGAATATCGCCATGGTGCTTGAGCAAGGCCCCGGTCTGTTGATCCGCGATGCCGCCGTTATTCTGTTTGCCTTGGCGGCGACTCTTCTGCTGGCCCGGCTATTCCGCGCCGATCCATCCTTGTCCCTGCTCCTGGCCATTGGCACAGGCGTATGCGGCGCTGCGGCCGTTGCCGCTGTTTCCCCCATCCTCAAAACCAAAGAGGAGGATACAGCTATGGCTGTAGGCATGATCGCTTTGGTTGGCACCATATTCGCCATCGGGTACACCCTGGCGCTGCCTTATCTGCCGCTGGCTCCCGAGGCGTATGGAATTTGGGCGGGATGCACTCTGCACGAAATTGCCCATGTGGCCCTTGCCGCAGCTCCTGCGGGCAATTCCGCATTGGCCGCGGCTTTCTTGGCAAAGCTGGGCCGGGTGCTTCTGCTGATGCCCTTGTCTTTTATTCTGTTGGCCATCCAAAAGCGGTTCCGCAAGGGACAGGAAGCGGCCGGAACAGCCGACAGCAATGCCAAGATTAAGTTCCCCTGGTTTTTGGCCGGCTTTATCGGCATGAGCATTCTCAACAGCTATGTGCTGGGCCGATTTATTGCTGTCCCTGCCCCGGTTATGGAGCATGTGTCCACCCTCACTTCCTTTCTGCTCACCATGGCCATGGCGGGTTTGGGTCTGAATGTCCATCTGAAGAAGCTGCGGACAAAAGCCTTGCGCCCGCTGTTAGCAATGACCATCACATCCGTCTTATTATCCGCTTTCGGTTTCATAACCTTGTGAGGGGCCGGGAAAAGTTGAAAAGCAATCTGCATCATACCAGCAGATTGCTTTCCTGTTTTATTTGCAGAAAATATGCTTGCCGATGGTTTTCACTTGCGGACGTGTCCAAATCCATTTGGAGGTGGCTGTCGACGGATTGAAGTAATAGAGGCAGCCCCCTGACGGGTCCCAGCCGCCTATTGCGTCCTTGACGGCCCGTTTGGCATTTTCGTTGGGGGTGAGCCAAATTTGGCCATCCGCAACTGCTGTAAAAGCACCCGGCTGGAAGATAACGCCGGAGGCTGTATTCGGAAAAGAAGGGGAGCGGACCCGGTTCAAAATGACAGCCGCCACCGCCACTTGCCCTTCATACGGTTCGCCTCTGGCTTCACCGTACACCGCATTGGCCATAATCCGGATATCATTCTCCGACATCCCTCCGTTATTGGACGGAGCGAGATTGACAGGGTTGCCGGTAGCCGTTTCCGTTACCTGATCCCCGCCGCCGGAGCCTCCTCCGCCACCGCCGGCTGTTTGCCTTGGTTCAGTAGGCGCCCATGTTTTGGTGGCCTCCCAAAGCTTCAGCTTGGTTTTGGGACCGACTATGCCATCCACCTTCATGCCGAATTTGTACTGGAAGTCCTTCACCCCGCGAAGGGTTTGGTAGCCAAACGCACCGTCGATATTGCCGTTGTAATACCCGAGAAATTTCAGACGTCCTTGGAGCTCGTATACATCGTCGCCGGAAGCGCCGTACCGGATGGTCTGTTTGCTGAAGACATCCTCCGCTGCCTGGGGCTTATCATGAGATTTAAGCTGCATGCCTGCAAACAGCGATACCAACAGCAGCACAGTAAATGCAATCAGTCGCTTGTTCATTGAGCGGACCAACCCTTTCCCTTCGGATACTGTGTTTGTGATAGGGATATTATTTGAAAGGCAGGTTGGCTTTATACTTCCGAACCACAGATTAGCGCCCGACGGCTTTTTTCCGCACCAAAAAGACGGCCTTCCCGCGAAATCCGCTTCGCGGAAAGACCGTCCCGGCTCCCCATTATCACGCTGCATTTGGGAATGATCACAATCTCCGACCCGACCGTTCCAGGTCGTCTCTGTCCCTGCGGGCAGCCTCAACCGTATCCGTGTCCGCCCCGCCATACTCCAGCGCCTCATAAGCGGACTCATCCACCAGATTGCTCCTGTCTGAATTCAACCCGGTATACGAATCGGAGTTCAAAGAGCCGTAGCTGCGGAAAATTTCAAATACCCGATAGCTTTGGGCCGGATCGCTCTCTACAATGACGAGGAATTTATTGTCTTCAATATAATCATTGTACAATTGGGCCTGATCCTCCGGAATGCCCAGCCCGACGAGTCCGCCAACTACACCGCCGGCGCTGGCGCCGATGGCGGCTCCCGCCAGAGTGGCCGCAATCGGTCCCGCTGCCAGAAGCGGCCCAATGCCCGGTATGGCTAAGGCGCCCAATCCGGCCAAAAGCCCGGTAACACCGCCCAGAACGCCGCCTGCGGCCGCTCCTGCGGCTACACCCTCCGGCGCCTTCGTCTGCGTAGCCTCCTCGATAAAATCCGCATCATCCTTTTTGCGGCTGATAACCGAGATATCGTCCGGGGCATAACCCAAGGCTTTCAAATCTTCAATAGCCGCAATTGCAGCCCGCTCCGTCTCAAAAACACCTACAATATGGCGACTTCCATGAATGGTTTGATCATGTCTCATTTGTTACCGCCTCCTCAAATCGAATTGGGATCTTGGTCAAGAGATGCTACAAGCTTTACTTAAACCAACCGGGGCGGAGTGAATCTCATTTTTATTCTCTGCTTCCCCTAACCTCCCCTTTGCAGCGGAACTAAGCGTCCTTTATTACGGGAAATCCGGCTGTTGGATTTTGTTGCGGAACTCAGCGGCGCTTACAGAGGAAAAAGAGCCCCAAGTGGAGTCCAAATCTCCGTTTAAGGGTCTTTCAGTTCCGCTACAGCCGGAATTTAGCCCATTTCGCCCGATAAGGGGCGCTCAGTTCCGCAATCAGAGCCCGGATACCTTAATGAGCAGCTTCAGCTCAAAATAAAAAAGAGCCTTCCTCCACCCCCGTTGGGGATGAAGCCGAAGGCTCTTCCTGCTGTTCCGCAGCCTCGCTGTAGCGCTTATACAGAACGGCGCTTTATCCGCTCCGGTTCTGCCCGAAATACATTTCCTGAGAGATCAGCACCTCCCGGGGTTTGCTGCCTTCGTAGGGGCCTACCACACCCTTAGCTTCCATGGTGTCGATCAGCCGCGCCGCCCGGGTGTAGCCCACCCGCATCCGCCGCTGCAAAAGGGAAACAGACGCCTGCTTGGCCTCCACCACAATCTGCACAGCCTGATCGTACAGCTCATCCAGATCGTTCTCCGCTTCATCCTCCTGCTCATCCAGCTCGGGCACCAGATCCTCCTTGTACTCCGCCTGGCCTTGGTTCCGGCAATAATTGACCACATGCTCCACTTCCTGGTCCGACAGGAACGCGCCTTGCACCCGGATGGGCTTGGACGCGCCTACAGGCAGGAACAGCATGTCGCCGCGGCCCAGAAGCTTCTCCGCCCCCACCATGTCCAGAATGGTGCGGGAGTCCACCTGGGAGGATACGCCGAAGGCGATCCGTGAAGGGATATTGGCCTTGATCACGCCGGTAATAACGTCCACGGAAGGCCGCTGGGTAGCGATAATCAGATGGATGCCCGCCGCCCGGGCCATTTGCGCCAAACGGCAGATGGCATCCTCCACATCGCCCGCCGCCACCATCATCAGGTCCGCCAGCTCATCCACAATGACCACAATGTACGGCAGCGGCTCCTGCGGATTGGGGTTGGAGGGATCGGTCACCATGGCGTTGTAGCCTTCCATATTCCGGGTGCCGCTTTTGGAGAACAGCTCATAGCGCTTCTCCATCTCCACCACAATCTTCTTCAAAGCCAGGGACGCCCGCCGCGGGTCGGTAACCACCGGAGCCAGCAAATGGGGGATGCCGTTGTACACATTCAATTCCACCATTTTGGGGTCCACCATCAGCAGCTTGACTTCATCGGGTTTGGCTTTATACAGAATGCTGGTAATAATCCCGTTGATGCAAACGGATTTGCCCGAGCCCGTTGCCCCCGCCACCAGCAAGTGGGGCATTTTGGCCAGATTGGCCACAATGGGCTGGCCGGAAATATCCCGCCCCAGGGTAATGGTCAGCTTGGAGGGAGAATCCTGGAAGGCTCCGTTCTCCATCACCTCACGCAGCGTAACCACCGAAACCTCCGTATTGGGCACTTCAATGCCGATGGCGGACTTGCCGGGAATCGGGGCCTCCATCCGGATATCCTTGGCCGCCAGGGCCAAGGCAATGTCATCGGTCAAACCGACAATCCGGCTGACCTTGACACCCACATCGGGCTGGATTTCGTACCGGGTAACAGCCGGTCCCCGGACCACCTCCAGCACCTTGGCCCGGACCCCGAAGCTCTCCATGGTCGCCTCCAGCTTGCGGGCGTTGGCCTTAAAATCAAGAGCGTCCGATGCCTTGGAGTTGCCGGCCGGCCGGGACAACAGGCTGAGCGAAGGCAGCACATAAGGCCGCTCCGGTTTTTTGGCCTCCAGGGACAAGGCCATGTCCCCCGGATCGCCATGCTCGTTCTCCGGCTTCGGTGCCGAAGCGGCTCCCTTCGCCTGCTGCGCAGCCGGCTCTTCAGGCAAGGGATCAATATGATCCTGAAAATCGCGCACCACCGGTATAGCCGCATCCTCATCTGCGGTCGCACTGTAGCCAAACGCCTCCTCAGCCGCTCCGGGAGCGCCGGTCCCGCCAACAGGGGAAACCAGCACCTCCGGCTCCCCGTCCTCTTCATCATCCGCCTGCTTGTGGGATTGCAGCAGTTGGAAGAATGCGGGCTTTTTCCGCGGCTGCCGGGGCATGGACATGTACCCCTCCTCCAGATCGGAGTCGTCTTCGGGAACGTAAACCCTGGATTTGGCGGCCGCCCGGGCCGGCTTGGCCCGTTTGCCTCCGAACAGCTCCGCCAGCCTGTGGCGGAAGCCCTTGTTGACGGAGGAAGCGCCGCCTCTCAGTCTGCCCAGCACATCTACCGCGGAGACGCCGGTGACCAGCAATATCCCGATGCCGAATAAAGTCCAAACCAGAAGGGACGAACCCAGGTTGCCGAACAAAAAATAAAGCAGGGCATACAGAAGCGCTCCCGTAATGCCGCCGCCAATATTATTCTGAAGGATGCTTGTCCCGTTGTGGGACAGGCTTAACCCTTCAGTCATGGTCCGCCAGGTCTCCCCCAGAATGTACGAGGGCATCCGGAAGTCCTCATTGGGATCGAGAGCTTCAAACATGGACATATGGTTCATCAGCACAAACCCCAGCAGCAGGCAGAGAATGCCGGTTTTGCGCGCCGTCCAGTCATTGGGCCAGGCCCGCTTGACCATGCAATACAGCCCCACATAGACGGCTCCCACCGGAATAACGAAATCCATCTCGCCCACCAGGAACCGGAACATATACGTCAAAGCGCGGGATACAGAGCCCTCCCGGGACAATGAAATCACAGACAACGCAATGATGATAATCCCGTACAGCTCATACTTCAGTACCTCTTTAACCGCTTTGGAACCTCTTTTTGAGCGCTTGCGCGTTTTCCTCTTGGCCACTCCGCCACCCCCAACGCTACAAATTATACCATATTGGAGGGCCAGATACACTAGGGGAAGGCCCCGTTCAGCCAAAAAAAGCGAATGACCGTTCGCTTAAGTCCCCGAACCGCCACCCGCTTCCGGCAATACGCAAAGCATTACAGTAGACGGCTTACTTGCGGAAAAACGGCTGGAATTCCAGCATGGAGCCGGGCGCATAAGCAGGATTCAGATAATCCTGGACATTGCCGCTGTACAAACGCACAATCCGGGCCTGGGCGGCGTTCAGCCGTTCCACCTGCATGCTGATTCCGTCGATCTCCACATCCATATATTCCGGCTCAAAATTCTCCTGTCCGGCCCACACCACTTCATCCGGCATGATGGTATACAGGGTCATTGCAGCAGTCCTCCCCCCTGCTTTTTCCGCTCTTCAATGCGCCGGTTCAATTCGGCAATTGCTTCCCCAATGCCGCCGATCCGGTCGATAAGTCCGAATTTCACTGCATCCGCTCCGATAACCGTGGTGCCGATATCCCGGGTCAGCTCCCCTGTAGTAAACATCAGCTCCTTAAATTTCTCCTCTGTAACCGCAGAATGCTTGGTGACAAAACGGATCACCCGCTCCTGCATTTTGTCCAAATATTCAAAGGTTTGCGGCACGCCGATGACCAACCCGTTCAACCGGATGGGGTGAATGGTCATGGTGGCCGTCTCCGCGATAATCGAACAATCCGCCGACACGGCAATGGGGACGCCGATGCTGTGTCCGCCTCCCAGCACCAGCGTCACCGTGGGTTTGGACAAGGTGGCAATCATTTCGGCTATAGCCAGCCCCGCCTCCACATCTCCCCCGACGGTGTTCAGGATAACCAGAATGCCCTCAATCTTGTTATTTTGCTCCGCCGCCACCAGCTGGGGAATAAGATGCTCATACTTGGTGGCCTTGTTCTGGGGCGGCAGCACAATATGTCCCTCGATCTGCCCGATGATGGTCATGGTAAAAATATTGCTTTCCCCCGGTCCGGCAGTTTGCACCTGCCCCAGCTGGGTGATGGCCTCTACCGTTTTTTTCTCCTCCATGGGCTCTGCCGGAGCCGGCTGTTCCGCTTTGTTCGCCATCCGCTTTAGCCTCCTCTCGCTTACTTACTGCCATACTCTGTCATAGTATGGAGTGCGCCACTTTCTTTCATGCAAGGAGCCCCTTAAAATGCAAAAAAGCCCCGGGGGTGCGAATCCCGGGGATCTTTAAGCGACTTGGTGTGCGAAGGATGATCTAAACCTCCATAATAATGGGAAGAATCATCGGCCTTCTTCTTGTTTGCTCGTATAAGAATCGTCCTAATGCTTCCTTGACATTGGTTTTCAGGGAAGCCCATTCATTTACATTTTCGCTCATCAGCTTGGTTAGGGTGTTGGAAACAATTTTGTTGGCTTCTTCCAGAAGGCCTTCGGATTCCCGCACATAGACGAAGCCGCGGGAGATAATATCCGGACCCGACATGATCTTCCCGTCCTGCTTGGAGAGGGTAACGACCACAACGAGAATGCCGTCCTGGGAAAGCAGCTTCCGGTCGCGGAGCACAATATTGCCCACATCGCCTACGCCCAAGCCGTCAATGAGAATATTGCCGCAGGATACCTTGCCTGCCTTGCGGGCGGTCCCATTCTGAATCTCCAGGGTTTCGCCGATATCGCAAATGAAAATATTCTCCTTCTCCACACCCACATTCTCGGCCAATTGACCGTGCATACGCAGCATCCGGTATTCACCGTGGATGGGCATAAAGTATTTGGGTCTCATCAGGTTAAGCATCAGCTTCAGCTCTTCCTGGCTGCCGTGCCCGGATACGTGCACTCCGGATACGGAGCCCGGGCCGTAAATCACGTTGGCCCCCAGCCGGAACAGGTCATCCACAATGCGTCCCACGTACTTTTCGTTGCCGGGGATGGGCGTTGCGGAAATGACTACCGTATCGCCGGGAAGGATATCCACCTTGCGGTGGGTGTTGCGCGCCATCCGGGTCAGCGCCGACATGGGCTCCCCCTGGCTGCCGGTGGACAGAATGACTACACGGTCTGCAGCCATCTTGTTCACTTCCTCCGGCTCGATCAGCATGCCGTCGGAAATCCGGATATAACCCAGCTCCTGGGAAATGTTCACCACATTCACCATGCTGCGCCCGATTACCGTTACCTTCCGTCCTGTAGCTTCCGCCGCGTCGAATACCTGCTGCAGACGGTGAACGTTGGAAGCGAAGGTAGCCACTACCACACGCTGCTTGGCTTTACGGAACACCTCTTCCAGCTCCGTACCCACGTTGCGCTCGGAGCCTGTATAACCCGGCCGTTCAGCGTTGGTGCTGTCCGACAGGAGCAGCGTCACTCCGCGGTTGCCCAGATCTGCCATCCGGTGCAAATCCGCATGCTGTTCGTTCACCGGCGTCTGGTCGAACTTGAAGTCGCCGGTATGCACTACCCGGCCCTCCGGCGTCTCTACGCAGACGCCCACGGAGTCGGGGATACTGTGGTTGGTCCGGAAGAAGGTGGCCTTCAATCCGCCCAATTGAAGCTCCGAATCCGCATTGATGAGAATGCGCTTGGTTTCCCCGAGAAGCCCCGCTTCCTTCAGCTTCGCCTCCACCAGGCCCAGGGTGAGCTTCGTGCCGTACACCGGAACATTCAGTTGTTTGAGTACATACGGCAGGCCGCCGATATGATCCTCATGGCCGTGCGTCAACAGAATGCCCCGGACCTTGTCCTTGTTATCAATTAAATAACTGATATCGGGAATGACAATATCAATGCCGAGCATGTCCTCCTCGGGAAATTTCAGACCCGAATCAATTACTACAATATCATTCGCATATTGCACCACATACATGTTCTTGCCGATCTCGCCCACGCCGCCAAGAGCGAAGACCAATAGTCTGTCGTTATTCTTTTTTGACAAGAGTATACCTCCTTGGATTAAATTGCGACGATCTTATCAAGCATGTAAGAAACCGCACCAGTCACTTGACAACATTATACAGGAATGACGAGAGGAAATACAAGTTAAAGTCATTATTGCCTGTTTCACGCCGCTTCATCCGCGCCGTTTTTCGGGACTGCAAGGAATCATCAGCGGCTTTTTGGCATCCAGAATAATGGAAATCTCCCGCTTCGGCACAGCGGATATAGCCCCCGGCTTCAAAAAAGCAAAACAGTTCCGCGCGGCTTCTTTTCCCTCTTCAAAGGTCATATTCTCCCACATATGCTCCTCCAGGAGCGCATCCAAGCTCCTCCTCGTGCGCCGATAATCCTTCCGGCAAAAGCAAGCCTAGGGGCCTCCACCGGCAGCTGCTCTAGCAATAACGGAACCTGTGTCCGCTTGGTCTCCCCCATCCCCATACATGTCTTCCTCCGCAAACAAAAAAGACAGGGCCTCCGCCCCATCCCATAAGGAGCTGCGAGGAAATTAGTATCCGCTTTTGGTGACAAAATCTCCACGGTTTTGGGAGTTTTGTCAGCAAATTAGCGGTACTTTATTTCGCCGCATTCTCTAAGCTTATAAATGGCTTAGCAAATCCTCAATTAACTGCCCTTCCGCCTCATTAACCGGAAGCATGGGAAGGCGCAAGCCGCCCACCTGAATGCCCTTCAAATTCAGCGCATGCTTCACAGGCGGGATTGGGCACCCGCTCCAGGCAGTTGAACATGCCGCGGAACAGCGGGAACAGCTCATGGTGCAGTGTTCCGGCCTTCAAAAGCTTTTTGTCATCCCTCCTTTTCGTATAGCGCTGCAGCAATTTGCTGCGGTTCCAACGAATGGGGCATGGAAGGGAACGTTTCCCCAATTGTGGATACCTCAATCAATCGGTATCCTGCGGCAGCGATCAGAACATCCGCAGCATGAGAGGTATCATTCCAAAGCGCAACCGCGAGCAGGTTCTCCTTATGATAAGCTTTGGCAATAATCGCCGGATTTCGATTGACGATGCCATCCATGTCCCGGAACCTGCCGCGGCCAAGCACATGCCAGTACTTGGCGCGAAGCTCCGCCGCTTGCTTCGCATATTGGCAATAGTCTGCATACTTGTCCGCCAGCAGCTCGTTCCGGTCCTTCTCATAGCGGATTTCCAGTTCGTACCGCAGTCCGAATACGAACGCATAATTCGCTGCGCGTGGTGCTATGAATGGATTCGGGTTGCGGATGGTCACGACCGTCTCCGGGAAGCAGTACCGGAACAATTCCGGATAATTGACAAGCTCGGGAATCTCGCCGTTCGTTTCCGTATCCAGACGATTGGCCTCTCTGGACGGACCCGCAAACATGGCGTGAAGACAATCCGCATAGCCGGAATACAAATCCGTCACATGCTCCGTGAAGAACGCATATTCACGGTTGATTTCTTTGGTGCGGGCTTGAATGCCTTCAAGCAATTGCATTCTTCCTTGTGACATGGACAGCGAAGGCTTGCCTTGCGCATGCGGATGCCGATTGTCAAAGCAAGGATAAGCCGGCATGCCGCCAATCTGGTCGAACAATACGCCATCGGCACCGAAAGCGGCAATAAAGTCCACCTTATCCCTCATTAATTCCTGCCACTCCGGACAAGAAGGGCATGACACGGAGAAGGATTTGCTCGTATAGTTTGCCAGGAAAGAACTTTGATGCGACTTGTTGTAAAATTCAAAGTACGGCTCATTCCAACGGCTTTTGGACTCGAGCCGGTCCCCCCCGTTCTTGTAAAAATCGGATGAGATATCGATCAGATGACCTTGCTGGTACAATATGACCTTGCCGCCCGCGTCTTGCACGGCCTTGATGTTCGACTTGAGCGCCTCGGCGCCCCCCAGCGAGTTGCTTGCATGAACATGCGGATATTGGTTGTCATGGCCGCTATCGTACCATCCGAACAATCCGAGAGTATCGCAGCCGTGCGCCCGGGCGATTTCGTACAAGACGGGCAATTCGCCGTAATTCCACATTTCAGTCCCGAATTGCTGCTTGTGAATCACCAGAAAGAATCCTTTCATATCCTTGATCCACTGCGGCTTTTCGGTTTGATAGCGCCAATTTTCGGACCATGCCGCATATTCCCGGGCTCCTTGGTGCCAACTGCCGGTGTAGAGCTTCAGAATGGAATGGGGCGCCGTCCAGATTTCATTCCGCTTCACGAACGGCATTTTCTCCAACGTAAGCGTAATTGCACCGGGATGATGCCGGCTCCCTCTGACGAGAAGCTCGGACGTATAGAACTCGGAGTCATGGCCCGCGAAGTACAGGGTTTGATCGCCGTCGATCAGCGCCATCCATTGCATGCTTCCGCCATGCGGATGACCGCCGGGGTAATTCAAATGCAACGTGTTGGAATGCTTATTCCGGGTTTCCGTCATGTTCGACAAGTATTTGCCAACATTCGTTATTTTCTGCCCGCATTGCTGCGGCCACAGCAATGCGGGCTTCCCGCCGGCCAGCGAGTGAATAACGCCAATATTCGGATATTCGAAGTCGGTGATCAGAACATCATCGCGGTTGTCAATTTCCGCTCCGAATATCAGAGCGTCCCCTTGCAAAGACACCATCAGCCTGATTCCAATACAGGCGGCAACACCGCGAACCTTCAGCTTGTCGGCTGCGAATTCAAGGCTGTCGCCCCTTTGTACAACCCTATAGGACTGATCATTGGCATCAACGGGATTCTCCCAATCTTCTCCTTTTTTAAAAACCAGCTTGAAGCTGCCGTCAGATGGGGAGCAAATCACATTGTCCAAAGCGTCTTTCCGATTGGAAAGCCAAATCAATCTTCCCTGATTATCGAATTTCGCAGTCAAATCATCGTTGGTCAGTTCGTACACCATGTAGATCGCCTCCTTGGAAGTACGGTTATGCTTCAGGCAGGCGGATGAAAAGGCATCTTCTATGGCTCCACCAGCCAAAGAGTAAATCCGTACGGCTCCAGCACAGCCGTCAGGTCAATGCCCTTCTCCGGTCCCGTCACCCGCTCAATCCACCGGTTGGTCAAACCCAGCTCCATGCTGGCGGGGCCAGTCAAGCGGTTGTTATGCAGGGAGTCCACCCGGTATTCCGTAATTGCAGCTTTGTCATACGGTATGCTGTGCAGCGCCAGATCGACTGCCATCGGCTCATTGCCCGGATTCGTAGCCAGGACGGCGTATCCCGTAGCATCTCCGGTGGCGATAACCCGATGATGATGCTCTCCCAGCATCTCCAGCTCGTCGGTCTTGAGCATGTACAGCATGCGCATGGCATTTCCGTTGGGCGTAGAGGCATATTGCCCGTCCTCCAGCAGCAGGTACTGGGTGAATGACATTTGACTGGACGGGTTATGGAACGTGCACCAAGGAAAAAGATGCATTCCCTCCAGCCGAGTGGACAGAATCATCGCCGACAAAACGCCCGAAGCGTTCCTCAAGCTATCGGTCCAGATTCCCGTCGTCCGGGTAAAACCGTATTCATCCAC
This sequence comes from Paenibacillus sp. YN15, assembly GCF_003285005.1. GTDB lineage: Bacteria > Bacillota > Bacilli > Paenibacillales > NBRC-103111 > Paenibacillus_AR. Next base: position 174,531 of record NZ_QMFA01000006.1, on the reverse strand, counting down.
AAAAATCGGGAGATCGGGCAGGCTCAGTTCTTTGATCCAGGCATGATGCATGTCGTAAAAGACCTTCATCCGGTTGGGATGGCCGTTGTAATCGTGCATGGAATAATAGTCAATTTTTCGCCGCTCATCCTTGTCGTTGGCCAGATGCTGCAAAAACTCGCGCCATAAGTGCGGGCGGTCCATCACCGCGTTGATTGCGGAACCGCCGATTTCCAGCGGAGTTTCATACCGGTAGCGCTCGTTCAATTTTCTTACAGCCCGGTATGCCCGAGTATATAGCTTGTAGTAATGTCCAGTGCCGATGCCGCCGAACCTCAGATAGTCGCTCTCGTTGCAGGGCTCGATATAACGGATGTTAGGGTACAGATTTTTGTAGTGCTCGATGACCCGTTCCACAACCTCTTCGTATTTATCGAGAGAGATGACTCCCTGCTCCGTTTCCTTCTCATACCTGCGGAGGTTCAGCAGTATTTCGTCGCAATGCTCGCTGTGGGCGGCAAGGTAGGTTTGAATATGCACCTCGGATGGGACAGTCCATCCCCAGTCGTATTCATGATGATGGGGATCGTCCTCGTACCGGTTGACCCCGATTCGATAGTTCCAGAAATATTCGTCCGTTCGATAATCCCAAACTTCGTCGAGAGTAACCCAGCAGCGCATGATTTTGGGCCGGCCGTGCTTTTCCGCCCAGAATGCCGGAAAATCGGCCGGCGGCGCAAACCGCAGCGTCGAGTTCTGGTAACGCTCCACGCGCGGCCATGTTCTTGCCGCCTTAGAAGCATCGATGCTTATCCTTGCCCTCATGGTTCTCCTCCTCAAAAGCTTACCGATTTTCCGCCTGCTTCTGGGCCTTGTAAATTTCCGTAGCCTGCTTGATCCATTTATCGCCGCCCTCCGCCAGATACTTCTTCTTGAAGCTCTCATACATGGCGTCGAGATCCCCGTTCGAGGTAATGGCAACCATCCGGAATTCAACCTCCATATCGCTCAATATCGTTCCGACGTCCTTCTGAATCTCCGGCAGGTCATAGATATAGACATCTTCTATCGTATTTTCCAAAGCCAGCTTGCGCGCCTCAATCGTAACCTTATTGAACAATTGATCCTTCAACCCGCCCATCCTGTACATTATGGCCGAATACATATATCCGCCCGCATTCCGCAGCTGCACGGCATCGTCATAAGGAGGAATCCATTCGAATTCGCCTTTGTCATTCCATTTGTGATGCACACCTTCAAGCCCGGCCCATGTTAACCTGTAGCCCTCTTCACTGACCAGGAAATCCAATACCTTCGTTGCCGCCTCCGGATGCTTCGCCTTGCTGGAAATGACGGTATACGGGGCGCTGTCCTCAAACACCGGCTTCAGATAGCCGCCTTGTCCGTTCGGTCCCTTAATGACGGTGTAGACAAATTCAGGCTTGGGATTTTCCACATAGCGGGAAAGCCAGTTCTGGGTAATTCCATCCGCATTAAAATTATACGCTCCGACTTTCCCGTTCCACACCTTCTCGTAGGATTGCTGTGCCGGCACCGTTGCGAACTCCGGATCGATCAAGCCCTCTTTGTGCAGCTTGTTCAAATACTTGATGGCGTCCAGGTACCCGGGAGCCAGCATCCATGGAACCACCTTGTCGTCGAGCAGCACCTGCCGGGTTATCGGAACGCCGAAGGCCGCGAAGAGATGCGTCCAGTTTTGATTCGCTCCGAAGGTCAAGCCGAGCCCAATCGTATCGTTCAGCCCGTTCCCATCCGGATCCTCCTTCACGAAGGCGCGCAGAACCTTTTCGTATTCCTCCAGCGTCTCCGGCACTTCCAGCCCGAGATGATCCAGCCAATCCTTGCGGATGGCAAGTGCGCTGCCCGGGAACCAGCCGTAGGGAATTCCGTAGATTTTTCCGTCGATGGTTGCCGGCCCCTTCATGTACTTGCCTTTATTCTCCATCAGATTCGCTCCATTGGACGCCAATAAATCATTCAACGGCATAATCACGCCGTTCTCTGCCATCTCCTTCAGACTAGCTTTGGAAACCTCGAAAATATCCGGCGCATTCCCGCTTACGATCATGGTATTCAATCGGTTGCCGTAATCGGCAGTGACGACGGACTCCACTTGCACATTGACTCCTGTCCGTTTCCGAATTTCCTGAATGACCGGGTTATTTTCGGGGAACTCTGTAGCCTTCTTCATCAGGATTCTGACCGTTGGAGGCTCTGCAGAGGGCGAGGGCTGGGATGCGGATGCTTCACCCGAATTCGCCTCATTGCCTGCATTGGAGTTGCTGCATGCCGATACAAATAACAGGATCAGAAGAAAGAACAGGTTTATCCTTTTCAAAGACGCTTTCTTGTTCACAATAATCCTCCTCGTATAGGTAATAGCCGTCCATGACGAAACACTGGCGATTCAATCAAGCCTTCACAGAGCCGATCATGACACCCTTGACAAAATATTTCTGCAAAAACGGATAGATGATCAGCATCGGCAGGATCGAGGCTACGATTGCTGCCATCTTCAAGGTTTCCTCGGACACATTCGCCATCACTGCACTGTCGTCAAACTCTCTTGCCGATTCCATCGCGCTGTAATTCAGCATGCTTCGCAGAAATACCGGCAACACCTCCTTTTCTTCAGAATGGATGTAAAGAACGGCATCGAAGTAAGCATTCCAATGGGAGACACCGTAGAATAACGCAATCGCCGCAATTACCGGCATCGATACCGGAAGAATGATCGAGAATAATGTGCGCAATGGCGTTGCGCCGTCCATGCTTGCCGACTCCTCCAGCTCCGGCGGAATGCCCTGAAAGTAATTTTTCATGATGAAGAAGTTCCACGCGCTGATCGCCGAAGGGACAATCAGCGCCCATAAAGTATCGACGAGGCCCAAGCTGTTTACCAGCAAATAAGTTGGAATCATGCCGCCGCTGAACAGCATGGTGAAGAAGATCATAAGTGTGAGCGGCGTCCGCCATAGGAAACGTCGGATTGATAAGGGATAAGCAAGCGTCGCTGTAAAAACGACATTGATCAAAGTGCCGGCAAACAGCCGGAACAGCGAATTGGAATAAGCCTGTCCGATTCCCGAATTTTGAAACAGCATCCCATACGAGTTGAACGAAAATCCCCGCGGAAGAAGGAATAACCCCCCTCCCAAGGCCAGCTTGGGATCGCTTAATGAATACATCAGTACATGCCAGAACGGATAAAGGGTCACAATTGCAGTAACTAGCAAGAAAGCGTTCAATACCCATTGGCCGGAATCTTCTTGCCGGATTGCCCTCATTCCCTTCCTCATCTAGATTAGCCCGCTTTCTTTGTCAATTTTTTTGGCAATAAAGTTTGTAACCAACACCAGAATTAACCCCACGGCGGATTTAAACAAACCGGAGGCGGTGGAAAGATCATATTTGGCCTCATTGAACGCCAGCTTGTATACATACGTATCAAGAATTTCGCTGACCTCATACACCAATGGACTATAGAGCGCAAATACCTGCTCCAACCCCGCATTCAAGAAGCTTCCAACCTTTATGATCAGCATAATGACGATGGTGGTTCGGAGACCCGGAAGCGTAATGTGCCATATTTGCCGCCATTTTTTTGCGCCATCCACCTTGGCCGCTTCATACAAATGCGGATCAATCGTGGCAATGGTGGCCAAATATAATACGCTGCCAAACCCTGCTTCCTTCCAGATGCTCGACCCGATCAGCAGACCGCGAAAGGTTTCCCGGCTGCCCATTATATTGATAAACGCACCCTCATGCCCGAGCCAGCCTGCCATTTCTTTCACGATGCCGGTAGTAGGCGATAGAATCGCATATAAAATGCCGCCAATCACAACCCAGGATACAAAGTGTGGCAGATAGACGCTGGTTTGCACAAATTTCTTGAACGCCGCATGTTTCGCCTCGTTGATGAGCAGCGCCAAAATGATCGGCGCAGGGAACACAAATACGAGTTGATAGAGGCTAATGAGAAGTGTATTTCTTAACGCCCGCAGAAATCCGGACATCTCGAACAGTCTTCTGAAATTATCAAATCCGACCCAATCACTGCCTGCAATCCCCTGATAGATGCTGTAGTCCTTAAATGCTATAACAATTCCGTACATGGGGCCGTATTCAAAAACAAGGAAATAAAGCAGTCCCGGCAATGCCATCAGATAAAGCCATTTATCTTTTCGCAGCAGATCGAAGGTTTTGGTCAACCGACCGGTTTGCATGTCTTCGTCCCATCCTTTCTTTTCCCCATTACTATACGCATGCTTCCCGGATCAAACCAACCTCCAAGATTCCCTCGGCCTGCAATATTCTCAAAATCAAAAAAAGCCCGGGGTTTGCTGCTGCAGCACCATTCGTGCATTTCCGCAGAACCCCGGACTAATCCGCTGACCGTTTATCCCTACCATTTTCTCAAAGCACGCAGTATTCTCATGTTGCCTTTCTTTCCAATTCACAAACCCTCCGGAGCTCTAATGGCGTAATTCCCTCCATCTTCTTGAATGCTCGGGTGAATGATAAAGCGTTAAGATAACCGACTTCCTGGGAAATTTGTTGAATAGGGATCTCTGTTTCCAAAAGCATTCGCTTCGCATGCTCAATCCTGGTTTGCATTAAATAATCCACGAAATTCTCGCCAAACTGCTCCTTAAACAATCTGCTCAGTGTCTTGCTGTTGATATCGAACTCGCCGCTAAGAAAGGAGAGTGACAAATTCGGGTCGGCATAATGCCGATCGATATATTCCCTGACTTTGCACAAGGCTTCGGCATGTCTGTTCTTGTTGCGGATGGCATCCAAACGAATGCCAGCAGTCACCAAAATCTCACGAATCCCGTAGACGATTTCCTCCACTGAGGTCTGTCCCTTCATCGCGCGTTCCAGCTCCAGGTCAAATTCTGTGTTCCATACCTCCAGCAGTTCGTTGGACATCTCGGACATTTCCCTGCGAATGTGGTAGACCAGACCCTGAACAAGCATGTCGATATCTTCCTTGGGAACAAGCAATGTCTTCACCTGACCCACCCACTCATTCAATCGATCCTGCCAATCGGGAACAGCCAATCGATACGAAACGGCAAGGTCGCGTGAAGCGGAGAGCATCCCCAGATAACTGAAACGGTCCATACCGTCAATATCCCAATTCCCGATCAACCGATTCTTCCCTAAGGACAGCTTGTACTTCAGCATTTGACGGGCTTCCCCGTAAGAAGCAGCAATATGTTTCGTTTCCCAAACCGGGCTGCCAAGACCGATGCTGATCTTGATATGCAAATGGCCGCTGATCCAGGCCAGAGCTTGCTGCAAGGCGGAGATAATCGCCTCCTGCCGGGTGGGATCGCTCCTTTGAATGGGATACATCAAAGCAATCTGATCCGACGAGACCCACTCCGCCCATGGATACGGCCGGCCCGCTTCATGATCCATTTCTACCAATGCGCTGTACATGGCGAACTTCAACGCAGACATATCGCGCTCGTTGAACCTTGAGCTGATCACATTGTAGTCGTCAATTTCCACAACCGCCAAGACAAAGCCTTCGAAGTCAGGACTCCAATTATGCGCCGACAATCGTTGCCTCGCCTCCGCCGCCGTTCCCGAAAAACCTCCTTCCCTTAGCTCGGCAAACAGGATTCTCTTTTTGATTGCTGCATGTTCCATATGCTGCTGTTCAAATTTCGTCGACTCCTCTATCATTCTTTCCAGCACAAGCTCCAAAAACCCAAACTCGTCATGACGCTGTTTTTTCTCGAAGGGCAGCTTAACATTGGATACAAGCTGATCTACCTTGGACATAATCGCATGAATCGGCTTATAATTCCTTCTGGTGGTGTACACCGTCCACAGCAAACCGAGACAAATGACAATAAAGCCCACAGCGGCATACAAAATGGCAACCGTCTTCAGAATGCCGTTCAGGACGCCTTCGGAATAGCCGAGGCGAATCGTATACCCTGTGAAGCTTGAAGAATCGACGGCTGTCTCATTTATATGTCTGGGACCTGATCTGACGATGGGCTTGCCTTCCGCATCCGTCACTTCCACAAAGGTGCTGCTTGGATCGGTCAGATGGCGGACAAGCTCCGTTAGACCGCTCACACTGATATTCATCACGATAAGTCCGCCCGCTTCCCGAAAGATCGGTATGGAACGCGTCAAGGTGATGACCTGATCCGGGGTCTGAACATCAAATTCTTTATAATTTCTTACGCCGCTCCAGGCAGCCCGGTCCGCCTCAGTTAAGCGGACAGCCTCCTTGATAAAATCCCGGTCACCGAATTGATCAAGCGAAGTGATGGCATTGATGGATTGCACAGACTGATCCGAGAACCGATAAACATACATCGAATGAATCAGCGGATACGTCAAAGTGATCTCCCTTAGCATAACCGAGAGCTCGTATGTTTTGTAATACGGGGCGTAGGCCGGACTTAACTGTACCTGTTGATTAAATTGAGTTTTATCCAGCAGCTCGCTAAACACCACCTGCTCGCTCAAGCGAACCTCCCTGTCGATTGCGGAGTTGACAAACTTCGCCATGACCAGACTTTCCTTCTTCATGGTTTCGTGGGACAAGTATGCGGAGCCTGCAAGAGTCAGCAAAACAAGAATGGTAAACACACAGAACACAATCGGCAGGTAGGAAACTAGCAATTGCTGATAATACCTCTGTTTATTCATCTCACAGGCTCCCTTGGCTCTTGGTTGTTCTTCCGAGTCCAGGTATTAAAATTAATTATGATGGCCAACCATTCTTGTAATGTTAGAGGGAGGTTAAACGGATGTTAAATCTCAACGATGGAGGCAATCAGTGCTTTTCATCAAGCCAATTCTTATACAAAAGAATGTTTATTGCTAAATAATGGTATTTTTTGACATTTTCTTTTTTGGGATTTTCTTTTTTCTGGCGTGCAAAGAAGCCCCGCTCCGGTGAGTGAGCAGGGCTTTCATACGCCTTGGCAGTAACCTTATCACAAGGACCGCCGTCTTCGTTATAATGGGCTACAGCTTGGCAAGCAATTCCTCAATAAACTGCCCTTCCGCCTCATTAACCGGAAGCATCGGCAGACGCAAGCCGCCTACCTGAATGCCCTTCAAATTCAGCGCATGCTTCACAGGCGCAGGATTGGGCACCCGGTGCGGACAGTTGAACATGCCGCGGAACAGCGGGAACAGCTCATGGTGCAGCTTCCTGGCCTTCACCGGATCGCCGTCCGCATAAGCGTTGACCATGCTGCGGATTTGTCCGCCGATAACATGGCTGGCTACGCTGACTACCCCGTAGGCCCCCACAGAAAGATAAGGCAACGTAAGGGAATCATCCCCGCAATAAATCTTCAGATGGGAAGGTGCCTTGCCCACAAGCGCTGTAATATGGTCCAGGTCTCCGTGGGCTTCCTTGGAGGCCACAATGTTCTCGAACTCATTGGCCAGCCGGAGGGTAGTATCCACTTCCACATCAATGCCGCAGCGGGAAGGAATATTGTACATCATGATCGGAAGCTTGGTTGCCTGGGCAATCGCCTTGTAATGCTCATAAATGCCGGTTTGGGACGGCCGGTTATAATAAGGGGCGACAATCAGCACGCCGTCGGCCCCTGCCGCCTCCGCCTCCAGAGTCAGCTGCACACTGTGAAGGGTATCATTGTTGCTGGCGCCGGCAATTACCTTGGCGCGTCCCTTGGCCAGCCGGACCACACTCTCCACCATCCGCTTGCGTTCCTCATCCGTCAAGGTGGGAGACTCTCCCGTGGTGCCGCATACGACCAAGGTCTCACTCTTCTGCACCTCGATCAGATAATCCACCAGCGCCGGCAGCTGCTCCCAATTGACCTCTAGACGTTCGTCAAACGGGGTAACCATTGCTGTAACAAGTCTGCCAAAATCGGTCACCGCCCAAAACCTCCCTGAACAATAATTTCAAATTCTTATGACAGCAACAACTCTCGCGTTTCGGGTAACTCCGACAAATCCACAAATCGGCCACCAGCGCCTACTCGGACAAAAATGCCCGGTGCAGCGCCTTGACGGACTTGACCAGATCCGTCCCCTGAACCAGCACCCAGATGGTGGCGTTGGAATCGGCCGACTGCAGGATGCTGATATCTTCATCGGTCAAGGCTTCCACAATATGCGCCATAATGCCGGGAACCCCGTGAATGCCCCCGCCGATCACGGATACCTTGGCGCAGCCGGGAGTCAGCCGGGGCTCGAAGCCCATTTCCTGCAAAGCGGCCTCTGCGCGCTCCCCTTCGTGATCAAAAACCGTGTACATCACGCCCGACGGATTTACATTGATGAAATCCACACTGATCTGCCGCTCCGCCATAGCTTTAAATACTCTCACCTGCATGTCAAAGCCCGCATTCGGGTTGGGCACTGCAATCTGGGTCACATTGGGCACGTGGGCAATGCCGGTTACGAAGCGGTCCCGCACTTCATTTCTCTCCTGCTTCAGGGCGTCGAAATTGGCTACCAGCGTGCCCTCGTCCTCCGCGAAGGTGGACCGGACGCGAATGGGGAGATTGGCCTGCATGGCCACCTCCACAGCCCGGGGATGGATCACTTTGGCCCCGTTGTGGGCCATGTTGACAATTTCGGAGAAGCTGACCTGCGGGAGAAGCCGGGCGTTCTCCACCAGTCTGGGGTCAGCGGTAAGGATACCGCCTACATCGGTAAAAATATCGACAATTTCCGCCTTCAACGCAACGCCCAGCGCCGTAGCCGAGGTATCGCTTCCTCCTCTGCCCAGGGTGGTGGCATCGTCATTGGCCGTTTTCCCTTGAAAGCCGGTGACAATGGCAACCTTGCCCTGCTCCAGAATATCATGAATGCGAGCAGGGTGAATGGTGAGAATATGCGCATTGCCGAAATTGTCGCTGGTCAGAATACCGGCCTGCCCTCCCGTAAGCACAGTGGAAGGAATCCCTTCCGCATTCAGGCTGCTGCATAAGGTGGCGGCAGAAATGGTCTCGCCGCAGCACAAGAGCAAATCCCGCTCCCGGGCGGGAAGACTGTCCCCGTTTTGGCGGACCAGCTCCAACAGCGTATCCGTGGCATATGGATCTCCTTTTCTGCCCATAGCCGAAACCACAACCACCAGCTTATACCCCAGCGACAATGCCTTGCGGATATGACGGATAACATGCTGACGCGCTTCGGGAGTAGACAGGGACGTTCCCCCGAACTTCTGTACTAAGATCCGCATCGCTTCTCGTCCTCCAGCGCCTCAATATTTGAACCGTTCGATCACCATCGGCTGAAGCTGCTTGCCCTGAAGCGCCGCCTCGCAGGTTTCCAGCAGCAGCTCCATCCGCGCCACAAGGGAATTGGGCTTGGCGGTGGGCGCATCTTGCCCATACGGCACAAAATAGACATTCTTGGCCACCAGCAACTTGGCAATATTGGCTGCATTCAAGCCAAGCCCGTCGTTGGTGGAGATGGCCAGCACCAGAGGGCGCTGGTTTCGCATTTGAGCCTTGGCCGCCATCAGAACGGGACTTTCCGTTATGGCATTGGCCAATTTGGCGGTGGTGTTGCCGGTGCAGGGAGCAATCGCCAGCACGTCCAGGAGCTTCGAAGGTCCCAGCGGTTCTGCATCTACAATTGTAGAAATAATATCATTCCCGGTTATATCTTTCAACCCCTTTTGCCAATCTTCCGACTTCCCGAACCGTGTGTCCGTGCTGAGCACACTGTAGGAAGCAATGGGAATTACATTGGCTCCGGCATCTACAAAACGCTGGATTTGGGGCATGGTTTCGGCAAAGGTGCAATGCGAGCCCGTCAGGGCAAAACCCACCGTTTTTCCGCTCCAAAAGCTCATGGGGCATTCCCTCCCTTCACAATATCCTCCATCAGAATATCCGCAACCGTCTTGGCGATAATCTTCCCCGCCGTTTTCGGCGCCACAATCCCCGGAAGCCCCGGAGCCAGCATAGCCTTGACGCCCCGCTTCTCGGCAAACCGGAAGTCCGTGCCCCCCGGCTTGGAGGCCAAATCAATAATCAAAGCGCGGTGCGGAATATGCGCAATTACCTGGGCGGTCACAATAGGGGCCGGAACAGTATTGAACAGAAAATCCACATCCTGCACCTGGGCGATGAGATCCCGGGTATAGAAGGGCTGGAAGCCCATTTCCCAGGCTCTGGCATAATCCTCCTGCTTGCGGACGCCGGCCTTGACCTTGGCGCCCAATCCCTTCAGGGTACGGGCCAGAGTCAGCCCCGTCCGCCCGATGCCAAGCACCATACTAACCGATCCGTGTATCGTAAAATCAGTATGCTGAATCGCCATCATAATGGCGCCTTCCGCGGTAGGAATGGAATTGAAGATCGCCACATCGTCCCGGTCAAACATTTCGACGAGCCGGATTCCCTCTTCCTTGCACAGCTCCCGGAGATAGCTTTTGGCCATGCCTGTGAAAATCTTTGCATGTTTGGGCAGCGCCGCCACCAGCTCCCGGGTCAGCACCAGCTCCTCGGTGGCAAATACCGATTCCACCCTGCCCGCATCATCCGTTCCCACGGCAGGAAGAATGAGCACATCCGCCTTTTCCAGCACCTCTGCCGTAAGCCTTGCCCGTGACGCTCCATTTATAGGCATCTGCAAATTATCGAAGCCGATCAATTGTACTCCCGCATCCAGTTCCAAAAGCTTCTGGATCACCTCCAGCTGGCGGGCATCCCCGCCGATCAATACCACCTGCGTTTCGGTGAGCACCCATACACACCCCTTTCCGTCCTTCAATATCCCATGGTATGCACAAAAGAAGCGCTGGGTTACTGTCCGGGAAAAGGCCGTTTCCCAACAAAAAAAGCACTCCCCCCGGGTGTGCCGGAAGGAATGCTCAGATCAGGATATCTCATGCTTCTACTTGCTGGCCAGCTCACCGGGAAACGCTCTACCCCCATCCAATCGTGATCAATTCCCTTGTTCGTCAGACAATAGCGACATTTCTCCATGCCGTTCCATCCTTACGCTCAATATATTACGCAAAAACGCCGGCATCCCCCTGGGGAGACCCGGCGCTTCTTGACAGGCGGAATGGCCGCGCTGTGTATGCTTATTTGGTTCCGGTATGGCCGAAGCCGCCAGCCCCCCGTTGGGTATCCGTCAGCTCCTCCACCTCCACCAGCTCCACCTCGGGCACAACCTGGATCACCATCTGGGCGATCCGCTCGTTGCGGGTGATGGTAAACGGCTCCTGCCCCAGATTAATGAGCAAAACCTTCACCTCGCCCCGGTAGTCGGCGTCGATGGTGCCCGGCGAGTTCAGGCAGGTAATGCCGTGCTTCAGCGCCAGCCCGCTGCGCGGACGGACCTGGGCCTCCAGGCCGCGCTCCATGCTCATGGCGAAGCCTGTGGGAATGAGCCGCCGCTCTCCCGGATGCAGAATCACCGGCTCCGTTACCGCGGCATGAAGATCAAACCCGCTGGCCAGCTCCGACATCCTCCGGGGGAGCAGCACATCCTCATTGCCCGGCAGTTTTTTCAGTTGCACCTGAAACAAAGGTATCCCTCCTGAATCCCTTGATGGCCTCATCCGACTGGCCCACCATGGCCAATGCAAACGGACGGTTGAAAATTTCCTTGGTCAGCTCCCGCACCTGGTCCAGCTGCACCCTTTCGATCCGCTCGATAATCTCATCCAGACTGTAATGCCGGCCCAGCATCAGCTCGTTTTTGCCCAGGCGGTTCATCCGGCTGCTGGTGCTTTCAAGGCTTAGGATCAGGCTGCCCTTCAGCTGCTCCTTGCCCTTGCGGAGCTCGGCCTCGGTCATCCCGTTCTGAATAATGTCCCCGATAATCTCCATGGACACCTTCAGCACCTCTTCCGTCTGCTTGGGCGCTGTGCCCGTATAGATGGTAAACAGACCCGAATCCAGGTACGCCGTATGATAGGAATAAACCGAATAGGCAAGCCCTCTTTTTTCGCGGATCTCCTGGAACAGCCGGGAGCTCATGCCGCCGCCGATGGCGTTGTTCAAAAGGATCATAGCGTACTGCCGTTCATCCTTCATGGAGCAGCCCGGCAGGGACAGGCAGATATGATTTTGTTCTGTGGCTTTGTGATGGTACAGAGAATCGGAATGGAATACCGGCTTCTCCAGGGCAATATCCTTGCCGGAGTTGGCGTAAGCGCCGAAGTGCTGCTCCACCAGCTTCATCACATCGTCGTTGAAATTGCCCGCCATGCTCACCACAATATTGCCGATGCCGTAAAATTCCTGCATGTACATCCGCAGATCCTCGGATTGGAAGCGGTGCAGATTCTCCTCCAGACCCAGGATCGTCTGGCCCAGGGCATGTTCGCCGAAGGCGGCTTTGGCCATCAGATCATGGACCAGATCATCCGGGGTATCCTCGTACATGGAGATTTCCTCCAGGATGACATTGCGCTCCTTCTCCAGCTCCGCCGGATCAAACCGGGAGTGGAAGAACATATCCGCCAGGACCTCCATGGCCAACGGCAGATGCTCATCCAGCACTTTTACGTAATAGCAGGTATATTCCTTGGTGGTAAACGCATTTATGTTGCCGCCGATGCCATCGAAAATCTCCGCAATATCCTTGGCGGAATGGCGGTCCGTACCTTTAAACAGCATGTGCTCGATAAAATGGGAAATCCCGTTTTGGGCACGGCCCTCGTTCCGCGAGCCCGTTTTGGCCCATATGCCAAAGGAAACGGACCGGCAAGTGGGGATATGCTCCAGCACAACTCTCAATCCGTTAGGCAATGTATAATGATTCAAGTGTGTTCCTCCTTAAGGGTTTTCGCGTAGGCGAAAACTGGCTTCGCAAGCATCCGCCGGTCATCCCTCGTGCCGCGCAACCTTAAGTTTATCACTTGCCCAGACTGGTTTCCAGTTCAGGCACCCGTTCGGGAGAAATTAATTCGCTGACTGTGCCCAGGGCCAGTCCTTTTTTCTTCGCAGCCTTGATCATGCCGGGCAGCGCCTGGGAGGCGGAAGCGGTGGGATGCATGAGAATCATCGCCCCCGGCTCCAGCTTGGACGTTATCTTGGCGACCACATCCTCCGGCCGCGGCTTCTGCCAATCCACCGTATCGATGGTCCATAGAATGGTCCGCAGCTTCATGCTGTATGCAATTTCCACCGTCTCCTGGTCATAGTCTCCCGAGGGCGGAGCAAACAGGGTATTCTTCACCCCGATTTTCTCCAACAGCTCCTGGGTTTTGCGGATTTCCTCCTCCGCCTTGGCCCGGGACAGCTGGCTCATATTTTTGTGGGAGTAGGCATGATTGGACAATTCATGTCCTTCGGCCCCGATCTCCTTGGCCTTCTCCAGATTTTTGGAAAGCCAGGTGCCATCAAAAAAGAAGGTGGCATGGACATTTTCCTTGCGCAGGGTTTCCAGCATGGACGGCAGGTACTCATCCCCCCATGCCACATTGATCATCATCGACACCATCGGCTTGTCCGGATTGCCCCGGTAAATAGGCTGCGCCCCCAGGTCATCCAGATTGGCGGTCGGCGCAACCTCCTTGTATACATAAGGAAGCGGACTGCCCGACGGCAGGGGAAGCGCCAGCCGGTAGGTTTTGTCCACGTCAATTTCCCGGCCGTTCAGCCCGGGAATGGCTTTCCAGATCCTGTCCAGCCGGGCGTTCTGGGGAGGGATGCGGGTTTTCTCCGCCTCATCCTGAATTCGCTTCAGCAGCTCCGGATCGGAGTTCTCCGCCGCGCGGCTCCACACCGCCACCGCAAGAGGCTCGGCGGATGGAGAGGCTCCCCCCGCGGGAGACCATCCTCCCTCTCCTTCGGCCGCCGTCTGAACCAGCCGGTTTCCCCCGCCGCTTTGAACACCAGCTATATACTCCACCACCGCAGGCGTGCGGCTGATTCCCCATACCAGCAATGCAGCCGACAAAAACGTCAGCGCCTTTATTCGCGGATCTTTGGCATTCATCTACTCCAGCACCTCGACATATGCTTTTTCTCATAGTATGCCTAATTGGACAAGGTTATGTGAAGCGGAAATGTGAAAAATAGCCGCGAGCATGGAAGTTCATGCCGGGTAAAGGGAGAGTGGCCTCGGAAAGGGAGGTTATGGCGGGTAAAAGAGGGATGGAGCGGATGGAAGGTCGTGGCGAGTAAAAGAGGGATGCTGCAGAATGGGAGGTCGTGGCGGGTAAAAGAGGGATGGAGAGTGGGAATAAGGAGAGGATGGTGGGTGTAAGCGGCAACAAATGTTTGCTATTTGCCCCTTTGCCTCTGAAACACCCATTTAGCGTACATAAAATGTTTGCTAACAGGCTGAAATGCCCCGTTTAACGAGCCTTTTTGCGAAATAGCAAACATTTTAGGTATGCTATTTCGCAAAAAAACCGTGATTTGGGTGAATAGCGTACATTTGATGCTCGCTATCATTGTTTTGGTTAGTTTGTTGGAGGTCAGGAGCGGGACGACTTCCGAAGCACAATGGGCACAAACAAATCCATCAAATGGTATCCCGTCTGTTCTTTAAATACCTTCGGCGTAAATATATGCCCCATGTCGTAACGCTCATGAGGATCATTGGCAGGAGTCGACACCTCAAAATACTCATTTTGCTCCACCCACTTGCGAATCATGGCATTCACCTTGGGAATCTCGTCTCCGTCAATGGCAGATGCAACAGCGTACAAGCCGCCGGGAAATGAAAACACCTCAAATCCGCCGGTATCCTCCATGCCATGCGTTAACGCAAACAGCCACTCAAACCGGTTGGTGCGGGCATTAAACCACAGAAAATCCCGGGGAGCCAGATAGTGGCGGGTATCCACGCTGCTGAACCAATGATCAAATGCGTCCAAATCCGCTTCTCCTGAACGGGCCATCAGAACCGGAGGGATCTCGATAACACGGATATCGGGCAGCTTCTCCAGCTTTTCCGTCACCTCCAGCATCCGGTTGACCGCTTCCGTTTCCGGTCCAGTCTCCCGGCCGGAAGCAGCAGCAAGCTGGCGCTCCACCCCCTTGGCCTTTTCAAACAGAAGACGGACATCCCCGGCATCAGGAAAATGGGGGGCTTCAATAAGCCGGATAAACTCCAGCACAATCTCCTTCAGCTCCTGCAAAAGCGCCATCTCCCCGTCGATGCCCGCCACCTTCCGTTCCAGCACCTCCAACACCACCTCCGTGCTGGGAGAGCTGAATATCCGGCAAATATCCTTCACACTAATATTCAGCTTCCGCAGCACCAGAATCTGCTCCAGCCTTTTTAAAGCCTTCTCATCATACATCCGGTAGGCGTAATCTTCGCTGCGGACACTTTCAATCAACCCCATATCCTCGTAATACCGAAGCGTGCGGGCCGTAATATCATACTTCAAGGCTACTTCCCTGATCTTCACCAGCTCTTCCATGCCTCTCCTCCTATGCTGAGCCTAAGTTCCATACCCTCAGCATACTCCCTTCCCCAGCGTCAAAGTCAAGGGAGCTTCCGCACTGGTCTGATATACTTAAAAAACCGCTCCGGATCATGATACATGTAAATGATTCTGCCGGGGGAGGCATCAAAGCAGTAACCGGTGCCTGCAAATTCAAAGGTTGCCATTGCCTTTTCTATCTTTTCCTCCACACTGCGGTTTTGCTGCTCATAATCGAATGGCCCGTGTTCAAAAACAAGATACTCGGCTTCGGGAACATCAATCATAAGCATTTGTGGAGGCACCTCTCCCTCATAATCAAAAGGAAGACGGACGCCATAACACTCTGTACGTGGAATACCCCAATCGCAGAGTCTGCCGTCCGGGTCATGAATGTACGCCATAATCTGACCGCTGCCGCTGTTGGATTCGCTCCCGCCATCGTCATCCAATTTGCCCTTGATACTATCGAGTAAGCCGCAAATGGTTTCGCAGTCCTGTCCCGGAATATGGCTTTGCTTTTGCCAAAAATCCCAATACCCATTGCTCTCATAGTTTTTAATGTGCAAAAATTTGTGTGCGGGAATGGTCACAAAATAAACCTTAACCTCATCGGCAGATTTCACCATACCAATCTCTCCCAATCCAAAAAAGTAGCGGTCGAAAGGGTTGATTTTTGTACGGAGGATCACAGGCATCGAATGTTTACGGTAATCACCGGGAGCAACACCATAGGTCGCCTTGAAAGCCCGTGTAAAGGCCTCATGTGATGAAAAACCATAATCAAAAGCGATGTCCAAAATGCTTTTTTCGCTATCCCGCACCTCCTTCAGCGCAAAGGCTAACTTTCTAAGCCGCAGATACTCCCTGAACTGCATACCGGATATTTCCTTAAACTTTCTCGTAGTATGAAATTCGGAATAACCCAACTTGCGAGAAAGGAACCGTAGCGTGATGGCTTCACCGTTATGATGTTTAATACATTCGTCAATTTCATCAACGATGATTTGGATCTGCTTGTGCCACTCGTACATAGGTCCGTTCACCTCGTTTCAACCACTCTATCATCATTATAGAGTAATGGAAATTGCAGTGACTTGATTTTACTTGCGGAAAAAGAAGAACTATTTCTTATGGCGCAACAAACGAGAAATCAGTCAGCTCCTCATAGCTATACGCCTTGTCAATCAAACCTTTGGTTTGCGTCCACTGTACAATATCGTCGAAACGCTCCCGTTCGATGGTACCGGCATGTTCGAAACCGCTGGTCAGACCAGTCAAATAAGCGCCAATTTGCTCGGGGAACTGATAGCGGATCAGAATGTCCACATATTGGGACGGATCGGTGTCGTTCATATAGTCGATAGCGCGGTTGTAGGCCTTATAGAAAGCGGCGATATCGCCGGGATAACGCTTGATCATTTCGTCCGTGAACAGAAGCGTGCCGCCTTTGATGCCCGCCTCTCTGGAGCTGCCGAGCAGATGGGCGCCCTGCTTGACCAGCATGCCAGCCTGCGGCTCGGTGAATACAACGCCGTCGATCTGATCCGACAGCAGCGCTTCCGCACGGCCGGCAAACGACGGAATCTCGACGATGCTGTAGCTGAAGCCGTCCTGCTGTGCGAATTGATCCATTATGTATTCCAGAATAAAATTGGGTACCAGCGACACTTTTTTCCCGTTTAGCTTGTTCATGGCCGTTATGCCGGAGGCAGGCGAAGACAAGATTTTAAAATCCTCGCTAATGTCGGACGTGACGGTCATTGCAATGCCGTTATGCCGGAAGGCCGCCGCGGTCATCACATCCGCAATGACGGCGTCCAGTCCCTTCGCCTGCACGGCGATATTCCTGTCGCCCGGCGACGAGAACGCCTTGATCTCGATCACAGCCCCTTCTTCCTTCAGGAACCCCTTCTCCTGAGCCAGAATAATCGGAATAGCCGCTTCAGCCGGCAAAATACCAACAACAAACTTTTTTCCCGAGGGGGCGCCCACTCCCAATCCCGACGCCGATTCCGCCGGCATTCCCGTCCCCGGTTCCGGCGCCGCGGCTTTCCCGCTGCAAGCCGTTATTATCATCAGCAGCATGGCTGTCCATAATGCAAATCCTGTTAGTTTCCTCATCATTCCCACATCCTGTTATAAAATATGTTTGAACCGCTCCATATCCATCAAATATGGCACAACATTGCGCCGAAGCTGCAAGGGATCGCTGTCCAGGCCGTTTCGCCCCGGCTCAGTGGTAAACGCCAGCTTGAAGCCTGCTTGTCGCAGCAAGTCCACATTGCGCGCATCATACAACCCGAACGGGTAAGCGAAGACATCACGCGCCTGGATGACAGGATGAGCGTTGCATTGCTCCAGATCGGCGGCCAACGCCGCATCGTCGGACCGAAGCAAATCGCTTGCTTCCGGGCCGTAACGCCGGTGCATACAGTCTGTATGATTGGCAAATTCGAATACATCGGTCATATCCGCCAACTCGCTGGAAGCCATGCAGACCGACTTGTCCGGATCGAAGGGGCGAGCCTGATCATGCAGCCAGCCCGTAACGACAAACGCGACGGCACGCAAACCGTACTGCCGCAGCACGGGCAAGGCATAAGTCCGAACCGACTGAAAGCAATCGTCGAAGGTCAGCAACACGGAACGTTCGGGAAGCGGCTTCCCGGTTGCGTAATGCTGCCGGATTTCCTCAAGCGACAGCGCATAATAGTTTTGTTCGTGCAAATAAGCCATTTGTTCGGCGAATTGCTCCACGGTGACGAACAGCGGCGCGGGCAACACATCGTTATATGACTGCTTCACATCGATGGGGGACGGACGCTCCGGATCAAAGTCCCGCGCCTCCCGCAATTCATGGTACATCAGAACGGAATACGTCATGGTGCTATTTCCTCCCGGTACTTGATAAATCCAAGCTTAACATGCCAGCTGGGTTCGCTCTGGTGACAGATGTCACATTTGACGCAGCAACAGCAGGTATGATTCGTCCGGAGCAAGTGATAATGAATTGTCCGTTTCCGGCGCTTGTGGTATGATTTTGGCACAAAATACCGCTGTCTGCTGCTGTGTCGTCTATCGCCGGATAGCAGCGAGACAGTCGGGAAGAGAGGCGCACAAAGAATGCAACCTTTTGTGGAATTGGCCGATTTGACCGTACGGCTTGGCGGCCAAACGATTTTTCACCGGCTGCGGCTGGAGTTGAAAAAAGGAGTGTCCTATGCGTTAATCGGGAAATCGGGAGTCGGCAAAAGCACGCTGCTAAACGTCATTGCCGGGTTTATCCAACCGTCCGAAGGGAGCGTTATGGTGGATGGCGCGGAGGTACTGCGGCCACGCCGGGGCACCGCTTTTCTGATGCAGGAGCTTGGTCTTTTCCCCTGGCAAACCGTTTATGAAGCTGTCCATATGCCGCTTCGGCTGAGCGGGAAACAAGACACTGGTGAGGTGCAGAGAAACAAGGTGATGCAGCTGCTGCGGGAGATGGAGTTGGACACCCATTGTGACAAATATCCGCATGAGCTGAGCGGCGGGCAGCGGCAGCGCGCAGCCTTGGCCCGCACGCTTGTCGACGACCCCGATTTCCTGCTGATGGACGAGCCCACCTCCTCGCTTGATTCCGTCACCAAACATGCGATGCAGGATCTGATGCTGGCGCAGCTGCAGCGGCGGCAAACGACTTTGCTTATGGTGACGCATGATATTGAAGAGGCGGTTATGATGGGCGAACATATTTTGCTGTTAAGGGAACAGGGAAAGATCGAGAGCAGAAGCAATCCGTTTTACGGATGCGCCAATCCCCGGGAACAGCTGGGGTTCTATGAGACCTGCATTAGCATCCGGCAATGGATGAATGCGGAACGGAGTGAATATGCGGCGGCGGATTGAGGCGATCAAACGGGTGCAACGGACGATTTGGACTCAGCTCGCCGGTTTCCTCAGCTTTGTGCTTTTGTGGCAGCTCCTCCACTCCCTGCTCGATACCCATACGATTCCGCCGCCGCTTTCGTCGTTCCCATACTTGCTGAAGCAGCCGCTGCTCCTGCACGCCCTTGCCAGCATTGCGCGCGTGCTCGTGGCCGTTGCGATTGCTTTGCTGATTGCCGTGCCGGCCGGCATTTTATTGGGAACTGGCAAGTGGTTTGGGCGTCTGCTGTCGCCGTTTGTTTATTTTGTATATCCCATTCCGAAGGTGGCGTTCCTTCCCGTATTTATGCTGCTTTTTGGCCTTGGGAATACATCGAAAATTATGCTGATCATCTGGATCATCGTATTCCAGATTATGTTATCTGTACGGGACGGCGTTGCGCAAGTGCCCGAGCCTTATTTCCGCGTCATGAATGGCTTTGGCGCTTCCCGGGGGCAGGTGTGGCGGTATCTTGTGCTGCCGGCCATCCTGCCGCATATTTTCTCCGGCTTGCGGATCAGCATCGGCATATCGCTGGCATCGCTGTTTTTTGCCGAAAATTACGCTACTGACTACGGCATCGGCTACCTTATCATGAGCGCGTGGGCCCGCATGAATTACGCAGAGATGTTCTGCGGCATTGTGGTAATGGGCTTGGTCGGTCTCTTGCTGTTCAAGTCGCTGGACGTTCTGCAGGCATGGTGTGCACCATGGACGAAGCCGGCCGCGGAGAAGGCGTGACGATTGATGTCGGCCCCTCCATACAGAATGGCTTGTCGGCAAGGCAAACTCCGCTCCCCCACAGGCACCACGTACCGGAAGAACCCCCGCCAAAAGCGAACAGCCCGGAGAAAGACGCGGATTACGCGTATTCTCCGGGCTGTATAAGCGCTCACTGCACCATAGTTGCCTTCCGCGACAGATTTACGCGGCCTTGATTGTCGATCTCGGTGACCTTCACGGTGATCTTGTCGCCGATATTTACCACGTCTTCCACCTTGGCTACGCGCTCGGTGGACAGCTGGGAAATATGGACAAGACCTTCCTTGCCCGGCAGCACCTCAACGAATGCGCCGAACTTCTCCACACGCTTGACGGTGCCCAGGTAAGTTTCGCCCACCACAACCTCGCGGACGATGCTCTCGATAATCTCCCGGGCGCGCTCGTTGGCGGCCTGGTTGCTGGAGGCAATGAAGATGCTGCCGTCCTGCTCGATATCGATTTTGACGCCGGTTTCCTCGATGATCTTGTTGATCACCTTGCCGCCGGCACCGATAACCTCGCGGATCTTGTCCGGGTGGATGGACATGGTGATGATCTTGGGCGCATACTGCGACAGCTCCTTACGGGGCTTGTCGATAGTGGCCAGCATCTTCTCCATGATGAACATCCGGCCCTTATAGGCCTGCTGGAGAGCTTCCTTCAGGATGTTGCGGTCGATGCCGTCGATTTTGATGTCCATCTGAATGGCGGTCACACCCTTGGCGGTACCGGCCACCTTGAAGTCCATATCGCCCAGGTGGTCTTCCATCCCTTGGATATCGGTCAGAATGGAAACATGGTCGCCATCCTTGATCAGACCCATGGCCACACCGGCAACAGGAGCCTTGATCGGCACACCTGCATCCATCAGAGCCATGGTGCTGGCGCAAATGGAAGCCTGGGAGGTGGAGCCGTTGGATTCCAGAACCTCGGATACCACGCGGATGGTGTACGGGAATTCCTTCTCATCCGGCAGCACCATCTCCAGCGCACGTTCGCCCAAGGCGCCGTGTCCGATTTCCCGGCGTCCCGGTGGACGGAGCGGACGGGCTTCGCCTACGCTGAAGGGCGGGAAATTATAGTGGTGCATAAACCGCTTGCGCTCTTCCAGGTCGATGCCGTCCAGCATCTGCTCGTCGCCGATGGAGCCCAGAGTGGCAATCGACAGAGCCTGGGTTTGGCCGCGGGTGAACAAGGCAGAGCCGTGGGTGCGGGCCAGGAGAGAGGTTTCGCAGGCAATGGGACGGATTTCGTCCAAAGCCCGGCCGTCGGGACGCACCTTGTCATGGGTGATCAGGCGGCGCACTTCTTCCTTGACGATATCATAAAGAACTTCCTTCACATCGGCAATCTTGGCGGAATCTTCCTCGTAGACCGCTTTGAAATGCTCCACCGTCTCCGCATTCACCGCTTCGATGGCTTCTGTACGGGCATGCTTCTCGGCGATGCGCACCGCTTCCACCAGCTTCTCCTGGGCAAAGGCGCGTACATCGCTGTTCACAGTTCCATCTACAGCATGGAGCACAACCTCCATCTTGGGCTTGCCTACACGCTGGACAAACTCCTCGATGGCGTTGCAAATCTTCTTAATTTCCTCATGACCGAACATGATGGCTTCCAGCATCACATCTTCCGGGAGCTCATGGGCTTCGGCTTCCACCATCATAATGGCGTCCTTGGTGCCGGAAACAACTAGATACATCTCACTGACAGCAGCTTGCTCCACCGTCGGGTTAATCACAAACTCGCCGTTTACCCGGGCAACAATCACGCCCCCGATAGGTCCGTTGAAGGGAACATCGGAGATGGCCAAGGAACAGGAGGTGCCGATCATGGCGGTGATTTCAGGAGAATTATCCTGATCCACACTCATAACCAGGTTCACGATTTGCACATCATTGCGGAAGCCTTCCGGGAAAAGCGGACGAATGGGACGATCCGTCAACCGGCTGGAGAGAATCGCCTTCTGGGACGGACGTCCTTCGCGCTTGATATAACCACCGGGAATCTTGCCGACTGCATACAAACGTTCTTCATAGTTTACGGTCAGCGGAAAGAAATCCAGGTCCTTCGGGTCCTTCGATGCAGTAACCGTACATAATACGGCGGTATCTCCATAACGGGCCATAACGGCTCCGTTGGCTTGCTTGGCCAGCTTGCCGGTTTCCAGAACAAGCGTGCGGCCGCCGATTTCCAATTTCATCTGCTCCATACCTTGCCTCCTGATCAATTTTGCGCCAGTGAAAGCTGGCATCATTCGCTTGCCTTCAGGCATCTTAAGCTGTCTGTTTCCACGGTATGTAACGCCCTGCCTGTCCCATAAACACCATCCCCCAAAAGTGACAAGATGCTCCATAGCGAAGTCCGGGTACTTTTGGGAGAGCCCCCGTATGAAGAGCGTTAGGACTAAAACGGACGGCAATGTCTGATAAATTCAACATGTTGTTTAGTATTTCCTTCTTTTTCATGCCTAATCTGGTGAAAATACAGAAAAAGCAACCAATTCTGATCCATGCGTCGGTAACAGCACGGCAATCATTGGTTGCTTTCCCATGATCTGCACCGCAGCCTTGGGACCGTTAGACGGACGCTGCGGCACCCGCAGTTTAAGCTAACAGCGTATGACTGGCGTCATAGGCCTCTAACCTTATCTACGAAGACCCAGTTTCTCGATAAGAGCGCTGTAGCGTCTAACATCCTTGTTCTTCAAGTATGCCAAAAGACTACGGCGGTGACCGACCATCTTCAAAAGGCCGCGGCGGGAGTGATGATCCTTCTTGTGCACGCGCAAGTGGTTAGTCAGGTTCGTGATGTTTTCCGTAAGGATAGCAATCTGAACCTCGGGAGATCCGGTATCGGATTCATGAGTCTTATGGTCCAGAATCAGTTGATTCTTGCGTTCTTGAGTCAATGCCATCCTGTTCACCTCCTTATTATAGTAAATTGCATCCCCGTTAGCCCAGTAACCGCCGGAGCAGCGGGAGACCAAGCCAAGGTTCTTGAATGCCGCCGGAAAGCTTCGTTTTCAGGCGACATGAAACAGTATAGCACAAGCCCTGCGTCAAGTAAATGTCAGCTTAGCATTTCTTTTGCCAAAATCATATCCCGGGTTATCTGGGCCACCAGTTCCTCCGCCGAGCCGAACTTCCGCTCATGCCGGATAAAGCCGATAAACCGGATGGTTACTTCCGCGCCGTATATATTCTGATTGAAATCGAATAAATGGGTTTCCAGGGTCATCGCCCCCTCTGCCTTGGCAAAGGTAGGCTTCCAGCCGATGTTCATCACTCCGCGGTGCCACTGACCGTCATGCAGGAATTGCACCGCATACACGCCCCTCCCGGGGATAACATACCCGGCCGCCGTTTCCACATTGGCAGTAGGCATGCCGATGGTGCTGCCTCTGCCCTCGCCGGTGACCACCTTGCCCGTTATGGAATATGGGCGCTCCAGAAGCCGCGCCGCCTTTTCCACCTGGCCGTTGGCCAGACATTCCCGGATCAGCGTGCTGCTGACTTTTTCCCCATTAAGATGGTAAGGGCTGACCACTTCCACACCAAACCGGCCCCGGGCCAGCTCCATGAGACGCTGCGGAGTGCCTGCCCCCTTATGGCCGAAGGTAAAGTCAAACCCGACCACAACAGCTGCCAGCTTGCCGGCAACCAGAATATCCTCCACAAACTGCTCCGGCGGCAGCTGGGCAAAAGTCTCATCAAATCCCACCAGATACACCCGCTGCAAACCAAGGGCTTCAAACAGCTGCAGCTTATCCTGAATCGGCGTCAGCGAATCCCGGTATTGGGGATGGCCCAGCACCTCCCGGGGATGGGGGTGAAAGGTCATCACCGCTGGCGTCAAAGCCTTGCGTTCGGCTTCCTCCACAGCAGCCCGGAGAACCTTGTGGTGCCCGGCGTGAACGCCGTCAAAATCCCCGATGGCCATCACCTGGGACGGACCGGATTCAATAACGGAAGCAATCGCATCCGGTGTTGCCTGTATACGAAATATCTCCAACTCTCTCCACCTACCTATAGAAACCGATCAAACCTCCGGCAAAAACACCTTCTCTGCCGCCAGCGTCCGGCCGTCTTCCTCCAGCCTGAACAGGCCGAGAAAATCCGCTCCGGGCCCGTACACCCGCTTCAGCACACGCATCTCTTCAGGCAGCTCCAAGGCCGGCTGAGCAGCCGCGGCTCCAACAGCCAATCGGATTTTTTTGCCTTGGCGGGCATGTACCGCTTCCTCCGTCCCTACCTCCACGGCAGGAAAAAAAGAGATGGCCTGGTCCGCAGGAATAATCCATTGGGCCAATGCCCCGTCCCCCTGACGCTTCGCCTCCGCCAGCTCCTCCAGCGTTGCGCATTGCGTTCGGGTCATCCCGCCGGTTCCCGTTCTGACCAGCTCGGCCATTACAGCCGGATAGCCGAGGGCCCGTCCGATATCGGAGCACAAGGTGCGGATGTAGGTTCCCTTGGAGCAGCGGACCCGGAACACAATCTCCGGCGACGGCACATCCAGCTTCACCGATAGGATATGTATGCTGTGGATGGACACCTGCCGAGGCTGGCGCTCCACTACCTCACCGCCGCGGGCAAGCTCATACAGCCTTTTTCCATCCACCTTCACTGCCGAATACATGGGAGGAATCTGCTGGATCACGCCGGTGAACTGCTTCATCACCTCATGGATCTGCTGCTCGCTGACCGTAACCTCGTCGGCGCGCTCAATCACGCTGCCGGTCAGATCCTCCGTATCCGTGGCCAGCCCGATCACCAGCCTGGCCTCATATTCCTTGGGCATTTCCTGAATATATTCCACCAGACGGGTCGCCCTGCCCAGGCATAAGGGAAGGACACCGGTTACCATGGGGTCCAAGGTGCCCGTATGTCCAATCCGCTTCATTTTAAGAATGCCCCGGGCCTTGGCCACCACATCATGGGAAGTAAACTGAACAGGCTTCCAGATGGGCAAAACGCCTTCCAAACTCATGGCAGCCCCCTTTTGACTTCCTGAAGCACCTGCTCCACCACCTGGCCAAGCGTCCCCTTTACGGTGCAGCCTGCCGCCCGGATATGCCCCCCGCCGCCAAAATGCTGGGCAACCGCGGCCACATCCGCCAGCCCGGCGGAGCGGAAGCTGACCTTCCACTTTTCTTCGTCAATCTGCTTGAACAATAGCCCTACCTCAACGCCTTCAATATTGCGGGGATAATTCACAAGCCCCTCCAAGTCGGCATTCTGCGCGTGGGAATCCGCCACATCCTGCAGCATAACACTCACCCAGGCAATCCGCTTGTCCTCCGAAAAGTCAAGGGCGGCCAACGCCTTTTGCAGCACCATCACATGGGATAAGGTCAGCTTCTCCAGCAGCTGGTCCGCCAGATCATTGCCGTCCACGCCGTATTCCAGCATTTCCGAAGCAATCTGCAGCACACGGGGGGTTGTGTTGGAGTAACGAAAGCCGCCCGTATCCGTCAAAAGCCCGGTGTAAATGCAGTCCGCCAAAGGTTTGGTCCAACGGATGGAAAGAAGCGTCGCCAAATCGTAAAGCACCTCCGCCGTAGCGGCGGCATCGGCGCGGATCAGGTTGACCCGGCCAAAGCCGTCATTGGTGGGGTGGTGATCAATATTGAGAATCGGCGCAGCGGCATGAAACCATTCCTTCACCAATCCGATCCGCTGGTAATCGGCGCAATCCACCGCAATGACGCAGTCGAAAGCCGGGGGCGGCGAGCCGCTTCCCTGCCGGGAATAGTTCAGAATCTCGTCTGACCGGGGCAGCATGGCAAACTTGAAGGGGACTTCCCCTTCGTTTACCAGCACAAAAGATTTACCCAGAAATTGAAGCATCTGCCCTACAGCCAAGGTGGAGCCGATGGCGTCCCCGTCCGGATTCACGTGAGACACCACCAAAAAGCGGTCATGCGCCTGAATAAACGCCTTGGCTTCATCCAGCTGCTTCCGGTACGCGTCAGCAAGCGAAGACGAATGGGGTGCGCTCATGATTCGCCATCCTCATGAATCCGGTGAATAAGCTCCTCGATGCGGCTGCCGTAAGCAACCGAATTATCGATGAGGAAAATCAGCTCGGGAACAATGCGAAGCCTTACCCGTTTGGACAATTCCGAGCGGATGAAGCCCTTGCCGCGCTCCAACGCCTTCAGCGTATCCTGACGCTCCTGGTCGGAGCCAAGAACGCTCAGGTATACCTTGGCCTGGGAAAAATCATTGGTAACCTCTACACCGGTTATGGTGGTGAAGCCCATCCGCGGGTCCTTAAACTCGGTTTGCAAAATAAGGCTGAGCTCCTTCTTAATTTGTTCCCCTACCCGGCCGGTGCGAATTTTGGCCATGGCTGTCTCACCTCTCTACGCTCTCCATGATAAATGCTTCTATAATATCCCCTTCCTTCAAGTCGTTAAACCGGTCAAGGGTAATGCCGCATTCATAACCCTGCGCCACTTCCTTGGCGTCATCCTTGAAGCGCTTGAGGGAATCGATCTTGCCTTCGTACACCACGATGCCTTGGCGGATGATACGGGCCTCGGCGGAGCGGGTAATCTTGCCGCTGATAACCATACAGCCGGCGATGGTGCCCACCTTGGAAATCTTGAAGGTATTGCGGACCTCCGCCTGGCCGATGACACTTTCCTTGAACACCGGGTCCAGAAGGCCCTTCATGGCGGATTCGATCTCTTCGATCACCTTGTAAATGACGCGGTGCAGGCGGATATCCACCTTCTCCTGCTCGGCGGTAGCCAATGCAGCCGGCTCCGGGCGGACGTTGAAGCCGATAATAATCGCATTGGAGGCAGAGGCCAGAATGATGTCGGACTCGGTGATGGCACCTACGCCGGCATGCAGAATCTTAACCCGCGCGCCTTCCACTTCGATTTTTTCCAGGGAGCCGCGGAGAGCTTCCACGGAGCCTTGCACGTCGCCCTTGATGATCACGTTGAGATCCTTGATTTCCCCTTCCTTGATCTGCTTGAACAGATCGTCCAGGGTAACCCGGGTATTGGCCCCCATATCGGCCTGACGCTGCTGGATAGTCCGCTTGTCAGCAATTTCCCGCGCCTTGCGCTCGTCTTCGAAGGCAAGGAACATGTCGCCGGCTTGCGGCACTTCCGTAAGCCCGGTAATTTCCACCGGCGTGGACGGTCCGGCTTCCTTCAGGCGCTTGCCCTTGTCATTGACCATGGCCCGAACACGGCCGAAGGTATTGCCGGCGATAAAGGAATCGCCCACCTTGAGGGTACCGTTCTGCACGAGCACCCGTGCAACCGGACCCTTGCCCTTATCCAGCTCGGCTTCGATAACCGTACCTCTGGCCCGTTTGTTGGGGTTGGCCTTAAGCTCTTGAACATCCGCCACCAGAAGGATCATTTCCAGCAGGTTTTCCAGACCCATGCGCTGCTTGGCGGAAATATTGGCGAAAATGGTGTCGCCGCCCCACTCCTCAGCCACCAATTCGAACTCCATCAGCTCTTGCTTGATGCGGTCCGGGTTGGAATCGGGCTTATCGATCTTGTTGACAGCCACGATAATCGGCACCTTGGCCGCCTTGGCATGGGCAATGGCTTCCTTGGTTTGAGGCATAACGCCGTCGTCGGCAGCCACAACCAGAATGGTGATATCCGTCACCTGTGCGCCGCGGGCACGCATGGAGGTAAAGGCTTCGTGGCCCGGGGTATCCAGGAAGGTAATCTTGCGGCCGTTGATTTCCACTTGGTAAGCGCCGATATGCTGGGTAATGCCGCCTGCTTCGCCTTCCGACACATTGGTATGGCGAATCGCATCCAGCAGGGTGGTTTTACCGTGGTCGACATGACCCATGATGGTGACAACCGGAGGACGCTCCAGAAGATCGGCGGGATCGTCATTCTCTTCCGTAGCCTCGATATTGGTTTCATCAACGGGAATCTTCAGTTCCACTTCTACGCCGTAATCGTTGGCGAGAAGCTGGATGGTATCCAAATCCAGCTCCTGGTTGATGGTGGCCATCACGCCCAGGAACAGAAGCTTTTTGATCAGCTCGGATACATCCTTATGCAGCAGCTTGGCGAATTCGCCCACTGTCATGGTGCCGCGGACAATAACCTTCTTGGGGGTATTGTCGATCTTTTCTTTCCTGACAGGAGTTTGCTGCTGGTTCCGGCCTCTGCCGAATCGGTTGCCGCCCCGGTCGTCGGAACGTTTGGGAGCCGGTTTGCTGCTGCGTTTGCCGCCGCCTACCTTGGCTGCGCCTGCTGCGGGAAGATCCAGCACAATATCGTCATCCGCCGATACATTGGTAGGTACGCGGATCGGCTTATCCTGTACGGGCTTCCTGGCTTGATAGTCGTTGCGGCCATGTTCGCCGCGGTTCTTATCCCGGTCGTTGTTTCTGCGTGTGGGCGAGCTGCTGACAGGCGCGCCTGCGGACTGCAGAGCCGATGCCATGGCGCCCAGTCCGGGTCCGCGGTCATCCCGGCGCTGGAAGCCGCCTTGGCCTCCTTGGCCCCCTTGACTGCCTTGGCGCTGATAGCCGCCTTGGCCGCCGCTTTGACCGTCGCGGCGCTGGTAACCGCCTTGGCCTCCCTGACCACCTTGACCTTCACGGCGCTGGTAACCGCCTTGGCCTCCTTGACCGCCTTGACCTTCACGGCGTTGGTAGCCGCCTTGGCCGCCTTGACTGCCGCTGCCTTGACCGTCACGGCGCTGGTAGCCGCCTTGGCCCCCTTGACCGCCGCCGCCTTGGCCCTCACGGCGCTGGTAGCCGCCTTGGCCTCCCTGACCGCCGCTGCCTTGGCCTTCGCGGCGCTGGTAGCCGCCTTGGCCTCCCTGACCGCCGCTGCCTTGGCCTTCGCGGCGTTGGTAGCCGCCCTGGCCGCCTTGGCCGCCGCTGCCTTGGCCTTCACGGCGCTGGTAGCCGCCTTGGCTGCCGCTGCCTTGACCCTCGCGGCGTTGGTACCCGCCTTGACCGCCGCTGCCTTGACCCTCGCGGCGCTGGTAGCCGCCTTGGCCGCCACTGCCTTGGCCTTCGCGGCGCTGATAGCCGCCTTGACCGCCGCTGCCTTGACCTTCGCGGCGCTGATAGCCGCCTTGGCCGCCGCTGCCTTGGCCTTCGCGGCGCTCTGCCGGTGCAGCAGACGCTTCCGGCGCCCGCGGCGCGGGTGCAGCACTCTCCACGGACTGCTGCGGCTTGGCGGCCGCTTCTGCGTTTGCCGCAGGCGCTTCTGTCTTGGCAGGCTGCGCCTGCACCATGGAAGCCTGCTTCTTCTCCGACGCAGGCGGCGTGGAGGCGGCTACGTTGCCGGAGCTCTCCGCTACACGCTTGGCGGCCGCATTGGCTTTAACGTCACGAAAAAATTGTTCCACAGAGCCAACCATGTTGGGCTCCAGCACACTCATGTGATTGTTTACGGTAATTCCCTGTCTTTTTAAAATAGTAATAATCTCCTTGCTGCTCATATTTAAGGTTTTGGCGTATTCGTAGACTCTCAGCTTGTCTTTGTTATCCTGTTTGTCCTGTTTTGTCAATGTTCTTCCACCTCCGCAGGTTTTGCCAAGCCCTGGGCGATTCTGCCGGCGAATCCGTCATCCGTCACGGCCAGGACCACCCGGTTTACCTTGCCCACCGCCGCCCCAAGCTCAAGACGGGTGCCATACTCCACTAGCGGAATTTGGTAATGTGAGCATTTATCCCTATACTTTTTCTGCGCATTGGCGGCGGCATCCACAGCCAGAATCACCAGCTTGGCTTCGCCTGAGCGCACCGCCTTCAACACCGTATCATCGCCTGCCAGCACCCGTCCGGCCCGCATGGCAAGCCCCAATGTAGACAATGATTTATTCATCATCAGACTCCAATTCCTTCAGGGCGTGGAATTCATCCTCCACCCGAATGAAATCCTGCTCCAACTGGTCATAAATATCCGGGCTCACCGCCTGCTTCAGGGCTCTGTCCAGCGCTTTGCTTTTCTTCGCCAGCTTGAAGCAGGAAGCCTTGCCGCATAAGTATGCGCCCCGGCCGGACTTTTTACCGGTTAAATCTATGAGAATTTGCTCGTCCGGGGTGCGGACGACGCGAATCAGTTCCTTCTTGGCCTTCATCTCCTGGCAGGCTACGCACTTCCGGAGAGGAATTTTTCTAGGTTTCACTGTTCCACCACCCGTTTGCCGCAAGATTTGGCTCCGTGCTCCAGCCGTACGGCTAGTCGATGCTCACCGAATCCTGGTGCATCAGCTCGGACGAGGTTTTGGGCCGGCCGTATTCCTGCTCGGCTTGCGTCTCGCTCTTGATATCGATCTTCCAGCCGGTCAGCTTGGCTGCCAGTCTGGCGTTCTGTCCCTTGATGCCGATGGCCAAGGAGAGCTGGTAGTCCGGCACGATGACCCGGCACATTTTTTCGCTTTCGAACACATTGACCTCCACCACCTTGGAAGGGGACAGGGCATTGGCCACATATTCGTCCACATTTTCGGACCAGCGCACAATATCGATTTTTTCACCCTTCAGTTCAGTGACGATGGTTTGCACCCGGATACCCTTGGGGCCGACGCAGGAGCCTACCGGTTCAACCTCGGGATTGCGGGAATGGACGGCAATCTTGGAGCGGAAGCCCGCTTCCCGGGCGACGGAGCGGATTTCCACCACACCGTCGTAAATTTCCGGCACCTCCAGCTCGAACAGACGCTTGAGCAGGCCGGGATGGGTTCGGGAGAGGATGATCTGGGGACCCTTGGTGGTATTCTCCACCTTGGTGATATACGCCTTAACCCGGTCGCCGTGGGTGAACTTGTCGCCCTGCATCATCTCGCCAACGGGAAGCACCGCCTCCACCTTGCCCAGATCCACGTACAGATTGCGCATGTCCTGGCGCTGCACGATGCCCGTCACAATGTCTTCTTCCTTGTCAATGTAGGCATTGTAGATCAAGCCGCGCTCCGCCTCGCGGATACGCTGGGTCACCACCTGCTTGGCCGTCTGGGCGGCAATCCGTCCGAAGTCCTTGGGCGTAACCTCAATCTCCACAATATCCTCCAGCGTGTAGCTGGGGCTGACCTGGCGCGCCGCTTCCACGGAAATCTCCATCCGCGGGTCCTGCACATTCTCCACTACCGTCTTGCGGGCATATACCTTGATGATGCCGGTCATTTTGTTGATGTCCACCCGGACGTTCTGGGCTGTATTGAAATTGCGCTTATATCCCGAGATCAGCGCCGCTTCAATGGCTTCCAGCAAAATGTCCTTGCCAATTCCTTTTTCTCTCTCCAATTCCGACAGGGCTTCAATAAAATCAGCGTTCATGGGAATGGAATTCCTCCTTTCAATGTGCAACCGTTCAAGGTTTATCTGTTAAAACACGATGGCCAAACGCGCGCTGGCCAACTTTGCGGAAGGAATTTCATGGCTCTTCTTGCCCATTCTGATCTTCAGGCCCGTCTCGTCATAGGCTTCCAGCATTCCTTCAAATTCCTTCAGTCCGTCCACCGGCTCATAGGTGGTGACAAAAACATGCTTGCCCACCGCCTTCACGAAATCCGCCGGCTTCTTCAGCGGCCGCTCCGCGCCGGGAGAGGAAACCTCCAGGAAATAGGCGCCGGGAATGGGATCATTCTCATCCAGCTTCTCGCTTAAGTATTCGCTGACCCTGCCGCAATCGTCGATGTCGATGCCCCCGTCCTTGTCCACGTAAACCCGGAGGAACCAGTTGCTTCCCTCCTTCACGTATTCAATGTCGACCAGTTCAAAACCGTTTTCGTCGAGAAACGGCTTGACCATGCTCTCAACTGCCGATTTTATCTGCAAGCTCAAAACACAATGCCCCCTCATACGCGGTTATTTCTGCTTATTGTTCCTCTGCAATCCCTGCTCCCGGAGCTAACAATTCCCGCTGAAAAAGGGCGTAAAAGCCTGTTTTTTCACGGAAAAGCCCCTATTCAAAGAGCAAAGAGTGGGTTTCCCCACTCTCGACCGTCGTGCAGTATCCAACATCACCTATAGAAGTATAGCACAGATGTTGCATTATTTACAATAGAAACCATGGAACTGCGGGCCAAGGAGCGGGGCAGCCCCCGGATTATTTGGCTTTAATGAAAGATTCCTCTCCAAGCAGCCCTGACTTCATTTTAAAACAGGGAAAGCTGGTTGGAATCCGGCAGCCCCCGGAAGCAGCCCATGGTCCGCATCAGCTCCACAATCGTCTTGGTGGCGCGGCTGCGCTGCTGGAAGTCCTCGATGGAGAGGAACTCCCCTCCCTCTTCCTTGGCCGCGGCAATCTGCTTGGCGGCATTCTCGCCGATGCCGTCCACCGCGGAGAAGGGGAACAGCAGCTTGTCCCCGTCCACCAGGAACTTGGTAGCGTGGGAGCGGTAAAGATCCACCGGCTTGAAGCCGAAGCCGCGGGCTGTCATTTCCAGGGCCATTTCCAGGATGGAAATCATCGCCTTTTCCTTGGGGGTGGCCTGGAAGCCCTTGCCCTCGATCTCCAGGAGCTTGCTTAAGATAGCATCATAGCCTTGGCAGAACAGCTCCACCTCGAAGGATTCCGCCCGGACCGTAAAGTAGGTGGCATAAAATTCAATGGGATGATACAGCTTGAAATAGGCCGTCCGCACCGCGGAAATAACATACGCCGAGGCATGCGCCTTCGGGAACATGTACTGGATTTTCTCGCAGGAGTCTATGTACCAGGCAGGCACATTGCACTTCTTCATTTCTTCCTTCCACTCGTCGCTTAAGCCCCGGCCCTTCCGTACGCTTTCGGTGATTTTAAAGGCCAGCCCGGCATCCATGCCCGCTTTATAAATGAGATAGAGCATAATGTCGTCCCGGCAGCCGATAACCGTTTTGATGGTGCAGGTGCCGTTTTTGATCAATTCCTGGGCATTGCCCAGCCAAACCCCTGTTCCGTGGGACAGACCGGAAATCTGCAGCAAGTCGGCAAAGGTGGACGGCTGCGACTCCTCCAGCATCTGGCGCACGAACTTGGTGCCCATTTCGGGTACGCCATAGGTGGCCACTGTGGAGCGGATTTGCGCCGGAGTAACCCCCAACGCCTCCACCGAGTTGAACATGCTCATAACCTTGGGGTCGTTCATGGGAATGGTGGTGGGATCAATTCCCGTCAAATCCTGGAGCATCCGCATCATGGTCGGATCATCGTGTCCCAGAATATCCAGCTTGAGGAGGTTTTCCTCAAAGGCGTGGTAATCGAAGTGGGTGGTTTGCCAATCGGCGCTGGTGTCATCCGCCGGGTACTGCACCGGCGTAACATCCTCCACATCAATATAGTCGGGCACAACCACGATGCCGCCGGGATGCTGGCCAGTGCTTCGTTTGACGCCGGTGCAGCCAGCCGCCAGACGGTTGATTTCCGCCAGCCGCCAGGTGTTGCCCTTCTCCTCCTCGTACTTTTTGACGAAGCCGAAGGCGGTTTTTTCGGCAACCGTGCCGATGGTGCCGGCGCGGAATACATTTTTCTCGCCGAACAGCACCTTGGTGTAGTTATGGGCCACCGGCTGGTAATCGCCGGAGAAGTTCAAGTCAATATCGGGAACCTTGTCCCCCTTGAAGCCCAGGAAGGTTTCAAAGGGAATGTCCTGGCCCTCGCCCTTCAGCGGACCGCCGCATTGGGGACAATCCTTGTTGGGCAGGTCGAAGCCCGACGGTATGCTGCCGTCCGTAAACCACTCGCTGTATTTGCAGGCCGGGCACATATAATGGGGCGGCAGCGGATTAACCTCGGAGATGCCCAGCGCCGTAGCCACGAAGGAGGAGCCTACGGAGCCCCGGGAGCCTACCAGATAGCCGTCCGAGTTGGATTTTTTCACCAGGCGCTCGGATATCAGATAGTTGGCGGAGAAGCCGTAGCCGATAATCGGCTTCAATTCCTTCTCCAGCCGGGCGGTGACAATCTCCGGAACCGGCTCGCCGTACATGTTCTTGGCGGTGTCATAACACTTGGTGCGGATTTCCTCCTCCGACCCTTCGATGATAGGGGAAAACAGACCGTTGTCCGTAGGGCCGCCGCTTTTGGGGAACAGCTTGATTTCCTCAAACTCGTCCGCCAATGCGGAGGTATTCTCCACTACCACCTTATGGGCCGTTTCCTCGCCCAAAAAGGCGAATTCCCGCAGCATCTCCTCAGTGGTGCGCAGATGCACATCCGGCTTGCGCTGATCCTTCAGCGGACTGAACCCGGTAATGCCGTGGATGGTGATATCCCGGCAGATTTTGTCCCGGGGATGGAGGTAATGGACATTGCCGGTGGCGATCACCGGCTTGCCCAGCTTGCGCCCGATCTCCACAATCCGCCGGA
This sequence comes from Paenibacillus sp. YN15, assembly GCF_003285005.1. Classification (GTDB taxonomy): domain Bacteria; phylum Bacillota; class Bacilli; order Paenibacillales; family NBRC-103111; genus Paenibacillus_AR. Next base: position 140,175 of record NZ_QMFA01000006.1, on the reverse strand, counting down.
CCGCCGACTCCAGATCCTCGCGGCTGCCGACGAGCCCTTTTTCCACCAGATGCATATTCACCTCGGGCGGTTGAATTTCCAAGACATCATAAAACATGGCGACGTTCTCGGCTTCCTCCACCGACTTATTCAGCACCGTCTCGAAAAACTCGCCCTTCTCGCAGCCGGAAATCACCAGAAGCCCTTCTCTGTATTCCGTCAGCACACTTTTGGGGATGCAGGGCACCCGGTTGTAGTATTTCGTGTGGGAGAGGGAAACCAGCTTGTACAGATTCTTCTTTCCCGCTTGGGTTTTGGCATAGATGCAGCAATGAAACGGACGCTGATTGGACAAATCCTTGCCTACATAATCATTCAGCTCGGCCAAACCAGTTATGCGCCGGTTCTCCGCTTCCTTGATCAGATGGAACAGCACATATCCCAGAGCCTCGGCATCGTCCACGGCGCGGTGATGGTTCTCCAAGGAAACCTTGAACCGGTCGGACAGGGTATTCAGCCGGTGGTTCTTCAGGTTGGGCAGAAGCAGCCGGGCCATTTCCAGAGTATCCAGCACCGGATTGTCCATAGGCGGCTGGCCCAGGGATTTCAGGTTAGCCTGGATAAAGCCGATATCGAACCGGGCGTTATGGGCTACCAATACGGCATCTCCCACAAACTCCCGGAATTTGGGCAATACATCAACCAGCTCAGGAGCATCCCGGACCATATCGTCGTTGATATTGGTCAGCTGCTGGATATTGTAGGGGATGCGCTCATGGGGATTCACAAAGGTGGCAAACCGGTCGATGACCTTTTCATCCCGCATTTTGACCCCGGCCAGCTCGATAATCTTGTTATTGATAACGGACAAGCCCGTGGTCTCGATATCGAAGACCACATACTCCGCTTCCTTCAGCGGGCGCTCCTCCGGATTCAGCACAATGGCCACACTGTCGTTGACCACATTGGCTTCCATGCCGTACAGCACCTTGATGCCGTGCTTTTTGGCCGCTTTATTGGCATCGGGATAGGATTGGACCACGCTGTGGTCGGTAATGGCAATAGCCTTGTGGCCCCATTTGGCAGCCGTCTTGATATATTCATCCACAGGAGTCAGGCCGTCCATGGCGCTCATATTGGAATGAAGATGGAATTCCACCCGCTTCTCGGGGGCATTGTCCTTGCGCTCCGCCGGAGGCACCACCTCATTGACATCCTGGGGCACCATCATCAGCTCGGGGGGATTCTGGAACCGGTCATATTCCACCTTGCCCCGCAGCTTCAGCCATTTGCCGTTGGCGATGAGGCTGTAAATCTTCACGTCTTCCTTGGTTTTGGCGAAGGCCTTGATGGACAAGGAGCTGGTAAAGTCGGTGATATTGAAGGAGAACAGCACCGTGCCCGTTTTTAATTCCTTGGACTCCAGACCGAAGACCATGCCCTGGATAGCGACCTTCTTCTCCTCCTCGGTAATCTGCTGCAGGGGAACGGCGTCCTCGCGGATATCGTAGCCTACCATCAGCTTGAGATCCGCATCCGAGCCCTTGGAAGCCTCTTCCTCCCGGACAATGGAGGTAAGAATCTCCTGGGTGACGCTTTTGCCTTCCTCGGATACCTGGCGGGCGAACTGGTCGTAGATTTCCTCTTTTTCCTGCCGGGATTCGGTCACCTTCAGCTTCACCTGATAGGTTCCGGAGAAATACCGCTCATAGAACTGGCGGACCAGAGCGTCTACCTGCTTCTTTTTGGCCAGCTCCAGCCCGATTTGGTCCAGAAGGGTCACGGTCAGCACCGTACCGCTGGCTTCCATCCTGGCCTTGGCCAGCCAGCCGTTGATGGAGGCCGATTCCCGCTGGGCCCACTCCACAAACAGGCTCCAGTATTCCTCCGCCAACGCTTCCGGCGTTACCGCATTTGTATAGTGGAAGGTCAGCTTGATCTCTGCAATATGGCGGAACTGGTCCCGGATTAATTTGACGAAGCTCCGGTAAATATCCCGCGGCACCAAAACCGCATTCACCAGATGAAAATGCCACTCCCGGTTGGAGCGGCTGACTTCCACCATATCGATGTACCCATCCGAAAAATATGCTTCCGCCACGTCTGCGGGAACCTGAGCCTGCCCAAGCAGCAGCTCAAACCGTTTCCTCTTCTCCGCAGGGTTACTCATGGGGACACCTCCGTATCTTTCAATCTTCCGTTCTTGCCGGTCACAGACATAAATGCCGCACCTTCTATTGTGGGGGGAAGGGACAAGGTTCGTCAAGACCTTTTGGAAGCAATTGCGCTGTTGCCATCCAGCCATCAGACTATCCGGCTATCCGGCTATCCGGACTGAGAATCCGTTATTTTGCTGAAAAACGGGCTTCTGATGATTTCGCGGACAGACGATACGCTATTTCTCTGCAAACCTCCCAATCCTGCTCTTTTTCAGCACATAGCGGATTCTGTGTCCGCTCAAATGAAAAAACGCCGTTTTTCCGCCTAATAACGGATTCTGTGTCCGCTTAGCTCTCCGAACCTGCACGCCTCCCGGCATCATCCATGCCGGACAGCAAAAAAGGGCGTTTAGCAGGAAAACCTCCCGTAAACGCCCTTCATTCCAGCCGGACCGCCTAAACGGCCGGCTTCATTTTAATACGCCCGGCCGAAGACCACCGTATGCTTGGCCTCCTTGCCGCAGCAGATGCAGGTGGTTTTGGTGACGGGCGGCTGGAACGGAATATTCCGGCTGGTTGCGCCGGTCTCTTCCTTCACCTTGGCCTCGCAGTCGGCCGATCCGCACCAGCCCGCATAGGCAAAGCCGCGCTTCTCGTCCAGGAAGGCCTTAAACTCATCCATGGTGTCCACATCGGTCATATGCTCGTCCCGGAACTGGCGGGCCTTCTCCAGCATGGAGGTGTGAATCTCCTCCAGCATGGCTTGTACCTCCGATACGAAGTCCTCCTGGCGGATCACCTTCTTCTCGCCGCTGACCCGGGATACCAGCACCATTTGGCCGGCTTCCAGATCACGGGGGCCCAGCTCCACGCGGATAGGCACGCCGCGCATTTCATATTCGTTGAACTTCCAGCCGGGGCTTTGACCCTCGCGGTCATCCACCTTCACCCGCACGCCGGCCTTCTTCAGCTCCGCATACAGCTCGTTGACCTTGGCGATAACAGGCTCTCTGGTTTTGGGCGGCCCGATGGGAATCATGATGACCTGAGTCGGGGCCACCTTGGGGGGCAGCACCAAGCCTCTGTCATCGCCGTGGACCATAATCAGCGCGCCGATGAGACGGGTGCTTGTGCCCCAGGAGGTGGTGTGGCAGAATTGATGCTGGTTTTCCCGGTCCAGATACTTGATGTCGAAGGCAACGGCGAAGTTGGTGCCCAGATAGTGGGAGGTTCCCGCCTGCACCGCTTTGCCGTCCTTCATCATGGCTTCGATGGAGTAGGTGTCCACTGCTCCGGCAAACTTCTCCGAAGGCGTTTTCTGTCCGGTGATTACCGGCATGGCCAGGAAATTTTCGGCGAAGTCGCGGTAAATTTCCAGCATCTGCATGGTTTCGCGGCGGGCATCCGCCTCGTCCTCGTGGGCGGTGTGGCCCTCCTGCCACAGGAATTCGCTGGTGCGCAGGAACGGCTGGGTCCGCTTCTCCCAACGGACCACATTGGCCCATTGGTTGATAAGCAGCGGCAGATCGCGGTAGGAATTGATCCATTCCGAGTACATATGGCCGAACATGGTTTCGGAGGTGGGCCGGACGGCGAGACGCTCCTCCAGCTTCTCCCCCGCCGCTTCCGTCACCCAGGGCAGCTCCGGATTGAAGCCCTCCACATGCTCCTTCTCCTTCTGGAAGAAGCTCTCCGGGATAAACAGCGGGAAATAGGCGTTGCGGTGGCCGGTTTCCTTAAAGCGGCTGTCCATCTCCTTCTGAATGTTCTCCCAGATTTCATAGCTCTCCGGCTTGAACACAATGCAGCCCCGAACCGGCGCATAGCTCATGAGATCGGCCTTTTTGATCACATCGATATACCAGCGGGAGAAATCCTCGCTTTGGGGAGTGATCTCCTTGACAAACTGCTTTTCCTTGGACATGTGCTAAAAACCCTCCAATTTTATCCCTGTATCAATCGTACAATATCGTTGTACGTCACGGCAATCATCAGCAGCATCAGCATGGCGAAGCCGATAAAATGGACCATGCTCTCCCGGCTGGGGTCCACCGGGCGGCCCCGGACGGCCTCAATACCTAAGAACAAGAGGCGGCTGCCGTCCAATGCGGGGATGGGCAGCAGGTTGAAGATCCCCAGGTTAATGCTCAGGAAGGCGGTCAGCGAAATCATCGAGCTTAAGCCCGCCTGGGCGAAATCGCTGGAAATTTGCACGATCCGCACAGGTCCGCCCAGATCATCCATTTTGAACTGGCCGAAAATCATTTGCTTGAAGCCCAAGAGAATATTCTTGGTCATAAATACCGTATTGTCCCAGGCGCCGGTTATGGCCTCCACAGGGTTGACATTGCGCTTGTCAAACCCAAGCTCCACGCCCACCCGGACAGTTCCGTCGATGTCCACCGGAGTGACGGTTTTCTGCATCTGCTCCTTGTTGCGCTCAATAATCCAGAGCATGGGCTGATCCTTGGAGCTCTTGATCAGCTGGGACAGCTGGTTCTGATCCTTGCCGATGGGCGTATGGTTGACCTCCAGCACAATATCTCCCTGCATCAGACCGGCTGCCGCCGCAGGTTTGCCCGGTTCAATTTTGCCCAGCTTCACATTGGTCGGCATGCCGTTCATCACCATCACAATCAGAAACAGCACAAAGGCCAGAATAAAGTTCATGGCCGGACCGGCAAAAATGGACAAAGCCCGTTTGCCCACGCTTTTGCCGCCGAACTGGCGGTTCCAGGGCGCAATCTGGGTTTCCTTGCCCCGGGCTACCATCACGGCATCCTCGGCAACGGCGAAGCGCACCGGCTCTCCTTCCACGAGCAGCCGGACAAACAGCTCCCGCTCCAGGTCAATGCTTTCAATTTCCCCCTGGATTACGTTGGAGCGCTGGTCCAGCTGATCCAGGAACAGATGGGTGACCACCTCGTCCTTCAGCCGCACCCCGATGGTTTGGCCGGGATTGGCCTGTACAATCTCCGGGTCTTCCCCGGCCATACGGACGTAGCCGCCAATGGGCAGAATCCGCAGCGTATAGGTGGTTTCGCCTTTTTTGTACGAAAACAGCTTGGGCCCGAAGCCGATGGCAAATTCCCGGACCAGAATCCCCGCCCGTTTGGCGAAGTAAAAATGCCCCCACTCATGCAGGGTAACCAGCACGAAGAACATCAGCACGATCTGAAGACCGATTTGTATATTGGACAACATCGATTCCCCCTTAGTTGGTAAAAGCAAGCTCCTTAAATAAAGAGTACCATTAAGACCGAGGGCAATACAAGCCGACTGCCCTTCCGGTCCGGTAGCCCGCTTTTGATACCTAAGCATATGCCGTTTCGGGGGAGGCTTATTCACTTGGATGAATCAGATGCCCGAAGCAATTTGTCTCGCTTGCCTGTCAGCCAGCAGAATCTCTTCCAGCTCCGGATGGGACACGGTCCGGTGGGCGTCCAGCGCCATGGCAATCCGGTCCTCAATCTCCAGGAATTCAATCCTGCCCTGCAAAAACAGAGCCACCGCCGCTTCATTGGCGGCGCTGAACACAGTGGGGGCCGTACCCCCGGCTCTTCCGCATTCATACGCCATAGCCAGGCAAGGATACCGCTCCATATCCATGGCGCGGAAATTCAGCCTGCCGATTTCCGCGAGCCGCAAGGGCTCGGCCGGCGTCGGCTTCCGCTGGGGATACGTGAGGGCATATTGAATGGGCACCCGCATATCCGGATTTCCCAGCTGCGCCATCACGCTTCTGTCCCGGAACTCCACCATGGAATGGATGACGCTCTCCGGATGGAGGATCACTTCAATCCGGTCATAGTCCATGCCGAACAGCCAATGGGCTTCAATAACCTCCAGCCCCTTATTGACCATGGTGGCCGAGTCGATGGTGATCTTGGCGCCCATGGACCAGTTAGGGTGGCGCAAGGCTTCCTCCACCGTGACCCCTGCCAGCTCGGCCCGGGTACGGTCCCGGAAGGAGCCGCCGGAGGCGGTAATGATCAGCTTATGTATATCCCGAGGGGATTCCCCGTTCAGACATTGGAAGATGGCGGAATGTTCGCTGTCGATAGGCAGCAGGGACACGCCCCGCTTGCGGGCCAGCTCGCAAACCAGATGCCCCGCGGACACAAGGGTCTCTTTATTGGCCAAGCCGATGCTCTTGCCCGCATCGATGGCGGCCAAGGTGGGCTTCAGCCCAACGCTGCCCACAACTGCCGTCACCACCAATTCGGCCTCCGTCCCTGCCGCCGCCTCCACCAGCCCTTCATCGCCGTAAACCACCTTGACGCCGGGGCCTGCCGCGGCTTCCACTTCCTCCGCCAGCTGGCGGCTGGATACACAAACCAGCTTGGGCTTGAAGGCGTGGATCTGCTTAAGCAGCAAAGTCAGATTGCTTCCGGCCGCCAGCGCCTCCACCTGATAGGAGTCGGGATCATGGGCGATCACATCCAATGTCTGTGTGCCAATGGAGCCGGTAGAGCCCAGCACCGCGATGCGTTTTCTCATGGCTGCACGTCCTTTGCTTCTTATTGCGGAATAAGGGAAATCAGGCAGAGGAACGGGAACACAATCAGCCAGCTGTCCACCCGGTCCAGAATGCCGCCGTGTCCCGGCAGGATGGTGCCCGTATCCTTGATGCCCTTCACCCGCTTGTAGGCGGACTGGATCAAATCCCCCATTTGGCCAACGGCTGCAGCCAGAATGCCGATCCCTGCCGCTCTGCCCAAGCCAAGTGTAGCCGGAGCAAAGAAATGGAAGGCCAGCGCCACCGCTACGGCAAGCAGCAATCCGCCAACAGCCCCCTCGATGGTCTTCTTGGGGCTGATGGTGGGCCACATGGGCGTTTTGCCGAAGGCCACACCGGCGAAATAAGCACCCGCATCCGAAGCCCAGATGCACAAAAAGGTCAAGAGCGTCCAGAACAGGCCATCTGTCTCGATCCAGCGGGATGACACCATATAATGAAATCCGAAGCCGATATAGATGATGCCCACGAATACAACCGCGGCGTGGTCAATGGTCACCTTGTTTTTGGAGACCACCGTAACCGCCAGCAGCACAAACAGGATCAGCCATACAAAGGATTCCGCAGGCAAGCCGAAGCCGATCCGGTCCGTCTCCCAGGGAATAACCAGGCAAATCGTAGCCGCCATACCGAAAAACCGGGTGAAGTGCTGCTTCTGCAGCCCGTTCATCCGGATAAATTCATCAAAGCCGATGATGGCCATAAGCAGCACCAGTCCCAAAAACCAATAACCGCCCAGCGCCAGCATGGCAACAAAAGCTCCCCCGGCCAATACGCCGGTGATTATCCGCTGTTTCAAGCCGATACCTCCATTGGGTCACAGGCCGCCATAACGTCTTGACCTTCTCTGAAACTCATGCACCGCCTCGAAGAACTGCTTCTCCCCAAAATCCGGCCAGTACAAGGGCGAGAAATACAGCTCCGTATAGGCCATCTGCCACAGCATAAAATTGGAGAGGCGCAGCTCCCCGCTGGTACGGATCAGAAGATCCGGGTCCGGCAGATCGGAGGTCAGCAGGCAGGATTGGATGGTGTCCTCCTGAATCTCCTCCACCGGAAGAGCGCCACTCCTGACCCGCTCCGCCACTTCTCTGACAGCGATCAGCATTTCACTGCGTCCGCCGTAGTTAAGGGCAAAATTGAGAATCAGACCCGAATTGTTCCGCGTGCGGGTTTCCGCTTCCTCCAGCGCGGCCAGTGTATGAGCAGGCAAACCCTCCCGGATTCCGGTCATGCGGACCTGCACATTCTTCTCCACCAGCTCGTCTAGCTCAATGGACAGAAACTCCTGGGGAAGCTTCATCAGAAAGTCCACTTCCTCCTGGGGTCTGGTCCAGTTTTCCGTCGAGAAGGCATACATGGTCAATACTTTGACGCCAAGGTCGTCCGCGGCAATGGTAGCCCGTTTAACCGCCTTCATGCCGCTATGGTGTCCGGCGATGCGGGGAAGTCCGCGCTGCTTGGCCCACCGCCCGTTGCCGTCCATGATGACTGCAACATGCCGGGGGACCTGGCCCTGGAGAAGCGCTTCTCTTGTGATCTCTCCGTGAGCCGCCTCCTCGGTTTTTCCCTTTCTGAACAAATGAAACATGTCATCTCCCCCGGCACACATGTTTTGGCCGATTTGGCCGAACAGCCCCTTTAGGTAAAAGGGGCTGTTGTGTTACACTTCCATGATTTCCTTTTCCTTGGCTGCCAAAACCTTCTCGATTTCAGCCACGTACTTGTCGGTTTGCTTCTGGATATCCTCCTGGTGGCGGCGGGACTCGTCTTCCGGCATTCCCGTTTTCTCCAGCTTCTTGATATCGTCATTGGCGTCGCGGCGGATGTTGCGGATGGCAACCTTGGCCTCTTCCCCATATTTTTTGATCAGCTTCACCAGCTCCTGGCGGCGCTCCTCAGTCAAAGCGGGAATGACCAGGCGGATGCTGTTTCCGTCGTTGGAGGGCGTCAGGCCCAGATCCGATTTCATGATGGCCTTTTCAATGGCGCTCATGACCGATTTGTCCCAGGGCTGAATCATCAGGGTCCGGGAGTCCGGCAGGGTAATGTTGCCCAATTGGTTGACTGGCGTCATGGCCCCGTAATACTCCACTTGAATCCGGTCCAGAAGGCTGGTGGTGGCACGCCCGGCACGCAGGGAAGCCAGCTCCTTCTTCAGGGATGATACTGCCTTTTCCATACGTTCTTCGGCGTTTTTCTTAATGGATTGCGCCATCTATTCTACACTCCCTTTTACTATGGTGCCGATTTTCTCACCGAGCACCACGCGTTTGATATTGCCGTTTTCCGTAATCGAGAAAACAATCAATGGAATGTTATTGTCTTTGCAAAGAGAGGAAGCGGTGGAATCCATTACTCCCAGGTTTTTGTTCAGTACATCCAGATAAGTCAGGGTCTCATACTTCACTGCAGTGGCATCCTTGAACGGATCGGCGGAATAAACCCCGTCCACCTTGTTCTTGGCCATCAGGATCACCTCGGCCTCAATCTCCGCCGCGCGCAAGGCTGCGGTGGTATCGGTGGAGAAATACGGATTGCCTGTTCCTGCGGCAAAGATCACCACCCGGCCTTTTTCCAAATGACGGATGGCTCTCCGTCTGATATAAGGTTCTGCCACCTGCTGCATGGTGATGGAAGATTGCACACGCGTCGGCACGCCGGCATTCTCCAGAGCGTCCTGCAAAGCCAGCGCGTTCATGACCGTAGCCAACATCCCCATGTAATCGGCGGTGGCTCTGTCGATGCCCCTTGCACTGCCTGCAATGCCGCGCCAGATATTGCCGCCGCCAACCACGATGGCAACCTCAACGCCCAGCACATGAACAGCCTTCACCTGCTCCGCAATGGACACGATGGTTTGGGAATCGATCCCATATCCCGCTTGACCAGACAGCGCTTCTCCGCTAAGCTTCAATACGATTCTTTTGAATACTGGCTCTTCCAATCCTGTCAACCTCCATATACCCGATTCTTTCCAATTCACTTGTGCAAAAAAAGGGGAAAAGCCGCAGCTGTTCCCATTTTTCATTTCTGAAACTTGCAAAAAAGAAGGAACACCAATCGTGTTCCGTCTTTTTTGCAGGTTATCCGCCGCAGTCTTATTGCTTCACTTGCGCCATAACTTCTTCTACGAAGTTGTCTTGCTTCTTCTCCAGGCCTTCGCCCAGCTCATAACGGACAAAACGGCGGATGGAGATGTTTTCGCCGATGGCGGCGATCTTTTCCTTCAGAAGAGTGTCGATGGTCTTGTCCGGGTCCTTGATGAAGGATTGCTCCATCAGGCAGAACTCTTCATAATACTTGTTGATGCGGCCTTCCACCATGCGGTCAACGATTTTCTCCGGCTTGCCTTCGTTGAGGGCTTGAGCGCGGAGAATTTCCTTTTCCTTCTCCAGTTCTTCGGTAGACACCTCTTCACGGCGCACATACCGCGGGCTGGCAGCGGCGATTTGCATGGCGATGTCGCGGGCAAACTCGCGGAATTGCTCGGTTTTGCCGACGAAGTCGGTTTCGCAGTTGATTTCAACCAGCACGCCGATCCGGCCGCCTGCATGGATGTAAGCTTCAACTACGCCCTCAGTGGCTACACGGCCGCCCTTCTTGGCGGCAGCGGCAAGGCCCTTCTCGCGGAGAAGCTCAGCCGCTCTTTCAATGTTGCCTTCGGCTTCGTCCAGCGCTTTTTTGCAATCCAGCATACCCGCGCCTGTTTTTTCGCGCAATTCTTTTACTGCGGAAGCAGAAACTGCCATATAGTTGACCTCCTGAAAGTATTCGTCCCTGAACCGGGAGTCGAATTGATGTTGTGCTTTTGGTAACTTTCCCGAAAAAAAGGGGTGGTGATAGGTTATTACACCTTCAACCCACCCCTGGTTATGTTGCCGTTTGGTTATATCACTGCTTACGCAGTTGTTTGTTCGCCTTGATGAGCTTCGATAACGGCATCGGCAATCTTGGCTGTCAGCAGCTTGACTGCGCGGATGGCGTCGTCGTTGCCGGGAATCACATAGTCGATTTCGTCCGGATCGCAGTTGGTGTCCACGATGCCAACGATCGGGATACCCAGCTTGCGCGCTTCGGCTACGGCAATGCGTTCCTTGCGGGGGTCGATTACGAACAGTGCGCTCGGCAGACCCTTCATGTTCTTGATGCCGCCCAGGAATTTCTCCAGGCGCTCCATTTCCTTGCGAAGGATGATAACTTCCTTCTTCGGCAGCACGTCGAAGGTGCCGTCCTGCTCCCAACGCTCCAGCTCATGCAGGCGGTCGATCCGCTTTTGGATGGTGGAGAAGTTGGTGAGGGTACCGCCCAACCAGCGTTGGTTGATGTAGTACATGCCGCTGCGCTCAGCTTCTTCCTTAACGGAATCCTGAGCTTGCTTCTTGGTGCCTACGAACAGGAAAGTGCCGCCTTCTGCTGCGACAGACTTAACGAAGTTGTAAGCTTCCTCGACCTTCTTGACTGTCTTTTGCAGGTCGATAATGTAAATGCCGTTTCTTTCGGTGAAGATGTATTTATCCATTTTCGGGTTCCAACGACGGGTTTGGTGACCGAAGTGTACCCCAGCTTCCAGAAGCTGTTTCATGGAGATAACTGCCATCCTCACACACCTCCTCACAATTTGGTTTTTAGTGTCCCTCCGCCAGCTTCATCTCCACGGAAAAGCTCTGTTTAAAGAGCACCGTTCCCGGGATTCGCCAGCGTGTGTTTTTTAACACCGCTAATAAATATAGCACAACCTGACAATGGATGCAACTGTCGAATAGTGGCCCCAAAATGTACAAAAAACCCCGCTTGCCTCCGAAAGAGACAGCGGGGTGTGTCAGGCGGGAGGAATCGTTGTCAAACGGTCCACCACATCCTGGATATTGTGGCCCGCCGTAAAGCTGTACAGCCCGGAGCGGATTTTGGTATTCAGCTGGCTGGCGCGCAAGGCTTCATCAAAGGCCTGTCTGTCCGTAATGACACCGCTGCGGAACAGGTAGTCGGACACCATGGAGGCGGACATGCCTTCCGTAATCAATACGGCAATCTCCTTGGCCGGCGCAGCCTGGACTTTTGCTGCCTCCTCCGCCCTGGCAGCGGCCACGGCCTTGGCCACCGCATCGTCCAGCTCATTTTGCTTGTAGAGCTTGACGCCTTTGTCATAGACCTGGAGGTTCAGGGTATCCGCCTTCTCCCGCACCAGCTGGGCGGTCAGCTGCGGCGACGGCGAAGGCGTGCCGATGTCCTGAAGCGGCGGCGCAACCGTTCCTTTGGCCGAAATCATCAGCTGCAGAAGCAGTGCGCCCGCGATTATGCCGGTGCCCAGTCCATATTGGAACGGCCTATTTTTTCGCAATTGCCTCTTCCTCCTGTAGGGCCAACTGGATGATCAGATTGACCTCTCCCTTATTGAGACCGCACTTGCGGGCAATATAATCCACCGATTTCCCTTCATCGTGCAGCCGCAGCACTTCCTCATACCGGCCGCGGATTCCCGCAATCGGCTTCGGCGGCTCCTCCGGAACCGGAGCAGGCTCGGGCTGGAGGGGCTGCGGCGGCGGCGCAGGGGCTGCCGCTCTTGCCTGAGCTTGCCCCGCGTTTTCCGCCGTCATCAGGACAAGACGCTTCCAGTCCTGGCGCTCCTGGTGAAACTCCTGCTCCAGCCGTTCCATCCGCTCGGTCATTTTTTGCAGGGAAAGATTGTGGTTCTCCTTCATATGGGCAATGGTGTCCAGCAGCTTCTTGTTGTCTTCCTCCAGCTCCGCCAGGAAACCCTCCATGGTTTCCTCCACCTCCTGCATGATCTGCGGGGCTTCGGAAGAGGCTTGCTTCTTCGGTTTGGCAAACACAAAGGAGAACACGAGTATGCATAATCCGATCAGAACAACATATATGTAGGGCTCATTCATCAACCATCACTTCCGATTCTTCCGGCCCGTACGCCGGGATTTCACAGGGACACATCCACATGATGGCCCTTGTAGGGATGCTCCGGCAGGGCCGGAGGCTGGCCGGGGGAGTCAGAGGCTCCATGAGCCGTCTGGGAGGCAGCGGCCTGCTGCCGCTTTTTCTCCTCCCGCCTGTCGCGGATTTCCGATTTGTCCGTTTCCTTCAACCCCTCGGCCCGCTTCCGGGAGCCCTCCGTCAACCGCTGCTGCACTGCCGCCAACGCCATTTGATCCACCTGGGGCTTCTGCTGAATTTCCCGTTGAAGCTGGCCCGCATCGGCATTCTTATGTACGGCGAATGACATATCTACAGCTTTGAAGCTCATTATTCTCCCCCTTCCGCGCTAAAAGTTGCTTGTTGTTACAATATCCCCGCTTTCCATTTTGAAGCATACATGCGAGGCGGGGTCCTTGATGAACCGGGTAAACCGCCCGATGACCACCTTCGCTCCGCCGTAAATGGTCGAAGTGACCATCACTGCTGCCTTATCCGTATCCTCCAAGGATTTTTCAATCACCAGAATTTCGTCCTTAATGACGGACATGGCCTCCACCAGCTGCTTGCGGGTATGGACCAGCTTGATCCGCATGGCGAGACGCTCGGGATTCAGCTGCCCGTTGGCAGCCATTTGGTCCAGGAGCACCAGAGCCTTTACCGTCTTGTCCATATTCTCCATATGCTCCCGCAAGCTTTGGCGCAGCTGCATCAGCTTGTTCCGCAGCTCCGGAGCCACCCCGACTTCGATAGCGGTTACAGTAGACATGGAATTGCCCACAGTCCGGGCCACTACCTTTTCACCGGCCTGAATGGTGCCCCCCACAATAAGCCCTTTGGTGCCTTGGCAAACCACGGAGCGGCCGGCGCGCACGGAGGAGTGCATGATGCTTTGGGAAACGATGACGTCCTCCCCCGCCTCCACAATGCCATCCTGGATAAACGAGCTTTTGATGGTTTTTCCGGCTTTGACGCTGCCCTTGTTCTGGCCGAGAATTCCGCCGCTAATTTCAATGGCCCCCTCCGCCTCCAGCTCCGCCGCCTCCACGCCGCCGCTTACCCGGATGTCTCCCGCGGCGCGGATCTTAAAGCCGGGCTGCACATTCCCGCGGATCACCACAGAGCCGATAAAATTAATATTGCCAACATTGAAGTCCACATCCCCGTTCACTTCATAGATGGGGAATACATTGATTTTGTCCCGGTCCGTCTTGACCACAACGCCGTCAATGGCCGCGTAAATGCCGCTCTGCTCGGCATCGGTAATGACGTTTTTCCCCAGCTTGAAGCGGATCTCCTTGCCGGTGCGGGCATACAGCGGCTCCCCGGTTACAGCCCTGCCGTTTCTGCCCTCTTCCGCGGGAATGCGCCTGGCGATAATCTGGCCTTTTTGAATATTGTTAATGGATGTAACCTCTTTATAATTAACAGTCCCATCCTCACGTTCCATGGGTCTTTTTGTTTTCGCATCCAGATCGAAGACCCAATCCATATAACCGTCCTTGCCGTCCACCGGCAAATCGCCCTCGGCAACCACTGTTTTCTGCCCGATGAAGGGGGCAGCATCCTTTGCGATCTGCTCCAGTACAGCCTGATCGATGCCGTAAACAATATGGTTGTTTTTCAGAAGATCTTCCAACTGGGACAGCGTACACGAAAATCCCTGCTCCACGTTTGTAAAATGAACAAACGCTTTCAGCTTATCATTGGACACCGTCAGGTTGACGTAATATTCCAAAGGCAGGACCTGCTCATCCATCATCGCACCTTCTTCCAACACTCATGAATTCTGCATTAATTGTTCCTTGTACCGGCTTAAGGCACCCCGCAACCGGAGAATTGCTTTGGAATGAAGCTGGGAAATGCGGGAAGGCGAAAGAGACATGACCTCAGCGATTTCGCTTAGGGACAGATCTTCGAAGTAAAAGAGGGAAACCACTGTCCGTTCTTTTTCCGTCAGACGTTCAATGGATTTGGCCAGCATTTCCTTGAGGAACACCTCATTGACGGTATCCTCCGGCTTCGCGGCCCGCTCGTCAATCAGCAAGGAAAGGCGGGTCTCCGCTTCCTCATCCCGGATGGGATCATCGAAGGAGCCGATGGTGGTGACGGCAATGTCCTGAAGCATCTGCTGGAATTCGGGAATGGAAATCTGAAGATGCGCGCTCATTTCCTCATCGGAAACAGAACGCAAATATTGCTGCTCCAGCTTTTGGTATGCGTCTTCTATCCTTTTGGCTTTCTCCCGCACAGAGCGGGGAACCCAATCCCCCTGCCGCAAGCCATCGATAACAGCGCCGCGGATTCGCCAGGAGGCATAGGTCTCAAACTGCAATCCCCGCAGGTAATCGAACTTCTCCACGGCATCGATGAGACCGAGAATGCCGTAGCTGTTCAAATCTTCCTTGGACACATTCCGGGGAAGCCCGATGGCTAACCGGTTGCTGACGAATTCCACCAGCGGCAGGAAGAGCTCAATCAGTTCCTTTTTGGCTTCAACCTTGCCTTCTTCCTTCCACAGGCGCCACAGCTCCATATGGGAAATTTTGGATGTTTTATGCTCCATCAAGGTCAAGGTTCACCACCTCATTTATCAGTCATTTGGCGCAATGCCTTTACAGCATCCGCTACCTGCCGTTCCCCCAGATCGGTGGACAGCTTGGGCGGATTAAGCGGCGCAAATCCGGTATCCGCTTCTGTCTGGGACAAAACAGGCGCATCATCCGGCGTGGCCAGGTCAATCATTGTGCCTCTTATGTCTTCCTCCCGCGCCAGCTCCCGGGAAACGGCTTCCGCCGCCGAATCCGGGGTCTGGGCGGACTGCGCGACGAGCCCCAGCAGCCAGCGCGCCAGAAACGTAATCAGAAAAAGAAAGATAAAGCTGTACAGGCTCTGAATGAACGCCGTCTTCAAGATATTATGCGGCATGGATAGGGCCAGGGTGCCCGCAAAGCCGATCAATCCTGTCACAAGGTTCCATTTCACATTTCCGGCCATGGCTATATTTCCTTTACTCCGTGTTGTACACTCCGGATCATCAGGCCTCCGGTTGTGCAATTAAATTCAATCGTCCGGCCGTAGTTGCCGCCGGTATCCTCCGCCAGCAGCGGAATCCGGTACCGGGTCAGCATTTCTTTGCAGGATTCCACATTCCGCGGGCCGATCCGCATGGTATCGCTGTTGTTGGAGAAGGCGAACATTTGCGCGCCGCCGGCCATTTTTGCTTCCATCCGGCTGAGGGCGGCTCCCAGCTTTTCCATCCGGGCAATCATGTCGGGAAGCGCCGTATCCGCATATTTGGCAATGTTCAGGTTTCCTTCCTTGGCGATATCCGAAGACGGCAGCATCACATGGGCCATGCCGGCGATTTTGGTTTTCGCATCGTACAGGGTGACGCCGACACAGGAGCCGAGGCCCGTCGTCTTCAGAATGCCTGTCAAAACGGCCACGTTCAAGTCTGCCATTCCAACCTTGATTATTCCGTCTTGGGTCATTCGTGAGGCACTCCCAACGCTGCAAAAATTCTGTCAAAGGACTCGGGATCGGGAATCAGGAAAAAATGTCCCTCCACTTCATCTTTGCCCTCCAGGAATGCCGTATCGATCAACAATGCATGGTCTCCCATTTCCCCGTACTGCAAAAGTCCGTAGGTGAGGATCGCGCCGGCCATATCAATGGCCAGGGAAGGCACTGTCGGCTGCATATTGAGATTGGTAAAATCCGCAAGAGAAGAAAGATAAGACCCTGCCAGAATATTGCCGATTTCATTAAGTGCGGAAAGCTCCATTTCCGAATAAAATTCCTCGTTGTCCACATCTATGCCAACGATCTTCCGCAGGAGCCGCTTGGCGGACTCCTGCGTCAGGATGAAAAACATGTTGCCGGGGGTTTCCCCGTCAATCCGCAAGAAAATGGCTACAACCACCTGTTCGATACCGCCGACGCTTTCGGCAATTTCCTCAAAGGGCACAATCCGCACCTTGGGAACCATCATGTCCACAGGCTTGTCCAGCAATTTGGCGAGGGCGGTAGCTGCATGGCCTGCACCGATATTTCCAACTTCCCTCAGAACATCCAGCTGCAAATCGGCAAAAGGCCTGAAATCACCCACTTATTCCGCCCCCTCCAATTCTTCCAACTTGATGATTTCGCTCTTGTTGAGAACCTCCTGCAGGTTCAGAAGGACCAGAAGACGTTCGCCAAGCTTGGCTACTCCCTGCAAATACTTGGCTCTGACGCCTCCCACAATCTCCGGCGGGTCCTGGATGGCATCGCTGTCCAGATCAATAACATCATTGGCGGAGTCGACAATCAGTCCTACCTCCATGTCGTTGACGGCAATGATGACAATCCGGGAATTATCGGTATATTCCCGTTCCGGAAGCCCGAAGCGGCCGCGGAGATCGATGACCGGCACAACTACGCCGCGGAGATTGATGACTCCTTTGACGAATGTATAGGTTTTGGGCACCCGCGTCATGGGCATCATGCGTTCGATGGTTTTGACCTTCTCCACTTCTACGCCGTATTCCTCGTCGGCCAGCGCAAACACAATAACCTTCAATTCAGCTCCCATGCCTCTTCCTCCTAATTGTACCCCTATTTGATAAGTGCATTGGTATCCAGAATGAGGGCAACCTGCCCGTCTCCCAAAATCGTGGCGCCCGATATGGCAAACACGTTGCTCAGGTATTTGCCCAGATTTTTAAGCACAATCTCCTGCTGGCCAATAAGCTCGGAAACACTTAACGCCGCCATCTTGTCGCCTTTTTTGATGATGACAATTTCCGTCTCGTCCTGGGACCGCTGCCCGTTGTTCGGCACCTGGTAAATCTGCTCCAGGGAAACCAGCGGAATTACCGCATTCCGGTAATCCAGGAAAGGCGCGCCCTGGAGATTACGGATGGCTTCCTTGCGGATAGCCGCCGTTTCCACGATAGAAGACAGCGGAATCGCGTATTTCTCGTCATTCACCCGGATCAGCATGGCCGAGATAATGGACAGGGTCAGCGGAAGCTGTACGGAGAACTTGGTGCCCTTGCCGGGTTTGGATTCTACCGTAACCACGCCGCCCAAGGATTCAATCTTGGTCTTCACCACATCAAGCCCGACGCCGCGGCCGGAAATGTCGGAGATTTTGTCCGCGGTGCTGAAGCCGGAGGCGAACAAGAGAGCCGCCACTTCGTCATCCGTCATCCGTTCCGCCTGATCCTCGCGGACGATATTCTTCTTGATGGCGGTTTGCAGAACCTTCTGGCGGTTGATGCCCCGCCCGTCATCCTCAATCTCGATGAACACATGGTTGCCGCTGTGGAAGGCCCGCAGCCACACCGTGCCGGTCTCGGCTTTGCCTGCTGCCAAACGGTCATCGATAGGCTCCACGCCGTGGTCGATGGAGTTGCGCAGCAGATGCACCAGCGGATCGCCGATTTCATCCACGACGGTCCGGTCAAGCTCCGTATCGGCGCCGGTGATCACCAGATCCACCTTTTTGTTCAGGGATTTGGCCACGTCCCGCACCATCCGCGGAAATCTGTTGAAGACCGTATCCACCGGCACCATCCGCAGCTTCAGCACAATGTTTTGCAGATCGCTGCTGACCCGGGCCATATGCTCCACGGTTTCGGTAAGATCCTGGCGGCGGATTTCACTGGCCAGCTGCTCCAGCCTCACCCGGTCGATGAGCATTTCGCTGAACAGGTTCATCAGCAGGTCCAAACGGTCGATATCTACCCGGATGGTCCGGTTGGCCACCGGCAGATGTCCGGTTTTGGCCGCCTGAGCCTGAGTCTGGGCCGGAGGCGCCGGATGCGCCTCCGGGCCGGATTGCGCAGCCGCCGGTGCGGCTGGTTTTTCGGAGGCGGCCGGAGCTGCGGCCGGCTTCTCCTGCTTCTGTTCCTTTAATTCCTTGAGGCTTTCCAGATCGAAGGGGATAGACTTGACGGAATCGATTTCCGACACATTTCCGATCATGGTTTCCAGTTCGGCTTGAGGCAATCGGGTCACATAGAATACGGAAAAGACTCTGTCGAATTTCTCCTGTTCGATATCCTGAATGGAGGGAACGGATTTGATCACCTCGCCGTTCTGCTCGAACAGATCGAACACCATATAAGCCCGCGCCGCTTTCAGCACGCAATCCTCCCTCACGCCCACCTCGATGAAATAGGCGTTATGTCCCGTGGAGACGGATTGCACCAGCACGGAGTATTGGAACTCGTCGATCTGCATGGCCGACGAGCCGCCTCCCGCGGCCGCCGGGGCCGGCGCTGCGGAAGCCGCGGGCTGTTTTTCATAGTCTCCGGTGACAATGGATTTCAGGGACTTCACAATGTCGGACACATCCGCCTGGCCGGTGCCGCCTTCGATAATGTCGTTGACCATGGTCTCCAGAGCATCGGTACTTTTGAAGAGGCAATCAAAAATGAAGGGATTCATGGAGAGCTTGTCATTTCGCACCAGATCCAGCACATTCTCCATCTCGTGGGTCAGCTTGGCCAGATCCTCAAAGCCCATGGTAGCGGACATGCCCTTCAATGTATGGGCCGACCGGAAGATCACCTGGACAATGCCGATGTCCTCTGGGCTTTGCTCCAGGGCGAGCAAGTTTTCATTGATCGCCTGAAGATGATCCTTTGATTCATCAATAAACATCGACAGATACTGATTCAGTTCCAAATTCTATGCACCTCCGACTGGTTATACCGCATTGTTCCCGCTTTTGCTCGCCGGCGGGACAAGGGCCCTGCTCTTCAAGCGCTTAAGGATCACTTCATTAATGCGCGTATCAATTGGTTGGGGATTTCATGCACCGGCAGCACGTGATCCACGCAGCCCAGCTCTACTGCGGCACGGGGCATGCCATAGACAACGCAGGTTTCCTCGGATTCGGCAATGGTGGTTGCCGCTCCCCGGTTCTTCAGCTCCAGCATCGTCCTTGCTCCGTCGCTTCCCATGCCGGTCATGATGACAATATGGCGCTTCAGCTCCTGCAAGGGGACAACCGATTCAAACAGCGTGTCCACGGAGGGCTTATGTCCGCTCCGCGGCGGTTCGGCCGTTACGCTTAGCCGGTAGGTGCCGCTGCTCTCGGAGACGACCCGCATCTGGAAGCCGCCGGGAGCTATGTATGCCGTTCCCGGCTGCAAGACCATGCCATCCTGGCCTTCCACAACCTGTATGCGGCAATTGCTGTTCAGTCTGACCGCCAGGGAGTTGGTAAAATTCGGCGGCATATGCTGGACGATGACGATGGGAGCGGCAAAATCCTCCGGCAAACCGCCCAGCACCTGCTGGAGAGCCCGGGGCCCCCCGGTGGAGGTTCCCAGCGCCACCAGATGCTGCAAGGGGCCTCTGGCAATGGGCGCCGCCGGAGGCTTAACCGGCGGGGCGGCAGGCGGCGCAACCGGCTTGATCTGGGGCCGCAGCGCCGAACGCTCGGGCTTGCGCTCCGGCTGCACAGGCGGCGGCCGCAACGGCCTGGCCGGTTCCGCCGCCGGCGCCGACGGCATCACGGTGCGGGCTCTGGGAGCAGGCGGCGGGTCCTTCACCGGCGGCATTCTGGGCGGAGCCGGATTGGCCGGAGGCGGAGCTGCCGGGAACGCCGGTTTCAACCGCTTGATATTGGACTTGACTGCAATCTCCAGCCGCTCATGGAGCATCTCCTTGACCTTGAACAAGTCCAGGGAAATGGAGCCCGAAGGCTTCTGCACGAAGTCGATGGCTCCGGCCTCCAGCGCCTGGATGGTTACCATTGCCCCTTCCTTGGTCAGGGAGCTGAGCATAATGACCGGAAGGGGATTTTCCTCCATAATGCGCTTCAGGGCTTCAAGGCCGTTCATCTCCGGCATTTCCACGTCCATGGTAATGCAGTCCGGCTGCAGCTCCTTTGCCAGCTGCACCGCCTCCACGCCATTTTTGGCGGTGGCGATCACTTGGAAATCCGGGTGTTCTCCAACGAGATCCGAGACAATTCTTCTCATAAAAACGGAATCGTCAACCACTAAAACCCGCTTTTTCGACATCCCGGTCCTCCCTCCTCTGGTTAGCAATGATATCTGTGATTGGAGCTTACTTCATGAGCTTCAGCATTCTGGACAGAAATCCCTTCACGCCCGGGGCTGCCACCGTCATCTCCGAAGACCTGCCCTGCACGTATTGGTCGGCAATCTCCAGCAGATTTCTGGAGGCCGGCGAATGGGGATAAGCGACGGTAAACGGAATCTGGCGCTTCACTGCTTTGGAAATGTAGCTGTCGTCTGTGACAAAACCCATGGTGGGAATATCCATCTGCAGGAACTTTTTCGCCACCAGCGTTATTTTATCCGCAGTCTGCTTGCCTTCCTTCGGCTCGGTTACCCTGTTGATGACAAGGCGGAAATTGACGCCGGACTGCAGGTTATTAACCATTTTGATAATTGCATACGCATCTGTAATGGAGGTAGGCTCCGGGGTGGTCACCACAATGGTTTCCTCCGCCGCCAGGATAAACTTCAGCGTTTCCTTGGACAGTCCGGCGCCGGTATCGAACAGGATCACATCGCAGTGGCCATTTAGCTGGCCGACCTGCTCCACAAAGTAATCCAGCTCCTCTTCCTTCAGGTCAAGGAGATCATTGAAGCCCGAGCCGCCCCCGATAAACTCAAGACCGTCATAACCGGTATGGATGATCTCCCAGATGGTCTTTTCCTTCTTGAGCAGATGGTACAAATTGTATTTGGGGGTGACCCCCATCAGCACATCAATATTGGCCAAGCCGATGTCCGCATCGAACACCAGCACCTTCAAACCCTTGGACTGAAGCGCCAGAGCGAAATTCAGCGTAAAATTGGATTTGCCCACACCGCCTTTTCCGCTGGTGACGGTGATAATGCGGGTTTTTCTGCCGGCATTCCGGGCCAGCTCCCGCTGTTGGACCAAATCCCGAAGCATCTGTGCCTGGTCATTCATTGGCCTGTTCCCCCAGTATCAAGGCAATCAGTTCATCCTCGCCTGCCACATTAAAATCGTCGGGGACATTTTGCCCTGTCGTGATGTACGACAACGCCAGCGGATATTCGTGGAGCAGATTGAGGATCGGACCGAAGGTCTCCGTTTCGTCCTTCTTGGTGAGAAGCACCTTATCCAGCCTAAACCGCGAGAAGTTTTCGGCAACAGCCTTCATGTCTTTGTATTTCATGGTCAGGCTCAGCACCAGGAAGGTCTCGCTTCTGGGGCCGCCTTGCAGCAGGGCGTTTAATTCGGATACATACATTTCATTGCGGAAGTTGCGTCCGGCGGTGTCCATAAACACAATGTCGCAATCCTGCAGATTGTCGAAGGCCTTCTTCAAGTCATGGGGAGAAAAGACCACCTCCAGCGGGACCCCCAAAATGGTGGCATAGGTCTTCAGCTGCTCCACAGCCGCAATCCGGTACGTGTCGGAGGTAATAAAGCCTACCTTCCGGCGGTGCCTTAATACCTGCTCCGCAGCCAGCTTGGCGATGGTGGTGGTTTTGCCTACGCCGGTAGGACCCACAAAATGGGCGATCCGGGTTTCCGGCTGAAGCGGCATCCGGGGGGGATTCCCCATGATCTGCCTAAGCTTCTCCGCGGCCATTGCGTTTGCCCGCGCCGGGGTCAGGTCGACTTCCTCTTCCGCCAGCTTTTCTTCGATGGCGCCGATCACCTCTTGGGCCAGCTCGGGGAGAACCTCCTGCTCCAGCAGTCTCGCCTCAAGAGCGGCCAGAAGCGGATGGGGAGCGGGTTGGGCGGAGCCGGCTTGCGCCAGATTCTTCATCATCTGCCTCATGGCCCGCAGCTCGCTTAATACCGGGTCCTCCGCAAGCGGCTCCTCCGGCTTTTTGCGGGGCTCCGCCGGCCTGAGGGCGGCAGCCGGTTCCGCCGCGGGAGCTGGAGCGGGGGCAGCGGCAACAGGAGCCGTGGACGCCTTGCTGCCGTAAGCGGCCGCGCCAAGCTGGAGCGGCACCACCGGCCTGGGCGCAGGCTCCGGCTCTGCCGGTGCAGGCTGCTTGTTGGCCAGCCGCTCGATAGATTCCAATAGATCCGCCGTCCGGTCCGCCTTGGCCGCCTTCGGCTGCTCCAAAACAGCGACAGGGGCCGCAGGTTGCGTGGCCCCGGCGCGTTGGATTGGTCCGGTTTTCGGTCGGGAATCCGCCTTGGCAAGGGAATCCGTCGCTGCAATCACTTCAATTTTTTTCTTGCTGAATAACCCTAAAAACCCGCCTGAGCGGATTTCTTTGGTATTCAGGATTACGGCATCCTTGCCTAAATCCGTCCGAATTTGCGCAAGAGCGTCCGGCATGGAATCTACTACATATCGTTTTACTCTCATAGATTCACAACTCCCATGCTTTGAATTTCAACATTCGGCTCAAGCTCGCTGTAGGACAATACCGGAATATCCTGCAGCGTGCGCTCAAGGAGCTGGCGCAGATACATGCGAATGGTCGGCGATGTCAGGATTACGGGCTGAAGCCCTCCTTGCACAGCCCTGGTCACCTGCTCATTGAGCTTGTGGAAGATGGTCTGCGAGGACGAGGGATCAAGCGCCAGATACGAGCCCTGATCCGTCTGCTGCACCGACTCCGCAATCTTCTTTTCCAACGACGGTCCTACGGTAATCACCTTCAGCGCATCGCCGCCGTTGGCATATTGCTGGGTAATCTGGCGGGACAAGGCTTGCCTTACATACTCGGTCAAGATGTCGTGATCCTTGGTGTAGCCGCCGTAATCGGCCAGAGTCTCCAGAATCGTGACCAAATCGCGGACAGAGATTTTCTCCTTCAGCAGCTTGGACAGAACCTTCTGCAGATCGCCCACCGTCACAATATTGGGGATAAGCTCGTCCACCAGCGCCGGGTAGCTTTCTCTGATATTGTCCACCAGCGCCTTGGTTTCCTGACGGCCGATGAGCTCATGGGCATGGCGTTTAATAATCTCAGTCAGGTGGGTCGCCACCACGGAAGGCGGGTCCACCACGGTGTAGCCGGACATTTCGGCCCGTTCCTTCGTCGCGTCATCGATCCACAGGGCCGGGAGGCCAAAGGCCGGCTCCATGGTTTCGATTCCCGAGATGGACTCATCGTCAAAGCCGGGACTCATGGCCAAGTAGTGATTAAGTAGTAATTCACCGCGGGCTACCGAATTTCCTTTAATTTTGATGACATATTCATTCGGTTTTAATTGAATATTGTCGCGAATTCGGATAACAGGCACAACAATGCCTAATTCCAGCGCACATTGTCGGCGAATCAGGATAATCCGGTCCAGCAAATCCCCGCCCTGCTGGGTGTCCGCCAAGGGAATCAGGCCATAGCCGAATTCAAATTCGATGGGGTCCACCTGCAGTAGGCTGATGACACTTTCCGGACTCCGCACCTCTTCGATTTGCTGCTGCTCCTCCGCTTTTTCGTCCTCCACCTGCTTCTGGTTAAGATTCTTCTGCAGGCGGAAGGCGCCAAACACAATGATCGCTGCCACGGGAAAAGTAATGAGGATGCCGATGGGAGTGGCGATGCCCAGCACGGCGATTGTGCCGGCCACCACAAACAGAAGCTTGGGGTTCTGGAGCAGCTGGCCGGTAAGGTCGGAAGCCAGATTGCCCTCCGAGTTGGCCCGGGTCACAATCAGACCGGAAGCGGTGGAGATCATCAGCGCCGGAATCTGGCTGACCAGACCGTCGCCGATGGACATTTGGGTAAACAGGCTGGCCGCCTCCGAGATGCCCATATTGTGGTAGATCATGCCGATAATCAGGCCGCCTACCAGGTTGATGATCAAAATGATAATACTGGCGATGGCATCGCCCTTGACGAACTTGCTGGCGCCGTCCATGGCTCCGTAGAAGTCGGCTTCGCGCTCGATCTTCCGCCTTCTCTCCCGGGCCTGGGTCTCATTGATCATGCCGGCGTTGAGGTCGGCGTCGATGCTCATCTGCTTGCCGGGCATGGCGTCCAGGGTAAAGCGGGCTGCAACCTCGGCCACCCGCTCGGAGCCTTTGGTAATGACGATAAACTGCACCACAACCAGAATCAGGAAGACAACAAAACCCACCACCAGGTTGCCCTGGGCCACAAAACCGCCGAAGGTTTCAACCACCTTACCGCCGTTGGCATGGCTCAGAATATTCCGGGTAGTGGATACGTTCAAGGCCAGTCGGAAAAGGGTGGTAATCAGCAAAAGCGACGGGAAAATGGAGAAGTCCAGCGCTTCCTGGGTATTCATCGCAACCAGAAGAATCATCAGTGCAAGAGATATATTAATGATGAGCAGAACGTCCACTACATGCACACTGACGGGAACCACCATCATCAGTACAATTCCAATTACGCCCAAAAGCACGGTTAGATCCTTCACACGCATGATGAACATCCTCCCTTCCCGTTTATTTTGCTTTTCTTCCCTTCAAGCGGTACACATATGCCAGCACTTCCGCCACAGCCTGGAACAGCTCGGCCGGAATGGTCTGGCCAATCTCGACCTGATCGTACAAGGCTCTGGCCAAAGGCCTGTTTTCCATGGTGATGACTCCGTTTTCCTTGGCAACCTCCTTGATCTTCAATGCCACGAAGTCCGTTCCCTTGGCTACAACCCGGGGGGCGTCCATCTTGCCGTTGTCATACTGGATGGCAACGGCGAAGTGGGTGGGGTTGGTAATGACCACATCCGCCTTGGGCACGTCCTGCATCATCCGGGCCAAGGCCATCCGCCGCTGCTTTTCCTTGATTTTGCCTTTAATCTGCGGATCGCCCTCGGATTTTTTATATTCATCCTTAATGTCCTGTTTGGACATGCGGAGATTTTTTTCGTATTCATATTTTTGGTACATGTAGTCGAAGATGCTTAAGATCACAAGGGCAACACCGATTTTGATGCCCATCATGACGGTGAGGCGGGCCACATAAGCCAGCACGTCGGCCAGCGGCAAGTGCGCCAGATTGACCAGGTTTTCCTTTTCCCCCCATAGGGAGGAATAAACCAGATACCCGATCAGAGTCAGCTTCAGCAGGGTCTTGGCAAAATCCACCAGGGATTTGAGGCTGAAGATCCGCTTCGCCCCTTCGATGGGGTTGATCTTGCTGAATTTGATTTTGAAGGCTTCGCCGGTCAGCAAAAAACCGATCTGCATGTAATTGGCGAGGATTCCCACAAGAACGGTGACGGCAAATATGGGAGCCAGCAGCAAGAGGACTTGGGCCAGCAAATCGGTCATCAGAGGCATGACATTGGCCACGGTAATATCGTTGGTCAGATAATCCTTCAGGGTTCCCTGCATCAGCAGGAACATCCTGTCTTTCATGTAACCGCCGAACATAAGCAGGGTCATAAAACAGAACAGCAGGATCAGCGCTCCCGGAAGCTCGGCGCTTTTGGCCACCTGACCCTTCTTGCGGGCATCCGCCCGCTTTTTCGGGGTGGCTGGTTCGGTTTTTTCACCGGCAAACAGCTGCAGGTTCAGTTTGTAGCGCAATGGAGATGTTGCCACGCCCTGTCCCTCCTTGCTTCTAAGCGTTTGTGCATACCTTGAGGCAGCGATGTTAGGATGCTCCGGTCATAAGGGCCATAAGCTTTTCCATAGCGGTAAACAGTGCTTCAAAAATCATTTGGAAAACGGACAGCATTCCCGGAAGCAAAAATACCAGAAGAATGAGCCCCAGGAAAATCTTCAGCGGAACCCCGATCACGAAAATGTTGAACTGGGGGGCGGTTTTGGCCAGAATGCCCAGTCCCACATCCGTCAGAAACAGGGCTACCACCAGCGGAGCCGCCATTTTGAAGGCCA
Source organism: Paenibacillus sp. YN15 (assembly GCF_003285005.1). Lineage (GTDB taxonomy): Bacteria > Bacillota > Bacilli > Paenibacillales > NBRC-103111 > Paenibacillus_AR. The sequence continues at coordinate 113,807 of NZ_QMFA01000006.1, read as the reverse complement.
GGCCGAAGGAATCCGTGAAGGTGCGAAGCATAAAATCCACCATTTGATCGCTGTACATCCGGGCGAACACATCGTTCTGCAGCGGAATCCAGCTGTAGCTGTCATGGATGGCCGTCAACAGCAGATGATGCCCATTGAAGGAAAGAAACAAAAGCATGGCCAGCATGAATTTCAGGTTGCCGATGAGCGGTGACGAGGTTCCCGTCAGAGGGTCGAGAATGTTGGCCATGGACAACCCCATCTGCATGTCGATAAACGAACCGGCGATCTGGATCACCGTAAAAAACATGTAGCCGATAAAACCCAGCAGCAGCCCCACCAAAATTTCCTTGAAGATGGCGAGCACATACAGCGCATCCATCGGTACGGGCTGCAGGCCCAAACCCGAAAAGGTCAGGAAAGCGATAAAAACGGAGAACCCGATTTTAAAGGACGCCGGGACATTTCGGGAAGAAAAGATAGGCGCAGTGACAAAAAAGGCTGTAATCCGACAAAAAACAAGCATGAAGCCAGAGAAGGATTGCAGAATCAGTTCCATGTTCATCTGCCTATCCCGCAAATTGGTGAAGATTATTCAACAAATTGTAGGCGAATTCTACCAGAGTGGTCATAATCCATGGGCCAAAAATCAGCACGGAAATCAGAACGGCCAGGATTTTCGGAACGAACGCCAGGGTTTGCTCCTGGATCTGAGTGGTGGCCTGAAAAATGCTGACGGTCAACCCGACTGCCAATGCAATCAGCATCATGGGGGCGCTGGCCTTCAGAACTGCATACATGGCTTCTCCGGCCAGCTTCATAATATATTCTGGACTCAAGGCTCGATCCTCTCCTTAACCGTAACGCCGGAGCGTTAACCATAGCTGAGCAATAGCCCTTTGACAACCAGGTACCAGCCGTCCACCAGGATGAACAGCAGGATCTTAAAGGGCAGCGAGATCATGACGGGAGGAAGCATCATCATTCCCATTGCCATCAAGGTGCTGGAAATGACCATGTCAATGACCAGAAACGGAATGAAAATGATAAAGCCCATGGTAAATGCCGTTTTCAGCTCGCTGATGACATAAGCCGGGATCAATGCGGTCAATGGCGTATCGTCAATTCCCTCGGGCCTTTCGGCCTTGGAAAAGTCCAGGAACAGCTTCAGGTCCTTCTCATGCACATGCTGGCCCATAAAATGCTTCAACGGCACGGCGGCCTGCTCCAACGCCTGCATCTGGGTAATCTCGCCTCTGGCATAAGGCTGATACGCCGTTTGGTTGATTTCACCGATGGTGGGCGCCATCACAAAAAGCGTCAAAAACAAGGAAAGTCCGATGAGCACCTGGTTGGGAGGCATCTGCTGCGTACCCAGGGAGGTCCGGACAAACCCCAGCACGATGACAATCCGGGTGAAGCTGGTCATCAGCACCAGGATGGAGGGTGCCAGGCTCAGCACGGTCAAAAGCAGAATGATGGAAATGGTGCTGGAGCCCCCGCCGGCCTCGCCGTTTGTATTGCCGATGCTTAAATTGATTTCGGGAATCGGGTCCGCGGCAAAGGCGATGGACGAAAAAGCCAGACCTGCGACAAAAAGCAAAACGAATAAAGCCAGAAGTTTCTTATTCATGATTAGTCATCCAGCCGATCATGTGGGTTTTGGCGGTCTTCGGTAATAAGCTCCTCAACCTTCTTCTGCCGGTTGGCCATGTTCAGCATTTTCTCCTGGAAGACGGCCTGGAATGAAGGAGTGACATCCAATTCCTCGGAGCTTGGCGCGTTTCTGCCGAACCTTCGCAGCCAACTGCCCACCGTGGAAGCGGCGCCTGTATTGGCCGCGGAGCCGGAGTGAAGATTGTCCAGGATGAATTGGATCTCCTCCTCATCCTCAATCTTGTCCACCAGCCCCACTTCCTCCCCGACCCCCAGGACATACAAGGTTCTGCCGATTTGCACCAGCTGAACGGACTTGTTCTGCCCCAAGCCGATGCCGCCGATGGTCCGCAAGGAACGCTCGGCCCGGAATAATCTGCCTTTTTGTGAAACGGTCTTCATTATCACAAGAAAAATGCCGATAATGACAACGAGAAAGAGAATGACTTTGAGAATCATCCAAAAGACGGATAGGGAGCTGCCATTTTGCAGTTCTGGCAGCCCGTCGCCCTCCTGTGCATAGCTGATTCCTGCCGTCATGGAAGCATGCAGCACGCATGCCCCCGCTGCCAAAAGCCCCTTACATACCCTCTTCATGCAATGCCTGCCTTCCCGCCTGGGAAATTAGCCAAGCGTTTTCTTGATGGCTTCGATAACGCGGTCAGCCTGGAACGGCTTTACAATGAAATCCTTGGCGCCGGCTTGAATGGCATCGATTACCATGGCCTGCTGGCCCATAGCCGAACACATGATCACCTTGGCGTTGGCGTCAATCTTCTTGATTTCCTTCAATGCGTTAATGCCGTCCATTTCCGGCATGGTAATATCCATGGTAATCAGATCCGGGTGAAGCTCCTTGTAGCGTTCAATTGCCTGGGCCCCGTCATTGGCTTCGCCGCATACCTCGTATCCGTTCTTCGTCAGAATATCCCGGATCATCATTCTCATAAATGCTGCGTCGTCCACAATCAAAATACGGTTTGCCATTAGTAATATCCTCCTTGAGAGTAATTATTGAAGTTTTTGGATACGATCCCATTGGTTGATGATGTCGGTGACGCGAACGCCGAAATTCTCGTCAATGACCACCACTTCCCCCTTGGCGATCAGCTTGTTGTTCACCAGAATATCCACCGGTTCGCCAGCAAGCTTGTCCAGCTCGATGATGGAGCCTTGCGACAGATCCAGAATATCCTTGATCACTTTTTGTGTCCTACCCAACTCTACCGTGACTCGGAGGGGAATGTCCAGTAAAAGATTTAAATTGGAATCATCCGGGATCAAATTATTCGGATGATTGAAGTTTGCGAATTGTACCGGCTGCACGTTCACATTCCGGTTGGGCGCGGAATACGCTGCCGCCGCCGCAGCTTGCTGGTGCCCGGGATAAGGCGGCATCATGGGCGGCTGCGGATAGCCGGGCTGACCGTAACCGGGCTGCGGGTATCCGTAGGGCGGTTGCTGGTATGCGGCCGGGTCCGGGTAAGCAGGCGGCTGCGGATACGCTGCGGCCGGTTGTTGCGGCGGCTGCTGCGGCTGTGGCGCAGGCGCTGCCGCGGCAGCCGCGGATGGAGCAGGCGCCGCAGCTTGCTTCTGCGGTGCGGGAGCCGCCGGGGCTGCAGGCTCGGGACTGGTCTCGCCCATCAGCGTCTTGACCATATCGCTGGCGAATTTCACCGGCAACAGCTGCATGATGGTGGAGTCGATCAGTTCTCCGATGACCATCCGGAAGGAAACCTTGATGAACACTTCCTCATCGGGAAGAGTTTCCATACCGCCGTTGGCCAGATCCATAATATCGATGCCCGGAGGCGAGATATTGACAAACCGGTTGAAGATGGTGGACATGGAGGTGGCAGATGAGCCCATCATTTGGTTCATTGCTTCCTGTACGGCGCTGATATGGATTTCATTCAGCTCGCCGGCAGGATTGGTGCCGTCCCCGCCCATCATCAGGTCGGCAATGATCTGGGCATCCCGGGTTTTGATCACCAGAAGGTTGATGCCGTGGAAGCCGTCCACGTAGTTGACATGCACAGCCACATGCGGCTTGGGAAATTCATTATGAAGCTGACTCCGGAAGATCACATCCACCTTCGGCGTGGTAATGTCCACTTTTTTGCCCAGAAGGGTGGAAAGTGCGGTAGCCGCGCTGCCGAAGGTAATATTCCCGATTTCCCCCAGAGCGTCCTGTTCGATGGCAGACAGATAATCCTGTACGGCAGGCTCCTCCGGCGCACTCAGTGCGCCTGCGTCATCGGAGGATTGCCGAAGCAAGGCATCAATTTCCTCCTGGGACAAATAATCCTTATTATTCGCCATTTTGTTCCTCGGCTCCTTCTTCTACAATCTCCGAAATTTGAACAGCCACCTTGCCTTTCAGCGTTCCGGGATTGCCGATAAACTTTAATTTTTCTCCTACCAGAATCTGAAGTCCCTCCTCCACAGGCTTGGTAAGCGGGATCACATCCCCAACGGAGAGATTGAGAAATTCCTTCACGGAAATTTCCGAATGGCCCAGTTCGGCGATGATGGGGAGCTTGGCCTTGGATACCCGCTGCTTCAGGGCGTCCGTTTCGTCCGTTGACTTGGATTTCTTATGGGTTACAAACATATGGTGCACGGACAGCCTTGGCATAACAGGCTCGATCACCACATGCGGAATACACAGATTGATCATGCCGGTTGTATCCCCGATTTTGGTGCTGAGGGAGATCAGGGCAATGGTGTCATTTGCGGAAGCGATTTGCATAAACTGCGGATTTGTCTCCAGAGCCTCCAGCCGCGGGTACAAATCCGTCACCGTTTTCCACGCCTCCTGCAATGTATCTAATGCGCGGCTGAAAATCCGTTCCATTATAATGGTTTCGATTTCAGTCAAGGCATTGATTTTCGAAGGGGAGATGCCTGTCCCACCCAACAGGCGGTCAAGCATGGCAAAAGCGACGTTGGGATGTACCTCCAAAACCATACGGCCTTCCAACGGCTCCGCCTCGAAAATGTTCAAAATAGTCATTTTCGGAATGGAGCGGATGAATTCATCGTAAGGCAGCTGTTCCACCTGCACTACATTGATTTGCACAAACGTGCGCAGCTGTGTGGAAAAATAAGTGGTCAACAGCCTGGCGAAGTTTTCATGAATCCGGGTGAGGCTTCGCAGATGATCCTTGGAAAACCGCGTGGCGCGCTTAAAATCGTACGCCCGCACCTTTTTCTGGGTCTCTTCCTTCTTCAGTTCCTCCGCGTCCATCTCGCCGGAAGACAATGCCGCCAGCAGGGCGTCGATCTCATTTTGCGAAAGTACGTCTACCATATCGTCACCTCCTTGGGTACTTGCTGTCTATGTACATGGGCTACTCCACATAATAATCCGTAAGGGAAATGGAAACCACTTTGCCTTCCACAAGCAATTCATTGATTTTGTTCATCAGGGTGGAGATCAGGAACTCCTGGCCCTTGCTGCCCTGAATCTGTTCGGCCTTCATGTCCGCCAGGGTCTGAATGACGATGCTTTTTACCTGGAATACAATGGTTTCAAATTCTTCCTTGCTTTTTTTGTTGTCGAGGGTAAAGGCAAAGCTGGCTTTTACCACACGGCCTTTTTCAGCCAGATTGGTCAGCACATTTTCGATAAAAACGGTCTGCGCTTTGACCTGGGCCGGAGTCAGCCGTTTGCCTTCCACTTGGCTTACCGAGGCTTTGGCCGCCTCCTGGGGATTCGATGGCTGGCTATTCTTGTCCATTACGGTCCACAAGGTGAAGAATGCCACCAAAATCAGGGTAATGACAATGAGCATGGCGATAATGATCATAAACAGCTTGTTTTTAAACACCTTCAGACCCCTCCAACTCCGAGCTCATGATCGTCCCCCGCACTCCGCCAATAGCCGACAAAAAGTTCTGCACCAAGCGTATCACATCTGGAACCTCGTCGAGAACCATAAATTTCTTTCCTGTCGTCAAGGTAATGACTGTATCCGGAGTGTCCTCAATTGTCTCGATCAATAGAGCGTTTATGGTAATAGGCTTTCCGTTTAACCGTCTAACGGTGATCATGCCATCCCTCCTGGGGGCTTGCAATGTAAGCATTGGACTTGCAAAGGATATGCCGGAGGGCTCTGCGCCCCCCGGACACCTTTAATCATTCAAGCGATTAGCGCTTGAGGTTTACCACTTCCTGAAGAATTTCATCCGAGGTGGTAATAATCCGCGAGTTCGCCTGAAAGCCGCGCTGGGCGACGATCATTTCGGTGAATTCCGCAGTCAGGTCCACATTGGACATTTCCAGCTGGCCGGACACGATGGCTCCGGTTCCCGCCTCGGCATTATTGGGTATGGTAGTATCGCCGAACTCCAACACGCCGTCCGGATTGGCATTGGGCGTTATCCGGTACAGGTTCCCACCAATTTTCTCCAGGCCGCCTGGGTTGGCTACCTTGGCTACAGCAATCTGAATGCCGATAGGAGCGGAAGTGCCGTCTGCTTGCACCGCAATGATATTGCCGTCATTGGCAATGGAGAAGGCGGTAACCTCTTCCGGAATGATGATAGCCCCACCTTCGGAATCGAGAACCTGGAGTCCATCCGCATTGACCAGATTCCGGTTGGTGTCCACGGAGAAGTTGCCTGCGCGGGTCAAATAAAAGGTTTCCTCCCCGCCGCTTACTACGAAAAAGCCGTCGCCGTCGATCCGCAGATCAGTAGGCACGTTGGTGGTCATGGCGCTGCCCGGGGTATGAACGGTATCAATGGAGCTCAAGGCTACGCCCAAGCCGATCTGCTTGGCATTGACGCCGCCGGAATCGTTCCCATCCGGAGCCGTTACGCCGGAAACCGTCTGGCTCAAAATATCCTTGAACATGACGCGGCTGCCTTTAAAGCCTACGGTATTGACATTGGCAATATTGTTACCGATGACGTCCAGCTTGGTTTGAAAGCCGCGCATACCGGAAACGCCGGAATACAAAGATCTAAGCATAAACTCTTATCCTCCCCGAGTGCTTCGTTTGGCGGTTGTTGATATGTGACAGGCTGTTTGCTTCCTTCGATCCGCAAATCAGGCTTCCTGTTCGGGCCGGCCCTTTCCTGTCAAGATACAACCACGGCACTGTCAATATGAGTAAAAACATTGTCTCTTAAGCTTTCGCCGTCCATGGCGGTAACGATGGTCCTGTTGCGCACATTGGCAATAAGGGCAAGATCATTCATGATCAACAAGGAATCCTTGGCCCCCTTGGCGGCGGCTTTATCCAGCGCGGAGCCGATTTTCCTTAATTGCTCCGGCTCCAATTGAATCCCCCGCTGCTTCAGCCGGAGTTCGGCATGATGGCTGAATTTCAGGGTTTCCTCCTGAAGCACCTGCTGGAAGCTTTTGTCGGAGGAGCCGGCAACGGCTTTTGAACCGATTCTGACATTGCCGGGAGGGAGAGTGGCGGGATACAGCTGACCGATTTTCATAGGGTCTGTCATGATGAGGTCTCCGCGTTCTCGATTTTGGTGATTTTATCCAGGGAAACTTCCATACCGTCCACATTGGCATACTGGGTGCCGTTCCTAAAGGTGATCGCCTGGACAATGCCGCTTTCTTCGGTTTCATAACCGCCGGAATCCTGGCTTGTCCAAGTAATGGATTTGCCGATCAATCCCGAAGCCATCCCCAAAGACTCGCGCAGAGCCTTGATTTCCGTAGCCATGTTGGTCAGCTGCTCCACAGAGGAGAACTGTGCCATCTGGGCAATAAATTCCTTATCCTGCAAAGGCTGCATCGGGTCCTGGTTCTTCAATTGGGCGATCAGAATTTTAAGGAATTGATCCTTGCCCAACTCGCTTCCGTCGGTTTTCGCCGCTTTGCTGACATTGGAGGAGGAATAATAAGGCCATACATTTTGGGTGGATATAGGGGAATCCGCCATTGTTTACACCTCCTTTTCACACGTGGCGCGGCCGTTTAGGCAATAACGTCAAAGCCATCCTCATCCCCGGAAGCCTCTCTGCGCAGAATGGCGGCGGCTTCCACCGCGTATTCCTCATTGCCGTCCCGGGACTGCTCTTTGCCGCGGGAGCCGGATTGGCGGGGCTGCTGTTGTCCGCGCGGGTCCTGGAACATGCTGGACTGCAGGGACGGGCTTTGGGCTACCTCAATTTTTTCCACCTGAATCCCTTGGGCCTGCAGCATATTGCGGAGCTGGGCCAGCTGGGATTCCAGCGCGTCCTTGCCCATCGCGGTTTGTGCGGCAAATTGGGCGACCAGTTGGCCGTTATGTAGCGTAAGTCTCACATCCACATGTCCCAACGCCTCAGGAGTCAGGGAAAGCCTGGCTTCGGTTATCCCGCTGCCGGTCTGGACGCGAAGCTTGCCAAGCATAAATTTGCTGATATCCTCCGCCAGCTGTCCTGCCCGTACGGGAAAGGATTCGGCAGGAGCGGGCCCTCTTTCAACTGTATGCCGCCCGTTGACGACTGTCGTGCCAAACAATTCCTCCCGGCTGTCGCCGGATTGCTGGCCGGCTTCGGAATTCTCCTGGGGCAAAGTCTGTGCTGCAGCCTTGCCGCTTTCGGCCAGTTGAATCGGGGTATGCCGCGCCGCCAGCATCTCCAGTCGCGTTGCGGCTGTGGAGGGCAGTACAGTGAACGTCACTTCGGCAGACTTATTGGCGGCCGTTGTGCCATTCTCGCCGGTTTGGGCAGGCAATGCCGATTCAGGCTGATTGCGCTTGGTCAGGATGGCAGCCAGCTTGTCCTGAAGCTGATTCAGGAAAATCTCGTCAGGGTGCTGGTTCAGGGCCTGAACAAACTGCTTCAGAACCGTCTGGGCCTGCTGGACATTCATGGCCGGAACGGCTGCGGATTCCTCGCCTGTCGCCTGATTGGCGGCAGCTGCCTCCTCCTGGGGATTCAGAACCGCTGCGGGCAAAAGCTGCATGCCCTGCAGAAGCAGCGCCGCCTGGGCCAGCCAAGCCTGCATATCCTCGTCTCCCAGATGCTGTTCCAGCAATTCCGGATGATCGGCCAGCTGCTCCAGCAGCTTAACCAAGACCTCCGATCCAGAGCCCTCCAGCATAGCGGCGGATTCCTCGGAGCTCATGCCCGCCAGCAGTCCGGCCAGCAATGAGGCCAGGTTGGGAAGGGAGCTTGTCTGCTGCGGCTGCGCGCCCGTACCGCCGATGACCTGGACCAGCATCTGGCCGAACGCATTCCCTCCTGCAGCAGCGGCGCCAGCCGTATTTCCTTGGACCGCCGTGGAGCTGCCGGGCATAGTCATAACCAATGGGTTAATAGTTGTCATATTCGTGTTTCACCTCCTTTCAATAACTGGTTCCGATTGGGCTTAAGGGGCAAGCTTGGAGGCAATAACCGGCGCCACTTCCTTGAAGTTGTCGGACAAGTAGGTCATCACCTTGGACCGCGCCGCCACATCCATGCTGTTCAGGATTTCGATCACCTTGCCGGAATCGGTTTTGTTCATTTCCACAAGAAGCTCGGCTGCGCTTTTGGGGGTCATGTTGGCAAAGGTTTGTCCCAGCTCCTGCTTGGTTATGCCGCTTTGCTGGGTGGCGCTTGCCGTTGTTTTGTTCAGGTCGAGACGCTCCTGCAGGGCAGCGATTTGCTTATCCTTGGCAGGAACGGCATCCTTCAGGTAAATAGATGCTTCCGCCGCTTTTTTCGGATCCATTTTTTCCAAAATGCGAACCCGGTCATCGGTTTTCATTTCAGACAGCAGCAGCACCTGCTCCTTCAGGGTCAAGTTCTGCATGATTGGAGCAGCTTTGCTGGGAGACATCTTGGCGTACATGGAAGCCGTTTCGGCGATCAGGGCCTGATATTCCTCGTCGCTCTTGGCCTGGCTTACCTTCTGCGCCTCCAATGCGGCGATTTTGGCCTGCAGGTCCTTAATGGTTTGATCCTTATCCTTCAGCGTTTGGGCGCTGCCTGCCAATTCGGCGGTCTGCGCCTCCAGCTGCTTCTGCAGGGCCGCCAACTGGGCGGTAGCCTCGGCTGCCACTGCTTCCGGCGTGCTTTCCCCGCTTGTTGCAGCGTCAGCAGGCTGCACCGCCTTGGCATCGGTCTTTACGTCGGTTTTGGGGTCGGGAAGAACAGCGGATAGTCCCGGCACTTTATTGCCGATCTTCAAGAGCTCATCCTTGACATTGTAGTCAAACAAGGACAGGAGTGCGCCGATCAGCACCATCGTGAACACAATGGGGATAAAAAACCAGTACAGGAACCGTTCAAACGCGCTAAATGTCGGCTTTTCCGCCTCCATCTCCATCATTTATGCACTTCCTTTTGTCCACAAGATTAAGCCGTCTTCATCCATGATTGGCCTTATGCCGCATGGTCGCCATTTCGTCCAGAACCTCCTGCTCCTTCTTCAGCTCCATGGCCTGATGAAGCAGATACGCCTTGTTGCGGGCCTGATCCCAAACCTTCTCCTCCACCATTTTGGAGGAGAGAATTCCCCGCTTCTCCACCACATTCTTCTCTGCCAGCCGGACATCCGCCGTTTTGCTCCGGATTCTGTTGTTCAGATGATCCAGATAATACTGGTAGCTCATAAGCTCCGAAGCAGTGGTGTGCCGGGCGGCGGAGACAAGCTCCGTTTCAACGCTGCTTTTTTCGGAAAACAAGGTTGAAAGGTTCTCCTCCTCTTCCCGGAGATGGCCGATAGCGCCGGACAAAACCCATTCCGCCTGAGTTTTCTCATTGGATTTGAGGTCCACAATCTTCTGAAAGGTGTACTTAAACCGCATCCTCTGACTCAACCTCCGCTAAATTCAGATAATAAACGCTCCTGAACCTGGGTGAATGTCACTTTTTCATCTACTTTTTGCCTGGTGAACTCGTTGATGGCCTGTATATATTTCAAGGACATGTCAATTTCCGGATTTGACCCGCGCTGGTATGCCCCAATATTGATCAGATCCTCCGAATCCTTATAAACAGAGAGCACCTGATTCAGAAATTGGGCGGCCTCCTGATGTTCGGGAGGCACGATTTCCTTCATGACGCGGCTGACGCTGGCCAGAATGTCAATGGCCGGGAAATGTCCTTTATTGGCAAGATTCCGGTTGAGCACGATGTGTCCGTCAAGGATGCCTCGGACTGCATCGGCAATGGGTTCGTTCATGTCGTCGCCATCCACCAGCACCGTATAAAAGGCGGTGATGGAGCCTTTGGGGCTGGTCCCCGAACGCTCCAGAAGCTTGGGCAGCATGGCAAATACGGAAGGCGTGTATCCTCTTGTGGCAGGCGGCTCGCCGACGGCCAGCCCGACTTCCCGCTGGGCCATGGCAAAGCGTGTAACGGAATCCATCATCAGCATAACGTTTAAGCCGCGGTCCCGGAAAAACTCGGCGATGCTGGTGGCAATCAGCGCCCCCTTGATCCGGATCAGCGCAGGCTGGTCGGAGGTGGCAACCACCACCACCGAACGCGCAAGGCCTTCCGGCCCCAAATCACGTTCAATAAAGTCCAGCACCTCCCGGCCCCGTTCGCCGATAAGGGCGATGACGTTCACATCGGCGGCAGTGTTCCGGGCGATCATGCCCAGCAAGGTGCTTTTGCCCACGCCGGAGCCGGCAAAAATACCGACCCGCTGCCCGTTGCCCACGGTAAGCAGTCCGTCAATGGCCCGGATGCCCACACTGATGGGCTCCAGCACCCGGGGCCGCTTCAACGGATTGCTGGGCGCATTGTGGGTGGAATAATGGGTCATGCGGCTTGGCAGAAAGCTCCCGTCCAGGGGCTGGCCAAGACCGTCGAGAACCTTGCCCAGAAGCTCGTAGCCAACCTGTACGGACAAAGGCTTTCCGGTTCCCACCACTTCACAGCCGGGACCGACGGATTGCAAATCGCCAAGGGGCATCAAAATGACCTTGTTGTCCCGGAAGCCCACCACCTCGGCCTTTAACGGCTTGGTGGATTTATACGGATAGATATAACAGACATCGCCTACACTGGCGTCGGGTCCCTCGGATTCAACCGTAAGCCCGATCACCTGGGTCACCTTGCCGTTCACCAGCACAGGATCAATATGGCGGAGATGCTCGATATAGCGCGAAGCCTGGGGCACATTCATGCTTCCTCTTCTCCCTCCGCCGTTTCCATGGACAATTGCTGCAGCGCAAGCTTGATTTCCTTCAGTTGCGTGTCCACACGGGCATCAATGCTTCCGAAGGCGGTGCGGACCACACAGCCGAAATCGTCAATCGTGGAATCGGGAAGAATCTCCAGCTCGGCCTGGGAATCCACCGAAAGCTTCAGCTCATCCCGGGCATCCCGGATATAGGCAAACTGCTTGGGGCTGACGCATAGGGTGACCGTTCCTTTTTCCCGTTTCCGGGCCAGCACCCCTTTGGTCATCTCAATTACCCACTGGGGATTGGAGCTCAGCTCCCGCTGGATAATCTTTCCTGCAATGGCTGTTGCCAGCTCCACCAGGAAAGGCTCGGATTCCTGAATAATCTGCCGCTTCAGGTCATAAGCCTGCTCCAGCACGGTCCTGGCATCGCCCAGAAGCTGGTCATACTGCTCCAGCACCTTGACCTCCGCCTGCTCCTGCCCGGCTTGGAAGCCTTGCTGGAAGCCGCTTTGCCGCGCTTCCTCCGCCGCCTCCCGGTCCTGGCTGCGGCGCTCCTCCCACCAGCCTTCAATCTCTTGCTGCGCGGCGGCCCGGAGCCCGGCTGCTTCTTCCAAGGCTTGGCGGATTTGCTCTTCGGCCACATTTTCCGCATCCTGCAGGATGCGGTCCTTCATCCGGAGCAGCTCCCTCAGTTCGGCCTCTTCCTCATCGGAAACCGGCTGAAGCGGCGTTTCATGCTGTGCAGGATGGGGTAATGAATAAGATGCAACATTTATTTCCTTTCGGTCGTCTAAGGTGATATAAAATTGCGGTTTGATGACTCTAGACAATCACATCATCTCCCCCGCCGCGGGCGATAATAACCTCGCCGGATTCCTCAAGACGGCGAATGGTCGATACGATACGGCTTTGGGCCTCTTCCACATCACGCAGCCGGACAGGCCCCATGTATTCCATTTCTTCCTTGAAGGTCTCCGCCATCCGTTTGGACATATTGCGGAAAATGGATTCCCGCACCTCCTCGCTGGCCACCTTGAGGGCCAATTGAAGGTCGGCATTCTCCAAATCCCGGATAATGCGCTGGATGGAGCGGTTGTCGATATTGACGATATCCTCGAAAACAAACATCCGCTTCTTGATTTCCTCGGCCAGCTCAGGGTCTTGGATTTCCAGAGCATCCAGAATCGTCCGCTCTGTGCCCCGGTCAACACCGTTAAGGATTTGCACAATGGATTCGATGCCGCCGGCAGAGGTGTAGTCCTGGGTAACGGTAGCGGAGAGCTTCTGCTCCAGCACACGCTCCACCTGGGCCACCACCTCCGGAGAGGTGCTGTCCATAAGCGCAATCCGTTTGGCCACATCCGCCTGCTTGTCCTCGGGAAGGGCGGACAAAATCATGGATGCCTGCTGGGCCTGCAAATAGGACAGTACCAGGGCGATGGTCTGGGTATTCTCGTTCTGGATAAAGTTGAGAATCTGCGACGGGTCCGCCTTCCGGGCAAAGTCGAAGGGACGAACCTGCAGGGTTGCCGTCAGCTTGTTGATTATATCGATGGCCTTCTGGTTGCCCAGAGCCTTCTCCAGAATTTCCTTGGCATAAGCAATACCGCCCTGGGAGATGAATTCCTGGGCCATGCAGATTTGGTGGAATTCCGCCAGGATCGCATCCTTCTCCGCCGAGTCCACCTTGCGGACATTGGCGATTTCCAAGGTCAGCTGTTCAATTTCGTCATCCCGCAGATGCTTGAAAATTTGCGCGGAAACCTCCGGCCCCAGACTGATCAGCAGAATAGCAGCCTTTTGCCGGCCGGTAAGAATTGGAGCCTGAAACGCCCCTTTTGCTGCTGCCATTGCGCACCCCTCTATTCATCTACAAGCCAGGTGCGAAGAAGATTGACGAACTCTTCCGGTTTTTTCTTCGCCAACTGCTCAAGCTGCTTCCTGGCCTGATTGTCATTAGTAAGATTGTCAAGATCAATGCTGGGGAACTCGGCCTGGGTATTGGCATTTTGAACCATAATCGCCGCTTCTTCCTCCATGGCCTCCAGCTCTCTGGCTTTCCGTCTCCGCGAGGCGATAGCGAATCCGCCCACTGCCGCCAACGCTGCCGCAGCTGCGCCGATTCCGCCGTACAGAAGCCAATTGGTTCCGGCGGCTGTTCCCGTACCGGGCGCGGCCTCCGCAAAGGTCTCATCAAACACGGTTACCTTGGCTGCCAGTTCCTCGGCGGTATAGGTCCGGCCGTTGTTGGCCAGAGAAGTGGCCACCAGACTGGTCAGCATCCGCTGAATGGCTGTTTTGGTAGCGTCTGTCAGGTTGGCGTTGCGGTTGATGCCGACGCTGATCATCAAATCGTTGACAAAAAACGGCTGTGATTCAATGACCTCTTTAATGCGGTTGAATTCATAATTGTAGGTTCTGGAGGATTCCTCCGACGTGCCGCCGCCGTTGGCTCCTGACGGATATGTAGGAACATCGGTTTCGCCTGTCCCCGCTACACCGCCGTCGGAGACTCCGGTGGAAGATTTTTCATTCACATTGGAGCTGACCACAATGCCGTTTTCCCCATTGACCGGAGTGACCAGATCGCTGTTCTGCGTCTTCTTGTCGTAATTGAAGGTGGCCACAACCATGGGCATGACATTATTGGCCCCCGCAATGGAACCAAGCTGCCGGGTAATCTCTTTGCGCAGGTCCTGCTCAAAATCCTTCTTGATCTGAAACTGCTGCGCCGCCGCGCTGGTGGCGCCAAGCTGGCCTGCGGACGATTTGGAGTAGGGAAGCAAGTCCCCGTTCTGGTCGGAGATGGTAATATTCTCTACCGTCAGATTCGGGACGCTTTTCGACACCAACAAATACATCGTATCGATTTTTTGCTGATCGAGGACATAACCGGGCTTCGTATTCACCATAATGGAGGCGGTGGGAGGCTGGTTCTGCCGGAGAAAGACGCCGTCATCCTGGCGGGTTACCAACACCTTGGAGCCTGAAATGGCCACGTTGGTGTTGATCAGCTGCTCCAGCTCCCCTTGCAGAGCCTCCAGCTCCATGATCCGGGTCTGGGCATCGGTTTTGCCGAAGATGCTGTTTTCGCGGAATACGCCCCAGCCGATGGAGCCGCTTTTGGTTAAGCCTTGTCCGACCACATCCACCTTCACCTGGGACACCATCTTGCGGGGAACTCCAATGCTTTTGCCGTCCTCGCTGATCTTATAGGGGATTCCCCCGTCGGTGAGATACTTGGTAATGGAAGCTGCGTCGTTGGGCTGCAAATCCGTAAAGGCTGTTGCATATTCAATTTTGGAGTTGTTGTAAACAAAGAGGATAATAGTCAGAAGCATCGCAATAAAGATGCCGACAATCATCAGCTTGGAAGTTTTGTTGAATCGGTTCCAATATTGCTTCACATTCGTCCAATATTGGAGCAGTCTTTCGTTCACATATTTCACCTCATCCGCCAGCACGTATGTCGCTCATACGCTAGGATCAAATTTGCGTTCTCATGATGTCCTGATAAGCTTCTATCACCTTATTGCGGACCTGGACAGTAAGCTCCAGTCCCAAGGACAGCCTTTCCGCATTGATCGTCAGCTGATGGGCATCTACCCCTTCGCCGCGGATAAATTGATCATTCAGCATTTCTACGTTTTTCTCCTGGGCCGACAGCTGGCCGATGGCTTGATTCAGCATATCCCCAAAGGATTTTCCAAGGTCCGCCGCTCCTGCCGATGCTTTGGCATCCGTCTGCAACGGCTTCAACAAGGAGGATGGCTGGATTCCTATTTTCTCGATCATGTACGGTTACCCCCTATATTATTTGCCGATTTCAAGAGCTTTCGTAATCATTGCCTTGGCGGCGTTCAGCGCCGTAACATTGGCTTCATAGGACCGGGTGGCGGACATCATGTCCACCATTTCCTTCAGCGGGTCCACATTGGGCATAAGTACAAACCCCTTCTCATCCGCATCGGGATGGGTGGGGTTGTACACTTGCTTGAAGGGAGCGGAATCCTCGGAAATTTTGCTTATCTTGACTCCGCCGCCGGATGAGGCGTTAGCGGTTCCCATTGCGCCGGACAGCACCTGGGAAAAGGAGGCGCCTTGCTTTTGCTCCATGGAGACAATCTTCCGGGTGTAAGGCACCCATTTGCCGTCTACCAGCTTGCCCCGCGTTGTATCCGCGTTGGCCATATTGGAGGCAATTACGTCCATTCTGAGCCGCTGGGCGGTAAGCGCCGAGCTGCTGATATCAAACCCGTTGGTCAGCTTCATTGCTATTTCCCTCCAATCGCGGTGCGGATATTGCGGATATCGTGGGTCACTTGCTGGGCCACCACATTATAGCGGAGCTGGTTCTTGGCGATGAGGGACATCTCGGCATCGATATCTACATTATTTAAATTGTTGTTCATCACCGAGCTATTGTCTACAACAATTTTCGACTCTACCGGGGACGATCCGCTTCCAATGGGAATATGCTTGGGATGTGTCCGTCTGCCTGTGAGGGTTTTGGAATTCATCTGCTGGCTAAGCAGCTCCTCAAACACCACATCCGAACGTTTAAAATTGGGCGTATCCACATTGGCAACATTGTTGGCAGATACAGTCTGCCTCAGGACGGCCGCATCCAAGGTGCGTTCCAACCGGTTAAAACTTGCTGATTGCAGGATATTCATTATGAGCTTCAACCTCCGGCCACAGATTACCGTTACTTATTCAACAGCTTTCTTTCATTCTCCTCTTTTTTTCGACAATAAATTATATTAAGTTTTCGCCAACGCTGTCACATCATGGAGCATAGAGTAGATTCGACATCATAAATCATGCAAAAAAATGGCAAAATATACAATATGAAAAAAGCCCTATCTTTGTAATTATAGGACTTTATAATCTAAAGTTTATATAAATTCCGTGACTCTGATTGGAGGGCCTATATAAGCAGGATTTCCTGCGGCAGTAAAGACTGGTAATAATAGCCCATTAGTCCCTTGTCCGCCGCAGCTGGCGGAGTATATCCGGATCGGGTATAGTTTAGGAGAGACCCTTCAGCAAAAAGGAGTATGTCAATATGTACCGCAAATCCATCATCTTTCTCGTCCTGGCCGGCTTGGCCGATGCCATGCTTACTGACATCGGGCTGCGGCTTCAGGTTATTACGGAAGCGAATCCTTTCATGAGGATTCTGTATGAACAGGCTTACCCGCTGTTTTATGGAGTGAAGCTGGCCCTTCCGCTGCTGCTGCTTCTAATCTCCGAGAAAACCGCTCCCCAAAACTATCATAAAGCCCTGATCGGCGTTGCTTTTATTGTCTATACAGGGGTGATGCTGCTTCATTCCTTCTGGATGTGGAACAGCCTCTTATAACCGGAACACCTGAATGCTCCGATGGAGCTGTATCACGCTGTGTATCATCTGCTCCGTCAAGCTGACCACCTCGGTGACTGAACCGGTATTAACGGCCATGGAGGCGGATACTTGCTCAGTGGCCGCGGCGGACTCCTGGGTAATGGAGGCGATATTTTCCATAACCGCGGACATCTGCCGGGCAGAATCCAGCATCTTCTCGCTTTCCTCCTCAAAATGGTTCATTTGCTCGCTTACGAACATGATGCTTTCCACCATGTCCCCGAATACCTTTTTCGTATCCTCAATGGCGGATACCTGGCGCTTCACAATGCTTTCATTCACTTTAATATTTTGCAGCGCCTGGTGTACCCCTTGCTCGATATTGCGAACCAGATCAAACACCTCCCTGGCGGATTTGGCCGACTGCTCCGCCAGCTTGCGCACCTCAAGGGCAACAACGGAAAAGCCCAAACCATGCTCCCCCGCCCGGGCGGCTTCAATGGAGGCGTTGAGGGAAAGCAGGTTGGTCTGATTGGCAATCTCCGAAATGGTTCCGGCAATTTTGGTTATTCCGGCAGCTTCCTTTACCAGCTCGGATATGGTGGACGACACGTTATCCGTGGCAATCACATTATGACGTATGCCCTCCGTTTGCGTCTCCACGGCCTCATTCCCTTTTTTGACAAGCAGCAGAGTTTCCTGTGAGGCTTTGTTCATCCGTCTTGCGGAGCTGGTATAGCCGGAAACCTTGCTCTCAATGTCCTTCAATGTGGAGAAGCTGCGGGACACCCCCTCCGATATTTGGCCCGCTCCGGCTGCCAGATCCGCCATGGCGCTGGAGACGTCCAGCAAAAGGCGGTTAATTTCCTCGTTCTTGGCAAAGATATCCCGCCCCGATTCGGAAACATGGACAGACATATGCTTGGTTTCGTTCAGCAGCTCCTTCAACCGGTCAATCATGCTGTTGAAGCATTTGCCCAATTCGCCGAAAGCGTCATCTGACGAAACCTCCATTTTTTGCGTGAAATCTCCCTTGGCAATATTGAGGGCAATCCGCGACAACTCCTGAACCGGCTCCGTGAGCATCTTTTCCATCCAGTTGACAAACGGAAGACTGATTGCCATGAGGACCAGCGAACAAACCAAACCAAGCCATACGGCGGCGCCTGTGGTAATCATCAGAATGAAGATTACAATCGTATAGACGATAATAATGCAGTAGTAGCCAAGCTGGAGCTTGGACTTGAATGAAAGAGAACGAAAGCTGTTCATAAGTTCCTCCCGAAGCGTAATAAGCCCTTTGTTTTTTGTTTAATGAAACAAGCCCATATACCAAGAGGCCAGCGGGTCTCCAAAGAATAAGGCGCATAGTCCGCCTGCGGCGATGAAAGGGCCATAGGGCAGATAAGCATTCTCCTTCTCCAGCTTTCCGGCCAGAATAAGCAGACTTCCCGTCACAGAGCCCAGCAATGCGGATACAAGGAGGCAAATGAACACAAGCTTCGCGCCCATAATCATCCCCATCAGAGCCATGAGCTTGATATCCCCTCCCCCCATTCCGTCCTTGCCGCGGAGGGCAAAGAACCATGAAACCGCAAGCAGGCTCCCGCCCCCCAGCACAAAACCCAACCCATAAGAATAGTAAGGCAGCGGATGGATCAAGAGCCGCAGCAGAAAAAAGAAAATCAGCGCCGGATACATGAGCTTGTTGGGGATCAGCCTGTGCTTCAAATCCGCAACCGTTAATGCAATCAGCAGCGCGGCCATAGGGTATGCCAGAATCAGCTCTCTTGGTTCAGCTATCAGGTAAGGCAGAAGCGCAAACAAAAAACCCCCGGCCAATTCGCCGAACAGATAGATTCCGGAGACAGGCTGCTTGCAGTAGCGGCATCTTCCTCTGTTCAAAAGCCATCCCAGCACCGGAATGAGCTCTGTATAATGAAGCTGGGTGCCGCAGCTCATGCAGGAGGACCGCGGCATTACAATGGATTTGCCCGCAGGAATCCGGATTCCGACTACATTGCAGAATGATCCGATCAATGTTCCGGCAAAAAATAATAAGACAATATGCGACAATTGAACCACGTCAATCATGACACACCCCTTTACATCTCGGACTTTCTCGACAAATCCCGCACATTGGAGCCTGTGGACAGCTTGTCCTCCATCCAGGACATCAGTTGTTTGAAGCCTTCCAGAGAAACCTCTACTTTTTGCTTCTCTTGGTTTTCATTCGTAACCTCCAGGCAGACACGGTTTTCACTCTCCGTGCATATAACCAAATAGGACAGGACCCCTCCATTTATATCCTCTGACCAATTGCACATATAGCTGCTGGTAAATTTTTTCACGTTTGTTCCTCCTCTGATGATCGGAATAATTTTATGCGACATATCTTCTTGCTTGGACTCCTTGATCCCGGCAGGCGCGCCCGTGTTGACAAATTCAGATAAGCTGCTGATTTCACTCTCTTCCAGATCGTCCATAATCAGACTAAGCTCATTGAGATCGTCCAGGCTCCACACCTCTTCATCGGGAGCCGGTTCTGCTGCTGCCGGGAGAATGACTTCCTCCATTTCGCTTTCCTCTAAAGGCGTTTCCTCCTCTGCCGGCGGCCCGGCATCAGCCAAAGCAGCCAGAGGCTCCTCCGCAGGTTGCTCTGCAGACTGCTCTGCAAGCTGTTCTGCAGGCTGTTCTGCAGGCTGTTCCTCAGGCGGTTCCTCAGGCGGTTCTGCCGCTTCGACGGGAATTTCCTCTGCCATGATTTCCGGCTCCTGCAAAGCCTGCTCCCCGGGCTGTTCTGCTTCCTCCTCCGGAGCCTGCTCCGGTTCTCTTATCACTGCTTCTGCTACAGCAGCGGGCTTGACCACTTGAATCTTCGGAGTTACATTCTTGCGGATCACCTCGTTAACCCGGTTGGGCTTGAAGGGTTTCATCACGTAGCCGTTGGCTCCGGCCTTCAAGGCATCTGAAATCAGATCCTGCTGGCTCATGGCCGAGCAAATCAGAACAATCGAAGCGGGATCAATCCGCCGGATTTCCCGCATGGCCTCGATTCCATCCATCTCCGGCATGGTGATATCCATCATGACCACATCAGGCCTCAGCTCTTTGAACTTCTGGACCGCCTGCCTGCCGTTATCCGCCTCCCCCACGACCTGATAACCAAATTGCTTCAGCATATCCGTCAGCATCTTCCGCATGAATTTGGTATCGTCAACAACCAGTATTGTGTGAGACATCTCGATTCCCTCCTTTGTCATCAGTTCACATTCTGGATTTGGCTTACGTACACATTCACATTATGAACAGTGGGAATGCCTGGAGGAGGATCATCATAGAGCAAGCTGTCATACTCAATGCGGAGCCTGGATGCGGAAGGGTCCAGAGCCTTCTGCTCTGCCTCCGGCTGGAATGTAAATTCCGGAGGCTCCCCCGGCTCGATTGCCGCTGTTTTCACTTCCCCCCGGACCGCATTCAATTTAACTGCATTGCCATGTATGCCGCCGCGTATGTCTAATTTGGATTTTACTCCATATAATTCCATATCACTATTCGAATACAGAAAGCTGCGTATTTCCTGGTCGGAAGTATTATCCCCCATGATGATCTTCCCCTGTGCAGCAACAATCAGCGCTCCCGTGCTGTTGACCGAGGTCATTTCCTTCATCTCCACATTGCCGTTTACATAGAGGGTTCCGTTCAGACTGACATTGCCGATAATCCTCAAATCCCCGTCAATATACATCACCCCTCGAATCAGCTTGAAGTCGTCGTATAACGTAACGTTGCCCCGGATGGCGGCATATTCCCCTGCTTCCAGCTCAAGCTTTCCCCCAAGATGGGCGGCAACCATGTAGGGATCATCATTGGCGATGTACAGGGAGCCCTTTTTGATCACCAACTCCGCATTTTTTTCCAGATAAAGCCCGCCATTATGAATCCAGATACCGCCAAGGTCGGAATCGCTTGGAGCCAGCTCAAATTTTTCGTTAAGTGTTGCCCAGCGGTCCTCCATCTTCAGACTCTTGTCGACAGTGTGGTTCTTTAGCTGATAATCCTCCATTCCGGAAGCGGAAACCGGCTGCCCAAAAGGCATGGCTCCCCGCACAGAGAAGGCGCTGCCGGAGTCGGCAGAGGTTTTGGCTTCGACAATATGCTGTACATCCACCTCCACGGCAGGCTGCAAGGACAGATCCTCAAACGGAATATGCCTGGAAAAAAAGCCATTCTCAAACTCAGTTTTGGCGATGCCGTCCATCATATACTTAAATGAACCGCCGATTACCTTCACAAATCCTTTTAATGAAGGATAATCAGAAGCTGTTTTCCGGTCTCTATTGGTCTTGTAATTCGCCGTTGAAGAGACGCTCAGTCCTGCGTTGACGAATACATCTCCTACAATGGCAGGCGCTCCATTCAACTCCATATTGCCTGATGATGAAACCGGGTAACGGAAAACGGGATTGATGGTGCTGACGTAAACGGTCATTTTCTTCACAGCGGAAACATTCTGCTGAGTCCCTGAATTTCCTGTGGATTCGATGACCATTTTGTATACGTAAGGCGAATCCGGAGAGGTTATGACCCCTGCAAGGGGGAGCACCACTTTGTTCTCTGCTTCAATTACACGGATGGAATAGCTTCCCCTTGCTGCCTTGGTCTCGCTATCCTCCAAAAATCCCATCACCGTGCCCGTTCCGGGAGAGGGAGCAGGAGAGGGCAAATACTCTCCCAAAGCATTGTGAACGGCATTAATTTTGCTTCGGTAATCAGGAGAGAACAGGTTTCCTTGATCCACAGCGTGCCGGATGAGCGCAAGAGAATCGTCCAGCCCTTTCTGGGCCAGCGCCTCCGCCTGAATTCTTGCTTCGGATGAAGCTGCCTGAGTTAATCCCCCTCTCAGAACCTCCAGAAGAACCAATCCCAAAATGGTCATCATCACCACCGCCAGGAGGGAGATCAGCAAGGCCGCGCCTCTCTCCGAGGCCAACACCTTCCGGCTTGCCCCAGCTTGTTCTTTCAATGCATGTCCTCCTTGCCCTTAATTGAACCTGAACAGGGTAATCTGTGAATTAATATTCAATTTCGTTCGATCCGCTTTCACATAGCCAGCCTCATTCCCGCTCCGCGTATAGGTTAAGTTTACCGCCACGCGGTTTTTGCCGATGGCAGCCAGGCTTCCTTCGCTGATGGTAAAATCGGGAGTCATTTTTAACTCCTTGATCGGTTTATGCAGATCCTTGCTTTCATAGACGCGAATCGCGCCGTCTTCCTCCCCTGCTTCCAGAGTCATAACATAGTCGTCGATATAGTCCTCAGCGGACTGGGCACGTTTCACGTACCGGATTGAAGTGTCTGCGGGCACCGCGCCGCCTGCAGAGCGTTGCTCCACATACACGGCATCCTTTAATTCGGTTATGATTTGACGGTACAGCGCATCCCCCTGATTTCTCATCTGGGTCTCCACCATGATCCGCTTGTACATGGATACTCCCATGAGCAAAAAACAATACAAAATGGTGGATACCATCGTTGTAATTAACAAGGCCGTCAGCAACTCCAGAAGCGATAGCCCTTTCTGGTCCGCCAGCTTCTTCCGGAGGTGATGCACCGGCCGTATAGATTTGCTCCTCACCGGCTTACCACCCTCTGACGATATAGGACTCCATGCTCGTTTTTTGGGCTTCATTGGAAGCATCAGTCCCCCAATATACAGAGATACGCATATTCAGCACATATGTGTCCACACGATCTGCCGCAGCAGTCACACTGGCCATTTCGGATCTTCTGGAATTATCATTATCCACCTGCACCTCGAAATGGTAGCGGGTCCCGTTAATTTCCATTCCCTCAAGATCCACCAACTGATCGTCGTTGGTTTGATTAAACTCCAGCATGTGGGTTAACGGTGTAAAAGAATCCTGAAGCAATTGGTATTTGACGCTGTCCATCCTGTATTCCTCCCGGATCTCAGCTGCCTTCTGCCGGGCCAGATTGGCCGCGATAATGCGTTTGTTCTGCTCACTTGACTTGTTCATCGCCGAAACAAAATATCCAATCAGGGTTACACTGATGATGGACATGATGGTAACGGCAGCGAGGATTTCCACCAGGGAAATCCCGCGCTCATCACCAAGCCATTTCCGGCGTTGTGGATTCCGGCTAATAGCGGTTTTGGTTGTAATCAATGTTCACCTCATCAGACGAAGGCTGCACTTCGACACCGTCTGTATCCTTAAACCTGAAGTGTACCTTGAAGGTTCCCTTCTCAGTGCCTCCCGGAGTAACATAGAAGGAGCCGGAGCTAAGCTTTTTCCAGGCATAGGTGTCCTCATTCACGAGACTAATGGCATACTCGGATTCCGCTATCGTAACAGCCGGATTCCCGTATCGGGCCTTTACAGGAGCGTCAACTGAAACTGTCACCTTAATGGGTTTGTCTGCCCAATTCGGAATATCGCCATCCTCTTTTTTGATTGTGGAAATATAAGTCTCGCCCTTTTGATCCACTAACCCGATGGCAACTTGGGGACCCGGATTGATCTTGAAGTCCGGAATTAACTGGCCGAAGTCATAGGTTTCGGACAGACCGGCTTCATTCGCAATTCTTACTTTTATTTGGTGCCAGCCATATCTGGAGCTCGCTTCTCCGTAGCCATCGATTGAGCTGAGCAGGAACTCAACGGAATCTCCCTCCACTTCTTTCGCTACGGAACTGCGATCATCCAGCCAAACTTCAATCTTGGTTACCTTGCTTAAGCTGTCAGAACCGACAATCGCGATCTTGGCGTCATTCTGAACCCCGTCGTCATTAATAACGATCTTGACTGTACCCTCCCCCGTCGGCTTCGTGTTGTCCATTTTTGCTGAGGCGATTGCTTCTTTGGAATAGACGGGCAAGTTAAAATTCAGGCTGATGGTCTCATTTACTGCGCGAACCTTTGCCGTATATACCCCCTCAGCGGACAAGGCTACACTGTACTCTCCGTTACTGTAAGGCATAGGCTGCCACGTTTTTCCGTCATCCAGGGTATACTGATACTCCTTGATAAACCCGGTCTCGAAATCCGCTTTGCCTTCATCGGTATAAACAATGCGGCCTTTGACCGCGCTAAGCCCAGAGACGGAGGCGGCATCCACCTTTAAGCGAATAGTATCTGTGGCCCATGCGGCCTCGGTTAACGTATTGCCATTAATATCTACCATCTGAATACCTGGAGCGGCAGGCGCCAAATCCAGTATCGTCGGTTCTCCTGACTCGAATGTCAGTTTAACTCGGGCATGATTCTTGTCTGCCCCGTTATCCGGCGTTCCATCCGGCTTGACAAAATCGATAGCGGCAATTCTCCGGTTCGTGGGATCTGTGTACGTCCATTGCAGGCTGCTGTTGTCAGCCCGCTTGCGGGTCAGCTCTCCACGGTAGTTCCCGTAATATTTGTTGCCGTACATATCAATCGCGGTAACACCCAGAATACGGATGGTGGAATCCAGATTGATGGAGAAGCTTTCCTTGTTGCTGCAGGCATTGACATACGAAACGGTCGCATCAGACAGGGGATGTGTCTCCCCATCCACAGCCGATGTGGCTTTGAGCTTGACCTTCTTGGCGTAAGTGCTTTGGGTAAAAGGATACGGGATATCCTCAAAGTTCAGGATCAGATAACCCTCCTCTTTTTTCACATTGGGATTGGTTAATTCGGAATCCGCCAAATCGAACCCCGCCGGCAAAGGCTGCTTAAGCGTAATGTTCCTTAATGTTGTATTCGTAATGACATTGACGATGGATTTGAATACCTCTGCCAGACTTGCGGAGTTTGATGCAGTATAGAACGCTCCTCCCGTTCTGGAGGCAATCTGATCCATCAGGTAAACATCCATTTCGCCTTTGTTGGCTGCATCGGGATTATTGATATTGGCGATGGCATCGGGGGTCATCAAACCAATGGTATAGGCGGTAATATTCTGCGTCTTTAATTCATTGGCTCTTGCTAACGCTTCGGTTCTGGCCTTGGATGTAGGATTAAGGCTGCTGTTGGGGGCGCTGGTGCCGTTGGTGCCATACATGTTGGCGGCGCCGTCCGTAAGGAGGATCACATATTTCTTCCGCGTACTCCCTGTCAGCATATCCTTTGCCTTGCGCAGCGCATCGTCGATATTAGTGGAGCCGCTGGGGTTCAGCGCATTGATTTTGTTTTGCAAATCCGTATAATTCTTCGTTAACCCCCGGGTATCCGCACCTTGCAGAGTCACCTTGCTGGCTTTCGTGGAAAATTGGATCAGCCCCACGTTGTCCAGGTTCGTTTCCTTGAATTTCGCGATCAGCCCATTCGTTGCCGTCCGAAGGGCGTCAACGCGGCGGTTGGGGGCTTTGGCATTGGTCTTTCCGTCAAGACCGTAGAGCATACTTCCGGATACGTCCAGCACCAGCGCAATATCCACCGCCTCCCGCTGCTCCACCACTGAGTAGTCCCCGCTCGGAGTCAAGGTGTATTCAATTTCAAACTCCTGGTCGATATCCACATCCGTCACCGGAACAGAACCTACCCCACTCATGGTCAGGCAGTCCGCCGCCGCCGCGGCACTTGCGGGCGGGGCAATCGCCAGTACCTGTACAACCAGCAAAACAGCCAGCGCCAGTACCGCCCATGTACGGATTTTTTTGAAGCGTCCATTCATTTGCTTTCTCCTCCTTATTGCTGCAATAGCGAAATCAACCCGGATAATACCTTGAATGCCTCAGCCCGCGTCAGTGTGCCTTCAGAACGGAAGGTGCCATCGGGATACCCTCCAATCAGTCCCGCACCAACTGCTTTTGTCAAGCTCGTCTGCCTGGATGCGGACAATTCGGCTGTATCTGTAAACGTCAATGCCTCCTGCGTGGACTGAAGATGAAACTTGTCGCAGGCCCTGGAAATAAGTTCCACCATCTCCATCCGGGTAATGGGAACGTCTGGCCGAAAGGAAGGGGCCTGGGGCTTGGTGTCCAGGAATCCCGCAGCCTGAGCCGCTCCGATCCAGGCGCCGGACCAATGGTTTTCCACATCCTGATAGCCCTTGGCTGCTGTCTGCAGATTCCCCTTGCCTACTCCCCGTACCAGCAGCGTTACAAATTCAGCGCGACTGACGCTAAGCTGGGGCCGGATGGTGTGATCCTCATATCCGTTCACAATCTCTTTTTGCAGCAGGTCCACCATATACTCCTCCGCCCAATGCCCGGCGACATCACCCGGAATAAGGACAGCTTCATTCTTTGCAAAGGGTTGGATAAGAGGAACTGCAGCCGGCATTGCCTGTGTTTCTTCAATCCGGGTTTGCGAGCTGTCGGCAACCTGGGGCTCCCACTCCGTAAACTGGATATGATAGCAGTTCACAAGACCCTCTCCGGGAACAGGCTGCCAGCCGCCGGCCTTGGCCTCGGCATCCGTAGGAATCATGACCCAGGGCATTTTGCCTGAAAATTCCCGGACGAGATAGAGCTTATGGGAGGCAGCCAGGAAATAACCCGGCAGATATTCATCAATCTCCGCATGGGCATTGGTTACGGCGCCGTTGGCGTCCACCCACATTTCATCCCAGATTACAGTCAGATCATCCTTGTCCCGGAAGAACAGGCCGGTCCAGACCCGGATCGCCGTCTCGTCCTGATCCGATTTCTGCGTTACCACTGCATAGGGTTTGGCGGAAATAATATCCCCTACCTTCCATGCCTCAGGCGAGAAGGACAGCTTTTTGTACGTCTCAGGCCGGAGATTATAATCCTGCCCCATGGCCTTCTGCAGCTCTGCTTCCGCGCCTGCCGCTTCCCGACTATAGACAGGAACAGATGAAGAAAAAACCAAAAGCAGGGTAGCTGCAATTAAAAAACAGATGGAAAAATAGTCGGATTTTTTAATCAAAATGCGCCTGGTCATGCTAGTCAGCTCCTATACTGGAATCATATTCTTTTAACACATAAGGATGTATGTACCCCTCCGCAACCAATTGCTGCAGGCTGGAGGTCATGGTTTGCATGCCCAACTGCCGGTTGGTCTGGATAATGGATTTGATCTGGTAGATCTTCTCCTGCCGGATCAGGTTGGCTACAGCCGGGGTATTCAACAATACCTCCAATGCCATAACCCGCCCGTTGTTATCCACCCGGGGAATCAGCCTCTGGGAGAACACCCCTATGAGCACCGAAGCCAATTGAATCCGGATTTGGCGCTGCTGCTCCGTAGGGAAAACATCAATGATCCGGTCAACCGTCTGGGGTGCATCGGGGGTATGAAGGGTGCCCAGAACCAAGTGGCCCGTTTCCGCTGCGGTGATGGCCGTACGGATGGTTTCCAGGTCCCGCATTTCGCCCACCAGAATGACATCCGGGTCCTGGCGCAAAGCGGCGCGCAAGCCATTGGAGAAGGATTGGGTATCTATACCGATCTCCCGCTGGGCCACCAGACACCGCTTGCTCTGATGCACATACTCGATAGGGTCCTCCAGCGTAATAATATGCTTCTGCTGGGTTTCATTAATATAGTCGATAATCGCGGCCAACGTAGTGGATTTGCCGCTGCCCGTTGGCCCCGTTACCAGAATCAGTCCCTGCTGCTTAACCGCCAGATCCCGGACCAGATGGGGGAGACTGAGGCTGTCAATATTGGGAACCTGGGTGGACAGAACGCGGAAGGCCATATTAATATTCCGCTTCTGCCGGAACACGTTCACCCGGTAGCGGCACAGCCCGGGAAGAGCGAAGGAAAAGTCCACCTCCCCCTTCTTGTTCAGCTGCTCCAGCTGTTCATTGCTCATGACCTCTTTGGCCATCCGGAGTGTATCTGCCGGGCCAAGCACATTATCCACTACTTTAACCAGAGTGCCGTTCAGGCGCATTAAGGGCTCTGTGCCTGCGTTAATATGCAAGTCCGACGCCTTGGATGAATAAGACCACTCCAGCAGGTTCTTCATGGTCAACTCCTTCACGGTGGATTGCTCCATATGTATGTTCACCCCAATTCTTAATAGATTGGATTGGTTCGGCCTGCCGGCTGTGCATAATCCGTCGGTACGGCCTGTTTATAGAACTGGCTAAGCCCGGGCGCATAATAGGCGACGAAGGAAATGGTGGTGGTGATTTCCTGCTTGGGGGCATTCAGCTTTACAGGAAAAGCAGTCTGCATTGTAAAGTTGATGTTCTCCACCTGGATAATCCGCTTGGCTGTCTTCAACTCGCTTAACAGCCTGTAGATTTGCGGATAGCTTCCCTTCATTGTTGCAGTCATCTTAATGGGAAGAGCCAGCGCAGACCATGCAGACGCTTGCGTCTGTTCTGCACCGGCCGCAGCGGCTGCAGCTGTATTGACTATCTGGATATTGTAGTTATCCATCTTCAAACCGCTTGTGACCTCCAGCATGCGGAAATCCCGGATCAATTCCTCCACATAAGGAGCCTCCGGCACACTGCTGCGGACCTGATCCAGCACCACTCTGTCCTTGCCGCCAAATGAGCTGTTCCCTTCCAGCTTGGTTTGCAGCGCCTTCAGTTCCTTTTGTTTGCTTTGAAGGTCCTGCTGAACTGCGGTGCGCTCCTCTTTGACGGATTTGACCGCATACATATAGACAGCCGCCAGCACAAGCGGGATGAGCAGCAGCAGGAACCACTGCCCCTTGGATTTGGATGTTAAACTCATGCTGCATTCACCCTTTCTTCTGCGGCAGATTGCCATTGTATTTCAAATCAAAGGTAGCTTGAACCGCAGCCAAGGGCAGCTCTGCTTCGTCGGCCGCATCCTTTTTCTCCGGCTGCACCTTGGTGATTCCGCTCAT
Organism: Paenibacillus sp. YN15; assembly: GCF_003285005.1. Classification (GTDB taxonomy): domain Bacteria; phylum Bacillota; class Bacilli; order Paenibacillales; family NBRC-103111; genus Paenibacillus_AR. The sequence goes on along the minus strand of NZ_QMFA01000006.1, from coordinate 84,939 downwards.
CCCTACATAGGTAAACGCAGGGTCCGACTTCAAGGCCTGCATGAAGGAAATGACGCTTTCCGTTGTGCTGAACAATCCGGTTACCTTGACTGCTTGCTTGTCATCAAAGGATACAGCGTTTAGATTGCTGTCATTCGGAACCAGCTTGCCCAGCTTATCCAGAATGTCGGCGGAGTAGGGACGGGCGCTTCTGATCTGGTCGGACAAGGGCAGGAAATCAGCAAGGCTTGCCATGTTAGGCGAGCTCTTCAGCTTTGCGTTGGCCGCTTCGATTTGCTTATTCACCGCTGCAAGCTCCTCCTTGGCATCCGCCAGACCGCCTCTGGCATCCATCCACAACCAGGCGGTTAATCCGCCACCTGCCAGTACAACCGCCAGCATCAGAGCGGGAAAAAGGTGTTCTCTCCTTTTTTCATAGGCTTCCGTCTTTTGGAGGAGATTAATTTCAATGGGCTGAAGCTTCTCAATCGGCAGATTCATGACTACACCCCTTTCATAGCAAGTCCCAGCGGCACGGTATAGGCGTGAAAGGCCAAGTCATTGGCTCGCAGCACCCGCTCCAACGGAAATACAGCAAGTTCGCCGGAGAAGGAGCTCTCCAGCAGGCCAGGCAATGCCGCCGTCCATTCTGCATCACCGATCAGGTAGATGCGGTCCACTTCCTCCTGCTCCGAAGAAACACTATATTTGAAATAGCTCAGAATCCGCCCAAGCTCCATGGACAGGTTTCTGCCGTAAGCATCGATCTTTTCACTGCCGGAATCCATGAGATAGCCGATATTCATCTGAATGGTACGCATGAAAACCGGAACTCCCTGAACAAAAATACTGACATCCGCATAGTCGGGCTCCACTTGCAGAAACATGAATGTCTTCGGCAGGAAATTCCCCGTCAATTGCTGCTGCTTAACAAGAATGCGAAGTATGGCCAAGGGGGCAATATCTACGGAGACAGGATTAAAGCCGGATTTCTGCACAAGGGAGGAATACCCCTGCACCACATCCAGGGGAGTCGCGAATACGAGTACAGACTCCTGCTTCGCCGCTTTGCCTTTTTTTCCTTCACCCTCTTGGGCTGCCGCCGCTTCTGTCGGCGCCTGGCCAAGGCGCATGAAGTCAAATACCGGGTTCTTGAACGGGATTTGGGACCCTCCGTTCAGCTCCACATCAATCATATTGCGCAGCTCCTGGTCCTTCAGAGTCGGAAACACGGATTTTCGCAATATAACATTCGATGTGGGAATGGTAAGATGAACCGGCATGCCATGAAGCCCATGAGCCTTCACAAGATGGGTTAATTTATGAATAACGGACTCCTCGTCCAATAGTTTTCCATTCCGTATGCTCCCCTCGTCAAGTGCGATGATATGCCGCTGCAGCACGTCGAGCTGCTGGGAACTGCTTTCGATTTCGACCAGCTTGATTTGGAGATCTGTAATATGCATGCCGTATGCGGCTTTTTTGCGTTTGAGTCCGAACATGCAGCCGGCTCCTCTCTGTGTCGTATATATCAGGAGGCAAGCCCGCAGCCAGGGGTGGTAGGCTGCGGGATGCCTTGTTAGGATAAAAGTTACGGTGTTGATGGTGATGGTTATGGTGTTGGTCCAATTGGAGCGGTCTTTATAGTATCTTCTTTAACTCCGTCAAAATAGGTTTTTGCGCCGCCATTACTCTTCAGTGTGATATAGTAATCAAGTTTGTTGGCGTTTGTGGCATTTTTCTTAACAAGAACGAATGAATTTGTTTCATCATACTTATCAGTACCGTTACCTTGGGGATCTACAGGGTTCTTCTCCAAGAATCCGTCATCCACAATATCTTTCAGAGTAATTTTTTGATCATCACCTTCGTTGGCTTTAAAATCCTCCACGGTAATCTTGTAGCGGGCTCCATCAATAATCAATTGAGCATTGGCACGGTGGGATTCCTTCTTGGTTTTGCCGATGATACCTGTGATGGACGGCACGGCAATGGCAGCGATAATTGCCAGAATGACGATAACCGCCAATAACTCAATCAAGGTCAACCCCTTTTCATTCTTGTGCAGCTTCTTTAAGGAAAATTGCGGCAACTGAAACCCTCTAACCAGCCTCTGAACTCCTGTCATTTCTACTTCCACACTCCCATTCATTATTTGTTGTGAGCCTTCGGATTGCATTAAACAGCTAAGACCATGCATTTTTTTGTTTCACCCCCCTTCGCGGCAAGCTATTCTTCGACTTAATTCAACATATTGTCATACATCTTGAACATCGGCGACATAATCGCCGCGACAATGATTCCTACAATAGCTCCGACAATAAGCAGCATCAGCGGCTCAATGACGGATTTTAGCCGATCAACGCTTTGATCCACATCCGTTTCATAAAAATCCGCAACCTTCGACAGCATTTTATCTACCTGCCCGGTTTCCTCACCAATGATAAGCATCTGCGTCACCATGGGAGGGAATAATCCGCTGCGGGTAAAAGGTTCGGACAGCAGCTTCCCTTGCTGCAGGCTGCCTCTGGCTTCCTTCAGCACCACTCCCAGTACCTTGTTGCCTACGACCTGCTCCGTAACCTCCAGAATCTGGAGAATGGGGACAGCGCCCATAAACAGGGAGGACATGGTTCTGGCAATTCGTGCAATGGCCGACTTTTTCAGAATGCTACCGAAGATGGGAATTTTGAATTTCAGCTTGTCCCTGAGCATTTTGCCCTCTTCAGTTGCCAGAACGCTCCTAATAATGAATACGGCGCCCACAATCAGAATCAGGAATACCCACCAGTAATCTACAACCGCATTGCTTGCTCCCATAACGAAGCGGGTAATCCAGGGCAAAGTCGCCCCTTGATCGGCAAACATACCGGCGAATGTGGGCACAATCTTGATCAGAAGGAAAATGACAACGATGATGGCAATGATGAGCACAACAATCGGATACGTCATGGCCGATTTAACCTTCTGTACCGTCTTATGCTCCTTCTCATAATGATCCGCCATCCGGTCCAGCACTTCGTCCAGATTACCGCCGGTTTCGCCGGAGGCAACCATATTTACGAACATGCTGGGGAAAATCTTTGGATGATCGCCCATCGCCTTGGACAGGTTATGTCCGTTGCGGATTTGATCCGATACATCGCCTATAGCCAGCTTCAGCCGTTTGGCGGTAGATTGGTTTTCCAATATGCCCAAAGCCTGGTCAATTTGAATGCCAGAGCGGATCAGTGTGGCAAATTGGCGGCAAAAGATGACAAAGTCCTCTAATTTTACCGATTTGCCTATATTGATTTCGGCATCCATGATGGTGGCTGCTTTCTCCTGGACACTGCGGATGATCAAACCCTTGCTCCGCAGTTCTGTAATGGCTGTCTGCTTATTTAGAGCACGAACGATGCCTTTTACTTTTTTTCCGGAGTCATTCACGGCCTCATATGCAAAATTAGGCATTGCCGGCATTCCTCCCGTTCTTATTCATCAGATACAGCCTTCAGTACCTCTTCCGTCGTGGTTTGTCCATTTTTTACCTTCCAGAGGCCATCATACATCATGGTTTTGTAGCCGGTTTCCGCCAAATGGGCCTCTATCTCATTAACAGGCCTGTTCTGGGCAATTAATCTGCGGAGAGGCTCATCTACTGCCAGCACCTCATGAACAGCCAGCCGTCCGCTATAGCCGGTTTTGTTGCAGGCTCCACATCCCCGGCCCCGGGTCAGCATAACAGGCGGCGGCTCAGTCGGCTCTCTGCGGAAGAAGCCCACTCCCACAGCCTCTGCCAGCTTTTGATTATCTGTGCCGATCAAACCGTAGGTTTGCAGCAGCTTCCGTTCGTCCTCTCTGGCGGGAACGCTTTCACTGCACTCCCGGCATACCCGGCGCACCAGGCGCTGGGCGACAATGCAGGATAACGAAGAAGCAATTAGATAAGGATCAATCCCCATATCGATTAACCGGCTTATGGTGCTGACAGCGCTGTTGGTGTGAATGGTGCTCAAAACCATATGCCCCGTAAGGGAGGCGCGCACCGCAATTTCCGCCGTTTCCGAATCCCGGATTTCGCCCACCATGACGATATTGGGGTCTTGGCGGAGAATGGACCGGAGACTGGCCGCAAAGGTAAGTCCGATTTGGCTGTTGACCTGCACCTGAGTAATCCCCGGCATCCGGTACTCCACGGGGTCTTCGGTCGTGACTATTTTCACACTGTCGGTGTTGAGTTCGCTGAGTGCAGAGTACAATGTGGAGGTTTTACCGCTTCCCGTAGGGCCTGTGATCAACACAATCCCGTTAGGCTTCCGGACCATCCGTTCAAATACCTTCTGGTTGGACTCGCTTAAGCCCAATTCCGAAACCTTCTTCAGCCCTGCCGATTGATCCAGTATCCGGAGCACAATGCTTTCGCCATGCACCGTAGGCAGGGTGGACATCCGTATATCGATTCTGCGGTTGTCAACCTGCATCTGAATCCGTCCGTCCTGGGGCAATCTTCTCTCGGCAATATTCAGCTTGGCGATAATCTTCATTCTTGCCGTAAGCACACCCTGCATGCTCTTGGCCAAGGCCTTCTCCGTTCTGAGCACACCGTCTATCCGGTACTTTACAATGATCTGTTTTTCCTGGGGGTCAATATGAATATCGCTGGCTTTCTGCTGAACGGCCGATTGAATAATTTGATTGACCAGCTTAACGATGGGCGAACCCTGATCCTGGGCCTCCTGCTCCTCATCCTTGCCCTCCAGCTTGGTTAAATCCTCCATCAGCTCATCTACGGATTCCTTCATCCCGTAATTTCGGGTGATGGCCTGCTCCACCTCGGAGCGGACTGCGATCAAGGGTTGAACGCTCATTCCCGTGGCCATCCGGATTTCCTCAATGGCGTCATAATTGAGGGGATCACTCATGGCAACCTTGATTTTCCCGTTTCTTTTCTCGATTGGAATGACACAGTGCTTGCGGGCCAACGCCTCGGAAATCATTTGCACAGCGGTAATATCAAGCGGTGTTTCAAATATATTGACAACAGGGAATCCAAGTTGGAATTCCAACGCCTCAACCAGTTGGCGCTCGGAGATGAGGTTTTGTTCAATCAGGATTTCTCCGAACTTCTTTTTGGTGTGGACCTGCTGCTTCAAGCCCTGCTCCAACTGCTCCTCGGTGATTAGCCCGTTCATAACCAGCAATTCACCAATTCTCATTCAGAACCTCTCTCCTTTCATCAAGAGAATATCCGTTCTCATCCCCATTAGCGGGCCTTCATTTCCTCGGCAGTTGGCCCGCGTGCCACAACTTTGGGAAGAGGAGCATAATAATCTTTCGCCACGACGTGAACAATATCGCCTTCCTTGGCTTTGACCTGAACCAGCAATCCCGGTTTCCCTTCCTGCTGTGTTGCTTCTCCTTTTCCGGCACCCAGATTAAAGTCAACCAATTCCACCTTTTCGGCCTGAAAAGGCTCCTGAACAACCTCCAGATTGACGGGAGTCCACTTTGTGTCCGGATTTCCTTTGAGATACACAATGGGGTAGCTTCCGGATAAGGTGACTCCAACCTGCATCGCAAACTTGTTGGGATTAAACAGGGTCAGATCCTTGCCATCCTGATAGGCCACATCATAACCCGCCGTTGCATATGCCGGCAGCTCCTGATGGATATGCCGCTCGCCAATTGTTAAACCCGCCCTTAACGCTGTTTCGTACAACAATCCTGCAATTTGAGAAATCTCATCCTGCTTCAGCTCCAGCTTGGCTGAAGCAACTGTGTTTTTGACCCATGCATCCAGTGAAAACAATTCATTCGGCTTGAGTGTCACTTTGGCCAGCTCATCCAGCCAGGCTTTCGCTCCATCACTTGCTGTTGCAGTGTTAGTGGATTGAACCAGCAATTGGTCGCCGGTTGCGCTTTTCCCCGTATCGGGAGCGGCAGTTGGAGCAGCGGGCTGTGCTTGGGCGTCCTTTGTAGGAGCAGGCGATGGCTGTATGCTGGCGTTGGCCGCATCTGTAGGCTTCGGGGATGCAGTTTCTTTGGACAGCCATGACGGCAAGCCCGCCGGTTCGGCAATCTCGATAATTCCAAGCTGCCACAATCCTGCAACAACCAATCCGCATCCGGCCGCCAAGCTAAGCGCCCATCCCATATACCGTAAGATTCCACTTCTGCGCTTTTGTCTCATTCCATTCGTCCTTTCCACTTTTCAGCAAAATCCCTTAGAAGCCGACTACCGATCGACGAAATCCTGTTTCTTCCAACAGCATAACCGGAAGAAGCATTTTTGGAAAATAGTACACATACATTATGTCTTTTTTCCTAATGCACCATATGTACTGCAGATGCGTTACTTGAGTCCGTAGCCTATGCGAAGGGGCCAAAAGTATCATATTGCGCCCAGTACCCGGAGAATGAGAGAAGCCTTGGAATTTACCCTAAGCTTGTTATTAATGCGCGTCACATAAACGCGGACTGTATTTTCACTGATGCCCACTACCTTGCTGATTTGCTTGTAGTCATAGTCCAAAATCCAATACATGGCTACCTCCTTCTCTCTTGGAGTAAGCGGAAGATGTCTCAGCCGCTCCTCCAATATCTCCTCGACAAACCAGACCTTTCCCTGCGCTTCCGCTTTTTTGAGCTGATACTCCAATCTGGCGCTGATGGACTCCAGACAAGGATAAATAATCGGTCCGGGAATATTATGAAACGAAGAGAAGGCCAGGTAAGCGGCAATATGATTCTCCGAATTCCGTATCGGGATGGACAGGGTAATCCAATCTCTCATGGTTGTCAGATAATGCTGCTCCCCGCAGATCACTACAGCTCTTTGCAGCTCAATGGCCGCCGATACGGCATTGGTTCCTGCGCTGGAAAAGGATAAGGAGGTGCCTACTCCAATATTATTCATCTGCTCCGCATTGGAAATCGACACCTCGTCCCCGGTAATGTAGATAATCACTCCATTTGTATCCGTTACCATTAAGATGCATGGAAAATAAAAAGCTTGGGCTCCCAATAAATCTTCCTTCCTGATGATATCCATCAAGGTTTGGCATTTTGTAAGCAGGCGCTCCAGCATCTTCCCCGATAACCGGAAGCGGACACGCATAGTATCCTTCTGTACCCCGTTATGGATAGACTTTTGCTCAAACCGCTCCATTTCTTCAGAAGAAACTCCGATCGCATTTGAAAAAAAATCGCCTTTAATCTTGTCTGCAAATACGCCCATTATTCTCATCCCCCTTTATCCAATATTCGACTCTACTTTATAAATAACACATTAATTCTACATGATGACAATAATGCACGTGCATTATACCAAGTCATAAAGCAAGATTTTTTAATTTTTAGAATTTTCTTTTTTTTCAGAAAGTAATAAGAGATGCTCACACAAGTGAATATCCATGAGGCATGCTGCAACGGTCTGTGCAATCTCCTACCGGAGGCCATCTTTTGTCGATTGATGAACTCCTGGAGTCTTGAAAATTCCTCGATTTTTGTCGATTGATCTGCATAAATTCCCCAAACAGAGAATCATGCTGTGCCGCGGCAGAACACAACAGCGTTTATTGACAGCGCTTCATATTTTAAAAATGGCCTTTAAGGACGACCCCGCTTCTCCGCAAAGACTCCGATAAGGATTTTCCTCATTGTTAAGATATTGTAAAAATCTTGTATATTAATGATTATACAAAGCTTGGTTAAAGACCTGCGTAAACTTCACCGAATATATGATCAAAATTAATTATCCACAATTGTGCAGATATTGATTTTTTTATTGGTTCCATGAGAAAAACTCCTATCGGAGTATTTCGAGAATGAGCGGCCGCGTTAAGCGGTGAGAAAAACGCCCGCGGCGTCCTTTGGAGCTGCGCGTTGATCAAGACGTTTGAGTTTGACGGACTGTGGTTCCGCTATCATCCTGACAACCTGCGTTTCAAGAAAGCCGAGCCGCTTCCCGCCCTCCAAGAATTTCACTTTCGGCATGGCCGAAGCTTATAATCTTTACGTGTAAAAAATAAAAAGCCGGGGATCAATTCCTCGGCTTTTTCGTCTTCTGCTCTATTTTCATGGATGGAGAATGCACAATTAGGCCTGGCGCTTTTCCAGTTCTTGAACCAACTGGTCATTGAGGATTTTAATGTAGGTTCCCTTCATGCCCAGAGACCGGGTTTCGATGACGCCGGCGCTTTCCAGCTTCCGCAGCGCGTTGACGATCACGGAACGGGTAATGCCCACGCGGTCGGCAATTTTGCTGGCTACCAGAAGCCCTTCCTTGCTTTTCAGCTCGTCGAAAATATGCTCAACGGCCTCCAGTTCACTATACGAAAGGGAGCCGACCGCTACCTGGACAATGGTTTTGCGCCGGGCTTCAATCTCGCTTTCCTCTGCGCGCTCGCGCAGAATTTCCATGCCCACAACAGTGGCTCCGTACTCAGCCAGAATCAGATCATCCTCGCCGAACGGGTCTTCCGTCCTGGCCAAAACCAGGGAGCCCAAGCGGTCCCCGCCCCCCATAATCGGGATAATGGTCAAATAATGCTGCTCAAACAGGCTTTGCAGCTGATTGGTCACCTGGACATACGGATTTTCCGGGTCGAGGTTGGAAACGGTCTCCTCCACCCTCAGCAGGAGCTGGTTCTGCTCCGGGGTAAGTCTTTTGTCCTGAAACAGAACCCGGTTGGTCTCCGGCGAAGCCAATACCCCGGCGGCTGCGCAGCCGAGAATTTTGCCCTTGCGGCTAATCACGTACACACTGGCTGCCATGGCATCCCGCAGAACCTCGGTCATTTCCATAAACGACAAAGCTTTGCCGGCCGCCCTTTGCAAGAGCCGGTTCAGCCGTCTTGTCTTCGAAAGCAATTGCATTTCCCAAATCCCCCTATTATCATTCAACAATTTCCCGCAAAGCGAAGCAGGTCTCAAGAAGCGGATTTCCATAACTTTGCGGGAAGCCCCGCCGCTACAGAATGTATTGGCTCAAATCGCGGTTCCGGGCAATATCCGACAGCTTCTCCCGGACATATTCCGGGGTCACCTGGAAAGCCTCCAGCTGAAGATCCGGCGCTTCAAACGACAAGTCCTCCAGCAGCTTCTCCAGAATGGTGTGCAGCCTCCTGGCGCCGATATTCTCCGTATGCTGGTTCACGTCCACGGCGATCTGGGCCAGTTCGTCAATGGCCTGGTCGGTGAAGGTGATGGTAATGCCTTCTGTTTCCAGAAGGGCTGTATATTGCTTGGTCAAGGCATTCTGCGGCTCCTTCAGGATGCGCACAAAATCCTCATGGTTCAGACTGCCCAGCTCCACCCGGATGGGAAAGCGTCCCTGAAGCTCAGGGATCAGGTCCGACGGCTTGGCAATGTGGAAGGCCCCCGCGGCAATAAACAGGACATAATCGGTCTTGACCGGCCCGTATTTGGTCATGACTGTCGAGCCTTCGACAATGGGCAGAATGTCGCGCTGCACCCCTTCCCGGGACACATCGGGACCGCTGCCCTTGCCGGTGCTGGCCACCTTGTCGATCTCGTCGATAAAAATAATGCCCGACTGCTCCGCCCGCTGCACGGATTCGGAGATAACCTCGTCCATATCCATCAGCTTCTGGGCTTCCTGCTGGATCAGCACCTTGCGCGCTTCCCTAACCGGAAGGCGGCGCTTCTTGGTTTTCTTGGGCATCAGGCTGCTGAACATCTCCTGCATATTCATGCCCATCTGGTCATTGCCCTGGCCGCCCAGAATGTCCATCATGGAAGGCGTGTGATCCTCCACCTCGATCTCGATCTGCTCGTTCTCCAGCTCCCCGCGGGCCAGCTTCTCCCTGACGGCGGCGCGGCCTGCGGCCACTCCCGAATCCGGCTCCTCCCGCTCCGGCTCCGGCTCCTTCTGGCCGCCGAAAAGCATCTCCAGCGGGTTGCGGCCGGATTTGTTCCTGTTGGCCCCGGGAACCAGGAATTGGATGATCCGCTCCTCGGCCAGCTTGCCTGCCCGGTCCTTCAGGGCCTCGGTCTTTTCGGCCTTGACCATCCGGATGGCGGTTTCCACCAGGTCCCGGACCATGGATTCCACATCCCGGCCCACATAGCCCACCTCGGTAAACTTGGTGGCTTCCACCTTCACGAAGGGCGCATTCACCAGCTTCGCCAGCCTGCGGGCGATTTCCGTCTTGCCCACGCCGGTGGGGCCGATCATCAGAATATTCTTCGGAATGATCTCATCGCGCATCACGTCCTGGAGCAGGGTTCTCCTGTAGCGGTTGCGAAGGGCCACGGCGACGGATTTTTTGGCCTGCTTCTGGCCGACGATATATCTATCCAATTCGGAAACAATCTCTCTTGGGGTAAGCGCGGAGCCTTTCATAATCCATCCCTCCATCCGATTTGTGTGGCTACAATACTTCTTCCACAATAATATTACGGTTGGTGAACACGCAGATATCGGCGGCAATCTCCAAGGAAGCCTTGGCAATGTCCCGGGCCTCCAGATGGCCGGCGTGGGCCTTCAAGGCTCTTCCCGCAGCCAAGGCGAAGTTCCCGCCGGAGCCGATGGCCAGAATGCCGTCGTCGGGCTCGATGATTTCGCCGTTGCCGGAAATCAGCAGCAGATCCTTTTTGTCCATGACGATCATCATGGCCTCCAGGCGGCGCAGCACCCTGTCGGAGCGCCAATCCTTGGCCAGCTCCACCGCCGCGCGCTGCAGATTGCCCTGATGCTCCTCCAGCTTCCCCTCGAACTTCTCGAACAGCGTGATGGCATCCGCCACCGATCCGGCAAACCCCGCAGCCACTTGGCCCCGGTACAGGCGGCGCACCTTCTTCGCTGTGTTCTTCATCACCATGCTGTTGCCGAAGGTAACTTGGCCGTCCCCGGCGATAGCGCCTTTATTGTTGTGACGGATCGCAAAAATCGTGGTAGCGTGAAAATCTCCCATGAAAATCCCTCCTGAGATAGCTGGGCTTTGCATGAGCAAAGCCAACTTCGTAAGCATCCGCTGAGCTTTACGCAGTAAAGCCTACTTCGTAAGCATAAACTGTGCTGAAATCGGATCTGACGGAAGCCACAGCCCTTCCGGCGCGCAAAACCCCGGGAGGGGCCTGCAAGCTGAAGCCATCCGCGGGGTGTTCGAGTTAAGCGCAATATGAATATAGTAACACAGCTTGCGAACGGCATACAAGGGACATCACTTTAAATTGCCCACAAAATTCTGAATTGTCCGAAGAGCCCGTTCCGCCAGCTTTTCATATCTCAGCTTCTTATTCCTAATCCGCTCCTCCGGAGGCGGCAGCAGCCCGAAATTGGCATTCATCGGCTGGAAGTGGCCGGACTCCGTGGAGACAATATAATGGGCCATACTGCCGATTGCAGTGTCCGCAGGCAGCACCAGCGGATCTTGGCCATGCCACAGCCGGGCTGCGTTGAGACCGGCAGCCAGACCGGAAGCGGCAGATTCCACATACCCTTCCACACCTGTCATTTGGCCGGCAAAAAACAGGTTCGGCCGCGATCTGAACTGATACGTCGGCGAAAGCAGCTTGGGCGAATTAATGAAGGTATTGCGGTGCATGACGCCATAACGGACAAACTCCGCCTGCTCCAGCCCGGGAATCAGGGAGAAAACCCGCTTTTGCTCGCCCCACTTCAGATGAGTCTGGAAACCAACCAGATTGAACAGCGTTCCCGCCGCATTGTCCTGGCGCAGCTGCACCACGGCATGGGGCAGTTTGCCCGTGTGGGGATTGATCAGCCCAACCGGCTTCATCGGTCCGAACAGCACCGTTTGGCGCCCCCGCTTGGCCATCACTTCAATAGGCATGCAGCCCTCGAAATAAACTTCCTTCTCAAAAGCTTTCACGGGAGCGGCTTCCGCTTGAATCAGCTCATCGTAGAAGCGGTTGAACTCCTCCTCCGTCATCGGGCAATTCAGGTAAGCCGCTTCCCCCTTGTCATACCGGGAGGCCAGGTATACCTTGCTCATGTCCACAGATTCCTTCTCCACAATCGGGGCTGCCGCGTCATAGAAGTAGAGGTATTCCTCCCCGGTCAGCGCCTTTAAGCTTTCCGACAGCGCGGGGGAGGTCAGCGGCCCGGAAGCGACCACCACGATTCCCTCCGCAGGAAGCTCGCGGATTTCCTCGTTCCGCACCTCCACCAGCGGATGGTTGCGGAGCGCCTGGGTGACGCCGCCGGAGAAGCCCTCCCGGTCAACCGCCAAGGCGCCCCCGGCAGGAACGGCGTGCTTGTCCGCCTCGCGCATAATAAGAGAGCCGAGAAGGCGCATTTCTTCCTTCAATAAGCCTACCGCATTGGTCAGGCCGTTGGCCCGCAGGGAGTTGCTGCAGACCAGCTCCGCGAATTGATCCGTAATATGGGCCGGCGTTTTGGCTGCCGGTCTCATTTCGTAGAGGATCACCGGCACGCCGCGGCTGACCAGCTGCCAGGCGGCTTCGCTGCCCGCCAGTCCGGCTCCGATCACAGTAACAGGCTGTTGTTGAGTCACAATGAATCTTTCCCCCATTATTTGAAATTGCATTCTAAGCTTCAAGTTTTGTCACAAAACAAAGGCCGGCAGACCGCATATTCGCTGTCTGCCGTTTAAGCATCCCATCATGAATAGAAGCGCGCCATCTGACCGGTTAGAGACTTAATCCTCGAAGTCCGCGGCTTCCTCAGCCGGTTCCTCTTTATAATCGCATTTGGAGCACTGGATTACCGTGCCGTTGCGGTTGGTTTTGGTAATGAGCATCTGGCCGCATTCCGGGCAGTTCCGTCCCACCGGGCGGTCCCAGGAGACGAAGTCGCACTCCGGATAGCGGTCGCAGCCGAAGAATACTCTTCCCTTCTTGCTGCGGCGCTCCACGATGGTTCCCTTGTTGCAGGAGGGGCACACCACGCCGGTGCCCTTAATAATCGGCTTGGTGTTGCGGCAATCGGGGAAGCCCGAGCAGGCCAGGAATTTGCCGAAGCGGCCCATTTTGTAGACCATATGGCGGCCGCATTTCTCGCAAAGCTCGTCGGAAACCTCATCCTGGATTTCGATTTCCTTCATTTCCTCTTCCGCAACCTCAAGGCGCTTCTCGAAGGATTCATAGAACCCGCTTAATACCTTCACCCAGTTTTCGCGGCCTTCCTCCACATGGTCAAGCTCCTCCTCCATCTGGGCGGTAAAATCCACGTCGAGAATTTCCGGAAAAAACTCCTCCATCAGCTCGATCACCAGCTCCCCAAGCTCCGTGGGAATAAACCGCTTTTCCTCCAAAGCCACATAGCCGCGCTTCTGGATGGTTTCCAGAATCGGCGCATAGGTGCTGGGTCTGCCGATGCCCATCTCCTCCAGCGCACGCACGAGTCGGGCTTCGGAATACCGGGGAGGCGGCTGGGTGAAATGCTGCTTGGGCTCCACAGCCTCCCGCTTCAGCACATCATCCTTGGCCAGGGGGGGCAGGAACTTCTCTTCATCGCCGGAAGGGGTCTCCTCGTCGCTGCTTTCCACATATACCTTCATAAAGCCGGGGAATTTCACCTTGGAGCCAACCGCCCGGAACATGGAGTCCCCGGCAAGAATATCCACGGTCATGGTATCCATTACGGCGGAGGACATCTGGCTGGCGACGAAACGTTCCCAGACCAGCTTATACAGCCGGAATTGGTCGCGGCTAAGGAATTCCTTAACCTCCTCGGGAGTCCGCAGCACCGAGCTGGGCCGGATGCCTTCATGAGCGTCCTGGGCGTTGGCGGCTTTTTTCACATATTGCCTGGGGGTCTCCGGATAATAGGCTTCGCCGTACTTCTCCAGAATGAAGCCCTTGGCTTCCTCCTGGGCCACCGGTGAAATCCGGGTGGAATCCGTACGCATGTAGGTGATAAGACCTACAATCCCCTCTTTGCCCAAATCGATGCCCTCGTACAGCTGCTGGGCCACCGACATGGTTTTGGAGGCGCGGAAATTCAGCTTTCTGGCCGCTTCCTGCTGCATCGTACTGGTAATAAAGGGGGCTGAAGGGTTGCGGGTCCGCTCCTTCTCCCTTACCTCGGATACGATGAAATCGGCGCCCTCCAGACCCTGGAGAATGGCCTGAACCTCCGCTTCCTTATGAAGCTCCTGCTTTTGCCCGCCTGTGCCGTAATACTTGGCCTCGAAGCCGTTGGCACCGGACTTGAGCTGCACGGTAATGCTCCAATACTCCTCCGGGATAAACGCCTTGATCTCATTCTCCCGGTCATTGATCAGCTTCACGGCAACGGACTGCACGCGGCCTGCGGACAGGCCCTTCTTGACCTTCTTCCACAGAAGCGGGCTGATCTTATAACCCACCAGCCGGTCCAGAATCCGTCTTGCCTGCTGGGCGTTGACCAGATCCTTGTTGATGGGCCGGGGCGTTTTGAAGGCATCCTTCACCGCCTGCTTGGTAATCTCATTAAACACCACCCGGCATTCTTCCGTATCATCCAGGTCCAGATAATGGGCCAGATGCCAGGCAATCGCTTCCCCTTCGCGGTCAGGGTCAGCCGCCAGATAAACCTTTTTCACTTTTTTGCGGGCATCCTTCAATTCCTTGAGAATGTCCCCCTTGCCGCGGATGGTAATATATTTGGGTTCAAAATTGTTGTCGACCTCGACGCCCATTTGGCTCTTCGGAAGGTCACGGATATGGCCCATGGAAGCCTTCACGATATATTTGCTGCCCAGGTATTTCCCGATGGTTTTGGCTTTGGCGGGCGATTCCACAATAACTAGCGAGTCTGCCATTTGCCTTCCTCCCCCCTGGATATTTGAATGGTTCCTGCTGATCTTTATGATAGAAGCATATATAACGAGCCCGGAAGTTGCTCGATCCTCTTCTTCAACTGTAAAGATAACAGAATTGAATGCAAATGTCCAAAATTTGTTTGCAAGCGCTCTATCAGCTCGTCGATGGAGGCGGGACCATCCGCCAAAACCGCCGCCACCCGCTCCTCTTCCGCGGTTAATGCAGGAATGTATTCTCTAGTGTACGCCATCGCCTCCAGGCTATTCCGGCCAAAGCCCGGCAGGTGCCCGTATTCGGATAAAATATCTCCGGCCGACGCAACAAGCTTGGCCTTGTTATCGCGGATCAGATCATGGGCGCCCCTGCTTTTGGGCGAGGTAATCTGGCCGGGAACGGCAAATACGTCCCGGGACTCGCTTTCCGCATATGTGGCGGTAATCAGGGAGCCGCTTCTGGCCGCCGCCTCCACCACCACCGTACCCAGGGACAATCCGGCGATAATCCGGTTGCGCTGGGGGAACAATCCCTGAGCCACCGGTGTGCCGGGCGGATACTCCGACATAACCAAACCCTGCTCGGCGATTTTCCGGTACAAAAGCGTATGCTCCCGGGGATAAATCACATCGATCCCGCAGCCCAGCACCGCGATGGTGCTCCCCGTTCCCTTCAGCGCACCCTCATGGGCTTCCCCGTCAATGCCTCTGGCCATGCCGCTGACGACACACACATCCGACTGGGACAGCTCCTCCGCCATCCGGGAGGCGACTCTTTTGCCGTATACGGTGGGGGTGCGGGTACCTACCATGGCGATGGCATACCTCCGGAGCAGCTCCCTCCTTCCGATGGTATAGATCACCCACGGAGGAGCCGCCGTCTCATTCAGGAAAGGGGGATAGTCCTCGTCTCCCCTGGCAATAGGGACAATCGGGGATCGGGCATATGCCTCCTCGACCCGCTGCAGATAGTCCCGGGACAGACCCCTGGACAAAAGCTCCGCCTTGCCGGGGGCCAGGTGCAGCCTGGCCAATTGCCCCGGTGAAAGACCGGCCAATTCTGCCAGGTCGGGAAAATAGTCCGCAAGCTGCCGGATGGTCTTCCAGCCGATGCCTTCCATTTCATGCAAAGCCACTAATACATGATGATGATTCATGAGTTTTCAGTCTCCTTTAGTCATAAAATAAAAAGCCCTCCGATCTCCGCGTTTGACGCGAATAATCGGAAGGCTGCTTGCCTATCCGTATGGATTATGAGCTGGTAACGCAATGCTGGAGAATGCCCTTGTCTTCCAGAACGGAAACAAGGGTGGCCCCCATCTCTGCAGGGGTGGGCGCAACCCGGATGCCGCAGCGCTCCATCACCGCCACCTTCTCTGCCGCGGTGCCCTTGCCGCCGGAAATAATGGCGCCGGCATGGCCCATGCGCTTGCCTGCGGGAGCCGTCTGGCCGCCGATAAAACCCACTACCGGCTTGGTCATGTTGGCCGCCACCCATTCCGCCGCTTCCTCCTCGGCGGTGCCGCCGATCTCGCCGATCATAATCACGGCATGGGTATCCGGATCTTCATTAAACAGCTTGAGGATATCGATAAATTCGGAGCCCTTCACCGGATCGCCGCCAATGCCGACGGCGCTGGACTGGCCGATGCCGCGGGTGGTCAGCTGATGAACCGCCTCATAGGTGAGGGTGCCGCTGCGGGAAACCACGCCTACGTGGCCGGGCATATGGATATACCCGGGCATAATCCCGATTTTGCATTCCCCGGGCGTGATGACGCCGGGACAGTTGGGGCCGATCAGCCGGGTGCGCTTCCCTTCCATGAACCGCTTCACACGGACCATATCCAATACGGGAATTCCCTCCGTTATGCAGATGCACAAATCCAGATCGGCATCCACCGCCTCCATGATGGCATCCGCCGCGAAGGCCGGGGGAACATAAATCACCGAAGCGTTGGCGCCTGTGGCCTCCTTGGCTTCGCTTACCGTATTATACACCGGAAGCTGGACTGTTGTCCCGTTTTCCAAAGAAAAATCCACTTTAAGCCCGCCCTTGCCGGGAACCGCCCCGGCCACCATCTGAGTGCCGTACTCCAGGCCGCCTTTGGTATGGAACATGCCTGTGGCTCCTGTCATATTCTGCGTAATCACCTTGGTGTGTTTGTTTACCAGAATGCTCATATCTACCGCTCCTCCCCGGAAGGATATGGATTAGACCCTGCCCACCTGTGCCACAATCTTCTGCGCCCCGTCGGCCATGGAATCCGCCGCAATAATATTCAGGCCCGATTCCCCCAAGAGCCGCTTGCCCTGCTCCACATTGGTGCCCTCCAGCCGGACCACCAAGGGCCGGTCCAGCCCCACCTGCTTAGCCGCCTCGATAACGCCTCCGGCAATCACATCGCAACGCATGATCCCGCCGAAAATATTGACGAAAATCCCTTTTACCTGCTCATCCTTCAATATAATCTTGAAGGCCTCCGTCACCTTTTCGGCGGTAGCGCCTCCGCCAACATCCAGGAAATTGGCCGGCTCCCCGCCGTAATATTTGATAATATCCATCGTCGCCATAGCCAGACCCGCGCCGTTGACCATACAGCCGATATTGCCGTCCAAGGCAATGTAGGAGAGGCCAAACTTGGAGGCTTCAATTTCCTTCTCGTCCTCCTCGTCCAAATCCCGCAGCGCCTGAATATCCGGGTGCCGGTACAACGCGTTGGAATCGAAGTTCAGCTTGGCATCCAAGGCCATCACCTGGCCGTCGCCGGTTACCACAAGGGGATTGATCTCCGCAATGGAACAATCCTTATCCACAAAAGCATTGTAAAGCGCTGTCATAAATGCGACAGCCTTCGACACCAGCTTATCCGGGATGCGGATGGCAAAGGCAAGCTTCCGGGCTTGGAAAGCCTGCAGCCCTACGGCCGGATCGATCACTTCCTTAAAGATTTTCTCGGGGGTACGGGCCGCCACCTCTTCAATCTCGGTGCCCCCTTCCTCCGACGCCATCATCACCACTCGGCCAGTTGCCCGGTCCACCACTACGCCGAGGTAATATTCCTTCTGAATGTCGCAGCCCTGTTCAATCAAAAGCCGCTTCACCACCTTGCCCTCCGGACCGGTCTGATGGGTCACCAGCACCTTGCCGAGAATCTGCTCCGCAAAGCTCCGGACTTCCTCCAGATTGCGGGCCACCTTTACGCCTCCCGCCTTGCCGCGGCCTCCGGCATGAATCTGCGCCTTCACCACCACCACGCTCGTTCCTAAAGCCTCGGCCGCTTCCACTGCTTCCTCCGCTGAAAACGCAACGATGCCATCGGGAACCGCGACTCCGTATTGCTTCAATACAGCCTTGCCCTGATACTCATGGATATTCATGGCCCGAGTCCTCCCTCATTCATTATGCAACACCGCCCCATAGCGGACGGAGCTGCCCTTTGCTGCGGCTGCTGTTACTCACGGATGCAGGTAATAGTTGTATTCGCTTAACTGGGTAAATAATCCTTCACACAATCGTCAATTATGACAATTTAGAAAACCTTTTCATATTGTATCATGCCCGCGAAAATTTTGCCTTTATTTTTATATGCGAATTATTATATTTTTAGAAAGGTGCTCCCATATGCTCTTTGCCACTTCCCGGTTCCCCTCTACTGCGTAGTCCCTTAACGGGCATCTCAGGGGGGCTCTGTGCTTCCGCCCCTCCGACCGGCACCTCTGGAAGCGGCTCGTCTGTCCGCGACCAGCAGATATTCTGGCCCCTCACGGATATCTGCACCACCGCCCCTGCCCCCGCAGCACCATGGATATTCCCTCCGCCCGGACAAACCCGGCAAACTCATAACCACCGGCTTAGCCGATGGCTTCCATCAGCCCTATAAGGGCATGGTACTAGCACGCGCCTAAGAAGGCGCATGGAATATCTGCCAACCGCGGGACTCTCACGGGCTGGCCCCAACAAGCAATTTTTTGTGGTTTGACCGCAGGGAAAACTACAAAAAATGTGCAACTGTGGCCACAGTTGCCCTGCTTGCCAGTTAGCGGAAAGGCAAAATATAGTCTCTTTCGTTAGTCATTGACACGCATAAAAGCAATGATATAATCAATATGACTATAAAATTTGTTTTAGTCATATTAATTGGAGGAGCGCTTATGCCACGATTTAGTGATAACGAAAAAGAGGTCATACGGCAACGGCTACTAACGGAAGGAGAGCGGTTATTTACCACGTTCGGCCTCAAGAAAGTTTCTATTGATGAAATTATTGCGGCGACTGGCATTGCCAAAGGCTCGTTTTATGCTTTCTATCCAAGCAAAGAACATCTTTTTATGGATATTGCGGTGAGCCAGCAAGAGAAAATGTGGTCAGAAATGGTTGCCTTTTTACAAGAACATTCCGACTTATCACCCCGCGAACTCGTAAAGCAAACGGTTATGTTTATGCTTGGACAATTTAGCCGATATCCCCTTATTCAGAGCATTGATGGTGATACAACCGATTACTTGTTTCGCAAATTGCCCAAAGAAGTGATTGAAGCGCATACAAAAGATGATAGCGCAGAGCTTTTGAAGCTGGAACAATACGGCGTTCATTTTACTTGCGATATTTCTGTTGTGACGAAAATATTGCAAATGTTGGCCGTTAACTTTTTCAATCTGTCGCAAGAGGAAGAAAAAATACGCACGGAAATTATCAATATCATGTTGGATGGCATTCTGAAAGAGATTGTGAGGGAAAATAAATGATTAGTGTTCAAAATGTCTTTCTCAAATATCCTGGCACCAAAGCAGATACGATACAGGGTATCAGCTTTGCGGTAAAACAAGGGGAAATCTTTGGTTTTCTCGGCCCGTCCGGCGCGGGGAAAAGCACCATGCAAAAGATACTCACCGGCGTACTCCGCGACTATCGCGGAACTGTGCGCGTGTTTGACAATGAAGTGAAAAACCGAACAAGCGATTATTATGAAAAAATTGGCGTCGACTTTGAGTTTCCCAACTTTTATAGCAAGTTTACCGCGCTCGAAAACTTGAATTACTTTGCTTCTTTATATAATGCAAAGGCTATTGCTCCAATGGAATTGCTTGAAAAGGTCGGGCTTCAAAACGACGCAAATAAAAAGGTTGGGGATTTTTCTAAAGGGATGAAAATGCGGCTCGGCTTTGTCCGTTGTCTAATGCACCGCCCCGAACTGCTTTTTTTGGACGAACCTACAAGCGGGCTTGACCCCGCGAACGCTAGAACGCTCAAAGATATGATTTTGGAGCAAAAGGCGACGGGTAAAACAATTATCTTAACAACCCACAATATGCACGACGCAGAGGAGCTTTGTGACCGTGTGGCCTTTATCGTTGACGGAAAAATCAAAGCCCTTAACACCCCCCATGCTCTAAGGCAGAGCGGAGCGGATACAAAAGTGGCGTTCAGTTTTATGCAAGGCAGGCAAGAGATAGAAAAAAGCTGTCTGCTTGCGGAACTTGGAAAATCTGCGGAGTTTGAAACAGCCTTAAAAGCGGGAGTCTTGAAAAGTATTCACTCAAAAGAGCAAACACTTGAAGATGTGTTTATCGCGCTGACGGGCAGGTGTTTACAATGAGATTTTTTTCCGCTTTCGCGAATGATGTTCGGTATCAAGTGAAATACGGTTTTTATTTTCTCTATGCTTTTATCACGGCTATTTACATAGCGATATTGTTTGTCGTCCCGGGAGAATACAAAAAAACGGTTGCGTCCATCATTATTTTGACCGACCCGGTCATGCTCGGCACATTTTTCATCGGCGGGATATGGCTTTTGGAAAAAGGTGAGGGACTACATGACTATTGGGGCATTTCCCCCTTGCGCCCAGTGGAATATATCTTATCCAAAGCGGTATCGCTGTCCGTTATTTCCACATTGGCCAGTTGCCTTCTTGTATTGATCGGGTTAAAAGAACAGGCTGATTTTTTCACATTAAGCATTAGCGTTTTTGTGGGTTCAATGGTTTTCACGAGTTTTGGGCTGTTTGTTGCGTCATACGCGCGAAGCGTCAACCACTACATGATACTTGTCACGCCGCTTGAAATATTTGTTTCACTTCCCCCGATATTGGCGGTCTTTGGTCTGTCGCTTCCGATTTTTGATGTGCTGCCCGGCGTTGCGCTGTGGCGTATCATCGGCCATTCCATCGGCATGAACGGCGGCGAAACAATTTGGCTATATATTATTCTTATACTCTGGCTCGGGGTTGCACTTCTTTTGACGACGAAAAGAATACCTGTCGCTATGCAAACAGAGGGTGGTGAGAGATCATGAGGCAAACCGTTAAATTGTTTCAAATTGGAATAAGGCAGATTACAAGAGATGGAATGTTACTTGTGCTGTTACCCGCGCCGTTTTTGATTGGGCTGATTTTCAAGTTGGCTATTCCCTTTGCAAACCAAATATTGGAGGATATGTTATCTTTTTCACTGATACCGTGGTACGGACTTGTGGATGGCTTGCTCATTTGCCTAACGCCTATGCTAATGGCCATGGTGTCAGCGTTCCTATTGCTTGAAGAACGGGACGAGGGTATCGGCGCGTTTTATCAAATTACGCCGACAGAGGGCTATGCCTATCTAATGGCGCGTATCGGCTTTCCTATGGTCTATTCCTTGCTTGTAACGGGTTTTGCGGCGGCGGTTTTTAACATATCGGGTTTGTCCATAGGCGCGATAGTGTGCAGCTCTTTCATTAGTACACTAATGGGGAGCGCATTGGCAATGATGATTGTATCTATCGCCGGAAATCGTGTGGAGGGGCTTGCCATATCAAAATTGGCAGGCGTTAGCCTGTTGGGGCTTGTGACCGTGTGGTTTATTCCCGCCCCCTATGCGCTGTTAGCTGCATTTCTTCCGTCGTTTTGGATTGGAAAAATGATGATGAAGGACATAAGCCTATTCTCGATTATTATGGGATTACTCTTTTGTTTACTTTGGATTGTCATTTTTACGAGAAAGTTTCAGAAGCGGATATACAAATGAGAAAAACTCCTATCGGAGTATCTCGAAGATGAGCGACCGCGTTTAGCGGAAGTTTTTATCGCCAATCAGAATGTTTGCCTTACGCGCTTTAGCGCTATAAAGAACTTAAACATTCTGATGTGGTAAAAAAACACCGGCTCCCCAGAGCGCGGTGTTTTGTCTTTTCCGTATCATTGCATCCCTTGTCCGGGATAGGTGTTATGCCGCGGCTCCCTCTCCGCCTGCTTGACAAAGCGAAGCTCATTGCCGGTAAAGCCGCATACCCGGCATTGGATATTCGGCTCCGCCTCCGCAATGGGCGTCGGCTCCTCCTGAACAGTGACGGAACCGCTAATGGCATCCTTCATGAAGCTTTGGCTGTAAGTGGTCACTACATTGAACTTCACCCGGTTGGAGCGGCAATTGGGGCAAAAATAGGGTTTATCCTGCATTTGGCTATCTGTCATTATGCTCACCTCTATCTCCAGTATTCCCCAGCCGCCGGTTATTCTATTCTTGGGCAGCATCCGGTGATCGGCAAACATCGGACACTATTTTGTCTAAATCTGCGATTGCCCGAGAAATAACCCTAAATCTGAACAGCAGCCCCGGGTGCTGAACCCTAAAGAGCGGTGCCTCTTTTGGGCACAAACAGGTTGGACATATCGGCGCCCTCCAGCTCAAGCAGCTTCACTTTTGTTTGAACACCGCCTGCATAACCTGTCAAGCTGCCGTTTGAGCCTACAACCCGGTGACAGGGAATAATGATGGAGATCGGGTTGTGCCCAACGGCCCCTCCCACCGCCTGACTTGACATACGATCCTTTCCCAGCTTCGCGGCCATCCTTTTTGCAATGTCGCCGTAGGTGATTACCTCGCCATATGGAATCTCACATAAGATGCCCCATACTTCCCGGCGAAACTCTCCGCCAATCGGGGCTAACGGCAATTGGGAAATGGCGGGCCTTTCACCGGCAAAATAGCTGTCCAGCCAATTGTGCGCAGCCTTGAACACCGGTATGCAGCTTTTCTCCATCATCTCCCCGGAGATGGTGCCGCCGTAATACTTTTGTCCGTCCAACCACAAGCCAACAAGATGATCTCCGTCGCATGCAAGGGTCATGGTTCCTACGGGTGACGAATATGTTGTCCTATAATACATGAGCCGCCTCCTTATAATGAGTTCCAAAGGCTGACGGTGGCATAGCTGCGCCACGGCCGCCACGCTTCCGCCATTTTCAACAATTCTTTTGAAGTGTGGGGCTGCAATGCTTTTTTCACGCCGGCATCCGTTTCAAGGAAAGCATCCGGCCATTCCATCGCCCGCATTGCGATATACTGTGCCGTCCAGCTTCCAATGCCGCGGATTGTCATCAGCTTCTTCATTTCTTCCTCCGGCCGGGCCGGGAGGTTAACATCAATTTCCCCCTGGGCGATTGCCCGCGCCAGCTCATCAATGGTTTTTGCCCGCGCTGCAATTACACCTAACCGGCCAAGCTCATGCTCAATTGGCCCGCTCAACGCAAGGATATCTTCGGGTGAGGGAAAAATATGGGTCAATCCCTCAATCCCGGTTTGGATCGGCGTGCCATAGGCATCAACCATCCTTGCGGCCAATGTGCTTGCGGCTTTCACCGTAATTTGCTGTCCAAGCACGGCCCGCACCGCCATTTCAAAGGCGTCGAAGCATCCCGGCAAGCGGGTGCCCAATACACAAAGCCCCGGGCGGATGTCGTTCATTCCCTGGAGGGTCTCATATACCGCATTCGGGTCGCAATACAAGTCAAATAAATGCCGCACCCGCGCCAAAACCTGCGGCAATACGGGCAATAAGGCTTCACTGAGGGTGACGGTCAGGGCGTTTTTTTTAGGCAGGTGCCCTACCCGCACCCAACCGTACACATCCTTTTTCTCTGCGGTTGCTAAACGCACGGTGCGCATATATTCGCCGTTCTGTACCTTATCAATTCCCGCAATGGTACGCCCGGCAAGGAAGTTCAGCATGTCTTCCCAAGGATAGGGCGGGCGGTAGCCTAAAGCTAAAGTCACTCCGCCATTATGCCTTTTTTTCTCCGAAGCCCGTTTTCGTAGAACCGTCGGCGAAAGCTGATATTGCTTTTTGAAAAGATCGTTAAACCGGCGCAAGCTGCCAAAACCCGCTGCCATGGCAACCTCCAGAACCGGCAGCTCTGTGTCTGTAAGCAGGTTTTTGGCAAGGAGCAGTCTGCAGGTTTGGAGATACTGAACCGGCGACACCTGATATTCCGCTGCGAACACGCGCCGCAGATGCCGGTCCGTACAACCAAGCCGTGCGGCAAGCTCGTCCAAACTTAGCCCGCTGCCGCAGTTTTCCTCCAGCATCCTCGCCGCCCGATAAACCAGATTGGCGGTGGCGTCGGTGATGGAGCTGCCGGGTGCAAGCTCCGGCCTGCACAACAAGCAAGGGCGGTATCCCGCTTGCTCCGCTTCCGCTGCCGTATGATAAAAAGTGCAGTTTTCCGGCTTGGGCTGCTTGGCCCGGCACACCGGACGACAGTATATCCCCGTGGACGATATGCCTACAAAGAAACGTCCGTCAAAACGGGCGTCCTTCGCCTTAAACGCCGCATACAGAGCATTTTTGTGATCTGTCATCCTTTCGCCCCCCTTTCCTGAGGTGGTTTTATTATATCACGCCTCCCCAAAATGTCCGGCCATTTTCGGACATGGTTTTTCAAGACAAAAAAAAGTGCCTGAATCCACAAAAGGATTCAGACACCGCATCACATTATAATGGTAAGCACAAGCTCCCGCTCCCGGGCATTTCAAAATAGGCTCTACAGCAGCTCCTTGCGCAGCTGCTCCGGCGATTTCGGCGAAAGCAGGCCAAACGGAATATCGAAGACGGTAAATGCGCCGGATTGTTGCTTTTGCGCCAGGCGATAGGCCGCACGTGCATAGGCAACCAGCACGCTGGCGGTAAATTCGGGATTGCTGTCCAGCTTCAGGCTGAACTCGACAATCTGGGTATTCCCGGCGCCGGTCCGCCCGCTGCGGATCACATTTCCGCCATGGGGCATGGAACCGTGTTCTGCAGCCAGCGTCTCCTCGCTTACGAAATGCACCACCGTATCATAATCGGCAAAATAGTTGGGCATAGTGCGAATCTCCTCGGCAATCGCCTCCGTATCCGCCCCTTCCTCCGCCACCACGAAGCACTCCCGGAGATGCTTGTCCCGGGTAGCCAGCACCGGATATTCACCGCTGCGCACCCGCTCCACCGCTTCTTCGCGGGGAATGGTGTATTGGATGCCGTTCTTGACGCCCTTGACACGGCGGATGGCATCGGAATGGCCCTGGCTTACGCCTTTGCCCCAGAAGGTGTATTCATTTCCCTGGGGCAGCACGGCTTCGGCCAGCAGCCGGTTAAGGGAAAACAGCCCCGGGTCCCAGCCGGTGGAAATGACGCTGACCGTACCCGTCGCGCGGGCGCTTGCATCCACTTCCGCATAATACTCCGGAATCCGCGCATGGGTATCGAAGCTGTCCACCGTGTTGAACAGCTTCGCCAGCGCCGGGCCTTGCTCCGGCAGATCGGTGGCGGAGCCGCCGCACAGGATCAGCACATCGATTTTTCCTTGATAAGATTGAATATCGGCAATGGATACCATGGGCGACTCCGCACGGACACTGCCCGGGTTGCGGCGCGTGAAGATCGCCTCAAGCCTCAAGTCGGGATTTTGCCGGATGGCCGCCTCCACACCCCGTCCCAGATTGCCGTAACCCACGATGCCTATCGAAATTTGCTTTGTCATTGCTGCAATTACCTCCGCTTCGATTATTCGGGATCAAATCCAGCCTTGATCAGATCCAGCCTCTGGCGCTCATCGCTTCGCTGATGCGTTTGATGGAGATCATAAAGGCGGCCGTGCGCAGATCGGTGCGATGCTCGCGGGACAACGCGCGCACCGCATCATAGGAGGCGTGCATCCGCTGTGACAGCCGCTCCCGCACCTCTTCTTCCGTCCAGTAAAATTGGGCCAGATTTTGCACCCATTCAAAATACGATACGGTTACACCGCCCGCATTCGCCAGAATATCGGGGATCACCAGCACGCCCATTTCCTGCAAAATTTTATCCGCTTCCGGAGTGGTGGGGCCATTGGCCGCTTCGGCGATGATTTTGGCCCGGACATTGCCTGCATTGGCGCCGGTAATGACATTTTCCAGGGCGGCCGGAATGAGGATATCCACCTCCAGCTCCAACAGCTCCGCGTTCGTGATGACGTATGGCGCACCGTAGTCGGCCAGCTTGGAATGATCCTTTAACGCAAATACCTTGGGCAAGTCCAAGCCTTCCGCCTGGTACAGCCCGCCCTTGGAATCGCTGACAGCCACAATCCGGCAGCCCTGCTCCGCCAGCAGCCTTGCCGCAATCCGCCCGGCGTTGCCGAAGCCTTGCACCGCGACTGTCGCGCCTACCGGAGAGATTTCCAGTTCCTTCAGGGCAGCCAACACCGTATAGACGCAGCCCTGAGCCGTGGCCTCGTTGCGTCCTTTGGAGCCGCCAAGGATGAGGGGCTTGCCGGTAATGATGCCCGGCGTGTTGACGCCCTTCAGACGGCTATAGGTGTCCATCATCCAGCCCATGATTTCCGGTGTTGTGTAGACATCCGGAGCAGGAATGTCTTTGTCTGGCCCGATAAAATCGGCGATGGCTTCCATGAAGCCGCGGCTGACGCGCTCCAGCTCGCCTTTGCTCAGCTTGCGCGGATCGCAGATGACTCCGCCCTTGCCTCCTCCGTAAGGCAAGCCCACTACGCCGCATTTGAAGGACATCCACATGGACAATGCTTTGACCTCATCGAGGGTAACATCGGGATGGAAGCGGATGCCGCCTTTCCCCGGACCGATGGCGTCATTATGCTGGGAGCGGTAGCCCTCAAATACCTGGACGCTGCCATCATCCATTTTCACAGGGAAGCTGACAGACAGGACGCGCTTGGGTTTTTTCAAAATATCGATAACATGCTGCGGAAGCTGCAAACGGCCAGCCGCCTCATCAATTTGCTTTTGCACAATTTCAAACGGGTTTAAATGCTCTTGTGCCGGTGCTGTGGTCGGTGTGCCAGACATATGCTTCATCCCTCTATCCATCAGATTTACGGTTTACCGCATTAAAGTATATCTTACATCATAGGTGAGCTTTATAAAAGTCTTTTTTAGAGAAAATATTATGACTGCGCTTTCAGAATCTTGGTGCCCTTCCACAGCTTCAGATACAGTATAAAATTACCAGAAATGCCCCAAACTAAAGCTAACGTACTGGATCAATATTGAATACTATCGAGGGATTAATGCCAAATGCGGTATATTATCAAGCTAATTAGGGTTTTTAAGGAACAGCATAAGAAAAAGAGAAAAACGGAAGAGGTTAGCCATAGCAATAAAGAAAGACCGCAACTCCTTTCGCGAGGTCTCAAAAAGAATCTCCACACTCTTAAAGCCATATTTGAGGACAGCTCCGATCTTATCATCCGCGAATTTTCCTTCGGAATGGATAAGGTCGGAGAGGTGAAGTCCGCGCTGATTTTTTTGGATGGGCTGGTTAGCCTTTCAACGATAAACGAAAGCATCATAAAGCCGCTTATGCACAATAGCCATCCTTTCCACGAAGAGGAAACGTCCGATATTACGAGTATGGATCAAATTCGGGACAGGCTTCTGGCCGTGGGAGAAGTAAGAACCGTCTACACCCATAACGAAGTAGTGGAAGCCTGCCTATCAGGAAATGCAGTGTTTCTTGCAGATGGTTTTTGCAAGGCGCTGGACATAGGAGCAAAAGGCTGGGAAAAAAGAGCTGTTGCAGAACCTAACAGTGAAACGGCCGTCCGGGGTCCGCGGGAGGGCTTTACGGAGAATCTGCGTACAAATACGGCCATGATTCGCCGGAAGATAAAAGACCCGGCACTCAAAATCCGTTCCACGGTGCTCGGAAAGCGCACGCATACGCTGATAAACATCCTCTATATAGATGGAATCGCAGATCCGGGTCTGGTAAATGAAGTCCAACGCCGCTTAAAGAAAATCGATGTAGACGCAATACTGGCCACAGGCTACGTGGAGCAGTATATCGAAGACTCGCCGTTCACCGTTTTTCCCACTATTTGGTGCAGCGAAAAGCCGGACGCCGTTGCGGGGAAGCTGCTGGAGGGCCGAGTTGCCGTGGCCGTGGACGGTACACCTTTTGTGATGACAGTGCCGATGCTGTTTATCGAAAATTTCCAAAACGCAGAGGATTACATTACGCGCAGCCATTACGCTACCTGGATGCGCTTGCTGCGGTTGATCGCGTTTGTTATCAGCCTCCTTACTCCCGCCCTGTATATAGCATTCACTACCTATCACCAGGAGCTGATCCCGACTACATTGTTATTTACGATGGCAGCATCCAGTGAAGGCACTCCTTTTCCCGCGGCTGTGGAGATGGGCATCATGATGCTTATTTTTGAAATCCTGCGGGAAGCCGGAATCCGCATGCCACGGTCCATGGGCCAGACCATCAGCATCGTAGGCGCCCTGGTAATGGGAGAAGCGGCTGTACAGGCCGGAATAGTGGGCGCACCGGTTGTTATTGTCGTCGCAATCACCGCTGTGTCCAGCTTTGCAATTCCTTTTATCTCGGATGCTGTTTCGCTTTTGAGATGGTTCCTGCTGATCCTGGCCTCTACCATGGGAAGCTTTGGCATCACCATAGGTCTGTTTGTTTTGCTCATCCACCTTACTTCGCTAAGATCTTTCGGCGCCCATTATCTGGCGCCATTGGCGCCGTTTCAACCAAACGATCTGAAGGATACCGCTGTGCGTGCCCCGCTCTGGGCTATGCATACTCGTCCCCGTGCGATAAATCCACAGGATTTGAAACGGCAAGAAATCCCAGCTTCATATGATCCGTCCACTGGCAATAAAGGCAATCGGAGTGAAGAATCATGACAAAAACGTTTACATCTTGCTTAAAAATTTGGAGGAAACGGAGCTGTGCCGCTGTTCTTTTGAACTGCATATTGCTGATCTCATGCCTGACCGGCTGCTGGAGCCAGCGGGAGCTTAGCAACATAGCCATCGTTGTCGGCACTGGTCTGGATACAAGCAATCAGCCGGACTCCCTGAAGCTGACGGCACAAGTGGTGAAAGCGTCAGAGATGGGATCCAGCGCAAGCTCCCAAGGCAGCAGGACCAGTGAAAAAGCGTATGTGAACATCAGTTATGCCGACCAAAGCGTACTCTCTGCTGTACGGGGAGTCACACATATGCAGAACCGAAGATTGTATTTTTCGCACAATAAGGTGCTTATTTTCAGCAGCGATTTAGCAAAGCTGGACATGGCAGAAGGGTTGGACGCATTCACACGCGATTATGAAGGGCGTATGGATGTCCAACTCCTGATTTCGAGAGGCAAGGCTTCCAAGATATTGGAGGAGGAGGCTGATCTGGAAAAAGTGCCGGCGCTTCATCTTTACGCCATGATGGAAAACCAGAAATTAAATTCTGAGACAGTGGTTATAACCCTGCGCGATTTTGTTATCGCCACGATGAGTGATTCCAGATCCCCAGTGGCCCCGATAATCAAGCTATATAAATCCGAGGAGGGAAAGAATAAGGTCAAGCTTGATGGTACGGCAGTTTTCAAACAGGGAAAGATGATCGGGGAGCTTGACGTAGCACAGACAAGGGGACTGCTTTGGGTGACGAATAAGGCCCAAAGCGGGGCACTAACCGTAAATACAGATTGGGGACAGGTTATTCTGGAGTTTCTTCACGCCAACAGCATCTTGAAACCTGTAAAAGCTGAAGACGGAACGATCCGGATGGAGCTTACCGTCCATGAGGATGGAGCAATTGAAAGCAACGAAACCACCCAGAATATGTCTCGCATAGAGAATGTTGAAATGCTGAAGGAACTCATGAAGGAAGCTATCCAGTCGGACATTCAAAACGTACTGGCGCAAGCAAGAACGCTGTCCGCTGATGTGTTCGGATTTGGCGAGGCAATTCGCCGCGATTATCCCAAGGATTGGGAAGCGATGAAGAAAAACTGGGATACCATGTTTCCCCAAATTGAACTTGATATCCGGGTGGATGTCAAACTGCGCTTCTCAGGCGGTTTGGCACAGCCGATAATTCCGGGAGGTGCATAATGAGAACTGCAATGGGAAGCATATCCTCAAAAGCTCTGATGTTTGCAGTGTTTTGCTTCATGCAGGCTACTGTACTGCGTTCCGGCTACATTATCAGTGTAACCCGTCAGGATTCCTGGGCCATGGCCGCTACCGGTTTTTTGTTTACGATTCCGATTGTGGCTATCTACGCTGCACTGCTGCGGGAATTTCCCGGAAAAAATCTGATCGAGATTGACGATATGGTATTCGGCCCGATTGTGGGAAAGGTTGTATCTGCTTTATATTTGTTCTTCTTTCTATCGCTTGCTGCCCTCAATGTCCGTGATCTCGGGGGTTTTGTAGTGCAGTACTTAATGCCGGAGACTCCCATCGCAGCGGTTATTCTCCTTTCCCTGCTTGGATGTGTCTACGCAATTCGTCAGGGAATGGAAAATCTCATGCATCTATCCACTTTCTTAGGCATCATTGCCGTGGGAGCAGTGGTTATCCATTCCATTCTGGTTCTCAAGGACATACAGCCCGGATTTCTAAAGCCTTTTTTTCAATTGGAGCTCATGAAATACGTGCAGGGAACAGTTTCTGTGTCAGCGCTCCCGATGGGCGAGATTTTAGCCTTCACAATGATTACTCCCATGCTTGAAAAGCCGAAAAAAACGGCAAAGCCTCTTCTCCTCGGCTTGCTCCTTTCGGCCATTTCCATGGCATTTGCCATGGTGCGTGATACCGTAACCCTTGGTCCTCTTGTTTTTATCGTTACACTGCCATCCTTTGAATCCTTACGCTATGTGAGTCTTGGGGACACCCTTACTCGGATGGAAAGCATTTATGCTGTGGTGCTGGTACTTCTATTTTTATTTAAGATTTGCATTCTGCTGTATGCCTTTGTACTGGGATTAACTCATATGCTGGGTCGAAAAAATAGAGAGCGGCCCCTAAGTCAGAAAAGTTATCCGCCGCTCACGCTTCTGTCTGCAGCACTTGTATTCTTCTATTCGCTTATCGTTTTTGAATCCATAATGGAAAATAGGGATTGGGGGGCGACCACTGCGCCTTTCTTTTCGCTGACTTTTGAGCTTCTGCTGCCGGCTGTATCCCTGTTGGTAGCTTTCTTGAGCAAGATTGGAAAAGTTCAGGAGGTGAAGGCATGAAGCTAATCATGATCATAATATCATTTTCCGGTATCGCCATGCTTGACCTGCCCAATATGGTCAAACGCAAACGGTGGCGCGACCTCGCCATCTATTCGATTCTCTTTCTCTTGGTGCTGGCACTTGGGGTAGCCGTGGCTTTGGATATCAACGTGCCAAGCCCAATCAAAGCGATTCAGGCATTTTATAGGGATATCTTGGGACTGAGCTTCAAAATTTCTTAGGTCTCCGGCTTGCTGCTTCCCTGCACAAGCAGAGATATAAAAAGGATGGGGGGAAAACGTAGTGCTTTCCCTCCATCTTTTTTATGTGGGGGCTCCTTTGCAGTTGGATACCTGCTGCAATGTTAAATTCCCTCCGGCAAATATGCGCCCATTTTCCTTAACAGGCCTTGCAGCTTCCCGATGTCGAAGCCTCTGATGTCGGTACCCTCCCCAATGGCTATGGACGCTGCCGCACCTGCTGCCTGGCCGGTGATGAAGCAGCCCGGCATGACTCTGACGGAGCCTTGAATATACTTATCGGTGCTGATGCATCTTCCCGCTACCAGAACATTTTTCAGTCCTTGGGGTGTCAGCGTCCGGTAGGGAATTCCGTAGCTTTCCCCTTGCTTATACCGCAGCCGCGTCTCGAAGGACTCCTTCATCTTCTGATGAAGCTCCTTATCCGGCCTGTAAGCATGGATATCAACAGGGTAGCAGTACCTTCCAATCTCATCCGGAAATACCGCTCTGCTCTCGAAATCCCGCAAATTCAGAACGTAGTCGCCGAGTATTCGTCTGGTTTCACGGATGCCCATCATACTTCCTGTAGCGGCCAGCTCCATATCCGCAAAGCCGTTCAGATATTTCTTATAATAATGCTCATATTCCACAAGCCTCTTCCTCTGTTCAATAAAGGCTTGGGTCAAAGACACCTCATCCGTTCCATCCACCCCGAAGGCATGGCCAATATTGCCGCCCCCGGTGGTCCGCCCGATCCGCCACATTCCGGGAAGGCTCGGGTCCTCCACCGTGAAGACTTTATCACGAAATGCCTGCTCCAGCATTCTTTTGTGCGTCGGGTCCCGCTCCGCTTCGTCCCAGTTGACTCCGGCCCATAGGCTGCACAAGGTGCCCGGCATCAGATTGCCGTCCTGGTCGCCCTTCTCGTAAGGAGCCCCTGCCCATGCGGCCAAATCACCGTCCCCTGTGCAATCGATGAACATTTTGGCTTTTACGGCAAACAAGCCGCTTTTTGCGTACAGGACTGCTTCCGTGACCTCTCCTTCTTCCTGAATTACTGCAATCAGATGGGTTTGGAAGGTGAAGGCCACATCTGCGTCAACTAACAATTCGTCGTAGACCCGTTTCAGAACTTCGAGTTTAATGGAATAGGGGTTATCATATCCGGTGCCGCCGGCTGCGCGAAGCCTGGTTAGGATTTCCTCGCCAATCCCTGCTGCAACCATGTTAATGCCGTCACTAAACTGCATAAATACCGGGACCATTGCGGCCGTTCCCATTCCCCCCAGGCAGCCCTGCCCTTCGGCGAGGTAAACCGAGCATCCGTTTCGGGCAGCGGCCACTGCAGCGGCCACGCCTGCAGGTCCCCCTCCGGCCACAAACACATCGACGTCATACTTTACCGGAATCGTACAGGAATAGCCGATCACCGCCTGTTCACATCCTTCATCAAATCGGCGACTTTTACAGACTCGCCTGTGCGGATGGACTGGTTTGCGGCAATTCCGGTCATAATGGACATGGCACCGTCGATATGGTTGGCTGCCCGGTTGTAGATGTCCTCAGCCGGCGTTCCAAACAGATCGTTTAACAAGACGGGGTCGCCGCCGCCGTGTCCTCCCACACCTTCCTCCACTTCAACAGAGTACGGAGCTTCAAACATAGGGAATACGGTAATATTCCTGCCTTTCACAGCGCCTTCCAGCGCCTTGTCTCCGCCCGAGTTGACATAGGACATCTCGACAACGTTCATCTCAATTCTGCCCTTGGAGCCGTTGAATGCAATCCGGTAGCCTTCCCAAGGCATGTAAGCATTGAGAGAGTAAGTGAGAATGGCTTTATTCTTATAGCGCACAATAACGCCCATCGTATCTTCAATGTTAATTCCGTCTCCAAATACGCTTTGATCCCGCAGATAACCATCCTCGTGCTCTGCATTCAGATACATGCCCTTCAGACCCTCACTGCTGTCCAACTGCAGTCCGAAGGGGTCCTCCTTGGCTGCCGCATTGCCTGTAGACCGTTGGTAAAAGGAAGTAACCCCCCGATTTTCCGCATTCTCACGGCCATAATACATTAAGTCCCCGAAGGCAAATACAGTCTCAGGCTCGGAATTGATCCAGAAATTGACCAGATCAAAGTGGTGGGTGGATTTATGCACCAACAATCCTCCGCTGTTGCGCTTATCCCGGTGCCAGCGTCTGAAATAATCCGCGCCATGCTGAGTGTTCAGCAGCCATTCGAAGTGAATGGAGTATACCTCGCCGATGACCCCGCTTGCGATTAACTCGCGGGCTTTGGTATGATGAGGCGCATAGCGGTAATTGAAGGAGACGCGGATATTGCGCTTTGTACGCTCAACGGCATCAAATATTTCCTTGCTCTTCTCTACATCCACCGTCATGGGCTTCTCGGTGATAACGTCGCATCCCAACTCCATAGCGCGGATAATATATTTGTGGTGCGTGCGGTCAACACTGGTTACAATCACAATGTCCGGTTTTTCCTTCATAATCATTTCATCAAATTGTTCTGCCTTGTACGTATGAACCGGCGGATGGCCATACGTTTCAGTGAGCAGTTTGTTGGCATAATCCATCCGCGTTTGGTTCACATCGCAAAAGGCGACAAGCTCGGATGTCTCCCGGTAAGTTTGGGCAATAGCCCCGTAAAAAAAGGATGCTCTTCCTCCAATGCCCACTTGAACGTATCTTTTCTTTCCCATTCGTTTCGATTCCTCCCACAAAATTTATAATAATTGGCTCAGCATTTCTGCTGGTAGCTAGATCATAGCGAAGGGGGCCAAAAAAGGATACTCACCCTTTATATAAACAAACACATTTATTAGCATGGAACACTTCACATTTTGTACAGTAGGGTTATTTTTTTATGGTGAGGGGCCAAAAACCCGGAGTACGGCCTCATCGAAGATGTCTTGAAAGACCGTTATGCCAAAAGGGAGCATGTCCCCGCATTTCGGGAGGCATACTCCTTTTGCTAAGCCTTACCTCTCTGTCCGGTCAACCAAATTCATAATAGCAGCAACCGCCTCGGCGCGCGTGGCCGTCTCCTCCGGCGCGAACCGGTTGCCTGTGGTGCCTTGAATAATCCCCGCCTCCACAGCCGCGGCAATGGACGACCAGGCCCAACCCGGAATTTGCTCCTTGTCGGCGAACGGCTGCAGTTCCAGAGCTTGATCCGGTTCCAACCCCAGCGCCCGGACCAGCATCACCGTCATCTCTGTCCGGCTGATCTGCCGCCCGGGGCCGAATGTGCCATCCTCATAGCCCTGAATCAGTCCGGCTTCCGCTATGGCGGCTACCGACGGCGCAGCCCAGGCCGGGATGTCCCCTGCGTCCGCAAAGGCCGGCTGTGGGGAGCTATCTCCCTCCAGACCCAGCGCCCGAACCAACAAAACGGCGAACTCGGCCCGGGTCACCGGACGCTCCGGACGGAAGGTGCCGTCCTCATATCCTGTGACGATCCCCCGCCTCACGGCCTCCCGAATGGGCTGCTCCGCCCAATGGCCTTCAATATCCGCCAGCCCCGGCGCCTCAGCCGTCAGCTCCGTCTTCAGCAACGGCGTAAACACGGCGCTTTCGATGGAAGCATCCACCAGCTTCACCTCCTTCAGCACCACCTCCGCGGGGCCGGGGGCCAGACGCTTGAACCGCAAGACGGCCAGTTGGATATCCCCCTTCAGTCCCTGCTTGGGTCCGATCAGCGTATGCGCGATGCGAATCCGCTCTCCTTCCACAAGCGGATTCACCAGAAAGCCGTTATGCGGCGCCTCGGCCTTCTCCAGCTCCAATCTCCCCTCGTCAAACGTCAGATTCAGCTCATACGCATAAACATCGCTTGTTGCCTGGGCCGTGATTACCACCTCCAGCCCGCTCTCCCCGCCTGTCATCCCGAAGGTGGCGGCTTGGTTGGCGGCTGCGCCGAAAACGCCGGACATCCCCATCAGGAACAGACAGCACATCAGCACGGCGACTTTGATTTTCATCTGTGAAGCTCCCTTCGCTGCGGGAGGACGGGACAAGAGCCTCCGCTCCGTCCCGTATCCCGGTTCTCTGCGCTTCCGGCGGGTTATTCGCCAACCGCCCAATCGGTCAAGATCATTCTCGCCACGGCCGCAAGCACCTCAATGGTGATTTCATTCCCGCCCTGGATATCGGCTGCCGCCACCTTGCTCCAGTCCGGATGCGTATGGGTGATGCCATAGTATTTGGCCACCAGGGACAGATCGCGAATGCCTACCTTCGTCGCCCCGCCTCCGACCAGCGTGATCAGCGATTGTTCGAAGGTTTGAATGGCTCCGTTCAGCGCCGTCACCGCCGCATTGACCGCCTCCTGGCTGGCGGAGCTGTTGCCGCGAACGGCCTTGGCTACATCCAGCGCCGACTTCAGCGCCGTTTTGGCCGATTCCGGATACTTCCCGATTTTGTCGCCGTAAGGTCCTTCATCATGCATCTTTTGCCCCTTGGCAATGGCGGCATTCAGCGCCGTGAAGTCGGCAGACTGGCCCGGTGAAGCGGGATTCACCGCGTTGAAGAATTGCTGCACCGCCGTTTGCAGCGCTGCCGCAGCCTGATCCACAGCCGCCTGCGTTGCCCCGGCCTGATCTCGTACCGCCTGGGCAAGCCCAATAGCACCTGCCAGCGCATCATAAGCGGCCTGCGGATATTGGCCGGGATACGGTCCCACCACCGCGTTGTCCAATACGGTTTGCGCATAGGCAATAGCGGCATTCAAGGCCGTAATGTCTGCTTCCTGCGGCTGCGCCGTGATCAGAAGGGACACCCTGGCTCCCGCCGTTTCCGGCACAACCGCCTCTTCTCCTTCAAAGGAAAGCTCGAAGCCGGACAGGTATACGGCCGCGGTGACGCCAAGCTCCGCGCTCTCCTTCACCGCTGCCCGCAGCTTGAACAAGGGCTCTGTTCCCGCAAGCGACCGGTCAGGACCCGCAGTGAACAGCAGCGCCCGCAGCTTTCCGGGTTGGCCATAAACCGCAGCCGACACCTGATACCCTTCCTGCTGAGACTGGATGGCCTCATCCTTCAGCACCTGGACGCCGTCCACCTGGTCAGTAGCGAATTCCAGCACATCCGGATCATAATGCACCGTAACATCTGCGGCGGTGAAGCGGCTGGCATGGTCCACGCCCACCGTCAGCTCCAGCGGCTGTCCCGGCTGCAGCTCCGCCGCGCTGGCGGCCAGGGTGCCGGTCACCGGCATCGGCGCGGGCGCAGGCGGCATCCAAAAAACTGGCCGGAACAGACCCGGGTCCTTGCTGCCTCCGATCCCGGCTCCCCATTCAATAAAGCCCTTGCGTCCAGCTCCATCGTTGTCGTTCACCAGGAAAGAAAAGCTGAACACCGATTCGATCCTTGGTATTATCGGCGCCAGTTCCGACCAAGGGATCGCCAGTTCATATGCGGTCACAGCGTTGGCCTCATCACGGACTATGGCAAGCTGACGATTGGTGATCGGCTTGCCCCCGCTGCCTTCCGGAGCGCGGGAACGATACAGCAGGGGGCCGTCGGAGGTTTGCGACAAAGTAAATTCATACCACTTATTTTCAGTTCCCGGCATTCCTTGCGCAACAGCAAACTGCAGGCTGTCATTTTTCCAAATTTCGCTGCCCGCACTGGGATGCGCAAAAACATCGTCAATAATGCTTGCCGATAAGTACAAGTTGTCTTCATCCCAGGTAACCCAAGCCTGGCCGCTTAAATCCCCGGAACCGCCGTAGCCCGTAATTTTGTTCACGCCCGTTGCCAAATCAACCATTGCTCCCGGCAAGCCCTTATCCATTGTTCCGTCTGTCAGGATTGGCAATTGATACAACGGGTTGAATTCAATATTCCCTTCCAGCACGGTCTCACTGTTGTCAGCAAAGAAAACCTTTACCCTGTAGGGATACGATTTCGCCAACGCAATTGCGCCAACCTCCAGTGGAACCGGCAGATTGGATTGCGGAGCCACAGTTGCTTCTACGGCTTCCCTTCCTGAGGAGCTGCCCAGCTGCCACTCAATTGCTTCAACTCCCAGCAGCGTGGAGGAGGCATGATTAAAGATGCGAATATTCAGTTGCCCTTCATTGATCCCGGGCTGCTCCATCCATGGCAAAACCTCAACCTTATGCGAGGGCAAAACATGGACATCGAATATGCTGAACCCAAAAGCTGTCCCATTCACGCTCCATGTCCCGCTCAATTGGCAGGTTCCTTCTTTTAAGATACCGGAGATATTGACGGAAGCGCTTGCAGTTTCCGACGGGCCGGCTTGAATAGCGCGCGATGCATCGCCGGATTCAAACACAAACGTTTCAGCCTGCAAGGTTGGATTATTCACCTGCAGCTCTGCATGGACAGCTTCTCCTACTACAGTATCGACTGCCGAAACCAAAAAGCTTGCATCCTTCCCGATTGCAGATAGAGTTCCTTTCAGATAGATTGGATCGCTGGTTAAGGTAAGATACACCTTGCCTCCCAACGGAGTGTAGAATGAGCTGTTGCCCATCATGTCAACTATTTCTACAGGCTGGTCCGCGTCAACAGCAATCGTCTGCGGAGCAAGAGACCACATCACTCTTACATCCTGGCCGTTCTTCGCGAACTTATAGCTGTACAATCCCTCATCCAGCGCGTCGCGGGCAATATATTCGGCCCCGCTCAATTCCCGCGTCATGGCCGCGTATACCGGAAAACCCGGCTTTGGCGTCAGCCTGCCTCTGGGATCGGCAACATTATGCACAAGACCGAAATGATGCTCTTTGTCGGCCGGGTCCAGCCCGTCATCCATCAGATCATACCAGATCGCCTTTTCCAACCCGGACGCCAATGCAACCGCATGGCTTCGCAGCACATATTTGGCCTGTATATCCTCCGTCACCACACTTGTATGTGTAGGCCAACCGAATTCGGACAACCAGATCGGCTTCGTCTGGCCATCATTATATTGTTTCATAAGCGACTGTACTGCGGTTAAATCGTCCAACCCTTCGGGAGTGGGGGGATAGCGGTGGAAGGATACCGCATCCAACGCTTGCATGCCGCCCTGCTGGAACACCGTTTCCCACCAATCCAGAGGCATCCCTGAAGTAACCATGCCGATCACCGTTGCATCCGGTCTTACAGCCTTAATAGCCGAATACGTTGTTTTTAGCATCTCCGCATAATATTCAGGCTTGGAGTCGGCCAAGCTGTTTCCCCGGTCACCGAATTGGGGCAAATTAAACTCGTTGTACACCTCCACCCAATCGATGATGTCCTCATACTGCTTCATATAAGCTGCAGCATAATTGGAAAATCCTTCCATGCCCTCTTCCGTGTAAGGCGTGCCGTTCTCATCGTAAAACGGGTTTGTAAGTCCGGCTACGAATAAGTCCTTCACTCCCTTGCTTTCCAACATGGGCAAGTAATTGTTCGGAAAGGGAGTGAATGTATATTCACCCTTCTGCTTTTCAACGTTTGCCCAGGAGGATCCTTCCCGCAGCGTCTTGGCTCCCGAGAGCACAAAAAGCTCCAGTATATCCTCCCAATCATGGGGTGTCCGGTTGAGATGCGTCGAAAAGCCAAATGGAGAATCGGCTATTAAAGCTTGATCAAATGGAGACAGAATCGCAAACGGTGTACTGATCTCCGCCTGCCCCTCAAGGATATTCAGGGTAAAATATCCCTTCTCCTGGATTGCCGCCTGAATCACCGCTTCCCCGTTTGTGGCAACCGCCGTTCCTTCCGCCACCCGCTTGCCCCAGTAATTTTCCGCATACCATTGAACAGAGGGCTTTTCCGTACGCAGAATAAATTGAGCCGGTTCGGGCTGGACAAAAATATTCCCCGGTTTCGTCTGAATGATTTCCCCTTTGGACAAGTTGACTGTTATGTAAGGCCCATCCGTTGTCCAATGGCCAAGCGCATCGGCAGCTTGAATCTGGAATGTATAGGGCTCGCCTCGAACGAGGCCATTCGCCGTATACACAGTTACGTTGCCGGACACCTCCTGCAATAATTCTCCCTGCTTATAGATGCGATAGGCGGCCACACCCTTCCCGTGCATCGCCAGCGGCCAGGAGAGTGAAACGGAATCCTTTCCCTCGTTAACAACTTGCAGTTGGGAGGAGGCTTTCCATATTGGAGCATCCGAGTCGGACAAATTCGATTTTATTTCTACATACGGCTTATTATTGCTGTTTTCCTTGCTTCGAAAGAATACGGAAACACCGGACTGCTCCTGCAAAATCGCGAAGGTTGCTTTCCCGTCCCCGGCCGCCTCCTTGCGAAGCTGTGCCGTCACATCAATTTCATGCCAGCCCCAGGTTCGGGATGTATTTACCTCTCCAATGCGATGTACAGGCGCCGGTTTATCATTCCAGGTTACAGTTGACTCATTCCAGTCGTCATCCTCGGACAAGTACACGATGTTTTTTTGCAAATCACCGCTTCCCTCCGTAATTGCGCCAAACAGATGCAGCTTGGCTGATCCGATTTGCGCAGGTTCATAACCGGAAATATCGAATTTCAAGAGTCCCTCACGGGTTAAATCGGCTGTATTTTTCTTTACGATCAGATTGGTTTCAGACCCGTAATTCAGATCTGCGCTTGCTCCTCCCCGGACGTATGCATCATCCTCTGAATAAAGCGCTTCCACAACTGGCGTTGTTTCAACTGTCAAATATGGCTTCTGGCTGTGCTCTTTACTTCGGAAATGAGCGGTAAATCCCGGCTCCTCCTTCTGCACCAATACAAATGTGGAAATTCCCTCGCCCTGCATCCGGCTTCGCACATAATCAGTCACGTCCAATTCATGCCATTTCCATGTGCGGTTTACTAAGATACTGCCAAGCTCGTAAATTTCCTCCGGCTGCGTACTCCATGTAACAGCGGACTCATTCCATCCCTGCTCATCCGTCCCGAATACCCAAATTTCCGTTTCCTGGTGAGTCCCTTCGGTAATGGCGCCGTTTATATGAAACTTCACCGAAGTAATCTGTGAAAGGTCAAGCTGACTGAGGTCGAAGCGCAAATACGATTTCCGAACCATATCGCTGCTTGCATTGTTTTTGACAAAAAGCTCGGGAAGCGCCCCGAAATTATCGGACGCATATGCCCCGCCCCGAACGTAAGCGTCGTCTGTTGGTTCCAATGTGAGCAAGCCGGCGGCCAAGGCCTGTTTCTCCACGAGGGGCAGCATTCCAAACAATAGCATAATTGCAATTGCCAATGAAAATAAACGGCTCCAGAGAGACAGCTGGCGCTTCTGATTTTTTCCAAACATTCGCTCAACTCCCTTTTCATTAAAAGGTTGGCAACAGATTTTACTTTGATGGAGCATAGGCTTAATAGCGAATGCTCCACCATAAGCAACACTGGAATAAGTTTTTGTTGATCTGGTCCGGATTTTCCTTAATGATGAAGCGGCTGCGAAGCCTGCCTTACTTTAAATCCTGCTTGTTCTTCTGGTACCATTCGTTAACCAGCTTATCCACGTTGTCTCCACCCAGACGCTTCCATTCCTTGCGGATTTCCTCCATCCCCTGCTGAGCCGTCATGGATGCCCCGCTGGTTACAATTTTGGCCTCAATTTGATCCGCAATCGGATTGAAGGTAGCGGTCAATTGGCTTAATTCGGGTAGATCCGGGGTGTAGGGAATGTCCCGGCGGAATTTGTTCTTCATGGCCACCTGCAGCGAATTGGCCTTTTCCTTGGCATATTCCTGGGAGACAGGGTCCGAGGCCGCCATAATCGGGAACCACTCGGGCTTCAATTCATATTGATTGATGACTGCATACTCCCTTGCATAGTTCACTTCCTTGCGGAACTTCTCTGCATCAATGATTTGCGGCACACCGTTGACTAATTTATGATGGACGTTTTCTTCCCCGAATTTCAGCGGCTTCCAGCCTGTTTCAATCATCCAGTCCAGGAACTTGATAGCGGCTTCAATCTTGTCTTCCTTCATGCTGCTGTTAAAGCCTACCATAATGCTGGGAATCGCCGATTGGAGCAGGCCGGTTTTTCCGTATTGGGTAGCAAAAGGTTCAAGCGCTGTCATCTTTGCGTTGGGATCATTTTTCTTCAAATCCTTGAACATATTTTCCATGTCCCAGTTCCCCAGGAAAATGCCGGATTTGCCGGTGGTCCAAAGCTGGGTAGCTCTTTGGCCGTTTTTGTCCGTAATGTATTCCTGATCCAGGAGGCCCTGGTCATACAGCTGCTTTTGGAAATCCAGGCTTGCCATGTAGCGGTCGCCGACTCTGCCTAATTGCAGCTTATCTCCTTCCAAATACCATTGGCCGCCTGCATGAGCGGTGAACAGATTGCGCAGGACAACACCGCCGTTTGTATTAAATACGATGGGCACTGTATCCGCCTTGCCGTTTCCGTCAGGGTCCCCATCCTTGAATGCCTTCGCTACTTTAATAAACTCTTCAACGGTTGTCGGCGCTTTCAATCCAAGCTTATCCAGCCAGTCCTGTCTGATCCACATTCCCGCGTTTGCCACCGATTCTACTCCGCGTTTGCTGGCAACAGCGTATATTTTCCCGTTGACTGTCAGATAAGGCTTCAGTTCAGGATTTTCGTTCAAATATTTTTTGTAGGAGGTGCTGTACTTCTCGATGTACTGGTCAAGAGGCTGAATGGCTCCTTGGTTGGCCAGTTGGGCAATATAAGGCCGCTCATATTCCCAGATCAGATCCGGCGCGCTTCCCGAAGCGATCAGCGTGTTCAACTTGGTCTGGGCCTCGTTCCGGGGAACCGGCACCCATTTCACTGTGGCAGGCGCATTCTCATTGATCCACTTGGCCCACCGGTTGTTCTCATAGCTGCCCTCCTCCCCTGACACCTCGCCACGGTCATAGACAGAAATGCTGATCTCTTTTTTGGGTCCTGCGGTTGCACTGGAAGAGCTTCCAGGCGCAACGGAAGGGCTTGCCTGTTCCTTATCCGAGCCGCAGGCGGCCAGAACGGAGAGGGACAGACTTACGGCAACGACTGATGCTGTAACCTTGCCTAGCTTTAACATTGCTTCATCCCCTTATAATAATAGTCTTCTTACTATATCAAGAGCGGATTCAATGATCCACTATGATATCAACCCTTCACAGAGCCAATCAGTACACCTTTGACAAAATGCTTCTGCAGGAACGGATACACGCACAGAATCGGTGTAATGGCGATAACCACCGCCGCCGCTTTAATTCCCTCCGGTGTCAGCATCACAGCAGAGGTATCGCTGCCGCTCTCCAGAAGGCTGGGATCGACCTGCTTGATCATCTGGTAGAGCTTGAGCATGAGTGTCTGAAGCTTGGAGCTGGTGATATAAAGCATCACATTGAAGTAGGAATTCCACCAGCCTACGGCGTAGAATAGGGACAATGCAGCCAGAATGGGCTTGCACAAAGGAATCATGATCTGAATCAGGATTCTCCAGTTTCCGGCTCCGTCAATGGAGGCGGATTCTTCAATCTCCTCCGGCAGTCCTTCCATGAAGCTCTTCATCACGAACATATTGTAGGTGCTGACCAGCCCCGGCAGCCACAGAGCCAAATACGAATCCATTAATCCCAATGACTTGATCAGAATAAAGTTGGGAATGAGTCCGCTGACAAAAACCATGGTAAAGGTGATGAACATCAGGAGCGGGCCTCTGCCGTAAAGCCGCTTGCGGGACAAGGGATAAGCGGCCATAACGGTCATCACAATATTCAGAAGGGTGCCCACCAGGGTAACGATAACGGTATTGCCCATGGCATGGATAAGCTGGCCGTCTTGGAACAGCCTCTTATATGATTCGAGATTGAACTCAACAGGCCAGATATAAACCTCTCCGGAGGTAATGGCCCTGCTGCTGCTAAAGGATGCGGCAATTTCATACCAGAAAGGATACAGTGTTGCCAAGGACAACAGGCCCAACACCACATAATTGACAGACTGTCCAATCACGGCTCCTGGTGAAGTTTTGGACAAATCATATTTCATAGTTACCATAACCCCCTCTCGCCAAACAGACGGATAATTCGGTTGACGCTAACCACCAGAATCAGGCTAATGACCGATTGGAACAACCCCAGCGCCGTGGTATAGCTGTAATTCATGTTCTGCAGCCCCACACGGTATACATAGGTGCTGATCACATCCGCTACATCCAGCACAGAGTTATTTTGAAGAGACAATGTCTGCTCAAGCCCAACATCCATCATGCTGCCCATTCTTAAGATCAGCAGAATGGCAATGGTGCTGCGAATGCCGGGAAGGGTGATATGCCAGATCTGGCGCAGCTTGTTGGCGCCGTCAATTCTGGCCGCTTCATATAACTGCGGATCAATGGAGGCCATGGCCGCGAGATAAAGAATGGTGCCCCAGCCTGCTTCCCTCCAGATGGAGGAGACGGTGTAGACCACCGGCCACCAGGCGGATTTGGCCATGAAATAAATCGGCTCCAGCCCGATATTTTTCATCAGCAGGTTTACCACCCCTGTACTCGGGGACAGCAGGGCGATCAGAATCCCTCCC
Source organism: Paenibacillus sp. YN15 (assembly GCF_003285005.1). Taxonomy (GTDB): domain Bacteria; phylum Bacillota; class Bacilli; order Paenibacillales; family NBRC-103111; genus Paenibacillus_AR. Next base: position 41,191 of record NZ_QMFA01000006.1, on the reverse strand, counting down.
AGCACCGCCCACGAAATAAAATGGGGGATATAGAGCAAATTTTGCACCAGGCGCTTGTAGCCCTCCACCCGCACTTCATTTAGCAGGAGCGCCAGAAGAATCGGCACCGGAAACCCGAATGCAAGGCTATATACATTCAGAAGAAGCGTATTCCTCAGTACCCTCCAAAAATCCGTGCTTTGGAAAAGCATTCTGAAATGCTTCAGCCCCACCCAATCACTGCCGAAGATGCCGTCGATAAACCGGTAATTCTTGAAGGCAATGATTTCCCCAACCATAGGCGAGTATTTGAAAAGCAAGTAAAAAGCAACTACGGGAATAAGCATCAGATATAAGGACTTATCCCGTTTCAGCCTGTTCCAAATCTTTTTTGACGGTTGTACAGCGATTGTCTCTCCTGCTGGCAGATTGCCTTCCGAAACCGCCAGTTTCTCTTTCATACCCTTCACCCTTTCCCACCATTTCATTCTGCGTTGATAGCTAGATCATAGCGGATAGGGCTAAAATTGGATACACACTCATTGTTCACTGAAACACATTTATTACCCTGGGACCCTTCACATTTTTTATACTAGGGTTATTTTTTTGCCCTAAGACTGCCTAAATCCCGGGATTGGGACACTTCCGGATGGGTTTTGCCGCGGCTTGCCAAACTCGGCAACCGTTTTAACCGCCAAGCGCACGAAAAAACGGCTCCTTTGCAGCAAAGAAACCGTTTAGGCAAAAATCATTTTATGAGGGGGATTCCGGTTCTTCCGCATCCGTTGCTTGATCCCGGTATTCCGTCGGGGTGAGCCCCGTATATTTTTTGAAGGTTCGGGTAAAGCTCCTGCTATAGGTGTAACCGACGGCATCGGAAATGTCGTTAATCTTGATGGACTTGTCCTTAAGCAGCTGCTTGGCGGCTTCTATCCTGATGTTGATCAGGTAATCGATAAAATTGTCCTCCACATGCTCCTTAAACAATCTGCTGATATAGGTTCGGCTCAGATGGAATTCGTCGGCGAGGCTATCCAGAGAAAGTCCGCTGTCCCGGTAATTTTCTTGGATAAAGTGAAGAATCTTATCGATGTTGTCGTTTTTTCCCCGCTGGCTCTTCCTGATCTCGATCTTCTCCACCAGCTTTTGAAGCACGGAGCCTACCACCTGTTCGGCTTCCCGCCAATTCTCACAACGGTTGATTCTTTCATACAGATTTCCGATTTCAATTAATGTCTCCCCCGTATTGATTCCGATGGATTCAACAGCCTGCATGGAGCGCATAACCAATTCAAAAGAAAATTGCCGCAGCAGATCGGGAGACAGATTCCTTTTTACCGCCTCCGCGTAGATTTCCTTCAGCAAGCTGTCCACTCTGCCGGAATCCGCTTGCTTCAATGAATCCACAATGCTGTCAAACCTCTGCACAATGCGGTAATAATCCTGATTATCCGGCGACCGGACATCCATTATGGAAATGACGGAGTCCCCTCCGGCAACCATCTTGTATTGAAGCGCCTGCTGGGATTCCGCATAGGAAAGGGGCACATCCTTCAGCTCCCTATATCCTCCCCCAAGCCCCGCCGCAACAGTCAAGCCGATCTGCTTGCGCATCACATCGAGAATTTGCTCCAGCAGCGCTGCCGCCCGCAGATGATTCTGCTCCTCATCCCCTTCCGGAAAGCTGAATAGAATAGCAGCCCTTCCGGAGCCCAAATCAATGGCCACCCCCGCATTTTCCATATTGATAATCTCCTCTGCCACATTGCACAGGGCATAGGTGTAAAGCACTTCATCCTTCGGGTCGATCCCGCCCTCCTTACTGATCTCCGCGGTGCATACGACATACCGCCTCGGGAACAGGCGCAGTCCGACAAATTCCAGATGAGGCTGCACCAAGGCATATTCGGACCGGTAGCCGATCAGAATATCCATCACTGTCCGCCATTTCAGCATCGGCTTCGAATCCCGCAGTTGCTTTTCCAACTGCTCCCGGTCCATAAACATTTGATCAAAGATACTTTCCAGATAGGAGACTCCTTGGGCTTGCAGCTTGGAGCCGCGGACTGTATCCGTTACCGGCCTGTAAGCGCCGGAGAGCTTGCCGATCAAGCGGTCAATAGGCCTAAACGTCCTTCTGTTGATAAAGAAAACAATAATGAATGCCATCAAGAACATTCCCGCCGCAACGGCGATCATCAAATTCCTGGTGACGATTAACGGCTTGTACATCTGGCTTTCCGGTACAATGCTGACAATTTTCCATCCGGTATAGCCGGAGGTTTGGTAAGAGATTGTTTGCTTCACATCATCAATGTCCGCAACGAAGGAGCCGCTTTTATCTCCGGAAAGCACCTTTTGAATATAAGGCAGCTCTTTCATCCTGCTGTAGAGTTTGGTTTTATCATCATGAGTGACGACTTCCCCATTCTTATCCACAATAAAGGTATGCCCTTGGAAATCCTCCTCATAGATCCCATGAATCATCTGATAAAGAACATCCTCATCAATATTGGCGGCTACCAGGCCTTTTCTGTATCCGGGAGCGCTAAGCGCAGGATAGGAGCGAATCAGCGTAACCACATCGCGGTTGACCTGGCCATCCCAAATCTTATGGGTAGGCAGCCATTGGAAATAGACGGGCATGTCCAAATATTCCGTTAGCCACTGATTCTCCGACGTTTCCTTACTGGTATACAGTTTTTCCGTTAAAATATTGCCGCTCACATCAGAGTACACAAAGATAGTGGAAAACTGCAGATTGTTGTTCATAAATGTGGTGAGTTTGGAGCTCAGGGCATAGAAATTGGTGTTTTTTTGCCCGTTATCCTTGTAGCTGTCGTTCATGAAATAAACAAATTCCAGTTCATTGGTCAGCTGCAGCAAATTTTTCTCCATCTGCTGAAATTCCGTCCCAATCTTCTGGTCAATTTGCTTCAGCAGCGCCATATTGGTTTTCTGCAGCTGCCGTTCCAAGCCCCCCACTGTCCCCTTATAGGACAGAAAAAAACTTAAGGATATAATGAGCAGCAGCACCCCCCCATAAATAATCATAATTCTTCCTGTCACACTAATTCTCATAAATCACCCCTCCATTGGCATGCCACAACCTGTCTGCTTATACTGCCTTAAATATAGAGAAGACGGAACGATTTTGCAACGAACAAATCAACATGCTTGTAAATATAATTAATTGCTTATATAATGATTGACGAATATAATTTGTCATGCAAGGGCATTTCATTCACACTGAAAGGAGATTTCAATATGCCTTCCATTGAGCAGTTGGCGGATGAACTGAAATTAGCCGGGGATAAAACACGGCTTACAATCCTCTCCATCTTAAAGGAGCGGGAATGCTGTGTCTGCGAGCTTGCGGAATTGTTGCAAACCAGCCAGCCCAATGTCAGCCAGCATATGCGCAAACTGAAGGATGGGAAGCTGGTTAAGGAATCCAGGAGAGGGCAATGGATTTATTATTCCTTAGATTTGGCCGAGAAACCCTACTTAATGGAATTATTGGCGGCTCTCCCTTCTCAAAAGGATAAACTGGAGCTAGCCTGCAAAGGAGTGAAATGCAGTGAGTGAAAGCAACAGGAGGTTGTCCTTTCTGGACAGATACCTGACCCTCTGGATTTTCATGGCTATGACAGCAGGTATCCTGCTGGGAAGCCTCTTCCCCTCTTTAGTTGAAGGTTTACATGTATTGCAAATTGGAACTACATCTATCCCTCTCGCAGTCGGGCTAATTATCATGATGTATCCCCCGCTGGCCAAGGTCCGGTATGAAGAACTGGGGCATGTTTTTAGAAATGGGCGCGTATTAACCTTATCCTTGGTCCAAAATTGGGTGATTGGCCCAGTGCTTATGTTTGCCCTGGCTCTTATTTTCTTGAGAGACTATCCGCAATATATGGTGGGGCTGATCATGATCGGCCTGGCCCGTTGTATTGCCATGGTCATTGTCTGGAATGACCTGTGCCGGGGCGATTCCGAATACGCCGCGGGGCTTGTCGCCTTCAATTCCATCTTCCAGGTGTTGTTCTACTCGGTATATGCCTATATGTTCATTACACTATTGCCCAATTGGTTTGGTCTTCAAGGAACGGTCGTCCATATAACCATGTGGGAAGTGGCCAAAAGTGTGCTTATCTATTTGGGCATCCCCTTTATCGCCGGGATACTGACCCGGTTTACATTGACAAGAATGAAAAGCAAAACCTGGTATGAAAAAACCTTCGTTCCCAAAATAAGCCCCTTGACCTTGATTGCGCTCCTGTTTACGATTGTCGTCATGTTCTCCCTGAAAGGAGACATGATACTGGAGCTTCCGTTGGATGCAGTACGTATTGCGATCCCACTGTTGATTTATTTTGTTGTGATGTTTCTAATTTCGTTCTTCATGGGCAGGAAGTTCGGTGCAAATTACCCTGTCACCTCCACCCTCGCCTTTACGGCCGCAAGCAATAATTTTGAACTGGCCATCGCTGTGGCCGTTGGTGTGTTTGGCATTCACTCAGGTGCAGCGTTTGCAGCCGTTATTGGTCCTTTGGTAGAGGTACCCGTTATGATCGCCTTGGTAAATGTGGCCCTCCGATTCCAACGCAAGTATTTTACGGCAAAGGAAGCAACCCCACGCTAAAAAATCTTATATAGAGGAGCAGTTCATACTATGAAACAACTCGTGTATTTTCTCTGTACCGGCAATTCCTGCAGAAGCCAAATTGCAGACGGTTTTCTAAAGGCGATGGGAGGCGATAAGTACGAGGTAAAGAGCGCAGGCTTAGAAGCCCACGGCTTGAATCCCCGGGCTGTCAAAGCTATGAATGAGGTTGGTATTGACATCAGCAGCCACACTTCCGATGTCATTGATCCGGAAATTCTGAACCGGTCCGAGTATGTCATTACCCTCTGCGGTCATGCAGATGAGCATTGCCCCGTCATTGCCAATAATAGGGTGACGAAATGGCATTGGGGCTTTGATGATCCTGCAAAAGCCGCAGGCTCCGAAGAAGAGATCATGGCTGTGTTTCGTGAGGTCCGCAATGCCATTAAGGCCCGTATAGAAATTTTTGTGCAAGAAGGAAAATGAGCTCCAGCCAAACGGGGCGAGGCTGTTGCTTTATTTCCCTTTCGCGGAACGGGGATATAACTCCGGAAACTCCCCGATAAGCTCCTCCATATCCATAATTACATACGGCTGGCCGGGCAGCCCGCCTGTTGCGCAAACGGACAGCGCATATTCGTCTTCAATCCTCCAGCTGCGGAACCAAAGCGGCGCAGGCGGATGAAGAGCTGCCGAGCCGTCATCATGAAGCTCAAACCGGAGACTGTCCGGCGCAATTTGTCCCATTCCCGTTCCCTGCAGCTTGATGCAGGCCTCCTTCAGCGTCCAATACCGGTGGAACAGCTCCTGCCGCAGGCGGGAGTCCTGCTCTTCCTTCCATAATCTCCATTCGGCATCGGCCAGGCAATAACGCGCCGTCTCAGGGTCAATGGGGCGGATTCTCTCCACATCGACCCCGACCCTGCCCGCAGGAAGCAGGGCGCAGACCGCCAAGCCGTCCGAATGGGCCAGACTGAAATCGCCGCTCCACCCCGGAGCCTCCACATAAGGTCTGCCGAATGCCGTCCGCTGTATGGCCGGCAAAGGACGGCAGTACGGGGCCAGCATCACCTTGGCCGCAAGAAGACCGGCAAGACTGTTCAGACGGTCCTGCCGGTTCTTGTACCTCCACACTCCCGCCCATTCCTGCCGCGGCAGAATGGAACGGAAAAACTCCTCGTCGATCTCTCCGCGGGTGCGGATCACATACAGCCAGCCTCTGCTCACCCGCGGCTGCCCGCCTCCACCGGCCGGCGGAAATAGCCGATGCTTACCGCATATTTGATCAGCTTTTCCAACAATTCACTGTCCGGCTTCCTGCAGAATATCCGGGCTTCCTCCAGATACGGGGAGGTGCGGGCGCAGGAGAATCTCCAGTTGGAGTGTTTGGCCCCATCTCCTTCCAGCTGGGCCATAGCCAGCTTCAGGCCCTCCTCATCCTTGGGCGCCCCCGCATCCAGCAGCCACCCCTCGTATTCATCAAGCTCCATAAAGCGGATCTTATAACCGTAAGCCTGAAAATAACCGACCAGCTCCTCATAAGACAGCTGGACGGGATTGCAAATATGGAACATCCCGCCCAGGCTGCCCTGCCGTTGCGCCAGCGCCGCTATGGCGCTGCCCGCGTAATCCACCGGGGTAATATCCACATGGCAGTGCGCCCGGGGGGCGACTCCCAGAAGAATCATGGCCTTCAGCATCCGGTAAAAGGCATTATTGTCAATATTGGACTGGAACAAGCCGTTGTCCGAGCGGCAGCACAGATTGCCTACCCGGTATACTGTCACCGGCATCCCATGCTTCTCACAGGCCAGTATGACACTCCGCTCCGCCTCCAGCTTGCTCTGGGTATACACATTCTCCACATATGCTTCCGCGGGATAGGCGGCGCTGTCCGTAAAAGCCTCCCACTGCCCGCTCAACGCCAGCTCCTCGGGAATGCCCAGGGTGGAGATATAATGAAAGCGGATCTGCGGATTGCGCCGGGCCAGCTCCAATAGACGCTCCGTGCTGGCGGTATTGACTCTGGAAAAATATTCCGCATCCCCGAAATGCTTGACTTCGGCTGCGCAGTGCATGATGCAGTCCACCTGCTCCTCCAGCAAACGCCGGTCGGCGGGCCGCAGGCCCAGGTCCTCTTGCTCCAGGTCCCCTTCAATTATCACCGCCCTGTCCTTTAGAAGGGCGCCGATTCCGCTGCCGTAATACCGGGCCATAACCTCCGTAAGCCGGGTCATGGGATCAGGATAATGGGCATGGGGGCGGATGAGGCAATAAATAACCGCTTTGGAACGGTGGAGCAGCTCATACAGGAGATGGGACCCCAAAAATCCGGTTGCCCCCGTCAGCAGGATATGCTCCTGGGGATAAACCCTGCTCCGGTCGATGGGACCCTGAAATTGTGCGGGATGCTCGGCCAATTCCCTGACCGTCTGCGGGCTTGTCCATTCGGTCCCGGCACAGGCCGTCTCCTCTGCCTGCAAATAGCCGATTCTGGACGCCAATTGCTCCACTGTAGGATATTGGAAGAAGTCATTGATCCTCAGCTTGGGATAGCCGGGCTTGAGGATGGCCAGAATTTCCAGCACCTTCAGGGAATGGCCGCCAAGCTCGAAGAAATTGTCCGCAATTCCGATGTTGGAGCGGTGCAGCGCCTTCTCCCAGGCAGCGCATACCTCCCGCTCCAGCGGACTTTCCGGGGGAGCATAACCCTCCCGGGGCTCCGCATCCGGCTGGATGGCCAGGGCAGCCAGCGCTTTGCGGTCTATTTTGCCTGACGGCATCACCGGCATCCGCTCCAGCCATTGGAAATGCTCCGGCACCATATACGCCGGCACCTTGCTCCCCAGGAAGCGGACCAGCTCTGCTTTGGGAACTGCAGCCCCGGAGGTGGTGGTATAAAACGCAGCCAGGCTTTTCCCGCCGGCGGCATCGGCTGCCACAATCACAGCCGCATCCTTCAGTGCCCCATGCTTGGCCAGATTGTCCTCAATCTCGCCAATTTCAATGCGGTAGCCCCTGATCTTGACCTGGGAATCCTTCCTGCCCATATATTCCAGGAAGCCGTCCTTGGTCAATCTGGCCAAATCCCCGGACCGGTAGAAGGTTTTCCCGGATTCCGGAGAGACCGGATCGGGAATGAAGGCCTCGGCGGTTTTATCCGGCTGGTTCAGATATCCCTTGCCCACTCCCACGGAGCTGATCAACAGCTCCCCTGTTACGCCCACCGGGCACAAAAGATTGCCGGGATTCACAATGTAGACTTCATAGTTGGCCAGCGGTCTGCCGATGCAGATGGTGGCCACCTGCTCCGGCACAGGCCGGGTAATGGTATAGGTGGTGGCCGCCACTGTGCATTCCGTGGGGCCGTATGCGTTGACGATGCGAATGTCACAGCCCAGCTTATGCTGGAATTGGCGCACGATTTCCCCCGCCAGCGCTTCTCCGCCTACAACCAGGCTCTTGATCCGGCGGTACTTGGGAGCCGCTTCGGCGGACACATAAGCGGCCAGCTGATTGAAGAACACGGTAGGCAGAATGGAAATCCGGGTTGCCCCCGTGTTTTCCACCGCCTCTGTAAAGGCATCAATGGACAGGCGCTGCTCGCTGCCAAGCAGGTGGAGCCGGCACCCGTTCAGCAGGGAACCGAAAATATCGTATACGGAAGCATCAAAGCTGAAGGTGGAGTATTGCAGCAAAATATCTTCGCCGGTAAGGCCAAGATCCTGCTTGATGGCCATAGCCAGATTCACAACTCCCTTATGGGCAATAAGCGCCCCCTTGGGTTTGCCGGTTGAGCCCGAGGTATAGATCACATAGGCCAGATCATCCGGTTCCGCAACGGAAGGGAGCGGCTCCCGCCCATAAGCGTTCAGTTCCTGATCCACCTGCAGGATAGCCGGCTGGCTGAACGCTTCAGCCGAGGCGGCGGCTCCGGCAAGCAGCGCCTGCACCTTCGGGAGCAATCCCGATTTAGTCAGAATGAACCGGGAGGCGGTATCTGCGATAATGTAGCCGTTGCGGTCCTGGGGATGCTCAGGGTCCAGAGGAATATAAGCTCCTCCCGCCTTGAGCACTCCCAGCATACTAATAATGGTTTCTATGCTGCGCTCCATGAAGATGCAGACAAAGCCGCCCCGCTTCAATCCGTTGGCCAGCAGCAGCCTGGCCAGCTGATTGGATCTGCAATCAAGCTCCTCATAGGAGACAAGCTCCCCATCGGAGGAAAGGGCGGTATGCCCGGAATGCGTCTGTGCGATGGCAGCGAAGCGGTCAACCACAGTAAGCTCCTGCGGCAGGGGGCAATAGGTGCGGTTCAGAGCCTCATAGGCCAGCGAATCCTGAGCGTTGGTAATGGGGATGCTGCCCACAGCCGCATGAATATCTTGGACAGCAGCGTCCACTACCGCCTGATAGCAGTCCATGAAGCGCAGCACCGTTTCCTTGCGGAAGCTGCGGCGGTCATAAGCCGCCTGGAGCTGCCACCCTTCCCCATTCTGGTATACCGACCAGTGGAGCAGGCTCTCTGCCGACTGGGACGGCTGTCCATACGTGCAGGGAAGCGCCAAAGGATTGTCCAATATCTCCCGGATAAGAGCCGCATCCGGCAGATTGTCCAGCGCCCCTGTCAGCTTGCTGCTGATTCTGCCGATCAGTTGGGCAATGCTGTCCCCGCTGGAGCATTCGATCCGCAGGGGCAGCAGACGGCCCTCCCCGGACGCGCAGCCGACCAACAGATCCGTTTCATTCCCCATCCGGTGAAGGAAACCCAGGTAACAAGCCAGAAAAACAGCATCCAAATTATAGCTCAGGCCAACCCGCCGGGCCTGGCGCAGGTCCACCTCAAGCGGGCATGAGCAAACGGCAAGCTCTCTGTCCATGCCGGAGGGCAATACGGCATCCGGGCTTAAGGGGAGCTCCTGGGAAACGCCTCTCAGTTCTTCTCTCCAATACTCTTTTTGCTTCTCTATATCCAGTACAGTACTCATCGCTTAGCTCCCACTTGTCTATGATTTATACAACCAAGTCAACAACAAGATTCTCCAGCTGTGAGGATACTTCATTTAATTGCTCCGCAGATTGCACAATTCTGGAGAAGGAGGCCTGCTGGGCCTGGGCCTTCAGCTTGATCGCCTCCGTAACCTCGGAGTTCTGTTCGGACATTGCCGCAAGCTGTTTGAAGGAGGCGGTTATCTGCTCCGAAACGGCCACCATCTCCTCCGTAGCCGCAGATACCTCCTGAATTTGGCTGGTGACAGAATCTGTGGCAATGTAGATGTTGTTGAACAGCATTCCTGTCTCCTTAACAATCTCGATTCCCTTCTCCACATTCTGCTCGCCCAATGAAATTGCCGAAACAGCCTGGGAGGTTTCCTCCTGGATGGTGCGGATCAGCATGGCAATCTGGTCGGCGGATTGTTTGGATTGCTCCGCAAGCTTCTTCACTTCGTTGGCTACTACTGCAAAGCCACGGCCATTCTCGCCTGCACGGGCCGCCTCGATGCTGGCATTGAGGGACAACAGATTGGTTTGCGTGGCGATCTGGGTAATCAGCTGGACAATCTGCTCAATTTCATCGGAGCGGATTTGCAGCTTCTCAATAATCCGCACGGAATCCTTGACTGACGTGTTGATGGAGTTCATTTGGCTGACGACCTGCTCCATATTGGTATTGCCCTGCTCCGATTGAAGCTTCATCTGGAGGGAGGTTTCCGCCAGCTCCGAGGCATTGTCGGCAATTGCATTGACGCCGCTGGTGATTTCCTCCAGGGAGGTGACACTTTCCGAGATGGTGGTATTCTGCACAACCGTTCTCTCCGACAGCTCCTCCATGCTTTTGGTGATGACTGCCGTATCGGCATTGTTCAGCTCAACAGTGGAGAACAGTACCTTGGATTCATCTGCCGACGCTGACGAAACAGCCTTCATGGTTGAGATCAGATTGTTAATGGTCACGATGGTGGTATTAAATTTGGCGTTGACCTGACCCAGCTCGTCTCCGCCTTCCTTCAACTGGACGTTAAAATCCCCCCTGCTCAGCTTCTCCAGTGCGTTCATCAGTTCTTTCACCGGAGCGAATGTTTTTCGGTTGGTTATGTATTGCAAGGAAAGCACCACAAGCAGAGTAATAAGAAGGGCAAGCAGCGTATTCTTCAGCAATTCGCTTTTGCCTTGCATAACCAGAGAGGCGTCCACATCCATTCCCATATAAGCAATTACGTTTCCGCTGGCATCCAGATAAGGGTGAAGCACCGTAACCCAGGTTCCGTAATCATCCTTGTAGGAGGAGGTGAAGGTTAACTCCTTGGTCTCCAGCATCTTTTTTACACCCGCTACATGAATGTCCGGCTGCTCGTAATAATCCCCCAGCTTCAGGCCCGCTTCTTCGAACATCTGCAGAACAGCCGTAGGGAAAGCGATCATGCTGGTTTTGTTGTCGTCCACCAATTCGGGACCGAAGATATACCCCTGGGCAATATTGGGATGCGTGCTGGACAAATCATCGAAGAATTGGGTAATTTTCTTCTGGATATCGGACGTGGGGTCGATGCTTCCTTTGGCGGCAGCCACCTCCTCCAGAGGCAGATCGCCCGCCCACTTTTCCATAATTTTCCCGGACTCCGAGTGCAGCTGCTTCACCAGCACATCCCCTTGAATGTAATAGCTGTACGCAATCAACACTGCCCCTGTCAAGATGATGTACAGACTGGTGAGCATCATATTCCGGGTCATGATGCTCCTGGGGCGCAGCTTGCCGAAAAAACTCCAACTGATTCCTTTCTCGTTAGCTTCCACTGTTCTCTCTCCTTTGCTGGTCTTCAAAAAAAGGTGATCTATGCGCAAAAAAACCATAGATCACCAATTTTTTGCAACTGGCTGGCATTCCCTGTTCCGGGATAAGCCCCTATAGCTTTGCGTCACTACTTTTCAGCAGTTTTGCCATTATATAGTTTAATTTCATTCCTACTACAATAACTTACCACCACTCGACAATTAACGCAATATTTTTACTTAAAATATGTATTATAGAAACATTTTGGTCACAACGCCTCATCTGCTAGTCCTATGCCTTGCAAGTAAATGAAGGGATGCAACAATTTAACATATAAATGACATAATACACCATCTCTTTTAATAATGAAATGCTAAAATCATAAAAACTAAGGAAGCGTGGTGTCAAATATGATCGAACAACTGGAGCGTACGGAAGCGGCAGACTACACGGAGCTTCATTCCCTGCAAAAGGAGTTAACCGACCTGCTGGAGGAAATGCGCACCTTTCTGAACAAAAAACAGCAAAGGGCAGCTCATAAATAAAACCGTTCCTGCCGGAAATGGAGAGTGGAGGGCCACTCCCATTTGTCCGGGAAACGGTTTAGTTTTTCGGCTGACGCCAGGCTGCATCGGCGGTTGACCGCTTATTGCCGCCGGGTGACCTCTACCTGGGACAACTGCTCATAATGCCGGATCAGGGCGGAATGGTCCGACTCCCCCAAGCCGTCCGCCGAGAGCGCCTGCATCATTTCCATTACCGAGGCAGTCAGGGGCAGAGACACGCCGATTTCATGAGCTGTATCCAAGGCATTGGTCAAATCCTTGATGTGCAGATTGATGCGGAAGCCGGGATTGAACCTGCGGTCCATGACCAGCGGGGCCTTGGCGTCCAGCACGGCGCTTCCCGCCAGCCCGCCGCGAATGGCCTGGTAGACCAGCTCCGGCTCCACACCCGCCTTGGTGGCAAGGGTCAGGGCTTCCGACATGGCTGCGATGTTCAAGGCCACGATGACCTGATTGGCAAGCTTGGTAATATTCCCCGCGCCGATTCCGCCGGTGTACACCACGGAGCTTGCCATGGCCTTCATCGTACCGTACCACTCGTCGAATACGGCCCGTTCGCCGCCGGCCATCACGGACAGCGTACCGTCGATGGCCTTGGGCTCGCCTCCGCTGACAGGCGCGTCCAGCATGTGCACACCCTTATGGGCAAGCTCTCCGGAAATTTCCCGGCTCACCAAGGGCGAGATGGAGCTCATGTCAATCACCGTCAGGCCCGGTGCGGCGCCTTCGATTACGCCGTCCGGTCCCAGCACCACTTCCTTCACATGGGGAGAGTTGGGGAGCATGGTGATAACGGCGTCCACCTGCTCCGCAATGGCCTTGGGCGTGGCGCCCACGGATGCCCCGGCCGCCTTGGCTTCCTCCAATGCGGCGTGATTGCGGTTAAGCACCACTACCTCGTAACCCGCCTTCAGCAAATTCAGGCACATGGGCCTGCCCATAATGCCCAGTCCGATAAATCCAAGCTTCTTCATTGTCCTATGACCTCCTTGAGAGATTCCCGGTCAACAGCCATTCTTAATGTACCCCAGCTCCGTCAGGATGGTTTTCATCTGCTCCAGCACCGCATCGGAGCTGCGCAGGTTCGGCTTGATGGAGGAGCCGGCGGCCAAGCCGATGAGATTGCAGGCATCCTTGGTGGCCACGGGGAAGCTGGCCAGGTTAAACGCCATCCGGAAGGGATTGAGCTTAAACTGGGCCTCCCTGGCGCCTTCCAGATCGCCCGCCATCCATTTGTCGTATATCTCCACCACCAGCTCCGGAACCACATTGGCCGTGGATGCGACGCAGCCCACGGCGCCGTAGGCCATGGAACCGAGAATCATGACGTCCCGCCCGGCAAAAATCTTAAAATCCTTGTCCCGGGTCAGCCGCAGGTACTCCGCCATCAGGGTCATATCCCCGCTGCTGTCCTTCATGCCCACAATATTGGGAATTTCGGCCAGGCGCAGGAGCAGCTTGACAGAGATATTGTTTTTTACCTTGTCGGGATTATTGTACAGCAGAACGGGAAGCCGGACGCTTTCCGCTACCGTCTTGAAGTGCAGGAACAGCTCCTCCTCGTTGGGCGTCAGAAACATGGGAGGCAGAATGGTAATGGCTTGCGCCCCCGCCCGCTCGGCCATCTGCGCAGTCTTCACGCAGGCCCGGGTTGCAATCGCCCCGATGCCCATATAAACCGGAACCCGCCCGGCCGCCTGATCCAGAATGATGGACAAGGCCCGCTCTTGCTCCTCAAATTCCAGTCCGAAAAATTCCCCGTTGCTTCCCATGGCCAGAATGCCGTGAACTCCCCCGCGGATGACATAATCCACTATCCGGCGCAGCCCGGCCTCCTCCACCCGTTCCTCATCATCAATCGGCGTCACAATCGGAGGAATCACTCCGCGGATAAATGCCGTATCCATCTTTACCACCGCTCTCCGCAGAATTCTGCCAGGGATGCCAGCAATGCCTTCACATATCCGATGGAATAGGACCAGGCTACCCACTCCAGTCCCTCATGTCCGCCCTGGCGGTAAACCCGATCCATCTGCAGATTGGTGATATGGTCAGGATTGATGCAGCCGTTGTAGCCAACCTTGTGGAGAGCCAGCAGAATTTTGGGCAGATTCATGTGTCCGTCATCCAGCAGGGATTCCTCAAAGGCTCCCGCAGTTGCCAGACTGCCTCTCACATTGCGCAGATGAACCAGAAAAATCCGGTTCTTCCGGCCGTATTCATGTATTTCATCCAGCACCAGCGGAGTGCCGCCGGCTTCGCCGCGGGTTCCCACACAATAGACATAGCCCACATTGCGGCTGGGAAAGGCGTCGATCACCCGGTGAAGCCCCGGCCCGGCAAAGGGAGTATGAAAATGCGGCGTGTCCGACGGATGCACCGCCAGATTCATATTATACTCCTCCGCCACCGGCACCAGCCTGCCGAAGGCCAGTATAAACCGCTCCCACCACTCCTCCATCTGCTCCGCCGCAGGCGGGAACTCGGCGGGGCTGCAAACCAAGGCCTCCCCGCGGGCGCCGGCCCCTCCCCTATGCTGGGCCATATAGCATTGGGACATATACGGAAATACATCCCCCGACAGCCGCTGGCGCGCCAAGGTAAGGCCCGCTTCCCCAAACACCCGCATGGCTTGAACCGCATTTTCCAGCTCCGCCTCCGAACCCGGCTGGCCGGACATAAAGTCCTTGGACAGATCCGGAAGGGTCACCCGGTTGATCTCCATCCCGTAGGAACGGATTCTCCGCTTCAGCCGCAGCAAGCCGTCCAAATCCGGATACCCCTGCTCCTTTACGCCGGGCAGGGCGTTGCCATGCTTCAAATCCACGCAATCCACGCCCAACTGGCTTAGCTGCTTCAGATCGTTATCGGCCAAATCACAGCTGCCAACCGCAATCGATACCTTCATCACGTTGCATTCCTCCGATTCTTATAAATATGTACACGCATTTTGCCTTCCCTTTGATTGTAAAGGAGGTCTGCCGCTTCGTCTTTGCAAAAACCTGCCGCTTCTTTATATTTTTCCGGCATCCCCGAGGGGAAGGGGCCCTTTACAACAGGCGGGGAGCACAGGTAAAGTAAAATGAAGCGGCCCGATATGCGGCGATTGTCTGCAGGAACGGCTAACCGGGCAGTCCGGCAGGTCCCAAAACAGGCGCCGCAGTGGAGGAGTGGAGGAACGCCATGTGGAATCCCAACATCTTCAGCAAGAGCAATCTGCTTCTAAACCGGCATCTGACACATCTGAAGGGAGCCTCCGCTTCTTTTTATGTCCACTACTGGGGAGCCAAGCCGGAGCATAAAGGAAATTCCCCCCACAGCCATTCATTCTTCGAGTTTTGCTATGTGCTTCAAGGAAAGGGCACCTATTTCCATGACGGGATCACCTATCCTCTGGAGGCGGGAACCTTATATTGCTCCAAGCCGGGGAGCCGCCACTTTATCCGCAGCGACGAAGGGATGCAGCTCTTGTTTGTGGCGCTGGAGCATGACCAGGCGGCCTGCAGCGAGGCCTTTAACCGGCAGTTTGCCAAGCTTTGTCTGTACCCTCATCTGTTCCTGCCCCATGCGGAGATGAGTCCGCCGGCGCTCCTCTGGCAAGCTCTGCTCCTTCAGGCAGCCGATTATGAAACCTGGGACGCCGAGTCTGTGGGCTTGCTGGCCTATTCCCTGCTGGTGGGCTGCGTGTCTTACTTTCACCAGCATTGTCTATCCGGCAGCGCAAGCGCTCCAGCGGACCTTTCCCCTGATTGTCAGGGGACCCTGAAGCAGATCATGGAATATATCCATTCCCATTTATCCTGGAAAATAAAACTGCAGGACGCCGCCCGCAGCATCCACCTGTCCGAACGGCAGCTCTCCCGGCTGCTGGCCGATGAGCTGGGACAGTCCTTCCCCTCTGTGGTGCGGACGGAGCGGGTGAAGCGGGTGGCCTACCTGCTGGGCTGTACGGATGTGCCGCTGAAGCAGATCGCGGAGGAAACCGGCTTTGAGAGCGTGCAGTATTTAACCCGGGTGTTCAATCAGGAGATGGGGCTGCCCCCCAGCCAATTCCGCAAGGAATGCGTAAACCATGAAAGTGTGGACCGCCACATCCACCAGTATCTCCACCGGGTAGCCACCCGCCACCACAAGCAGTAGGCGGCGCAGCAGACGCCCGTGGATGGGGTTGCGGCTCTGCCCTTCTGCAGCCAAGAGCTTCGGCCGAGCCACAGGGCAAGTGTCTTGGAATCTCCATGAGTTTCCGCTCCAGGCGACTGAGAGGAAAATGGCCGGGGCTGTCTCCCCAGCCTTCACAGCGGCCAAAACCAGCTTGATGTGAACATGCTGCCCATGTTTTGGGAGGGAAAAGCGAATGGCAAATGCAAAAGTACATTTATTTTGCAGCTTAACTTCCTGGATAGGGAGTCAAAATGCAAAAAGTGCATTTATTTCCGGAGAATTTCATCCGTTTGGTGGTTTCAGCGAAAAACAGATGCACTTTTGCAGGATAGCCCGGCCCGAATGCAGTAAGAAAAAAACAACTGGGCTATATTTACATTCCGCGGCGGCTGCGGTAAGATAAGGCCAAACGGTCAATGATGGAAGCACCTCTTGCCGACTTCATGCAGCTGCGCTACAAGGCGCAATGCGGTAAAGTCCGGGAGGTGTTTTTTGCGTGTACGGAAAATTAATGAGCGCTTGTGTGGCCGGGATTGACGGTGTGTTGGTGGAAGTGGAAACGGATATTGCCAATGGGTTGCCCTTTTTTCAGGTGGTGGGGCTGCCTGACAGCGCTATCCGGGAGTCTACGGAACGGGTGCGGGCGGCCATCCGCAACAGCGGGTTTACTTATCCGATGGAGCGGATTACCGTTAATTTGGCCCCGGCGGATGTGCGCAAGGAGGGGTCGGCCTTTGACTTGGCCATTGCAGCGGGGATTCTGGAGGCCAGCGGGCAAATCCGGCTTGAGGATGCGGCCCATACACTATGGATCGGGGAACTGGCGTTGGACGGCACCCTGCGGCCGGTTTCCGGCGTGCTGTCCATGGTGCATCAGGCTGCCCGTCAGGGATTGAAGCGGGTGGTGCTGCCTTTGGAAAATGCAAGGGAGGCTAATCTGGTGGGGCAATTGGAGGTAGTGACCGTGAAGGAGCTGCGGGAGCTGGCCGATCCCCTTGTGTTGACCCGCTCCTGGAGAGATATGGAAGAAGCAGACGAGCCTTCGGCGGCGGGCGGATCGGCAGACTGCGGCAGCGCAATGCATGCGGGAGAGGACTACGCCGATGTATGCGGCCAGCACCAGGCCAAACGGGCGTTGGTCATTGCCGCCTCCGGGAAGCATAATCTGCTGTTTATCGGGCCGCCGGGCACGGGCAAAACCATGCTGATGCGGCGGCTTCCCACTATCCTGCCGGAGATGGATGACGAGGAGGCGCTGGAGGTCACCAAAATCTACAGTGTGGCAGGCAAGCTGACAGACCGGGGCCAGCTCTTGCGGCTGCGGCCCTTCCGCTCCCCGCACCATACGGTCTCTCCCAGCGGCCTGGCCGGCGGAGGCTCCATCCCCAAGCCGGGGGAGATCAGCCTGGCCCATCACGGCGTACTGTTTCTCGATGAGCTGCCGGAGTTCAGCCGTTTGTCCCTGGAGGCCATGCGCCAACCCCTGGAGGACCGGAAGGTCACCATTGGGCGCGCTCGGGCGACTTATACGTATCCCGCCCATTTTTTGCTGACGGCCTCCATGAATCCATGTCCTTGCGGTTTTTTCGGAGTAGAGTCGGCCACTGAGGTTTGCACCTGCTCGCCGCTCAAGATTGCGCAGTACCGTTCCCGGATATCCGGGCCTCTGCTGGACCGGATTGATCTTCATGTGGAGGTGCCGCGGACCCGTTACGAGGATCTGGCTTTCTCGGATACCGACCGGCATTTATCCTCACAAGAGATGAAGGCCCAGGTTATGGAAGCCCGGCGCATCCAGGAACGCCGCTATAAGGGATCGCCTTACCGGTATAACGGCGAGTTGAGCGGCCGGGCGCTGCGGCAATATTGCCGCCCGACTGGAGAGGCTGAGGCACTGTTGGCATCCGCCTTCCAGGTGATGGGCCTAAGTGTGCGCGCCCATGACCGTGTCCTCAAGCTGGCCAGAACCATTGCCGATTTGGAAGCCTCCGACGAGATTCTGCTGAAACACCTGGCGGAAGCGCTCCAGTACCGGAAGCTGGACAAGAAAGGCTGATGCTCACTCGCTTGCCAGCCAACTTGGGAGCGGACTTCAAACCGCTGCGGTACCGGGTTGGCGTTTGGGCCGATTCAGCAAAATGCCTATTCCTCCCCGATCAGCCGAAAGAGGGCTGCTTATCTGCGGATATGGCGGATGAGGGTGCGGATTCGGTCAGTCCATTTTTTCAGGGCGCTTCGGTTGTCCGGAGTCAGGGTCAATCCGCTTCTTGCGGCAATTTCCTGGACCACCGCATCGATGCTTAGATGATCGGTGATGATTTTTTCATCGGGAATATCATGGTTGAAGGCGTGCAGACACCGGTCAATCTGCGCCTTAGCCCAGGTTTCGCCCCTTTGGAGCCGTTTGTTCAGACGCTTCTCCAGCGTCGCCCGCTCCGCATACAGGATATAGTGCTTGACCTCGATGCCCTCCCTCCGCAGTCTGCCGATGATTTCATCGAAATATTGGGGATTGGTCACCGTCATGGGCGCAAGGATCACCCCTTCATGCCCGGCGGCCAACTCCTTCAGCATCTCATAATTGAACAGGCGCCACTGGGGGTAATCCTGAAAATCGTTCAAGCGGAGCCGGGTCGGCATGTTTTTAAACAGGAAGTAGCCGATATTCTCCGGATCGTATACGAAGGATTGGGGCAATCTCCGGTGCAATTCATAAGCGCTGGTGGTTTTGCCGGAGCCGAACGCTCCGTTTATCCATAGAATCATGCTGTTTTTCGCTCCTTCCTCGTCGGATGAATGAAGAAGGCAGCGTCCCCTCCGGGAAACACTGCCGCTGGTCAATTCCTATATGCCTTACCGGCTAAGGATTCTAAAAGGCATTGGGGATGTGCACGATATCCGCTCTGCCATCTGCGCCTTCCGCAGTGACGGCTACTACATCGAACCGGCAGGGGCGCTCCGTCTGGCGGGTGGCATGGAGATACACAAGAGCGGTTGCCCGCACCTGCCTCTGCTTGCGGGCATCTACGGATTCAAGCGCAGTACCGAAGCGGCCGGAGGAACGCCGGGTCCGAACCTCCACAAACACCAAACGTCCGTCCGCTTCGCCGATAATGTCAATCTCCCCGCTTCTGGCCCTCCAGTTCCGCGCCAATATCCGCATCCCCCCTTGGGACAAATGGGCCGCAGCCTGCTCCTCCCCCCATTGCCCAAGCAGTTTGCGGGAGTCGGTTGGGCGTGCGGAGGGGCGGATATCATTGCCGTGGTGGGGCTGACGCTTTTGCTCCCAGGTCATCCGCCGTTCTCCCTCCATTCCCGCGCCTTCTTGTCCGACCGGTACACGAAGGATAAAATCTCCGCCACCAGCTGGTACAGCTCGCCGGGAATCTCCTGCTCGATATCCAGCTTGGACAGCACTTCTACCAAGGAGGAGTCCTCCTGAACAGGGACGCCCGCCTCCTTGGCCTTGTTCAGGATCGCATCGGCTACATGCCCCTTCCCCTTGGCTACCACCACGGGGGCTTTGTTGGCGGAGGGGGAATATTTGAGCGCTACTGCCTTTTTGATGGCGGGGCTGGCGGGTTGTTCCGGTTGTGTCATATGCGCACGTCAACCCCTTTGTAGGGGGCGGTGTGGTAGCGGCTGGCGGCCCAAGATGCCGAAGCGGCAGAATTGCCGTCTCCCGATACGCCGTCCGCTCCCAAGGCAGCCCCACCTGCCAATGGCTCCGGATACGGCAGCACCTTCACGGACAAAAGCTGGTAGCCGATCTTTTCCAGACCTTCCCTGATCTCCTCCCGATGCTCCTCCAGAAGCGTCCCAATTTCGGGAAAGTCATTGTGAACCCGCAGCGCCACAATTCTATCCGTCACCTGCACATCCACCAATGTGGTTCCAAGGGTGCGCATGTCCAGATCGAAGACCAGGTGGCAGTTCCGGGCGTCCAACTGGCCGTTGGCGCCTTTGCGGGACTGGATGTGAACCGCCGCCGTCTGGCTGCCGTTCTGGTTCAGAATGGGCAGCATCAGGGTCATATGCGTAAACATGGCCGTCCGGTCCGGCGTCAGGAGCAACTGCTGGCCGGTGACCTGCTGCACCAGCTGCTGGGCCTGCTCGCGGACTGCGGGCGGCGCGTCCTCCGCCCCGGACAGCTGCAGCAGCAGGCCCTTCAGCGTAGCCGTGTCCGCCGCCGCATCATCCGCAGCCGGCGGCGGGGTAGAGCCTGCCGGCGGCGCAGCGGCTTCGCCGGCGCGAGCATGGGGCGGCAGCGCCTGAGCGCCGCCCTCATGGGGGCGTGCCAGCTGCAGCTCATGCTGCACGCCCAGCGCCTTCAGGAGCCTGCCCACCCATGGGGCAGGCTCCTGCCGGGTTATGGCGGCGGGGGCTTCGCCCTCCCCGCCGGTCGTTTGGCCGCCGGCGGCGGCCCGCGCGCTGTGCGCGCCTGCGGCAGCGGCTTCGCCGCGGGGTGGCGGCACCGGGCCGGCCGCCGCATCGGCGCCGCCAGGGCGGGCGGCGGTGGCCGCCTGCTCTGCGGCAGGCGGAGCCGCCTTCGGCTGCGCCGCCGCTTCGCCGGCTGGGGCGGGCCGCGCCCCGGCTGCTTCCGGCCGCGCCGCCTGGGCGGCCTCTCCCGCTGCCCGCGGTTCCGCCGCAGAGGCGGCGCCGTCCGCATCCGCAGTCTGCGGCATACCGGGCAGCGCCTCCAGCGCCAGCTTCACCTGCGCCATCAGGTTCCGGGTTGCCGGGCTGACAGCCGCATCCGGGGTGTCATTTCCCACAAAGCCTGCCAGTTGGGCGCTTAAGCTTTCAATCGTCCGGCTCACACCACCGCCAAAAATCGTCCGGTGCAAAGACCCCACCGTCTCCTGTGTCAAGGGCAAACCCCGCTTCATCGCCAGCAGCGCCGATTGCCGCCATTCCCCATCCGCCGCGCCTTCCGGCCGGCGGGCGGCCATATCCACATAACCCTGAACATTTTCCCGGGTAAGGGGCACCTTGGCCTGATGCAGCTCCTGCAACGCCCTGCGGTTGCCCGCCGTGTCCTTCATGTCAAAACTCTTCAGCAGCTCTGCCAAAGAGGGCTCCGGTATTTGCACCTGGGAAACCTCCATCGGCTTAAGCACTACCTGCCCGGCCATGGATTCAGGCTGGACCTGAAGCAGCGCCGACTGCCCCTTGGCCAGGGGAGCCTCCAAATGAGCCCGAACCTGAGCCCCGCCGATATTCATCAGCGCGTCCTGCTCGGACAGCATCTGAAGCACCACTCCCCGCACCACCTGCCCAACCTTAAGCTCCAAGGTTTTGGCGTCGGACACCTGCATGTCTCCAATCACACTGCGGAGCAACTGGCCGATATTCAAGATTTTCCCCTCCTACTCCGAGTGTTCATCCAGGATGGATGCGATTGCTGTTATGTTCAGCCGACTGTCCAGGGACGCCGCCGGCAAATCTTCTATGCCACTGACTCGTATATCGGCAAAAATCCAATTTTTCGTGAGCCGGGCTGCAACGGCAGCGGTCAGAACAATTCCTGCTGCTTGGCCAAAATTTTGCCCAAAAAGCTTCTTCTATGCAAGGGAGAGGGGCCATGCGCCTCCAAAGCCTCACGATGCTGTTTAGTTGCATATCCCTTATGTATGGCAATGCCGTATTCCGGATAGTCCAAGCCCCAGTGGAGACACATCCGGTCCCGGGTCACCTTGGCAATAATCGAAGCGGCGGCAATGGATTGGCTCAACGCATCCCCATGGATAATCGCCAGCTGCGGCAGCGGCGCATCCACCTTTTCCGCATCCACCAACAGATAATCCGGCTTCGTCTCCAGCTTGTCCAACGCCCGTTTCATTGCCAGGCGGGCCGCCTGCTTGATGTTAATCCGGTCTATCGTTTCCGCGTCCGCATATCCGACACCGATGGCGATTGCCTGCTCGCAGATGATATCGTACAAAGCCTCCCGGCGTTTCTCCGACAGCTTCTTTGAATCGTTGACCCCTTCAATAACCAGTCCCTGGGGCAAAATAACCGCCGCCGCCACCACATCCCCGAAGAGGCAGCCCCGCCCCACCTCGTCCACTCCGGCGATGAGGCTGTAGCCATTGGCCCATACTTCTTTTTCATAATCCAGCATTCCGTATGACTCCTGTCCCGAGGAAAAACGCCAGCG
Organism: Paenibacillus sp. YN15; assembly: GCF_003285005.1. Lineage (GTDB taxonomy): Bacteria > Bacillota > Bacilli > Paenibacillales > NBRC-103111 > Paenibacillus_AR. The sequence goes on along the minus strand of NZ_QMFA01000006.1, from coordinate 18,947 downwards.
GCTCCTTTAGCAACCTGCGTTTGTCAAAAAGCTGGGCCGCTTCCCCGTTTATACTTATCTGAAGCTTTGAAAAAAACCCATAAAAGCGCACAGGGCGCAGCGTTTCATTTTGTTTCCTTCCTTATTATTATACCTGCCCTGTCAACGCCCCGACTAGGCACTTATTCTTCGGGATGAAGGCGGATCATTCCTGTGCGGACACAGAAGCCGCTATTTTTCCAAAATGGCCCTTTCCCCGAATTTCACGGACACAGGGTATGCTATTTCACCTCCGCCTCCCCATATTGCGCCATTTTCGGGCCTTTAGCGGAACCACAGTCCGTCTGGTCAAGAAAATGCCCGTTTTGTCTCAAATAACGGAACCACGGTCCGGCAGAAATAGCCCCATGTCCAAAAAGGAGGTTCACCAGTTCAGCAAGCACACTTTCCCCAGCAACCTCTTCCCTGAGCAGAAGGGATAGTGTCGCAAAGGGTCCCCGTTCGCCCCACCATCCTCCATACCTGCCTTTTTTCACTTCCATCCAGCCATTCGTCAAGAAATCCAACAGCTTCCCTGTTTTTACCTTCGCAAGACGATAACGCAAAAAAACCGCTCCCACCGGGAACGGTTCCTTCCACAATCCGTATGCTCTATTCCACTTGACGCTTGTCCAGCTTTGGTGTTTATCCGACTTTTCCCGTTTTTCGTCTCTTACACTCTGCCATTTTCCTTCGCTGCCGAAACGTGCCGTTCCATCCATGCAGCCGGTCAGGCCATATCCGGCCGTTCCAGGCTGATGCGGCCCAGCTTGCCCGCCCGCAGCTCGCGGAGGATCAGGGTGGACGCCTTGCCCAGGTCCACGCGGCCTCCGGAGGCGACGCAGCCCCGCTTGCGGCCGATAGTTTCCATAACCTCAATGACAGCCTCGCCTTCCGACAAATCCGCAGGCACCGTCTCAATTCCGTACCGCTCGGCCAACACGCCGGGATAAGCCTCAGCCAAGTAGCGGACCGCATAAAACGCCACATCATCCGCCGCCAGAATCTCTTCCTTAATGGAGCCGATGGCTGCCAGCCGGTAACCCACCTGCTGGTCCTCGAACTTGGGCCACAGGATACCCGGAGTATCCAGCAGCTCCAGCTCTCCTCCCGCCATCTTGATCCATTGCTGGCCCTTGGTTACCCCCGGCTTGTCGCCTGTAGCCGCCACCTTGCGTCCGGCCAGCTTGTTGATCAGCGTGGATTTGCCCACGTTGGGAATCCCCACAATCAGCGCCCGGATGGCCCGCGGGTTCATGCCTTTGCGCTGGCGGGCCTCCATCTTCTCGGCCATCAGCTTCCTGCACCGGGCCACAATTTCCCGGGTGCCGGTTCCGCTTACCGCGTCAATGGGCAGGGCATCCAGTCCCTTCTCCTGAAAAAAAGCGACCCAGTCCGCAGTAGCGGCCGGATCGGCCAGATCAAGCTTGTTCAAGAGGATCAGGCGGGGCTTATGCTGCAGGATGGTATCGACCATCGGATTGCGGCTGGACAGGGGCACACGGGCATCGATCAGCTCGATAGCCACGTCGATCAGCTTCAGCTTTTCCTCAATCTGCCTTCTCGCCCTGGTCATGTGGCCGGGAAACCACTGAATGGTTGACATCTTCCTTATCTCCCCTCACCGGTCAATGCTTGATGAAGCCCAATTTGGCCAGCGGCCAGAAGCGGATATCCGCACGGCCTACAATCTCGTCCAACTCAACCGCTCCGATAGCCCGGCTGTCTTGGCTGTTGACCCGATTGTCGCCCATGACGAAGACCTTGCCCTCCTCAACCGTAATTTCCGAAAAATCCCCGTTGTAGTTGATGTTGGTCCGGGCCTTGTAATCGTCAATGGCTTCCTGCAAATAGGGCTCCTCTAATTCTTCCCCGTTGATGTACACTTTATTGTTCTGAATCTTGACCTTCTCGCCGGGCAGAGCAATCACCCGCTTGATATAATCCACACCCGCCGGCGCATGGAACACAACAACCTCGCCGCGTTCGGGAGTGCGGATATGATAGATGATCTTGTTCACGATAAGCCGCTCTCTGGTATGGAAATTCGGTTCCATGGAGGGCCCGTCCACAATGAACGGCGCAAAAATAAACCAGCGGATAATAATAACGAGAACAGCGGCAATAAACAACGCCTTGGTCCATTCCCACGCCTCGCTCTTAATTGAAACAGCCTGTGCCGGTTGTTCGGGCAGTTGTTGCTCCTGTTCCATCCTCGTGAGCCTCCATCCTTAAAACTCCTCAAAAAACCGAAAGGAGGCTTGTGCTGTGCCCAAGCCCCCTGTTCAATCTTATCGGATTTCGGTGATTCTTGCTGCCTTGCCGCGCAGTGCGCGCAGGTAGTACAGCTTGGCGCGGCGAACCTTACCGCGACGGGCTACTTCGATTTTATCAAGCTTCGGAGAATGCAGCGGGAATGTTCTTTCCACGCCAACCCCGTAGGAGATTTTGCGAACGGTAAACGTTTCGCTGATGCCTCCGCCGCGACGCTTGATTACAACGCCTTCAAACAGCTGAACCCGCTCGCGGGAGCCCTCGATAACCTTTACGTACACCTTCAGGGTGTCGCCTGGACGAAAGCTGGGGATATCCTTGCGAAGCTGTTCCTTCGTAATTTCTTGAACCAACAAGTTCATTTGACTTCCTCCTTCCACACAGGTGTTCATTCCGCTCCATCGGCATTCATCCCTATTGATGAGCCGCAACCGCGTAGAGGACCACCGTTATCAAATCACAACATTAAATATACTACCATATCTGCGGGCACATAGCAATGTTTGTCTTACAACTTTTCGCGAAAATTGCGCGTGATCCGCAGATCGAGAGGGGGATTTAATTCTACTCCTCCTCCGCTTCCACAGAGGCCTCCTGCCGCCGCTCCAGCTCCGCCAGCCATTCCTTGTCCTTCTTGGACAGCTCCAGCTCCCGCAATAGCTCCGGACGCCGTCTCCAGGTCCGCTTCAGGGACTGTCTGCGCCGCCACAGCTCAATATTCTCGTGATGGCCGGACAACAGCACCTCCGGCACCTCCCAGTCCCGGAATTTGGCCGGACGGGTGTAATGGGGATATTCCAGCAGCCCCGTGCTGAAGGAATCCGTTACAGCGGACTGCTGATTGCCCAGAACGCCGGGCAGAAGCCGCACCACGCTGTCGATCACCACCATGGCCGGCAGCTCGCCGCCCGTCAGCACATAATCCCCGATGGACAGCTCGTCGGTGACCAGATGCTGCCGGATGCGCTCGTCATAACCTTCATAATGGCCGCAGATGAAGATCAGATGCTCCTCCCGGGCCAGCTCTTCCGCCTTCCGCTGGGTGAAGGGCTCCCCCTGGGGACACATGAGAATCACCCGCGGTGGTTGGTACTTCGGGTTTGCCGGTCCTTCCGGTGGGCATGGCTGACCCTCCGGCAACTCCGCCAGATCGGCGGCGGCACCGTTCCCGCCATTCCCTCCGGGATAACGCCGCTCCATCAAATCCTCCACCGCAGCGAAGATCGGCCCCGGCTTCAGCACCATGCCTCCCCCTCCGCCGAAGGGATAATCGTCCACCGTATTATGCTTATTGTTGGCATAGTCCCGGAAATTCAGGGTCGACAGGGACACCAGCCCCTTCTGGCGGGCCTTCCCCAGGATGCTCGCGCCGAATACCCCCTCGAACATTTCCGGAAACAAGGTCAAAACATCGATATTCATTCCAGCAGCCCTTCCATAAGCTCTACCGTGACCTGCTTGTTCTCCACATCCACCTCGAGCACCACATCATCGATGACGGGCAGGAGCAGATCACGGCCCTTGGGACGTTTGACCACCCAGACATGGTTGGCTCCGGGAGTGAGGATTTCCGTGATCTGTCCCAGCTTCTCCCCCCCGGCCGTCACAACCGAGCATCCCAGGATTTCGTGGTAATAGTATTCATCCTCGTCCAGGTCGGCCAGATTCTCCTCACCCACTTTCAAAAGCCAGCCCTTGTACTGCTCCACCTGGTTGATGTTATCCCATTCCTTAAAACGGGTTATAAACATCCCCTTGTGCTCACGGGCCTGCTCCACCTGGGCAATCACTTGTTTGCCGCTTTCCGGCTCCACCAGGATCAGCTTGCTTCCCTTGACAAAACGCAGCTCGGGAAAATCCGTCTGGGACAAAATTTTCAATTCGCCGCGGATGCCGTGGGTGTTGACTATTTTTCCTACATTATATAGCTTGTCGCTCATGCCGATATACACTTCCCTTTCCAGTAGAGTGCGGTCCATTCTGGGCTTTACAGCATTTCAAGCCGGTTTTCTTCCCTCTGTCCGGCAAGAAGAAAACCCTCTTCAAATTCTGTTTGACGATGCAAAAAGGGGCAAGGTTGCCCTCACCCCTTCTACGTCTCATGATACGATTTCAACGCTCACTCGCTTGTTCTCTTTGACAGCGGCCGATGTGACCACTGTCCGCAAAGCTTTGGCGATGCGTCCCTGCTTGCCGATCACCTTGCCGATATCGCTGGGGTTCACGGTAAGCTCGTACACGATTTCCTGACTGCGCTCCACGGCATTTACGCTGACATCTTCCGGATGATCCACCAACGCCTTAGCGATTACGGTTATCAGATCTTTCATATGCCGCCCTCCGTTAAGCCAAATTACTTCTGCAATTTGGACTCGTGGAACTTTTTCATAATGCCGGCTTTGCTGAACAGGTTGCGGACGGTGTCGGACGCTTGCGCGCCGTCGCCCAGCCACTTAAGCGCCTTCTCCTCGTCGATTGCGACGGTAGCAGGGGCGGTCAGCGGGTTATAAGTACCGATTTCCTCGATAAAACGTCCGTCACGGGGAGACCGGGAATCAGATACCACCACGCGATAAACGGGAGCCTTGTGGGAACCCATACGCTTCAGACGAATGCGAACTGCCATTGTTGTTTCACCTCCTTAACAAAATCAAAGCCTATATTTTCTAAAAAGGGAACCGGCCGCCCTTGCCCATCTTGCCGAACATGCCGCCCTTCTTCTTGCCGTTGCCCATCATGCCGGAGAATTGCTTCATCATCTTCCGCATATCCTCGAACTGCTTGATGAAGCGGTTGACCTCCACCACCGTGTTGCCGCTGCCCAAGGCAATCCGCTTGCGGCGGGTCGGACTCAGAAGCTCCGGCTTGGCGCGCTCTTCCTTGGTCATGGATTTGACGATGGCGGCCGTGCGGGCCATTTGCTTCTCGTCGATCTTGACATTCTTCATCTGGTCCTTCATCTTGCCCATACCCGGCATCATGTCCAGGATCTGGTCCAAGGGGCCCATCTTCTTGACCTGCTCCATCTGCTCCAGGAAATCATCGAAGGTGAACTCCGCCTTGCGCAGCTTGCGCTCCATTTCCTTGGCTTTGTCCGCATCGATGTTGGCCTGGGCCTTCTCGATCAGGGTCAGCATATCCCCCATGCCAAGAATCCGGGAAGCCATCCGCTCGGGATGGAAAGGCTCCAGGGCATCCATCTTCTCGCCGGTGGCGGCGAACTTGATGGGACAGCCTGTAACCGCCTTGACGGAGATGGCCGCGCCGCCGCGGGTATCATTATCCAGCTTGGTAATGATAACGCCGGTCAGGCCCAGCTGCTTATGGAAGCTGTTCGCCACATTCACGGCCTCCTGGCCGGTCATGGCGTCCACCACAAACAGAATCTCGTCCGGCTGGACGGCTTCCTTGATCCGGCTCAGCTCCTCCATCAGCGCCTCGTCGATGTGGAGACGGCCTGCGGTATCGATGAGCACATAATCATGCCCATGCTCCTTGGCGTGGTCAATGCCTTGTTTGGCAATGTCCACAGGATTCACATCCGCTCCGGGAGCGTACACCGGCACCTTCAGCTGCTCGCCCAAAACCTGCAGCTGCTTAATGGCGGCAGGCCGGTAGATATCCGCGGCCACCATCAGCGGCTTGTGATTCTGCTTTTGCAAATATTTGGCCAGCTTGCCTGTGGAGGTGGTTTTGCCCGCGCCCTGCAGACCGGCCATCAGGATAATCGTAGGCGGACGGTTGGACCGGGCCAGCTTGGCTTGGGTGCCGCCCATCAGAGCGGTCAGCTCCTTGTTGACGATATCCACCACCACCATGCCGGGGGTGAAGCTCTTCATCACTTCCTGGCCGATGGCGCGTTCCTTGATCCTGGCGATGAAATCCTTGACGACCTTGAAGTTCACATCCGCCTCCAGAAGAGCCAAACGCACCTCTCTTAAGGCTTCGTTGACATCATCCTCCGTCAGCTTGCCCCGGGACTTCAGCTTTCCGAACACATTCTGCAGCCTGCTGGCCAATCCTTCAAATGCCATGCGCCCCGCCTCCCGTCGTCCTAAATATTGCTTCATGCGGAACAAGTCACTTAGGTCGTGTCTGACAACCCGCTTGAGGGCATCTTTCACCGCCTTTTCGCCCCATGCTTCGTCACTTCCGCTTGACGTACCCCCGGTACGCCTTCACGAAAGTTCCTTGCCTGGAACGAAAATTCTGCAAAATCTGCTCCCCTCGGAGTTATCAGACACGCCCTAGGACTCTTCCTTCACTTCTATGGTCAAAAGCCGGGAGAGCAGCTCCAGCATCCGCCTACTGTCTTCTCCCTGCCGTCGTTTTATCAATGCTTCCAGCTCGTTTGCCGCTGACCTTCGGCGTGCAAATTGCCCCGCCAAACCCAGCTTGCCCTCATAGTCCTCCAACGCCTGCTCGGCCCGCTTCAGGTGCTCATACACCGCCTGCCGGCTGACCTCGAATTCTGCGGCGATTTCGCCCAGGGAGAAATTATCCTGGTAATACAGGGACAGGATGGATTGCTGCTTGTCCGTCAGCAGCGCCCCGTAGAAGTCGAACAGGGTGTTCACCCGGTTCGTCCGTTCCAGCAGCGTGTCATCTTCCATCTTCAGGCGACCCTCCCGATCCGGATGCGCCCTGCATCCGGAAGTGGACGCAGGACAACCGCGGCAATCTCGCCACAGGTGTCAAGGCCCATTCCTTTACACCGAACATTGACTATATTAGCCGATCCATCCGTTAATGTCAAGCATATTACCTTGTCACTCCCCCTTTCATACTTTGGTCCAAGCCAGAGGCGGATAAAGCTGCGGAGGCGGTAACGTATTATAAGCCCACGATCCCGCCGGGTGCCACATCCCAGGGAAGCTGTACTCGAAAATTCATATACAAACGGCCCCAGCTCCATGATTTCAAGGAATTGTATTCGATATTTCATATACAACTTGCCATTTTGATGCCATCTCCAGGTTTTATATATGAAATTTCATATACGATTTGCGATTGAATGCTTTTTCGCATGCGATTAGCTCTGTATTTCATTATGATAACGCTGTCTTCAAACATATGGGATATGCTATACTGGTAAAAGTCGAAAGGGCACGGAAGCCAAAAGCAATATGAATCCTTGTGAAGCGGAGGTTTTTAAAACGGAACAGCCAAGAATTGCAGGAGGTCCTATTTCCCGTTTGGTCAACAATCATTTTCATGCATTAACCCACCGGAATTTCCGGTATTACTGGTTTGGGCAATGTGTTTCCCTGATCGGCACATGGATGCAGAACATCGGCCAATCCTGGCTGGTGCTGAAGCTGACCGGCTCCCCGTTTCTCCTGGGGCTGGTGGGGACCATCCAATTTATGCCGGTAACCTTCTTTTCCCTGTTTGCCGGCCTGGTGATTGACCGTTTTCCCAAAAAGGCCATTCTCATGGTGACCCAGACGGTTTCCATGCTGCTGGCTTTTATTTTGTCCGCCCTTGTATTTACCGATAAAGTGGAATACGGTTACATTCTGGTATTGGCCTTCATTTTGGGGATGAGCAATAATTTTGACATGCCGACCCGGCAATCCTTTACCATCGAAATTGTGGGCAAAGACGATCTGATGAATGCCATCGCCCTCAATTCCGCCACCTTCAATCTGGCCCGGATTATCGGCCCTGCCATTGGCGCTTCCATGATGGCCTTTCTGGGGGCAGGCTGGTGCTTCCTGCTTAACGGACTCAGCTTCTTCGCCGTTCTGTTCAGTTTGACCCGCATCCAGGCAACGCCGTATGTGCGTCCCAAAAAGCCCGGTTCCGGCGTCTTTAGCGAAATCAAGGACGGCTTCGTTTATATCGCCAAGGACCGGGTTCTGTCGCAAACCCTGCTGCTCTTGGTGGTCATCGGTGTGCTGGGCTTCAACTTCAATGTGCTGATTCCCTCCTTCACCCAAAGCGTGCTCCATATGGAGGAAGGGACCTACGGCTTTCTCATGTCCTGTATCGGCGCAGGTTCGCTGCTCGGCGCCCTGACCATGTCCATCCGCAGCAAGGGCGGGCCGCGCATGAGGCTGATCCTCACCTGCAGTGTGCTGATTTCGGTATTTTTGTCCGTCATCGGCTTTACCCGCAACTTGTATCTGACAGGCTTGGCGCTGGCTTTGCTGGGCGTCTGCAATATTTTGTTCAGCACCAGCTGCAACTCCACCCTGCAGATCCATTCCAAGGATGAATACAGAGCCAGGGTGATGAGTATCTATTCCCTGGTATTCACCGGCACCACCCCGCTGGGCAACCTTTTCGCCGGGTCGGCGGCCGAGAAGCTGGGTCCTGACGGAGCGTTTATTCTAAGCGGCATTCTCGCCATTATTCCGATTGTCTGCATCATCCTTTATTTCCGCCTCCGCAAATCCGCGGCGCCGACGCAGGAAGAAGCAACCGGCGTTTAGATTATTCCGGCGGCTCGGCAAAGCTGGACGATTGGAAGATCCGTTTGGGTCCAAGCACGTTCAGCCTGGTCATGAGAGCCGCCATCTCCTGCGGAGTAAGCTTCATCCCCGATTCCAGCCAATGCTGGATAAGTCCCAGATGGGCGGACACAATGTAGGCCACCAGATAGTCCCTGGGAATGGGCAGCCGGCTGTCATCCGGCTGGTGCTTCATTGATTTTTTCGTCATATCCTCCATCATGGCCTTTTTCCACTCCAGAAAAAAACACGGATCTCCCTTGGGACCCATCATAACGGCAAAGAAACGGGAATGCCGGGCAAAATATTCGAACGCTCCCAATGTATTGGAATGTGCAATTTGAGGCGGCGCGCTGCCGCCCATATTGTCCGTTTTGCCCGCTTTTCCATCTCCGCAATTCCGTTCCGCGGCTCTCGTCACCGACTCCGTCAGCCCCTTCAGCACCTCCTCCTTGCTTTGCTCCAGCAAGTCCTGAATATCCTTGTAATGCAAATAGAACGTGCCTCGATTCAATCCGGCCCGCTGGGTCAAGTCCCGGACGGTCAGCCCTTCCAGCCCCCGCTCTTCAATCAGATCGATCAGCGCATCCCGAAGCATCCGTCTGGTCCGCACAATGCGCCGGTCAATAGTGAATTCTTCCGTTGACATTTCTTTTCCACCCCAACTTAATTGACATACGCGTCCTTAATGGCGATTATCGGACAGATTACATAATAATGATTATTGCAATTGCCGGAAATCTCCCTATAATAGGCATATGGCTCTTTAATGAACACTGTGTTTATTAATATACCATATGTTCATTAGAATAACGAGATATAGACATTTTGAATAGGAGATGGAGCGGTATGAGTACAAAAAAACAAGTCCAGGGAAGCGAGTTTTCCCTCAGGCAGCTGATCGGCCCGTTGATGGCCGTCATTTTGGGCATGATGATGGTTATTCTGGACAGCACGGTGGTCAATGTGGCGCTGCCCCGCCTGGTGGAGGATTTCAGTTCCTCTGTAACAACCATGCAGTGGACCATTACCGGATATACATTGGCGCTGTCGGCCGTTATTCCCCTGGCCGGCTGGATGACGGACCGGTTCGGCGCCAAACGAATCTTTTTGCTTACCATTATTCTGTTCACATTGGGCTCCGCCCTGTGTTCTTTGGCCGCATCTCCGGCCCAACTGATCCTCTACCGGATTATTCAGGGCATCGGCGGCGGCATGGTTGCGCCCATCGGCATGGCCATCGTTTTCCGGCTTGCGCCGCGTGACAAAATCGGCTCCATCATGGGCATGCTGGGCATTCCCATGCTGCTGGCCCCGGCCCTCGGCCCGGTGCTGTCGGGATGGCTGGTGGAGTATGCCACCTGGCACTGGATTTTTCTGATCAATGTGCCCCTGGGAGCCATCGCCATTCTGGTGAGCATAAAATATTTGCCCGCCTTTGAAACCAAATCCGTACCGTCTCTGGACATTCTGGGCATTCTCCTGGCGCCGGTGGCCTTCTCCATGCTGGCATACGGCGTAAGCGAGGGCGGCACCAGTTGGACCTCCGCCTCCACTCTCACCGGACTGTCCATCGGCGGCGTTGCGCTTGTGCTCTTCATCATTGTTGAGCTCCGGCAAAAACAGCCTCTTTTGGAGCTGCGGGTATTCCGCTCCTCCGACTTTACCCGAGGCATTGTGATCGCATGGCTGATGCAGATTGCCCTGTTCGGCGTTATGGTGCTCATTCCGCTGTTCTACCAGACAGTGAAAGGCTACGGGCCGCTGAAAACCGGCCTGGTTATGCTTCCCCAGGCGCTGGCCTCCGGTTTGGTCATGCCCATCGGCGGTAAATTATTCGACAAGGTGGGGGCTCGTCCTTTGGCCATCACCGGCCTCAGCATTATCACCTTCTGCATGTTCATGCTCTCCCGGATGACGCCGGATACCAGCCTGCTGTACATTATGGGCTTCCTGGGACTGATGGGAGCGGGAATGGGTCTGACCATGATGCCCGTGAATACTCACGTGCTTCAATCCGCCCCCAAACAACTGGTCAGTCGGGTCACACCGCTGACAACTGCAGCCCAGCAGGTGATGGTATCCTTTGCGGTAGCGGGACTCACCGGTTACCTGACCTCCCAGATGAAGGTGCATGCAGAATCCGGAGGCAATCCTCTCCAAGCCGCCGCCAGCGCCTACGGCGATACCTTCCTGGTTGCGGCGGGCATCGCGGCGTTGGGCGCTCTGCTGGCGCTGATTCTCCGCAAGCCCAAGGCGGTGCCCGGGGAAAGCGAAGAGGGCGCAAGCCAGGCCCAGGCATCCATGATGACTGGCCATTAACATTTTTGCTTGTTTGCGGAATAAGGATGGAAGACGCCCACAACGTCTTTCATCCTTTATTTTTTAAACAATCCGCCAGAATTTACTTATAACCGCCTTTTTATGATAAAATAAGCTTCTATCCAAGCATCAGCGGCATTCTTTAACCGATGGTTCGCGTTTACCACTCTTACATAAGGTCAGGTGAATCACATGCAACATTACGGCTTTGCGCGGGTAGCCGCCGCCTCCCCCGAGCTGAAGGTAGCGGATTGCGCATTTAACGCCGCCAAGATTATCGAGGCCATTGCGGACGCCGCCAAGGCGCAAGCGGAATATCTGGTGCTGCCCGAGCTTTGCATCACCGGGTATACCTGCGGGGATTTGTTCATGCAAAGAACCTTGCTGGATGCCGCCAAAACCTCCCTTTCCCATATTGCCGCCTCCACCGCCGGGCATTCCATGATCGTTATTCTGGGCCTGCCCCTGGACATCCGCGGACGGCTGTTCAATTGTGCAGCCGTGGTCCAGAACGGGGAGCTTCTGGGCCTGGTTCCCAAAAGCTGCATTCCCGGCTACAGCGAATTCTACGAGCCCCGCTGGTTTGCCGCGGCGGAGGAGCTGGAGACGGATACCCTCCTCATTAACGGTAAGACCGTGCCTATCGGCAGCGACCTGATGTTCGCCTGCCGGGAGGATGCCAACCTGCTGTTCGGCGTGGAAATCTGCGAGGATCTGTGGGTGCCCATTCCCCCCAGCAGCCGTTTGGCCCAGGCAGGAGCCGTGCTGCTGTTCAACCCCTCCGCCAGCAATGAGCTGGTGGGCAAGGCGGATTACCGCCGCCAGCTGGTATCGGCCCAGTCCGCCTCCTGTGTGGCCGCTTACGTATATGCCAGCTCCAACACCGGAGAGTCCTCCACCGATGTGGTGTTCGGCGGCCACTCCCTGATCGCGGAGAACGGCCAAATTCTGGCCGAATCGGAGCGTTTCACCCATGAAACCCGTCTGACCGTAGCCGACATCGACATTCCCCGGCTTCATTACTCCCGAAGCGTCATGGGCACCTTCCGGGCAGGCAAAGGCGCAGGGGATTACCGGGTTATCGGCTTCGCCCACCCTGCCGCCGCAGATGCCGAGCCCCGGCAATTGGTCCGCCAGGTAGCGCCCAATCCCTTTGTGCCCGGCAATCCGCTGCTGCGGGACGAGCGCTGCCAGGAGATTCTGTCCATCCAGACCTCGGGGCTCATGAAGCGCATCCGGCATATCGGCATCAAGCAGGCGGTGATCGGCATTTCCGGCGGCTTGGATTCCACCCTGGCGCTCTTGGTTGCCGTGCGGGCCATGCAGCGGCTGGGCCGCCCGGCCAGCGACGTATTGGCCGTCACCATGCCCGGCTTCGGCACCACCAACCGGACCTACGACAATGCCGTAGGTTTGATCAAAGCCCTGGGGGCCTCCATGATGGTGGTGGATATCAAAGCCGCCTGCCTGCAGCATTTTGCCGATATCGGCCACGACAAGGATGTTCATGACCTTACCTACGAGAATGTCCAGGCCCGGGAGCGGACCCAAATTCTCATGGACCTGGCCAACAAGAACGGCGGCATCGTCATCGGCACCGGCGACCTGTCGGAGCTGGCGCTGGGCTGGTGCACCTACAACGGCGACCATATGTCCATGTACGGCGTAAATGGGGGTATTCCCAAGACCCTGATCAAGTTTGTGGTGCAATGGTATGCGGACCATGAAGCCGACGATGCGGCCAAGGGCTTCCTGCATGACATTATCGCCACCGGCATCAGTCCCGAGCTGCTGCCCCCCTCTCCAACCGGCGAGATCGCCCAACTGACAGAAAATATCCTTGGACCGTACGATGTCCATGATTTCTATTTGTACTACATGCTGCGGACGGGAGCGCCGCCGGCGAAGATTCTGTATCTGGCCGAGCAGGCTTTCGCCGGGGTGTTCACCCGGGAGCAGCTGGTTTCCTGGATGCGGGTATTCTACAGCCGCTTCTTCTCCCAGCAGTTCAAGCGCTCCTGCCTGCCCGACGGCCCCAAGGTGGGCACTGTCAGCCTCTCCCCGCGGGGCGACTGGCGTATGCCCAGCGACGCCTCCGCCGCGCTGTGGTTAAAAGAGGTGGAGTCGCTGTAGAGCGGGAACCAAGGGCCGGATGATGTTTTTTAACCTCCTCCGGCCCCTTGTGATATAGTAGAAGTGACGGCGGCGGTGGATTGCGGGCATATCATTACTGGGTCCTGAAGAAGGAGTTTACATGACACAATTTGTCTATAAGCAAATTATCGATGATCTGAAGAAAAAAATCTTCGCGGGGCAATTCCCCGACATGCGGCTGCCGGACGAGCGCAGTCTCAGCGAAACCTATCAGGTCAGCCGCAGCTCCATCAAGCGGGCGCTGACCAAGATGGAGCATGCCGGGATTATTTTTAAGAAGCGGGGCTCCGGCACCTTTATCAACCCTCTGTACATAAAGAATGAGTCCATTTTCAATTACGAGGGCTCCAATCTGGGGGTAACGGATAATTTCCAGATGCATGGCGTGAAGCCCAAAATCCGGGTGCTGAGCTTTGAGGTCATCCCTCCCACGGAGGAGCTTCAGCGGGATCTGTTTCTGCAGCCCCATGATTTTGTGTACAAAATCGTCCGGCTGCGCCTGTTCGACGAGACCCCCTTCATGATCGAAACCGGCTACATTCCCATCAAAATTATCCAGAATCTGAACCAGACGATTATCGAGGGTTCCATTTTTAACTATCTGGAGGAAGCCCATAATCTGGCTGTGACCAAGTCCTTCCTCTCCATTTATGCCGAACCGTCGGATACCCGCGACCGGGAGCTGCTGAGCCTGGCGGAGAACGAGCCTGTAGGGATTATGGAGGGCATCTTCTTTCTCGACAACGGCACCCCGCTGGAGTTTTCCCATATGCGCTTCCACTACAAGTACCTGAAGTTCAATACCTTTGTGTCAGTGCAGGAATAAAGATCGGACAAATGTCCGGTCTTTTTTTACCACATCAGAATGTTTAAGTTCTTTACAGCACTAAAGCGCGTAAGGCAAACATTCTGATTGGCGATAAAAACTTCCGCTAAACGCGGTCGCTCATCTTCGAGATACTCCGATAGGAGTTTTTCTCATTTGTTGGGGGGATTATTACCGGCTTACAGCCCCGCCGCGGCAACTGTCTGCCCCTTGCGGATTCTAACGGAAGCAGAAGACCTTATTTTGCTGAAAAACGGTGTTTGGAAATTCTAACGGCGGTGGGAGACCTTATTTGAGCTTTTCCGCCCCTCCGCATGATCTTTTGCTGCAAATAGCGGCTGTAGCCGCCGTTAGGTTTTTTGGATGGTTCATTTGCGGCGAATAGCGGCGCTCACCGCCGTTAGAATAGATGCCCCCAAGTTAGCTCCCCCAACTGCCGGAATCAGCACTGCATCGCTCTTCATAAACTCGATTGCTCCTTCTATGCTCCGTACAGATCCTCTTCCCACGTTCCTTCGGACTCCTCCCGCCCTCTTCCCTTGTTCTCCCAGCCCCCACATTCCGTTCCCCCGCCCCTCCTTCACACCACCCATCAAACAAGCAATCACCCCGATAACCACCGATGTAAGCGCCGCCACTTGAGAATGTTCATACTAAGTTCATTTTTTCACATAATTGGACCGTATTACTTTCAAAAATGATTGATTTCAATTTATGAAGTGGGTATTATGAACTTGAAATTGCGGAGATAAACAGACAGAAACAAAAATTTCGATAGGAGTGGACGAAATGACACTGACTACCCGAGTTCTGGATTGCTCCTCCAAGGCGTATCTGGATAAGCTCGACGCCTATTGGCGGGCAACCAACTACATTTCCGTAGGCCAGCTCTACCTGAAGGGCAACCCTCTGCTGAAGGAACCGCTGCAGGATGCCCACGTGAAGGTGAAGCCCATCGGCCACTGGGGCACCATTCCCGGCCAAAACTTTATTTATGCCCACTTGAACCGGGTCATCACCAAGTATGATCTGAACATGTTTTATATCGAAGGCCCCGGCCACGGCGGCCAAGTGATGGTATCCAACTCCTACTTGGACGGAAGCTACACCGAGATTTACCCGGAGATCACTCGGGATATTCCCGGCCTGATCAAGCTCTTCAAGCAGTTCTCCTTCCCGGGCGGAGTCGCTTCCCACGCCGCTCCCGAAACACCGGGCTCCATCCATGAAGGCGGCGAGCTGGGTTATGCCCTCTCTCACGGCGTCGGCGCCATTCTCGACAATCCGGACCTGATCTCCGCAGTTGTGATCGGCGACGGCGAAGCGGAAACCGGACCGTTGGCTGCATCCTGGTTCTCCAACCGGTTTATCAATCCCATCACTGACGGGGCAGTGCTGCCCATCCTTCACCTGAACGGCTTCAAAATCAGCAATCCTACCATTCTTTCCCGTCAAACCCGGGAGGAAATGACCGCTTACTTCACCGGTATGGGCTGGGAGCCCCACTACGTGGAAGGCTCCGATCCGGACTTCATGCATCCGGAAATGGCCAAGGTATTGGATACCGTCATCGAGAAAATCAAGGCCATCCAAAAGAATGCCCGTGAAAACAACAATGCCTCCCGCCCGCTGTGGCCGATGATCGTCTGCCGCACCCCCAAGGGCTGGACCGGTCCGAAGGAATGGGACGGCGTTCCCAATACAGGCTCCTTCCGTGCCCACCAGGTTCCGATCCCCGTGGACCAAAAGAACATGCAGCATGCCCCCGCTCTGCTGGAATGGATGAACAGCTACCGCCCGCAGGAGCTCTTTAATGATCAAGGCCGTCTGCTGCCGGAAATCGAAGAAATTCTGCCTGCCGGCGACAGAAGAATGGGCAAAAACCCGGTTACCGACGCCGGCAAGCTGGTGAAGGACCTGAAGCTGCCCGACTTCACCAAATACGCCCTGGACAATTCCACCCCCGGCAAAGTTACCGCCCAAGACATGCTGGTGCTGGGCAAATATATGAAGGAAGTTATTGAGCTGAATGAAGAGCAGCGCAACTTCCGCATCTTCGGTCCGGACGAAACCATGTCCAACCGTCTGGGACCCGTGTTCGAAGTCACCAAGCGCCAATGGATGGATGCCATCCAAGAGCCGCAAGACGAATTCCTGGCCCCTTATGGCCGTGTCATCGATTCCCAGCTGTCCGAGCACCAGGCGGAAGGGATGCTGGAGGGTTACGTCCTCACCGGCCGCCACGGATTTTTTGCCAGCTATGAAGCGTTCCTGCGGGTTGTAGACTCCATGATCACCCAGCACTTCAAGTGGCTGCGCAAGGCTACGGATCAAGGCTGGCGCGCAGATATCCCTTCTCTGAACGTAGTGGCCACCTCCACCGTGTTCCAGCAGGACCATAACGGCTATACCCACCAAGACCCGGGCCTTCTGGGACACTTGGCCGACAAGAAACCGGAATTCATCCGTGAATACCTGCCTGCCGATGCCAACTCGCTGCTGGCTGTGTTCGACAAGGTGCTCAATGACCGGCAAAAGATCAACCTGATCGTCTCCTCCAAACATCCCCGGCCGCAATGGTTCAGTGCGGAAGAAGCCTCCGTGCTGGTGGAAAAGGGCTTGAAGATCATCGATTGGGCCAGCACCGACAAAGGACAGGAGCCGGATCTGGTGTTTGCTTCCGCCGGTACCGAGCCGACCATGGAAAGCCTGGCAGCCATCTCCATTCTTCATGAGAAGCTGCCGGAGCTGAAGATCCGCTACATTAACATCGTGGACCTGCTGAAGCTGAGAAGCCAAAAGCTGGACCCCCGTGGCCTGTCCGACGAGGAATTTGACAGCTACTTCACGGTTGGCAAGCCGGTGATCTTCGCCTTCCACGGCTATGAAGGGCTAATCAAGGACCTGTTCTTCGACCGCCATAACCATAACCTGCATGTTCACGGCTACCGGGAAAACGGTGACATCACCACTCCCTTCGATATGCGTGTCCTGAACCAAATGGACCGGTTCGATCTGGTGAAGGAAGCAGTATTGAGTCTGCCCAAAGCAGCCCAATATACAGCCATCGCCGATGAAATGGATGCCATCATCAAGAAGCACCGCCGGTTTATCCGTGAGGAAGGTTATGATCTTCCGGAAGTGGAAAGCTGGAAGTGGACAGAGCTGAAATAAGTAATCCCGCAGCACGGAATCCTGCACCATCCTTATGCGCCTTCTCCCCTTGCGGGAGGGGGCGTTTTTGGGATACCATCATTGATCAAGAATAGTTTTCGTTGCTGGGGAAGCTTGTTTGATAAAAAGTAAACGCCTACATTATAATCCGGTATAGGGCTGCCGGAACTCAATCATCATGCCGGGCTTATGCTTTTGGAGCCGCTCCATAACACCGGACAGGAGCCTGTGGCCCCCTTCTTGGACAGAGGGGGTATCCCGGCCATCGTCATCGGGCAGGCTGGCCGACGAAGACAGTCCTCCGGGTTCCGGATTGTCCCCGGGAGGCAGCCGGAAGTTGTCCACAAAATCCAGCTTCAGCCCATCCACTCCCCATTCGGCAGCCGCTTTTTCATAGATGCCGGTGAGGTATTCCCTGACCTCGGGATAACGGGGGTCCAGCACACCTGCGCCCATGCTGTCCATGCGGTACAGCAGCTTGCTTTGCAGCCGCTGCCAGGCCTCGCTCCGGTAGCCGATGAAGGGAACGGAATACCACAGCATATAGCTTAAGCCCATGGCCTGCACCCGTTTCACGTGGGCGGTCATGTCCGGCATTTTGGCGCTGCTGGCCTCCCAATCGCCGCAGTAGGCATATCCCCGGGACTGGTCCTCGTCTGCCAACCGTCATCCACAATGACACCGCCGCAGCCCAGCTCCTTGGCCAATCTGCACTGTTGTTCAATTTCCTCCGGGCTTACCTGCTGGTGGAAGCTGTACCAGGTGGAATACATGGGCAGCTTGGCCGCGGCGGGCACAGCTACGGGGGAATAGCCGGCTTCCTGCTGCCACCATTCCTGCACGCAACGGAGGCTTTCCGTGTAATCCATATCCCGTGTATCCAACTTTTTGTTCCACCTCTAAGGTGAATCCATATTCGGCAGAAAGGGCCCGGAGGTAAAGGGGTTTCTGCAGGAAAACCAGCTTTGGAAGCATACGTCCGAGGACAAGCAGAATCTGGCTAACGAATCTCTATCACGCTATTTCGCGAAAACGGGCATGGTAAAAAATCTAACGAATCTGTATGGCGTTATTCGCCTGTTTGAACGCATTTCGGCGCAAATTCGGACAAATAGCGATGCCACGATTCGTTAGATTTCAAACAGGCTCACCTATAGTCAAATAGCGATACCTAGATTCGTTAGAGCTTCCACTGCCGCGGACGTCAAAAAACAAAAAAACCTCTCTGCATCAGCAAAGAGACTTTTTCGTGCTTGGCGACGTCCTTCCGCACCCATCCCGCCGCCGCAGGCGACCAGCGAAGCGCGGGTGGTCGGCGTCTGAACCTTCCGCTTGGGCCGGGCCTGCTTCTTCGCCTTTGCTTCGATGGGAAGGTTCGGACACAGCTCACGGACTAGAGAAACAAAAAGACCCCTTAGCGTGAGCTAAAGGACCCATTTGTGCTTGGCGACGTCCTACTCTCCCAGGACCCTGCGGTCCAAGTACCATCGGCGCTGGAGGGCTTAACGGTCGTGTTCGAGATGGGAACGCGTGGTTCCCCTCCGCCATCATCACCAAACGTCTTTATGTAAGTTCAGGAACGATACCGCCAAGTATCGTTTCATCGAACCGGAATCTGCACTCGTCAGATTCGTCTCCGACTTATCCCCTGAAAACTGGATGCGAAACGAGGTCACCGAAACCTCTTCTTGAATCTCTTACGGGCCCCGCCAAAGTATTCGGAA
>NZ_QMFA01000059.1 GCF_003285005.1 Paenibacillus sp. YN15 | reverse complement strand
AGTTGGAGCATGCCAAAAACGAAGGTGCGACAGCGGCGCTTGACAGGTTTCGTTCATATCAGCGGAATTTGTTTCCCATTATAGTTCCTCCAACAGGCGGACAATGTCCCAAAACAGATGAATAGCGGAAGTTCGCTTCCGCTATCATTGTCAATAATGTATATTCCGAAGGAATAACGGTAATCCGGCTCCGCTAAGAGCAGCCGTTATGCCCGGCTCCGCAGCATCTCCGGCAAACTGCTTACGGCTCACTCCCCCGCGGCCTCCACCCCGTCCCGCACCTGAAGCTCCGGCAAAGCCCGGAGCATCCGGGTTTTGATTTTGCTCCAGACGGCCTTCGGCTGGCTGAAGGCTTCCCCGTCCAGCTTGCCCATGGGGATCACCCGGTAATTCCGCCAGTTGACATAGCTGGTATACACGGGGGTAAAGGCGGGATTCTCCAGCCGCAGCTCCACTTGCTCACCCGTAACGGTTTTTACCGCTTCTATCTGACCAATGCCGCCTACAAGCTGAATGGTCTTCTCCTGAGCCGACAAAAAATTTCCCAGGGAATACATAACCAGCGCCCTTCTTCCGTCGGCGGCGGTTACCCATTCGATGGTTTGCAGCACATGGGGATGGGTGCCGATGATTACATCCGCTCCCCAGTCCGCTAACTGCTGGGCCAGCTCACGCTGCGATGTGTTGGCTTCCTCTTGGTACTCCGTGCCCCAGTGAACGGAAACAACAGTAAAATCGGCGTTTGTTTTTGTTTTGCTGTCGCGGATTTCCTGCTCCATCCGGACCGGGTCCAGCAAATTCACCAGATACGGCTTGCCTTCAGGAACCGGAATGCCGTTGGTGCCGTAGGTATAGGCCAAAAACGCGAAGCTGATTCCGTTTTTCTCCAGTATGCGAAGACGGGACTGGTCTTCCGCGCTTCGGAAGGCGCCGGTGTAGGGCATCCCGATTTTGTCCCAGTAGGCAGTGGCGGAAAGAACTCCCTTTTCCCGCTTGTCCAGCGTGTGGTTGTTGGCCATGGTAATCATGTCCACCCCGGCGTCAAGGAGAGCGTCTCCCACCTGAAAAGGGCTGTTGAATTGGGGGTACGAGGATAAGCCCAGCTCCTCGCCGCCGGTAATGCTCTCCTGATTGGCTACCAATAAATCCGGTTGGGTCAACAGATCCTTAACCTGCTCCAGCATCGGTTTGAAGTCATACCCGCCGTCCTTGGTGCGGGCGTCGTTATAGACGCTGTTATGAATCAGCACATCCCCGATAGCGGCCAAGGATGCTTTATGAATAACGGGAGCCGGCGCGGCGGATGGCGTTGGCAACGGCACAGGCGCTGCCGTTTCCAGGCGGCCGATTTGATCGCCGTATGACAACGGACCAGCGGATGAAGGCTGCCCGGCACCGGTTCCCTTCCCGGCGTTCTGTTGCCGGCTTCCCCCTGCGCCGCAAGCTCCGCATACCAGCAGAATGGCAATACCCGCGATAATGGCGGTTTTCCTGCCCATAACTCTGCACTCCTTTCTAAGCCCCTCTGAATAGCGCATATGCGCCAAGCGCCCCGGGCGTATCCAGGGAGGACATGGCAATAATTATTGTAGTGTATGTATCGGATACCCGCGCTTATGCTTTCAGACGCAGGAAGTGGAAGAATTTGTTGCAGCAAATCAAAAAAATGCCGAATCCTGATAAAATCTGACGCAAGATCACCGTCATGTCCCGTTTACGTTGTGGTGGGCCACCGTATGCTGACCTGATCTGCATCCCCACCTGTTCCCGCGCCGGAAAATGGCCTGCCCTTCCCTCTTCTCTCTGCATCCGGAAGAGCGCAACGGAACTGGACGACTCTTAAAAGCGGCTTTTGCCGCTTTTTCCCGCCTTTGCGGAACCAAGAAGCCCTTATTCCCCTCTGCCGCCTGATTTCCTCTCTATTTTCGGCGAATCAGGGACGCAACGGTTTCTTAGTTCCGTTAATTCTCCAAACTCCCGTTTTCACCCCCATAAGGGTCGCTCAGTTCCGCAACAGCGGCCTACCTGCCTGGCCCGGCCTAGCCCCGACAGCTTCTCGCCAACATCACTCCGGAAGAACAAAAAGCAATCCCCCAAAAGTGACGAGACGCTTCGAAGCAAATTCCGGGTACTTTTGGGGGAGCCCCCGCATGAAAATGCGACAGTCGTGCATTTCCGCAAAAAAAGCCCCGGCAACCCGGAGCTTCCCCGTCTCGCAAATTTATTCCATTGCCGCAGCCAGCTGCATGAGCGTTTCCAGTCCCCGCTGATCCGCCTCTTTGCATGTATCGATCAAACCGCAGATTCCCTCGCGGATATCCCGCCGGGCCAGATTGCGAAGCTGCTTTTCCCCGCGGCCCCAGCCGCCCAGGAGCTCCGCCATTTTGCCGACAGCGGCAGAAACCGCTTCAAAGTGGCCGGCAGCCTCCAGCAAGAGACTGCCGTGTCCGGACTCTTGCTCCCCCAGCTTCCGCAGATAGCTGGCAACCCGGTAACGTCCGTCCGCCAGCGTATCCATGGCGTCGCCCTGGCACATCAGCCGCTCCACCAGGATGGGCAGAACCGCATTGGGCGGAAACTGGCTGTCGTCGGCCACCGCTTTTTTCCAATAATCGTATGCAAGAATTCCCTTGGCAAAAACCCCGCAGGTTCTGCCGGTCAGCACCTCGATGGCGTTGGCGGTAAGCTCCTTCAGCGTCAACCCCGGCCCCTCTGCTTCACCCAAAGCCATCACAGCCAGGGTTTCCTGATTCTCCCACCAGCCTCCAGTGACGAAATAACCGCAGGGATCAATGGACACGCTTCTTCCTCTAAACTCGGGATTGTCCTGGAAGACGTTCCAGCCCAAGAGGATATCCCCGTTCTCCCTGTACCCGTTGACAAGACAGGCCTCGGGCGGACCGATGATACCCAAGGCAATGCAAGGGCTGCCCTTGTCGATTTCTTGCCGGATGAATCGGGCAAAATCCTCTTTAGCTGTTTGCCCCGTACGGCCCAAGAGGGTAAGAGATCTCCCCAGAAACTCTGCGCCTGTGCGGTATACCTTCATGGGATCATCAAAAGTAAATATCACATCCACATTGCCGCAGTTCCAGGCGGTTTTGTCCCAGGTCAGCCGGAAGCCCGCTCCGCAGCCTGCCATAACCGCGTCATATTCCACCGGCTGCCCCAGATAATTGGCGCAGGCCTTCAAGCAAATGGGAAGTGGCGTGCAGCCCTGGTAAGCGCCGTATTCCACCTTGGGCACCCCGTACAGGATACCGCTTCCTTGCTCAGCAATTTGCCGCTGGTTCACGTATGCCACTCTCCTGTTCCTCTATAATGCCAACCCCGTAAACGCCGGCGCAAAGCTTGATCCGGCCCACGGCGCAGGGGCGGCTGCGAAATTCCTGGGGGGTCATGCCGGTGACCCGCCGGAAAGCCCGGGTAAAGCTGTCCGGGTTGGGGAAGCCGTATTTCGCCCCGATGTCCAGCGTTTTTTCCTTGGTGTGGATCAAATCGAAGGCCGCATGGGCAATCTGCCGGCAGCGCACATAACGGACCAGCGGCATGCCGGTATGGCGGGCAAACACCTGCCGGATATGGACGGCGGAAAAGCCGATTTCCGCCTCCAGCTCCCGGTAGTCCAGCCGTTCCCCCAGCCGGTTCTCCACAAAAACAATCACTGACCCAATCATCAGACTATAATCCAAGGCATCCCCGCCTTTGCATTCGTTTTCTTCATGAAGTGGCTTTAGTGTAGCATGGAGAGGGCATTTGAGGCTCGACGTTTTTGATGATCATTGAGGGGGAGGCGCCTGGACCTGGAACAGCCCGGCGTCAAGCCGGCGGCACTCCTCTTCCGTCAGCCGGATTTTGCCCGCCCCCAGACTGTCCTCCAGCTGCGCCGACCTCTTGGCCCCCACCACCGGAAAAACGGGAAACGGCTGAGCCAGCAGATAGGCCAGCGCAATCTGGTTCACGGTAGCGCCATAGCGCTCCGCCAGCAGCTTAACCTCGGCCAAGCGCCGGCGGTTGTCCGCCACCCGGTACATGGCGGCGGTTTTCTCCGGGAAATCGTTGTCCGCCGAAGCCGCCATTTTGGTGAACAGCCCCTGGGCCTGGGAGGAATAAGCAAACACGGAGAGACCGGTGCGCACATGGTACTCATGAAGGGCATTATCCATAAAAACCAGCGTGGGGTCCGTAAACCGGGCCGGGTCCGCCAAGGCCAGACTCCATCCCGGCTGGTTGCCGGAGAAGCCCTGCAGCCCGTGGGCGGCCGCATACTCCTGTGCTTCGGCAAGCCGCCCGGCAGTCCAGTTGGACGCCCCGTACCAGCGGATTTTCCCCTCTTTAACGAAGCGGTTCATGGTTTCCACAATTTCCCCCGCAGGCCGCGAGGCGTCATCCCGGTGCAGCCAATACAAATCGATGCTGTCCATTCCCAGACGGGCCAGACTGCCCTCCAGATCATGGCGCAGCTCCGCCTCCGACATCCGCGGCATCTGCATGCTGTCCAGCCGGGGATGTGCGCCTTTGGTGGTGACAATGAGACGGCTGCGGTTTTTCCGCTCCGCCATCCACTGGCCGATGACAGTTTCACTTCTGCTGGGTTCATGGGGCAGCCAATTGCTGTATATCTCTGCGGTATCCACCATATTGCCGCCCAGCTCCACATAAGCATCCATCAGCCGAAAAGATTCCTTCAGGCCAAGGCCCGCCCCCAGTTCAACGCCGCCCAGTACAAATTCGGCCGCGTCCAGGCTTGTCCCGGCAATTTTCTTTTTGCGGATCATCGTTTTTTCCTCCCCAATCGCAATGTTCTTCCCAAAGTATACCACTCCAGGCTCTGTCCACGGAAAAATAAAACCTCACCCCTTTTTATCGAACCGGTTTGATGAAAACAACTACTGAGTGAAGCCGCCTTTACAATTTATTTAGACGCAGTTAACGCTCCCCGCATAAAACCGGTTTACGATTCTACGTGAAAGAGACACACAGGAGGTTATGCAGGATTGGCCACCATTGAGGATGTTGCACGGATTGCAGGAGTATCGAAAAGCACAGTTTCCAATGTATTTTCCAAAAAGCGCCCCATCAGCAAGGATGTAGCCGACAGGGTGCTTCAGGCGGCGCAGGAGCTGAGCTACAAGCCCAACTATTGGGCCAAAAGTCTGGCGGGCGGCAAAACCCGGATAATCGGGATCAGCATGGAGGGTGAGCAGATTCAATTCGGCGCATTCCATATGGCCCTTTTGAACGGCGTATTGAAGGAATGCTACAGCAGAGGCTACAGGCTGCTGGTCAACACGCTGCCCAAGGCCTTCGCCAGCCTGCCGGAGAATCTGGCGTCCAATCCGGTGGACGGAGAAATTGTCCTGGACCCTACTGTCCATGATTCCCGTCTCCGGGAACGGCTGCAGGAGCAATTGCCCGTTGTGGTTATCGGCCGGCCTCCGGCTGCCTATGAAACCAGAGTTTCGTATGTGGACAACGACAATGTGGGCGCCGCTTTTCAGGTGACCGAGTATCTGCTTGATTTGGGGCATCGGCGGATTCTTTTTCTGAACGCGCCTGCAGACAGAACGGTAGCCCATGACAGGGAAACGGGCTACCGGGAAGCGTTCCGGGCCCGGGAGCTTTCCGCGGACAGGGAGCTCTTGACCTACCGGCCCCAAGGAGCCAAAAGCTCCGTGGATTTCGGCTACCGCGCCACACTTGCGTACATCGCCCGCCATCCTGACATTACCGCCATCATTACCGACACTGACAAGGTAGCCCTGGGGGTATATCAGGCTGCCGACGAGCTCGGTCTTTCCATCCCGGGCCAGCTGTCCGTCTTTTCCTTCAGTGTCGAGCCGGGTTATGGAGCCGAATTCGCCCCTGCCCTCAGCTGTGTCCGGCTGGATGCCGAAGGCTTGGGGACTGAAGCCGCACGGCTTCTGCTGGAGAGCTGCGAGCAGCCCTCTCCCGCAGTCAAGCGCTCGATCATCTCCTCCGAGCTCCTGATCCGGGAATCCTGCAGCCGGGTACAAGCAACCGAAGTTGATGGATGCGATCATCCGCATCAACCCAATACATGAAATTACGAGGAGTGGGAGTTATGGGAAACAACAAAACAAAGCTGGGTTTAACTGCGGTAATGGCCGCCATGATGCTGGCCACCGCCGCTTGCGGCAGCCAATCGGAGCAGGACAGCGGAGCTTCGCCTGATCCGGCGGCATCGACTGCGGCTTCGGCGGCGCCTTCAGGCAGCCCGCAGAGCCAGAAGCATCTGCGCATGATGGTGGGGGTTATCGGCGGCAAAACTCCCGAAGAGCATGTCCTGTTCGAAAAAGAGGTGGAGCGCCTGACCGGCATCAAGGTCACCATGGAGAAGCCCAGCGGCAACATGAACGACAAGCTGCTGCCGGCTATTTCCGCAGGGGAAAAGTATGATCTGATCCAGGTGGACAAGCCTTTGATGGAGATTCTCTACGATCAAGGGGTGCTGATGCCTCTGGATGACAAAATCAAAGCCTCCTCCATCATCTCCGACCCGGCTGTTTTCCCCGCTCAGGAATGGGATCAGGTCCGTCTGAAGGACGGCAAGGTCTACGGCATCTTCACCAAGTTTCAGGGCGGCACCATGCCGGTGGTCCGCCAGGACTGGATGGAGAAGCTGCAGCTCCAGGAGCCCAAAACCCTGGACGATTATTACAATGTCCTGAAGGCCTTCAAGGAAAAGGACCCCGACGGCAACGGCAAAGCCGATACCTACGGCTTGAGCACCGCTGGCCTGTACGAAATCCAGGGCTTTATGAGCGGAGCGGGGGTCAAGGCCGGTTATGTGGTGAAGGACGGCACACGCACCATCCCTTACGCCTCCGAAGCGGCTATCCCCGTCTACGAATGGTTTGCCAAGCTCTACAAGGAAGGAATTCTCGATCCCAACTTCGCCACCAATGACTCCGGCAAGATGCGGGACCTGTTCCTGACCGACCGTGTAGGCATGGTCACCTATTGGGATGCCTGGGTAGGCATGTTCAACAATACCCGGCTGCAAAAGGACCCGGCCACCACCTTCAAGGCCAAGGGCCTGCTGCCCGCCCAAGGGCCGGACGGCAAGGTGATCATGCGCCGGGGCGACCCCAATGTCTGGATCATTCCGGTGAACTCCCCCGATCCGGCTACAGCCATGAAATTCATCGAGTTCTGGAGCACGGAAAAGGGCAATATCCTCGGCACCCTGGGTATTGAAGGCGAGGACTACACCGTCAAGGACGGCAAGTATGAGCTGACCCAAACAGGCAAGGACCACGGCCAGGATCACGGTTCGCCGTTTATTTACAATACCAAGTGGCAAAATCCCTTCGGCCTGCTGCCGGGTGTCAAGGAAGCCCAGGAGCTGGTATTGAAGCATGCCACTCTGGAAACCACCGGCTCCAGCTGGAAGGAAGTGGAGAAGATCCTGAACAATTACGCCCTTCAGGCCATGCAGGGGAAAATCCCCGCAGCCGATGCGGTGAAGAAAATGAATGACGAGCTGAAGGCTGCCAAGCTGATTGACTAAACCCTCACACATGAAAGGGCGGTGAACGAAAATGGCTGCGGATAACCAGTTGGCTATTCCTCAAGCAGGCAGCCGGGAAACCGGGGACCGTGCCATCCGCAAGGGAGGCGGCCGGCGCGCTGCCGGAAGCCTTCCCATGCTGCACAGGCTGTGGACGCGGTACGGCATTTTCTATCTGATGATGATCCCGGTGATTGCCTACTTCCTGACGTTTTCCTACTACCCGCTGGTGCGGGGGTTCCTCATCAGCTTCCAGAAATTCCGGGTCATCGGGGACCGCCCTTTTGTGGGGCTGGACAATTACCGGACCGTGCTGTCGGACCCGGATTTCTGGAGGATGCTGGGCAACACCCTGATGATCGGCGGAGGCATTCTCGTGCTGGGCTTTGCCGCCCCGCTGGTGGTGGCCCTGTCCTTAAACGAGGTCGGACGGGCCTGGTTCAAAAAGCTGACGCAGATGATCGTGTATCTGCCCCATCTGTTCTCGTGGATTGTGGTGGCGGGCATCTGGATTTTTATGCTGACCCCCGACGGCGGGCTGGCAAACGAGCTGCGGGAGTGGTTCGGCCTGCCCCCCATCCACTTTTTGGCGGAAAAAGAGTACAGCCGGGCAGCTATGGTGCTGGCGGCAGTGTGGAAGGACGCGGGCTATACCTGCATTATTTATCTGGCCGCCATTGTGGGCCTGAATCCCGCCTTGTTCGAGGCGGCCAGGATCGACGGCGCCAACCGCTGGCAGCTGGTCCGGCATATTACCCTGCCGCAGCTGGCGCCGGCTATGCAGGTGGTGCTGATGCTGTCGGTCATGGGCGTGCTGCGGATTTTTGACCAGATTTTTGCCATGCGCAATCCCGCTGTTGAACGGTATGTGGATGTTCTGATGATCTACACCTACGAAAAAGGCCTGGTGAAATTCGATATGGGTGTGGCCAACGCCGCAGGCTGTCTGGTGATTGCCGCCACGGTGCTGCTGACCTTGGCTGTGCGCCGGGCAGCCGGGAATGGGGAGAGGTGAGGACGTGAAGATGATGCAATCCGGGGCGGAAATCGCCGGATCAACAGGCGGCGTGAGGTTAGACCGCCGTGGCAGCAAACGGAGACCGGAGCGATTGCAGGCCGGGAGCGGCTGGGGAAGCCGTTTGTTCGATATCCTCAACACTTTGTTCCTCCTGTTTCTGGTGTCCACCATGGTGATCCCCCTGCTTAATACAGCGGCCCTCTCCTTCTCCGATGGGCTTGCCTCCATGGAGCCCCGGATCATTCTGTGGCCGGAGGACTTCAGCACGGAGGGCTATTCTACTGTATGGAACAAGATCCAGTTGGGACGGCCGTTCTGGAACAATACCATCGTCACCGTGTGGGGGACCCTCGGCCATGTTTGCCTCTGCGCCTTGGCCGGATATGTCCTGATCCAGCGGGGGCTGCCCGGCAGAAGACTCTTGACCGGCTTCATTATGCTGACCATGATGGTGCCCTTCGAAACCATCATGATCCCCGTGTACATTGTGAACAAGGAGCTGGGGCTGCTTAACTCCCTTTCGGCGCTGATTGTCAACGGCATTGTGTCCGGCTTCAGCATTCTCCTGATGCGCAGCTTCTTCGCGGCGGTGCCTTGGGAGTTGGGGGAATCCTCCAGGCTTGACGGGGCGGGAGAGCTGCGGATATTCTTGACCATATATATCCCCCTGTCCGCGGCGGGGCTGGCAACCGTCACCCTGTTCGAGTTTGTGGGCAAATGGAACCACTTCACCTCCGCTGTGCTGTTCCTGAACAATCCGGCCAAATATACGCTGCAGGTGGCGCTGAAGGCGCTGATCATCGACACCTCCTCCACCTCCAGCAATTTTCTCATCACCAAAAATGTCCGGATGGCAGGCATTGTGATTGCCTTGCTGCCGCTCATTATCATTTATCCGTTTGTCCAGCGCTTCTTTGTGAAGGGAATCATTGCGGGGGCAACTAAAGAATAGGAGGCGGCCCCATGCGGCTTGAGCTTGTGCGGGACATTATGTCCCATGAGGAAAAAACATACATCGAGGTGCCGTTTACGGTGCCGGAGAATATGGAGCGGCTTTCCGTATCCATGAAGGTGGAGGATTTGCCGGGGGAAAAAACAAGCGGGTTGGCCGCAGGAAGCGATCAAGCAGGATTGGGCCAACCGGAGCAGGCTTTGCCGGCGGAGGAGAACGGACAGCCGGAAAGCGGCGGTTTACCGGCCGCAGACGCTGCCGCCCTGGCCAAACCTGCCGCCAACGGGTTCGGCATCCGCCTCCCGTCCCTCAAAACCACCATTGTGGATTTGGGCATCCGCGATTCCGCCACCATGCGGGGCTGGAGCGGCGGCGCCCGCAGCTTCTTTGAAATCGGGCCGGAGGAAGCAACTCCGGGCTATATTCCGGGAGCGCTGCTTCCGGGCGAATGGAAGATCGTCCTGGGCGCCTACCGGGTTCCCGCAACCGGTTGCCGGGTGACCCTGGAGGTGCAACTGGAAGAGGGGCAGGCCCGCTGGCTGAAGGGCGAGCTCCACGCCCATACCAACCATAGCGACGGGCAATACTCCCTGCCCGAGGCCATTAAGCTGGCCGAGCAGGCGGGGCTGGATTTTCTTGCCCTGACGGACCACAATACGGTGAGCCAGAATATCGCCCGCCACCGCCTGGAGACGGACCTGACGCTGATCCCGGCCATGGAGCTGACCACCCTCTCCGGCCATTGCAATCTGTATGGACTGGAAGCGCCGGCGGATGATTTCCGCGCGCTCCGGGCGGAGGATGCCATTGGGCTGATGCGCACTGCGAAGGATCGTGGCGCCTATATCTCGCTGAACCATCCCCATTGCAGCAATTGCGGCTGGAAGTGGAGCTTCGACGTTCCCCATGACTGGGTGGAGGTCTGGAACGGCCCCTGGCGTGAGGATAACCGGAAGACGCTGGTGTGGTGGCAGGAGCAGCTGGCAGCGGGACGCAGGCTCACCGCCATCGGCGGCAGCGATTTCCACCGCCCCCATCCGTATATCCGCCACGGCGCCCCCTGCAACTGGATTTACGCCAACGGCCGCTCGGTGAATGCCATTCTCCGCGCTGTGGACCGCGGCCGGGTCACCCTGTCCCATTCACCGGAGGGGCCGCGGCTTTGTCTCTCTATCGGCCAATGGGGGATGGGCGATGTGGTCCCCGCCGGCAAAGCGGAGGGGCTGTGGCTGGATGTGCAGGCCTCAGGCGGCCTGTTGTCCGGCGATGTGCTGCGGGTTTATTCCGCCAACGGCCTGGAGGAGGAGCGGGTTCTGGACGCAGGCGGGGGAGCTGAGGTTTGCTGCGTCGATGGTCTTGGCGGCGGGGTCAAGGCCGGCCAAAATGGAAGCAGCGGCGCCTTGCTGGGGCTGGTTCCCCGCAGCCGGCTGTTTTACCGGGCGGAGCTTTGGCGGTTTGCGGAGGAGGCCGGAGGGCTTTCCCTGGCAGCCATGACCAACCCCATCTATATTGCCGCCGAATAGAGCATTTGCAATACATGCGTCCGCATGCCAAAAAGGCCGGCTCTGGATATTCTCACCAGAACCGGCCTTTCTTATGGCGTTTCACAGCTCAACCGACCTCCGCTTCATGTTCAATGGGCAAAACCCGGTTCCAAAACACCGCGGGCTCATAGACCATGGCCTTGGCGCCCTGCACCCGGTCCAGGAGCTCGGGAAGCTCCAACTGGTCCAAGGAGTCCAGCCTTGCATGGCAGTGACCGAACTTCATTCCGGCCGTTGTGGCGTTGGGGACAACAACCGTATACATGCCGGCCAGCATAGCCGCCTCGGCGCCTGCCGGTGAATCCTCAATGGCCGCCGCCTGCCGGGGGTTTACGCCCAGCATCCGCACGGCCTGCTGGTACAGCTCCGGATCAGGGGCCAACCGGGTGGCGTCATCCGCTGTGCGGATACAATCGAAATACGGGGCAATCCCCCATTTCTGGAGATACGGATCAATCTCCCGCCGGGGCAAGCTGGATACCAGCCCGATTTTGAGGCCCATGGCTTTGGCCCGCACCAGCGCATCCATTACCCCCGGACGAAGCTGCTCCTGCTCCGTCAGCTCCGCACATCGGCTGCGGATAGCGTCGCGGAAGGCATTCAGTTGGACAGGCAGCTTCATTCGGCCAAGCAGATCCTCGTAGGGGTTGAAATCCTGGAATCCGGTGCCGATGCATTGCGCATACAATGACCAGTCCAATTCGGCCCCCTGCTGGCGGTAAGCTTCCAGGAAGCTTTGGTAACGGGGAGTTTCCGTATCCAGGACAGTCCCGCCAAAATCAAAAATAACCGCTTTGATCATCATCTCTCCTCCCTTCCTGCGTTCAATAGACTCATACCGCCGCATAAGCAGCCTGCATCCGGCATGGTGGGGGAGCGGGAATGATCCGTCAGTAAACAACAATCCCCCAAAAGTGACGAGAAGCTTCGCGGCAAAATCCGGGTACTTTTTGGGGGAGCCCCCGAAGGAAAATGCTCTGTGCAGGCATTTTCGCAAGGGTAAGCCAGCAGGAATTTGGGCATTCAAAAAACGCAAAAAGAGCCCTTTAAACAAGGGCCCGACTCTACTTGATATAAGCAAAGTAATGACCCATCTCCATGCTGACGAGGTTAGCTGACGGACTCGGGCAGATGGCATCCCTACATGCAAAAGCTGCATGATTCGCCCCAAAAGACTGGTTCCCCCGCTTTCCGGTATTTTCTCCCGGAAATTAAGCGTAATTTTATGCTACTTCAAAAAAACTGAAAAGTCAAACATTTTATTCTCAGGACCGGCCGTTTTCAGTCTCCTGCGGGTCCGCGGCCATTTTCCGGTACGTTGAAGGCGCAACCCCTTTCCGTTGGTTGAAGACGCGCGAGAAGCTGGCGAAGGAACGAAAGCCGACTTCCAGCGCAATATCGGTAATGCTCATCTCGCTGGAGCGAAGCAGGCTGCACGCCTGACGAATGCGCAGTTCGTGGATAAACCCGATAAAGCTTGTCCCCAGATGGCGTTTGAGCAGCTTGCTTAAATTGGGCAAACTGAAATGAAACTGCCTTGCAAGCCCGGCAAGGGTCAGCGGCTCCTGGTAATGCTGGTGAATATAGTGCACAATCTCCCAGATCGTCGAGCCTTCCGGTTTGTGTATGGCCGGTGCGGGGGAGGTATGGCGCTGCCGGGAGCGTATGCGGTCGAAGCGGGCAAGGGCTTCAAACAGCATGGAGGTCAGGATGATGGGCTTCCACCGCTCGCTGCGGTCATACTCCTCCTCCATTCGCTCAAACAACGCAAGCATATCGCGGTGCTGCTCCGGGCGTATCCGGATAAACGGAGCCGGCTCCGCTTCGTCTTCATGCAGCAGCGCATACACGAATTCCCGGTCGGGAGCATTCAGCAGCAGGCCCATGTCGAAGTTGCACACGTAGAGCAGCAAATCGGAGCCTTGATCAGCGCGAATAGCGTGAATTTGATACGGAAGCAGAAACGTCATAATCCCCGGCTCCAGCGTATGGGAGACACCGTTGACCGTCTCCGTGCCGCGCCCGTCAACGACGAGGCAGAGCTCCAGAAAGTCGTGCCGGTGCGGGGGGATGTGATTGTTGATTTTTTTTATAATGTAAAAGGGAAAGCGGTCTTTATGCGGATAATCCGTAAGCACGGAAGGAATGACGGATGCCATGGCGGCCCCCTGACATTGGTATGGAATAGTGAACTCATTATACTGAAAATATTGAGAGATATCGAGAAAATATGGGACGATTTGCGCATACGGCGCCGCTATGCTAAAGATAGCCCGCGAGGCGGAGACAGGATACGCAGGGCAGATCAGGATGAGACGGAGGTTTTACTATGAAACAGCGTTCTGCATTGGAA
Source organism: Paenibacillus sp. YN15 (assembly GCF_003285005.1). GTDB lineage: Bacteria > Bacillota > Bacilli > Paenibacillales > NBRC-103111 > Paenibacillus_AR. The sequence continues at coordinate 16,345 of NZ_QMFA01000059.1, read as the reverse complement.
CGATTGCAAGGCATTATTCCGGCGATGATTACGCCGTATGACAAGTCGGGAGCGATTGACCAGCAAGCCACCCGCAGGCTGGTTCGCCATTTGCTGCAGAAGCGGGTAAGCGGGTTTTATCTTAGCGGAAGTACAGGGGAAGGCTTTCTGCAGACAGCAGACGAGCGGGAGCTGTTTCTGGAGGTTGTGCTGGACGAGGTGCGCGGAGCCGTCCCGGTCATTGCTCATGTCGGGGCGATGGATACGGCGTCCTGCATCAGACTGTCCAAGCATGCAGCGCGTGTTGGGGCCGATGCAGTATCGTCGGTAGCGCCGTTTTATTACAAGCATGGTCCCGAGCAAATTCGCGGCCACTATCTTGATATTGCGATGGCGGCCGATGTTCCGCTGATCATCTACCATTTCCCGGCGATGACAGGCGTGCAGTCCACGGTGAGATTTTATGAGGAGCTGTCCCGTGAAGACAATGTAATCGGCGTCAAATTTACGTCCATGGATACCTTCCAGCTGCAGCAGTTAATTGATGCCTGCGGACCGGATTTCCGCGTGTTCAATGGACCGGATGAATGTTTGCTGGCGGGGCTGGCTGTCGGCTGCTGCGGCGCCATCGGCAGCACGTACAACATCATGCCGGAGCTGTTTGTGGAGCTGTACCGCAGCTTCCAGGCGGGCGATCTGACGAAGGCTCGGGCGCTGCAGACGCAAGCAAACCGCGTGATCGCAGAATTGCTGCAGTACGACTTTATCGCATTTGAACGGGAGGTGCTGCGTTTGCAGGGCATCGATACCGGGCTGCCGCGCAAGCCGATCCAGCAGTTGACCGAAGAGCAGCGGGCGCAAATTGCCGCATTCGTTGGCCAATTCGATTTTTTGCAAGCGGTGGATAAATGACAAGGAGGCGGCAGCGATCATGAGCGAGTGGTTCCGGCACGTGCTTGTAGCCGGCGCAGGACCGGGCAACCCGCGCAATGATACCGCAAGCATTGTCTCTTTGCGGGATGGACGGCTTCTGCTCGTCTGGCACAAATATGGGGATAGCCCCGGAGGCGGCAGCGATTTCGGGCTTTGCCGCATTTACGCGAAAACATCGGGAGACGGCGGTATGACATGGGGAGAGGAGCGGATGCTCGTTGACGTGTGGCCGGGAGATCATAACGTGCAGGCGCCAGGCTTGTCCCGGCTGCCTTCCGGCGATTTGCTGCTGCATTGTCTGCGCGGGCATTATGGCGCAAGCAGCTCAAGCATGTGCTTGTTCCGTTCTTCCGACGAAGGGGAGACGTGGCAGGAATCGGGATTCATCTGGGAGCGAAGCGCCGGCCAATGGATGCAGGGCGGCGCCAACCATATGAACCTCTTGAGCAATGGGCGTCTGCTGCTGCCGTTCCATTTCGGCAACGGGCATCAAGGCAGCCAACACAATACGGTCTGCTGTTTCTTAAGCGACGACGAAGGACGAAGCTGGCGCCGGGCGTCCAGTACAATTGATTTGCCCATGCGGGGAGCGATGGAAGCGTCCGTCGCCGAGCTGAAGCCGGGCAGCGGCAAGCTGCTGATGTCGCTGCGCACCCAACTGGGCGCCGTCTTTCTGTCACGGTCTGATAACTGGGGAGAAACCTGGACATTGCCGCAAACATCCGGCGTGCCCGCCCCGGAATCATGCACCTGTCTGCGGCGCATCCCGGGGACAGACGCTCTGGCGCTGTTTTACAATGCAAGCGAGTACGATCCGGGAAGACATCATTACGGGCTGCGCACACCGTTGTCTGCGGCGCTGTCCCGGGACGGCGGCGCAACGTGGCGCAAAATCGGAGATATTGGAGCAGGGCCTTATGAGTATATGAATCTCAACTGCATGATGACCGAAGCGGGCGACGCTCTTCTGACATATTCGAAGGTGGCTGATCCGCAATTGCTCGCCAACGACGCGAAGCAGCCGTTCCAGCGGCACGGTCTCGATTTGTACCTCACTGTGATCAAACGGGAATGGTTTGATGGGTAACGACAAAGAGCTTCTGCACCGCAATGGGCAGAAGCTCTTTGTGCCGGGAGCAATAGCCCGGCTATTGCCCGTGGGCGTTGCCCGCCGCCGGAGCGGAGGGCGAAGAAGCATACTCGCTGAAGGTGGACAAAACCGAGTTGTAATCCTCCATATCGGTTACACGGATGCCGCTGTACAGCTGGTTGACCGCATCTCCGGGCAGGCTGCTCTTCATATGCTGGACATCCAGCTGGAAAAAGGTGCGGATAACCCGCTCCTGCTCGGGAATACCCTCGAACAGACTGAGATTGCCGTTCTTATCCATTCCGAAATAAGCATTTTCCCTGCATTGGGGCGACAGGTCCTCCACCGGCTCCACAATCTGCACCCGGCCGCTCCCGTCCAGGCTTAACTGGATGTCCGGATGCTCTTTGTGGAAGCTAAGGATTTCCTGCGGGGTCATGGTCCGGTTTTCGGAGGTTTCCTCTCCGCACACGTAGTGCTTGCGCAGAATCACTTCCCTGGAGCCTTTCCCGTTCCTGATGCTTTCCAGCACCCCGGCGCTGACTGCTTCCGCCTCCTGCTCCAGGCTCATATCCTTCGGATTCAACACTGTTGCTGCCGCCAGATAGTCCGGCTTTGGCTCCTCCGCCCCCTGATGCAGCCACAAAGCTGTAACGGCAGAGCCGGCCAAAAGCAAACCGGCTCCCAGCGACAGCCAGCGCTTTTTCATCTTCAGCCGACGTTTCAACTGTTTGTACAGGTTGGAGTAAGTCACGTTCGTTCCCCTTCTTCCGGAGTTTTTTTCTAGCATTCCCACTCCGGAGGGGATTTATACAAACTTAGAAATTAATCCAGGGCTGGCTGCTCTTGGGTTCGGGATCAACGGGCGCCGCTTTGGCTGTGCTGTAGGACTTGGTCTGCTGCGGCTTCTTGGCTTGCGGCTTTTTCGGCGCCGGCTTGGTCCGGTCGGGCGCGGAAGCGCCTTTGGCGGCTGGAGCCGCCTGCTCCACTGCAATGGCCTCCGTATGGGGCGCGGCATTTACCGGCGGATTGGACGCGCTGTCGCCGGCGAAAGCATACGGGTTGGCATAAGGCGTGGCCATGGTGGGCAGAGAATGGACGGCGGCATCAGGGCAGGGATAATATGCTGCGGGCTGCACGGCCCACGGGTTGTTTGCCGCAGGCTGCGCGGCCCATGGGGCGTTGTTTGCCGCGGGCTGCATAGCCCACGGGGCATTGTTTGCCGCGGGCTGCATAGCCCACGGAGCGTTGTTTGCCGCGGGCTGCATAGCCCACGGAGCGTTGTTTGCCGCAGGCTGTACAGCCCACGGGGCATTGTTTGCCGACGGCTGCTCTACCCACGGCATGTTGGCTGCCGGTTGTACGGTCCACGGATTCGCTGCTTCCGGGCAAGGCTGCTGCGGCCATCCATAACCTGCCGCCGGGGAAACTGTCCACGGCGACTGTGCAGCCGGCTGCTCGGGCCATACGGGGCCGGGCACACCGATGCTGGGCCACGGAGAGGCTGCTGCGGGGCTGCCCCAGGGCTGGACGGCAGCCGGGTCCCATCCGGGCGCCGAAGCTGCTTCGGGAAGCGCATAGGGCAGCCCCGGGATAGTTCCTCCGCAGCCGCAATCCCCTTGCCCCCAGTCAGGCAGCGTTTGTGCCAGCGGCGAGACGGCGAAGGGCGCATTATTGCCAAGGCCGGGGAACGGCTGATTCGGCCAACCGGCCGGCTGGTCGAAGGGCCCCTGTCCGGAAGGATAAGCAGCCATTGCTTCCACTGCGGGAACAGGCGTCTGGCAGAAGGGATTCTGCAGATCCTGGGCTCCCGCCGTTGCTTGGGGAGATACAAACATCGGCGGCATGGGATAACCTCCGTACGGCAGCTCCGGCCAAGGCGGGCATGGGGCTTTTTGCGCCGTTTGCGCTGCCTCCGCCACCGGCATAAACGGATTCACATTGCTGGAGATGGGCTGGGTCAGCGCGGATTGTTCCGGTTTTTGCGCCGCAGGCAGCACATTATTGGGCTCCATATTGCCGATTGCAACAGGAGACTGGAATTGGGGTGCGGAGGATTTTTCCGCTATCGGCGATACTGCATTGGGGAAGGACGGCTTTTGTGCGGCCTCATTTCCCACTGCCTTTTCGGCGGCTTTTTCTACAGCCTTCTCGGCCGCTTTTTCCACAGCTTTTTCAGCCGCTTTTTCCACAGGCTTCTCTACGGCCTTCTCCACGGCCTTCTCAACAGGCTTCTCCACCGGTTTTTCAACGGGCTTTTCAACAGGCTTCTCCACCACCGGCTGCGGCGCAGGCGCAGGCTCCTGCACCACCGGCTTTTGCTCCGTGCCCTTGGGCTTCAGCAGCTCCGCCTTGGGAGCAGTCGCCGCCTTTTTGCCGATGGACGCCGACCAGCCCGCATGGCCGCCCTGAAAACCGCCTCCCGAAGCCTTGGGAATGTATACCGTATCTCCCGTCAGCAGCACACTGGGGTTTTTCAGATGGGGGTTGGCATTAATCAGCGCCTGAAGCGGTACCTCCCAAGCCTTGGAGATTTTCCACAGGGTATCTCCCTGCACCACCGTGTGCTTATGCTTGTACTCGGCCGGGGGCGTGGGGACGGTGCTTCCAGTTGCGGGAATTTTCACCTTCTGCCCCACATCGATCCTGTCGGGGTCCGTAATCTGGGGGTTGGCCGCCTTCAGCTGATCCAGGGTGACACCGTACTTTTTGGCTATCTCGAACAGTGTGTCGCCTTGCTTGACAATATGAATCTTCAATCCCAAAACCTCCCGTGCGTAAATTTTGCGGTTGCCCGCGTTGGGTTGCCTGTAGCCGCGCTACATCAAGCTCCCTTCATCGTATGCAAACAATAGGCGTATGACATCCCCCATTTTGCCAGAATTACGAAAAAACCCTCCATACACCATATGGTGAGGAGGGTTTGTCTTATAACGGGAAAAGCATGGCTTGGGAAAAAAATGCCTAATAGACTTTGTAGCCGTCATGCTCCACGATGCCGCGGAACTCCTTCAGCAGGCGGGTGGTGACGGGACCGGCCTTGCCCGCCCCGATGGTGCGTCCGTCCACCTCGCGGACAGCGATAACTTCGGCAGCCGTGCCGGTAAAAAACACCTCATCGGCCACATAGACATCATGCAGGGTGAAGGGCTCTTCCTTCAGCGGAATGCCGTGTTTGGCGCACAGCTCGATAATCGCCAGGCGGGTAATGCCCTCCAGCGCGCCGCAATAGCAAGGAGGCGTGTAGACCACTCCGCGTTTGACGATAAAGATATTGTCCGAGGAGCCTTCGGCCACGTAGCCCTGGGAGTTCAGCATAATGGCCTCGCCTACGCCGGCCAGATTGGACTGGATTTTCACCAGAATATTGTTGAGATAGTTCAGGGATTTGATCTTGGGGTTCAAGGCGTCCGGCAGATTCCGGCGGGGGGAGACGGAGATGGTCTTCAGCCCGTTTACATAGGCTTCCTCCGGATAAATGGCCAGCTGCTCCGCAATGATAATCACCCATGCCTTGGGAGAGCGGCGGGGATCAAGGCCCAGATCGCCGGGGCCGCGGGACACCACCAGACGGATGTAGCCGTTCTTCAGGCCGTTCTTGCGCAGGGTTTCGGCAAGCGCCGTTTCCATCTCCTCATACGACAGCGGAATATCCAGCATAATCGACTTGGCCGAATCATAAAGACGGTCCAAATGCTCCTTCAATTTAAAGATATTCCCGTTATAAAGCCGGATGCCCTCGAAAATCCCGTCTCCGTACAAAAAACCGTGGTCATACACGGAAACCTTGGCATTTTCCTTGGTGACAAATTCTCCGTTGAGATAAATCCATTGCTCCGACATTACGCCTGAACCTCCTTCAGAATTTCGTAGGGATAGCTGGGATAGGAGCCCAGTACGCGGACCATGCAGCCCAAGGCTTCAATTTCCTCCAGGGCGGCAGGCAAAAGTACCGATTCCGTCGTTCCTTCCACATCAATATAAAAATAATAGCTGCCAAGCTTCAGCTTGGTAGGACGGGATTCAATTTTGGTAAGGTTGATCCGGCGCCACGCGAAGGCGGACAGCACCTGATGCAGCGCACCGGGAAAATCCTCCGGCAGGGTCACCAGAATGGTGGTTTTCCAGCTGTCGGAGGGCTGCAGCTCCAGCTTGTCCCGGCCGATCAGGACAAATCGGGTGTAGTTGTTGTGATGGTCGGTAATATTCTCTGCCAAGAGGGAGAGATCATACATGCCGCTGGCAAGCTTGGTGCCGATGGCCGCCCAGCCTTTTCCGGGATTTTCCTTCACCAGGCGGATGCCGTGGGCGGTGCTGTTCACATATTCAAACTCCACATCGGGCACATGGGCGTTCAGAAACCGGTGGCATTGGGCAATGGCCACATCCTTGGACAGAATCTTGCGGATGCGGGCATAGTCCGTTCCGCCTCCGGGCAGCAGCAGCTCATCCCCGTGGCCGATCAGATTTTGTCTGGACGGGTAGGTCCACTCCGCCTGGATGGGCGGACTGTCCTCCTGGACCAGGGAATCCACATGCATGCGCACGGAGCCCTCGATGGTATTCTCAATGGGCACAACGCCGTAATCCATGGAGCCGTCCGCCACGGCGGAGAAAATATCCGCCACCAGCTTATATGGGAAGAAGGCATTCTGATTCTGTTCCCCCTGGAAAAATAATGCCGCCGCCTCATGGGAAACAGTCCCCTCTGGGCCTAAATAACCGATGCGCTTCACTCCCGAACCTCTCCTTTGATGTTTTCGATAAATGTACCCGAAGGAGATTCCGGTGTCAAGAGTTTGATCTGCGGCCCCTCCCGGTCAGGCAAAAGCCACAGGGTATCCGCCTCGATGCCGGCGGCTCCGAAGCTGTTGTGGAGAAACCGCTCCAGCTTCTCCTTATCGCCGGACTCCCGGTCCACCAGGGCAAACATAGTGGGACCTGCGCCGGACAGGGCGATCCCCAAAGCGCCATGCTCGGGGGCATCCCGCAATATGTCCGCCATTCCCGGCACCAGAGCGGCCCGGTAGGGCTGATGGAGGGCATCCTTCATGGCCTGGCGGATCATGTCCAGCCGGCCGGTGCACAATGCTGCCACCAGCACATTGGAGTGGCCCACATTGAATACGGCGTCCTGCATGGACAGCTCCTTGGGCAGCACGTTCCGGGCCTTTTCCGTGGAGAGCTGGAAGCGGGGAATGGCCACCAGCGCCTCCAGGCGGGGATGGGGGTCCACCTTGATGCACTCCGCCCGCTCCCCGTCCCAGAAGGCCACAGCCAGGCCTCCAAAAAGAGAAGCCCCCACATTGTCCGGGTGCTTCTCCATGGCGCTGGCCATTTGGAACAAATCATCGTCTGCAAAAGGCGAGCCGATCAAGGCATTGGCAGCCGTCAACGCGCCAACAATGGTGGAGGCGCTGCTTCCCAGACCCCGGGTCAGGGGGACATCGCTGTACATGGAAACCTCAAGCTCCGGAAGGTCGACGCCCGCTTTGTCGAACACCTGCTGGGCCACCTTGTAGACCAGGTTGGTTTTGTCCGTGGGCAGCCCTTTATCCGCCAGCTGCTCTCCGTAATAATGAAACTCCGTCTGATTCCCGGCAGGCCGCATTTCGATCCAGGTATATAAGGAAAGGGCAAGGCCAAGGGAATCGAAGCCCGGTCCCAGGTTGGCCGTGCTGGCCGGAACCCGGACCCGGACTCCTTCTATATGCTTGCTGCTCATGTTCGCTCTCCTTTAGCCTTCCACACGGTAGACGCTCTTGATTTCCTGCACCACATCCAGTTGGCGGAACGCCTCCAGGACCTGATTCATCGCCGCCTGATTGGCAGTGTGGGTAATAATGATAATTTCCGCCATGGGATTCACCGGGTTGGGCTGCTGATTCACTGATTCCAGGCTGACCTCATTCTCGGCAAACACCTGGGTGATCCGGGCCAACACACCCGCTTTGTCCGCCACGTGCAGGAGAATGTAGAACTTGGAGCAAATGTCTGTATCCGGGCGGAGCTTCTTCTCCTTGTACGCCAGGGTGGCGGTCCGGCCATTGACGCCCATCCGCAGATTTTTCACCACATTCACCAGGTCGGAGACAATGGAGGTGGCTGTGGGCAACTCGCCTGCGCCCGGTCCATAGAACATGGTCTCGCCTACGGACTCGCCGTACACGTATACGGCGTTGAATACGCCGTTGACCGACGCCAGCGGATGGGTGGTTTTCACCATGGTGGGCTGCACACTGACGCTGATCTCATCCTGATGGCATTCGGCAATGCCCAGAAGCTTGATTTCATAGCCCAGCCGTTTGCCGTAGGCAATGTCCTCCTTGCTGACCTTGCGGATACCCTGCACCTTCACATCGGTGAGATCCACATTGGTGCGGAAGGCCAGGGTAGCCAGAATGGTCATCTTGCGGGCGGCGTCCAGACCATCCACATCGGAGCCGGGATTGGCTTCGGCATAACCCAGCTCCTGGGCTTCCTTCAGCACATCCTCGTAGGCGGCGCCTTTTTTACTCATTTTGGTCAAAATATAGTTGGTGGTGCCGTTGACGATCCCCATCACCTTGGTGATCCGGTCGGAGGAGAAGCCCTCCGTCAGCGTCCGGATAATGGGAATGCCGCCGGCTACGCTGGCTTCATAGAATACATCGCAGCCATGGGCTGCGGCTTCGGTCATGATCTCCTCGCCGTGCAGGGCCATCAGGTCCTTGTTGGCGGTAACAATATGCTTGCCGCGGGAGATGGCCTCCAGCACATAGCTTTTGGCCGGTTCAATGCCGCCCATTACCTCGATCACCACATCAATATCGGGATTGGCGATAATATCGGCAGGCTTGTCGGTCAGCACTCCCTCTCCGAAGGCTACGGCCCGGTTTTTGGATATATCCTGCACCAGCACTTTTTCAATCCGGATGCCCAGACCTGTTTGCCGCTGCAGGTCCTCCTGATGTCCTTCCACGATCCGCACAACCCCGGTTCCTACCGTACCCAGGCCGAGCAAACCCACTTTGATGGTCACAGTGATTCCTCCTGTTCTGTCTCTCTCTCCTCTATACCTTGCAGTGTCAGCAGCAGTTGCCCCCGACACAGCCGCGGATGCTCTGGCTCAGGCTATTTAGCTTTAGCCCTGTCCGACAATGGACACCCGCTTCACCCCATCATGGTTGCGCAGCGTCTCGATAAAGGTGACAAACTGCTCCCCCATCAAAGACGTATCCACGGAGATGACCACATTGGCCATTCCCTGCAGCGGAATGGACTGGTGAATGGTCAGCACATTGCCCTCCAGGCTGGCGATAAGCCCCAGCACCTTGGAGAGAATCCCCGAACGGTTCTCCAAATCCATGGAGATGGTCACAATCCGCTCCCGCTCCAGCTTGCTCAAGGGGAAAATACCGTCCTTGTATTTATAGAAAGCGCTGCGGGAAAGCCCCGCCTTATCAACCGCTTCATGGATGGTTCTGGCCTGGCCCTGCGCCAGCATTTCCTTGACCTGCATGGTCTTGACCAGCGCTTCCGGCAAAATGTCTTGGCGCACCAAGTAGTAGCGATCATTGATTTTCGTTTCCGACATTCCGGATTTCGTCCTCTCCAAAGAGACTTTTGTTTTCTTGTTGTGGACATTATACCGGAAGGTATTCAATCCGGCAATAGGTCCGGCAACAATTGTACGTTTTATGACAAACCAATTGTCATGTTATGGCATCTCCACGTTATCATACAAAGAAAAATGGGGACAAGCAAGATGCGAAACCGAACTTGCAGAACAGCGGGTCTTTGCCGGCTGGGGCAAAACAAAAAAAGCTCTCCCCGACAAAAGGGGGAAAGCTGGATTGGATTTCTCCGGGGCCGATTCCGGACCGGAATATCTCTTATGTATGCCGGAGGCTATTGGAGCATTGCCAGCAATTCGGCGTCGCCGGTGCCTCTTACCAAATCCGTTCCAGCATCCCATGCCGCCGGGCCAAAGCTTCCATCAGAAAGTAGTCTCCATAAACGGTATAAGTCATATTTCCGTTTTGGCAACGAAGCAAACCGGACACTTCCATGTTCGCATCCACATATTTCCGGCACAGAGTCTCCATGATGCCGTCCGCCTCTTCCGCGAACCCCTCACCGGGCCGGAGGCAAGCCAGCTCCTGAAGGGCACAAGCCATGATAGCTGCAGCGGAGGTGTCTCGGTTGTACACCTTGTTCTCCTCCAGCCTCGCATCCCAGTCCGCCTGTGCACCTGGGGAGGGACAGGACAGGGCGGGCTGCTCCGGCGGCAGCCGGAAATCCCAAACGGGAACCCCGGCGGCCCTGCACTGCTCCAGATACCGGCGGGCCAGCCGGACTGCAGCCTCAAGATACTTGCTTTCTCCCGTATATGAGCAAGCAATAGCAAAGCCGTATACCGCCCAGGCAGTTCCTCTGGCCCAATGGGAGTCCCTGGAGTGGCCGCAGTAATTTTCCTCACTTAGCGGCTCCCCTGTCTGTTCATCAAACCGGTAGGCATGGCAGATGGAACCGTCTTCGCGGATGAAGCGGTGTAAGGTCATATCGGCATGGGCCACGGCAATACGAGCATAATACGGATTGCCGGACACCTCCCCGGCCCAGAACAGCAGAGGCAGGTTCATCATACAATCGATAATGGCCAGTCCCCTACTTTCCGTAAAAAACCAATCCTGCGCCAGATTCACGTCCACATAAGCCGGAATCACGCCATCAAGCCGTCCCCACGCCTGGATATAGCCGCCCCGGGGAACAAACCGCCGGGCCAGTTCATCCGCCGCTTTCAACCCCAGTTCCTTCATATTGTTGTCTCCGGCAAGCTTGTAGAGTGCCACCGCATACGGCGAGTAGAGAAATCCCAGGTCATGCATGGTTTCCATGGGGCGTGTGAACACCTTGTCCCTGTACTCGCCGTAAAAGCTGTACAGCCATTTGAGAAACAGGTCCTCCTTGGTAAGGCGGTACGCCCAATAAGCCATTCCCGGAATAAAGGAATGAGTCCAATTAAAAATATGCTCCAGCTTCAAGCAACGCTCACGGGGAGAACGGAAGTACATGCCGTCCTGTCTGGCTGGAAACTCCCGCAAATCCTCGCCGATCAACGCTATATTGAGACGTGTTTTATCAATGGCGGTCTGCAGCGCCTTTTTCATTCTCGCACACTCCCTTATTTGAATCCGGGGATTCCCGCAGCAGAGCCGCCCGTTCTTCCCCGATCATAGGCGTTTCTTCCGGTATTTTTGCGGCGGCAGCCCATACATTTGCTTAAACAGCGTACAAAAATACCTTTCATTCATAATGCCCACCATCTCGCTAAGCTCCAGATTGGAGTAATCTCCTTGCTTCAGAAGCTCCAGCGCCTTTTCAATCCTGCAGCGGTTGGTGTAATCCACCAGCGTTTCCCCTTCCTCACGTTTGAAGAGAGTGCTGAGATAGGAAGGATTCAGGCCGACATGCTCCGCAATCTCATCCAAGGAGCAGCGTTCTGCCAAATGGGCGGCAATATACTGCTTGGCTTTGCGGATTTCGGGGCGGCGTGTGTTGTCGAGCCGCTCTTGACAGCTCCGGATATAGCTGCGGCACAGCTCCAATTGGCTGAGGAAAGGCAGCTCCTCAAGGTCCGGACAAGGAGCCGACGAACTCCCCAGCCGCTCCTCCACATGCAAGTGCAAACCTTGGAGCAACCCCTTCAATTGTTGCGTCATCTGCTGCGCCGGAACTCTTTTTTTCCCCGCATGCTCCTCCAACTCCCGGAACAACTCCAGCCAGACCTTGTCCCAGCAATCCTGCTTCAGCGCATCCAGCCCTCTCCGGGCCACCTTCTCCACCCATTCCTCCCCGTGTGGGTCCTGTTGAAACGGGTGTTGAGAATGCAGTACAACGCCTTGCTTCTCATAATAAGAGGCTCCCAGTCTCTCCAGCGCTTCCCGGCAGACGCTGCGGAGAGCCTCCCAGCCGAAGGCCGTCCTGCTGAAGCTGACATTCATGCGGCGTTTGAGGAATAGCCCGATATTGCCCATCAGCGCTTGCCCCAGCTCCATGGCCTGGCGGTGGCTCCGGGCCTCTCCCGGACTGCCGGATACAGAGGCGAGCCCGAGAATGCGGTTGTCCTCCAGCTCCAGTACCAGCCCTTCCAGCCCCTGCTGGGACAATGTTTCTTCCGTGATATTCAAAAGTGCATACTGCAGGATGCTTCGATCCTTCTCGTTATAAAGCGCAGCAAAGGAGCGGTAATCGCTATCCTCCATGGCAAAGGCGAAATATTGCTCCGGGCGGAAGGTAAGCCGAAGCTCCTCGCCCATGTCCTGAATTTGCCGATGGGCGGAGGCGCCGGACAGCAGCTCTCCAAACATTTGGCGGCGCAGTCTGTATACATGCTCCAGGCGGAAGCGGCTTAAGCGGAGCAGCTCCCTGTCCAGCTTCTCCTTTTGCCCAATGGCCAGGGCAGCCTTCTCCAGAGCCCCGCGGATTTCCTGCTCCTCCAGGGGAACCTTGATAATATAGTCATTAACGCCCAATTGAATAGCCTGCTTGGCGTATTCAAAGTCCGAGTAGGCGGTCAGAATAATGAATACGGCAGAGGGATAAGCCGGCTTCATGGCCGCGATCAGTGTCATTCCGTCCATCCGGGGCATAACAATATCAGTCAATACAATATCCGGCTGCCGTTCCTCTGCCAGCTTCAGCGCCTCCATGCCGGAATAGGCGGCTCCTACAAGCTCGAACCGGTCTTCAAAACGGCGGAATATTCCCTTCAGCCGTTCTATGATCAAGTCCTCATCATCCACAATCAGGCAGCGGTACCGCCTCATGTTGCCAGCTCCTTTACCAGCTTGTCCTTATCCCCCGACGCCGGAAATTCCGCCCTTACACATGTGCCTTCTCCCAGCCTGCTGTGAACCGTCAATCCATAATCGGAGCCGTAATATAGTTGAATCCGCTGGTGAATGTTCCGCAGTCCAATCCTTTTGCGCCCCGGCGTACAGGATGGGGTGTCCTGCAGCAGGCGTTCTGCCGCAGCCGCCGACATGCCAATCCCCTGATCCTCCACGGTGACCACTACCCGACCGCTCTCCCTGAAGGAGCGGATGCGAATGCTTCCCAGTGTTCTTCCACCGCAATAGCCATGAAATAAGCTATTTTCCACAATCGGCTGCAAAAACATGCGGAATACCGGATAAGCGTAGAGCTCCGGCTCGATCTCCTCCATCACCGCGAACGACTTGCAATAACGCAGATTCTGGACCTGAATAAAGTCTTTGACATTATCCAGCTCCTCCTGCAGCGTCACCGGCCTGGAGGCATCCGCAATACCGTATTCCAGAATGCGGATCAGTGAAAACACCACCGTATCCACCTTATCATACTGGCCCAAACCGACAATGTTGCTGATGGAACCCAGCGTATTATATAAAAAGTGGGGATTAATCTGGGATTGAAGCACCTGAATCTCCATGAGGCGCTTGGTTTCCAGGGTCTCCTCCCGGTCGTGGACCAAATCCTGAATCCGCCGGATCATCTGGTTAAAGGTGCGGGAGAGTTCCCCGAATTCATCGGAACGCTGCAGCTCAGCCTCCGCAGACAGACTCCCCAGCTTGACGGCACGCATCTGGTTGCGCAGAAAGTGGACCGGCTTGCGTATATAGCGGGTTACCAGCCAGGAGGCACAGGTGCTTAAAACCAAACCTCCGGCCATCAAAAGCCAAAAATGGGACCTCAGTCTTCGATAGGACTGCATCATGCGGGAATCATCATTAACGGAAATAATCGACCAGTCAAACCGGGATGCCGGATACTTCAGAATTTCAATGGGCTGCCCGGACTGGTTAATGGCGGTAAAAAAGGACTCCGTAGTTGCGGCAATATCCTCCGATGAAAGATTGCCGATGACAGTGCGGCGGGTAGCGGGATCAATGGCGCCGAACCGCCGGGGAAATCCGGCTATGAGCATGCCCTGTCCGTCAATGATCCCCATGTTCAGCAAATCAGACCGGGACAAATCCATAAACATGGACTCGAAAGCGCTCAAATCCATGTCCAGAGCAACCACCGCGGGAGGCTCCGAGCCTGTCAGATATTTGGCCATGGTCACAGTCCAGCCTGACGAGAGGGATTCATAGGGCGCCGTATAGATGACCTCGCCCTTATGCGCCGCCGCTTTTTCATAGAACGGCCTGCGCTCTTCCCTGGGGTCCTCGAACACCACTGTCAGGGGGCTGCCGCCGATGATACCCAGATCCGGGCAGACTACATACACATTCTTCACCAGTCCCTGATTTAGCTCCAGCAGTTGGCCCATTTCCGGCTTCAGGTTTTCAAGAGGCATTCCCGGCACATAAGAAGCGTTAATGGCATGCAGCTGCGTCTGGATAGAGGAGGAGGTAAGCGTTAAATACTGATCCACCTTAGAAAGAATTTGCCTGACATAAAAATCATTGTTGTTCTGCATCTCCTTGCGCATATAGCGGTACGACAGCTGGGTAACGCCGCTGACTACCAGGAACACAAACAATAAGCACAGCACAAACAGCTTAAAGGACATGCCTCCACAGATGGATTTCAGCTTAATCACTCCAACGCCCCGCTTTCATGCAGCTTTGTCCGCTTCATTCCATTATACCTGATGGAAGCCATGCAGGGCAGAAACGCTTGCACGACGCATGCGCTTCCTGCCCTGATTCATCCTGTCTGCTCCTATTTCAGAAGCCCCTTGCTTTTCAATTGGCTGTTCACATTCTCCACATACTTGGAATAATCGAATTTGCTATTCAGAGTATCGAGATAAAGGGTCCAGTTGGTTAAAGACTCCTTGCCGATCATAAACTTCAGCAGGGATTCGTTGATATACTTTTTGCGGTCATTGTACTTGGTATCATTGGCATCCAGAACAATTAGCGGACTGGCCGGATTCACCTTCACATACTTGAGATTGATCTGCTGGAATTCCGAGGTTTTTGGGTTTTTGAAGTCAAAGTATACTCCGTCATCCGCCCGGCGGGGCATGGCCCAGTTGGCCGTCCAAGCCAGCTTCTCGGTCTGCTCCTTGGTCAGCTCCAGCTTCCGGGGCTTCCCTTCGGCCATCTCCCACTGAGTCCCCTTGATGCCGTATGCCGTATACGGATAGGCCTCTTTATCGGTGTACCAATATTCCAGCAGCGAGAGGATGCGTTTCACCTTCTCCGGGTCCTTGGCGGCATTCTGTGAAATCGCCCAACCGTTGTTTTGCAGCGACTTGTAGGCTGTCCATTGGTCGCCGTGGGGACCCTTTACCGGGGGAATAGTCACCCAGTCGGGCACCTCGCCGCTTACCTCCTTCATCTTCTCCTGGGAAGCAGGCTCCATTCTCCGCCAATCATTAATGATAATTCCGGTTTTGCCTGCGTACATCTTCCGGTCCACTGCCGCGGTGTCGTTGATGGAAACCCAGTCGGGGTCCACTACCTTGGCGGCAATCATCTTCTGGATGAACGCCAGTGCCTCCTTCATCCGCTCGTCCGTATTGCCGAACACCACCTTGCCGTCCTGAAAATCCACTGTATTGGGCAGCACCCCGAACATCAGGAAAATTTGCCCCCAGCCGAATGCGTTCAGGTCGGCATCCTTGCTGACGCCCGCCACAAAGCCGTAGGTATCATCCTTGCCATTGCCGTCGGGATCATTAAAGGTGAACGCTTTCATCACCTCCAGCAATTCCTCGGATGTAGTTGGCGCCTGCAAGTTTAGCTTCCGAAGCCAATCATTGCGAATCCACCAGCCTCTTGTAGCATTTACAGGCTCATAACCCGGTACCGCCACAATATGTCCGTCCACTTTCGTATTCTCCCAGGCGTCTGTGGCAAACTGATTTACCAGAGTGGGATAATCCTTCAGAACATCGTCCAGTTCCGCCAGCACACCCTGATTGTAATAGTCTACCAGGACATTTTTGTCCCACATAAACATCATGTCAGGCGTATCCCCAGAGGCAATCATGGTATTGAGCTTGGATGCGATCTGGTCCTTGGAGGGAAGGGTGACATTCAAATCCACATTGACCGCCTTCTCCAACATCTGGCGGATGGGGTCCTCCTCTCTGGCCGGAAACTGCACGGTGAAGTTGAAGGCTCCGGCATGATACACTTTCAGCTTTATTGGCTGGTCAAATTTGCCGCCCGCGGCCGCGGATGCCCCCTGCGCCGCCGGTTCCTTGCCGCCAGTCTGGCAGGCCGCCAGCAGGCCGCTTGCTCCCAGCATCATGGACAATCCCAGCAGCAACCCCTTTTTTAATCCCATTGTACTCTCTCCTCGTATAGTATTTCTTGAAGGTTGTCTTGAACCGATTTCCAGTACCCTAGGGTACTGGCG